>NZ_JACXAD010000029.1 GCF_014699115.1 Hymenobacter montanus
GCCTTCGGCAGCGGGGCGAGGCGGGGCGCTGGCAGTAGCATCGGGCCGGCGCGGGCTGTCGGACCGGCGGCTCCGGCTGCCCTCGGGCCGGGGCTCGGCGGCTTCGCCCGGGCCCGGGCTGGCCCCGTCCTTCGGTTCCGGGCGGGATGCCTCGCGGCCGCGGCCGCCCCGGCGGTTGAGGGGGCGAGCCGCCGCGCCCCGGCGACCCCGCTGTTCGGGTACGTCGCCCAGGGCCGGCACCTGGTTGTCGGGGTCGCCGGGGCCGGGGCTGGTCATCTGCTCCGGCGGGCGGGGTCCCCCCGGCGCGGCCCCGGCAGGACGGCGGCCATCGCGGGGAGCCCGGCCTTCGCGCGGCTCGCGGGGTGGGCGGCCCGCGCGGGGCTCGGCCCCGGGCTCAGCCGCCGCCTGGGGTTCGCCGGCGGTCCGGGACTCGCGCGGAGCCCGGGCTTCGGCCGCTTTGGCCGAAGCGCCGTCCTTCGAATCGCCCCGGGATTTTTTGCGCTTGGCACGCTTGCTGACCGACTTGATTTTGTCATCGAGGCGGTCGAGCGAGCCTTCCACGATGGCCGATACTTCGGGCACGGGCTCTTCCTCGCGGGGGGGAAGCAGGCTTTCGATTTTTTCGCCGCGCTTGTTCTGGTCGAGCAGCTCGCGCACCCGGGTCGTCTCCAGCATCACCCAGTTGTTATCTCCTTTGAAGGCGAACCACATGCGGCGGCGGAAGATGTCGGTTTTCTGCAAGAAAGCGTCGCCCCTGGTCGTTTGCAACGGGCGCTGCACCTGCGGGATATCCTTTAGCGCATCGAGGTAAGCGTCGAGCTCGTAGTTGAGGCAGCACTTGAGTCGGCCGCACTGGCCCGCCAGCTTCTGCGGATTAAGGCTCAGGTTTTGGTAGCGGGCGGCCGTGGTGCTTACCGTCTTGAAATCCTGCAGCCAAGTGGAGCAGCACAGCTCGCGCCCGCACACGCCGATGCCGCCAATGCGGCCGGCTTCCTGGCGCAGCGAAATCTGGCGCATCTCGACCCGAACCCGGAACTCGTCGGCCAGGCGCCGAATGAGCTCCCGGAAATCAACCCGGTCTTCGGCCGAGTAATAGAAGAGGGCGCGGGTCCGGTCGGCCTGATACTCCACGTCGCTGAGCTTCATGCGCAGGCGCAGCTCGCCCACCATGGCGCGGGCCCGAAACATGGTGCCGTTTTCGAGGTCGCGCACGGCTTCCCAGCGCTCCACGTCCTCCGGGGTGGCCAGGCGCAGAATATCGCGGATTTCCCGGGAATCGGTTGGCACCTTCTTCTTGCGCATCTGCAGGCGCACCAGCTCGCCCTTCAGGCTCACGTGGCCCAGGTGCCAGCCACTGCCGGCCGCATCCACCACCACGGCATCGCCGGTGACCAGCGGCAGGCGCTGCGGGTTGCGCATAAACTCTTTACGCCCTCCTTTAAAACGCACTTCTACGATATCAAAGCCGGCAAAAGAGTCCGGCACCTCTACGTCTTGCAACCAGTCGAAAACATTGAGGCGGTTGCAGCCCCCGGTGCTACAGCCCCCGTTGGATTTGCAGCCGCCCGGCTTGGTGCCGCAGCCCCCGCCGGAAGAACATGATGAACAAGCCACTAGTAAGAAATTATATAGTTGAGGGAAAAATGATTTTCCGCGAGAATTCAGTTCCTAGCAAAGATACGAAATTCAGCAGGGGCCCTGCCCGGCGGCCCGGCACCGGGTCGCCGGGCAGTAACTACGCTTTGAGCGCCGGAATTCCTTGCTGATTTCCGGCCAGTGGAAACGTCAATACTAAGCTCGTCTGTAATATACAATTAATAATTTTAACCTAGGAGACGAGCTCATACAAACTATGCTATAAATGTTTATATTTAATGAAAATTTTTAAATATTTCGCTAGTCAGCTCTTGACAACTGGAATTCTTATTCCCTTATTGCGTCTATCCTTCACACATTTTTCCACCTACCACCCCCTAAAACCCATGAAAGTCAAAAATGTACTCGCTGCTGCCGCCGTGTGCGCTGCTTCAGTATTCGCCGTTTCTTCCTGCTCGAAAGAACAGGAGGCCGTTGCCCCAGCCGCTAAAGATGGCATCTCTCCTTCCGTGCTCACCCAGATCCGGGCTATGGGCTTCTCTACCCAGGATGTTAAGAAAGTAGAAGATGGCTACCTGGTTGAAGGCGACATCGCTATTACCGATGAGAACTTGGCTACCACGCCTGACTACCAGTTCCTGCGCGTTGGGGCCGAGGAGCAGTACCGCACCACTAACCTGGTGACCGTTTCAGGGTCCTCCCGCACCATTAGCATCCGGGTATCCTCTACCCTCCCGGCCGCTTATGTAACGGCTGCCAACGAGGTTGTCCGGCGCTACAACGCCCAGAATCTGCGCATCCGCTTCACCCGGGTTACCTCGGGTGGCAACATCGTGCTCAGCAAGGCTCCCTCTGACGCCGACTACCTGGCTTCCGCTGGTTTCCCGTCGCGCGGTAATCCTTATAACAGCGTTAAGGTGAACTCGAGCGCCATCGGCACCGCTAACCCCACTACGCACATCGCTACCATTTTGGCCCATGAAATCGGCCACTGCATCGGCTTCCGCCACACCGACTATGCTAACCGGAGCTACAGCTGCGGGGGGGCTGCTGTCAACGAGGGTGCCGGTTCCATCGGGGCCATCCGCATTCCGGGCACCCCGGCGGGCCCCGACCCGAACTCGTGGATGCTGGCCTGCATTGGCTCGGGCCAGAACCGGCCCTTTAATGCCAACGACGTGAGAGCCCTGCAATACGTGTACTAGCGGGTAGCCCCTGCGCCATTAGAAAGGCCCCGGTTCTTACGAGCCGGGGCCCTTTTGTTTATGTGCCAGCCTTAGCCCCGGGCTTCGGATGAGGTGATACTCAGAGTTCATTAGAGCTGAGCACAAGTACTGGTTCATTAAAGCTTTTTGTCTTAACCAATAATTTTGTCAACATATACGCGCATACTTTAAATTATTTTTAATGTTTCATTAAATTATCGTTGACTTTTACAATTCTTGTTCTCTAATTGCGGCCATCCTTCAAACATTTTCCCATCTATCCCTCAACACATTCGAGAAAGCTTATGAAAGTTAAAAATGTACTTGCTGCCGCCGCCGTGTGCGCTGCTTCAGTATTTGCCGCTTCTTCCTGCTCAAAAGAACAAGAAGCCGTTGCCCCGGCCGCTGAGGCCAGCGTTTCGGCCGCTGTGCTCACCCAGATTCGGGCCATGGGCCTCTCCACCCAGGATGTCAAGAAAGTGGAAGATGGCTACCTGGTCGAAGGCGACATCGTCGTTACCGACGAGAACCTGACCGCCACGCCCCACTACCAGCTCCTGCGCGTCGGGACCGCGGAACAGTACCATACTACCGACCTGGTAACCATATCGGGCACCTCCCGCACCATTAGCATCCGCGTGTCTTCTACCCTTCCGGCCGCTTATGTAACCGCTACCGATGAGCTCATCCGCCGCTACAATGCCCAGAACCTACGCGTCCGCTTCACCCGCGTCACCTCGGGCGGCGACATTGTGCTGACTAAGGCCCCCAGTGGAGCCCGCTACCTGGCTTCGGGCGGCTTCCCAACTGGTGGCAATCCTTACAACAGCGTCAAGGTGAATTCGGGTGCCATCGGCACGGCCAATGCCAGTACCTACATCGCCGCTATTCTGGCCCATGAAGTCGGCCATTGCATCGGCTTCCGCCACACCGACTACGCCGACCGAAGCTACAGCTGCGGCGGGACGCTCACCAACGAAGGAGCCAGCACCGTTGGGGCCATCCTCATCCCGGGCACCCCGGCCGGGCCCGACCCGAACTCGTGGATGCTGGCCTGCATCGGCTCGGGTCAAAACCGGCCCTTCAATGCTAACGATGTAACGGCCTTACAATACCTGTACTAAGCCGACGCCAAACCGCAACCGCAACAAGGCCCCAGCTCGTCGGAGCTGGGGCCTTGTTGTTTGTCTGACCCTACCGGAACCAGAGCGGTGCGGGGGAGCGTCGGCGACGCGCTGCCCCTTGGCCGGGCGTCTGTGCCGCCCCGCCTGATCTCAGGCACTGCCCGCATTGCCGACGCGCGCCAACCCGGCTTTTCCAATACGCAAAAAGTTACCCTGCCGAGTTCGCCGGAGCACCACTGCCTCGTAAGTAGCGATGCCGACTTCAGGAAGTTGGAACTTTACTTCAACGAACTCCTAATATCCACACTGGATGCTTCAACATAGGGCCTCATTGAGTAGCATCGCACTCCTACTCGACTACAGCACGACAATGCGCCGGGTTGTCAGGCGGCCGTTTTGAGTTTGGATCCGCAGCAGATACACGCCGGGCAGCAGGCCCGTGGTATCAATGTTATTAATGGCCCCATCGGCACTACCGGCCCGTTGCAACCGACCTAGCGCATCGTAGAGGGAGGTGCGCACCTCCCCCTGCTCGCCCGCAATCAGGCGGAGGCTGGTTCCGGCCACCACCGGGTTGGGGAACACGAGTAAGTCGTCGGCAGGCACGTAGTACACTTCTTCAACCTGGCTGAAGTAGGTTTGGCCCGCAGTGGTTTCGAGCCGCACCCGGTACTCGTACCGGCCGGAACCGGGAAGCTGGTCGGGAAGGACCAGCTCTAATTGGCGAACGGGAGCAATCGTGCGCACGGGCTCATACCCCCCGGATCCTAACCGCTCCAGGGTAACGGACCGAAGGCGGTAGGTGCTGCCAATTTCCAGGTCGAAGGTCACGGCGTCGGTTACCAGTTGCCGCGGCCGAAACGAGCGGAAGTAGCAGGCCGTACCCTGAGTAGTGTAGTCGATGGTTCCACCGGGTTCGGCCTCCTTGCCCTGAATCACCGGTGCCACGGCGTAGTAGCGGTTGGCCATCTGAGGGCGCGTAAGCACCAGAGCAGAGTCGGTGGTGCGCACGAGGGGTTCGAGCGCGGTGGCGCCGAGCTGGTACACCTGGTAGTCGGTGGCGCCGGGTACGCGCGGCCACTGCAGCAAGGTTTCGTCGGCGCAGGTGTAGCCCACCCGCACGGCCGACATCTGGGCTATAAGGAATGCATCGGTTGGAAAAAGCTGGCCGGCAGCTACGAAACGCAGTTGAGCTAGCGTCGTGGTGTCGGGCACTGACCAGGAGAAACGGTTTTGCGTCAGGTCCACGGCGGGGCTTATCACCCGCCACTCCGCGCGGCCGACGGGGCGGTATTCGAGCCGGGCGGTGGCGGCGGGGCCGTTCCACTGCCAGCGCACCAGGTTAGCGGCCCCGGGCTTTAGATTATCGGAGCCTGATGGAAACAACCACTCCAGGCCCTGGGGGCTAAACTCATAGGCTACGCTAAAGGGTTGCGGGCCCTGCGGCACGCTGTAGCCGCGCACGTGCAGCTCGTAGGGGCCGGGGGCCGGCACGGCCAGCGTGATTTGCTCCACGTTGTTGAGGTGGTCGGGACGGCGGCGGGCGGGCAGGGCCAGGGAGTCGGCTCGCGGGTAGGTACTCAGCACCCAGGGTTGCCAGCGCTGGCCGGTACTAACGGACACCAGCTCCAGGTCGAGGTCGTTAACCAGGGCCCGCGGCGCATTGGCCGGTGCTTCGGCGTCGCTCCATACCAGGGTGGCCTTTAGCTGCTGCTGCCCCGTCGGAACCGACACCTGAAACACCTGTTCGGCTCCCTGAGCCACCGCCCCGGCGAAGAATCGCCCGCTGCGTAGGGTAGTAATGGCCCCCAGGGCATCGGCCTGGCCGAAGCCGCTCACAAAATCCACTTCCGGCCGGCCCAGGTCGTCGGCACTGTTTAGCAGGGCGGCTTTTACCAGAGCGGCGGGCGGCAGGTGGCCGTTGTGCTGGTCGCGGTACACCTGCTGCAACAGCAGGCTGAGGCCCGACACCAGCGCCGCTGATTCCGACGAGCCGCCTTCCCCGTACGCCACCAGCTCGGGTTTCACGCGGCCGTCGTGGGCCGGCCCGCGCGAGCTGAGCGCCGCCACTTGCCCCGAGGGGTCGGTGGCGCCTACCGTCAAGGTGTTTTTCGACATTTTGAACTGGCCCGTCAGGTTAGCCACCGCCGCCAGCCCCGCGTAAGGGCCCGCCGAGCTGGCCTGCGTGCCCGAGTTGCCCGAGGAGAAGACGTGCACCAGCTCGGGAAACTGCTGCGTTTGGCGGTCGTACTCCTGGGCTTCCACCCCGTAATAATTCTCGATGTCGACCCCGTATGAATGGTTTTGCACCGTCACGCCCGCCTGTGCCAGCTGCTGGTCATCGTCGGGCAACAGGCGGGCAAAATCGGACGTAGCCAGGCGCACTTGCCGGGCCACTCCCCGGCCCAGGGGGTGCGAATTACCGGCCCCGCCGATAAGCGTGGCCATGGCCGTGGCATGGCTGGAAGGCGCATCGGTAACGTCCCCTTGATTCAGCACCCGGCCCTTAAAGTCGGTATCATTCGGGTCGAACGGCCGCTCTTTTACCGAGACAGTCAGCCCCTGGCCCGCGAGCTCCGGGAACCGGGCGTGAACGGCGGTAATGGCATTGACCGACAAGTCGGAGTTATTCAGCTGCCGCTCTTCGCGCGCCCACCGGTCGGATACATCCACAAAGTCGACCAAGGGACAGGCGGCAAGCTGGGCCAGGGATTCCGCGTTCAGCCCGCTTACGGCCAAGGTGCGGGGCGAGGCACTGGGCTGCGACACCCGGGCGGCCGGCAGGTGCTGCCGGGCCCACTGCTGAAAGGCAGCCGGCTTGGGCACGCTCACCCGCACCGTGTAGGACGACTTTCGGGCGGCCGTAGCCTGTAGCGCAGGCGCCAGCTTAGCCGAAGGGGCAGGACGCAAGGAGCCTTGTGCCTGAAGGCCACCAGCAGGGGCCAGCACTAAAAAGGGGATGTATTTCCAGAACGGCATCCCCAGGACGGGCAGCTTGGCAAAGCCCGCCGTCTGGCGTCGTTTGAGCCTCATATATGCAAACTTATGGTAGAATTCAGCTTGACTTGTCTCTCCCCAAAGATAACGCTGCTTCCCCGAAGGGGTTGTTAAACAGCTACGCGAAACGGCCGGCCCAGCCGGTACGCAGAAACATTTCGGGCCGGCCGCCGCAGTACTTGGGCCAGCTAGTTTTTCAGGGATAGGTACTTGCCATACTTCAGCACGTCCGCGATGATGGTTAGCGGCCCGCCCGCCGGGGGCAGGTGCAGAACACGCTCGCGGTTCAGGCCGTATATCAAGCGCTACCCTAAAATCCTGGGCTTGCCCAGCACGCTGCTCTGCTCTTCACCCCGCCCCGTCCTACTTCCACTAGCTCGAATCCGTCGGCACCACGCAAGGTGCCAACGGCAGCCCTTTGCCGCCCACTCCTGTGCGCTCCCCGGTGCAGGGCGACGAGGCGGTGTTTACGGCACTGCCCTACCAGCCCCGGACGGTATTGCGCTAACCCGGCCCACGGGAGTCAGGCGGCCGACTTTCGCCAGCTTCGTTTCACTTTCACATAATCTCTATTTCCTTAATCTCCACTTCTTTCTACCTACTAACCGCATGAAGCTTATTCCAAATCTTTACCCCTTTTTCCTGTTGGCTCTGATTCAGTTATTCCCCCTGGTTGCCCGAGCGCAGACCACTGTGACGGGCACCATCCAAAGCGGGGGACTGAACCGCGAGTACCGCCTCTACGTGCCGGCCGCCTACCGCCCGGGTACGCCCGTGCCGCTGCTCTTTAACCTACATGGCTACGGCTCTAACAACCTGGAGCAGGAAGCCTACGGCAACTTTCGGCCCATTGCCGACACGGCTAACTTCCTGATTGTCCACCCCAACGGCGCGGTGAACCCACTCGGTTCGCGCGACTGGAACACGTTCCTGGCCCCCGGTTCGGGCGGGGTGGATGACGTGGCGTTTCTATCGGCGCTGCTGACTGATCTTCAGTCCCGCTACAGCATCGATGTCAACCGCGTTTACAGCACCGGCATGAGCAACGGCGGCTTCATGAGCTACGAGCTGGCCTGCCAGCTCAGCGGGCGCATCGCGGCGGTAGCCTCCGTTACGGGCAGCATCACCACGGCGCGGCTGGCGGCCTGCCGGCCCCAGCACCCCATGCCCATACTCGAGGTTCATGGTACCGCCGATACCACCGTGCCCTACAACGGCACTTCGGCCCTGGGTATCACGTTCACACCCATCCCGGACGTGCTCAGCTACTGGGTGCAGCTCAACGGCTGCAACCCGGCCCCGGCCGTGACCATGCTGCCCAATTCCAGCACCACCGATTTCAGCACCGTCGAGCGTAGCGTGTGGAGTGGGGGCCGGCAGGGCAGCGAAGTGCAGCACCTGCGCATTATTGGCGGCGGCCACACCTGGCCCGGTGCCAGCTTGGCCCCCGGTTTTCCGCAGCAGAGCGCTACCAACCCCACCAATCAGGACATCAGTGCCAGCGTGGAAGTATGGCGCTTCCTGCGCCGCTTCCGCCTGAACCGACTACAAGTCTTACCTACTACGCCGGCGGCGGATGCGGGCCCGGACTTCACCATTTCGCCCAACCCCGTGGGGGACGACGCCCAGGTGCTGGTGCAGGCCAGCCGGCCCCTGCGCCCGGCCCAGGTGGGCCTGCTCGACGCCCTGGGCCGCACCCTGCCCGCTCCCGCTGCCGCGGGCCCCAACGGTACCGTGCAGCTCGACTTAAGCGCCGTACCCAGCGGCTTGTACCTGGTGCAGGTGGAGCTGGCCGGCCGTTACCACCGCTACAAGGTTGTGCGCTGACCCACGCAGGCAGCACGGTACCAGGCTTCTACTCCCGGTGCCCGTGCTTTTTCGCCGCATGAGCCACCAAGTGTCCAGGGCGGATAAAGTTCAATAACACTCTATAAATGGGTGGCACGGGCTTAGCTCACCAGAAGCCCCATAACTAAAGGAGCCTGCTTTGAGCAGGCTCCTTCGTATGGTATCCGCGAAAAGGGCCGCGCCCTACGGCTTGAGCACTACTTTCGTGCAGTTGTCTTTTTTATTACGGAAGATGTCGTAGCCGTGCACGGCTTCGCTCAGCGGCAGGCGGTGCGAAATAATGTCGTCGAGGCGCACGTCGCCATTGGCGACGTGCTGCAGGAGCTTGTCGATGTGCTTGTGGGCCGGGGCCTGGCCGCCCTGCATGATGATGCCCTTGTCGAAGAACTGGTGGATGGGGAAGTTGTCGAACGGCGAGGAGTACACGCCCAGCACCGACACGAAGCCGCCGCGGCGCACGGCGCTCATGCAAGCCAGCAGCACCTTATCGGAGCCCTTCTCCACGTTTATCACCGACTTGGCGCGGTCGAGCAGGCTGCGGTCCGGCTCAAAGCCTACCGCTTCCACGCAGACGTCGGCCCCGTAGCCCTTGCTCAGGCCGCGGATTTCTTCTACTACCTGCTTGTTGCTTTCCCACAGAATGGTTTCGGCATTAGCCGTTTGCCGGGCTTTGTCGAGGCGGTACTGTTGGGTGTCGACAATGATGACGCGGCTGGCCCCGCGCAGCCAGGCCGACTTCGCCGCCATAATGCCCACGGGCCCGGCCCCGAAGATGGCGATGACTTCGCCGCCCTTCACCCCGGCCCAATCGATGCCGCTGTAGCCGGTGGGGAAGATGTCGGTCAGGAAAAGAACTTGCTCGTCGGTGAGGTTGTCGGGCACTTTGCGGGGGCCGTAGTCGGCGTAGGGTACGCGGGCGTACTCGGCTTGGCCGCCGTCGTAGCCGCCGTACAAGTCGGTGTAGCCGAACAAGGCCCCGCCTTTTTCGGTCATCAGGCCGCCTTCGGGGCCGTAATGCTCGGGGTTGGAGTTTTCGCAGTGGCCCGGCAGGTCGTGGTTACAGAACAGGCAGTGCCCGCAGGCAATCGGGAAGGGCACCACCACGCGGTCGCCGCGCTTGAGGTTGCTGACGCCTTTGCCCACTTCCTCCACGATGCCCATGAACTCGTGGCCCAGGGTCATGGGGCGGGGTTGCGGAATGCTGCCGTTGTAGATGTGCAAGTCGGACCCGCAGATGGCCGTACTGGTAACGCGAATAATCGCGTCGCGGGAATCCTGGATCTCGGGGTCGTCCACGTTATCTACGCGGACGTCTTTCATGCCGTGAATTCGAAGGGCTTTCATAGAAAAGGGGTTGGTATGGAAAGGAATAACTCCTCAGCTTAACGGCCCCCTTTTCCTCGGGTTACTATAACTCACGAGTATTAATCAATGAGCTGATTATTAAGCTTATTGTTTGAGCTGGTAGACGGCAATCCCCAACGGCGTGAAAATGTAGGCATAGGACTCCCCCACCAGCACCTGGCGCACGGTTGCGGGGTCGACCTCCACCGGCAGGGCCACCCGGCGTTCCGAAAGGTTATAGAGGTGGAAAAAATGTACAGCACCCGCGTCGAAGTAGTACAGCTCATCGCCCCGAAAACCGACCATGCTCAATCCCGTGAAGGGCATTTTCTTCTTGTAATTACCCAGGTTGTCAAACACGTACACGCCCGTGGTACGGTCGACCAGGTAGATGTTGTTCTGGTAATGGCGCAGAAAACGGAAATCCGGCCGGGAGCGACCAATGATTAAATCCAGCGGGGTATTCTGAGCCATGCGCTGGGTGTTGGGGTCGAATTCGCGCAATACCAGGCTGCTCTCGTCGAGCAGCCAGATGTGGTTGTCGGGGGCCAGCGTGGCCGTTCGCACGGTCCCATCCCCGTAGTCAGCCAACCGCACCTCGCCGATGGGCGCCAGAAACCGGTCGAGCAGCACCAGCTGTTGGCGGTCGTCGTTGAAAACCAGCGTCCTGGTGATATTCCAGGCTTCTACCTGAGCAATATGACCGGGCTGAGTCGGCGCGTAGGTGTTTAAAGCCAGCCCCTCGGCCCCGTATTGGCGAAGGTTGTTATCGGCATCGGCCACGTAGAGCGCCCCGCGCCGGTCGAGGGAAGCCGCCCCGGGATTAGGCAGCTTGATGAGGCGTACGAACGTCCAGGGCGCCGCCGACGGAGCACTAGCAGCCGGTGTGGGCACGGGGGCGACCGGCACCGTAACCTGCGCCTGGGCCTGACTTAGAACGAAGAACCAAGAGCCAAGAACCAAGAGCGATACCAACCACCGTAAGAACGATCCGAGAGCTCTAAGTTCTGAGCTCTCACTTCTTGGCTCTAAATAAGAATTACTGCTCGAAATGTCGCAGCGCCAGTTCATTGCCATCATACACGCCATAAGAGCAATAATTGACCCATTCGCCAAGGTTTACATAGCGGCTGCCCGGAGCCACTTCCACATCAAGCGGCAGGTGCCGGTGACCGAAAACGTAGTAGTCGTGATGCACGCGCGTCTCTAACTCACGGCAGTACTGAAGCAGCCATTCCTCGTCGCCGAAAAAGGTGGCGTCGTCCTTGCCATTCTGCAGCCGGCTGTGTCGGCTCCACTTGTTAGCCAGGCCGATGCCAAAGTTGGGATGCAGCCGGGCAAACAACCACTGCGCGAGCGAGGAGTTAAAGACCTGCTTCAGCACCTTGTAGCTGTAGTCTTTAGGCCCTAGCCCATCGCCGTGCCCAATGTGAAAATTCTGGTTGCCAATGCGCTGCGACACCTCTTGCCGCCGCACCGGAATGCCCATCTCCTGGGTGAAATAGCCGAACATCCACATGTCGTGGTTACCCGTGAAGATGGTGACCGGCAAACCGGCGTCGGTTAGCTCGGCCAGCTTGCCTTGCAGGCGAATAAACCCGCGCGGAATGGCGTGCTTGTACTCAAACCAGAAATCAAACAGGTCGCCCAGCAAATAAATGGCGGCCGCATCCTGAGCAGCTTCCTCGAGCCAGCGCACAATACGCCGTTCCCGAACCAACGACGAAGCCGCGTCGGGCGCTCCCAGGTGAAAGTCAGAAGCAAAATACACCCGGCGGCCGGGTGGCAACTCTAAGTCCGGTAGGGTAAGCAGGGGCCTCATAGAAAGAATTATTCTTACGGGGAGTAACGGCCGGCCGCACACTAAGCGGTGCCAGTATCCTCTGGTTCTTAAAAGCCCTTAACAGGTAATAAAGCGAAAGTTGTGGCAATTACGGGCCGCCGCGCTTTTCACGCCTCAGGCCCGGGCTGCCGCACCGGCGGAATCAGCCTCTGCTGAGCTTCGGTTGCGACCCCGCCGCTGGCCGGGCCGAGTGCTCAGCAGGCCGAATAAATTACGACGCTTCTTCCAGCAAAAACAGCGCGAGCCGCCGTGGCCCGTGCGCCCCGAGCACGAGGGTTTTCTCGATGTCGGCGGTGCGGCTGGGGCCCGTGGTGAGCGAGAGCATGGACGGCAGGTGCGCCCCGTATTTTTGCTGCACTACCCGCAAAGCATCCCCTATTTCGGCTACCACTTGGCTGGGCCGGGCTAATACGAGGTGTTGGTCGGGATAAATGCTTAGCCGTCGCCCACTGGCTGAAGCTGCTGTTACCAGCACGCTACCTGTGCGGGCCACCAAGGCCTCGCACGAGGTCAGGCTTACAGCAGCCTGCTCAATGAAATCGGTCTCATTGGCCTGAAAGGCCACGCCCGCACTTCGTAACAACTGTTGCAGAGCCGGCTCCCAGACATAGGGCGCGCCAACTTGCTGGCGCTGCTGAAAGCCGGCAATTTGTTCCGCCAGTTGCGGCAATGATTCGCAATAGTAAAACTCGCCACCTATGCGCTGAAAGCTCTCGGCGAAGGCCACCACCAAGTCACTACTGCTTAATGGTGGGTGTACGGCCAGCTCAAAATCGGGCCGGGGCGGCTGCGGGGCGGGCTGAGCCAAGCCGCGGCGAATACGGGCGAGAATGGCGTCGCGAGAATTTTCGGCCATGAGTAAAGTCAGTGCAGCTAACGGGTTTCAAAGGTAACGGGTGGGCGAATAGTACCCTGGTGCCCTATCAAACCGGCCCATTCTCTGAGTGGTGGGCACTCATGGCCGAATATACCGCAGCACATCAGGCAGCAGGGACGTGCTGTTCACTGCGCCTGATGTCCTGCACCTGCTTGAAATAGTCTTTCCTACCTCATCCGGCGTCCGCCGAGTTCAAGGTTTATGTAGGCAAACCTCTCTGTTGGGGAGTAATTCAATCGCAGGAAAAGAAGTACCATCTTATACAAAATGCCTCAGTTGTGCTCAACATAACCGCCTTATTGAGCTTGTGGATGCTAGAACGCCGGGATGATGAATAGACCAATTAGAAACAAAAAAGCCGGCTTTTTAAGGCCGGCTTTTCGTTTAACTTATTGGCATCCATTAAACCGGCGCGGCGGCACTACCAGCTCCCACGTCGTTGCCGGGGCGCGACATACGCTCGTCATCCAGGCCGGGCAGGTGCAGGTCGGGCAGGTCGTTACCGAGCTTGCCGGCCGCGGCTTGCTCGCCCTTCACCTCACTAGCGGTTTCGCTACGGTCGGTGCCGGCCATGTGAGCCTGGTAGTTGGTTTGCGTATCGAAGGGCCGCGGGCCGACGAGGCGGGTCAGGTCCTCCTGTTGCAGCACTTCTTTTTCCAGTAGCTCTTTGGCGACTACCTCCAGCTCGTGGCGCCGCTCGGTGAGCAGCTCCTTAGTGCGGGTATAGGCGTTTTCGATGATGGTGCGCACTTCCTCGTCGATCATCTGCGAAGTAGCCTCTGAGTACGGCTTGGAGAAACCGTATTCGTTCTGGCCTTTCGAGTCATAGAACGACACGTTGCCGAGCTTGGCGTTCATGCCGTACATGGTCACGATGGAATAGGCCATCTTGGTGATGCGCTCCAAGTCGCTCAGGGCGCCGGTGGAGATTTTGCCAAACACCAGCTCTTCAGCCGCCCGGCCGCCCAGGGCCATGCACATTTCGTCGGTCAGCTGCTCGGTATTGTACAGGAACTGCTCTTTGGGCAGGTACTGCGCGTAGCCGAGGGCGGCCACACCCCGGGGCACGATGCTAACCTTCACCAGGGGGTCGACGTGCTCCAGGAACCAGCCCGCGATGGCGTGGCCGGCTTCGTGATAGGCCACGATGCGTTTTTCGCCGGGCGAAATGATTTTGTTCTTTTTCTCCAAGCCACCAATCACGCGGTCAATGGCGTCGGTGAAGTCCTGGTCGGTCACCATCTTCTTGTCGCGGCGAGCGGCAATCAGCGCGGCTTCGTTGCAGACGTTGGCAATTTCGGCCCCCGCAAAGCCGGGGGTTTGCGCCGACAGCCGGCGGGCATCCACGTCGGGCCCCAACGTGAGGGGCTTGAGATGCACCTGAAAAATCTCGGTGCGACCATTGATGTCCGGCTTGTCGATGCTGATTTGCCGGTCGAAGCGGCCCGGCCGCAACAGGGCCGAGTCGAGGGTATCGGGGCGGTTGGTGGCGGCGAGAATAATAACGCCCGAATCGGTGCCGAAGCCGTCCATCTCCACCAGCAGGGAGTTCAGGGTGTTCTCCCGCTCGTCGTTGCCGCCGGGCACGGAACCCCGCGAGCGGCTGCGGCCGACGGCGTCAATCTCATCAATGAAGATGATGCAAGGGGCTTTAGCCTTGGCCTGCTTGAACAAGTCGCGGACCCGGGCCGCGCCCACGCCCACGAACATCTCCACGAAGTCGGAGCCCGACAGCGAGAAGAATGGCACGTCGGCCTCGCCAGCTACAGCTTTGGCCAGCAGCGTTTTGCCAGTACCGGGAGGCCCCACGAGCAGCGCCCCCTTGGGAATCTTGCCGCCGAGGATAGTGAACTTGCTCGGGTTTTTCAGGAACTCAACAATTTCCTGTACTTCCTCTTTGGCCTCTTCCAGGCCGGCTACGTCTTTAAAAGTAATTTTCACCTTGTCGCCGCCTTCAAACAAGGCGGCCCGGCTCTTGCCAATGCTGAAAATCTGGCCGCCGGGTCCGCCGGCGCTGCCCATGCGGCGCATCAGGAACCAGAAGCCGACAATCATCAGCAGGATGAAGCCGTAGCTGCCGAGGTAATCCATCGGGCTCTGGCGCTCCTCGATATTGAGCGGCACCTGCTGGGCGACGGGCGTAGTCTTCTTCAACCGGTCCAGGTCTTCCTGAAACAGCTTGGCGTCGACCACGGGGAAGTAGAACTCGGCTCCGCCGCTGCTCGTAGCGCCAAACGGCGTCCGGTGAGTCAGTTCCTGCCGGTACTCGGGCTTGGCCAGGGCTTCGGGCTTGAGTTTCACCTCCACCACCTTCTGGTTGCTGATGATGGTGATTTCCTTCACCTCGTTCGCCGTCAGCATCTGCTCGAAGCGCTGCTGGTTAATCCGGACGGGTTTCAGGTTACTCACCCACATTACCCCGAACAAGAACACCAGCAAGCCAGCCAGGACCCACAGCTGCACGCCCGGCCGCGGGGTAGGGGTCGGCATCAGGGGCTTCTTCTTTTTATGGTTATTGGAATTTTTATCCGACATGAAAATAGCTAGTTAAATGCAGGTAGAACCTACGGACGCAACACCGCGCCGAAAGCAAATGTTCGGCACGGGTAAGACGCGTTACCGGCGTACTTACTTTACCAGACCTACGCTTCTTCCGCTTCGATGTAGCTGATGTCGGCGTCGCCCCACAGCTCCTCAAGCGCATAGAACGCCCGGCGATCGCGCAGGAACACGTGCACGACCACATCAACGTAGTCGAGCAGCACCCACTCGCGGTTGGTGCGGCCTTCGGTCTGCCAAGGGCTTTCGCCGGTTACTTTTTCGATTTCTTCCTCCACCGAGCGGGCCACGGCTTCGAGTTGGGTATCGGAGTTAGCCGAGCAGATGATGAAAAAATCTGCCACGGCGTTTTTGAGTTCCTTCAAATTCAGCACCACGATATCGGACGCTTTCTTGTCCTGCATCCCGCGTACCACCAAATCTGCCAATGTGTCTGAATCCTGCCGGACCAACGTGCTTTTCATATTGTGTTATTAGGTTTGAGCTTTGCAGCCAAAAGTCTACGAAGTTAACGAAACGCGAAAGAAGGCCGTGGTTGTTACCCCTCAAACCTTGTTCACGGGCCAGCAGCTCCTTTGGTTGCCGACCTGTGCCTCCACCAACTCGGAAGCCCACGCCCTGATTGTCCAAAACCGGGCCAGCGAAGGCTGCACCATTATTACGGACTTTCAGACCGCCGGCCGGGGCCAGCGCGGCAACCGGTGGGAAGCAGCCCCCGCCGAAAACCTGATGCTTTCAGTGGTGTGGTATCCCACGTTCCTGGCCGCCGCCCAGCAGTTTCAACTGAGCCAGGCCGTGGCCCTGGGGGTGTACGACTGGGCCAGCACCCTGCTCGGCCCGGACCCCCAGCTGAAGCTGAAATGGCCCAACGACCTGTACTACGGAGACCAGAAATTTGGGGGCATTCTGATTGAAAACACCCTGAGCGGTCCAAAGATTCAATATAGCGTCATAGGTATCGGCTTAAATATCAACCAACAACGATTTACCACGGCGACGGCGACGTCCATCAGTCAGCTCACGGGGCGCGCCTACGCCCGGGAAGCCCTGGCGGCGCGCCTGCTCGAGTGCCTGGAGCGGCGCTACCTGCAACTGCGAGCCGGGCAGGGCAGTTGGCTGCGACAGGCGTATCTGCAGGCCCTGTACCGCTACCAGGAAACGCATTGGTTTGAAGTGGCCGGGCAGCGGGTAAGCGGCCAGATTGTCGGGGTGGAAGACGACGGCCGACTAGCCGTGGCCGTGGGCAACGAGCTACGGCGGTTTGGCCTCCAGGAAATCCGGTATCTGTAACAACCACTAGGGCTTTTCAGGCAGCTGTAACGGCGCATATGGGTTGTTAAATAAAATAAATTAAGCCTCCAGGCAACCATATGGGCGCTACAACCGAGTTATATTTTACCAGGCCCGTATAACTTTTGACCATTTCGATGGTCTATCAAACTGGCTGCAAAGGCTTGAGCAAGTAAATTAAACTAAAGATAACTTGGCATGGTGCTTGTTTTTTAGTTAGCTTTGACCATCTCTTTCTTTTCTTCTCTTTATTTTAAGTATACACTTATGATTTTCTTTACGCGACTTGTCCCATTACTCACACTATTTTTGGGATTAAATACTGCTGTTTTCGCAGCTGATGTAGTTGTATTAGTGGGTGCTAATGGAACAAACAGCTTTTCGCCTGCCGATGTGACGATTGCCCCCGGAGATGCAGTGGTATTCACCTGGGTTTCGGGCACTCATCCCACCAAGTCCGAGAGTTCGTCCCCTGTGTGGGCCACCTTTACTCTTAGCGCGAGTGAGCCCACTAAACGTATTCCCGATTTAACTCCGGGAATATATCCATATCGTTGTCTCCCGCATTCCTTTCTGTCGAACGGCCAGTACGTAGGTATGGTGGGGGTCATTAGGGTGGCAGTGGCTAGCGCGACAGTAGATGGCCGCCCGACGGCCACGCTCAACCTCTATCCCAACCCCAGCCGGGGCCAGGTAACGGTGCTGCTGAACCAAAAGGCCGGCGCCGACTACAAGCTCCGCCTGAGCAACATCATTGGCCAGGAAATTCGCAGCATAGCGCTAAAGCCTGAGCTGACCAGCAGCGGCCTACCCCTGGACTTGAGTGATCTACGCGCGGGCGTGTACTTCTACAGCCTGTTAGTTGACGGTAAGGTGACGACTACCAGACGTCTTATCTTGCAGAACTGACCGAAAATTTTTCTGGTTTGACTACCGAAAAGCAGCCCTTGGCTGCTTTTCGTGTTTATAAACGCAGCACCGGCCCGCTGGCCAAATAAGCAGCCCAAGCGGCCGGTGAGTACTCGGGCAAGCATTTGCCGACCAGCATGCCAGCCTCTGCCGGCCGAGCTTCGTGCGACTGCAACGCTGCAATGCCTACTTTTGCCCTCTAACTGCTCTTAGCTTTCGTTTTTCGATCCTCTGCCTGCTGCGTTGCCCATAGGGGACTTACGCTTTACACGATTCTATGCGTTCCTTCAAAAGTCTGAATAACCTCGTTGGCTGGCTGGTATTTGCCATTGCCGCCGCCACGTACTTGCTTACCCTGGAGCCTACGGCTTCGTTCTGGGACTGCGGTGAGTTTATCGCCTGCTCGTATAAGCTGCTGGTCCCCCACCCCCCCGGCGCCCCCACGTTCTTGCTGCTTGGGCGCCTGTTTTCGCTGTTCTCGTTTGGCGACGTAACCAAGGTGGCAGTACTAATCAATGCCCTTTCGGGCTTGAGCAGTGCCTTCACAGTCTTGTTTTTATTCTGGATCATCACCCGTATGGCCCGCAAGCTGGTGCTGCGGGGCCAGGCCAGCGACCAAGCCATTGCCGCCGAAGCTATCGAGCCCACCGGCGCTCAGACTTTCCTGATTTTGAGTGCCGGGGTGGTAGGCGCGCTAGCGTTTACCTTTTCCGATTCCTTCTGGTTTAATGCCGTGGAGGGTGAGGTGTACGCCATGTCGGCGATGTGCACGGCGGCCGTGGTGTGGATTATGCTGAAATGGGAAGCCCACGCCAATGAGCCCGACTCCGACAAATGGCTGGTGCTCATTGCTTACGTCATCGGCCTCAGCATCGGGGTGCACTTGCTCAACCTGCTGACGCTGCCCGCGCTGGGCTTCATTTATTACTACCGCCGCACGGCCTACCCCACCACGAAGGGGGGTATTATCGTGCTGGTAGTAAGCATGATTATCGTCGGCTTCATTATGGTCGGCATCATTCCCGGCCTGCCCACCCTGGCCGGCAGCTTCGAAGTATTCTTCGTGAACACGGTTGGGCTACCCTTCAACTCAGGACTGCTTATTTTCCTGGCGCTGTTCATTGGCCTGATTTATTTGGGTTTTCGGCAGTCCTTTCAGCTTCGCAGCCGACTGCTAAACACGTCGATGCTGTGCCTGGTGTTTATCCTGATTGGGTACTCGAGCTACCTCATCGTACCGATTCGCAGCTCATTTAAGCCCACCATCAACGAAAACGACCCCGAGGATGTGCTCTCGTTTGTGAGCTACCTCAAGCGTGAACAGTACGGCTCGCGGCCCCTGCTGTATGGGCCGCAGTTCAATGCCCAGCCCAACGGCCAGGAGGAAGGCGCCCCGCGCTATGCCCGCGACGTGAAAGCCGGCCGGTACAAAGAGCTGCCGCCGCAGCCCGAATACACGTACGCGGCCGAAGACAAGATGCTGCTGCCCCGCCTCTACAGCTATGAGCCCGACCAGATTGCTAACTACAAGAAGTGGGTTGACATCCAGGACGGCGTGAAGCCCACCATGGGCCAGAACCTGAGTTTCCTGTTCCGCTACCAGATGGGCCATATGTTCTGGCGCTACTTTATGTGGAACTACGTGGGGCGGGAGTCTGATATTCAGCAGGCCGGGGTGGTTACACCCTTGAGCCCCAGCGCCAAGAGCCTGCCGCCCCGCGTGGGCGAGAGCCCGGCGCACAATAACTTTTTGGCCCTGCCGCTCATCCTGGGGCTGATTGGCTTGTTCTTCCAAAGCCGGCGCGACAGCAAAGATGCCTGGGTGACGGGCCTGCTGTTTCTCATGACGGGCCTGGCCATCGTGCTCTACCTCAACCAGCCACCCCGCGAGCCCCGCGAGCGCGACTATACCTTCACCGGAGCGACGTTTGCCTTCGCTATTTGGATCGGGCTGGGGGTGCTGGGCCTGGCCGAGATCTTTGGCAAGGTGGTGAAAGCCGACGGGCTCCGGGCCGGTTTGGCCCTGGTGGTGGGCCTGCTGGTACCGGGTATCATGGCGGCCCAGGGGTGGGACGACCACGACCGCTCGGACCGCTACAACTCGGTGGACTCGGCCAAGAACCTGCTCAATAGCTGTGCCCCCAACGCCATCCTGTTCACCAATGGCGACAACGACACCTTCCCACTCTGGTACGCCCAGGAAGTGGAAGGCGTCCGTACCGACGTGCGCGTGGCCGTGCTCAGCTACCTGAACACCGACTGGTACATCCAGCAGATGAAGCGCCGCTCGTATAAATCAGCTCCGTTTCCCATCAGCCTGGATGACCAGAACTATGCGCAGGGCACCAACGACATGCTGCCTTACGCCGCAAATCCGGCCGTACAAAGCGTGAATCTCAAGGAGTTCATTCAGCTGGTGAAGGACAACAACCCGCTGCTGCAAGTGCAGTACCAGGAGGGTGGCCCGGGCATGATGTCGTTCCCGACGCCGAACTTCTACCTGCCCGTGGATACGGCGGCGGTGAAGAAGCTCGGCATCATCCCCAAAGAGCGGGAGAAGCAGCTGGTGCCGCGCATGGAGTGGAGCATGGGCAAGCGCGCGATTGAGAAGAAAAACCTGGTGATTCTGGATATGATTGCCACGAACAACTGGCAGCGCCCCATCTACTTCAGTAGCACCGTGGCCCCGCAGGACTACATGAACCTGCAGCCCTACTTCCAGCTCGAAGGCATGGCCTACCGCCTGCTCCCGCTGAAGGACCCGAAGTATGACCCGCGCAGCGGCGACGAGGGCTACGTAGAAAAGGACGTCACCTACCAGCACCTGCTGAAGGACTTCAGCTATCGCGGCCTGCAGAACCCCCATATTTTCTACGACGAAAACCACCTGCGCTTCCCGGCTAACTACCGCGACAAGTTTGCGCGTCTGGCGACGGCCTACTTAGCGGACGGCAACCTCCCCAAAGCCAAGGAGGTAGCCGACAAGTGCCTTGAGCTGATGCCTGACAAGGCCATTCCCTACGACGTGTACTCGCCTCAGCTGGTGCCCGCGCTGATAGCGGGCGGTGAGAAAAAGAAGGCCGACGACATCCTCGATACCATGACCCGCCGCTCGGAGCAAATGCTCGCCTACTACGCCAACCGACCGGACGGCAGCCTTTTTGAAGACGACCAGCGAGGCTACTTAATCAGCCTGCAGTACGTGTACCGCGCAGCCGAGCTGAGTGGCGACAAAGCCCGCAGCGAAAAGGCCCTGGGGCTGATGAACCAATACTACCCGCGGTAGGTAAGGTGGTGTAGACCGCTTTGATGATAGAGGCCGGTTCGCAGCTGCGAACCGGCCTCTATTTTTTAATATTCAATAAGTTAACTAAGTCGTTTTGGTCGCGTGGCCGACCAGCAGCCCGCTTGGCTGCTAACAGATGGTGGTAGTGAATCAAGCGGATAGTCAGGCCCTCAACCTCTCTATCGCTGGCCTGCGCATAAGACTCGGTAAAATCCAGTCCCTTGACCGTAGTCATGATGTCGATGGCAACTGGGGCGGCCAAAGGTAAATACGTCGTATTCGGACCGATGCAGAAAGTTGTCGGCTGTCATATCGAACATTCGCATTCCAAAGGTCCGAAACGCTGGCACTAGCTGCGCATAGTTGGCGGATGTTTTCTCGACCCGGATGTCGAGGTCGCCGGTGGTCCGACTATAGCCGTGGAGGATGACAGAATAGCCGCCTACCAGCAGGTAGCGCACATTATTTTGCCGTAAGGCTTCGAGGAAATCCCGAAAGTCGGTATTGAAAATATTACCCATTGGTGCGGTGGGTGTGGGACCGACACGAGAACATCGTCCGGTCCAGGCGGGGCGGATTATTGATGTCGTAGTTATAGGCTACGCTATTTAAGTACATAGCCGCGCGCAACCGCTCGGTCGGTGTATCGGGCTGGTGGTCGCGATGATAGGCTTCGGCTTCTTCGTGAGTACCCGCGTGAAAAGCAGTGCGGTCGAGGCGGAAAGGCATAAGCTAGTAGTAAGGGGCAAAAACTGTACAAGAATGCAAATTCTACAAAGACGAACAGCCGGGAGACCAACGTTAACTAGGAATCGATTCAGGAGAACCAGGCAACAATGTCAGGTATTCTGCATTGATCAGTCTATTTCTGCGTAGGTTCTGATTAAGCTGTGATAAGGAGATTTACACCTATGAAAGGTATTATTAAATTAAGCATCATCGGCAGCTTCGTGCTGGTAGCAACTGCCGCGAAGGCGCCCCGGGCGCCGCAAGCCGTGCGCCCCGACTACGCCGGACTCTACCGCGAAGGCCCGCGCCTGGAAGTGGACAGCCGCCGTGAGGGCGACAGCCTGCGGCTATACCTACGGCTGCCGGCTCCGGCTCGCTTAGGCCCGGGCCATGTGCTGCAGGTGGCAGTGTGGCCCAGCTACGAAGCCAAACAGCCCCTGTGGGCAGACAGCGTGCCGCGCCGGCAGCAGCACCCGCGCCCCGAGGCCGGGGGAGTCCGGCTGAGCTTTTGCGTGGCAGCGGCCCACGTACCAGTGGGGTCCATTATGCAGCTGACCACCGCTCCGGCTGATCCTAAAGATGATTACCAGGAGGCCACCACTACCGCTTGGTTGCGCTTTACCGAAGCGCAATTGGGGCGCTCGTTTGTGCTTACCGATTCCGCGGGCCAGCCTTTGCTGCGCCGCTACGTGCAAGCCAACGAGGCTTTTGGCGTGGATAGCTACGGCCTCTACCAGCCCATCCGCTGGAAGCGCTACGCGGTTAACCCTACCCCCGCCCTACCGCCCATGACCAACCCGGCGGCCCTGCCCGCTGGCCCCCGCGTGCTGCCGGTACTCGACTCCGCCACTGCCCCACCCGGCGCCCAGCTGCGGTTTGCCGAGCCGGGCCTCTACGCGCTGCGGGTGGGCGGTACTGGTGGCGCGGCGTCCCCTCCGCTGGCCGTGATGGTGGCCGCCAACCAGTACCCGGCTCTCACCACTGCGGCTGAACTTATCGAGCCCCTGCGCTACCTCACCACCAGCCAGGAGCGCCAGCGGCTTACTGACGCGGCCGACCCCAAACGGGCGGTGGATAAGTTCTGGCTCGACATTGCCCAGGGCAACCAACGCCTGGGCAAAGACCTGATTCGGCGCTACTACGGCCGCGTCACCGCAGCCAACCAGCTTTTCGCCGCTCATAAGGCTGGGTGGCTTACCGACAAGGGGCTGCTGTACGTGGTACTGGGGCCGCCGCCCAGCGTGCGGCGCCTGTTCAATGGCGAGGAGCGGTGGTTTTACCCCGACGGCAACCTGGACGGCGGCCCCGTCTCCTACACCTTCCGCCCCCGGCCGAGTACCTTTGCCCCTGATTACTACGAATTGGTGCGCCGGCCCGAGTACGAACTGCTCTGGTATGCCGCCGTTGAAAAATGGAGAAACCCACCGACCGCCCTGACCGGCCCGAACGTCCCAACCGCCCCGCGCGACCGGTAGCTGGCCGCCGCTTTTACGACGGGGCCAACCGGCCCGTCATCCCCAAACAGTTTCGCCCGGACCGCGGCGGCAGCGAGTTCGACGACCGCCCCGCGCGCCCCCGGGGGCGCGGGGGCAGCGACAACCGCGACGAGGCCGCCGGCAATCGGACCGGTCGCTCCGACCGGGGCGAAGCCCGCCCGCCTTACCGCGAGCGTAATATCGACCCGTCGAATAGCCGGCCGCGCTACGAGAGCCGGCCCGCCGCCGACCGCAGCATCGACATGCTCTTCGGCTTGCGGCCCATTCTGGAAGCCTTGAGCGCCGGCCGCACCCTGGAAAAGATTTTTCTGTTGCGCGGCACCAAGAACAGCCTGGTTACGGACATTTCGACCGCGGCGCGCGCGGCTGGCATTCCCGTGCAGATGGTACCCGGCGAAAAGCTTGATAGCCTTACCCGCAAAAACCACCAGGGGGCCGTGGCCTTCGTGTCGCCGATTGACTACGCGCCACTCGACGAAATTGTGTCCAGCCTGTTTGAGGAGGGCAAAGTGCCTTTCCTGTTGCTCCTGGACCGTATTACGGATGTGCGCAACTTCGGGGCCATTGCCCGCACGGCCGAGTGCCTGGGGGTACAAGCCATTGTGGTGCCGGGGCGCGGCGCGGCTCAGATCAACGGGGATGCCTTGAAAACCTCGGCTGGCGCCCTGAACCTGCTGCCCGTATGCCGCGAAAGCAACCTGCACGAAACCGTGCGCTTCCTGCAGCAGTCGGGGGTTACGGTGGTCGCGTGTACCGAGAAAGCAGAACAAGAAATTGGAGTTGTCAACAACGATTTCACCGGTCCCGTAGCGGTGCTCATGGGCTCGGAGGAAGACGGCATCTCGCCCGAGCTGCTGCGCCTGGCGGATGTGAAGCTCAAGGTGCCCATGGCCGGGCAGATTCAGTCGTTGAACGTGAGCGTGGCCGCGGGAATTATGCTGTTCGAAGTGGCCCGGCAACGGCACCTCACGAGCCCCCACGGAGCATGACCCCCGGTTTGCGGGAGAGGGGTAACCGGTCCCGCTCGGATGAATTTTGATTCTGGAAAACAAAGAAGCCCACTTCGAGTGGGCTTCTTTCATTATTAATGAGTTCCTGTTGCGAGTCCGGTGCTCCCTCTCTTGCGGAGAGGGGTTAGGCCCCGCGGGAGTCTCGTGAGGTTCCCCAGGGTCTTAGTTATAGCCGACGCCCTTCTTCGCCTTCACATCGGCTACGAATTCCTTCACGCGCTGCTCTTCGCTGCGCTTGCAGATGAGTAGCACGTTGTCGTATTCGGCCACGATGTAGTCTTCCAGGCCCTGCACCACTACCAAACGCTCGGCGGGGGTTTTGATGACGCAGCCGGTAGTGTCGTACAGCAGCACATCGCCGCTTACCACGTTGTTGTTTTCATCGTGCTGGCCAATGCGGTGCAGCGAATCCCAGGTGCCGACGTCGCTCCACCCGAAATCGGCGGGCAACACGTAGACGTTGTCGGCTTTTTCCATCACGCCGTAGTCGATGCTGATATTGCGGCAGCGCGAGTAGGCCTGGCTGATAAACTCCTCCTCCTGCGCCGTATCGAGCATCTCGATGCCTTCGTCGAACACCTCGGCAATGTCGCCCAAGTACTGGTGAAAGGCGGCAATGATGACGTCGACGCGCCACACAAAGAGGCCGGAGTTCCACAGAAAGTCCCCGCTGTCGACAAACATGCGCGCCAGCTCCAGGTTAGGCTTCTCGGTAAAGGTTTTGACCTTGTGCAGCTTGCCGCCCGGCAACGACTGCTCATCCATGTACTGAATGTAGCCATAGCCGGTGTCGGGCCGGGAGGGCTGAATGCCGAGGGTAATGAGCACGTCGTTGGCGCGCGCTCCGGCAACGGCGACATCAACGAGACGACGGAACTCGTCGTCGCGCAGTACGGCGTGGTCGGCCGGGGTTACGATGATGGTGGCCCGGGGGTCGCGCTGAGCGATGCGATAGCTGGCGTAGGCAATGCACGGAGCTGTATTCCGGCCGATGGGTTCGCCCAAAATCTGGTCGGCGGGCAAGGCCTGCAGATGCTCCTGTACCAGCCCCACGTAATCGCGGTTGGTTACCACGAAAACGTTTTCGAGCGGACAAATGGCCGCAAAGCGTTCTACGGTCAGTTGCAGCATGGAACGGCCCAGCCCCAGAACGTCATGAAACTGCTTGGGGTGGTGGGTGCGGCTGAACGGCCAGAAGCGGCTGCCAATGCCGCCAGCCATAACAATCAGATAGGTGCTGGTCAAGGGATGAGCGGGTGAAGAGCGAAGGGGAAGGCCACTTAAAGGCCCGTACTGGCGCCCTTCACTACGTTGAAATCATAACAAAATTGCACGAGAAAGTTTGAAACGTGCCCTTATATGCACTCTGCGCTAAACTTCATTATTCGATAATTTATTATTTACTTAATCGGGTATTACTCGTTAGACAAGACCTTCGCGCAATAAATCGTGCAGGTGAATAAAGCCGGTGAATTGCCCGCCTTCGGTTACCACCAGTTGCGTGATGTTGCGCTGCTGCATGCGCGCCAGGGCTTCGGCAGCAAAGTCTTCGACGTCGATGGTGGCGGGGCGGGGCGTTAGAATGTCGCGGGCCTTTAGCTTTTCGAGGTCGGAAAAGCTGCCCAGCATGCGGCGCAAATCACCATCGGTGATGATGCCGGCGAGCTGGCCGGCAGCATCGAGCACGGCGGTGGCGCCGAGGCGCTTGCCGGATATTTCCAGGAGGACCTCTTTCAGCGGCGCGTCTTCGGCCACGTGGGGGCGCTGGTTCTGGCGGCTCAGGTCGCCCACCTTTAAATAAAGGCGCTTGCCCAGGGTGCCGCCGGGATGCAGACGAGCAAAATCGGCGGCACTGAACTGGCGGCTTTCGAGCAGGCACACGGCCAGGGCGTCGCCGAGGGCCAGGGCGGCGGTGGTGCTGGTGGTAGGGGCCAGGTTATTGGGGCAGGCCTCCTTGCGCACGGGGGCGTGGAGAATGAAGTTGGCCTGCTGCCCCAGGTAGGAGTCCGGGTTGCTCACCAACGCGGCGAGGGGCACGCCCTTGCGGCGCAGCAGCGGCACCAGCACCTTGATCTCGGGCGTGTCGCCGCTCTTGCTGATGGCCAGCACGAAGTCTTCGGGCTGAATCATGCCCAGGTCGCCGTGGATGGCATCGGCGGCGTGCATGAACAACGCCGGCGTGCCAGTGCTGTTGAGCGTGGCCACGATTTTGCCGGCGATATGGGCACTTTTGCCGATGCCCGTGACGACGACCCGGCCTTTCAGCCGTAAAATAGCCTGCACGCAACTGACGAAGTCGGGCGTGGCGGAGAGGGCCGCGGCCACGTCGAGCAGCGCCGCCGCTTCTTCCTCCAGCACTTGCCGGGCAACCGCCAGCACGTCGGCAGGAGCCGCTTCAAGGTAGTGGGCAGCAGCGGAGTCGGGGGGAGTGGCCATGGGCGAAACAGGGGAACGTCTCCGCAAAATTGGGGGAAAGAAGCTAAGCCAGCCGCCGCGCGGCCACCGGGGCAAAGCCAGCCGGGCCAACACTTTGCCAGAAGCAATAGCCCGGGCTTGTTACCCAAACAAGCTGTTTGTCATGAACTTGTTTTTGCGCCCTGGCCTACCTGGCAGCGGATGTTGCCAAATTGTTTTCCACAATTCACGGTAAGCGCCATTTTTTATGCAAAAAAACTATACGATTGCTTATCTTCGTTAAGTACCGCGCTTCTATCAGCGTTCTTTTTGAGTTCTCGCCTTATGTCATCAGTTGCCATTCAAGAAGCCCCGGCCACCCTGGCCAATTTGAAACACACCCTCAAAGAAGTATTCGGCTACGGGCAGTTTCGGGGCACGCAGGAAGCTGTTATTCAAAATGTACTAGCGGGGCACAATACGTTTGTCATCATGCCCACGGGGGCCGGCAAGAGTTTGTGCTACCAGTTACCAGCCCTGGTGGTACCGGGCACGGCTATCGTCATCTCACCGCTTATCGCCCTGATGAAAAATCAGGTTGACCAGCTGGGCGCTTTCGGCATTAATGCCCAGGTGTACAATTCCACGCTGACGAAAACCGAGATGAACCGGGTGAAAAAGGACGTCATGAGCGGCCTCGTGCGGCTGCTGTACGTGGCCCCGGAAAGCCTCACCAAGGACGACACCATTGAATTTCTGCTGAAGTCAACCATCAGCTTCGTGGCCATCGACGAGGCCCACTGCATTTCGGAGTGGGGCCACGACTTCCGGCCCGAGTACCGCAAGATTCGCGGCATCATCGACAACCTGGGGGGCAACGTACCCATTATTGCCCTCACGGCCACGGCCACGCCCAAAGTGCAACTCGACATCCAGAAGAACCTGCAGATGGACGACGCGTCGGTGTTTAAAACCAGCTTTAACCGCACCAACCTGTATTACGAGGTGCGGGCCAAGCACAACACCAAAAAGCAGCTGATCCAGTACGTGAAGCAGCACAAAGGCAAAGCCGGCATCATTTATTGCCTGAGCCGCAAGAAGGTAGAGGAGATTGCCGAGCTGCTGTGCGTCAACGATGTGCGCGCCCGCCCCTACCACGCCGGCCTCGACCAGCAAGTGCGCATCGACAACCAGGACGCCTTTCTGAACGAGGAGTGCGATGTTATCGTGGCCACCATTGCCTTCGGCATGGGCATCGACAAGCCCGACGTGCGCTTCGTTATTCACTACGACGCGCCCAAAAGCATCGAGGGCTACTACCAGGAAACCGGCCGCGGCGGCCGCGACGGCCTGGAAGGCAACTGCCTGATGTTCTACAGCTATGACGACATTCTGAAGCTGGAGAAATTCAGCAAGGACAAGCCGGTAACCGAGCGCGACAACGCCCACCAGCTGCTGGCCGAAATGACGAACTACGCCGAAAGCGCGGTATGCCGCCGGCGGCAGCTATTGCACTACTTTGGCGAAACGCTGGAGACGGACTGTGGCTTCTGCGACAACTGTCGCCACCCCAAGGAGCGGTTTGAAGGCGAAGCGGCCGTGGGCCTGGCCCTGCGGGCCGTCGTGCAAACGGAAGCCCGCTTCAACCTGACGCATATCGGCCAGGTACTGCTGGGGCTCAGCAACCCGCACATTGAGAGCTATGGCCATAACGCGCTGCCGGTGTACGGCCAGGGCAAGGAGCTCGGCGACGCGCAGTTCTGGCACTCGGTGCTGCGCCAGTGCCTGCTGAATGGCTTTTTAGAGAAGGACATCGACAGCCTCGGCCTGGTGCGCATCACCGACAAAGGCATGGACTTTATCGAAAATCCTCATGCCATTACGCTAACCAAAGACCATAACTTCGACGCCGAACAAAAGGCCGACGAGGAGAAGGAGGAAGTGCAGCACGCCGCCGGCCACGACGAGGCCCTGTTCGCCCAGCTCAAGGAGCTGCGCAAGCAGGTAGCCAAGCAGAAGAACCTGCCGCCCTACGTGCTGTTCCAGGACCCGAGCCTGAAGGAGATGGCCACTACCTACCCCACCACGCTGCACGACCTGACGCACGTGTCGGGCGTGGGCCAGGGCAAGGCCCAGAAGTTTGGGGCGCCCTTCGTGGCGGCCATTAAGAAGTACGTGGAGGACAACGACATCGAAACCGCCGAGGACGTGGTGGTAAAGTCGGCGGTGAACCGCTCCAAGATCAAGATTTACATCATCCAGCAAATCGACAAGAAGATGATGCTGGAAGACATTGCCTCGTCGAAGGGCATTAGCATGGGCGAGCTGATGGAGGAGATCGAGCACATCTGCTACTCCGGCACCCGGCTGAACCTCGACTACTACCTCAAAGAGATGGTGGAAGACGAGCGGCAGGAAGAGATTTACGACTACTTCATGTCGGCCAGCACGGATAATATTGCCGTAGCCATGAAAGAGTTGGGCGGCGAATTTACGGAGGAAGAGCTGCGACTGGTTCGCATCAAGTTCATCAGCGAGGTAGCCAACTAAGGGAAGTTTCTGACGGTAGGCATTCGTTATGGCTGCCACCGGAACCACGCGCTGCCAACACCTTGCAAGGGCGGAATACTAACCGCTACGCGGCGCCCGCGCCGGCCCATCGTCCAGTTGCGGGCCGGCGCGGGTGTAACGAGCGGGAACGGCGCCACCACAAAGCAAAGCCCGTAAGGCTGAGCAGGGCCGGCGACAGCCCACCGATGGACCACCCGATTTTGCTGATCAGCCCGCCAAACTGCCCGAAGTGTAAAGTGCTGAGCAGGGCGTCCGCCTGCGCACTCGGTTCCGCCTTGTGCAGGTCGGTTTGCTGCGTCACCTCCCCGGTGCGGATGTTGAGCGTGACGTTGTGGCTAGAATCACTGAACAGCGGGTTGCCGGCGGACAGCGCCCCGAATACCACGGCCTCAGGCGCCGCACCGTCTTCTTCCTCGACAGCGCCCAGGCCTTCGTTGCCACTTACGATGGGCGCCTGATTACCAACAACCTGCTCACCTACGTAAGCCAACATTATGCTCGGCAGCACCTAACCTTGGCCATGCCCTGCTACCTGACTTGATGATAGTGAAGTAGCAGCTGGCCAGCTTACATTGCCTGACCGTAACCGCCGCTGGACGGTGCTAGGCCTGGGGCTAGTCCTTACGCTGGGCTGTTTTCTCGCGAAGGAATCACCAAGCCCCTGACTCACCCCACTCACATAAAACGCCCCGCCTTAACTAAGGCAGGGCGTTTTATGTCAGCAGCGAAATAAAAACCAGCGTATTCCAGGTTGAACCGCGAAGACTTGCTGATTAGCAGTACTCCTCGAACGCGCCTTGCAGGTTGTTGACGATGCGCATGGCATCGGAGCCTTCGATGTGGTAGCGCTCAATCATGTGCACCAGCTCGCCATCTTTGAACAGGGCGATGCAGGGCGACGAGGGCGGGTACGGGAGCAGGTGTTCGCGCATCTTGGCGACGGCATCGGTTTCCATGCCGGCGAATACAGTCACGAGCTTGCCGGGCTTTTTTTCGGCGCTGGCCAAAGCCATTTTCAGGGCCGGACGCGCCTTGGCGGCGGCGCAGCCGCACACCGAGTTCACGGCAACTAACACGGTGCCTTCGTTCGAGGCGAGGGCCGATTCTACATCCTCGGGGGTCATCAGCTGCTCGAAACCAACTTCGGTGAGGTCTTGCCGGATGGGCGCCACCATATATTCGGGATAAACTGCCATTGTCGTAAAGCTAAAAAGTAAAAGCGGCGGGGCCGCGTACGACACAAAAGTACGAACACCTAAAGCATCAGGGCATAGGGCGAGCTTTAACTTCCGCTAGCTGGCTAACCCGCGACGACCAGATACCAATTTGGGGCAGATGCCTGAAACGGCCACCACTCGCGGGCTGGCACCAGCAGTCCTCCTTTGCATCCATGCTCTTCTTCTCGCAGAATTTTTCAGGCTACTAACGGTAATTGAATGAAAAGCTGTTGGTAACGGCCTCCCAGTAACCAGATCCGTGCCAGGGCGGCTCATCCAGCAACTCCAACCTCACGGGACCCCACGGGGCATGAGGATTACCGGCGGCCGTAGCGTTGCCCGAAGAAGTCGCCTTTGTATACTCCAGCCAGCTTTCAGTTGGCGAGAGCCCAGGTGCCCCGTAAATAAAGCCAGCCCAAGCGCTAATCAGGCTGGCGCACTCGCTTAAATACGCTGGTCGGGTTATCTTGCCCAGCCCTACCGCCATGCCCGACCACCAACCGCCCATCATCCGCGCCTCTCAGCTCAGCAAGCGCTTCGGGGCGCACGCCGTCGTCCGGGAGGTGTCGTTCGAGTTAGCCGCTGGCGAAACGCTGGTGCTGCTCGGGCCCAGTGGCTGCGGCAAAACCACCCTGCTCAAAATGCTCAACCGCCTGATTGAATCCGATGGCGGCACGGTCGAGATCAATGGGCAGGATGTTCGGGCCCAGCGGCCCGAAACGCTACGGCGCGGCATCGGCTACGTGATTCAACAGGTGGGATTGCTGCCGCACTACACCGTAGCCGAAAACATCGCCGTGGTCCCCCGCCTACTCGGACACCCGCCCACGGCCATTGCGGCCCGCACTACGGCGCTGCTCACCCGCCTGCACCTGCCGCCGGAACGCTATGCCGGGCAGTACCCGCACCAGCTTTCGGGCGGACAGCAGCAGCGCGTGGGCCTGGCCCGGGCCCTGGCCGCCGACCCGCCCATCGTGCTGCTCGACGAGCCCTTCGGCGCCCTCGACCCGCTGACTCGCGCCAGCATTCGGCGCGAGTTCCGGGAGCTGGAAGAACTGCGTCGCAAAACCGTGGTGCTCGTGACCCACGATGTAACCGAAGCCTTCGAGTTGGCCGACCGGATTATGCTGCTCGATGCGGGGCAGATTCAACAACTGGGCACTCCGCGCGAGCTGCTATTCCGGCCGGCCAATGAGTTTGTGCGCCGCTTCTTCGCCGCCGAGCGCCTGGCCTTGCAGCTCCGCACCCTGACGCTGGGCGACGTGTTTTTAGACTTGGGTGATGAGGTGAGCACTGGAGACCAAGGTTACCTCCCGGCTTATTCTCCCAACGGCCTCACCTCATCAGCCTTGACCGCTAAAACTACGGTGCATGAAGCGCTGGAATGGTTGACTGGCCCGACACCCGCTACAGCCCCCTTCACGGTACCTCAGCTCATGGGGGCTTTCGGCGAGGCACTACAACGAGAGGAGGACGCTTGGAAACGATAACCGCGCTGTTTACTTTCTGGCACGATCAGGCTGGTAAGCTGGGAGAGCAAACCTTGCAGCACCTTGGCCTGACGGCGGCGTCGCTGTTGCTGGCGGTGCTGCTGGGCGTGCCATTGGGCCTGGGGCTGTCGCGGCAGCCCCGCTGGGCGCCGGCGGTGCTCGGCCTGGCGGGCGGGCTGCAAACCGTGCCCAGCATCGCCCTGCTCGGCTTCCTGATTCCACTGCTGGGCATTGGGCCGAAGCCGGCCATTTTCGCGCTGTTTCTGTACTCGCTGCTACCGATTATCCGCAACACGCTGGCGGGCATTCAGGGAGTGCCGCCGGCCGTGGTGGATGCCGCCCGGGGGCTGGGCCTGACGGATGGCCAGGTGCTACGGCGGGTGGAGCTGCCGCTGGCCCTGCCGGTGCTCATGGCGGGCATTCGCACGGCCACGGTTATCAATGTGGGCGTGGCCACGCTGGCCGCCTACGTGGCGGCCGGCGGGCTGGGCGAGTTCATCTTCGGCGGCATTGCCCTGAATAATCCCGCGATGATTCTGGCCGGGGCCCTGCCAGCCGCCGGGCTGGCCCTGGCGTTTGACGCCGCCCTCGGCGGCGTGCAAAAGCTGAGCACCCGGCGCCTGGGCCAGGTGGGCGGGGCCCTGCTGGTAGCGCTACCGCTGCTGGGGGCGCTTTACCTGCTGCCCCGCGCCAGGGGCAAGCTGCTGGCCGGGTTCAGCCCCGAGTTTGTGGGGCGGGCCGATGGCCTGCCCAGCCTGACCAAAACCTACGGCCTGACGCACCTGCCCAACGTGGTGCTGGCGCCCGCGCTGGTGTACGAAGCCGCCCGCCACGCCGACGTGGACGTCATCGACGGCTACTCCACCGACGGCCGCATTCGGGCCTACAACCTGCGGGTGCTGCACGACGACCGCCGGGTATTTCCGCCTTACTACGCGGTGCCGGTGGTCCGCCCCGCGCTGCTGCGGGAGCACCCTGAGTTAGTCGCCGTACTGGCCCAGCTGGATGGTCAGATTTCCGATTCGGTGATGACCAACCTGAACTACCGCGCCGACTACCTGCACCAGCCACCCCAAGCCATTGCCGAAAGTTTTTTGCGGCGGCGCGGGCTGTGGCGGGCCCCGCGCCCGGCCCCGGCAGATGCGCCCGTCGTGCGCCTGGGCTCTAAAATTTTTGCTGAGCAGTACATCCTCGCTGAAATGTACGCGGCGCTCATCCGAGGCAATACCGACCTGGCCGTGCAAACCAAAACCGGCCTGGGAGGCACCACCATCTGCTTCGAGGCCCTGCGCGACGGGGCCATCGACTTATACCCCGAATACACCGGCACCGGCCTGCTGGTACTGCTGCAGCCCCCGCCCGCCGTGGTCGATTCACTGGGTGGGCAGCCGGCAGCGGTGTTGAACTACGTGCGCACCGAGTTCCGGCGCCGCTACGGACTGGAGTGGCTGGCTCCGCTGGGCTTCAACAACACCTACGCCCTGCTGATGCGCCAGCAGCAAGCCCAACGGCTCGGCATTACTTCGGTATCGGAACTAGGACGGCACCTCCGGCAGTAAGCTTTGTTTAATCGTTATTTATCAAAAAGTTATCTATTTTTTCATTGGAGAAAACTTCGTAAACTCTGTACCCACAAAACGCTCGCAGTTATTTTTACCCCATGCCCGCCACTTTCCGCCTTAGCACAGCTACGCCCACCGACATCCCCCGTCTGGCCCAGTTCGTGAACCGCGCCTACCGGGGCGACTCTTCCCGCCAGGGCTGGACCACTGAGGCCCACCTGTTCGACGGCCAGCGCATCGACGAGGCGGGCCTGGCCGACCTGCTGGCCTTGCCCAATGCCGCTATCCTACTCTGTTCAGGTGAGGAAAACCACCTGTTGGGCAGCTTCCACGTGCAGGCCCAGGGCACGGTGCTGTACTTGTCGATGCTGGCGGTGGCACCCGCCGCGCAGAACCAGGGCGTGGGCAAGTTCCTGCTCCGGGCAGCTGAGGACTACGGCTGGCAGCACGGCTGCACCGTGAGCAGGATGACGGTCATTTCCGTGCGTCCCGAGCTGATTGCCTACTACGAACGGCAAGGCTACCAGCGGAGCGGCAAAACCGAGCCCTTCCCCACCGACCCGCGCTACGGCATTCCGAAGCAGCCACTGACGCTGCTGGTGCTGGAGAAGCCGCTGAAGGAGGTTTCCTAAACCTGTGTGGCCCGGGGTCAGGCACGGTGAATAGCCATCGTGGGGCTACCCCTACTCCGGGTGGCGCTCGACTAGGAGAAGCCTGCGGGGATATCCGGACGTCAGCTAAATTGACTTCCGCATCTTCGGGATGATGTTGTGAAGCGCAGCCAACCTGCCTCGTTGCGTGGGTCCTGATTATAAACCTGCTTTCGATTAGTATTGAGGCAGTGGTACCTCGGCTCCACTCAGCATGATCGGCTTTACTTCCTCTGATTTTAGCGAACTGCCATGAATCCCTCGCCGCAACACGCGCCCGAACTCGCCCCCGCCCCCGGCCTTACCAGCGCCGACCTGGCCCCGATTTCTCCGGCCGGGCGTACCTGGGGCACCGGCAATTACGCCGCCCTCTGGATTAGCATGAGCCTGTGCATCCCCACCTACATGCTGGCCAGCTCGCTGATTGAGGGCGGCATGAACTGGTGGCAGGCCCTGCTCACTATTTTTCTGGGCAACACCATCGTGCTGGTGCCGATGCTGCTTAATGGGCGGGCCGGCGCCGAGTACGGCATTCCCTTCCCGGTGTTTGCGCGGGCCAGCTTTGGCGTGCGGGGAGCCAACGTGCCGGCCTTGCTACGGGCCATTATTGCCTGCGGCTGGTTCGGCATTCAAACCTGGATTGGGGGCTACGCTCTCTACCAGATGGCCGTGCTGTGGGTGCCGGCCCTGGGCACACTGCCGCCGGTATTTCCGGCCAGCTGGGCGCTGCCGACGGGGCCGGCGCTGGTGTTTTTGCTGTTTTGGGCGCTAAACATGTACGTGGTGTACCTCGGCGTCGAGAGCATCCGCAAGCTGCTGGTTTTTAAGGCGTTTTTTCTGCCCGTGGCGGCGCTGGCGCTGCTGTGGTGGGCCATTGCCGCCGGGCACGGGCTGGGGCCCATTCTGGCGCAGCCGAGCAAGTTCCCTTCCCGCGCCGCGTTCTGGGCCTTCTTCTTTCCCTCCCTCACGGGCATGGTCGGCTTCTGGGCCACGCTGTCGCTCAACATCCCGGACTTTACGCGCTACGCCACCAGCCAGCGGGCCCAGCAGGTGGGCCAGGCGCTGGGGCTGCCGACCTCGATGACCTTGTTCTCGTTCGTGGGCGTGGTGGTGACTTCGGCTACGCTGGTTATTTACGGCCACACCATCTGGGACCCGGTAGTACTGGCGGGCCGCTTCGATAGCAAGCTGCTGGTGAGCGGGGCTATGCTGGCGGTGGCTCTGTCCACCCTGGCCACCAACATCGCGGCTAACATCGTGAGCCCGGCCAATGACTTCGCCAACTTCTCGCCCACCCGCATCAGCTTCAAAACCGGGGGCTACCTCACCGGCGTGCTCGGCGTGCTCATCTTCCCCTGGAAGCTCATCGCCGACCCTTCGGGTTACATTTTCACCTGGCTAGTGGGCTATTCGGGCCTGCTGGGCCCCATTGGCGGCATCATGATTGCCGACTACTACCTCATTCGTCGGCAGCGGCTCGACGTGCCCGACCTTTACCAATACCAGGGCCGCTACGCCTACCGCAACGGCTTCAACCTGGCGGCCCTGGCCGCGCTGGTCAGCGGCATTCTGCCTAACGTGCCGGGTTTTCTCACCGCCGTTGGCGTACTGGAAAAAGGAGTCGTCTGGCCCGGCCTAGTGGCCGTATACAACTACGCGTGGTTCGTCGGCTTTCTGGTGTCGGGTGGGTTGTACCTGGTGCTGATGCGCGGGCGAGCGGCCGACGGACCGGGTCAGCCCGCAACCAACCCGGCAGCCCGCGCGGCTCCTTCCTCCTCGCTGGCCCAGTAATTTTCATCATGGTTGAAGTAACTATTCATCAGGATACCGCTGTGTTTACCGTACGCGGCTTGCATAGAGTCCTGGCCTTCAAAAGCGAGCTCACCATTCCGCGCGCCCATATCGCGGAAGTCCGGCACGACCCCGAAGCAGCTCAGCGCCTCGAAGGCCTGCGCGCTGGTGGCACCCACTGGCCCGGCGTGGTCACGGCGGGCACATTTTATCTCGACTACCAGGGCAGCCACAAGCCGTCGTTTACCGACCTGGCTAACCCCGATAACCTTGTCGTAATTAAGCTGCGCGACGAAGATTACCACCAACTCATTATTGAGGTAGACGATCCCGTGGCTGTAGTGGCGCTGCTGGCTACTTCCGGGTAGCCCCCACGTTGCCTACCCCCGCCGCTCCCATGCTCCGCTGGAAGGACATCATCACGTTTGCCAAATATGGCAACCCCGAGCCGGCCCGGCGCGTGCAGCACTCCGCGGCGGAGTGGGCCCGGCGGCTTTCGCCCGACCGGTACCAGGTGCTGCGCCAGCAGGCCACCGAACCGCCTTACCGCAACGCCTATTGTCGCTCCTACGAGCCCGGCACCTACGCCTGCGCCGGGTGCGGCAGCCGGCTGTTTGCCGCCGCCGAGAAATACCACGCTATTTCCGGTTGGCCGAGCTTTCGGCAGCCCTTCGCCCACAACGCCATTCGCTACGCCTTCGACGACAGCTTCGGCATGCAGCGCCTGGAAGCCCGCTGCAACGTGTGCGACGGCCACCTCGGCCACGTGTTCCCCGACGGTCCGGAGCCCGGCGGCCTGCGCTACTGCATCAACTCGGCAAGCCTGCAACGAATAAACGAGGAAACCGGTGACGCTGGATGAGCAGTCTGGAGTAGAGCACAGCACGGCGACCGTACCTTTTTTAAGCATTTTTACTAAACCCAACCAGGTCTCGACCTACCATAGCGAGTTTCTACCCAATAGGGCAACAAGAGGTGAATCGACGGATGGCTAAGCCGCGTAGCGGCGACCGGTTGGTAGAAGTAGTATGAGCCACCAGGAAAAAGCCGCGTAGCGGCGACAGATGCGGCAGAAGTACTGTCACCGCTACGCAGCTTTAATGTGGTTCTTGCTCGGCTTTCTACCAACCGGTCGCCGCTACGCGGCTAGCGGGCCCGCTTATCTAACTCGTCCAAGTCGGCGGAGCCTTGGCGGGCAGTCATCCATTGCCAGGGGTGGGACGCGTTGGCTGAGTTGATTTTCAAATAACTGAGCTGCGCTACATTCGGCACCAGATACTGGCAGGAGTTGAGTGCCGGCAGGCCACCCAGGCATAGCTGCATCGGCTTGCCGTACCGGGCCCAGGATAATTCCAGGTATGTGCCGGGGCGCAATGAGCCCCTTTCCTGCCCGTCTACATACACCTTGATGGGTTCAGCATTGGTTGCCTGGGCTGGACGGTACAGGTACAAATAAGCTGTATCGAGGCGAACCGAGGTGGGCAGGCCCGGGTAAGGTCCCATCGCCCCAGTGAGGAGGTCGAGCCCATAAGCCAAGGGCTCACCAGTGTGGTTGACTGCCCTCAGCATTGCCACGCCTATCAAACCAGTCCGCAACTGAGCGGCAGTAGCAGCCTGCTCATATTCCAAGTCGAGGGGGGCCTCGCCTACGAAGGTGAAAGACCCACCCTGGCGCATCAGTGGGAAAAACTGCTTGTTGTACTGCACAAACAACTGCTGTCCGTCCGAGAACCCCCAAATGTCGGTTGGCACCGTGGTGCGCCCCGTGCCGTTGGGTATCACTGGCCGTACCCGCGCCACCCCGTGCCAGCGCAGCGTAGCCAGCGGGCTTTTATAGCGCCGCCGGATGGTATCAATGCGAAAGGCTACACTCGTATCGGGCTGATTAGCTAAGAACTGCTCGAAGTGGTAGTAGATGCCCCGCCGCGGCGTTCCAGTTAGAATGGGCGGCACGGGTCCGCGCCGGCCCCCAGCGGCAAGAACGGATGGCGCGTTGGCGCGGATTTCGGCCATCGTATGGGCTGGCCGCGCGCCTACCACGGACCAGTCAACGGCGGTTAGCTGACCAAGGCTACGGCTCAGCAGCGCGGCTAAGTGGCCCGCGTGGTGGCCGGTAACTTCACGGCCTTGGCTGCTGGCCAGGGCTCCTACCTGTCGCACAAAACGATAGCCGCCATTCAGGGCCTCGTATACATCAGCGCTTAGCTCGGCGGTGGCCTGCTCTTTCGCGCCGCCGATGGTTTCGCTTATGTGGAGGCTACGCAGGCACAGCAGCACGGAATGGTCGGCGGGCCGGGCCGGCAGCTGAGACCGCAAAAAAGCGGTCAGCTCAGGCTCGAGACCTTGCCGAAACGTAATCGAGGCGGCCTTACGGGCTAAGCCGCGGTAGGCAATCCCAATGGCTGGGTGCCCGGGGCGCCCATCCACCACCTGCTCCACGGCTACCTGGCGGTTAGGAACAGCTACCACCTGTCCACTTAGATCGAGATAATACGTTTGGGCCCGCGCCGACAAACTGGCCCATATTAATAACCCGACGAGTAGAAATGCTTTCATCTTAACCCCAGTTATTTTAATTTTATCGTCAAAGATGAGCATTATTCAAGTAGCCAACAACCAATTTATGTCGGCGGCAACCTCTAGGATGCGTTGGCAACGTCGATTATGCAGGGTGTCACTGGGACACGTCTGCGACGCGCGGCCGACGGGTTTTGCGCAGCAGGTGCGCACCAGTACAAGAGATTACGACGTAAGCGAAGCGTCGCAGATGCTAAGCTGAAGGACAACGCGTCACCAACGCGCCAGCGCCACTTGCTCTGCATTTATGCACTAAGGCGCAAGGGCCCCAAACTGCGCAGCTCCACCGAACCTGTTGCGACACCTCCTGCGTATAGCGAGGCCACCCTGTTTTGCACGTTTCCTTGCCTAAGCTTTCGCGCACGTCTCTGCCTGCCACTCCTCCATCCGCGGAGCTCACCGGCTTCGTCCGCGTACGCGGAGCCCGCGAGCACAACCTCCAGAACGTCGACGTGGACCTGCCGCGCGACGCACTGGTGGTGTTCACGGGCGTGTCGGGTTCGGGCAAGTCGTCGCTGGCGTTCGGCACGCTCTACGCCGAAGCCCAGCGCCGCTACCTCGAGTCGGTGTCGCCCTACGCCCGCCGGCTGTTTCACCAAATGGCCGTGCCCGCCGTCGACTCCATCGACGGCCTACCGCCCGCAGTCGCCTTGCAGCAGCAGCGTGGCGCACCGAGTACCCGCTCGTCGGTGGGCTCGGTCACCACGCTTTCCAATCTGCTGCGCATGCTGTACTCCCGGGCCGGCGACTACCCGGCGGGCCAGGGCATTATCTACGCCGAAGCCTTCTCGCCCAACACCCCGGAAGGCGCCTGCCCCACTTGCCACGGGCTGGGTCGGGTGTATGAAGTTACCGAGCAAAGCATGGTGCCCGACCCCTCGCTCACCATTCGGGAGCGGGCCATTGCAGCGTGGCCCCCGGCCTGGGGCGGGCAAAACCAGCGCGACATCCTCGTAACCCTGGGTTACGACGTCGACACGCCCTGGCGCGACCTGCCGCAAAAGGACCGCGACTGGATTCTGTTTACCGACGAGCAGCCCGTCGTGCCGGTCTACGCCGGTTTCACGCCCGAGCAAACCCGCCAAGCCCTCAAGCGCAAGCTCGAGCCCAGCTACATGGGCACCTTCACGGGTGTGCGACGGCACGTGCTGCACACCTTCGCTACCACCCACAGCCCCCTCATGAAGAAGCGGGTGGCGCAGTACCTGCTCAGCAGCGACTGTCCCGCCTGCCACGGCAAACGCCTGCGGCCCGAGTCGCTGGCGGTCACATTCGCGGGCCTCGACATCGCCGAGCTGTCGCGCTTGCCGCTGCAGCGCCTGGCGAGCCTTTTGCAGCCCTATGCCCGGGGCGAAGCCGGCCAGTCGCCCCACGAGGCCGAGCACCCTGAGCAGGTCGTTGTGAAGCAGCGCATTGCCGCCGACCTGACGGCCCGCCTCGCCGGGCTGATCGACCTGGGCCTGGGCTACCTCTCGCTGGAACGCAGCACGCCCACGCTTTCACCCGGCGAGCTACAGCGGCTGCGGCTGGCTACTCAGCTGTATTCCAATTTGTTCGGCGTAGTATACGTGCTGGACGAGCCCTCCGCCGGCCTCCACCCCGCTGATACGGAGGCCCTGCTGGCGGCGCTGGCCGGCCTGAAAAGCGCGGGCAATTCCTTGTTCGTGGTTGAGCATGATTTGGACGTTATCCGGCAAGCCGATTGGCTGGTGGATGTAGGCCCGGCTGCCGGCGAGCGGGGCGGCCATATTCTCTACAGCGGCCCTCCCGAGGGGCTGCAAGCAGTGGCCGAGTCGCAAACGCGTCCGTTTCTTTTCGATGCCGCCGCGCGGGCCGCGCGGCTACCGCGCACGCCCACCGGCTGGCTAAAGCTGGCCGGCGTTACCCGCAACAACCTCCACCAGCTCGACGTGGCTTTTCCGCTGGGGGTGTTCACCACCATCACGGGCGTGTCGGGCTCGGGCAAGTCGAGCCTGATAAGCCAGGTTCTGGTGGAGCTGGTAGCCGAACACCTGGGCCAGGAAATTACGCCTGAAGAGGAGGCCGACGCGCTGGACCAGCCCGCCCCCATCACCCTGGGCGGGCAGCTCACCACCGACCTGGGATCCATCAAGCGGCTGGTCCAGGTCGACCAGAAGCCCATCGGCCGCACACCGCGCTCCAACATGGCCACCTACACGGGCCTGTTCGATCACGTGCGCAAGCTGTTCGCGGCCACCCCTGCGGCCCGCCAGCGCCGCTACGACGCCGGCCGCTTTTCCTTCAACGTGGCTAAGGGTCGCTGCGAAAACTGCCAGGGCGAAGGCTTCGTGATGGTGGAGCTCCTGTTTCTGCCCAGCGTGTATGCCCCCTGCCCCGGGTGCCACGGGGCCCGCTACAACGCCCAAGCCCTGGAAGTCAACTACCGCGGTAAAAACATTGCCGAGGTACTGGGGCTGACCGTGGATGAGGCCTGGGCGTTCTTCGCCGATGAGCCCCCCGTACACCGCGCCCTCACCGTGCTGCGCGAAGTGGGGCTGGGCTATCTGCGCCTGGGCCAGCCGGCCACCGAACTATCAGGCGGCGAAGCCCAGCGCATCAAGCTGGCCACGGAGCTGCAACGAATCGGGCGCGGCAACACGCTCTACATCCTCGATGAGCCCACCACCGGCCTGCACCCGGCCGACGTAGAAAGGCTCCTGGTGCAGCTCGAGGCCCTGGTCGCTGCCGGCAACACGGTCATCGTCGTCGAGCACGACTTACGCGTAGTGGCCAGCTCCGATTGGGTTATCGATATCGGCCCGGGGGCGGGTGAAGACGGCGGGCGCGTGGTAGCCACCGGTCCGCCCGCCGTGGTGGCGCAAGCCGCGGCCAGCCGGACCGCCCCCTACCTGAAGCAGTTTCTGAAGCTCTAGGCGCGGCTCCCCACATAAAGCGGTATTCTTACTTGCTGCCAGCAGCGCGCAGTTGGCTGACCGATGCGCTGTGGGCTGAGTTGTCGCATTGATTACCGGAGCTGGCTGGACTGTTGCTCGGAAAATGCTGCTTATAGCTGCTATCTATCTGCTTTTGTTATATAAACATCTGTTATTATCAGAACTAACCAGATGTAATACATCCACTATAAGTATAATCAGGCGGTATATAACCAATAGGACGCTCACAACATTAACCCTAAAGGATAGATGATAAGCTAATTTAAAGCAGCTAGGCCCCTTTAAAAAATTAAATACTTTTAAAATTGAGAAAAAAATGGTAATGTTGAAATAAGACAAAACTAGAGGGCTGTCTCAGCTTTGCTTATTATTTTTATAACTACCTGGTATTCAGCAAAGAATCATGCCTATACTCCACCGGATCAGCATCGTTCATTATTCACGCTTAGCCAATCCCCTTATCTATGAGAAGCAAATATCCCCCACTTGAAAAATGGCCATCTGGCACGCCCCGGGCGCGGCGGGCCTTCACCACCGCCTTGCTCTGGCTGCTGGGCCACCTGGCAACGGCGCAAACCGTCACGCTCCCGATTGAGGTGCTCGGCGCGGAAGGCACCGTGGAAACCGTGACGGTCAATGTGCCCAACGGCAGCACCGCCAGCGGCCTGTGGCTGCAAGTCAACAACTTGTCCTACGCCAATAAGGGCAGCGTCCGGCTCAACGACGGCCCGTGGGTCCCCCTGAATAACAGCACCGTGCGCTTTACCGAGCGCGAGCGCAACCTCGGCGGTATCGGCGGGGCCCGCGCCTTTTTCGGCACGGTTAAGTTCACCCTGCCCCTGGCCCCGGGCGCCGTGCGCAACGGCCCCAACACGGTGGCCTTCCGCTTCAATACCTCCGATGGCGTTTCCATCGGCTACCGCGTCCTCAAGCTCAACTTCGTGGATGCGGGTGGCGGCAAGCTCGTGCCAGCCACCACCTTCGTAGAGGATAATCCCGCTACCTGGGTGGCCCCGCAAAACAATGCCGCCGCCATTGCCGCCGGCAAAACCCTGTGGGAAACGGCCAGCTTACGCAGCAGTTACCTGGCCAACAACCACGTGCTCCGGGCCAAATGCGAGGACTGCCACGCCAAGAACGCGCGCGACCTGAAGTACTTCGCCTACTCCAACAAGAGCATCATTGAGCGGGTCAAGTTTCACGGCCTGAGCCAAGACCAAGGCGAGAAAATTGCCAGCTACGTGCGTTCCCTCAACCTGAAACAGCCCGGCCGGCCCTGGAACCCGCCTTACCAGCCCGGCCCGGGGCTGGATTCGAAGCCCGTGGACGAATGGGCTGCCGGGGCCGGCGTTGATGCCGTGCTCGACACCGAGGAAGCGGGCTTACCTTACCTGTTTCCGAATGGGATCACGGCCGCCGGCTTTGACTTTACGGGCAAGTTCAGTCCGCGCGAAATCCCGGTGGGCTTGATGCTGCCGGACTGGAAGCACTGGCTGCCGACCGTGCACCCGCTCGACCAAGCCGGCGGGAACTTCTCCGAGTCGGACAGTATCTACCAGGCCCTGCGCAACAACTTGGCCACGCGGGGGCTCGAATACAAAATTGGCCTGTACGGCTTCGAAACAAATTCAAGTCAGTTTGAGCGAGCCGTGGATATCTTCACGGATCGGATTCCTCGTGGTGCGAACACCAAGCAAGAGATTGAATATGTATACTCTACTCAGCTCTGGAAGGTCGTGAAGCTGTGGGAGCTGCACCAGGAGTTTGCCCTGGAAGGCCTGGGCCAACTCAAGCACGGCACGGAGGGCGGCGAGCCCCGCATGTGGCTCACGGGCACCCATTACAGCGTTTTCAATGTCTCGCCCTTTATGCAGAAGATCGATAATGGCCCGGGCCCAGACCGCGTGGGGCGCTCGGAGCAAAACGGCGAGAGCATCGGGCAGACATGGTATCATCTGCAACTGCTGCTTACCCTGGGGGGGCGACGGCCCGGTGTGACAGGTATCCAGCCCTATGACTGGGCGTACGCCTATGGGCAATTTAGAGGCAACACTAGCTTAGACCACGAATCAGAAATGATGCGCTTCTTGGTGCACATCATTGCCGGCGTGCAAGCGTCCAATAACGGGCTAAAACCAGGCGAACACGCCCCGGGCAGCACCGATGAGCCCTTCGAATTCGCCTGGTCGCCCCGGATATGGGGGGTTGGGGCCTTTCATAATTATGGCCATTACAACGAGTTTTGGAAAACTACGCCCCCGCCCCTGCGTAAACAGCTTATCGACGCTTACTTGGGTGCCGTCCTGCAGCACTGCCGCCGGTGGACGCCCGCCGAGTACGTGCGCGACGCTAGAAACAGAGAGGATAGTTGGCCGCCGTCGACCTACCGCCTGGGCGACTACCGGCTGGACGGATCGGCACGGCTACGGGCACCGGATCAGCTCTCCGAGGGCTTGCCCTATTTCGCCAAGCTCGGGGCCTCATGCCAGCTGATTAACGGCCTCGCCGATTGGGCCCAGGAAATGTGGCCCAACAACGACTGGAACGCCATGCGCGTGCCCAACTGCACCGAGCCGCCCGCCACCGGCCCCGCCCTGACCGTGCTCTCGCCCCGGCAGGGGGCCGTCTACAGCCCCGCCGAAGCCCTGAAGTTTATGGCCCTCGCGGCCAACTTCCCCCAGCCGGTCGCCGCGGTCGAGTACTACGAAAACAACCGCAAGATCGGTCAGGGCACGGGAGTCAACTATGCCTTGGAGTTGACCAACATTCCCGTCGGCTACCACACGGTTGAAGTGCGCGCCCGCGACACGGGCGGCACGAGTAAAGCGCAAACCGTGCAGTTTTACGTGGGGCCGCCGACGTGTCCTTTACCGGGCACCACCTTCGGCCCCGCCGCGGTCTTCGATGGCGACCTGTCGACTTACGTTCAGCAACTCAACGTGGAGGCGGTCGGCTTGGACTTGGGTAGCGCTCGGCAACTAGGCCTCATTGGCTTTGCCCCGCGCCTACGAGATCGGTACAGTGCCTCCGGCATCCTGGGCGCTAAAATCCAAGGCTCTAACCAGAGTGCCACTTCCGGCTACGTGGACTTGTATACCATCGATCAGGCCACGGCCGGCATGAATTACCTTGCCCTTACGGTCGCTACGCCTTACCGTTACGTGCGCTTGCTCTCGCCGCCCCACGGCGAGGGTTACCAATTGGATCTGTCCGAATTTTCGGTCTGCTTCGGGGCGCAAGGCCAGCCCATCGCCTTGGCCACCGGCCCGGGGGGCGCGGAAAAGGCCCCGGCGGTGGACGTGTTTCCCAACCCGGTGAGCCAAGGGCAGGCCACGCTCCGTTACACGCTAGCCCAGGCACAGCCCGTCGGCTGGACCTTGTACGACGGCCTGGGCCGGGCCGTGCAGACCGGCGCCGACCGGCACCAGCCGGCCGGCGCGCACACCCAGGCGCTGGACTTCGGGGGCCAGGCCCCGGGCCTGTACTTCCTGCACCTGACCACGGGCACGCAAACGAGTAAGCACAAAGTCGTGCTGCTCCGGCCCTAGGCCAAGCTGAACCGGCATGGCCAGGTCTCAACTGCTGGACACCGGCCGCCGCGAACGATGCCTGGGAAACAGATTCCCGGGTGCCGCGCGTAGCGGCCGGCACCCGCTTGTAAGGCGGGTATCTCGGATAGTTACTGTTACCCCCTTTTCTCCCTACCTCACCCTGCACCCTTCATCCTCTTTCAGCGCCGGCCGCTCGTTGTCTGCCTGGCAGCCGGGCGGCTTGACTACCAGTCGCAGCTCATCGACGACTCCTGGCCCAGGTTGGGACAACTTCCCTTACAGTTGTTTAAAATTAACTCCGGTTGGTCCTGGGCTAAAACCTCACCATTCGTTCCCGGGGTCTATTTTTCCGCTCCATAAAGCGGGGGCACGGGTAGGCGGAATACATCGCGCAGGGCGCGGCGGGCGGCATAGTAGCCGCACATCCCGTGCACGCCCCCGCCGGGCGGGGTTGCCGAGGAGCACAGGTACAGCCCGCGCCGCGAGGTGCGGTAGGGCGAAGCGCGCAAGGCCGGCCGCGTAAACAATTGGCCAATATCCAGGGCGCCACCGTTGATATCACCGCCCACGTAGTTGGGGTTGTAGCTTTCCATCTGGGCCGTATCAAAGGTGTGGCGGGCGAGAATACGCTCGCGGAAGCCGGGTGCGAAGCGCTCGACTTGGCGCTCGATGGCCTCAGTCATGTCCACGCGCGAGCCGTTGGGTACGTGGCAGTAAGCCCACGCGGTATGGCGGCCCGCGGGGGCCCGGGTCGGGTCGAAGACGCTTTGCTGCGCCAATAGCACGAAGGGCCGGGCCGGGTGCTGCCCCCGCGCCGAGGCCCCCTCACTGGCGGCAATCTCGGCCAGTGTACCGCCCAGGTGCGCGGTACCGGCCTGCGTACACTCCGGGGCCGTGAAGGGAATAGGGGCGGCCAGCGCCCAGTCGACTTTAAACGCGCCCATGCCGTAGCGGTAGCGCCGGAGCTGCCATTGGTAGATGCTCGACAGGCCGTGGCCGCCAATCTGCAGGAGCTGCGCCGGGGTCACGTCGAAGAGCACGGCCCGCGCCGCCGGCAGCTGCGCCAGCGAACGCACGTAGGTGCCCGTTTCGACCCGGCCACCCAAGGCCACGAAGTGGGCCGCGAGCGCATCGGCAATACTCTGCGAGCCCCCCCGGGGTAAGGGCCAGCCCCCGCGGTGGGCCGCAATCAGCAGCACCAGACCAATGGCCGAGGTGGTCAGATTGCTTAGCGGCTGAATGGCGTGGGCGGCCATGCCCGCGAACAAGCCCTGGGCTTTGTCACCGGCAAAGCGCCGGGCGAGCAGGGTAGCCGGCAGCAAGGCGGGCAGGCCAAACCGGGCCATATTCAAAGGGTGCCGGGGGAAGTGCAGCGGAGCTAGGACATCGCGGGCGATACTGGGCCACTGCGCCACGAGGGGCGCGAGCAGGCGCTGGTACGCATCGGCGTCGGGACCAAGACTGCGGGCCGTATCGGTCAGGGAAGTTACCAGGGCCGCCGCGGTACCGTCGTCGAACGGGTGCGCCGCGGCAACGGATGGCGTGATGTACTCCAGCCCGTACTGGGCCAGCGGCAAGGTTTGAAAAAACGGCGAGGCAGCGGCCAGCGGGTGAATGGCCGAGCAGATGTCGTGACGAAAGCCCGGCAGGGTTAACTCGGCCGTGCGCAGCCCGCCACCGAGCTCCTGCTTGCCTTCGAGCAGCAGGACCGATAAGCCGGCCTGCTGCAACACGATGGCGGCCGCCAGCCCATTCGGCCCCGAACCGACAACGACGGCATCATAGGTGGGATTACTCATGCAACTCTGAAAGAGAACGATTCTGGCTAAGGTAGAGTAAATGGGCGGGTTTGTGAACGGGAAGCCGTGCCGAGCTGTACTCCTGGGCTCCGCCAATCGCAATTCTTGCCTCTGCACAAGTATGGAATCATGCCACACTCGCAACGCCGGAAATCATGGGATTCTCAAGTGGTTCGGCAACCTGGCCGGGCATTGATCCCAGGCTGTTATCACCCCAGCTGGCGCTATCTCTTCACTACGGGCTGGGTTTGCCCGAATCCCTGGCAGGTCGCTGCCGCTCAATTTCAGTAAGTAGATACGCGATGCCAGGCGGGTAGTGTAGCGGTCGAGTTCGCTCTCGATCAGTCGGGGTATGGCGCACTCCGAGACGCCGAGGGTGTTGAGGCGAGGCCCGGTCGAGGGGAGCGAGCCAGCGGTGGCGGCCGGCCGCCAGCACTGAAGCCAGGGGCCTCGCCATCGGGGACGGTTAGCGGGCAGACGGTTCGCGAGCCCAAATAGCCTTGCAGACTAGCTTCGTATCCTAGCGGTGGCCCTGCTTGGGTCGCCCCCAGCCAGCTCTACCAGCTACGTTAAGCCGCCCGCACGGCCAAATGCCCGTATATCTTGCCCTATGATTCCGTTAGTCACCCACACCCCACGCCTGATGCTGCTCGCTGCCAGCCGGGCCTTGCTTACGGCTGAGCTGCACAAGCCCCAGTATTTCCCTGTGTTGTTGGGCGCTGCCCTGCCAGCCGACTGGCCCCCAGGTCAGTACGACCGCGAGGCAATGCACTATTTCCTGGAGCAGCTCACCGACGGGGGGCGCACCGCGGCCGGGTGGTTTGGCTGGTATGCCCTCCACAAAGCCACCGCGGAGGCCCCCCGCACGCTCATCGGGGCGGGCGGCTTTATGGGACCACCCGATGCGGCAGGCGTCGTCGAAATCGGGTATTCCATTGCGGCCGACTGGCGGGGTCAAGGGCTGGCTCAGGAGCTGGTGGCCGGGCTGGTGCAGCAGGCGGCCGATACCGGCATGGTGCGGCACCTCATCGCCCACACCGACGCCGACAACCTGGCTTCGCAGCAGGTGCTGCTCCGCAATGGCTTCGCGCGGGGCGTGCCAGTCTCCGACGGCCGCCTGCGCTTCGAGCGACCCGTGGAGCCCACTCCGGCCGCGTAGCGCATACGCCAGCCTCAAGAGGAGTACCGAAGCTCTTATTCCGCGCTAGAAACACTCGTTATTCACGTCAATTAGCAGGATGCGCAGGTCCGTACTAACTCAGTACAACTACTGCTATACCAGCTTTCGAGAGAGCACCGAGAGCCGGACACGCAGCTTCGCGCTATGTGGCAGACAATCTTTCTGGTCAGCTATGGGGTTGCTTCGGGCATCAGTGCTCACTTCCCTCTCAAACAACAGCCTCCCACATTGGGAAACCGTAGAAGGCTAGCGAAACAAGTTTCTTCTTCCATTTTACCCTCCTGCCTTATGCATCGCTTATTCCTGCTCTTTCTGCTGATGTTTGCGATAGGGTTGCCCGCATCCGTGGCCGCGCAAGCCGGCGCCGCCGACGAGCTGCCGCCCCGGCCCACCCCCTTCCGGTTCGTGAACGACCAAGCTCAGTTGCTCGCGCCAGCCGATGCTAAAAAGCTCGAAAACGGCCTGCGCCGCTACGCCGACAACACCGGCACCCAAGTGGTGGTAGTGACAGTACCCAACTTGGGCGGCCGCGAAGTAGCCAACTACGGCCGAGCCCTGGGCACGGCCTGGGGCGTGGGCCAGCGCAACAAAAACAACGGCCTCGTGGTGCTGCTCAGCGCTCAGGAGCGCAAGGTTACCATTCAACCTGGCAGCGGGCTGGCCAGCACGATCACGCCGGCCGTAACCAGCCGCGTGATCGGGGAGATGACTGCTAAGTTCAAGCAGGGCAACTACTTTGCCGGGCTGCGCACGGGCCTGAACACGCTGATGGCCACGGCCAACCCCGGCTCAGCGCCCAAGAACAACCCGTCCGCAGAGGCTACCAGCCCCACCCCCGCCTCCGTGGGAGCAGCCAACGGGCTAGCGGCTAGCGGAGCTGCCGAAACCAGCCGGCCGCAAAACGAGCCGGCCCAGGTACCCAGCACCGATCCGCTCCTGGCCTCGCCGCCCACTGAGCCCGTATCGTCGGGCCCGGGCATGGGCACCGTGCTCGTGGGCGCTTTGCTAGTGGGCGGCCTGCTGTGGCTGCTGGTGCGAATGTTTCGGCGCCGTAGCCCCCCAAGCAGCGCCCCCTACGCGGGAGCACCCAGCTCCGCCGGCCCGCCCAACTTCCTGCCGAACCGTACTGGTCCGGGCGGCTACAGCTCCGGTGGGGGCTACGGCTCCAGCCAAGGGCCGGATAACTACGGTGGCACCAACAACTCGGGCGGCATGGGCATGGGTAGCATACTGGCTACCGGAGCGGCCGCCGCAGCCGGGGCTTACCTGGGCAACCGCCTGGCCTCGGGCCACGAAACTTCGGGCAATAGTTTTGCCGGGGACGGCACCGGCTCGTCGCACTTTGACCCCGCTACCACCGCTGGAGCGGCCGGTGCTGACGCCATGGGCACCGGCGCCGCTGAGGACTACTTCGCTTCCCGCAGCGACGCCGACAATACCGCCCCGGACTATTTCTCAAACGATGACTCGGCCGATAACTCCTCAACCGATTATTTCTCCTCGGACGACAATTCTTCCTACGACGACCTGTCGGGCGACGACACCGGCGGGGGCGGCTTCGATAGTGGCGACGACAACAGCGGCTCCTGGTAGATCAAACCAGGGGGATGTATTTACGGGCCTCGGTGCGCATCGCGCCGGGGCCCGTAATTTTTGGTTGCGCTTAGCTTTTTAGTAATTTACCAGCGAGCCGCAGTACGGCAAAGCTGTGTAAAAAGGGGCAAGAAATACAGCTTGACTCTAACCTTTTTAGCTGGAAAAACATGTAGTATATCAAGCCGATACTATATCGCTTCAGTACATCGTGCTACATCTTATATTTACCGTCGGCAATCACAGAGGAGATAGGTAGGCATTAGGCTGAGCAGCTCATCCGGGAAACGGGCTTTATTTTGCGACTGGTAGCCAGTCTATACTTACAAGGTAGATTCGTGTTTTTTAGCGCGCATAATTAGACCAAACAAGGCATTTTGCACTTAGCTCATGGAAGACTATTGCGCACCCATTACAAACGAAGGTTAGTTTTCCTTTTAAAAAAGAAATCACCCTTACAGCGTTCAGTAGTAGTCATATTTCCCCTATTCACTATTATTATGTGAGTCGGATTTAAGATTAGAATTTACTTTAGAAGTATCGTGTTTTCAACCCACTGCACTGCCCTCAATTTGCATGTTGCGTAGCTTGTTTATGAAGAAACTGCACCTGGCACCGCTACTGCTTGTACCGTATCTCTGTAGTGCACAACAATGCAATTGTGCAGCCGACCCCAAAAGAAATGAATCCATATCCTGCGATAAGATTGTTTTTAAGAACCGAGCCAAGCTGTATTGGCAATTTGATTGTACAACCGCCTGGCTAGTCTTCGAGAATAGCGCACATAAAAAAAAGCGCATCTTCGACATGGAATATTTTCTTCCAGGTAGGATAGGCCTCGACTTTGCAGTTGAATATGGAAGACATTTTCTTCTAACCAATAGAGTAATATCAGGCTGCTGTGAGCCGCTGGAGATTGTTGTATTCGATAAGCAGACCGGAAAGGAGCTAAAGAACTTGGGGCCTATCATTTATTATAGTAGTCAGGCTCGTTATCCATACGTAATAAGATTTGAAGATGAAACATACAGTAAAATTTCATTATTGAATATCGAAACAAACAAGAAACATTCCATCTTGTTTCCGGGTAAGCGATTCAGGAATTTCAGGAAATCTACTCTCCACTCTCCCGAGCTTCGTTTTGATGAGCCCATACTCAAACATGGTGTTCTCATATTGCACTACACCTATCCGGCTAACAAGAATAAATGGCTGCAGGATAAAATTACTATTGACCTCAAAAGATACCAATAGAAAAGGTGCGGCTTACTATAATAATACGCCTACGTCGGTGTGGTTAGGGCAAAGAAGTAACTTGCTAAGTGTCGTTTAATATTCACCATTCTCACTACCGGCTCAGCCCATAGCCCATCTGAGCTACGGATGAACCACGGGCTTTCTTGAAACCGCCGGGCTATTTTTCACCGTTATGTCTTCGAGCACCCTTCCTTCACAATCGGTCCCCATCATTGAAACCCGCCGCTTGCTTATGCGTGGGTACCGGCCCGACGACTACGCCGCCTACTTAGCCATGTGGCAGCACCCGGATTACTACCGCTACCTCAGCCCCAAGCCGCTGCCCGCCGAAGAGGTGTGGAAAATGCTGTTGCGCTCGGCAGGGCACTGGGCCTTGATGGGCTACGGCTTCTGGGCTGTCGAAGAAAAAGCCACTGGCCAGTTCATCGGCACCGTGGGGTTTGCCGACCTGAAGCGAAACATTGAGCCGCCCATTGGCGACGCACCGGAAATAGGCTGGGTGCTGGCCCCCAACGTGCACGGCCGGGGCTACGCCTCCGAGGCCGTGCACGCCGCCATTGCCTGGGGCATGGAGCATTTTGGTCCCGTCCGTACGGTGTGCATCATTCATCCCGACAATGAGCCTTCCCTGCGGGTAGCCACCAAATTTGGTTACCGCGAATACGCCCGCACCACCTATAATGGCGACCCTATCGTGATGCTGGAACGGCCTCAGCTAACCGCAGTGGTTTAACCCGGGTCCGTAGCAGATCCGCACGTCGAGCAGTTAGAGCTTTGGCCCGCCCTCTGACTTAGCTAACCCCAAGGCCACCTCAGTGGCGCTGCCGGTGCCGTAGGCGTGAATTACGGCTAGTGGTGAGAAGGAAGGCTACCGCTTGGTTAAATTAATTATTTTTATATCTTGCGATACTTTATACCTATTACCAGATTAGGAATGTTGCTCATGGACCGCTAGCGCCAGCGCTTCGGCATTCACGCGCTCTCCGCTATCACATCCGGTACTCACGCTGTATGGCCATTCATGCTTATTACGATGCTGCCGAAGCTTCTTTACAAGCGGCCCGTACCTCCGTGGCCGCTCGCGGGGCCCGCACCGGGAGCTGGCAGATCAGCGACGTCATTGATGCTGACCATCAATACGTAGACTTAGTGATGGAGGGCGGTGGGGTATTAGGCATTGCCCTGATCGGCTACGTGTACGTGCTGGAAGAGCTGGGCGTGCGGTTTCTGCAAGTAGGGGGCACCTCGGCCGGCTCCATTAACGCCCTGCTCATGGCCGCGGCGGGTCCGGTTCAGGAAAAGAAAACCGAGTGGCTGCTCACCCAGCTCACCACCCAGAACCTATATGAGTTCGTGGATGGCGACGATGATGCCCGGGATTTCGTGAAGGTTTTACTGGAGAATGGACGACTGCTGAAGTACCTGTGGAAGGGCAGCCAGATTATTGACAACCTCACCCAGGACTTTGGGCTTAACCCAGGCCATGCCTTCCACGCCTGGCTACGACGCCTCTTGGCCGAGCGGGGCATCGCGTCGGTACGGGACCTGACCACCCTCCGCACCCTGACGGCAGCGGATGGCCTGCACCTGCGCACGGGAGAAGTCTACGCCCCGGCGGCGCCCATTCGGGTGGCCCTGGTAACGGCCGATGTGACAACCGAGTCAAAAGTCATTTTTCCGGAAATGGCCCCTCTGTACTACCAGGAGCCCAATGAGGTCAACCCAGCCGATTTCGTGCGGGCCTCGATGTCGGTGCCGCTGTTTTTTCATCCTTACCAGGTGTCTTCCCTGCCGCGCTCCGGACAGCCGGGCGGGGTGGCCTGGGAGCAGGCCACCGGCTACCAGGGGCTCATTCCCGAAACCGTATTTTTCGTTGATGGCGGCATCATGTCCAACTTTCCGATTGATGTGTTCCATTGCCACTATGCGGTTCCAAAGTGCCCCACCTTCGGAGTGAAGCTGGGGCAGAGCCGCAATCGGCCCAATTCGGTGGGCAAGCTAACCAGCTTACTGGGGGCGGTGTTCAATTCGGCCCGGCACGTGCACGATTACGATTTCATCACCCACCATCCCGACTACCGGCTGCTGGTTAGCTACGTCGAAACCAGCCGATTCAACTGGCTGGACTTTTCGCTTAGCGAGCAAACCAAGGTTGAGCTCTTTGCCGAAGGAGCCAGGGCGGCGGCCAACTTCGTGGCTCAGTTCGACTGGGAAGGTTACAAGCAGGTACGCCGGCAGCTGCTTAAGGCCTACCAGGTAACGAATGCTATCAAGCCTAGCACCAGTATCAGCTAGGCTTAGAGGCAGCTTTATATCACTCTTTTCTCCCTGCTCTCTTATGCCAACCTTGTACCAGGTTCTGCCGCTGGAAGCCAACGTACGGGCCCAGCCGAAGCTAGCCCCCCGCAACATTATTGCCCAGCTCAAGCAGGGGCAGCTGGTAGAGGAATTGCCAGCGCTGCCCAACCAGCCAGCCGGCTGGCGGCGGGTACGGGCCAGCGTGCAGGGAGCAGCCGTGGAGGGCTACCTGAAAGCCTTTCTGCTGGCCAAATCCGCGGCCCCGCCCGTACCAGACCCGCCGGTGGCGCTGCCCTCCTTGCCGGAAGCTCACCTGAGTACCAAGGCCGCCGTGCGCATCACCAACCCGGATTTGCGGGCCTTTTCGCTTAACGACCCCGCGCAGCCCCGTCGGGTGGGTACCAGCGTAGAGGCACGCGTGCGGGAGCTGGCCGCCATTATCGCCTACCTGCGGGTCGAGGCCGCCGCCCGCTATCAGCGAACCGCATCCGCAACATTCTGTAATATCTACGCCCATGACTACTGTCATCTGGCGGACGTGTATCTGCCCCGCGTGTGGTGGCGGGCCAAAGCCCTGACGCAATTGGTGCAGGGGCAGCGGCTCCCGGCCAGCTATGGTACAACCGTCGAGGAATATAACGTCAACTCCCTCTATAACTGGCTGGAAGAGTTCGGTACCGATTTTGGGTGGCGGCGTACCACCAGCCTCACCGAGCTACAGCAAGCGGCTAACCTGGGCCAGGTGGGCATTATTTGTGCGCAGCGCACCAATCTGAATGCGCCCGGTCATATTGTGGCGGTGGTGCCGGAAACGGAATCGCATAAAGCCAGCCGCCAAGGCGGGCAGGTGTCCGTGCCGCTGCAAAGCCAGGCCGGGGCAATCAACTTCCGCTACGGTGGGCGCGGGTGGTGGACGGGGGCTCAGTTCCGTCGTTTTGGCTTCTGGATTCACGCGTAGTAGTGGCCCAGTAGTGGCCCACGCTGCTCAGGGTGGGCCAGCGCTACCCAAACGCCCGCTCCCTGCGAATGCATCAGTTGGTTGATTCTTGCGCTTGCCGCCCGTCCCCGTTCGATTGAGCCACCATTGGAACCCTATTTAGCGGCTGCGGTAGCGATACGGGCCCGCGCCTGCTGGTTGGGCTGGGAGGGTGGTTCCGCTCTGAGTTGGCGCACCCACTGCTTGGTGGCTGCGCCTACGGGCTGGCTGCTCAGACTTCCCGCAGGCTAGTCTTCCACTACCAGCCCGTACTTGGCTACTACCCCCAGCAAGCCGGGCAGCGTGAAGCGGGCGCCAAGCAGCGGGTTGGTTTCGGGGTCGATGGCAAAGCCGGTCGCCGTGGTGAAATCGGCTCGGATAAGCTTGGTGTGCTGAAATACCGCCCCGGCCAGCGAGCACTCCTGAAAGACGGCGTCGGACAGGTCGGCATCGGCAAAGTCGGCTTCGTCGAGCGCGCAGCGCAGGAAGTGAGTTCCCGGCATCTTGCGAGCCGCGAAGGAGGCGTAACGCAACTGGCACTGGTCGAAGTGCACGCCGAACAGCATGTCGCGGCAGGCGGTGAATTGCAGGCCCAGCAGCTTACACTCGGCAAAAGCCACGTTCTGCAGGGCCGTGCCCACCAAGCGGGCCGACGACAAATTGCAGCGCTCAAACCGGCAGTCGGCGAAGCGCAGGCCGCTCAAGTGGGCCTCACTAAAATCGCAGTTGATGAAATGGTACTCATCGAACTCAGTGTGGCCCGCCAGGTGCCGGGCATCCCAGTGTTCGACCACGTTGGCGGCCGGAAATCGGGTAGGCTGGCGGGGGGCGAGGGGCTTACGGCGTGGCTTCATGTTGGCAAGTAACAACGGCCATCAATAAGATCGAAGCCGGGCTCACGGAGGGTGGCATCACTCGTTTGGGAAAGTTGATTTCAATTACCGACTGAGGATCAGGCCCCGCCACGACTAGCCCCCGGCCGCCGTGAAACCAGGTGGGCTTGCTGACGCCCGGGCCGGGGTGGGTGCTGGGACCCAGCCAGCGGAAGCGGCAACGGAGGTTGCGGTAAACGGCCACGGGAAGGAAACGATGACATCCCGGGCCTCGGTGTGCCGGGCGTTGAGGGCCTGGCTGAAGGGAGCAAACCGGCCCGGCCGGGGACCAGACCAGCGGTACTGGTAGCGCGTCAATCCGCTCTTTTCCCGTCGTTTGGTGCCCCAATACCGCTCCATACTAATGGTAATGGTAGCCCAGGACCCGGCTGCCCAACTAGCGGGCCGTCACCCAGGCCTGTCGTCAATACTTCAGCACGCGATAAGCATGATCGCGGGTCAGCCGGCCATTCTGCAGCGGGCAGTAGTAAATAATCCATAAGTAGTATACATAATAATTCAAAAAGTATTATATTGCCATAGCTTTAGCAGCGCAGCAGGCTTGAGAAGGTTAGTGGCTTTACCCCCGCGGCGGCGCTGCCGAGCAGACTTTTTAGGCCCCCGTGCTCTACAGCTTGGGTTAATTAAAAATGATTGCCATGCCAGCACCTGTCTGCGATACATCTTAAAGGATGTCGCCCCCTTAGCAAACCACCACACTTTTCCTAAAAATCAGTCTATGAAACACTTATTCAAAATTCTTTTCTTGCTGGTTGCTTTACTTTCCGGAAATAGGCTGCTCGCGCAGAATGTGAGTACCGGAATCGACAATTCGGGCAACTCCGTCGGCATCGGGAACGTCGATCCTAACTGGGTAATTACTGCCGGCCCCAGTACGGGGACTAGTTCCCGCGTCGGATCTTATAGTATTTCTGGTGCTTCCTGGAACCCAACGCCGGTTCCGGGTACTAATGCCGGCTGGATTAACCGCAACGGGCAATTTTTCACCCCACCCGGCCTGTACACCCTGGAACGTTCCTTCGTGGTTGCCCCCGGGACCTGCAGCTTTGTAACCAACTTTTCGGTTGCTTATGACGATGCGCTGACCTCACTCGAGCTCGTTCCGCCGGTGGGAAGCCCTATTTCGCTTGGTATCCCGCCGGCGCCGAACTACCAGCTCAGCGCCCCCGTGGTCGTGACCGTCCCCTCGCCCACCCCGGGCGTGTGGAAAATAAGGGCCGTCAACCTCCTTGCTGACGAGCTTGGGGCCTTTATCCTTTCCGGATACATCAACCACAACGGAGCATCCTGCCGCGATCTGACCGCTAACTTCGATTACTGCGTAAAAAAATGTAAAGTAGCCCTGTTTGGATCGGTACAAGGCGCTGCCTGCTTCCAGAACCTGACCTACGACTGGTACGTGAATGGAACCCTGGTAGGCTCGGGCCAAAACTACAACTACACTTTCAGCGCTAACGGAACGTATACTGTCTGCCTGCGAGTATCCGCGGTCATGGCCGACGGCACAATCTGTCGGAAAGAAATCTGTCGGGAAGTCACCATTACCGACTGTGAGGGCTGTAATTGCGACGCCCTTAGAACCAACTTCGAATACTCCCTTGACCGGTGCCGGCTTACCCTGGCTGGCTCGGCACAGGGCCCGGGTTGTCTCGGGAATCTGACCTACAACTGGTATGTGAACGGCGTTCCGGTAGGATCGGGCCAGAATTACGTCCACACCTTCAGCGCTAACGGGACATATACTGTCTGCCTGAAAGTTGTCTCAATCATGCCCGACGGAACAGTCTGCCAGAAGGAGGTTTGTAAGGAGGTTGCCGTTACAAATTGCCAGGGCTGTAACTGCGAGGCCCTGAACATCAACTTCGAGCAATCTCTTGACCGGTGCCGGCTTACCCTGGCCGGTTTCGCGCAAGGCCCGGCCTGCTTCCAGAACCTGACTTACGAGTGGTACGTGAATGGAACCCTGGTAGGCTCGGGCGCGAACTACGTGCATTCCTTCGGCGCTAACGGGACGTATACCGTTTGCCTGCGAGTGTCGGCTGTCGCGACCGATGGGACGGTCTGCCGGAAAGAGATTTGCCGGGAGGTAGTCGTAAGAGAATGTGATGGTTGCAACTGCGACGACCTCAAAGTCAGCTTCGATTACTCGCTCAACCGTTGTACCCTTACACTGGCTGCCCCGGAGCAAAACCCTAACTGCTTCCCCGATCCGAGATACGAGTGGTATGTGAACGGAAACCTGGTCGGCACGGGCCTGAATTACGTGTATACCTTCAGCTCTAACGGGACGTATACCGTTTGCCTGAAAATATCCGCGGTCATGCCCAACGGAAGGGTCTGCCAGAAAGATATCTGCCGGGAGGTGGTCGTTCGGGAGTGTCAGGGAGGTTGTAACTGCGACGCCCTCCAAATTAACTTCGAACAATCCCTGGAGCGGTGCCGACTTTCCCTGTACGGGTTCGAAGAAACCCGTGCATGCCCTAACCAGAACCTGACCTACGATTGGTATGTGAACGGGAGCCTGGTCGGCTCCGGCCAGAACTACGTTCACACCTTCGGCGCCAACGGAACGTATACTGTTTGCCTGGTAGTATCGTTTACGGCCAACGGACAGAGCTGCCGGAAACAGATCTGCCGGGAGGTGGTCGTTAGAGAATGTGAGGGGCAGGGGGGCTGTAACTGCGATGCGCTGAATGCCAACTTCGATTACTCCTCTGGCCGTCGTTGTGACCTTTTCCTGTACGGCCCGGAACAAGACCCTAGATGCTTCCCGAATCCGACCTACAACTGGTATGTGAATGGCAGCCTGGTAAGTTCAGGACAGAGTTATACCTACACCTACAGTGTTGGCGGAACTTACGCTATTTGCCTGCAAGTATCCGCCGTCATGCCCAATGGAACTACCTGCGAGAAACGAATTTGTCGGGATGTCCTCCTTGGCGATTGTGGACTGACCCCGGGAAACCCTTTCCCCTTCCCAGTCTCTGACCCGCTGCCCGTAGGCACAGGGTTCCGGAACAAGGAGGTACAGCTGTTTCCGAATCCGGCCAATACCGAGATCAATGTTGCCTTCGATCTGGACGCCGCTACCGAAGTCTCCATTGTGCTCAAAACGATGGACGGCAAGGTGGTCACTCGGGAGAACAGAAGGGCAGAAGCTGGAGCTCAACGTTTCAAGCTCAACATACCTTCATCCATAGCAGAAGCCATGATGTTTGTGGAAATTACTGCCCGAGGAGCTACCGTCAGACGAAAGGTCAGCGTAATCAAACAGTAAATTGTTCTGATCTTTTAACTAACCGCTTCTCCGGCTTAGCCGGGGAAGCGGTTTTTCGTTGGGCGAATTACCCTGTATAAGCGCCCCTGCTTTTCCAACCGTTGGCTTACCTTGCGGGGCACCACAATACTACCGCATATGCAGCCTTACGGAAACCGGAATGGAGAGTCGGGGGTCCAGTATTACGAGCTGGGAGAACAGTCAATCACGGTTACTTTCAGCGGGGGAGATACCTACCTATATACTTACCGGTCTGCCGGCCGACAACAGGTAGAAACCATGAAAGAGCTGGCCCAGGCAGGGAAGGGGCTGAATACTTTTATTTCCCGGGAGGTGAAAGAGCATTTTGAGCGAAAATTCTGACAGTCATTTCGGCTGATTACTGAGCAAGCATCGCTCAACTCTGATAGTTGAAGCTGGGGACGGCCCCTGGCCGGGCTGCTGCCGGGCTGCAAAGTCCCCGGATCAGGACCGGCTCACTCCGGTTTTTAAGCGGTACACTCCGAAAATTTGTCGGTTGGCGCCAGGGTGCGCATCCGGAGCCACTGGGCCGTGGTTAGAGGGCAAAGAAATTTATTCTTCCACCCCCTCACCGCTGTTTCCCATGGTATTTTCTCATTCCTCCCTCCTCTCCTTCCGACGCCTGTCTCTGGTGCTGGTTGCCCTATTCGGCTTTGCGGCGACTAGTTGCAAAGATGACAAAGACGACCCCCAGCCAGCGGCCCCACAAAACATCGTACAGGTAGCCCAGGCCAACCCTGATTTCTCGATTCTGGTGGCCGCTGTTACGAAAGCCAACTTGGCCAGTACACTCAGCGGGACCGGGCCGTTCACCGTGTTTGCGCCGACCAACGCTGCGTTTACCAGGTTCAGCGCGCCGTTCAATTCGGCAGCTAATATCAACGCCATCACCGACCCGGCCCAGATTGCCACCCTGCGTGATTATCTGCTGTACCACGTGCTGGCTGGCAACAAGAAAGCGGCCGACCTGAGCACGGGCCCGCAGACCACCTTGAAAACTGCGGGGGCTACCACCAATATTATCAATCTTACCAAAACAGGTAATACCATCACCATTAACGGCAGCACTACTGTAGTAACGGCCGATGTAGCGGCTAGTAACGGTACTATCCATGCCATCGACAACGTGCTGGTTCCAGCCAACACCGGGCCCGGCAACATCGTGCAAGTGGCACAAGACAACACCAACTTCTCGGTTCTGGTGGCGGCCGTTACGAAAGCCGACTTGGCCGGCACGCTCAGTGGTACGGGCCCCTTCACCGTGCTGGCGCCAACTAACGCCGCGTTTGCGATGATGCCCGCCCCTTTCAATACGGCGGCTGGCATCGCGGGCATCACCGACCCGGCTCAGATTGCTACCCTGCGCAGCATTCTGCTGTACCACGTGTTGCCCGGCCGCAAAGCCGCAGCCGACTTCCCGAATGGTGCCAGCGCCCAAGCCACGGCCAAGCCCGCGTCGGCTGCTGGCGTCAACGACAATACGGTGTACGCCTCGAAGGCCGGTAGCACCATCACCCTCAACGGTACCTCCCGCGTAGTGACGGCCGACGTAGCGGCCAGCAACGGGATTATCCACGCCATCGACAAGGTACTGATGCCGCCCACCCGTAAGATCTCCGAGCTCGTAGTAGCGGCCACCAGTGGCTCACCGGCCGAATTCACCCTCTTGCTAGCCGCCCTGCAGCGCCCCGCCGCCGCCGATCTGCTCGCCGCGGCGGCCAACCCGGCCTCTAACGTGACGGTATTTGCCCCGACCGACGCTGCGTTTCGGGCCTTGTTCACCCAGCTCGGCATTACTAGCCTGAGCGAGGTGACCGATGCTACGCTGTTGGCCGTTCTTCGGCTGCACATAGTAGGTAGCCGCGCCTTCTCGTCGGACCTGAGCAACGGCTCGTTGACCACGCTTGGCGGCTCCGTAACCGTCGGCGTGAGCAGCAGCGGCGTAACGGTGCGCGGCGGCGGCAACGGCAGCAACAATGCCAACGTGACAATAGCCAACCAACTGGCTACCAACGGTGTGGTGCACGTAATTGACCGCGTGCTGCTACCTTAGTCCCGGCCTGAACCGAGCCCACCCCCGGCAGTAGCCAGGGGTGGGCTTTTGGTTAATTAAGCCGGTAGCAACCGGCCGGCGGCGCCAGATGATAAAGGATCGATACTGAGTAAAATCCCGGTCGTATGGTTGCTGATTACTTTTGACTTACTCTTTCTTAGCCCTCCGATTGCCATCTTTTTACCATGCTCTTCTCCCTTCGGCTGCGCTATGTGTACATGCTGGCGCTGGCCGTTTACACGTTCAGCAACGTACTGCTCATGGAGGCGCTGCCGTTTTACGGGCTCCCCGTGGCGCAGACCCACGTGCTGTTGCTGTTCGTGGTGAGCGTAGCCCTGATTTGGGAAGGCAACCGGCTGATTGAGCTTTACTTGCCGACTATCCAGCGGGCGCTGAGCTGGTCCCTGCACCCGCTGCTGCTGGCTTTTTTGCTCAGCCTGCCGCTCACGCTGGTGGTCGTGGGAGGGCCGGCGCTGCTGCTGGGCCACTACGGGCAAGCTCTGCCCCCCGGCAAGCTGCGGCTGGGCCTGAAGCTCATGCTGGCCGTCGGCTTCCGCATCAACCTCTTCCTAAATACCATAAACGCGGGCATGTTCTTCCTGCGGGAGCTGCGCCTGAGCCAGGTCGAGGCCGAGCAGTTCAAGAAAATCAGCCTGCAGGCGCAGTTTCAATCCCTGAAAGAGCAGGTCAATCCCCACTTTCTGTTTAACAACCTCAACGTGCTCTCGGCCCTGCTGTACCAGGACGTGCACCTGGCCGGGGAGTTCTTGCAGCAGCTCTCCAAGGTGTATCGCTACGTGCTTCAGCACCAGGAGAAAGAGGTAGTGGAAGTGGCCGCCGAGCTCGAGTTCATGGAGTCGTACGCCTACTTGCTGCGGGCCCGGTTCCGCGAGAGCCTGCGCATCGATATTACGGTGCCGGCGGCGGTGCACTCGCGCTATACCGTGCCCGTGGCCCTGCAGATGCTGCTGGAAAACGCGCTCAAGCACAACGTGAGCTCGCGCAGCCGGCCCCTGCTGATCGAGGTGTTTGCCACGCCCGACCACGAGTGGCTGGTGATGCGCAACACCCGGCAGCCTAAAGTGTCGGTGGAGCCTTCGACCCACCTGGGCCTGGAAAATATCCGGCGGCGCTACGGGTTTGTCAGTGCCGCGCTGGTTGAAGTGGAGTGCGACGCGACCAGCTTTACCGTGCGGCTACCTTTGCTTCACCTCACTCCCTGATGACCTGATGAATGCCGGTATGGACGTTGTGCTCATCGAAGACGAACCCACGGCCGCCGACGGCCTGGTGGCCCTGCTGCAGCGCTACGACCCCGCCATTCGGGTGGTCGAGCGCCTCGATTCGGTGGAAGAAGCCGTGCACTGGTTTACCCACCATCCGCCACCCCGCCTGGTGCTGCTCGATGTGCAGCTGGCCGATGGCTTGTGCTTCGACATTTTCCCGCAGGTTAGCATCCGCTGCCCAATCATTTTCACTACGGCGTACGACCAATACGCCATCCAGGCATTCCAGGTCAGCAGCATCGACTACCTGCTCAAGCCCATTGCCTACGCCGACCTGCACCGGGCCCTGGAAAAGCTGCGCCTGTTAACCACGGCTTACGCGCCCGAGCCCGCCCCCCCGCCCGAGGTGAACCTGCGTCAACTCACGGAGGTGTTTCAGCAGCTGCAAAAGCCCTACAAAACCCGTTTCCTGGCTCGCAACAACGACCGGCTTCAGTTTAAGCTGGCGGAAGAAATTGCCTACTTCTGCGCCGACGGCAAGTTTGTGCACCTGGTGGGCCTCGACCAGCGCCGCTTCCTCGTCGACTATACCCTCGAACAGCTGGAAACCCTGCTCGACCCCCGCCAGTTTTTCCGGCTCAACCGCAAATACCTGGTGAGCCTGGCCGCCGTCAAGGATATTCGTACTTACACGGGCAGCCGCCTGCGGGTGCTGCTGCTACCCGTGCCCTACACCGAGGTTATCATCAGCCGCGAGCGGGTGGCCGAGTTCAAGGCCTGGCTCGACCACTAGCACCCCGAATTGAGCCAGCGCCGCGGGTTGTTAGCGGTAAATTAAATGGCTAATAAATTCGCAGAGTAAAGCATCCCGCCCAGGCGGTTGAAACAGCAGGTTCTTTGGTCAGGAATTTTGCGGGGCGTTCTTTTGCTGAATATTTAGCGCGACTCGCTCCGGGCCAGCCGACCGCGTTCTTCCTGCGCCCGACCTTTGCTGCTCTATGATTCGACTTCTCTTTCCGGGGGTGCTGCTGTTGCTGCTAGGCCTCGAACCAGCCAGCGCTCAGCGCCCCACTGAACAAGTGCTCTACCTCAAGAATGGCTGGGTGCTGCGGGGCCAGCTGCTCAGCGCGCCCACCGCCGACCCCATCCGCCTGCAAACGGCCGACCGCAACGAGTTTGTGTTCCGCCAAGCCGAAGTCGACTCTATCCGGCAACGGCCGCTGCCCCCGGCCCGCACCCTGGCCGTGGCCTACAAGGCCCGGGGCTTCGGGCATTTCACCGAGCTCGGCGCGCTGGCCGGCCGCAACACCAGCAGCTCCGTTAACACCTCGGCGTTCTCCTTCCAAACTGTGAACGGCTACAAGTTCAATCAGTGGGTTTTCGCCGGGTTGGGCGTGGGCGCCGACCTCTACGCCACCCAGAGCCTGGTGCCGCTGTTTGCCAGCATACGCGGTGACTTTACCCGCCGCGGCACCCTACTCCCCTTCTACTTCCTCGACGCTGGTTACGGCTTCAATATCACGGGCAAGGACAATAACCTCAGCCAACCGGTCACCTACGAGGGTGGTTCGCTTTGGGCCGCGGGCGCGGGCCTGAAGGTGCTATTCAACAACAACACCGGCTTCCTGGTGAGCTTGGCCTATCGGACCCAGCGCACTACCCTCACTCGCGAGAACGTGGCCCCGGAGCGCGTCGTTTTTGAGCGCATCGCCGTGCGAGCAGGATTTGCCTTCTAGCCTGGCCGGATTTAGCCGGGCAGAGCTCGCGCCAACTACCCCTCACCTTAGAGTACCTAAAAAGACCGCTTGAGACGCTTGTTTTCTGAAGCAGACTTGAAGGATTTTTTAGGTGCTAGCGTGGGTCGGGAAAGATCGTTCGGTGGGGGTGAGGGCGGTACGGTGGCGCGTCGACGACGTGTTGCCGGCTGATATCGCGTTGGTAACACCGGGCCGGCCTTGCCCGTGGCCACGCAGCGCGAGCCCGAGGGCACAGACGCTAAGCGAAGGGACGGCGTGTCGCCGACGCGCGCCACGTTCCCACCACACCCTTGGGACAAGGAAGGCCGGTTCTGTTCTGGCACAGTATTGAAGGTAGGCCGTTAATCTCACCGTATATAGGGCCTCAGCATTAGGTTAGGGAGGCGCGCTCACCTTCAGGCATGGGCAAATAAGACTTTTACCATAATACGGCAATAAGTTGCCATCCGAAAAATGCGCTGATGATTTTGGGGAATATTCATCTAATGACTGGGTTGAGCGCAGAAATCACACGCTCAAGAAAGATCCTGATGCGGCGCTGCTCTTACCACCTGTCGGCTCAACCAAACAAGCGCTTCCCAGCGCTCCCGTTGATGTAAAAGCATCAGAATGCTAATGCATTACTTTATCTTATTTTTTATAAATAGCGTTATGAATAATAGCATAGACCCCCAGGCTTTTATTCCTTGCTCTTCCTGGGGCCAGCCAACGAAGCGCCACGATAAGCAACCCTGCCGCCAGCCTTACCGTTGAGGTTAATATATTGCCTAAAAATCACCATCAGGCCACCAAATCAATAGCAGCAGCATTTTTTCAGCTTATAAGATTTTTTCAAGCTCGCTGCCATTCTCTTTTAATTTACCACCGTTTCATTTTCTACCTTTTTTCCCCTTCTATGAAATCTACTTTGAAGTTTTCGCTCTTTACGGCTTTGCTGAGCCTAGGCCTGGCCGGCTGCTCTAAGGAAGAAGCTCCTACCCCCAAGGCGCCCTCGGCGGCGACTACCACGGCCGATACCAACGGCGAGAATCGCCTGAGAGTTGGCGAACGGCTGACCACCAACCAATTCCTGCAATCACCCAACGGCCAGTACCGGCTCGTCATGCAAAGCGACGGTAATCTGGTAATCTATCGCCTCGCCGACTTATCAGCCCGTTGGAGCTCGCGCACCGCCGGCACCCCCGGGGCCTTCTGCACCATGCAGGGCGACGGCAACTTTGTCGTGTACGCCCCTAACGGCCGCCCCCGCGCCAGCACTGGTGCCCGAACCGGTTTTAGAAACGATCATTACGCCTTCCTCGCCGACAACGGAACGCTATTTTTAGCAATCGCCGGCTATGGCGTTGTAGCCGTTAACCGTTAGCGCGAGCAGATATTCCCTGGCGTTTGGGCAAGGCATCGGCATAGGGCGGCATTTTTGGTGGTATGACGCCCCTATTTAAGCACGTAAGCTTCGCTCCAATAGCCACCGCGCACGATACACGAAGCGCACTAAGCCGCGATCCAAAGCCTGCAAAGACTGCCCTACTACGGCACCCTTTAAGGACTAATAGGTCGCGGCTTAGTAGCATCGTAGCATCCAGCGCTTTTCGTTCGCTGGCAACGCATTGGTTCTTTTCTCCTTTCTTCTACCATTCCATTTTCTACCTCTTTTCCCCTTCTATGAAGTCTACTTTGAAGTTTTCGCTCTTTACGGCTTTGCTGAGCCTGGGCCTGGCTGGCTGCTCTAAGCAAGAAGCTCCTACCCCCACGGTGCCTTCGGCGGCAGCTACCACGGCTAATGCCAACGGTGAAAGCATCCTGCGAGCTGGCGAACGGCTGACGGCCGGCCAGTTCTTACAGTCGTACGGTGGTCAATACCGGCTCGTCATGCAAGGCGACGGCAATCTGGTAATTTATCGCCTCGCCGACTTCTCGGCGCGGTGGAGCTCGCGCACCGCCGGCAACCCCGGAGCCTTCTGCACCATGCAGAGCGACGGCAACTTTGTCGTGTACGCCGCCAATGGCCGACCCCTTTTCACCGGCGGGGCCCAGGATAGACCCAACGTTCGCTATTTCGCCTACCTCGTCGATAACGGAATCTTATACACCGCCGTTAACGGAGCCGCTATTAAAGCCATTAGCCGTTAGCCTACACCGACAAGGCCTAAGCATAGGGTGGCATTTTAGGTGACGGTATGACGCCCGTATTTAAGCACCTTCCCTCCCCTCCAAAGCCACTGGGCACGATACCCGAAGCGTACTAAGCCGCGACCTATAGCCTACAAAGACTGCCCTACTCCGGCACCCTTTAGAGACTGTAGGTCGCGGCTTAGTAGCATCCAGCGCTTCCCTTAGCTAGTAAGGCGTTGATTCTTTTTCCTACCACTCTATTTTCTACCCTTCTCCCCTTCTATGAAGTCTACTTTGAAGTTTTCGCTCTTTACAGCTTTGCTGAGCCTGGGCCTGGCCGGCTGCTCTAAGCAAGAAGCTCCTACCCCCACGGTGCCTTCGGCGGCGGCTACCACGGCCGATGCCAACGGTGAGCCCGTGCTGCGAGCTGGCGAACGACTGACCGCCAACCAGTTCTTGCAATCGGCCAACGGACAGTACCGGCTCATCATGCAAGGCGACGGTAATCTGGTAATTTATCGCCTCGCCGACTTCTCGGCGCGGTGGAGTTCGCGCACCGCCGGCAACCCCGGAGCCTTCTGCACCATGCAGAGCGACGGCAACTTTGTCGTGTACGCCGCCAACGGCCGACCCCTTTTCACCGGCGGCGCTCTGGACCGGCGAAATAATGGCTATTATGCTATACTATTCGAAAACGGGACCTTCTTTACGGCCATCGGCAAATTCGCCGTCAAAGCCATTAGCCGGTAGCCTGAGCGGAGCTTCCTACATTAAATAGGACGTAGGCCTAGGGTGGCATTCAGGTGGTATGACGCGCCTGTTTACGCCCGCTGCCTTGCGCCGAAGCCATTACCCAAGCCTGCGAAGACTGCCCGGTAACACCCGGGTAGCCTTTGCAGGCTTAATTCATTGCAAAGCCTAAGAAAGAACCTCGACTGCGTCAATCTGCCCGGCGAGCAGGTCTTCAAACGTCTGGCGGCGGCGAATGAGGCGCAGTTGCCCAGCTTCCAGCAGTACCTCGGCCGGGCGGGGGCGCGAGTTGAAGCTGCTGCTCATCTCAAAGCCATAGGCCCCGGCGTTGTGGAAGGCCAACAGGTCGTTTTCGCGGATTTCGGGCAGCAGCCGGTCCCAGGCAAAGGTGTCGGTTTCGCAGATGTTGCCCACCACCGTGTACAGCCGCTCCGCGCCCTGGGGGTTGGTCAGGTTGCTGATGTGGTGGTAGCTGTCGTAGAACATGGGCCGGATGAGATGGTTGAAGCCGGAGTTCACGCCGGCAAAAACCGTGGCGGTGGTTTGCTTCACCACCGCCACGTGCACCAGCAGGTAGCCGCTTTCGCTCACGAGGTACTTGCCCGGCTCGAACCAGCACTCCAGCGGCCGGCCGTACTCCCGCTCGAACCCCTGGAACGCCGCGGCCACCTGCTGGCCGAGCGTGGTCAGGTCGGTTTCGGCATCACCGGGCTTGTAGGGCACCTTGAAGCCCGAGCCCAGGTCCAGAAAATCCAAATCGGGGAAACGGCCCGCGGCGTCGAACAGGATTTCCAGGGCCCGCATGAATACGCCCACATCCTTGATTTCGGAGCCGGTGTGCATGTGCAGGCCGCGCACGTGCAGGCCTGTCCCCTTCACCACGCGCTCCAGGTGCCGTAGCTGGTGGATGCTGATGCCAAACTTGCTGTCGATGTGGCCGGTTTGAATCTTGTAGTTGCCGCCTGCTTCGATGTGCGGGTTCAGGCGCACGCACACCGGGTAGGAAGCGCCAAACCGGGCGCCGAATCGTTCCAGCAGCGAAATGTTGTCGATGTTGAGGTTGACGCCCAGCTCTTTGGCGGCTACCAGCTCTTCGAACGTCACGCTATTGGGCGTGAAGAGGATGTTTTGCGGCTCAAACCCCGCGTGCAGGCCCAGCCGCACCTCGTTAATGCTCACGCAGTCGAGCCCCGAGCCCAGGGCCTGAATGTGGCGCAGAATGGCCACGTTGCTCAGGGCTTTGCAGGCGTAGAAAAAACGCGTTGGGTGCCCCGAAAAAGCCTGCTTAAGCTTCGCGTACTGACCGCTGATGGTCGCCGCGTCGTACACGTAAAGAGGGGTGCCGAACTGGTCGGCCGCGGCGCGCAGCGCATCGTTAATACCTGACATAATCACAAAAGTAAGCCCGCAGAGAAGATGGGTACTGGTTTAACGTAATAGATTAACGGAGGCGGTAAGGTGCTGACGTACCACAATCAAAGGGGCACCGACTTAGAGTCGAGCCTATCCGGAAAACAATTAGAAAATAAACAGCACGTCCTGCTGTTTTTCTAGGTTGTACGGACAATTAACGAAGCCATAACAGGGCTGAGACGAAATGCACCATTCCCAAGAAGCTGGTGGCCGT
>NZ_JACXAD010000002.1 GCF_014699115.1 Hymenobacter montanus
GACAAAGGCCCCGCGCAGGGCTACGACGCGGGGCGTGTCGCGTGCGGCCGCATGCAGGGCTTTTTTTTGCGCCGCAAATCGTGCGCGGCCAGTACCTGCCAGACCGTGCTCACGCACACGCGCAGCCCGTTCTGGGCCGCGAGCAGTGCCCGCAACTCGGCCAGCGGGATGTCGGGCTGCTGGCCCACCCAGGCCACGAGTTGCGCTTGCGCGGCGGCGTCCAAGCACCGGGCCGGACCGCCGTTCCAGGGCTTGGCCGCCACCGTGCCGCTCGTGCGCTGGCGCCGCAACAGCTTGGCCACGAAGGACAACCTCACCCCGAATTGCGCCGCCACCGCGTGCTGCCGCTGTCCCGGCCGCTGGCAGGCGGCCGCCACTTTCTCCCGCAAATCGTCCGAATACGCTTTCATTAACCTGCATACGCAATGCAGGAAAAAGTGTACATTAACTGCAAAACCGCTCTAACTTGTCCGATACGCTCTCGGATGTTACCGCGGCAATGGTATGCTTTCGCGCACCGCCTGCAACACTTTCTCGGCTGGTAAATCCTCCATGCAACTGGTGCCGAACTGGCAGGTGCCCCGGTAGAAGCAGACGCATTCGCGGTCGGGCTGCACGATCTGGCCGCGGCCGTAGAGGTCAAATTCGTGAGGGTTGAAGATGTTGTTCATGAGGATGGTAGGCTTACCCAACGCGATGCTGATGTGCATGGCCATGGTAACCTGGGTCACGATGCCATCCATCTGGTGCATCAGGTTGATGAACTGGGGGAGGGGGAACGTGCCGGGGTAGGTCGCCCCGGTGGCGGCGTGGAGCACGCGGTTGCGGGCATCTTCGGCCTCGCCGCCCAGGAGCACGGGGGTGTAGCCGGCCCTTTGCAGGTCCTGGATGAGAGCGGTCCACTTTTCGTCGCTCCAGAGGCGAGTGGTCCACCGGTCACCGCAGCCGGTGTTGACGCCGATGCGGGGAGCAGCAACGGGTAGCTGGCTCCAGTCGTAGCCTTTGTCTTCGTGGGTGTCGAAGACGTATTCTTCGCCCCGGAAATCGAAGCCGCAGAGCTCAAAGATTTCCTGCACGTACGGCTTGGTGTTGGCTTGGCTAACCTGGTCGAAGAGGCCGGTGAGAAATTTGTGCTCGGCCCGTTCGTTTACCGGCCAGGCCACGCCGTCGTGCGGGCGCAGGGCGTAGCCAAACTTCGCTTTAGCCGGAATGGTGTTCAGCAAGGCACAGGCTTCCTTCTCCTTATCGAGATTGATGACCACGTCGAACTGTCGGGCCTGGAGCTGCAAGGCGCTGGCGAAATCAAACTTCAGAATTTCATCGACTTCCGCCTGGGGCAGAATAGCGGGCGTGTGGGTGAGCCAGGTGATGAAGCAGCCCGGCTGCTCCACCCGCAGCCGCCGTAGCAACGGGGTAGTTCGGATAACGTCGCCGATGGCTCCGAGTTTAATGATGAGTACCCGACTGCTCACGGGCGCGTACACCGCGCACCCCTGGCACAGGTAGCCAGCGGCTTTATTGGGTCGGCAGGGCAGATCGCCGCGAAAGTGACGGCAATCGGAGTTCACAACACAGTTGTCGAGAAGATGAGGCACGAGGTCGGGAAGCGGATGAAAAGGCAAAAATAGCGCTGGGTGGCACCGCCCATAAAAAAGCCGCCGCTGCCCCAGCGGAGCAACGGCGGCCATAAAACAAGGAGCCCTTAAAAATTGACGTTGAATTGGCCGTTACTCACAGTCTTCGAAGCTGTGCCGTTGCTGCCCGTGAAGGTAAAGGTACCAACAATGTTAGTAGCAGTGACACTGGTCACGGTGATTGTACCCGCAGTAGCATTATAGGTCTGGTTTGCGGCTGGGCCGGTTGAGTAGAGAGCTGCCTGATCGCCTGTGCCCGTCGGATCGGGAAGAGCATAAGTGCCAACTCTTCTGGCTACCCCTAGGATAACGCTCGTATTGCTCGTGGTACTTGCGGTAATTATAACGCCGGTGCCAACTGATCTGGCGAGGACGCCAGCGGCCGTTACGTTGCTGCCATCAATCGTCCAGCTCACGCCGGTAGCCGGAGCAGCGGGAGCTGGAGCCGGATCATCCTTCTTTTTCGAGCAGGCGGAGAGAGAGGCGAACGCCAATACCGTAGTGGCGACCCGGAGGGAATGCAAAGAGAAACTCATAGGAAAAATGTGCAAAAATGGTGAGTAAAAACACGCAGCACTCGCCGAGTGGTAACGCTGGCAGACGTTAACAGAAGAGGTATTTAACTATTAATTCCCTTAGAAGTTAAGGCTAAACTTACCGTTAGTCACATTTTTCGAAACGGTACCATCGCTGCCGGTGAAGGTGAACGTGCCAACGATGGTTTTGTCCGTGATGCTTGTTACAACAATGGTGCCGGAAGTGCTTTTATAATCCTGGGTTGTGCCATCACTATTACTCACCCGATAGGTAGCGGCATCTACCGAGGTGCTGGGGGGGGCTGGGTAAGTGCCCACGCTTTTAGGTAGAGTGAGGTAAATGCCAGTAGGGGTTTCTTTAGCGGTTCCACTAGCTATAATTACGTTGCCAATTGGGGCAGCCGTATGAGACTCGGCCTTCATATTGGTGCCGTCAACCGTCCAGCTCATATACATGGTAGGTGGCAAATTCTTTCTTGAGCAAGCAGCGAGGGATGCGAACACCAATACGGTGGTAGCGATGCGAAGAAAACGCAAAGTGAATTTCATGATGAAGGGGAAAGGAGGGATACCAGGCAGTCGCCTGGTAGCTGATGTTGGCAAAGCAAGGAATGAGCCAAGTCCTAATGATTGCGCGAATCAGATAAATCTGCTTCCTTAAATCAACTGTTTACCGGCTCTAAAGGATGATGTGTAACGGAGCCGCTGCTTCATTGGCACCACCGTATAATTCTGCCGCCTCGTAAATGCGGCCGATTAGTCTCAATTCATAAACCACTCGCAGCCGGCCAATGTGCTCACGCGATGATTGAGTTGTCTGGGAAATTCAGCAAAATCTCCGGCGGATGCCTTTGGTGGGTACCACTATCAACTTGCCCGGTGCGGGGCACGAGGCAGGCAAATAAAAATAAAAGGGTGCACGGGCGCTCAGCGGCCTACGTAGGTGCTGGGCGTAATGGCGCGTAGCTCAGCCTTTAGGTCCTCGCTCACGTTCAGCCCATCAATGAATGCTCCGATGCTGTCCGCCGAAATGGCCTCGCCGGTGCGGGTAAGGGCCTTCAGTGCGTTGTAGGGGTCGGGATAAGCTTCTCTTCGGAGAATGGTTTGGATGCCCTCAGCCACTACGGCCCAGTTGGCCGCCAGGTCGCGCTGCAGCGCCGACTCATCCAGGGCCAGCTTACACAGGCCCCGCTGTAGGGCGCCCAGAGCAATGAGAATGTGGCCCAGTGGCACGCCCAGGTTGCGCAGTACCGTGGAATCGGTCAGGTCGCGTTGGAGGCGGGAGACGGGCAGCTTGGCGGCGAGGTGTTCGAGCAGAGCGCTGGCCACCCCCAGGTTGCCCTCCGCGTTCTCGAAGTCGATGGGGTTCACCTTGTGCGGCATGGCGGAGGAGCCAACCTCACCCGCCTTGATGGTTTGCCGGAAGTAGCCGAGGGAAATGTACTGCCACACGTCGCGGGCCAGGTCGAGCAAAATAGTATTGAGACGCTTCAGGCCGTCGCAATGGGCCGCCAGGTGGTCGTAGTGCTCGATTTGAGTAGTGGGAAACGAGCGGTGCAGGCCCAGCCGGTCGTTCACGAAAGTGGCAGCAAACGCGTGCCAGTCGACTTGCGGGTAGGCCACGTAATGAGCGTTGAAGTTGCCGGTGGCCCCGCCGAATTTAGCGCCAAACGGAACCTGAGCCAGCAACTCCACCTGAGCGTCGAGCCGGGCCACGAACACCTCAAGCTCCTTGCCCAGCCGGGTGGGCGAGGCCGGCTGCCCATGAGTGCGGGCCAGCATGGGCACGGCCGCCCACTCCTGAGCCCGGGCCGCCAGCGCGTTGCGGACCTGGGCGTAGCCGGGCAGCAGCACTCCCACCAAGGCATCGCGGAAGCTCAGGGGAATGGCCGTGTTGTTGACGTCCTGAGACGTGAGGCCGAAATGAATGAACTCGAGGAAGCCCCCGAGGCCCAGGGCCGTGAACTGGTCGCGCAGCCAGTACTCCACGGCTTTCACGTCGTGGTTGGTGATGGCTTCGTGGGCCTTGATGGCTTCGGCGTCGGCTTCGGCGAAGGTTTCGTAGAGGCGGCGCAAGGCGGGGAAAGTGGCGGCCGGCACGTCTTGCAGCTGGGGCAGCGGCAACTCGGCCAGGGCGATGAAGTACTCAACTTCGACCAGCACGCGGTAACGCATCAGGGCCATTTCGGAGAAGCGCTGGGCCAGGGGGGCGGTGGCGCGGGCGTAGCGCCCGTCGAGGGGCGACAGGGCAGTAAGGGAACTCGGCATGAAGGCAAAAGTAGGAACGGCGCGACCTGTGAACCCGTGCCAGGGGGCGCCGGTGCGCGGGCCGGCCCCGCTAGCTGGGTCAATCACCCAGGTAAATTTCGGTTTAGCGCAACCGTTCTTCTTACCTTTGACATTGGCTAAACCGCCCACCTTCCTGAGTTCCGTGTCCATATCCCCTTCCACCAAACGACTTTTCATCCGCATTCTGGCTGGTGTAACCCTGCTGCTGGGACTGGCCTTCGCCGTATTTCAATGGAAGCGCCAGCAGCTCCTGACGTATGCGCTGGAGAAAATAAAGGCCAAAGTTGAGCGCAAGTACCCGGTCGTTCTCACCCTGGGGCGAGCCCGGTTCGTCGGCTTTAAAACGGTGGAAATCGCGGGCATGAGCCTCGTGCCCAGTGCGGCGCCTACCGATACCCTGCTCACTGCCAAGTGTTTGCAGGCCAGCTTGAGCGTGCGCTCCTTGTTCGCCGGCCGCCCGGTATTCAGTGAACTGGAAATCATGGCGGCGCACCTGACGGCCCGGAAAACCCCGACGAGCGACAACTTTGGATTTCTGATTAAGAAGCAGAAAACCCCCGTTGTACCGCGCGATGTCACCAAAGGCACTAATTATGGCTTACTGCTGAACCAAGTGCTCGAAACCGCGTTTGACAACGTGCCCGGGGAGGCCAGCTTCAAGAATTTTTACGTGAGCTACAACAGTCCGCACCACATGGCGCTGTTGCGCCTGCCGGAGCTGCAGATCAAGGACGGCGACATTACCGGCCAACTCACGGCGAACATCGATTCCGTAACAAACGAATTAGGCATCAGCGGGCACATCGAGCCGGGTGATTATTCCCTCTCGGCCCGGGTGTTCGGCCGGGGCAGCTCGGTGCAGTTGCCCTACGTGCCCCGCCAGTTCGGGGCCCTTGTGAGCTTCGATACGGTGCTGGTCCGCCTCGACAGCAAGGATTTTGAAAGCAACGATGCGGGGGGGGAGCTGATGGTGCGCGGCTCGCTGGCCGCCCGGAACTTTAGCTTATACCACCCGAAGCTGGCCGCCAACGAGATTGAGGTGCAGCGCGGGTCGCTCGACTTCGTGGCTACGCTGGGCCGGGGCACGATGGCGCTGGAAAAGGGCAGCCAGATAACGGTGAACAAGCTGGTGTTCAACCCCGAAATCAGCGTGCGGATGAAACCTAGTCTGGCGGTTAATATCAGCGTGACTTCGGCTGAAACCGGGGCGAACGACTTCTTTGCGTCCTTGCCCACCGGCATCTTCGACGAAGTGCGCGGGGCCCGGGGTACGGGCACGCTCACGTATCGTCTGAGGACCAGCCTCGACATGGCTAAGGTCGATAGCCTGAAATTTGATTCCAGCCTGCAGGGCAGGAACTTTCAACTCACCGCCTTCGGCGAGGAAGACCTGAACAAGCTGAACACGTCTTTCCGTTACACGGCCTACAATGACCAGGGCGACTCGGTCCGCAGCTTCACCGTGGGGCCGCCCAACCCCGACTTCGTCTCCTACAACGACGTGTCGCCCTACCTCATCCACGCCATTACCACGGCCGAGGACCCGCGCTTCTTCACGCACCGGGGCTTTATGGAGCAGGCGTTCGTGAAATCGGCTATTCAGAACATCAAAGAGGGCCGCTTTGCCCGCGGCGGCAGCACCTTATCGATGCAGTTGGTCAAGAACGTGTTCCTGACCCGCCAAAAAACCGTAGCCCGGAAGGTAGAGGAGGCCCTCATCGTGTGGCTGCTCGAAAACACCCACATGGCCAGCAAGCAGCGCATGTTTGAGGTGTACCTGAATATTATTGAGTGGGGCCCCAGCAAGTACCGCTGGCCCAGCGGCAAGCGGGGCGTATACGGCGTGAAGGATGCTGCTTTGTTCTACTACGGCAAGCGCCCCAGCGAGCTCAACCTGGCGGAAAGCTTATATTTGGCCAGCATCATTCCCAAGCCTAAGTTCTACCGCTATTCCTTCGATGCCTACGGCGACCTGCGCCGCAGCACCCGCTACTTCTTTCGGCTAATTGCCGACATTATGGCCAACCGCGGCCTTATCACTAATGCGGACCGTGGGAACCTGTCCTATGCGCTTAATCTCAACGGTCCCGCGCGTCAGTACATGCACTTTGCCACCCGCCCGGATACTACGCGCACCACGGCCGCGGCCGATTCCAGTCAATTTGAGCCCCTCAACCTGATTGATCTGCTGAACACCGGCGGCGCCCCGGACGCCGGCGTGAATTCCGGAGCCCGGGATGAGGACGCGCCGACGGCTCCCAAATAGGGGAGCTTTCATCCTCACCAAGCCGCTGGTTTGTGAGGGGGATAAAGCAAAAAGGGACGGCCATTCGGCCGTCCCTTTTTGCTTCTTGTGTATTATGCTCGGTAGCTGGGCCTATGTGGCACAACCTTAAACGATTTCACCACAGCGCGGGCGCGCCACCGTCCAAGCTGCGTTCCACGTGCTAAGGCTGGCTTTACTTGGCTGCCGGCTTCAGGGGGTGCAGCCAACTGCTCACTTTCATTCGCAACACGCCAAAGAGGGCTTCCTCGAAAATGCCCTTCGACATTTTGGAGGTGCCCCGGGTGCGGTCGGTGAAAATAATCGGCACTTCTTTGATGCGAAAGCCCAACTGGTAGGCCAGCCACTTCATCTCAATCTGAAAAGCGTAGCCCACAAAGTGAATGCTGGCCAGGTCGATGGTGCGCAGCACGCGGGCCGTGTAACATTTGAAGCCGGCGGTGGCATCGCGAATGGGCATGCCGGTTATCAGGCGCACGTACCAGGAGGCAAAGAAAGACAGCAGGACCCGCGACATGGGCCAGTTGACCACGTTCACCCCCTGAATGTAGCGCGAACCGATGGCCATATCGAACCCCTCAAGGGCGCAGGCCTCGTACAGGCGCACCAAGTCGTCAGGGTTGTGCGAGAAGTCGGCGTCCATCTCGAATACGTATTCGTAGCTGTGCTCAAGTGCCCAGCGGAAGCCGTGCAGGTAGGCGGTACCTAAGCCCTGCTTGCCGCTACGCTCTTCTAAAAACAGCCGGCCTGGAAACTGAGCCTGCAGCCCTCGCACAATGGCGGCCGTGCCATCAGGCGAGCCGTCGTCGATAATCAACAGATCGAACGCCTTCGGCAAAGACATCACCTTTCGGATAATCAATTCCGCATTTTCGCGCTCGTTGTAGGTAGGAATTAGGACGAGGCCTTCACTCATGGGATCAAAGATAGGGTTTTGCCGCACGAAGCTGCATGCTGATACGGTGCCCAGGGCTATTATTTAGCAATTAAATAATAATAGTTATATTAACTGATCCCTGGTGCCAGCCAAAAACCTACTATTGGCCAGCAGCTAAGGCATTAGCTACCTGCCGGGCATAGCGCACACAGTCGGGTACGCTCACCCCGGCCCGCCAGTTGGCAACCGCCACGATGTTGTCGGCTTCGAGCGTCTTGGCAGCTACGTGGGCGCCAACGATAGCCGTGTCGAACTGCGGAATGCTACGGGGCCATACGTAGCGCCCTTGCCAGCGCGGCTCACCCACAATGCCGTAGAAGCGGCTTAATTCGGCGTGCACGGCGGCCTTTTGGGCGTCTTCGGGTTGGTGGGCGGCTTCCTCGTACTGCGCGCCCCCGACAAACGTGGTGAACAGCACTTGCCCCTTGGGCACCCGGCCCGGGTAGATGGCGCTGGTCCAGATGGAGCCGGCCGCGTAGGGTTGCTCTACTTTGGGGTGCAAGGCCCCAAATCCGTTGAGGGCATGCGCGACGGCTGCCCGGTCGTAGGCCGAGAAGACGACGCTCATCGGGGGGTAGTGCACCGCGGCCAGGGCGCGGGCGGCCTGCGGAAAAAGGGGCGCCAGGAGCGGGGCGGCGCCATAAGCCGGCAGGGCTAGCGCCAGGTGAGTATAGGCCGCTGAGTTGGTGGCCGGCGCAAGCTGTAGCTGGTAAGTGCCGTCGGGGCGGCGGGCGACCCCCGTTACGGCAGTGCTGGGATGGTAGTGCGAGAGCTTGGCCGCGAGGGTGTCAGTAATGGTTTGCACTCCCTGCTTAAGCGAGACAATGCGCCGCCGCAGGGCTCCTTTACCGGTTTTGGCCAGGCCGCGCAGCACCGAGCCGTATTGTTGCTCCAGGGCCACCAATTGCGGGAAGGTTTTGTGCAGCAGCAGCTTCTCCGGGTCGCCGGCGTAAATGCCGGCCGTAAAGGGGTTGACGGCATAGTCCACGATTTCGGGGCCGAAACGGCGGCGAAAAAAATGGGCCACGGTTTCGTTGACGTCGGGCGGACCGGCGGGGCGGCGCAGCTCGCGCAGCAGGTGCCATTTGGCGCGCACGCTGAAGAACCCGTTACTGAGCAGGGCCGGCGGTGAGCCCGGCAACTGGCGGTAGCGGCCGCCGCGCAGCACGAAGCGGTGCTGGCTCACGGCCGCGGTGTCCTCAATCTGGTCGGTCAGGCCGAGTTCGGCCAGCAGCTCTTCTAGTTCGACGCTCAGCTGCAGGGAGTTGGGACCAGTTTCGAGCAGGTAGCCTTCGGGCGTGGGCCAACTGTGGAGGTTGCCGCCGGGCCGGGAGCTGGCTTCGAACAAGTCGTAGGCCACGCCGGCTTGTTGCAGGTACCAGGCGAGGGTGAGGCCGCTGATGCCGCCGCCGATAATCGCAATGTTCATAGAGTCGTCGCGGAAGTGGGTGGCAAAGGTAGCTACCCCATCTGGCGGGGCGCCCGTAGCTTTGCCCTGATGACTACAAAGAACAAAGCCATTTTTCTCGACCGCGACGGGGTGTTAAATAACGAAATCGGCGACTACGTGTGGAAGCTGGAGGAGTTCATCGTCAGCCCCGGCGTGCCCGAAAGCCTAGCCCGCCTCAAAGCCGCTGGCTACTACCTGATTGTCGTCACCAATCAGGCTGGCATCGCCAAGCAGCTCTACACGGCTACGGAGGTGCGGGCCTGTCATGCCCAACTGCAAGCCGCCTGCGGCAGTGCGCTCGACGCCCTTTATTTCAGCGAGGCCCACCCGAGCGTGAGCGAGTCCATCCTGCGCAAGCCCGATTCGGGCATGCTCGAAAAAGCCGTGGCCCGCTTCAACCTCGACCCGGCTCAGTGCTGGATAGTCGGCGACCGGTACCGCGACATGGAGGCCGGGGCTAAGATTGGCGTGCGCGGCATCATGGTGGGCGAAACGGAGCCGGTTGATTTCACCCCCCGGGTAGCAGATTTGCGGGCGGCCACCGATGTTATCCTGGGAGCTGCGCCGGCAAATTAACCCAAGGTGAGAACGAGCACTGAGCGAAAAGGACCAAACCCGGCAGGGGGCTAGCCGAGTGGTGTTACGAATCCCGCGGAGCGGTTCGTAGCACCACTACTCGGGAGAACGGGGTTGCCACCAGTCATTCCAGTGGTACCACGAAGCCCTCCGGGCAATTCGGGCCACCACCCGGACAGCGGCTATTCCTCAGTCAGTTGCTCCGGGAAAATATCAAATAGGGTTGCGCCATCTACTGCACAGATGCCCCAGGGGGGCTCGGTATCTACCCGGATAACTGCCTGGCCCTTGCTAAATTTCGTTTCAACCACCCGGCCGGCAATGACGCCCGGGCGGGGATAAACACTGGCCGAGTCGAGATGCTAAGCTGTTACAACCGGGACTTTCTCTACGAAGAACCACGGGCGCTGCCCCAATCGACCAAGCGGCATTCTACGAAACCAGGAAAGGGATCATCAACAAACCGAACGATTTCGACTTTGATTTTCCTAAACATGGCCGAGGGTAGCTAAAAGTAGAAAGGCCGGCTTCCTACGGAGGAAGCCGGCCTGCGGTAATCGAGTTCGGAGCCTACTGGCGGGTGGCGGGCGTAGCCGTACTAGCCGTAATGGGCGAGGAAATGCGACTGGCTTCCTTGGTGCTGGTGTAGGCCGGGCACTTTTGGCGGTTGCAAGCGCCGAGTGAAAGAGCAGCAACACCGGCGGCGAGCAAAACGAACTTTTTCATAATTATAAAAAACGGGTGGAGGATGACGCGGCTGAGCTGAAGTTCAAAGATAAGCACGTTAGCCTATACCTGATGAAAAAATGATGAGGGCGAAAAATAGTACTATTTAGTAGCCAAGAATCCGCATCATGCTCGCCGCTTCCTGCTGCGGCGCGAACACGGTGTCAATAAGGGTACCGTCGGGGGCACGGTCAAGAATAACGTGCTGCGGGGCGGGAATAAGGCAATGCTTGATGCCGCCGTAGCCACTCAGGCTCTCCTGGTAGGCGCCGGTATGGAAAAACCCGACGTAGAGCGGCTGGGTGTCGGTGGGCTTGCGTTCGGGCAGGAAAACCTGGTAGATGTGCTTTTCGGCGTTGTAATAATCCTGGGAATCGCAGGTGAGGCCGCCCAACTGAAGCCGCTTGTAGCCCTTCTCCCAGCCATTGACCGCGAGCATGATAAACCGTTGGTTCAGCGCCCAGGTGTCGGGCAAGTTGGTAATGAAGGAGCCGTCGATCATGTACCACAGCTCTTTGTCGTTCTGCAGCTTTTCGTCGAGGATGCTGTAGATGATGGCGCCGCTTTCGCCCACCGTGAAGATGCCGAACTCGGTGAAAATGTCGGGCTCCGGTACGCCTTCCTCGGCGCAGATGCGCTGGATGGTCCGCAGAATCTCGGTTACCATGTACGGGTAGTCGTACTCGGGCTGGATGCTGGTTTGGATGGGGAAGCCGCCGCCAATATCAATAGTGGTCAGGGTGGGGCACACCTTGCGCAGCTCGCAGTACTTGTGCACGAAGCGGCTCAGCTCCGACCAGTAATACGACGTGTCCTTGATGCCGGTGTTGATGAAGTAGTGCAGCATGGTGAGCTCGAAGCGCGGGTCTTCCTTGATGCGCTTCTCGTAGAGCGGGATGGCATCGGCGTACCGGATGCCCAGGCGGGAGGTGTAGAACTGGAAGCGCGGCTCCTCGTCGGAAGCCAGGCGCATGCCCAGGTTCACCTTCTCGCGCACGTGGTCGTGGTAATAGTCGATTTCGTTCGGCGCGTCGATGATGGGCATGCAGTTCACAAAGCCGTCGTTGATCAGGTCGGCGATTTCCTGCTTGTAGGCTTCGGGCTTGAAGCCGTTGCAGATGATGTGCTTCTGCTTGTCGACCTTGCCCTGGGCGTGCAGGTTGCGAATGATGCTGATGTCGAACCACGACGAAGTTTCGAGGTGGATGTCGTTTTTCAGGGCTTCTTCCAGCACAAAACGGAAGTGCGACGACTTGGTGCAGTAGGCGTAGGTGTACGAGCCCTGGTAGTTGGTTTGTTGAATGGCCTCGGCAAACCAGTGCTTGGCCCGCTGAATCTGGGAGCTGATCTTGGGCAGGTAGGTGAGGCGCAGCGGGGTGCCGTACTTCGCCACAAGGCCCATCAGGTCAATATCGTGGAAGCGCAGCTCGTGGTTTTGGACGGTAAAGTCGGCCGTAGGGAAGTCAAACGTTTGGGAAATTAGGTCGTGGTAAGTGTCCATTCTATTTTTGAATGCGGCGAGAAAAGCCGATATTTGCTTCGGGCGGGTCAAAAGTACCGCCGGGGTGCGGAAGTGGCAGGAGCAAGCAGTTGTTCGTGAGCCGTCCCGCCTTGCATCGTGACGATGGAATTAAGCGACTTGGCTACGGTAGAGCGTCCCTCTCCCGCAAGGCAGCGCTCGAAGGTTATTCTGTAGTTGTCGGTTGCTGATGGTCAGTGAGCACGGGTTTTCGACCCGAGCGACTGGCTACCAGCAGCTGACGACTGAGAGCCGCCTTGGAACGATGCCGCCATGTCCTACCTACAATTCCCACCCGATGAAACGCATAAAACTACTGGAGGTTCGCTCTGAGCTGGGGGCCGGTACCCGCGGGGCCAGTATGGGCATCGATGCCTTGCGCGTGGCCTGCCTCAACAAGGGCTGTAACTATTTCAGCCGGTTCAACTCCGTAACGGTCCCGGACCTGAACCACGTGCTCTTCGACAAAAACCACTTTCCATTCGCCAAGCACATCGACTCTATTTACACGGTGCAAAAGGCCATTGCCAATACTGTGGAGCAAACCTTACGTTTTGGGGAGTTTCCGCTGGTGCTGGCCGGCGACCACAGCAGCGCCAACGCTACCATTGCCGGCATCAAGGCTACGTACCCGCACAAAACCCTGGGCGTGGTTTGGATTGATGCCCACGCTGACATTCATTCGCCCTACACCACCCCCAGCGGCAACGTGCACGGCATGCCCCTGGCCGCTGCCCTGGGCCTCGACAACCTCGCCCACCAGCGCAACCGGCCCGACCCGGAAACCGAGTTTTTCTGGCATCGCCTGCAAAACCTCGGCGAGCCCGGCCCCAAGCTCAGCCCCGACCACCTGGTGTACGTGGTGGTGCGCGACACCGAGGAGCAGGAGAATGCCATTATCGAATCGTTGGGTATCAAGAACTTTAAGCTGCCCGAGTTTCGCGCCAAAGGCCCGCGTCAGGTGGCCCGCGAGATTTATGAGCAGCTGCGTTTCTGCGACCTGGTGTACATTTCCTTTGATGTGGACTCGCTGGACTCGCGCTTCAGCAAGGGTACTGGTACGCCGGTTGAGCTGGGCCTCGACGTGCCCGAAGCCATTGCCCTCTGCCGCGCCCTGCTCGAAAACGACCGGGTAGTGTGCTTCGAGATGGTCGAAATCAACCCCACGCTCGACAGCGAGAATACCATGGCTAAAAATGCTTTCAGTATTCTGGAAGCCGCTACCGAAGCCATCGAACGGCGCCTGCGGCTCAATGAGGTGGTGAGCCGGTGAATCAATTGAAAAGTAAAAACACCAAATTAAAAGAGGGGTTTACGACCGCTTTTAATTCGGTGTTTTTATCTTTATTCAGAGTAGCTTTCTAATTCGTATACAGGGTAAAGGCCGCTGTGAAACCTCATCTGGATTTATTCTTTTACGAACCGCTGCACCCACTCCCGCGCATCGGTTTTTATTCTGATAATATATAGTCCGACTTTAAGATTTTCGATGGAAATGACTCCAGCATCTAGTGCGCCTTTCTGCAACAACTTTCCTTCTATGGAGTTTATTTCATAAGTAGTACCCTTTAAAATGTTTCCTGAAAGGTAGAGCTGATTTTTGGTCGGGTTGGGGTGCAGGCTGTATAAATTGCGGATTTGGTTATCTTGATTGGTTGCCGTTATTACTTCTCTGCAATCTCCGGTTGGGCACCATCTATGCATTTGAATGTTGCCCATTCCAGCATTTTCAAATAAAATCACATACTCGCCATTGCTGCGTTTAAAAACATTTATTCCGCATTTGGCATCCACCTGGCCCTCGCCACCGATCCACCCATTCATATTTTGGGTTATAGTACCCACTAAAGATCCGGTCGATTTATTTAAAATTCGGATGTGCCCATAACCGTATGCAGCGAACAAATAATCACCCGCTACTCTTATGGCAACTACACGGCCGCCGCCGTAGTTTATTTCGGGGGTATACTGTAAATCATTGAAAGGAACATTCGCAATCCACTTTTCAGATGGACTAGTATTCCAATTCTGGATGCATCGTATATACTTATTGTCGCCATCCCTATCAGTAGTAAGGCTTGCAATCAGGTATAAGCAATCGGTATCCTCATCCAAGGCCAATCCACTTGATCTGTATCTGGAATCAGGGATTGGAGCAATTGTAGAAGTATTGTAAACAGGATTGCCAAAACTATCAAAGCCCTTAAACGGATACTTGATGCAATGATCAAAAGGATTAGGCTTTTGGGCCAGCATATAGATATCCCCGTTTTTCTTAACCTGTGAGTAAGATGTATATTCTTCCCTGCCTAAAACAGTATTCCACGTACGGGTTGTAGGGTTATAGGTAGCAATGTTATAGTTAAAGCCCGTAGGCATTATGACCGATGGAATGGCAACTTCACCGTCATTTGTTCTGTCGAAACGAAACATCTCCAAATCATACCCTGCCTGATCTGAGCGGGTAGTAAACAGCTTGCCTTGGATTCTAAATACACCATGGCCCAATGAGCGTACTATAACATCGGTTAAATGGTCGACTCTGGGGTCCAAAGGATATCTGAAACGATTCATTGTAAACCCTTTTAAGGACCATTCGCTGCCGGGCGTGGTTTTACTATAATCCAGGGAGTAATGGTGATATTTGGTGTAAACCTCGGTTTCGTTATCAGGATCTATGCCCCCGCCATCCAATGAAGACCCGCAAAAAATCCGCCATTGCAAGGTGCCGGCTTCATTGAATTTCTCAACCGCCGCGCCCCAAAAACTTCCGTAGCGACAAGCTACATAGATGTTTCCGGCTGCGTCAACATCAATACCACTTATCCAGTGTAGCTTGGCGGTATTGTTAAACTGCCCTGCAACCCCGGAGAATATTCCGTTCATAACTCCAAACGTACCTACTTTACTCGGGGTGCCCGATAGGTTGCCATACTTCCAAATTTGGCTATGCTCGTTCAGGCCGCCTACCAGCAATTGGTTACGGTTGTCGATAGCTAAGCTTTTAGGCTTTTCAAAATCAGAAATGCTTGCTCCCGGTACCCCCGTATTTGAAAACGAAAGAATGTTTTTCCCGTACCAGGTAGGTCCATCAGCCGGTGTCTGACTGCTGGTAGGATCCCACTGCAGTACCCATATCTTTCCATTGTTGTCCACCGTTATCCTGGTTGGATTAGTTACTGCCCAACTGATATCTTCTGTCATGGTAATAATATTGTATATATGAACCTTATTGTCGGTGTAATTGCTTATGTACATTTTTTCGTTCTTTATGTACAGCCCCTCTATATCTTTCCCATTCAAATAAGTGACCAGCGGAGTTAAAGATCCCCCGTAAGCATATTTTTTTATCCCTTGGCCGGGTGTACCAAAATAGACATTATCAGCAGTGGCAGCTACCGCCTTTACGGGGCTTCCAAAACCGGAATTAAAACCATCATATTGCCCCGAAAAACTCCCGTCAGTGGTATTGAATGAAGCACCACCTCCGCCTCTTTCGTGATACCCGGCGAAGAATAAGGCCCCGTTACCAAGCTTTATGTCTTCAAGTTCTTCCGGTACTCTCTCAACCCTCTGTAGATCAATAAATCTGCTAAACGTATTGCCTACCCAGGATTGTTTAATGGTACCTACAGGGGCTATAGGAGCTTGTGCTAAAGCATTTTGAAAACCAAGAGTTGCTATTAACAGGGTTGCTATGATTAACGTAATAATTTTCATGGTATAAACCGGATTTTAATTAATTTTTTTATTGATTAATCCTTCGCAGGCTACCTCTGATTAAAGCTTGAACGATAATGGTAACTTAGAATTGCTATGACCAAGCTTACAACTGGCATATAGGTAAACGGACTTGTTTTACCAACTCACCAAAATTCAAGATATAAAACAAAGCGTTTAGGAAGCAATCATAGTAGGCGAAGAACTAACTTAATTGTTATCCGACCTGCTAATCGCCATTATAACCGCCCGAGGACAAATTCCACTACCTGTTGCGGTTGTGTTCCTTGGATTTGACGGCCGTTAAATACGGCCCGACTCCCGGGACTGAGCGTGCGCCGCCCAGCCCCGGGGTCCGGTGCCTACTGGTCCGGGGGGGCGTTGAACTCGGCGAAAGCTACTTCGACCCCTAGCGCATGCGCGACAAACGGGGTATAGCTGTCAGGGCGGGTGCTACCAGCTACGCTCCTCGTTCGCTTCAGGCGCGAAGTTTCGGGAGAGGGGAGACGATAGCAAACTCAAGTTGCCGAACAGCCGCGTCGCGGCGAGCGGTTGGTAGCATGGGCAGCCGGAACGGGGTTGAAGCCGCGTAGCGGTGACAGACTCGTCCGGCGGCTCTGCCACCGCGACGCGGCTCTGGTTGTCACAGGGTAAAGATGCTACCAACCTCTCACCGCTACGCGGCTATTCCACAACGTGGATTAGCGACACGAAAGGGAATACGGCACTACTTGCAGTTAATACTGACTGATAAATGCGTAAGCCCCTAGTGTATAGGCAGCGGCCGATGAGAAATGGTTGCCGCCCGGAATCGGGTGCAGCTCAACCTGAGTAGCACCGCGCCCGCGCATGGCCTCATAGGCATCTTGCGAGTTGAAGAAGGGCACGTAATCGTCGGCGGTGCCGTGGAAGAGGGCCAGCGGAGCGCGCGGCCGCCAGTCGTAAAGATCGTTGGCGGCCAAGGCGGCGGCAAACGGCGCATCGGTGTTGGCTAACACCGCCTGGCGGAAGGCCGGGGTAAATAGCTGGTTCGGCTGGCTGGGCACCGCGGCGAACGGGTCGGCTTGCAACCGCGTGGCGTACGGTTCCTGGTAGTAGAAGGAGAGAGGCCGGTTTAAGCGGTAGATGCGGTCGTAGGTTCGCAGCACCCATACGTAGGTGCTCAGGAAGTTAAGCGGCTGCGTGGCGCCGAGAACGTAGCGGGCGAAGGCCGTCTTGTGATAGGCTCCCGCCCCGGGGGCGCTGGCCGTAACGGGCAGCGTGGTAGCGTATCGCTCTTCCAGCAGCTTGTGCAAGGCCATGGTGGCGTACCCGCCCTCGGAGTAGCCAAGCAGGAAGTTTTTCGGGTTGACCCCGACGTTTTGCTGCTGGCAGAACTCCCGCGTGGCCCGTAGCATGTCGGCCGAGGCCGAGGCCAGCGAAGCCGCGTGCTCGTAGGGGTGGGGCAGAGCTTTGGAGGCGCCGTAGCCTAGGTAGTCGGGCGCCGACACCACGTACCCCGCCGAAGCCAGCACCGACACCACCGACCAGACGTCGCTGCCAGTGGCGTAGTACGAGGGCGCCTGAGTTTCGCTACGGGGTTCGAGTGTGCCGTGCTGGTAACTGAGCACGGGCAGCGGACCAGCCCCCACTGGCACCAGCACCGCCCCGGAGGCCGTCGTTTCGGCTCCCTCGGGAGTCTGGGTGTGATAGGTAAGCCGGTACACCCGGATGGGGTAGCGCACCAGGCTACCCGCCAGGGGCACCCCCGGCACGCGCCCGGCCAGGGCGGTCGTGCTGTATTCGCCAATAAGGGTACTGCCGGTCAGAACGGCAGCTTCGGCGGTGGGAGGGGCGGTGGTTGGCTCCGGAGCATTGCTCTTGCAGGCTGGGGCGGCCAGCAATGCCATAAACAACCATACAAAGCGATATCTGGAAACGATGGAAAAGCGGAATAGCGACACACGGGAAAGGCTTGAAGTGGAGGAATCAAAACCCTAACGCCGTTCTATGGGGCCGGCGTTCCGGGGAGGCCCGGTAGCGAAGGCACGACCGGGACCTCACCCCCTAACCCCCTCTCCGCAAGAGAGGGGGGCCCCGGTCATGCGCGGGCTGGAATCGTCAGGCTCCCCTCTCCTGGGGGCTCTGCGCATAAAGCAGATGCTGAGCGGGGAGTAAGGTTCCCCGATAGAAAGAAGGGTTTGTAGCTCGGCGCCATTACCACAAGCCTGTAATCTGACAAAGCCTTCGCCTTCCGCGTTGCCCGCGAAGCCAGCGGCGACGCTACTCGGCAATCAGCTCATTGTGCTAACTCAGGCTCCTTAAGAATATCTGCTAGGTGAGAGTAGAAGTATGTTTGCTATTCACCAACTAAGCCTTATAGCCACAATGGGCCTTTGTCAAGCAGAAATTTTCTTTAAAGAGAAAACGCCTACTTTCCAAACTATTAGCCAACAATACAAACAGCAAACGGGCCTTGATATAGCGTTAACAGCTACTATCCACTTGGCTACCGGTGAATTTGGAGAGGTATTGAAGGACTCAGCTACTCTTGTTTCGATTCTGCAGTCGGATGCCGCCGCAGTTGCCGCAATTGAGAATCGGTACAACGTTGAAGAAAGATGTGTGCTTTTAGCAAGTCAGTACGAACAAGCCGCTGCACTGAGAGATCGGATGAAAGAAGAAAAGGCCCGTTTAAACCATATTAGCAGAGTTGAAATAGCGGTCGGTTATGGTGACTTTTATCCCATTGAAGTTTCTGTACATGACCAAGTATTAGTGGTAAACAGGTACCACAACCAGCATTACGCAGTGGTCTCTCTAATTAAATCGTTGGTTGATTTAGGGGGCCTATATAGATGGGGTGACAAAGAACAACCATTGCCGAAGAGCTGGCGCAAACTGAAGCAGTGGCAGAATTATAAATGGTACAATCGTCCAAGAAAGTGAGCAACAACGAGCTCCAACTCCGCTAAACCCTGGCAGGGCGGCCGTCGCTTAAATTTAGGTGGGCTGTTCATCTGGCTGGCGCTGGGCCGGAGCCAGCAGGCCACCGAGAGAACCGGAACTGGTGCCCACTCTTTTGGGCCTCGCGGCGGTGAGTAAGCCGGGGCCCACCCCATGGGGTCCCGTAAGGTTAGCGCTTGCCCGTACCTTTGCCCCGTGCAACAGTTAGAAAACTCCCTCAAAACCGCCCTGCAAACCGCCGCTCAGGCTGTTTTCGGGGTTGAAATCTCCGCCGCCAGCCTCACGCTTCAGCCCACTCGCAAGGAGTTTGCCGGCAGCTTCACCCTCGTCACGTTTCCCCTCACCAAAGCCTTGGGCAAGGGCCCGGAGCAAATCGGGCAGGGGCTGGGCGAGTGGTTGCAAGCCCACGAGCCCCGCGTGAGCGGCTACAACGTGGTGAAAGGCTTCCTGAACCTCGAAATTGCCGACTCGGAGTGGCTGACGGTGTTTGGCCAGCTGCGCGCGCAGCCGGCCACCGCGCCCGTAGCCACCGAGGGTCCGCGCCGGGTGGTGGTCGAGTATTCGTCGCCCAACACCAACAAGCCCCTGCACCTGGGCCACTTGCGCAACAATTTTCTGGGCTACTCGGTGGCGGAGATTCTGAAGGCCACCGGCGCTGCCGTCACCAAAGCGAATTTGGTGAACGACCGCGGCATTCACATCTGCAAGTCGATGATTGCTTACCAGCACTTCGGCCACGGCGAAACGCCGCAGAGCGCGGGCCTGAAGGGCGACCACCTCGCCGGCAAATACTACGTGCTGTTTGAGAAGCATTACCGCGAAGAAATCCGTCAGCTCGAAGCCGAAGGGGTGGCTCCCGATATCGCGAAGAAAAGCGCCCCGCTCATCACCGAGGCCCAGCAGATGCTGCAAGCCTGGGAGGCCGGCGACGAGGCAGTAGTGAGCCTCTGGCGCCAGATGAACGGCTGGGTGTACGAGGGCTTCGACGAAACCTACCAGACCATTGGCGTCGATTTTGACAAGTTTTACTACGAGTCCGCTACGTATCTGCTGGGCAAGGAACGGGTCGAGGAAGGCTTGCAAAAAGGGGTGTTTTTCCGGAAGGAAGACGGCTCGGTGTGGGTCGACCTGCAAGCCGAGGGCCTGGACGAAAAGCTGCTGCTGCGCGCCGACGGCACCAGCGTGTACATCACCCAGGACCTGGGCACGGCCGAGCTGAAGTACCAGGACTTTGGCTACGACTCCAGCATCTACGTCATCGCCGACGAGCAGAACTACCACATGCAGGTGCTGCAAGCCACCTTGCGTAAATTGGGCAAGCCCTATGCCGAGGCGATTCATCACCTGAGTTACGGCATGGTGGATTTACCCTCGGGCAAGATGAAGTCGCGCGAAGGCACCGTGGTCGACGCCGACGAGCTGGTGCGCGAGGTCGTGGCCGCCGCCCAAGCCGCCACCCTCGAAAAAGGCAAAACCGAAGGCCTGACCGATGCCGAGCTGGCAGAACTGTACCATATGCTCGGCCTGGGCGCGTTGAAATACTATCTGCTGAAAGTCGACCCCAAGAAGCGCATGCTCTTCAACCCCGAAGAGTCGGTGAGCCTGGAGGGGCATACGGGGCCGTTTATTCAGTATTCGCACGCCCGCATCGCGGCCATCCGCCGCAAAGCGGCCGAGCTGGGCATCAGCGAAACGGCCGACTGGGCCAGCATCGCTAGCCTCGATGGCACCGAGCGGGAGTTGGTGCAGGAGCTGGCCCGCTACCCCGCGGTGGTGGCCGAGGCAGCCCGCAACCTGTCGCCTGCCGTGGTAGCCCAGTATGCCTATGACCTGGCCAAAGCCTATAACCGCTTCTACGCCGAAGTTTCCATTTTCCAGGAGCCCGACCCGGCCCGGCGCAGCCTGCGGGTAGCCCTGTCGGCCCGTGTAGGCGAGCAGATCAAGGCGTCGCTCGGCCTGCTGGGCATGCAAGCCCCCGAACGCATGTAACTCTCGCAGTTGGCACGCTGGCTGCGTTGCCGGCTGCCCAATGATTAGCATCTAACGACCTAGTCCCTAAAAAGCTGGGTTATCCTAATGAAAAGCGTCGCTGTTTATTGTGGCTCCAGTGCCGGAACCAACCCTCTTTATGTGGCCCAGGCCCGGGCCTTGGGGGCAGCGCTCGTTGCCCGAAACCTTACGTTGGTATACGGCGGTGGGCGCGTGGGCCTGATGGGCACCATTGCCGACGCCGTGCTGGCTCATGGGGGCCGGGTTGTGGGCGTTATCCCCGATTTTCTGGCCAACAAAGAGTTGGCTCACCTGGGCTGTACGGAGCTGCACGTGGTCGGATCCATGCACGAGCGCAAGCTGCTGATGGCCGACCGGGCCGATGCCTTCATCGCCATGCCCGGCGGCTACGGCACGCTGGAAGAGCTGTTCGAAGTCCTGACCTGGGGCCAGTTGGGGCTGCACGAAAAGCCCGTGGCCCTGCTCAACGTAGCTGGCTACTACGACCACCTGCTGCTGGCCCTCGACCGCATGCGCGACGACCAGCTCTTGCGCGCTGAGAATCGCGCTCAGCTCCTGCAATCGGCCGACCCCGAAGCGCTGTTGGCCCAGCTGGCCGCCTACCAGCCGGTGCGGCTAGAGAAGTGGCTGACGCCGCCCAGCACTTGATTGTAGTTGCTGATAGTTGGTTTTTGAGCCGTTTTTTATTCCGTGTCCCGTCGCCCGGCTCCCATTTCCTGCGGCTTCGCGCATGAGGCAAACAGGGTACGACCCCAGGGGGGCACCTGAGGTTCCCACAGCCGCGCTCGGCTAATCTAAAATCTGCTCTGAATCGACAACTGGAACATCTGACAAAAGCCGTCAGAACAGACAACCAACAACCATCGAATTAAAACCCTGCTGGTCTGCGGGCGGTTACGCTGTCGAACCCGTAATTATTACCTTCGCCCCATGAAAAAAACGATTCTGCTTACGCTGGCTACCGCCGCCTTTATCGCCGCCAAGCCCGCTCAATTTACCGCCATGACTACCCCCGCCGAAACCACTGCTCCTCCTTCCGTATATGATTTCAAAGTGAAATCCATCGATGGCAAAGAAGTGAGCCTGAGTAAATACAAGGGCAAAAAGCTGCTGATTGTGAATACCGCTTCCAAATGCGGTTTCACCCCGCAGTACAAGGAGCTGGAGGAGCTATCAAAGAAGTATGGCAACAAGGTGGTCGTCCTCGGCTTTCCGTCCAACAGCTTCAACCAGGAGCTGGCTTCCAACGCCGAAGTCGCCACCTTCTGCGAGAAGAATTTTGGCGTCACCTTCCCACTGTTTGAAACGGTTTCGGTGAAGGGCGCGGATGCCGCGCCGCTTTACAAGTACCTGGCCGACAAAAGCAAGAATGGCGCAATAAGCGAGGCTCCGAACTGGAACTTCTGCAAATACCTGGTCAATGAGCAAGGCCGCGTCGTGAAGTTCTATAATTCCAGGGTGACGCCGCTGAGCCCCGAGCTGGTGGCCGATATCACCAAGTAGTCGTTAATCGTCACGGCATGAGCTGAGCTAACCGACCGTCATGCTGAGCTGGCCGAAGCATCTCTACCACGAGCGTAAATCCTAAGATTGGACTACTCTTTTGTAGAGAAGCGAGCTTTCGGCCAGTTCGGCATGACGTTTTATTTTGCCGCTGGTTTGGTTTAGTACCGTATTGTCCTTGCCCATGTCTCCCTGGATTTCCGCATTCCGTCCTCGCACCCTGCCGTTGGCCTTGGCTAGCATCCTCACGGGTGGCTTCCTGGCCGCGGCGGCGGGCCGTTTTAATGGGCTGGTGGTAGGGCTGGCTGCGCTCACCACCATCCTGCTGCAAGTGTTGAGCAACCTCGCCAACGACTATGGCGACTCCCAGAACGGCGCCGACAGCGTGCACCGCCAGGGGCCCCAGCGCGCCGTGCAAAGCGGGGCCATCACGCCCGCCCAGATGAAGCGGGGCATGGTTATTTGTGGCTTGCTGGCGCTGGCGAGCGGCCTCGTGCTACTGTGGGTGGCGCTGGGCGCGGGGGGCCTGGGGCTGTTCCTGGGGTTCCTGGCGTTGGGGCTGGCAGCCATTTGGGCGGCCGTGAACTACACGGCCGGCTCGAACCCGTACGGCTACGCGGGGTTGGGCGACCTTTCGGTGTTCCTGTTCTTCGGGCTGGTAGGAGTGGGCGGCACGTACTTTCTGCAGGCGCGGGCTCTGCCACTGCCGGTACTACTGCCCGCCGCCGCCCTGGGCTGCTTTGCCACGGCGGTGCTGAACGTGAACAACATCCGCGACATTAATTCCGACCTGCTCGCCGGCAAAATCACCATTCCGGTGCGGCTGGGGGCCATTCGTGCCCGGCGCTACCACTGGCTGCTCCTGCTGCTGGGCCTGGGCTGCGCGACGGTGTTCGTGGCCCTCACGTACCACTCGGCCTGGCAGTGGCTGTACGCGCTGGCTACCCCGCTGTTCGCGTTCAATGCCGTCCAGGTGTGGCTGCGGCAAGATTCCATGCAGATTGACCCGCTGCTCAAGCAAATGGCTTTGAGCACGCTGGTTTTTACGCTGCTGTTTGGGGTGGGGCAGGTGATGTGAAGCCGGGGCCCTGATGCTGGGGCCACGCGCTGGTATGCCTCGGGCGGGCCCGGGCACCAAACCATGGAATAACAAAAAAGCGGCTCCGATGAGCCGCTTTTTTGTTTTGCTGTCGGGAAGCCCGCTTATTCGGTTGGAGCGGGAGCCGCCGGCGTCTCACCAGTAGCCGCGGCGCCTCCGGGCCGGGGACCCCGGCCACCCCGATTACGACCACCACGATTGCGTCCGCCGCGATTGCCCCGCCGCTCGCCTTCGGGTCGGGGCGGGCCGGCCTCGCCTTCGGCGCGCGGTTCGCGCGATTCAGCTTCGGAGCGGGGCGGGCGGGGCTCCCGGGGCGGGCGCGCTTCCCCTTCCGGCCGGGGCCGGCGCTCGGGGCGGGCTTCACCTTCGGGGCGGGGCTCCCGGGGCGGGCGCTGGTAGGGCACAGTAGGGGCCTGACCGGAATCGAGCGCGGCCAGGGCATTTTTGGCGTGGGCCAGACGCTCCAAGTGCTTAGGGTCCTTCGGGTCGGGCGCGTCGCGGCGGGAGGGGCGGCCCCCCTCCCGACCGCCTTCGCGCCTGCCCCCTTCGCGGGAGCCGCCATTTCGGCCGCCCCCACTACCGCCGTGGCTACCGCGGGGAGGCCGACCGCCGATTTTACCACCCAGGCCGGCGAAGCGCCGGGGGTCGAACTCCGGAGCCGGGCCCAGACCCAACTCCTCGGTGATGGAACGCTTCTCCAGGTCGCGCTCGATCAGCTTTTCAATTTTCACCACCCGGTCCTGGTCCTGGTCGGAGACGAAGGTGATGGCCGTGCCCTTGGTAGCCGCGCGGGCCGTGCGGCCAATGCGGTGCACGTAGTCTTCGGCGGCGCGCGGAATGTCGTAATTCACCACGTGGCTCAGCGAGTCGATGTCGATGCCTCGGCTGAGCACGTCGGTAGCCACCAGGATGGGAAACTGCTTGTTTTTAAAGGCGCGCATGATTTCCTCGCGCTCTTCCTGGGTGCGGTCGGAGCTGATGCCGCGGGCCTCGTAGCCCAGCTTGTTGATGGCCTTCACGATGCCCCCTACGGCGGCTTTCTGGCTGGTGAAGAGCACCATGCTCTGCACGTCCTGGGTTTTGATAATGTGCTCCAGAACGTAGATCTTCTGGCGGTCGAAGGCCATGTACAGCTGCTGGTCGATGCCGGCGGCGGGCTTCGAAACGGCCAGGCGGATTTCCTCGGGGTTCTTGAGGATCTGCTGCGAGAAGTCGCGGATTTTGTTGGGCATGGTGGCCGAGAACAGCAGGGTCTGCCGGTCTTTGGGCAGTTGGCGCACGATGTTCAGGATGTCGTCCGAAAAGCCCATGTCCATCATCTTATCGGCCTCGTCGAGCACCAGATACCGGATCTGGTCGAACTTCACGTAGCCCATCTGCAGGTGGGCAATGAGGCGGCCGGGAGTGGCGATGATGATGTCGGCGCCGCTGGTGAGGGCGCGTTTCTGCTGCTCCCAGTTCTCGCTTTTGCCGCCGCCGTAGATGGCAATGCTGCTGGCCTCGACATAATAGCCAAAGCCCATCACCTGTTCGTCGATCTGAGTGGCCAGCTCCCGGGTGGGCACCAGAATAAGGGTGGTGGTGTGGCCGTGCTTGGCGTGCGAAATCTTGTCGAGCAGGGGCAGCAGGTAGGCCGCCGTTTTGCCGGTTCCGGTTTGGGCGCAGGCAATCAGGTCTTTGCCCTCGATAATTTTGGGAATGGCCTGCTCCTGAATGGGGGTGGCCTGCTGGTAGTTCATGGCATCCACGCCGGCCAGAAGGTCGTCGTGGAGGTTAAATTCATGGAAGGTCAAGGTTCAGCTTATGAGAGTTGTAAAAGGCTGACCCCGATGCATTGGCCAGCAAACCGCTTGATTTGGGGTAAAGATACGGTAGCGCTACGCCAACTTTTCGTTGGCAAACCGTTGGCCTAACCACCACTTTTCAAGTCAGAGTACCGCTAGTGGAACCTCCCGTGAGTCCTACGGGGTCGTACCAGGTAGGGCGAGACTACCGGGTACGACCCCAGTTCGCTTCAGGCGCGAAGCCCCAGCAGAGTGGTGCCAAAGCAGAGCGGAGCCCAGCGACAGGTACTTTGAACTGAAAATCGCTTTACTAATTCAAATTGCGGCCTAGCCGCGTAGCGGCGACCGGTTGGTAGAATATAAAGAAGCAGCGTAGTTAAAGCCGCGTAGCGGTGGCACCTTCATCCATCTAATGGCTCCGACACCGCGGGTTGGCAGGCGTTAAATTTTCTGCCAACTTGCCGCCGCTACTCATCTATTCCACCACTGGGGTTAACCAGAATCCGCCTATGGCCCTCGACCGCTTCTCCGCCCAGGCCGCCGACTATGCCCGCTACCGTATCGACTACCCCGCCGCCCTCTACGAGTGGCTGCTGCCCCAGGTAGGCCGGCGCGCACGGGCCTGGGACTGCGCCACTGGCAACGGCCAGGTCGCCGTCGTATTGGCCGACTATTTCGCCCGGGTCGATGCGACCGACTTGAGCGAGAATCAATTGGCACAAGCCGTCCCTCGTTCAAATATCCACTATCAGCCGGCCCGCGCCGAGCAAACGCCCTTTCCTGACCAGCATTTTGACTTAATCACTGTGGCTCAGGCCGTGCACTGGTTCGAGCCCGCCGCTTACCACCAGGAGGTGCGTCGGGTGAGTCGGCCGGGGGCGGTGCTGGCCGAGTGGGGCTACGGCCTGGTGCGGGTAAGCCCGGAAATCGACCCGCTTATTGAGCATTTTTACCGCGCCACCATGGGCCCGTACTGGGACGCTAACCGCTGGCACATCGACGACGAGTACGCCCGGATCCCGTTTCCTGGTACCGAGGTGCAGCGGGCGCATTTCGCGGTGCGGCGCCGCTGGTCGGCCGAATGGTTTCTGCAGTATCTGCGCACCTGGTCGAGCGTGCAGAAATACCACAAGCAGCACGGCGAAGACCCGGTCGGGGCCCTGGCCGAAGAAGTGTCGCGGCGCTGGCAAGCAGGGGAGCGGGAGGTGATTTTCCCCGTTTTTGCGCGCGCCGGGCGCATAGAGTAGAATAAGCCGAGTTGAGCCGCGTTGGCAGGTAAAACGGCTGCCGATCTTAAAGGCGTGGTAAGATCTAGGAAGTGTTAACAGTCACGCAGTCACAGGGCGGCTGCAGTGAGGTGAATAAAGGCCTAAAATGGGCATCACGCTTGTCATAGCTTGCTGATCAAGCCGTGGCGCCCGAGGGCGTGCGGCCCGTTTTTGTGCGTGCTCCGCTGGCGTGTTGGCGGGCCCGCACCGTGGTCGAGTTCAGCCGCAGCGTGTGCCAAACTTACTACCTACGGTTAACCCCTCTTAGCAACCCCGCTTTTTCTGGTTGGCCATCGCAATGAATAAAAAAGCCTAGCCCGCGCAGGCTTTTTTATTCGGGCAGACTGAAGCGGCGGGGCAGCTCAAACCGCAATTGGTGGCTTTTACTGCGGCCGTGCAACTCGCCCAGTATCCCATCGATTTCCGGTTGGTATTCGACCCATAGGTCTTCGTGCAGGTTTTTCAGAATCAGGGCCGGGAGCCGGGCAGCGAGCCGGGCCGTGGCGTTGAAAAAGCCGTCGTACACGCTATCGAACTGGCCGGAGTAGTGGTCGATGCACTGGCGGAGGGCGTAGACCAGCAGGTCGATTTCCAGCTGCTTGCTTTTGGTGATGCGGCGGGCCCGGGCCGCTTCCTGGACGCTGGCACGCAAGGCTTTCACTAGGCTGCGATTGAGCAAGCGCCCCGACACGGCCACGTTGAACAGCTCGTGGATGCGGTCGACGGTTTCCTCCTGAATCTGGTTCAGGGTTACGTCGGCCAGGAGCTCGTAGCGGAAGGTTTCGTACAGCTCGGCGTCGCGGCGCACGGCCCGCAGCAACAGCGCTTCCTTGTCGCTCTCGGGGAGGCGCTTAAGCGCTTTTTTGAAATCAGAAGAAGGAACGGGCATGAGGAGCGGGGTTAAGCCGGAATTTGGGTGTCGAATGCCGGAGCTAATTGATTGAGGGGGTGGAGAGGAAAAATTACGCCCGAAACCCAGGCGCTGGCTTTGGGGCCAGAAGCTTCGGGTGCCCGGCGCGCATCCTCTCCAGTCGGGTTTAACTAAGTCATAACTGAATCAACCGCTGGCGACGAAACGAATCAACCGGATTTGGGGTTATTAAGGGCTGCCCTAAACGGCCATTCCTGCGTAAATTTGCCCTATGAACACCCGCCCACAAATTGACTACGATGAAGAGGTACTGCTGCTCGAAGAGGAAGTCGAGCTCCGCAACCTCGTTGTGTACAACGACGACGTCAACACCTTCGAACACGTCATCAAAACCCTGATTGACGTGTGTGGCCACCAGCCCGAGCAGGCCGAGCAATGCACCCTGCTCATCCACTACAAAGGGCAGTGCGCCGTCAAAATAGGGACTTACGAGGAACTGGAGCCTATGTGCACCGCCATTCACGACCGCGGCATTTCGGCCGACGTCGTTTAATTTTTGGTGCTTGGTTGTTGGTGCTTGGTGCTTGGCTTTCGGTAAAGCCGCACTTTTCAACCACGCACCAGGCACCAACAACCAAGCACCACTACCTGAATGGAGTTTCCCTCAAAACTGATTGAAAACGCTGTGGGTGAGCTGTCTCGCCTGCCCGGCATTGGGCGCAAAACTGCGCTGCGGCTGGCCCTGCACTTGCTCAAGGCGGAGATGGATACCACGGCTTCGCTGGCGGAGGCCTTGGCTAAGATGCGCTTCGAGATAAGCTACTGCCGCACGTGCCACAGTATTGCCGACGCCGAGGAATGCGACATCTGCGCCAATAAGCTGCGCGACCACAGCCTGGTGTGTGTGGTTTCGGACGTGCGCGACGTCATTGCCATCGAAAATACGGGCCAGTACAAAGGCGTGTACCATGTGCTGGGAGGTGTGATCTCGCCCATCGAAGGCGTGGGTCCTTCGGATTTGCATATCGACTCGCTGGTCGAGCGGGCCGGGGTAGAAGGTTCGGAAATTCGCGAAGTCATTCTGGCCATCAGCCCGACCATGGAGGGTGATACGACGGCTTTTTACCTCTCGCGCCGCCTGCGCGACTTGCCCAACGTGCACATCAGCACCATTGCCCGGGGCATTCCGGTAGGAGGGGAGTTGGAGTACGCCGACGAAATCACCCTGGGCCGCAGCATTGTCGAGCGCCTGCGGCAGGCCCGGTAAGTGCAGCCTCATTCCCTAACCCTTCTCCGGCGGGGCACCGGTCTTGCGCCACGTATCATTCCATACATTCAACCCAAGAGCCCGCTAGAGAGCGGGCTCTTGGGTTTTCGGTTTCAGTATTGATTTGCGCTGAACCGGTGCCCCTCGACTGCGGAGAGGGGGGCATGCCCCGTGGGAGCTAGTGAGGTTTCGTAGAACGACCCGTAATTTCGCCCTGTGGTGAAGCTCTCCGTCGTTGTGGTCAATTACAATGTCTGCTATTTTCTGGAGCAGGCGCTGCTATCCGTGCGGCGAGCAGTGGAAAAACTGGGGCAGCCGGTGGAGGTCTTCGTGGTCGACAACAACTCGGCTGATGGCTCGGTGGCCATGGTGCAGGCCCGCTTTCCGGAGGTGGTGCTCATTGCCAACCATACCAACCCCGGCTTTTCGAAGGCCAACAACCAGGCCCTGCGCCGGGCCACCGGCCAGTACCAGCTGCTGCTGAACCCCGACACGGTGGTGGAGGAGGACACCTTCCGCGCCTGCTGCGCCTTTATGGACGCCCACCCCGAGTGTGGGGGGCTGGGAGTGAAAATGCTGGACGGCCAGGGCCGGTTCCTGCCCGAGAGCAAGCGCGCTCTGCCCACGCCCACAGTCGCCTTCTACAAGATGTTTGGGCTGGCCCGGCTGCTGCCCAGGTCGCGCACGTTCGGCCGCTACCACCTGGGCTTTCTGAGCCCCGACGAAACCCACGAAGTTGAAGTGCTGAGTGGTGCCTTTATGCTGTTGCGCAAAGCCGCACTCGACGAAATCGGCTTACTCGACGAGGATTATTTTATGTACGGCGAGGACATCGACCTCTCGTACCGCCTCACGCAGGGCGGCTGGAAAAACTACTATTACCCTGGCACCCGCATCATTCACTACAAAGGCGAAAGCACTAAGCGCACGAGCGTGAACTTCGTGTTCGTGTTTTATCGGGCCATGGTGATTTTTGCTCGCAAGCACTTCGCGCCGGGGCGGGCGGGCCTGTTTTCGCTGCTGATCAATGCTGCCATCTGGCTGCGGGCCGGGGCTGCGCTGCTGGAGCGGCTAGCCGTGCGGGTGGCCCCGCTGCTGCTCGACGCCGGCCTGATTTGGGGCGGCATGTACTTTCTGAAAACGTACTGGGAGCGTAACCACAAGTTCGCGCCCGGCAACTACCCGCCGCAGTACATGGAAGTGGTGGTGCCGGCTTACATTCTGGTGTGGCTGACGTCGGCTTACCTGAGCGGGGCCTACGACCGGCCCGTGAAAACCTCACGGGTGGTGCGGGGCGTTTTCGTCGGGACGCTCGTGATTTCGGCGGCTTCCAACTTTCTGGATGCCTGGCGCTTTTCCAAGGCCTTGATTATTCTGGGCGGGGTGTGGGCCGTGGCCGCGTTGGTGGGGCGGCAGCTGGTAGCGCACTTCATCAAGTACCGCGATTTGCGCTTGAGTGAGCGCCGACAGAAAAACATTGCCATCGTGGGTTCGGGGCCCGAAAGCCGTCGCGTGCGCCAGTTGCTGGAAGCCGCCGGCGTGCAGGCCCGCGTGATTGGCTACGTGAACGTGGCGCCCGAAGCTACCACCCCTGCCGTCGCGGCTGCCGATGCGCACGCCGCGCCTTCCCCGTTGCCGCATTCGCCCCTTGAGGATGCGCTTGGCGAGCTGCGCCAGCTGGCCGACATCATCCACCTCTACGCGTTGGATGAGCTGATTTTCTGTGGTAAAGACCTGCCCGCCAGTCAAATCATCGCCCTGATGCTCAGCTTGCCCGCGGACCCGCCGGTGGCCTATAAAATTCTGCCCGAAGACAGCCAGTACATCATCGGCAGCAGCAACAAGGATACGCCAGGTGACTATTATACCCTCGACATTGCCCTGAGCCTCTACCAGCCTCAGCAGGCCCGGGCCAAGCGCTTGCTCGACGTGGTGAGTAGTGCCGGGCTGCTGCTGCTGGCCCCGCTGCTCATCTGGTGGCAACCCCGGAAAGAAGGCTTTTTGCGCAACTGCCTGGAGGTCCTGCTCGGGAACCGGACCTGGGTGGGCCTGCGCTACACCACGGGCCCGGCGCAGGCGGTGCCCGCCGTGCTGTCGCCGGCCGATGCCGTGGCGACGGTTACGCCGCTGACCGAGGTAACCCAGCGGCGGCTGGAACTGCTGTACGCCAAAGATTACGAGCCGGGGATGGATTTAAGCGTGCTCTGGCGTTGCTGGCGGCGGCTAGGGCAGTAACTTTACTCAGAACTCAGAACCTAGAACTTAGACCGAAGAAAGGAACCGGCTTATGACTGAAATCTCTGCTCTAAGCTCTAGGTTCTAAGTTCCAGGTTCTGGAAACCCTTTGATAGCGATAATGGGTGGGTAGGACCAGCAGATCACGGGTAAAATAGATGGCAACCATCACGGGGCGTCGGGTTGACGGGTTGAGGCGCTGTATCTTTATCCATCCAACGCAATTATTTGTGCTTATGCCCACCACTGTCACCCTCACGTCTGCTTCGCCGCTCTCCGATCGGGTGCTAGCGATGAATGAATCGGCGACCATTGCCATGGCCAAAAAGTGCCGGGAGTTGATCGCCAAGGGTTTCGATGTGATTAACCTCAGCTTCGGCGAGCCCGACTTTCAAACGCCCCAATACATTAAAGATGCCGCCAAGCAGGCCCTGGATGAAGGCTACACCTTCTACACGCCCGTCCCTGGTATCCCGGAGCTGCGGCAGGCCATTTGCGACAAATTCAAGCGCGATAACCAACTCGACTTTCTGCCCAACCAGATTGTGGTGAGCACCGGCGCCAAGCAGGCCCTGGCCAACGTGGTGCTCAGCCTGGTAAATCCTGGCGATGAGGTCATTGTGTTTTCGCCTTATTGGGTGAGCTACGAGGAGATGGTGCGGCTGGCCGAAGGCACTTCGGTGCCGCTGGTGGGCACCCTCGAAAACGACTACAAGGTGACGGCGGCGCAGCTCGAAGCGGCCATCACGGAACGCACCAAGCTCATCATGTATTCGTCGCCCTGCAACCCAACGGGAGCCGTGTTTACCCGCGCGGAGCTGGAGGAAATCGCGGCAGTTATGAGCCGGCACCCCCAGGTGTACGCCCTGGCCGACGAGATTTATGAGTACATCAACTTCGTGGGCGAACACGTGAGCCTGGCTCAGTTTCCGGCGGTTAAGGACCGGGTGATTACTGTGAACGGCTTCTCCAAAGGCTACGCCATGACCGGCTGGCGTTTGGGCTACCTGGCCGCTCGGCCGGACATTGCCGCGGCGTGTGACAAAATGCAGAGCCAGATTACGTCCGGCACCTGCTCCATCACCCAGCGGGCCGGCCTGGCGGCCCTGCGCGGCGGCCGCACCTCGGCCGATGAGATGGTCGAAGCCTACCGCCGCCGCCGCGATTTGGTGCTGGACATTGTGAAAGACATTCCGGGCTTCAAAACGCCCACGCCGAGCGGAGCCTTCTACATTTTTCCGGAGGTGTCGGCCTACTTCGGCCGCACCGCCCCCGATGGTAGTACCATCCGTAACTCCCTGGATCTGGCCCTTTATCTGCTGAACGACGCCCTGGTGTCGGCCGTGTCAGGCGAGGCGTTTGGGGCCCCAGAGTGCCTGCGCTTCAGCACCGCCGCCGCCGACGACAAACTAGTAGAGGCTTTCCGGCGGGTGAAAGCCAGCCTGGCGAAGCTGTAACGCGGACTTTGCGAGTCCGCGAATGAGTGGTCTTGTTCAGAGGGGCGCGGACTCGCAGAGTCCGCGCTACAAATATTTCTGCTGCCGTAATGCCCATTGATTCTCTACTGACACTTTTTGAAAACTTCAACAACCTGCGCGTCCTCATCATCGGCGACGTGATGGTGGACGCCTACGTGTGGGGTCGCTCGACGCGGCTCTCGCCCGAAGCACCGGTGCCCATCGTACACGTGGCCCGCACCGAGCAGCGCCTGGGCGGGGCCGCCAACGTGGCCCTGAACGTGCAGGCGCTCGGCGCGACACCGCTGCTGTGCGCCGTCATCGGCACCGACGTGGGTGGCGACCAGCTCCTGCAGCTGTTGCACGAGCGGCAGCTTTCGGCCGAGGGCATTATTCGCAGTGCCCACCGGCCCACCACGGTCAAGCAACGCATTCTGGCGCACGGCCAACAGCTGCTGCGCATCGACTCGGAGGTGGAAACCGACGTGAATGCCGACGAAAGCGCCCAGATGCTGGCCGCCTACGACGACCTGCTGGTCCGCGCCGACGTGGTGGTATTTGAAGATTACGACAAGGGCGTGTTGAACGAGGCCATCATCACCGAGTGCATTGCCCGGGCGCGGCGGCGCGGCATCCCTACGGTGGTCGACCCCAAAAAGAAAAACTTCCTGGCTTACCGCCATTGCACCCTGTTCAAGCCCAATTTGAAAGAGCTGCGCGAAGGCCTGAAGCTGGAATTTGGCGACCCCGATTCCGACCGCCCCGGCTTTGAGGCCGCGGTAGCCAGACTGCGCGAAGTACTGGAGCCCGAAACGGTGCTGGTCACGCTCTCGGAGTACGGGATATTTGCCCAGCAAGACGCTCAGAAAACCTACTTGCCGGCTCATCTGCGCACGATTTCGGATGTGTCCGGCGCGGGCGACACCGTGATTAGCATTGCCGCCCTCTGTGTGGCCTTGGGTTGCCCGGCTTCCTTTACTGCTGCACTCGCCAACCTCGGCGGCGGGCTGGTGTGCGAGCAGGTCGGCGTGGTGCCCGTGGAAAAGCAGTTGCTGCTAGTCGAAGCAGCCGAAGCTGGAATAGCCACTTAAGCTTCTATTCCGATTTTTCCGCCAGACGCTTTATCACTGCCCTGACTGCCCCTGGCGCGAGTTTAGCGCAGCGTAACTCGTGCCTGTTTATGGGGTGGAGGCTGGGCCTGACGGCCTACGCCCTGTCCCCGGTCAAGCGCGTTGACCGGGCGCTGATTGAGGCCCAGTGGGACACGCTGCTGCGGCTGGTCGTGAGCCTCAAACAAAAGCACGTGACGGCTTCCACCGTGCTGCTGCGGCTCAATTCCTACTCCCAGCACCACCCCGTGTACCTGGCCCTGCGCGAGCTGGGCCGGGCGGTGCGCACCGAATTCCTGTTGCGCTACATGGACGACCAGGACCTGCGCCAGCGCATCGACGACCAATTGGACAAGCTCGAAAGCGCCCATTCATTCGCGCGGGCCGTGTTTTACGGCCAGAACGGGCAGATTCCCTACGCCGGCAAGGAAGAGCAGCAACTGGCCGATGCCTGCAAACGGCTGGTCCAAAATGCGCTTCAAGCATTTGGCCGTGATTGTGTGCTGGAATTGCCTGTACCTGAACCAGTACCTACTCCAGGCCCCGGCGGCCGAGCGCCAGGCGGTGGCCGATACCATCGCCGCCAGTTCGCTCGTAAGCTGGCAGCACCCCAACCTACACGGCGAGTTTGACTTTTCCGACGAAGCCCTAAAAGACTCGCTCCGCTTCGATGTAGAGGCGCTTTTTGCCTTCCAGTGGGAGCCCCAGCCGCCCCGCTCGTTTAACCTTTGTACCAAACTTTTAACCAAGGCCCATTTTCTTGCCTGCTGGCGCTGGAGCAGGCCGCCGCGGCCGGGGTTCATGCCCGCGAGCGCAGGCGAACGCAGGCCGTGCTCAGCCACAGCCGGGGCTTGAGTCTGGACCAGTTGGCCGCCGCCTACGCAGTGGGTTGCGATACGGTGCAGGCTCAATTCCGTCAGGTACGTCACCTGCTCAGGCGTAAGGGTCAGATGCGGTGTTCTCATGCATCTGAAATACACTAAAACTTCCTGAACAAGGTATTTAAACGCGTAGTTAGCGAACTATGCTTACACGGGTTGAAGCCGTAGTGAAGGTGTTGCCAGGCGCGGGGACTGCTACCTGTACCACATACACTCCATCAGCTAAACCAGCCATATCGAGTTGACGCTGTTGCGCGCCGGCAGCTTGCGGCAGCGTGGTAAAGTGCTGCACCGACCGGCCCAACGCATCCACCACCGTTATGCGCACGAAACCTGACAGAGGCTGAACGTAGCGCACATTCACTGCGCTCAGGGCCGGATTGGGATACGCTTGCAAACCTAGCGCCAGTGCCTTGGCCTCCGCGTTGCGTAATGGTACACTAGCCTCGTCGGCCCCAATGTAGGGAGCAGTACGACTACGCGAAGCCCCGTCGATATCAAGATTTACTGCGGCGAGGAAATTGCCGGCTAGTTCCCGGTCACCAACCGAAGCCCCGGCCAGATGCAGGTCGCTAGCGGCTTCGTTTATGAAGGCCACGGCCTTGCTTATCGACCGAGCATCAGTACCGGTGTTGGTGCGCCACTCCGCTAGTGTAACCGATGTGATGCGGGTGCCACCATCCTCGCGGCCAGTCTGCCCGATACTGCCGTTAGTACCAGGCGCTAGTAGCACGTTGGTATCACTGGTTAGGTTGCCACGGGCCGAGTTGCCATCTACAATGGCAAAAGCACCATGCCCATTTACACTGGTGCTGAGCCGATTGATAATAATGTTATTACGCAGCTCGGCTGGGACGGTACGGATGATACCACCGACGAGGACACCACCGATCATGTGGAAACCAGCGGAGCTGTAGCCCACTGGCGTGGGAGCGGCGGGCAATACAATAGTGTTGTGGAAGACCTGCGTGAGGCCGCCGCCACCCGGCAGATAATTTAGCCAGATGCCCAGAGCATAAAGCGCATTGTCTGCAGGGCCGATGGTGAAATTAATGCGAGAAATGCCTCCTACGAAATTGTTGAATACTTTGAGAGTATCCCCATCTATAACACTGGCGCGGATGCCTTGGGCTAAGGATAGTCCTTCCCCAGCAAACCGCACATAGCTAATACGGTTCCCTTCAAGTCGGCCACTCACATTGTCCAAGCCAATGCCGGATATGCTAGTCCTAGGAAGCGGGTTCGAGTTACGGACCAGCACGCTGTCGATGCGGTTGTTGAGCAGGCGTACGGCCCGTTGCTCTGCCGCCGAAATGCCAATGGCCCTCGCTCCGGCATCTATGCCATCAATTCCAATGAACGTGCGTCCACCTAGTACACAGCCGCGCACTTCGTTGCCTTGGTCGCGAAAAGTGGGTTGGCCACTCAGCTGGATTCCCCTAGCGGCTTTGTCTACCTGCACATTCAGGATGCGGTTGAAGTTGTTGGCTCCACTAGCTGTAGTAGCTACCGACACTATTTGCACTCCTCGGCTGCTAGAGGACCCGGATGGCGCCGTTCCGCCGCCCAACCGTACCGAACAGTTACTAATCGTAACGTGGGTGCTACCCTTGGTGGCAGTACCCGTGATAGAGTAACCAACCTCCACCTGATCGGCGCCGCTAGTACCGCCGTCGGCTACGTTCAGCGAATCGAGGGTAATATAGTCGCAGGCTGTGATAGTAACGGCTGCATCGGTATTGGCGTTGGTACCCACGGGCCGCAACGTTACGGTTCCGCCGCGCCCTACAAATCGCACTGGATTGGCGGCCGACGAGCCCGTGAGCGTGGTTAGGGTAATACGTTCCGCGTAAGTACCTGGGCGCACGGCTAACGTAACTCCGCCGGCCCCTACCCCACGACTTTGTAGAGCCGTCACGGCGGCAGTCAGGGTTGAATAAGTTGGGGTAGTGCCGCCCACCGTAACGGTGCCGGTTAGGGCTTGCGCCCGGGCGCTGAGGCCAGCTAGCAGGAAGCAGCAGCTGAGAGTAAGTGTTTTGTTCATCAATTAAGAGAAAAAAGGTGTCTGAGCGTAGATTATCAAAAGTAATCATTAAATAATTATTCAGCCAAAAGTAATCTGGTATTGTGGGGTTCCAATGGCTAGCAGCAGGTCGGTAACGTGTTAGAGCAATGTCTGCGGGGTTTGACAGGCTGCGGGCGTGAGCCAATAGTGCTTGCAAAAGTGCCAGAGGATTTTGATGCGGTTGAGTTCGGGGGAATAGCGTGGTAAAAACAAGAGCGTCAAGCCCGCAGCTGCCCAGGCCGCCTGGTGCGCTTTGACTAGGTGGGCCTTATGAATGGAGGCATTGTCGAGCACGGTGGGCTGGGTCAGGTGGGTGAGGAACTTGGCTACGGCCAACACAAAGCGTTCGGCCGTGGCTGAGATGATGGTTGTAAAGGGGGCCTCTCAGGAAACGGAAAAATAGCACGCTAAGGAATTGAACCGAGCACTTGGCACAAAACTCACGCGGTCTGCTTGCCCATAGCAGCTTTGCGATGACTATGAATGACGACGCCCCGGTGGCGTAAGTATTTATAGAGTGTGACCTTAGAGATGCTCAGGCGCTGGGCAGTTTCGTTGATGCCAAGCAGCTGTTCCCGATAGAGGGTTTCGGCGATAATGGCCGTGCGCTCGGCCTCTTTCGAGAGGCCCCGCTGGCGGCCACCCACCCGGCCCCGGGCGCGCGCCGAAGCCAGTCCGGCGTGGGTACGCTCGCGAATCAGCTCCTGTTCAAATTCGGCCAGTGAGGCAAACCGGTTAAACACGAGCCGGCCCTGGGCGGAGGTCGTGTTGATGGCATCGGCCAGCGAGACCAGGCCCACGCCGCGAAACTCGAGTTCGGCCACCATATCCAGCAAATGCTTGAGCGAGCGGCCCAACCGGTCGAGCTTATTAGGTGTAGACCGTATCGCCTTTGCGCAAGCTGGCCAAGAGCCGGTCTAATTCCGGGCGGGCTTTGGTGGCCCCGGAAGCATGTTCCTGGAAGATAGTTTCACACCCGGCCTTGTGTAAGGCATCAAGTTGCAGTTCCAGGTGCTGGTCGCGGGTGGAGACGCGGGCGTAGCCGATTTTCATGGGGCAAAGTACAGGTTATCCGTTGCGCAGGTACCCTTCTGCACTTTGATTGCTGAACAAGTTTTCTGTACCAAATCGGCTGGTTTTGGCTTCGCCGGACTACAGGTGTTTAATTAACTTGTACAGAAATACGTTCATTTGGCTGAACAAGCTAAATAGCCTCTGCAGAGCGTCAGCAGGTAGTGGGCCTGTTTTAAAGTGTCTTGTTTAACTTTTGCACCAACCTTTTAACCAAGGCCAGGATTACTCAATCATGCCGACGAATCGTTAATGAAGTCGTTCTACGCGAGGCTCAGCCTCGCCCGAATGGTCGGCACGAGTTACGCTGCGCTAAACTCGCGCCAGTAGCGCAATAGGGGCCAGCAGGCAGTAGGAGGGACCAAAAGAAGTTTCATAAAGCCCCTGACCAATCGTTATCCCCGCCAAGTCTTCACCGTGTCCACAAATACGCGTACATTGTCTGGGTCAGTGTCCGGGTACACCCCGTGGCCGAGGTTGGCGATGTGGGGGCCACCCGCAAACTTGCGAAGCATGGTTACGGTGGCTGCTTTCACTTGTTCGCGGGTGCCGTAGAGGGCGCAGGGGTCGAGGTTGCCTTGCAGGGTTTTGTCGCCGGCTTGCTGGCGCACCTGAGCGGGATCCTGGTTCCAGTCGAGCCCAATGGTGCGGCAGGGGGTGGCAGCAAAATCGGGCACGGCCCACCAGGCTCCTTTGGCGAAGACGGTGACGGGCACCCGCGGGGCCAGCGCTTCGCAGATTTCGGCGATGTAGCGCGTCGAAAACTCGCGGTAGTGTTCGGGGGGCAGGGTGCCCGCCCAGGAGTCGAATATCTGCACCACCTGGGCACCAGCCGCGACCTGGGCCTGGAGGTAGGCGATGGTCGTGGCCGTTATCTTGGCCAGTAGCTGGTGGGCCAGGGCGGGCTCGCGGTAGAGCATGCCCCGGGCTTTGCTGAATGTTTTGGAGCCGTGGCCCTCCACCATGTAGGCCAGCAGGGTCCAGGGCGCCCCGGCGAAACCAATGAGCGGCACCCGGCCGTTGAGGGCGCGCTTGGTGATGCGCAGGGCTTCGAGCACGTAGCCAAGACCTTCTTCGGGGTCCGCGACGCGGAGCTTGGCCACGTCGGCAGCCGTACGGATGACGTTGGGGAAGAGCGGCCCCCGGGCTTCGACCATCTCGTAGGGCAGGCCCATGGCGTCGGGCACCACCAGAATATCGGAGAAGATGATGGCGGCATCCACGTCGAGCGCATCCACGGGTTGGATGGTGACTTCGGCGGCCAGGGCGGGCGTTTCCACCAGCTCTTTAAAGCCGGAGAGGCGCGCCCGCAGAGCGCGGTACTCGGGCAGAATGCGGCCGGCTTGGCGCATCAGCCAGACGGGGGGGCGCTCGGTGGCTTCGCCGCGGGCGGCGCGCAGGAAAAGGTCGTTTTTCAGCATAGGAAAGGCAAAGGTACACCCTCCGGCTAGTCCTTTGAAGGCCGGCCGAAAAGTGTCCCCTTGCTTAAAATCCAGTCCAACTGCGCGATCAGTCGCCAAGTGGGCTAGCTGCCAGCGCGGCGCTTTTCGTCTTCGGCCCCCCCGCCGCGGCGGCGAGTGGGCGTGAGCTTATCGTTGCCGAAGCGGTAGCTGAAGGACAGCGTCATAAAGCGCGAGTCGCGGCGCTGGTAGAAACGCTCCACGTAGTTGTCGTAAGTGGAAGTAACCCGCCCGGTTCGGGTGAAAAAGAGGTCGGTCACGGCCAGTTTCAGGGTGGCTTTGCGTTCCCACAGGCTCTTTTGGGCCCCGCCGCTCACTTCCCCGTTCGGGCGCTGCACGAAGAAGCCATCCACTTGCCGCGACTCGTAGCTGCCGCTCAGCTCCGCGCTCCAGCCCTTGCCGAAGGTGAAGGTGTGGTTGGAGGTGAGCGTCACGGCCACGCCGCCGCGGTCGAGGTTGGTGCCCGCCACCGCGCCGCTGAAGCGGTTGTAATACAGTACCGCGTTGTTGAAGGTCTTCCACCAGGGGGTAATATCCACCGGGGCCGTCAGCGTAAGGGCATAATAGTGCTGGCGGGTGAGGTTGCGGAAGGTCGAGAGCACCGTACTGTCCGTTTCGGGCTGCACCACGCCGAGGAGCGGGTCGCTGGTCCGGCTGTAGCTCAGGCCCGCACTGTATTTCTGCTTGAAAGTATGGGTCAGCTCCACGTTGTAGCTGGTTTGGGGTAGCAGGTTGGGGTTGCCGCTGCCCGAGGTAGTACGGTCAATGAGCTGGCGGAAGGGGTTCAGCTGCCCGTAGCCTGGCCGGTCGATGCGCCGGCTCAGGGATAGGGCCAGCTCGTGGTTGTCACCCACCTGGCGCTTGATGGACGCGCTCGGAAACAGCTGGAAGTAATTGCGCTGGAAGTCCTGGTATTCCACCTCGCGGTCCTGCTTACCTACGGCGTTGGTTTGCTCGCCGCGTAACCCCGCTTGCAGCGTCAGCCGGGGTTGGCTGTAGTTCAGGTTCACGTAGCCCGCGTTGATGTTCTCGTCGTAGCGAAAGCGGTTCGAACGGCTCAAATCCAGCCGGGCGTCATTGAAATATTTCAGGTCGTTATCGGCCGTCACCAAGCTGGATTTGGCCCCCAGTTCCACCCGCAACTGCTTGCTGAGTGCCTGCAGGTAATCAATCTTAACTGATTGAATAACCAGGAGGCCGTTTTGGTCGAGGCGGTTGGCCAGGTCAGGCTCCCCCACGAAGTAGGTTCGCAGCAGTTGGTTGCGGTTGCTGCGGTAGCGGGCGTAGTCGGCATCGGCCGTGAGCTCCTGCGGGCCGAAGGCGTTGGTGAAAGTGCGCCGGAGGTTGAGGTTGCCGGCCACGTTATCCAGCTGGTTCTGGCTGGTGTTGGTGGCGTTGTAGCGCTGCTCCCGGCCGCGCAGTAAGTCGTTCAGCACCGTTTGGTTGGTACCGGCGGTGGCGTTCCGGTTGTCGAGGCCGCTCACCACCGCCCCGAGCGTGGTGTTCTCCGATAGATTATAGTCCAGCCCGCCGCGCCAGCTGTGCGAATGCAGGGTAATCGGGCTGCGGTTGTCCTGGTCGGAGGTGCCCGTCAGGGGCCGGCCGGTGGCGGTGAGGCGGCTGTAAAAGTCCCGGTGAATAGTCAGCAGGTTCAAAAACGAACGGTCGGAGTAGTTGTAGGAGCCAAACAAGTTAAGGTTTTGCCGGCGGTGGTTCAGGCTCAGGCCGCCGGTGTACCGGTTAAACGCCCCTCGGGCGTAGCTCAGGTTAAGGGTGCCGTTGGTGCCGAGGCGCTGGTCTTTTTTGAGGTTGATGGCGATGATGCCGGCCCCGCCCTGGGCGTCGTACTTGGCCGGCGGGTTGGTTATCAGTTCCAGGCTTTTGAGCTGGTCGGCGGGCAGGGCGCGCAGGTAGTCGGCCAGCTCGGCGCCGGTCATGGGCTGGCGCTTGCCGTCGATAAGCACCAGGACGCCCTGTTTGCCGCGCAGAGCCAGGTTGTCGTTGCCGTCAACCGTCACGCCCGGCGAACGGCGCAGGATGTCCAGAGACGTGTTGCCGGCCGCCAGCGTCGAGCCCTCCACGTTGACAATGGTGCGGTCGGCTTCGTGCTCGTACAACGGCTTTTGTCCCACTACCATCACTTCCTTCAGCGCCGTGGCCGCGCTGGTCGCCAGCGCCAGCACCGGCAGCGCCACGGCCTGGCCCGCCACCTCAAAGGGCGGCGACCACTGCCGCACGAAGCCGACCTGCGCGGCCGAAACCAGGTAGCGCCCGTTGGCGGCCCGCTCAAACTGGAAATGCCCTTTCGGGTCGCTGAATTCAGTTTTGACCACCGTGGAATCAGTCGCCCGGTGCAAAGTCACGGTGGCAAATTCGATGGGAGCGCCGGCGGCACTTTGTACCGTGCCGTGCACATCAACGGGCGCCTGGGCCTGCGCTGCCAGGGCACCCGTGAGTCGCAGGGCCAGCAGCCAGCAGCCCGCTTTCATGAAGGGATAACGGAGAGGTTTCATAATAAAGAGTGGGGAGGTGTTGGGGATAAATAGAAGTTGAAGGCGTTTTGGCAAGCCTGAGGCTGATAGGCTCAGAGCTGAATCGTAGGAAAACCGGGAGTGGTTAAAAGAGCATGATATATCATAAACATTGCTTAGATGTGCGTATTCCGCAGCAGCTTGTATCAAGCTGATGAGCTTCGGCAAGATGGTAAGAGAGGGCTGTTATTTGTTAAGCCGTTGCGAAGCAGGCGAAACGGTCGAAAGACCTAGTCAGTGGGTACGCAGTTGCCGGCAATGCGCTCCAGCAGTTGTTGGAGCACGGCTATCTCCTCAACCGAAATGCCGGCCAGCGCCCGGGCCCGGTTATTCAGGATCAGGGGGTGCACGGCGTCGAGCAAGTGCTGCCCCTGTTCGGTGACTCGGAGCTTGGTGCGGCGCCCATCGTTCGGCAAGGGTACCGCCGACAGCAGGCCGCGCTTGGTGAGCAGCGCCAGCATGCGGGCCACCGACGCCTGATCCTTAAAAACCTGCTCCGCGATTTCGTGTTGGGTCAGGTCGTCATGCTCCAGCAGCACCCGCAGCACCAGCCACTGGTCGATGGTAATGGCGAGCCCCGCCCGGTCGATGTTGGCCTGAGCCATCCGCCGGTAGCTACGGATAGCCTTATCAAGCGAGTAAAAAAGAATGGAGTTAAGCATGATGAAGCAAAGATACGGCAATGTTTATGATATATCATAAAAAATTTGCGAACCCTGGTGTCGAGGGGAGGAAGTACTGCCACGCCGTAGGCTTGTTGAACGTCGTAGCGCCGTCGGGTTGCCGTGGCGGGCGCTACCTAGTCAGGCCCGGAAACAGGGCCGCGATGGCCGTGGCGAAGAAGTTAACGCCGATAGCCAGCGTGATAAAGCCCATAATACGCGCCATGGCCGCCATGCCGGGCTTGCCCAGCACCCGCGTCAGGCGCAGGGAAAATAGCAGAATGATAAAGCTGGCCAGCGCCACCAGCGAAAAGCCGGCTATGGTCATGGCCTTGTCCACGTAAGTCGGGCGGATGAGGCCGATGCAAATGGCCATGGACCCCGGCCCTGATAGCATGGGCATAGCCAGCGGCGTGAAGCTCACATCGTCCTTGTGTTTGCTTTCCTCCAGGGCATCGGGACCGACGCGGTCGCGGTTGGCGCCGGGGGTGAGCAATTCGAAGGCCGAGCGCATGAGCAAGATGCCGCCCGCAATGCGCAGGTGCTGGATGTTGATGCCGAAAAAGTTGAGGATATACTGCCCACCAAAGAAGGCCACGCTCAGGATGGCCACCATGTACACGCAGGCCCGCAGGGCGGTGCGGGCCCGCTCGGAAGCCCGGTCGTCGGCGGTGAGCGTGAGGAAAACCGGCATCGCCCCAAACGGGTTAACGATGGAAAACAGGGTGGTGAAGGTGGCGAGCAGTACTTCCATGGCGGTACAAAGGTAGGAGAAGTGCTGGGCCGGACAGAAAAGCCGTATTTTGCTACCTCAACGGTTGGTTTCCCCCTTTTGCCGTGTATTATGCGTTCTTAATATACTCTTTCGCACTTTATGATTCCTGATTCTTCCGGCGGTCCTTCGTCGGGCTCCGACCACGACGACCGCCCTACCCTTGAAACGCCCCTCGTCGGCATTATCATGGGGTCGAAATCCGATTTAAAAATTATGTCGGCCGCCGCGGACCTGCTCCGCCAATTCGGCATTCCGTATGAAATCACCTTGGTGTCGCCGCATCGCACGCCGCACCGCATGGTTGAGTACGCTGAAAGTGCCCGCAAGCGGGGCCTGCGCGTACTGATTGCCGGCGGGGGCGGGGCGGCCCACCTGCCCGGCATGGTGGCCGCGTTCACCACCATACCCATCATTGGCGTACCCATCAACAGCACCCTGTCCGTCCAGGGGCTCGACTCCATTCTGAGCATGATTCAGATGCCGGCCGGCGTGCCCGTGGCCACCGTCGGCATCGACAGCGCCACCAATGCCGCCGTGCTGGCCATCCAGATGCTGGCCCTGAACAACGCCCGGCTGGCCGATGCCCTGGAAAAGTACCGCATCACGCTCAAAGACCGGGTGATGCGCACCATTGAAGAACTGCGGAAGGGAGGCTTTCAGGATGATGTATAATTCCCAGCGCCCTGTCGATGGCTGATCTTCTTGCCTTGCTGCTCACCCTGGTTCATTGGCTTACCTGGATTTTGGGCAGCTTGGCCCTGGTAGCGACCCTGTTGCCCATTCTGCGCCAAACTGCGTGGTGGATTCGCATTTGCGACTTTCCACGCCTGCAAATAGTAGCCGGGCTGGCATTGAGCTTGCTGGCGGCCGTGGCCTTGCCCGCCTCGCCCAGCTTTGGCCGCGACGTTTTCGCCGTGAGCCTGGCCGCCGCCTTGGTTTACCAAACCACTCGCATCTGGCCCTACACGCCCTTGCACCGCAAGCAGGTGGCCGACGCCGCCCGCCCGGCCGACGACGACGAGCACCATATTAGTCTGCTGGTGACCAACGTGCTGATGTATAACCGCGACGCCTCGCGCTGCCTGGGCCACATTCGCGACTACCAGCCCGATATCGTGCTAGCCGTCGAAACCGATGACTGGTGGCTGAGCCAGCTCCAAAGCATCGAAAAAACGCATCCGTACACCTGCCACGCGCCGCTGCCCAATACCTACGGCATGCTGGTGTTTTCGCGCTTGCCCCTGCGGGAGCCGCAGATTCGCTACATTCTGGACCCGGAAATTCCCTCGTTCCACGGGTGCGCGGTGCTACCCAACGGGGTCCCGGTAAACTTGCACTTCCTCCACCCCAAGCCGCCCGCGCCGCAGGAATCGAAAACCAGTGCCCGCCGCGACGCCGAGCTGCTGGTGGTAGGCAAAATTATTCAGCACCACGACGGCCCCACCATCGTGGCCGGCGACCTGAACGACGTGGCCTGGTCGCACACCTCGGAGTTGTTTCGGCGGCTTTCGCGCCTGCTCGACCCGCGCATCGGGCGGGGCCTGCTGCCCACCTTCCACGCCGACTACAAGCTGCTGCGCTGGCCTCTAGACCATGTGTTTCATTCGGCGCACTTCCGCATTCAGCGGTTGGAGCGTCTCTCCCACATCGGCTCCGACCATTACCCCATTTACATCCGCCTCAGCTACGAGCCTAGCGGCTGGCAGGAGCAGGAGGCTGAGCTGGAGCAGGCCGACGCCGATGACCACGTCGAGGCGGCCGAGCGAATCGAGGAGGGATTGGAAGAAGCTGCCCAGCCTCGGGTAAAATGAGTCGGGCAGAGGCTGCGCGTACTTTACGCAGCTAGTCATCAGTAAAGCCCTAATTAGGTAATGGCTGGAATCTGTGTCGGCCGTACGTCGTTCGTTACTCTTGGCGAGCAATTCAATTAGCGGCTAAGCCCCATCGGGGATAGAAAATTCGGGTATTGTTGAAAGGTATTCATTAGGCAGATAACTAGAACCGAGTTGAGTTACTGGTCAAGACCTGCTATTTTCATGCAAGAGAAAACCGAACCGGCAATTAATAGCAGCTGCCAACCAAAAAGGCCCGGAGCACTGTGCCCCGGGCCTTTTTGGTTGGCGAAAAGCAATCCGCGAAATCAGCGCATTACTTGCCTTCTACTTCTTCGTAGTCCACGTCGGTAACATGATCAGCCTCCGGCTGGCCGTTGCCGTTCGAACTCTGGCCGTTGCCGCCGGGGAAGCCCCCGCCGGGCTGACCCTGGCCATCGGCCCCGGCACCACCCGCCGCGTACATCTCCTGCGAGGCCGCTTGCCAGGCCGCATTGATGGCGGTCATGGCCGTATCGATTGCGCCGAGATCTTTGCTTTCGTGGGCCTTACGCAAGTCGGCAAGGGCACCTTCGATGGCGGTCTTGTTGCCATCACTCAGCTTGTCGCCGTACTCTTTCAGCTGCTTTTCGGTTTGGAAAATCATCGAGTCGGCCGCGTTTACCTTGCTGATGCGCTCGGTTTCGGCCCGGTCGGCTTCGGCGTTGGCGGCCGCTTCGTCGCGCATGCGCTTGATGTCGGCTTCGCTCAGGCCGCTGCTGGCCTCGATGCGGATCTTCTGCTCCTTGCCGGTGCCTTTGTCCTTGGCGGTTACGTTCAGGATACCGTTGGCATCGATGTCGAACGTTACCTCAATCTGCGGTACGCCGCGCGGGGCGGGGGGGATGCTGTCGAGGTGGAACTTGCCAATAGTGCGGTTCTGAGCCGCCAGTGGGCGCTCGCCCTGCAGCACGTGAATCTCGACCGAAGGCTGGTTGTCGGAAGCCGTTGAGAAGGTCTCCGATTTCTTGGTCGGGATGGTCGTGTTCGCCTCGATGAGCTTGGTCATCACCCCGCCCATGGTCTCGATGCCCAGCGACAGCGGGGTTACGTCGAGCAGAAGCACGTCCTTCACCTCCCCGGTCAACACCCCGCCCTGGATGGCGGCGCCGATGGCCACCACTTCGTCCGGGTTCACGCCCTTAGAAGGCTTCTTGCCGAAGAACTTCTCCACCTCCTCCTGAATCCGGGGAATGCGGGTCGAGCCACCCACGAGAATAACCTCGTTGATGTCCGACGTCGACAGGCCAGCATCTTGCAGAGCCTTTTTCACGGGGTCCATCGAGCGGCGCACGAGGTCGTCGGCGAGCTGCTCGAACTTCGAGCGGCTGAGCTTCACCACCAAATGCTTGGGGCCCGAAGCCGTCGCGGTGATGTAGGGCAGGTTGATTTCCGTCTCGGTCGAGCTCGACAGCTCAACCTTAGCTTTCTCGGCAGCTTCCTTAAGGCGCTGCAGAGCCATCGGGTCCTTGCGCAGGTCGAGGCCTTCGTTTTCCGAAGCAAACTGGTCAGCCAGGAAGTTGATGATAACCTGGTCGAAGTCGTCGCCACCCAGGTGGGTGTCGCCGTTGGTGCTCAGTACTTCGAACACACCATCGCCCAGCTCCAGAATGGAGATGTCGAACGTACCGCCGCCGAGGTCGTACACGGCGATTTTCTGGTCTTTGTGCTTTTTGTCGAGGCCGTAGGCCAGGGCCGCGGCCGTGGGCTCGTTAATGATGCGCTTCACGTCGAGGCCAGCGATGGCGCCGGCTTCTTTGGTGGCTTGGCGCTGCGCGTCGTTAAAGTAAGCCGGCACCGTAATAACGGCTTCGCTTACGGTGGTGCCGAGGTAGTCTTCGGCGGTCTGCTTCATCTTTTGCAGCACCATGGCCGAAATTTCCTGCGGCGTGTAATTGCGGTCGCCAATTTTTACGGCCACCGTGTTGTTGGCCCCGCTCACTACCTCGTAGGAAACGTGCTTCTGCTCGGCCGTTACTTCGTTGAAGTGGCGGCCCATGAAGCGCTTAATGCTCTGAATGGTGTTCTTAGGGTTGGTAACGGCCTGGCGCTTGGCGGGGTCGCCCACCTTGCGCTCGCCCTTGCCCCCGTCGAGAAACGCGACGATGCTGGGGGTGGTGCGGCGGCCTTCGCTGTTGGGAATTACAACGGGTTCGTTGCCTTCCATTACGGCCACGCACGAGTTGGTGGTGCCGAGGTCAATGCCGATTATCTTGCCCATGTTTTTGGGTGTTGGTTGGTTAGGAGTGGAATGTCAGGTCAAACAGCCTCGCGGCCGCTGCCCGGGGATTACAAGCAACGTACCAGCGTCGTTTTGGTGACAAACTGTCACCGATTATCGGCAAGTGCCGGCCTTATGCGACTCGGTGGCCGGGTTTGTTTTCGACCAGGAGATTTTTCCTGACAGGGCTGCAGAAGTAGGGCCGAGCAGGGCTGACCGCTTGCGGTATGCAAGCGGCCCGTGCTAGCTGACCGGAAGCCAGAGCAAAAAAGCCAAGAGATAAAAGGGTAGAGCCGGCGCCATAATGCCATGAAGCAAACCAGCGTCGTCATTAGCCGGAGCGACCACAACGATACCCGTCAGGTGAACGAAGCGAATAGCTGGGTAGGTCGGTCTGCTGAAAAGCATTGGTTGATATTGATATTCCCAAACTAAAAAAGCAGCAGGTTCCCGAGGAACCTGCTGCTTTTTTAATGCAAGGAAGAAAAAGCCTATTCCACCACGAGCCGTTTCGTTACGACTCCTTCCGACAGGCTGATGCGCAGCGTGTAGACGCCTTTAGCCAAGCCCGCCAGGGGCAGGGCGGCCACCGAGCTGCGCCCGGCGGGCACTTGGTGGCGCTGCACTTGTTGGCCCAGCGCATTGAGCACGAGCACCTCGACGGGCTGTTTGAGCGCGGGCAGGCTCAACCAGACTTGCTCGCGCGCCGGGTTGGGATACACGCTCACCTGCGCGCTCAGTTGAGGCGAGGCGTTGGCCAGCACGCGGCCTGGGCTGAACTGCACCGAGAAGCGCGTCGGCGCCTGCGAGGGCTCCAGGGTGCAGGTGTAGACGGGGTTTCGTTGCAAATCAACCGTGCGGCCGGTCAGGGCGTCGCGCAGGGTCACCGTCCAGCCGCTGGGCAGGTTGAGCAGGTCGGTGGCGCGCAAGCTGTAAGCGCCAGCCCGGGCCACGCGCACCACCAGGGGCACGGTTACCTCGCTGGTGCCCAGAGCCGGTAGGCCATTGATGGCTAGTTCCTCCGCGCCCGCCAGCGTGCCGAGCTGCACCGAGCTGCTGTTGCCAATGCGGAAGGCATCGAAGGCTTGGTCGAAGGCGGCGGTGGCTCCCGACTGGAAGTAGATGGCCGCCTGTTCGGTACTGCCGTTGGCCGCTTGCAGGTCCAGCCGCAGCAGTGGCCGCGTTTCGGCGGTGCGCTGAAGCGCGGCGTTGGTGTAGGTGGTCAGGCGGGCCGCGTTGGTCAGGTTCAGGCTGCCGGTAATGCCGGGAGCACTGGTCCGCACGAGGAAGCCCTGCGCCACCGGAATAATGCTCGTGCCCCCGTTAGTGCCTATCCCATTCACGAAGCTGGCGTACGTACCGCTGTACTGCCCGCTCGACTTGAACACGTGTACGGCGTTGGCCAGGCCCGAGCTACCCAGGAAAGCCTGCGTCCAGTCGATAGGAGCCGGGTAGGGGTTGCCGAGCAGGTGCCAGCCAGCCTGATCCTGGGAGCCCCGGAGCAGGGCCGACTGAACCACGCTGCCGTTGCCGAGCGTACCGACGAAGTCCAGGACCTGGCCGCCGCTCAAATTTACCGTGTACCCTTTGCCGGGTACCATCGGCTCGCTGGTGCTGGCGGGTGACACCCAGCCCTTATCGAAATCAGCATTGGCTCCGTTGCCGGTCGTCGCGACCAGGCCCTGGTTGTAGAAGAAGACGTTGGGGAAGGGCGTGACCGAGCCGGGGTTAGCGGCCGTGTTATAGTTGGAGTTTACCCGAGGCGAGAAGTTGGGCGTCGCCAGATCGGCCAACGTGGTGTTACTGACCGGAGCCGCGAACTGCCGGTAGCCCAGCCCCGCGTTCAGGCTGGGGTCCAGGTAGCGCTGTACCGTGGCGCTGCCTACGACGACGGCGGCCCCGTTATTGACGACCATAGCCGTGCCATTCTCGTCCGAGCGCAGGGTCAGGTTGCCGTTGGAAACCAGGCTGCCGTTCAGCAACAGCACTTGGGCGACCATCAGCGGGCGGTTGAGCTGGAGCCCCGCGGGCCCCACCGTGAGATTAGCGATGCTGATGTCTTTGCTGCCGCCGAATTGCTGCGTGGTGGTGCCCGTGGCGAGCAGCGTGCCGGCGCCGCTCACGATGCCGTTGTTGGTCAGGTTGCCGCTGAGGCTGAGTGCCCCGCCCGCAGCTACGGTCATCGAAGCGCCGTCGGCCACCGTAAAGCTGTTGGCCGCGGCCGGGACGTTGAGTACCGGGAAGTTCACCACGCCGCCGGGAATGGTTACGTTGTCGGTGCGCCCGGGCACGGTGTTGTTGTTCCAGTTGGCCGGATTGGTGTAGTCGGTGCTCACGGCCCCCGTCCACTGCCCGTCCGGGAGGGGTGGGTTCACGACCACCCGTAGCGTAAAGACCGAGACGCCCGTGGGGGTACCATTGTCGACAGCGGTAAAGGTGACGTCGGTCGTCCCAATGTTACAGTCACTGCCCGTCACGAAAAACAGCAGGTTGGGGTTTGAGCTGTTGTTTTCGGTGGTAAATTCCGCGGCGGAGCACAACCCGTTGAGTTCGGAAGTGACGTTAACGGTCTGCGTTACTTCCGGCCCGGAAAACTGCAGCGACAGCGTGCGCGTCTCGCCTTGATTGACGGTAATGATGTTGCCCGCCGGCAAACCAGCCACGGCGGGTGGAATATTGTCGCGGGGACCGACCTCGTAGCCCAGGCACTTGCCATCCAGCCAGTCGACCCCACCGGGAGCACCTACGGTAGGGCTGTTGGGGGCTTGATCGTTATTAATGTTGAACCGGCCCGTCTGAATGTAGTCTACGCCATTACCCCGGTTGGCTCCCACGGTAGCCAGATCCCTTCCGAAGCCTCCGGACCCTCCGGTATCGCCCGAGGTCCACTGCATGTCGTCATAAGAAATAAGCACGTCGTTGCCGGTGAAGCCCGGGGCGGTATTGGCCTTGATGACAAGCTGGAAAGTGTTTTTCCGATCAATCCTCCTGCTAAAGTATCCCACTCGGTTCCAGACCACCACCAGCCGATCGGGAAACACTTTGTACCAGACCGAGCCGCTACCGGTACCTCGGTCATCCGGGCCGCGCGTATCCACGTCAGCCCAAAAGGCCGCGATCATGGGCGTGTTAATGGGGAAGCCCGCCGGGGTGTAAGCATCCAGCGGCCGGTCGAACGTGATATTACCGTTCGTGTTAATGTATACCCGGTTGTAAATAGTGCCGAACAAAGAGAAGTTGAAGCCTAGCGGTATCGAGCCCGAAGAGTTGTCATCATCACGTCTCAAGCGAGACCAGCCTCCGCTGGCCGTGGTATCGAAAGGTTCGAAACAGGCCGGGCGGGCCAGTGGGGTACGCCCAGGAGCGTAGCGCTGCGAGGGATGGCCCGCGGCCCAGCGCCGGGCCTGCTCGTCTTTACGAGCTTGGTAGCCGGGGTCCGTATCGGTGGGACTCCAATTGTGAGCCGGCTGCTGGGCTCTTGCTGGGGAGTGCCAAGTAGCCATCAGTAGTACTAGCACCAGTAAGATACGATATAATGGAGAGAGAAGTGTTTGCATGAAGAGCCGCGAGAGGAGGTTGAAATACCAGACAAATATATGACTCTAAGCAGGGTAATTCGACAGTTACAGCAGATTTATTAAAGCAGGGAAGCGGAATTATGCCAAAGACGGCTTTGCTTCCCTACCCTGTCGAGCGGCTCTTTACTTTTTGCTTCTCCACCGCGTCCCTCATCGACCCGTTCAGGGCCGAAGACCCCGGTCACCTGCTGGAGTCAGGCCGCCACGCACCTGGCTGGGCTGGACTTTGCCCGCGCGGTACTCGTCGGCCATCCGTTAACCAACCGCGATGAAGTTATCCTACTTGCCCATCAAGCCGTGGGGCTGACCAACTACCCTTCTTAGCAGTACCTATTTACTTTGAGCAAGATGAGCTTGAACGCGATGAACTCTAAAATCCTGCTGATTCTTGATCTTGACGAAACCCTGCTCCATGCCACGGCGAGCAAGCTGGGCGATAATTTCGCGTTCCAGCTGTACCACTACTACGTGTATAAGCGCCCCGGTTTGGATGCGTTCATCGCGGCCTGCGCCGAGAAGTTTCAACTGGCAGTCTGGTCCTCGGCTAGTGACGACTACGTAGCCGAAGTGGTAAAAAGGATTTTCTCGGAGGAAATAAAACTGGCTTTTGTATGGGGCCGCTCACGCTGCACGCCCATAAGCACGGCCCGCGCGGATGAGTTGGGCTACTACCATTGCGACTATTCAAGTCATTATGAGTATGCTAAGCTACTGAAGAAAGTAAAGCGACTGGGCTTTAACCTGAACAGGGTATTAATAGTGGACGATACGCCGGCTAAGGTTCGAAACTGCTACGGAAATGCCATTTATCCGGAGCCCTTTCTAGGTAATCCGAACGACCAGGAATTGAGCATGCTTGCGGCGTATCTGGATACGCTGAAAGCGGTGGAGAACACCCGAAGCATCGAAAAGCGGCCGTGGCGGCAACAATTCCTGCCAAACCCTGATCCAGCCCCTTGAGTTCGTGCGGAATGATTGCTAGCGTAAAACGCTCCGGGATTCTCCGTCTTCGGGTCGAAAAGAAGTTAGCGTATTTTGCATCTCACCCCTGATGACCTTCGGTAGATGCTTAACCTGATATTCCCCAGCCTGCCTTACCAGCGGCTGGTCGATCCAATGTGGCAGGAAGAAATGGAAACGGCCCAGCGCTTCGGCCACACGGTCGGCTTATTCGACTCCGAGCAGGAAAAGCTATATCAGTCACCCAACCCCAACTACCCCAGCCTGTACCGCGGCTGGATGCTGACCCCGGCCGAATACCAGAAGCTGGAGCGGCTGACGCCCCTGCTGGTGCCCGTGGCGATGTACCTGGCCTCGCACCGGGCCGACGGCTGGTACGAGGCCATTGCCGGTTTCACCCCGAAAAGCTACTTCGTGCCCAGTGAGGAGCGCGGCGGGATGCTGGAGCTGGTACGCCGTGGGTGTTTCATTAAAGGAGCGAGCAAGTCCTTCGGGGCCGACTCCTACGTTCATTCTTTGGTCGAACTGGAGCAGTTGGTTAAAAAGCACGCTATTGACCCCGACGATTACCTCTTTGCACGCGAGCTTATCAAATTATCCGACCAGCCAGAGCAGCGCTTCTTCGCGGTGCATAACCGAGCTTTTGGGACTGCCCGCCAGCCCTTCCCCGCCGCGTTGGTCCCGGCGCTGACTGCCCTGCAAAGCCGCTGCTTTTATACGGTAGACGTAGCCTATACCCGGGCCGGCCAGCCAATTATTATTGAGGTCGGCGACGGACAGGTTTCGGACACGAAAGAGTGGGATGTAGCCGAACTGTACGAAACCGCGATAAACTATTTGGCCGAAATAAAATCAGCGACTTAGAGCAGTTTTCGCATAGGAGGAAAGAATTAAAAATTAAAAATGAAGAATTAAAAATGTGTTGGTCCATTTTTAATTCTTCATTTTTAATTTCTAAAAAACGGTACACGGGCTTGAGAACTACTCTAAAAACGCCCGCAGCTGCTGCTCCCAGTCTGCCGGATAGCGCTTCCAGTACGGCTCGTGGCCCACGCCGGGGAAGTCGTGCCGGGCTTTCGGGCCGGCGAGGTTCGCGAAGATGGCGTCGGTTTCGGCGCGGGTTACGCGCGGGTCGGTGGTGCCCCAGAGCAGGAGGGTGGGGGTGTGGATTTGGGTGGCGTAGTGCTCGGCGTTGAGGCCGAAGGCCCAGAACCCGTTTTGCACGCCGCCCCAGAATACCAGCAAATCAGCCAGCGGAAAACCGGGAACGTGCATGGAGGCAAAGCGGTTGGAGGCCGTTTGGCGCAGATTTCCGTAGGGGCATTCCAGGATGTTGGCGCTGGGGCGGACGCCCAGCTCAGCTTCGGCCCGCAGGATGGCCACCGCGCCCATGCTCACGCCGTAGAGAATGAGGGTTTGGGGTTTGATTGAACCTTGCAGCCAGTGCACGGCGGCGGCCACATCGTCGGCCTCGCGGTAGCCCGCGGTGGTGCGGAAACCAGCCGAATTACCGTTGCCGGCTTGGTCGACGAGCAATACGTTGTAACCCAGGCGGCGGAAGTAGCCGGCCTCGTGGGTGAGGTGCGACTTGCTGCTGGTGTAGCCGTGGAACAGGGCCACGGTGCCACGGGCGCGGCCACTGTCGGGGCGAGCGTACCAGGCTTCCAGCGCGCCGTTGGGGCTGGCGATGGTCACGGTTTCGACCGGGAAGCTAGGTTTAGGGCCACTGCGGGGTTTAGGGTTACGGATGCCCGTGAGCAGCACCCAGCATTTCTGGGCTGGGCTGAGCTGCTCGGGGTTAGGGGAGTGGGCCCCGGCCTCGTTGGCGAAGTGGGTGAAGCGCCAGGCGTGGAAGAAAGCTACGGCGTTCAGGGCGGCGAAACCCACACCCAGGAGCAAGAGCAACTGGCGCCGGGGGAAGCGTTTTTTCATCTTAAGAGCAGTTTTGGGAAAAGAATTAAAAATCGGCTGGTCCATTTTTTAATTCTTCATTTTTATTTTTTAATTCCTAGCTACCAACTGCTGCCGGCGCCGCCCCCGCCCGACGAGCCCCCGCTGCTCGAGGAGCTGGAAGAGGAGCTGGAGCTGCCGGAAGAGGAGGAGCTGCTGGAGGATTCGGATAGTTGGGGAATGATAAACTTCGTTTCATGCTGATGGCCGCAAAACGCGCACTGGTAGTGTTCCCAGCCCCAGCCGGGGGCCGAAGTGGTGGCCCGATGAGCAGTTTTTCGCTGTTTCAGGAGGTCGGTCTGGTGCTGGCACGCCGGGCAAGGCAAGGCCTCGGTGGCCAGATTACGGTAGCCGAACACGAGTTGCCGTGCGCACCGGTCGCACCGCCACACGTCGTAGTCAACCGACAAAATCCTTTCTTCGGCCACCTGCCCCGGCTCCAGGTGCTCATCATCGGCATGCTCGTCGAGCCGGTGCATCGGGCTGCTACAGCCGGGGCAGTTATAAGGCGTGTCGCGCAAGCGGCCCAGGCGGCGGCGGTGCCAGGGCCAGTAGAAGGCCAGCAGCAGCGGAAACACGTAGGCGCTGAAACCCAGTTTATAGTGCGCCTTATTCAGGTACTCGTACTGGGGGTGGCGTCCCTGCTGGGCATAGATGGTACGTGCCCGGTAGTTGACTACTCCTAGATAGCCGTGGAGATAAAACAACGGCAGCCCGTACAGCACCCCGGAGAGGAGCCAGAGGGTGGCGACGCCTGCGATAAAAGTCACGATCACAACCCCCACTGGTAGGAGCAGGCTCAGCCCTAACAACTTGCGGGGCCATTTGCCCGCCTCCGTCGTGAACTGCCACAGAACAATGTATAGTAAAAATCCTGCCAGACCTGCCCCCCCGATTCCTACGCAGCCGAGCGGACTAATCTCGGGGCGTGATTCCGGCGGTATTTCAGTCGGCGTGGACTCTAAATCCGGGCCAGTCACCGCCCCTTCTTCCTGCGCCTGAGGCTGGGTTTCGCTGCCAGAGGGCTCTGGGTCCGGCGCGGCAGTCTGGGCCTCGGGTGGCTTCGGAGCCGCCCCGGCATCCTGGGCATCGGTAGCGCTGTTGGTCGGTTGGGAAGCATCGCTGAGCGAGGGGTTGGCCAGGTGCTGGATGATGGCGGCTACGCCCTGGCGCACGGCTTCGTCGTAGCGGTTGGCACGGGCCAGCGGGACCATGTAGCGCTGCTGAATGCGGTAGCAAATGATGTCGGGCAAATCCGCTTCCAGGCCGTAGCCGGTCTCGAACTCCATGCGGTGCTGGTCCAGCACCAGCAGCATCAGCAAGCCATTGTCTTTCTCCTTAGCCCCGATTTTCCAGCGGTTGAATAGCTCGTAGGCCGCCGTCTTGGGCACAGCCTCGCCAATGCTCTTAACCAGCACCACATCCAGGTGGGCCCGTCCGGACTGGTCGAGGGCTTGCAGGGTGGCGTTCAGGTCGGCCACCGTGTTCGGGGCCAGGATGCTATCGGGGTCGCTGACGTAGGCTTCGCCCAGTGTTTTGGGGTCCGGAATATAGGTCAGGTAGTCGGCGGCCGGCGGGGTTTGCGAGGAGCCACAGGCCGTGAGCAGCAGGCAAGCCGATAGCAGGAATGAATGCAGGTATCGCCAGGCCATGAGTTGAGAGAATATAGCACTATGTCAAGCGAAGATAGGAAAAATACCTGGATGGCACCGCCCGGGCTTTCCTTCCGCGGTTGGGCTATTGGAACAGTTGCTGGAATTCCGTCAGCGGTTCCATTATACTGGTGTTGGCAGAGTAGGCAGATTCATTGGCAACACCGAACCCAAATCATGAAGCATCGAAGCCAACACGCAGTATTGCGGCGTGCGCAACCAGCGCTTTAGCGGAAGCGGCGGAGGGGTGGGCGGGTGGGGGTGGCGGGAGCCGAACGCAATGAGGCGACCTCGCTGGGGGTGAGGTCGCGCCACTCGCCGGGCGGCAGCTCGCCCAGGGAAAGGCCGGCGAGGGCGGCGCGCACCAGGCGCAGGCAGGGGAGGCCGACGGCCGCGCACATCTTGCGCACCTGGCGGTTCATGCCCTGCGAGATCTGAATCTCCAGCCAACTGGTGGGAATGCTGGCCCGGTAGCGGATACCCGGCGTGCGCGGCCAAAGATGAGCCGGCTCGGGTATTTCGGCGGCTTCGCCGGGGGTAGTGAGGCCTTCCTTAATCGGCACCCCTTGCCGCAGCCGTTGCAGCGCGACTTCAGAAATCAGGCCCTCCACCTGCGCCCAGTACGTTTTCGGTACTTTGAAGCGCGGGTCACTGAGGGAGTGCTGGAGCTGCTTGTCGTCGGTGAGCAGGAGCAGGCCCTCGCTGTCGTAATCGAGCCGGCCAACCGGGTACACATTTGGCACGGGCACGAAATCCTTGAGTGTGGCGCGGCCATGCTCATCGGTGAACTGGGTGAGGACTTCGTAGGGCTTGTTCAGCAGGAGGTAGCGCATGAAAGAAACGGAGAGGCGGCGCGTGGTAGCGCGGGCTGCGTAGTTGGCACCCCAGTGTCGTTATAGCTCGCGGTTCAGCTAAGATGTTTGGGTGTCATTCTGAGCCGCGAGCTGCAAAGTTCGCGGTCCGGGGGCCTACTCCCACCACCGCGAACTGGGTATCGCTGCCCCCAACGTTACGGGCTGGCCCAGGCGCGGAGTGGTGATGGGCTGCCCCCGCCGCGCGGCTTCGGCGGTGGCGCGGTTGATGGGGTCGTACCAGGCGTGGTTGGCTTCGGTGAAGGCGGCCCAGTGCACGGGCAGCATCAAGGCGGCGCGCAGGTCGCGGGCCGCTTGCACGCTTTGTTCGGGCCGCATGTGGATTTGGGCCCATTGCGGGTCGTACTGGCCGCACTCCATCAGGGCCAGGTCGAAGGGGCCGTAGCTGGCTCCAATCCCCACTACTGCCCGTTGCCCGCCCGGCCTACCACGAGGTCGAAGGGGCCGTAGCTGGCTCCAATCGCGGCGAAGTGGGGCCCGTAGCCGCCATCGCCGCTGTAAAACAAGCGCTTGGTGGGCGTCTGCATTACCCAGGAGCACCACAGCGTAGAGTTGCGGTTGGTGAGGCCGCGGCCTGAAAAGTGGCGGCTGGGTGTACACCGCAGCGTGAGGCCGGGCAGGCGGGCACTATCGCCCCAGTTCATTTCGGTGATGCGCTCGGGAGCCACGCCCCAGGCGCGCAGGTGCGGCCCGATGCCCAGCGGCACGTAGAAACGCGCCACCTTGCCCTTAATGGTCCGGATGGTTTGGTAGTCGAGGTGGTCGTAGTGGTCGTGCGAAATGAGCACGGCAGCAATGGGAGGCAGCTTTTCGGAGCTGATGGGCAGGCGGCGGTTGTAGCGGTTGGGCGTGGCCCAGCTCACGGGGCCCATTTCGATGCTCAGCATGGGGTCGAGCAGAATGTTCTGCCCGGCCAGCTCCACTAGGCTGGCCGAGTGGCCAAACCAGGTCACGCGCACCAGCTGCGGCGTTTTTTGGGCGATGCTGAGCGAGTCGAGCGGCTGCATGGGCAGCGGGCCGGGTGGGGTGGCCTGAGGGTCTTTGCGAAAGAGAAACTTCCACAGCATCGACCCAAAGCTGCCGCCGGTAGAAACCGCCGTGGGCACCAGATTCACAAATTTGCCGTCCTGGTAGTGGCCCGATTGCGCGTACGCCTGCCGCTCGGCCTTGGTGGGCGTGCCGCCCAGCTGCGGGCTGAGGCTGGTGAAAGCTACCGCCGCCACGAGTAGGGTGCCGATGAGGCCGCCGGTGGTCATAAGGAACGTTTTTAGGGCCGGGCTCATGAAGGAGTTGAATGGGCGGCTGTTTGGGCCCGGGCCAGTGTCACGATGTCGGGCACTTCCAGTACCCGTTTGGGGTAGCCCCCGCGCACGGCGTTCAGCATGGCCTGGCCCAACTCCGCCATGGTGGAGACGTAGTTGGAGCCCAGCCGCCGGAATAGGGGATACAGCCAGCTTACGTACTTGTACAGCTTCAACACGTTGCGTTGGCCGGGAGTGGCGCGCACGAAGCCCGGCCGGAACATGTACGCTTGCCGGAAAGGCAGTCGCAATAAGGCGTTTTCGGTTCGGCCTTTGGTGCGGGCCCAATGGCTGCGGCCTTGCTCGGAGCTGTCGGTGCCGGCCCCGGTCACGTAAATAAAGGCCAGGTCGGGGTTTAGCCGCAGGAGCGTTTGGGCCACTGCCAGGGTGGTGTCGAAGGTAATGCGCTCATACTCGGCCGGGCTCCGACCCACCGCGGAAACGCCCGCGCAGTAAAAGCAGGCGTTGTAGCCCGCCAGTTGGGACTCGACGGCCTGCAAGTGCTGGAAGTCGGCGTGCAGCAGCTCCCGCAGCTTGGGATGGGCGTAGCCACTGGGCTGCCGGCTGAGTAGGAGCACGGACTCAACGTCGGCGTCGCGGAGACATTCGAGCAGGACGCCCTCGCCCAGCATGCCGGTGGCCCCGGTAATAATCGCTTTAATTTTCATCTTGCTGCATAAAGAAAGTAGGAGGGAGGACGCAGAGCGGGCCCGGCTACTTTATCCGAGGCCAAGGTTTGCCCATCGTACCAGCTCCGACCAGCATCGGGTTATTGAAAGATGAGGCCTGCATGGTGCCGCAATACCGTCATTATTATGATGATAATGAATATATTATTTCATAAGTGAATCATTTTGCGTCCAGTACATAATACCAGCACCAACAGTGGCAAGAGCCGGGGCTTACTTCTCTACCCGCTTACGCATTCCTGGATGGGAGTTGGGCCCAGCCCAAAGTCAGGCCCTCAAACACCCGGATGAAACCCATGTTTCAGAATGAGAACCTGGCGCTGCCCAAAGCTCCCGCGCTCTGCTACACGCTGCCGGAATACTTCCGCACGGCCCATTCCACCGTCAAAAAGGCCAGAATCACGAAGAAAATCCACTTCAGGTTGATTAAGTCCTTCAAGTCTTCCTCGGCGGAAATTACCGGCTTATAGTTGGCCTGCAGAATATCCTGCGCCAGCTTATCGAACTGCGTCGGGTAGTAAAGTCGCGAGCCGCTCCGCCGCGCCAACTGGGCCAGCAGGTTGTGGTCGGCCCGCGATTCCAGGGCTTCCAGCGGCTGCGCCTGCACCACCAGCTCGCCGACGTCCTGCTGGGCCTGCCCGCCGAGGGTGGCGCGGGCCTGGTAGCGGTAGAGGCCCGCCGGCAGGGGCCCCAGGTGCAGGGGCGAGCCATCTTCGGGGTTGGCAAAGCTGAAGCGGCGAACCTGCTGTTGCGCGTCGGTAAGGGTGAGGTCGATTTTCTGGTTGTAGAGGCGCTCGAAGACGGCGTTGTAGGTTTCGGCGCCGAGGGTCACGTCGTCCTGGGTACCGAAGGCATCTTGGGTGGGGTACACGTCGAGGCGCTTTTTGTTGGCATTCTGGGTGAGCAGCTGGAGCGTGCGGATGATGAGGCGGTCGTAAGCCTCGGGCCGGTCGTCGTGCTCCACTGCTTCGCTCAGGCGCCACTGCCAGCTGCCATCGGTCAGCAAGGTGGCCTGGCGGGCGTCGGGCGGGCCGCCAAAGACGAGCAGGGGCTTCTGGGTGGGCACCCGGCCCACCTGCTGCCACAAAGCCGCCTCCGCCCCGGCCCCGAGGCGCAAGTCGCCGAAGGGTACCGGCGCGGGTGGATAAGCCGCAAAGCGCCGGGCCGATTCCTCGTCGGTGGCGAACCGGGCAAAGCCGGGGTTGGGTAGCGGCGTCACCTCGTCGGTCTGGGCCCCGCGCGGCTGAATGGTGAGGCCCGTGCCGAGCCGGTTGTAAGCCGGCAAATCCGACTGGGCCCCGATGATGTAGAGGGCCGGGGTGCGCCGGGCCTTCACCTGGGCCAGGATTTCGTTGCCCAGCCCGCCCTGGGCCGGCAACTGGTGCAGAATGGCCACGTCGAAATCCGCCGGGGCCTTGAGCGGGGCCACGCCGGGCAGGGCCAGGGTAAGGTCGAAGTTATCGTTGGCCAGGATGGCGGCCCGCAGGGCTTTTAAATCGGGGTGGGGAGCCGCCCCGGCCAGCAGCACCCGCAGCTTGCCTTTCACAATTTCGATGAAGGCTGTGCGCGCATTGTTCAGCTCGGTGAACTCGCCGGCCTGGGGCACCACCCGCACCTCGTAGCGGCGCTTGCCCGGGGCGGGAGCGGTTATCTCGAAGGCCGTGCGCACGCGCCGCCGGCCGGCCGGCATGGCCACGCGGCGGCTGTCGAGCACCCGGTTGCCGTCGCGCAGCTCCACGGTGGCCGCCCCGCCCGCGAAGCCCACGAAGCTCAGCTCGGCCTCAATGGGAAACCGGTTGCCGCTAAAGGCCACGCGGTTATAGGTGAGGCCGGTGAGGCGCAGGTCTTTCTTAGGAATGGTGTCGCCCACGGCCACGCCGTAGATGGGAAAGTTAAACGCCGAGTACACGGGGCTGCGGCCCTGGTTCACGAGGCCATCGGAAACGAGCACCACGCCGGCCAGGTTGCGCCCGTCGTAGGCTTCGCGGGTCCCGGCCAGTAGCTGGTCGAGGTCGGTGGCGGGGGCGGCGAAGCGCAGGGAATCGAGCCGGGCGGGGCGGCCGGGGGTAGGCGTAAGCGTCCGGGTTTCGACGGTGAAGCCCTTAGCCCGCAAGGTTTCGGCGAGTCGGGCTAGGCCGGTGGTGGCCTGGCTCAGCACTGGCTTGGGTGTAAACAGCTCGACGGACTGCGAGTTGTCGACCGCGAGCACCACGGTGGGCGCCTCGGTGCGGGTGGTGGTGATTTTAACGAACGGCGCCAGCAGCAGGAAGCACAGAAAGCTGACCACCGCGAGACGCAGGGCGGCCAGGGCATAGTTCAGGCGCGGGCTCCAGGGCGCCTGGGCCGAGTATTGCAGGGCGGCGTAGCCCGCGCCGACGAGCAGGCAGAGGGGAATGAACCAGGCGGAATAGTGAGTGGTCAGCAAATGGATAAATGTAAACAGCCAGCGTCAAGCCCTGGGCCGGGCCACGCCTCACAAATTAAGGTTGAGAAAGATGGACTAAGGCCTGGTTGGGTGTCAGGGCGGGCAGTGTGCCGGTTTTGAAGTCGGCGGCATTGCGCGTGACAATGACTTCGATTGCCGGAACTGAGGCCGCTGCGCAATGTTGAAGGCCATCTTCAAAATCAAGGAAAGACCCGGTAATGGCCTTCTGTACCGCCACGGCATCGACGGCCACTATCGTTACCAACTGCTCCAGATTGGCCACTAACGTTCGCGCCAACTGTCGGTTCGCCTGCTTGCGCAGCACGTAATACACGGTGCTGAAGGACAAGCTTGCCACGTACAGCGTGGCCCTTTTTTCCAGCCCAGCCCGAAAAATCTCTAGTGCGGCTTCGGCAAACGGTTCGCGCCGAGCCAGGAAGTCCAGCACTACGTTGGTATCCAGAAAATAGTGCTTCATTGGTCGCCCCGGTCATTAAATACTTCCGCCAGATGCTCCTTGTAGTTATAGCCAGGTGGTAGGCTAATGCAACCATATAAGGCTGCTAACTCCGGGGGAATGGGCTTACTGCCGCTGGCTGGTTGCTCTACAATCGGTCGCAAGGCATCGGTTACCAAAGCTGATAAATCGGTGCCCGTGCGCTGCGCGTAGGCTTCGGCCTGGGCCAGAAAATCGTCGTCGAGCGTGAGCGTGATGGTTGACATGGCAAGAAAGATAAGTAAAACAACGGGCTGCTATCCGAAAGGCCATCAGCTCCCGTGACGGTTGCCGCCGTTGGTTCAACGGTTGAGCACGGTAACCAGTTCGTGACTGTTAAAGATGCTGACCGGCGAAATAACGGTTTCATTCAGCGGCAGCTGGTCGCCGTACCGCTCCTTTAGCTTGGCCTGCACGACGGGGTGGCTGAGGTCAAAATCCCTGAGTTGCTGCAATTGCCCGAGGCGGCGGTGCAGGCCCCGCTCGTACACCTTCCAGATGAGCTCGGAGCAGTAGATCCGGTCATCAGACCAGCCGAAATACAAATCATAGGAGTGGCCCAGCAGGGGCTGCCCGGCCGCTTTCAGGTGCGTCAGCGCCGCCGGGGTGAGGGCGGTGGCCGCGTCGCGCAGCCGCTTGGTCACGAAGTGGCCGCCCTGGCCCCGCGCCACCCAATCGGCCAGCGGCGTCAGCTTCACCGGCTGCACGGCTTCGAACACCTGCCACCGGCCCGCCTGCTGATACAGGATGCCACAGTGGCTCCAGGCCGAATGCGTGGCCAGCTGGATGGCCTGGCTCTGGGCCGATTGCGAGGTGTGAAAAATCAGGTCGCCGTCGCGCATCTGGGGCGCGACTTGGGCGGTGGCGGCTTCAGCGGCCCGGTGGCTTTGGAAGCGGACCAGCCGGCGGTGCAGGCGCGGGTAAGCGGCGAGGCCGAGGCCGGTTAAGAGTAAGGCGAAGAGGAGCCAGCGGTTCACGGAATGATGGTTGAAAATTCGGCTGGGGTTGACTCCGTGAATACCAACGCCATACTTTCCTCATCCAAGTAGCCCGTTTCGTGCGCCACGGCATTCCGCTCAAGGGCAAAGGGAATGAACCCTAACTTTAAATACAACTGCCGGGCGGGGGTGTTGCTGGCAATGACGGTCAGGTTGACCTGGCGCACGTCTCCCAAGGCGCGTACCCTGGCCAAAAGTGCCCGGATAAGTTGAATTCCTACTCCCTTCCCTTGAGCCTGCTGGTCGACGTACATTCTAAATAGCAACCCACGGTGGCGTAGCTTAGCTCGATTGGCTTCCGCGCGTTTGAAACTGACCACTCCTAATAGCTGGCCAGTTGTTTCTTCCTCCATTGCCAGCGTGAAACTATCGGCGGTTCCGGCAGTAGGAAACGGTTCCATCGCCTCATCCGGGCTGATACGGAAACAGGCGGGATGAGCCAATAGGCCCTGTAAAAAGAAATCCTGATAGCGGGGCTCGTCACTAACGGCATAGAGCTCTTTGATTTGCATCGACTTCAGCGGCTTTGAAAAAGGTTGAACGTAGTAGCTAGGCGTGGGTAAACGGAAAGATCAGCAAAGCAGCCAAAGAAAGTTTGAGTGGCGCCGTCATGGCAGCGCGATCTACAACCGTATATTTTATGGCAGAAAGTAAATGGCCAATCACATGACCCAGACCAGCAGCCAGACTGATAATTATAAGGCAGAGCTGTCCGAATCGATTGAGCAACTCTATCAAATGTTTGCCAAATACCCTCTTGACCCTGCTATGGATGGTAGCCCGGTGTATCAAAAGCTGATGCTGGATCGATGGAATCAGACCTTAGCCGCAAAGCCGCTCCGTGAGCTTTCAGTTGAAGACCTTACTACTTACCACTTCAAAGCTATGACAACCTGGGGTGGAGTAAATGACTTCAAACACTTCCTGCCTCGCCTGTTCGAGTTGCTCTCTGAGTTACCGATGGATTTTGATGAATGGGTAACCTTAGATAAACTCAATTATGGCAATTATAAAAACTGGCCTGATAATGAAAAGACGGTCATCCATCGATTTTTATTGGCCTTCTGGAAAAAGCTATTAACCGAAGAATCAGCGGACATCGATGCTGGTTTTGCAGGGTATTTCTCCGCTATAGCCAACGTCTATTCAGACTTCGGGCAACTGCTGCAGATATGGCTAGCGGCTGATAAGCAATGCTCCAGTTATCGTTTAGCCGCTTTTGTTAGTGGGGCACAAAAAAAAGTGCTGGAAAAGCAGGTGCTCCCGGGATACGAGGATATGCCCCAGCAAGGTAAGCTATTCCGGGAGTGGCTGAGGAGCCCGGCCGTATTGAATAAGTTAAAGCAGACCGTACCATCCGCCGCAGCCCCCTACATAGATTGGGAGCTGATTCCGGTTATACGGCAACTGGAACAGGGCCTATAAATTGGCACGGTCTGCCTTTTAACTCGCTACGTCAGCATGCCGCCATCCACCTGCAGCACCTGGCCGGTAATGTAGGCCGAGTCATCCGAGGCCAGAAACGCCGTGGCCCGGGCCACGTCCTCGGGCCGGCCGCCGCGCTTGAGCGGAATGGCCTTGCGCCACTCGTCCACCTGCTTGGGGTCGAGCGCATCGGTCATTTCGGTTTCGATGAAGCCCGGCGCAATGGCGTTGCAGCGGATGTTGCGCGAGCCCAGCTCCAGGGCCACCGATTTGGTGAAGCCAATGATGCCGGCCTTGCTGGCGGCGTAGTTGGCCTGCCCGGCGTTGCCCTTAAGGCCTACTACACTGGTCATGTTGATGATGGAGCCGGCTTTGGCGCGCATCATGGGCTTGGTAGCTGCCTTCGTGAGGTTAAATACCGACTTAAGGTTGACGGTCAGCACCTGGTCCCATTGAGACTCGGACATGCGCATAAGTAGGCCGTCCTGGGTGATACCGGCGTTGTTGACCAGGATGTCGAGCTGGCCGAAGTCGGCTAGTACGTCCTCAATCAGCTTTTCGGCCTGGGCGTAGTCGGAGGCGTCGGAGCGGTAGCCTTTGGCCTTGGCGCCGTGGGCCGCCAGCTCGGTTTCCAGGGCTTGGCCTTTTTCGACGGACGAGAGGTAGGTGAAGGCGACTTGGGCGCCTAATTGGGCAAAATGCGCCGCGATGGCGCGGCCAATTCCTTTGGAAGCACCCGTTATGAGGGCCACTTTTCCGGTCAGTGTTTGGGTCATGGGGGCGAAGGTAAGAAGTGTCCCGCAGCCTTTGCCGCGGGTTTGGCCCGCCCGCCTGCTTCCCGACCACGCCCAGCCCGGCTGCGCCTCAGCGGCCCGCCACCGCGGACGTCGTCCTACCTTCGTGCCCGACATGCTGCACCACGACATCTGCATTCTGGGCGCGGGTCCCGGCGGGGCCACCGCCGCCCTGCACCTGGCCCACGCCGGCCACCGCTGCCTGCTGCTCGACCGCGCCACGTTTCCGCGCGACAAAATCTGCGGTGACGCCCTCAGTGGTAAGGTGTTGAGCGAGTTGCGGCGCATCAGTGAGGAGCTGCCCGGCCGGTTGGCCGCCGCGCCCACCCAGGTGCCGAGCTGGGGGATTGATTTCTTCGCGCCCAACGGCCGCCGCCTCGCTATTCCCTTCAAGCCCAAGTTCAACAAAGCCACCGACCGGGCCGCCGGCCACGTGGCCAAGCGCCTCGATTTCGACAATTTCCTGGTGGAAGAAGTGCGCCGGCACCCGGAAATTGACTTTCGCGAACACGTGGACGTGGCCCGCACCGAACGCACCCCCGACGGCTGGCAGCTATTCGACAAAGCCGGCCAGGAGCTGGCCACCTGCCGCCTGCTGCTGGTGGCCAACGGGGCCCAGTCAGACTTTGCCCGCAAAGTGGCCGGCCATGCCCTCGAGCCCGACCACCACTGCGCCGGCCTGCGCACTTACTACGACAACGTGGCGGGCCTCAGCCCCGATAATTTTATCGAACTGCACTTCATCAAAGACTTTCTGCCCGGCTACCTCTGGGTGTTCCCCCTGCCCAATGGCCAGGCCAACGTCGGTGTAGGGATGCTCTCGAAAACGGTGGCCGCCAAAAAAATCAACCTCCGCCAGCGCCTCGACGAGATTCTGGCCACCCACCCCACGCTGGCGCCCCGCTTTGCCCAGGCCCGGCGCCTGGGGCCGGTGCGCGGGTTCGGCCTGCCGCTAGGCTCGAAGCGCCGGCCCCTGTCGGGGGCCAACTACCTGCTGCTCGGCGATGCCGGCTCCCTTATCGACCCGTTCAGCGGCGAGGGAATCTCGCACGCCATGGTCAGCGGGCGCCACGCCGCCCACTGGGCCGCGCAAGCTGTAACCACCGCCGATTGCAGCCCGGCATTCCTGAAAAATTACGACCAGGCCGTCTACAATCGGCTCGGTCAGGAGTTGCGTCTCAGCCGCGTGATGCAGCGGCTGCTCAACTTCCCCAGCCTGTTCAACATCGTGGCCAACCGCGCCGCCAACAACCCCACACTAGCCGAAACCCTGTCGGCCATGTTCATGGACCTGGACTTGCGCGAACGGCTCCGGCAGCCCAGGTTTTATTTCCGGCTGCTGTTCGGTGGAAAATAGCCGCGCAGGATGCTTCGCTGCGCTCGGTATGACAAGGTTTCTCAACGAATCATAACCCAGATGATACAAGTGAAAACAACCTTACCCCAGAAAAACTCAATGGAAGCCCTGATAGAATATGTATCCTCGTTTGACCCGACTTTTCCTTTAAAGATTCGGGGCGCCAACCCAGCAGAAATTAAAATGCTTGAGCAGTTAGTGGGGCGTTCTTTGCCTGCTCAATACGTTGAATATCTATCCCATATGGGACATGACAATGGAGGCCTCTTCCTATTTGAACCCGGTGAGAAAACGGATATTACCACAATTCTCGATTCCTATCAGTATATGGTTGAAGAGAACGATCCGATCGCGCCAAAAGACTGCATCCTGATTGCGGAAGATATTTTTCCCTCCCAGCAACTTGCCTTACGTGAAAATGGAGAAGCAGAACCTACCGTTTGGCGCATTGAAGGAGAATGGCAGGGAGAGCTTTATGCAGCCTCACTCGAAGGGTTGCTTTGGCGAAGAGCTTTCATGAATTATCAGTTGAAATTCCTGAAAAATTACGGTTACTGGATAATACCTCCAATGCAGATTTGCGAAGCCGCAAAGAATTTAGCCCATGAGCTGGGATTTCAGCAACTCTGGTTCTCGGACGAGATTGTATATTGTGGTGAACGAGAAGATGCTCGGCTGACAATTGATAGATATAGTGGCGGATGCCACGCTTATCTATCTACTCAAAATAAATCAGAATTTGAAAATTTAGGCACTAGGTTGGTTAATCAATTGAAGGCAAAATACGTCGGAAGCCGCAGTATTTGATAACTAAATACTGCTTCAGGTAGCTTTTCGCCTTGGTCCGCTGGAGCAGGGCTGCCGGGTTTCGGGGGGTGGCTATTTGGCGAAAAATAGCCACTGAGGCAGGGAATGCAAGCTAATGCAGCGCCAACAAGCAGTCATGCGCAGCGAGCCACCAGCATGCGGGCAGTCTTTCGACTGCCGTAGCCATAGAACTCGTTGACGCCCCGACGCGGCAGTCGGGAGACTGCCCCCGTTCTAAGGTCTGGCAGTCACGGCAACGGCGTTGCCTTAAGACTGCCGCCAGTTGGCGCCAGTTGGATCAGAGCCTTTCGTAAGCTCGATATCCCAGTCGCCTGGCTCCCCTCTCCTGGGGAGAGGGGCTGGGGGTGAGGTTCCCCGCCGGGCCCTGAAGCGGGCCGGTAAGCTAGCGGCGCCGTGCGGGTCGGGCTACCGTGCGGGTAACGGGGGGCTTGATGGGCTCCTGACCGTCGTTGCCCACATAGCGGCGCAGGCTCTTGACTGCTTCCGGGTTGAGCTTAGTGGCCTGCTCCAGGTCGCGCCGGGCTTCCGCCAGCTTGTCGAACGACGAGTAGCTGATGCCCCGGTACTCCCAGGCGTCGGCGTAGGCGGAGTCGAGCTGGATGGCCTTGGTGAAGTCGCCCACGGCCGATTTGTACTGGTACATCTGCATCTTGGCTACTCCCCGGCCGAAGAAGGATTCCCGGTCATTAGGCCGGTACTTGAGAGCGCCGGAGAAGTCAGTGGCGGCCGCCTTATATTTCTTGAGCATCAGGTGGTTTACGCCGAGGTTGTAGTAGGCGTCGGGGTTGTTACGCTGGTAGCGCAGGGCGGCCGTGTAGTCGGGCAGGGCCGCTTTATATTGCTTCAGGTAGCTTTTCGCCTTGGCCCGCTGGAGCAGGGCGGCCGGATTTCTGGGGTTGGCCTTGAGCAGGGCCTCGGCGCTGGCCAGCATGCTGCGGTAGTCGGCCGCCGTCATTTTTCGCTCTTTCTCGCGTTCGGCCGAAGCCTGAGTAGCAGTCGGCGCGGCGTTGGCGGCCAGTACGGCCCCCGGAGCAGCGGCCGGGGCCGAAGTTGGGGGTGTAGCACCGCGGCCATTCGGCACTGTCGTCGCTCCCGTCGAATCGGGCGTCCCCGTAGACGAGGCCACGGGCAGGCTGGTCACGGAGGATTTTTCCTTCTCCGTGACGGTGGTAGCGCAGCTGGTTAGCCCAGCCCAAAGGCCGAGAGCCCCCAGCAAAGGGCGAAAAAATGATTTCATGAAAGCAACAAGGTAAGGTTAAGGCAACGTGCACTGTAACCGAGGCTTATACGGTCCCCGGGCAGAATTCGCTGCTACCATGTATCGGGCCAGACTTTGTTGTAGGCTGTGAGAGCAAGTCGGCATAGCGGCGCGGCCCAGGGCGTCAATTACAGCCGCTACGTCGACCCTGCCAACAGGTAAGGGTGCTGAGCAAAAGTCATATATGACGCATAGTGACAGTAGCTTAGGATAGCTGTTTAAAGCTCCTTCACCTGACCAGCAAATTCGGCAACTACGGCTTTACCGAATACCCGCTTGGTCCAGCCATTCTCAAAACCATGATTATTGGCAATCAGGTAGCCTTTATTGGTATCGATTGACACTATTTTATGGGCATCAATGTACCTGCCCTTTACCTTGCTAAAGACGACATCACCTATCTGATAAGTATCCTGTCTTCGAAAAGTGAGTAAGGAGCCTGATTTAAGAATGGGGAGCATAGAGCTCCCAAAAACTTTCATTTTTCCTTCTCCGGCTGTTTCCAGCTCTGTCTGCAACCTTTCATATTTATTCATGATTCAGATTCGATTTTTGATATTTAACATTCTCAGGCGAGTTGAATTTATCTTCTTCGAAGATATATGTGAAATAATTCATTCCCGGTGATGGTGGGTCTGAATCCTTCCCGATATAAGGGGATACTTACCTGTTTGCCATTTGCTTCGTCGCTAACATGATTCTCTACCTTGGATATTAGCGCCGCAATGCCGTAATCTGGCCTCTGTAAGCAGGCTTATACCGCTAACCAGGAGACTGATTCGTATTTCTTCCGTGTACACAGCCGGTGGGTGGTAGCGCTTTTAATTCAGCTAATTTATCAGGCGGAAGTAGCGGTACGTTCTGCTCTTTTCTGGCCAATACTTTGAATGGGCGCCTATAGATACCAATTTTGCTGCCCCGATCGTGTTCATGCGGTAAATCACCATAAACAGTACCTTTGCCCGTCTTTGGGAAAGCCCCTTTGATTCAGTAGTGGAACATTTCTAAGATTGCTCAAAAGCCGCTAAGTAGCTGGTTTTCTAAAGGTAGCTAGTCCCTGAATTTACTTCAAAAGTAGCCTTGGTTTGGCTTTTTTGTTTTTGTAAACATTTGATTTTCACAGTACAAAATACATAGTATGGCATTGCAATTTGATTTGGTCGTGATCGGTAGCGGCCCCGGCGGGTACGTGGCCGCCATTCGCGCGTCGCAGCTGGGCCTGAAAGTGGGCGTTATTGAGCGCGAGTCGCTGGGGGGCATCTGCCTCAACTGGGGCTGCATTCCGACCAAAGCGCTGCTCAAGTCGGCGCAGGTGTTCGAGTACCTCAACCACGCGGGCGACTATGGCCTCAAGGCCGAGGGCATCGGCTACGACTTCGGGGCTGTAATCAGCCGCAGCCGCGGCGTGGCCGACGGCATGAGCAAGGGCATCAATTTCCTGTTCAAAAAGAATAAGATCGAGGTCGTGATGGGCACCGGCAAAGTGCTGGCCCCCGGCAAAGTGGAAGTCACCAAGGCCGACGGCGGCAAGGAAACGGTCGAAGCCAAGAGCATCATCCTGGCCACCGGGGCCCGCTCGCGCGAGCTGCCGACCATGCCGGTCGACAATAAGAAAATCATCGGCTACCGCAAGGCGATGGCCCTCGAGCAGCTGCCCAAGCGCCTCGTGGTGGTGGGCTCGGGCGCCATCGGCGTGGAGTTTGCCTACTTCTACCGCACTATGGGCTCGGAGGTGACGGTAGTGGAATTCCTGCCCCGCATCGTGCCGGTGGAAGACGAGGAAGTGTCGCGCCAGATGGAAAAGTCGTTCCGCAAAATCGGCGTGAACGTGCTCACCAGCGCCGAAGTAACCGCCGTAGACACCAGCGGCGAAGGCTGCAAAGTGACCATCAAAACCGCCAAGGGGGAGCAGCAGATCGACTGCGACGTGGTGCTCAGCGCCGTGGGCGTAACCACCAACCTGGAGAATCTCGGCCTCGAGGAGCTGGGCATTAAAGTGGAGCGCGGCCGCGTCATCGTCGACGACTTCTACCAGACTAGCGTGCCCGGCATCTACGCCATTGGCGACATTGTGCCCGGCCCGGCGCTGGCCCACGTCGCCTCGGCCGAAGGCATCATCTGCGTGGAGAAAATTGCCGGCCATCACCCCGAGCCCCTCAACTACCAGAACATCCCCGGCTGCACCTACGCCTCGCCCGAAATTGCCAGCGTGGGCTACACCGAGGCCGAAGCCAAGGAAAAAGGCTACGACATCCTGGTGGGCAAGTTCCCCTTCTCGGCCTCGGGCAAAGCCAGCGCCGGCGGCGTGAAAGACGGCTTCGTAAAAGTCATCTTCGACAAGAAGTACGGCGAGTGGCTCGGCGCTCACATGATCGGCTCGAACGTGACCGAAATGATTGCCGAAGTAGTCGTCGCGCGCAAGCTGGAAACTACGGGGCACGAAATCATCAAGTCGGTGCACCCCCACCCAACCATGTCGGAGGCCGTGATGGAAGCTGCCGCCGCCGCCTACGGTGAGGTGATTCACTTGTAAGAATATCCAGCGCAAGAAGAATATCCAGCGCAAGCGCAAGGCCCCAGCGTAGTTCAACCTGGGCTTTCCCGGCCTTGGGGGTGTCCCTTCGTCCACTAGCAACGCCACCCTGTTCGAGCTGATCTTCAGGTGGGCTTCAGCGCCAAAGCCCGGTCGACTAACCACCAAAAAGCCCTCCCGGCCAAGCTGCCGGGAGGGCTTTTGCATTGCACGGAACAGCTGTGCCGTAGGTTATTGCCTGATCTTTAAGTACTCCGGACGAGTTTACAGATAGGCGGCTTCATTCTATTGTCTCTCCTTCGTCTGCTGGCCGCCATCGAGCCGTAGCGCCTGGTGGCTACGCTCGCGCACCTCGGCGGTCAGGGCGGGGTTATCGGCCAGGCGCTGGCCAAATGAGGGTACCATCTGCCGCAACCGGGCCTGCCACTCGGGCGTGGCGGCCCGCTCGGCGAAGCACTTCTGCACCAGGTCCAGCATGATGGCTACGGCCGTGCTCGCGCCGGGCGAGGCTCCGAGCAAGGCCGCGATGGAGCCATCGGCCGACGTCACCATCTCGGTGCCGAACTCCAGTACGCCACCCTGCTTCTTGTCTTTTTTGATGACCTGCACGCGCTGCCCGGCCACTTCCAACTGCCAGTCGTCGGGGTTGGCGCTGGGATAGTATTCGCGCAGGGCGGCGGTGCGGTCTTCCGGTGATTGCAGCACCTGGCCAATCAGGTAGCGGGTAAGGCCCAGGTTGCGGGCACCGGCGTAGAGCAGCGGCCGGATGTTACCCAATTCGATGGACCGGAACAGGTCGCTGTAGGAGCCCTTCTTCAAAAACTTGGTGCTAAAGCCCGCGTACGGCCCAAACAGCAACTCCTTTTGGCCATTGATTTGGCGCGTGTCGAGGTGGGGCATCGACATGGGCGGCGAGCCCACGGCCGGCTTGCCGTACACCTTGGCCTCGTGCCGGGCAATCACGGCGGGGTTGCGGCACTTCAGCCACTGCCCGCTCACGGGGAAGCCGCCGAAGCCGCTGGCCTCGGGAATGTCGGTTTTCTCCAGCAGCGGCAGCGTGCCCCCGCCGGCCCCGATAAACACGAATTTCGCGCGCGCAATGCGCCGGTCGCCCGTCGCCAGGTCTTCGATTTTAAGGCGCCAGATGCCGTCGCTTTTGCGCTGAAAGTCCTCGACCTGGTGGCCCAGGTGAAACTCCACGCCCGGCTGGGCCTTCAGGTGCTTGAAAAGGCAGCGGGTGAGGGAGCCGAAGTTGACGTCGGTGCCAATGGCCATGCGCGTGGCCGCCACGGGGGTGGCCGGGTCGCGGCCTTCCATCACCAGCGGAATCCAGGCGGCAATCTGGGCGGGGTCCTCGCTAAATTCCAGGCCCTGGAACAAGGGCGAGTGCAGCAGGGCGGCGTGGCGCTTGCGCAGGTACTCCACGTTGGCGGCCCCCCACACAAAGCTCATGTGCGGAATGGTATGGATGAAGGACGTGGGGTCGGGCAGCGGCCCTTCCTGCACGAGCGAGGCCCAGAACTGCTTGCTCACCTCGAACTGCTCAGCGATTTTATCGGCCTTGGAGATGTCGATGGAGCCGTCGGGCCGTTCCGGGGTGTAGTTCAGCTCGCAGAAGGCCGAGTGGCCCGTGCCGGCATTGTTCCAGGCGTCGGAGCTTTCGGCGGCCACGGCGTCGAGGCGCTCGTACACGGCGATGCTGAGGGTGGAGTCAAGAGCCTTAAGCAGGACGCCCAGGGTGGCGCTCATAATACCCGCGCCAATGAGCACGATGTCGGTAACTGGTTTGGGGGAGGGCTGGTCCGTTGAAGTCATAGCGAAAGTGAAGTCATAGCGAAAGAAAATAGATGGGCCGCAAGCAATACGGATGGCAACCGCGCAGGGCTGCTTATGGCCGAAAAAACAACCGGGCCTACCTTGCGTCCAAGAGCGCCAATTTCCTTGTCCGCGTAAGGAGAAGAGCTGCTATTCTCGCCACTTCCAGCCCCTGAGTTCCCACCCATGCCCGCCGCTAACCTGCCGCTGCTCTCCCTGCCCACCCGCGCCGACTCGGCCGATGCTGCCGCGCCGCGGCTGCTCATCATCTACACGGGCGGGACGGTGGGCATGGCCGTCAACGGCAGCGGCGAGCTGGTGCCCATGCAACTGGGGCGCCTCGACCGCAGCATGCCCGAGCTGGCCCGCCTGCCGTTTCGCCTGTCGTTGCTCAGCCTGCCGGCCCCCATCGACAGCAGCAACGTGACGCCGGCCGACTGGCTGTTTCTGGCCCAGCTCATCGGCCAGCACTACGCCGATTTCGAGGGCTTCGTGGTGCTGCACGGCACCGACACCATGGCGTACTCGGCGGCGGCGCTCAGCTACGTGCTCGAGCACTTGGGCAAGCCGGTGGTCTTCACCGGGGCGCAGGTGCCCGTCGGCGCCAGCCGCTCCGATGCCCAGCGCAACCTCATCACGGCCCTGGAGATAGCGGCGGCCTGCCACCCCCGCGCCCGTACTGTGCGGGTGCCGGAGGTGTGCGTGTTCTTCAACGACATCCTCATTCGGGGTACCCGGGCCAAGAAGGTCGAAAGCCAGCAGTTTGCCGCTTTCAAAAGCGAGAACTACCCGCCCCTGGCCCGCGCCGGCATCAGCCTCGACTTCGACGATAAAAGCATCCGCCTGCTGCCGGGCGCCCCCCTGAAAGTGCACACGACCCTGGAAACCGGCGTGGCCGTGCTGCGGCTCTTCCCGGGCATTACCGAGGCGGTAGTGGGTGCTACGCTGGGCATTGCCGGCCTGCGGGGCTGCGTGCTCGAAACCTACGGCTCGGGCAACGCGCCCACGGCTCCGTGGTTTTTGCGGTGCCTGGCCGAGGCGCGCCAGCGGGGCGTGTGGCTGCTCAACGTGAGCCAGTGCGAGGAGGGCCGCGTAGTGCAGGGCAAGTACGAAACCAGCGCCCGCTTCGCCGAGCTGGGCATCGTGGGTGGCGACGACATCACGACCGAAGCGGCCGTTACCAAGCTCATGTTCGTGCTGGGCCTCGGGCTGGGGGAGCAGCCCACACGCGAGCTGCTAATGCAGAGCCTGCGCGGCGAAATCACGTCGTAGGGTGAAGCCTTTGGTTCAACCGGTGGAACAATGCCCGAATACAAGGACTACTGGCGCGGCACCAACGCAGCCTTGAAGGCGGCCTCCCACATTGCCCGGTGCAGCGAAGGCCACGTTCCACTTGCCCGGCCAGCGGCCTTGTCATATCTTTGTGCCACGAACCGCCAACCTTGAGAGGTGTCCGAGTGGTCGAAGGAGCACGCCTGGAAAGTGTGTATGGCTCAAAAGGTCATCGTGGGTTCGAATCCCATCCTCTCAGCAGAAGCCCGTTTCCAAGCCGGAAACGGGCTTTTTTATTGCCCTGATACCTGGCTGGAGTAGGTAAGCCCGGCGACGCCACCGTGCCAGGGGTTCAGCCTCAGCAGTAATTGGTCGTACCCGGCAATCAAATACTATTACTCAGAACACCGCTTTACCTGCTGCAAGAATGCGCCGGTATGGTATGGGCCAACATTCCTACTTGCCACTATGGTAGCGAAACATGGGAACGGGTTTATTCTCTATCCAACCTGAACCCTAAAAACCCGTTACCTTGCCCGGCGCAAACCTACAATCTTCGTCGCTTCTCATGGCTCAGCCTTCGACTAGTACCCCCGCCGCACCGCTCGGCATCGAAAAAGACAACAAGCGCATTACTACCGGCTGGACGTTCTACGACTGGGCCAACTCGGTGTACCCGCTCGTGATTACGAGCAGCATCTTTCCCATTTATTGGGGCGCTGTCACGGCCGACATCAATTCGGCCCCGGGCAATATTGTCGATTTTATGGGCTTCCAGGTTCCGGGCTCATCGCTGCTCACCTACGCCATTTCGTTTTCTTTCTTGCTCATTGCGTTGGTCAGCCCATTTCTGACCTCGTTGGCCGACTTCTCCGGGCGTAAGAAGCTGTTTCTGCAAATATTCTGCTACATCGGGGCCGCCAGCTGCGCGGGGCTGTTCTTCTTCACCAAGGACACGCTCACACTGTCGACGTTCGTGTTTATCGCGGCCACGGTTGGCTTTAGCGGCAGTATTGTCTTCTATAACTCCTACCTGCCCGACATCAGCTCGGAGGCGAAGTTCGATTCACTCTCCGCCAAGGGCTTTTCGATGGGCTACGTGGGCTCGGTGATTCTGCTGGTCATTTGCCTGCTGCTGGTGACGTTCAACCAGGAGCTGGGCATCGAGAAAGGATTTGCTACTCGCTTGAGCTTCCTGCTCACCGGCCTCTGGTGGGCGGGTTTCGCCCAGATTCCTTTCTTCACGCTGCCGCCCGATACCGGTCGGCCCGCCAACGCTCCCCGGGCCGAAGGCGGCTGGGTGCTAAACGGCTTTCGCGAGTTAGGCAAGGTCTGGAACCAACTTGAGCAGCTGCCCAACCTGAAGAAGTTTCTGCTGGCTTATTTTACTTACAACATGGGCGTGCAAACGGTGATGTACGTAGCCACCATCTTCGGCGATAAAGAGCTGCACCTGGAAAGCACGGCGCTTATTGTTACTATCCTGCTGCTGCAAGTAGTAGCCATCTTAGGAGCTTATTTGTTCGCCAAGCTTTCCGAACGCATCGGTAACACCCGGGCCCTGAGCTGGTCGGTCGCTATCTGGGGGCTGATTTGCGTAGCCGGCTACTTCGTGCAAGCCGGTTGGAGCTTCTATGCCCTGGCCTCCGTCATTGGCCTTACGATGGGGGGGATTCAGAGCCTGAGCCGCAGCACTTATTCAAAAATTATCCCTGAGAATACGCCCAACTCCGCGGCGTTCTTTAGCTTTTTTGACGTGACGGAGAAGCTGAGCATTGTTATCGGCACAGCGGTGTTTGGCGTAATTGCCCAAATCACGGGCTCAATGCGCAACAGCATTTTATCGCTGATCATCTTCTTCGTTCTGGGGTTCATCTTTCTGCTCACGCTGCGCGGCAAAAAGCTGCGCGAGGACACCCTGTCGACTGCCTTCCCCGGCCCCCCGCCCGCTTCGGCCGTGGCCAGCACGCCTGCCGCCACAAAGTAAAACGCGTCGCTCAGCGTCTCTTCCAGCAAGGCCCAAGCCCGGCCGCGTTATTACCTACCAAACCTACCCCATGCACACTTCCTCGCTGCAGCAAAACATCCTGGCTGAGCTCGACCACGAGCTGGCCAACACCCGCAAGGTTCTCGAGCGCGTGCCTTACGACAAGGCCGACTACACGCCCCACCCCAAGAGCATGCCCCTGGGCAAGCTGGCCGCCCACGTCGTGAACCTGCTGGCCTTCAAAACCCTGTTTGTGCAAGCCGATTCGCGCGACTTCCTCGACCCTAACGCACCCAAGCCCGGCCCCACGCCCACCAGCAGGGAAGAGCTGCTGGCCCGCTTCGACCAATACAGCCAAACCCTGCGCCAAGCCCTGCAGGAAAGCTACGACGAACAGCTAACCCACAATTTCCAGCTCCGGCGGGGCGAACAGGTGCTCATGGAGCGCCCCCGGGGCGCCGCGCTTCGTATCATGGGGCTTAACCACAGCATCCACCACCGCGGTCAACTCTCGGTGTATCTGCGCTTGCTCGACATCCCCGTGCCCGGCCTCTACGGTCCCAGTGCCGACGAGCCCGGCGGGTTTTAGGTGTTCTGGCCAGCGGCATTGGCCTAAGCGGGTGTTCAGCGCCCCCTAAGCGGCGTTATCGTAAGGGCCAGCAGGCCTGTGCACACTGCTTACTTGCGCACGAACACGCGTTGCCCGCCAATCCAGGTTTGCAGCACTTGAGCCCCGCGCAGCTGCTCGTTCGGCGCGGTCAGCAAATCAGTGTTCAGCACCACAAAATCCGCCAGCAGCCCGGGTCTGATTTGGCCTTTGCGCTTCTCCTCGAAGCCGGCGTGGGCGGCCCAGGTCGTCATACCGCGCAAGGCGTCGGGGCGGGAGAGGGCATTTTCCATTTGGAAGCCGCCAGCCGGGTAATTCTTCGCGTCCTGCCGGGCCACCGCCGCGTGAAAGCCGAACAGCGGGTTGAGGTCTTCCACCGGAAAGTCGGAGCCCAGCGCTACCTGGCCGTACTGTTTGCGCAGCTCGGCGTAGGCATAGGCGGTTTTGAGCCGGCCCGCCCCCAGCCGCTCGCCAGCCCAGTACATGTCGGAGGTAGCGTGGGTGGGCTGCACCGAGGGCACGATGCCGAACTGCGCAAACTTGGGCATGTCGGCCGGCGTGATGACCTGGGCGTGCTCGATGCGCCAGCGGCGGTCTTTTTGTCCGTGCAGGGCCTCGCCGTAAATATTGAGGATGATGCGGTTGGCCGAGTCACCAATGGCATGGGTATTCATCTGGAACTTCGACGCGGCCAGCTCCTGGGCCAGCGCGCGGTATTCCCGCTCGGTCGAGAGCAGGAAGCCGGTTTCTTTGGGCCGGTCGGTGTAGGGCGCCACCAGGCAGGCCCCGCGGGAGCCCAGGGCCCCGTCGGCGTATATCTTGAATGAGTTAATCGTAAGCTGGTCAGTTAATACCGGGCCGCTCTTCAGGTAGAATGCGCGGTTCGTCGGCGTGGGGTTCAGCATGGCGTAGATGCGCAGCTTCAGCTCTCCCCGCTGCTGTAAGGCGGCCAGCTGGTCGATGTCGGCCTTGTCGAGGCCGGCGTCGGCGAGGCTGGTGAGGCCCAGGGCCAGGCACTGCTGCTGGGCCTGCCGCAGCAGGCGGGCGGCTTCGGCGGGGGGGGGCTCGGGAATTTTGCGGCTCACCAACCGGGTTGCGTTGTCAACCAGTAGCCCGGTGAGGCGGCCCTGGGCATCGCGGGCAATGGTGCCGCCGCTAATGGGCGTGCGCGCCGTGACGCCGGCCAGGTCCAAGGCCTTCTGGTTGACCAGGGCCGCGTGGCCATCCACCCGGATAAGGAACACCGGCACGTCCGGAAACAGTCGGTCCAGGGTGTCTTTGGTGGGGAACTGCCGGCCGGGCCAGTCGTTTTGGTCCCAGCCGCGCCCGGTAAGCCAGGCTGCCCCCGGGTATTTCCGCCGATTCTCCTGAAGCCGCTGGATGACGGCCGCCCACGACGTCGTGCCGACCAGGTTAGCACTAGGCAGGGCCAGGGCGTAGCGGTAGAAATGGCAGTGCGCGTCGTAAAAGCCGGGGTAGATAAATTGTCCTTGTGCATCAACTTCCTGGGCTGCGGCGAACCGCGATTTAAGATCGGCGGCCGTGCCTACGGCCACGAAACGCCCCTTTGTCACCGCAAAAGCTTCCACTCGGGAAAAGGTAGAGTCCACGGTGTACACCGTGGCGTTGGTCACCAGCAAATCAACCGGCTCGCGCCGGCCCTGGCAGCCGTTCAGCACCGCGAAGGCCAGCAGGGCAACCCCCAGCTTTCGTCCCCAGGAAGAGGTAAAAGAACCCATTGCTCAATAATGTAAATGGTAGCTCGTTAAGTAAGAGAGGCAGCCCAGAACGATGTGGTGCCACGACTTTTTAGTCGTGGCACCACTACTTTCAGAACGAAGCCCCCGCTGTTATTCAACCACTAGTGGTGCCACGAACCGCTGCGCGGAATTCGGGGCACCACTAGTGGTTCCGCTGCGCGCCTACTCGAAGCGCATGTGCTTTACCGACTCGCCCGAGTTTTGCAGCTCCTGCAGCGACTCGATGCCAATGGCCAGGTGCTGACGGACAAAATTCGTAGTCACCTTCGAGTCTGACTCTGAGGTTTTCACGCCTTCGGGCGTCATCGGGTTGTCGCTCACCAGCAGCAGGGCCCCGTGGGGAATGTCGTTCATGAAGCCCACCACAAAAATGGTAGCCGTTTCCATGTCCACGGCCAGGGCGCGCACCCGGCGCAGGTAGTCCTTAAACTCGGCATCGTGCTCCCACACCCGGCGGTTGGTGGTGTACACGGTGCCGGTATAGTAGTCCAGCTCGTGCTTTTTAATCATCGACGATACGGCCCGCTGCAGGCGGAAGGAGGGCAGAGCCGGGATTTCCTTGGGTAGGTAGTCGTCCGACGTACCATCGCCGCGAATGGCCGCGATGGGCAGCACCAAATCGCCGAGCTTGGTCTTTTTCAACCCGCCGCACTTGCCCAGGAACAAGGCCGCCTTAGGTTTGATGGCCGAAAGCAAGTCCATAACCGTGGCCGCCATCGGCGAGCCCATGCCGAAATTGATGATGGTGATGCCCTGGGCCGTAGCCGTCTGCATGGGCTTGTCGAGGCCGCGCACCTCGCAATCGAACTGCTCGGCGAACATGTACACGTAATTGCTGAAATTAGTGAGCAGGATGTACTGCCCAAAATCGCTCAGGGGCACCCCGGTGTAGCGCGGCAGCCAGTTGTTAACGATTTCTTCTTTGGTCTTCATAATAAGGCACTTAGTTAATGGCGCTTCGTACTTGGTGGTGTTTGGCCAGGGGCCTTGTCAGCCCGGGGTTGGCTGATGTAATTCCCGGTTTGTCATTCAGTAGCACCAGGCGAAGGACACCAAGCACCGGGCACAAAGCACCAAGCACTACTTTTGGAGGTGATGCAAGCGCTGGACCTGCCGCCTTTCGAGGCCAAACTTACGCAATCGCCCACGAACCAACCCCTAATCTGGGATGGGTTGCGGCGTAAGCACGTTGTCCTGACGCCCGAGGAATGGGTGCGTCAGCACATGGTGCACTACCTCACCGACCACCTCGGCTACCCCCGGGGCCTGTTGGCCCTGGAACGGGGCCTGCGCTACAACCAGCGCCAGAAACGCACCGACCTGCTGGCCCTGAATCCGGACGGCAAGCCCTTGCTGCTGGTCGAGTGCAAGGCGTCCTCCGTAGTCATCGACGCCGCCGTGGCCCGGCAGGCCACCACCTATAACCAAACCATTGGGGCCCCGCTGCTGCTGCTCACCAACGGGCTGGTGCACTACTGTTGGCGAGTCGATTTTGCGCAACGCACCAACGAGCGGTTAGCCGAGATTCCGGCCTTCGCCGCTGCTATACACTTGTAGCGCACCGCTGCCCGAGCCATATGGGCTGCCCGTATACGGGCAGCCGTTTATGCAACAAAAAGCCCGGCCGCAACTGCTTGCGGTCGGGCTTTGAAGGATACCAGAAGGTGATCTGGAATTAGTTTTTCGACTTGATTTTGGTTTTTTTGCCCTTTTCCTTCTCCTTCATTTTATCGTCAGCCGGTGCGGGTTGCATATTAAGGTCCACAGCAGCGGGTTGTACCGTTGTCGTGGTCGACTCGACGATAGAGGTGGCTGCCGGAGCCGGGGCTTGGGTTGCGGCGGGTGCCGTAGCGTCGGGAGTAGCGGGAGTAACCGTAGACTTAGTCTGAGTGCTGATGCTGGTTTGAGCACTTGCGGAATAGCCACCAACGGTGAGCAATAGTGCGACGAGAACAAGTTGCTTTTTCAATGTACTAATGGTTAAGGTGAACAATAAGATGTATAAGCAAATAACAAGGCTTTTACCAGAACCTCAACGGAACTGGGCAGGAAGGGTTACGTTTTTAGAAATATTTTTTCCAAATGCGCCCTGTTTTTACAATATACTTCTGCTAATCAATGATTTATTTTATTGATGCAGATTGTTTGTTGCGCACGCAAACGTCCGGGCCGCCCGAGTGCGCTGACAGCCCGGCTCACCTGTCGCACCCGTTACTGGTTGAAGCTAGGTCATCGGCTGGGCCATTGCTTCGATTAGTTTCGCTCGCCAAACGAAAGGATTTACCCGCCATTCAGGGAAGTGCTCAGTTGGTTGAGTCACTTGTACAGCCGGTTATCCAGCAGCCCGTTCACATAGAATTGCACGCAGGCGCGCAGCTCATTGCCGTATTTCTGCACCAGCGCCGGGTCTGGGTTGGCCACCGGCTGGCTTGGCATAAAATGCGTTTGGTAGGGGTAGAGCTGAACGGAGTTATCATTCCTTAGCTCCGCCACAAAATCCGAATGCACCAGGTAGTACGAGTCGCCTTCGCGGAAAAGGGCCCGCCCGGGCCGGGCCGGGTCGAACACCGAGGAGCCGAAGGGCAGCAAAAACCGTTGCTCCTGTTGCAGCCCAAGGACGTCGAGCACCGAAGCCGGCACATCTACTTGCTGAGTGATGCGGCCGGGGTTGGTGGCCGGCAAGCTTTGGCCCGGCCGAAAAAACAGCAGGGGCGTTTTGTGGTAACCCAGCGGGTTCTGGTAGCCGGGCTGGTCGGACTGCGAGGTGTGGTCGGCCGTGAGCACGAACAGCGTGTGCGCATACCACGGCTGCTGGCGGGCCGCCCGGAAGAAGCGTTGCAGGGCCAGATCGGTGTAGGCAATGGTAGGGTGAATGGGCTGCGTACCAGCCGGTAACTTCCCCCGGTAGCCGGCCGGCACCGTGAAGGGCTCGTGCGCGCTGAGCGTGAACAGCGTCGCGAAAAACGGCTGCTTGGTCGCGCTGAGCTGCCGGTTGAAGTACTGCAGATACGGCTCATCGAAAATGCCCCAGTGGCCGTCGTAATCGGGGCTGTTGCTGCTGCCGGGGTACTCGTTCAGGCCGTAGTAGTGCTGCACCCCCGCCATGCCAGCAAACATGTCGAAGCCCATCGTGCCATTAATCCCCCCGTGGTACATGGCCGTGGCGTAGCCGTGGCGACCCAGTATTTCGCCCAGGCCGTGTAGCTCGGCCGTCTGGAAGCTGGAGGTGATGAACGACTGATCCATTAGCGAGGGCAAGCCCGCCAGCACGGCCGGCAGCGCCTCGATGGAGCGGCGGCCGTTGGCGTAGTTATCCCGCATCAGCCGCGCACCAGGAGCGGCGGCCAGCGAATCGAAGAAGGGCGTGTAGCCGCCCCGGCCGCCGTTTTCCCCGCCGGTGTATTCCGAGCCGAAGCTTTCGAGCAGCAGCAGCACCACGTTGTCGGGCCCGGCCCCGGTAGCGCGGGCGGGCAGGGACCCGGCACCCAGAAAAGGGCGCAGCGCCGCATCGGTGGCAAAATAGTTTTTGCGCTCCATCGGGACTTCCTCTATCGATTTGAGGACGGTGAAGGTGCTATTCAGGGCCAGGTGCCCCAGCACGGCCGGCTGCTGCTCGAAGGCCGCGCCGGTGCGTAAAGGCTTTAGCTGCAGGCCACCCCGCAAGCCCAGCACCACCAGTCCGGCTACCAGCACAAGTTCCACCAACCGCTGCGCCCAGCGGGGCCGGTTAGCCGGGGCGGCTTCGGCCGCCCGAGGCATGGGGCACAGCCGCCAGAGCAGGTATACCAGCGCGGCCAGCGGCACCGCCAGGTACCAGTAGTGGGCCCCGATCTGGCCGGCTTGGCGCTGCAAGTCGTCGCCAATCGTGTGCCACTCGTTGCTGAGCCGGCGACCAATAAATTTGAAGTACTCCCAGTCGATAACATTGAGCAGAAAACCGGGAATGTTGAGCAGCACAAACAGCCCGCGTAGCCACTGCTGCCCGCGCCGCGCCGAAGCGGGCAACAACAGCGAGAGCAGCACCAGCGGCAGGTTCAGCCACAGCAGGGCCGAAATGTCGAACCGCCACCCGTGGACGAAGGCCAGCAGCACCGCCCCCAGCTCAATACCCCGAAAAGTGCTGAAATTGAACAGGTAAAACCCCAGGCGTAGCAGCGTGTAGACGCCCAGCAGCAAAGCAAAACGGCGCCCCAGCAGGCGAATGGCAGGCGAAGGAAACATGGAGATAGATTGAGAATGAAAGCTTGTCGTTGCCAGCGACGCCCGGTAATTCCTGGGCTGGCCGTGAGCAGCCCGGTAGGATAATTTTTTAGCTAACCGCGGGCAGTTTGCCGGAGTAGCAAAAAGCGCTGGGGTCCTGGCAGACATCGGGGCTCCACACCGCTCAGCCGGTTGTAGCCCCCAAGCTATCCGCCATTATTAGACCAATAATGTAAAGCAAGAGAGGATTAAAGGAGCGGGCCAATACGTCGAAGCTCCGGTGACTATCACCAATTGGGTAAGCACAATCGACAGGTATTACCCAACCGAACGGGTGACAGTGGAATTCTTATCGGACGTAATCGGGTGTTGTGCACCAGCTTCATGGAAGTTGAGGTTTAATCGCAAGCCATACCAAAATGGTCTACCAGATGTTGCCAGACAGTATCGCGGCCACCTTGGTCCGGCTTATAAATAATCCGGTACGGGAAAGTAATCCCACCATGATCGGCTATGTTTTTAACCCAAGCCTTTGGTGAATCCCGATAGCCAAAATAATAGTCGCCCGCATTGCCAACGATTGTTACCTGGCCGTTATCAAGATGGGCATAGTCCTGCTCGCTACGATAATGCCTATTGATAGATGCATTGAGTTTGTCGTACCTGCCCTCCTGCATGGTAAAGGGCCCCTGCTGTAATGCAATACGGCTGCTTGCTGCAAAAAGGGGGATCCCGCAGATCGCCAGTGGCTTCACATTCAACAATAACACAATCATAGGTGGGTTGCATTCATCAATATGACAAGCAACATCCTTGACACTAGCCATTGCGGCACCAGTTGTGCCAATGACGTAAAAAGATTTACCAATCATGTCGCCATACTTCTGCGTTAAAAATGGCGTGCTATACAGGCTTGTAATACCATTGGTATCTGCTACGGTATATTTATTGGAGAAGGCTTTTCCCCCGCTGAAGAATGAATCTGTTACAGCGTTATAATCTGATGCTTCATCACCCAGTTCGTCGATAACAATAGCGGCTGTTTGCGGACTAAACTGATATACCGGATACAACCTCCCAAATCGCGTGCTTGCTTCGAGCGGTAATATGATTAGTGAATCTCGTCGGGCGGGTCGTTCTATAGTAGCCGTAACAAGGGGAGGGTTCCCTGGGGCAAGGTTTGCCGGCCCTTTCGTGGCTGAATCTCGTTGGGTAGGCTGGCCTCTATTATTCGTAACGGTTTTATGATGAGGTGCTTCTACGTTTCCTGGTCCTTTCGTGGCAGCCTGCTCGCATGCGCCTAACAGCAAGGCTGCCGCAATCAGCAGGCCCAAGGAATGGCTGACACGAGAAAAGAAGTAGCTTGACCGAGCGATGGTATATGTTGTTAGAGACTTTCCGTTAACACGCTTGAAAAGCAAATTAATATAAATAAAATGGGCCAGCCTATCAGATAGCTTAGCTGCAACCACCGCCAGCTTCGGCCCCGCCCTCTTACCAGAATGACAAGGCACAGGATATAGCCTATGGGAAGCACTAATGGTACAGGGGCAAATATCCAGAAAACGACGGCCCAAAATGGCGCATTCACGGTCTCATCATAGCGGCTATCATACCATCGGGTCATTAATCCCGGCTTCAACTGATGGCTGTTTAGGTAGTCTTCGAAGTCCGCCTTAGCTCCGAATCTCTGCACGCTTCCGTTTCGTTCGTTTACTACGAAAAACAGGCTGTCTCCTAAGGTGCTGATGGTGTGTCCCTTGTAGAAGTAGAACCGCGTAAAGCAGACATTAAATTCGTATAGGCATACCATGTAAGAGGATGTCCCATCATAATCCAGGGTATGGCCATAAGGAGTGGGCTCTCTAAAAGCAGAGAGCCCACCCGCCCGTGAAGGCTTGCTACTAATGATGAACCAAGCTAGCAGGCAACCCAGCAGAAAAGGGAAACGGCTGCACATGAAATTATGCTCCCTACCTTTTTCTAAGGTTTCCTTGCTCCGCTTACACGGCCGCCGGTTCCAGCACGGTTTCTACGTTGGCCAGGGGCAGGCCCCAGGCGTCGGCTACGCCTTTGTACACTACTTCGCCATGCACCACGTTCAGGCCCAGCCGCAGGGCCTCGTCGCGGCGGCAGGCTTCCTGCCACCCCTGGTTGGCGAGTTTCACGGCGTAGGGCAGGGTCGCATTGGTCAGCGCCAGCGTGCTGGTGTAGGGTACCGCGCCCGGCATGTTGGCCACGCAGTAGTGCACCACGTCGTCGATGATAAAGGTCGGGTTTTCGTGGGTGGTGGGGTGGCAGGTTTCGATGCAGCCGCCCTGGTCCACGGCCACGTCGACTACTACGGTGCCGGGGCGCATGGTTTTCAGCATGTCGCGGGTGATGAGGTGCGGGGCCTTGGCGCCGGGAATAAGCACCGCGCCCACGATGAGGTCCGCGGTTTTGATGGCTTCCCGGATGTTGTACTCGTTCGAGTATTGCGTCACTACGTTCTTCGGCATGAAGTCGTCGAGCTCGCGCAGGCGGTTCAGGTTGATGTCCATGACGGTCACTTGCGCGCCGAGGCCGGCGGCCACTTTCGCGGCTTGGGTGCCCACGATGCCGGCTCCCAGCACCAGGACGTGCGCGGGCTTCACGCCGGGCACGCCGCCCAGCAGAATGCCCCGGCCCTTCAGCGGTTTCTCCAGGTACTTGGCGCCCTCCTGGGGGGCCATGCGGCCGGCCACTTCGCTCATCGGGATGAGCAGGGGCAGGGCCCGGTTGCTCAGCTCCACGGTCTCGTAGGCCAGGCAAATGGCCTTGCGCGCTATCATGGCGTGGGTGAGCTCCTCGCCGCTGGCAAAGTGGAAGTAGGTGAAGAGCAGCTGTTTTTCTTTGATGAGCGGGTACTCTTCCGCAATCGGCTCTTTTACTTTGATAATCATCTCGGCCTGCTCGTACACATCGGCGATGGTGGGGAGCAGGGTAGCACCGGCAGTCTGGTACTCCTCGTCGGTAAAGCCGCTGCCTTCGCCGGCAGTGCTTTGCACCAGCAGGGTGTGCCCGTGCTTGCGCAGTTCAGCTACGCCGGCGGGCGTCAGACCCACGCGGTTTTCGTTGTTTTTAATTTCCTTAGGAACGCCGATTATCATGGAGCGGAGGGGTGGGAGTGGAGGTTAATTCAGCAAGGCTAAAAGTCGAGCCGCAAAGATAGGGCACTAGGGCGCAGCCTTTGCTGCGTCTGGCCCGCCAATACGCAAGCAAAATAACCAAAACGGTTGCCCGCCCCGGCGTAGTACCACGCCCTACTCCGCCAGTAGCCCGGCCAGGTCCAGGGCGCGGGTGTACATCTGCACCTGGCCATCGGGCGCCGTGGGCCACTGCTCCCGGGGCCGGTCCCAGTACGACTCCACGCCGTTGCCGTCGGGGTCGTCCAGGTAGAGGGCTTCCGACACGCCGTGGTCGGCCGAGCCGGTGAGGGGGTAGTTGGCGGCCACCAGCTGCCGAAGCGCCCCGGCCAATTCGGCCCGGGTAGCGTAGAGAATGGCGGTGTGGTACAGGCCCGCCCCGTGTCGTCGGGCGGGCGGCCCGCCCAAGCTGTGCCAGGTGTTGAGCCCGAGGTGATGATGGTAGCCGCCGGCCGAAATAAACGCTACCTGATTGCCGTATCGCTGCATGACTTTAAAGCCCAGGATGTCGCGGTAGAAGCCCAGGGCTTTGTCAAGGTCCGTAACCTGCAAATGGACGTGGCCAATGCGGGTCTGAGCCGGGACCTCGTAAGCGGCTTCAGCAGCCGGAGCTGCGGGGGGCGGGAGAGTTTCCATTCGTTAAAGAAGGTAGTTGAAAATCATACCCTCAAAATTTAACCAAAGAAAAAGGCCCTGCCAAACCGGCGGAGCCTTCATCATCAACCTGTACGGATGCGTGAACTTTTCAGGTCCGTTAATGGCTACGACCCTTACTTGAATGGAACCGCTGTCCCGCTTTCCTTCACCATGCTGTTGCCGCTGAGGTCGCGCGCAATCGTGGCTCGGAGCGTGATTTTGGCGTCGCCACTCAGGTCGTTGGAGGTGATGGTCACTACATTGCTCACTTCTCCGAGCTGGCGCTGGCTGTACAGCAGCTCAACCACCTGGCTTTGGCCGGGGGCAATGGGATTGGGAGGGGTCCGGTAGCTTACGCAGTAGCAGGCAGAGGTGAGGGCCCCGAGCACCAGCGGCGTTTTGCCCGTGTTTTTCACCGTGAAGCGGGCAATGGGCTGCTGGCCAACCTCCATTTTGCCAAAATCGTGGCTGCTCCGGTCGAGCACCAGGTGCGGCGACTGCGCCAGCTGGGCCGGGGTCAGGTTGGCCTTCACTTCTTCCTTGGTGAGCACCGTGCCTTTGATGCTGAGCGCCTTGCTGGGCTCGGTGGCGTTGCTGGTCACGGTCACCGTTTTGTTGAAGACGCCGGGCCGGCCGGCGCTGTTGTACACGGCCTGCACCATGCCCGACTTACCAGGCAACACCGGAGTCTTAGTCCAGTCGGGAGTGGTGCAGCCGCAGCTGGCCTGCACGTTGGCAATAACTATCGGCTGATTGCCAGTGTTCTTGAATTTGAACACGTAAGTTGCCATCGTCCCTTCGGGCACCTTGCCGAAGTCGTGGTTGTCGGTTTCAAATTGCAGCACGCCCTGGGCGCGAGCCGTACAAGCAAAGGCCAGCAGGCCAAGAGTCAGGAGTTTTTTCATAATCTTAACAGCTGAGCTACCAGCCGGGTACGGGCAACGGCTACCCGGCGGCGTTACAAGGATAAAAAGGAGAGCGGCGCGCAGTCCGATTAGGCCCAAACAACCAGCCCTTCATCACCCAAATATACGCCTAAACCCGCTGGCCCCACCGACCCGGCCTCGATTCCCTATTTTTGCGCCACGGCTCCGGCCGCCCGCTCCTTACCAGCTAATTCCCACCCTCCGTTTAATTACGTTATGCCCACTGCCGAAACCGCTTTGCCTGCGCTATCCGCACCTCTTTCTAAGGCCGATTTCCTGCACGATTACCGTTTGGCGTGGGAAAGCCGCCACGCTTCCCTGGCCGGCCGGAAGGAGGTGTTCATGGGTAAAGCCAAATTTGGCATTTTTGGCGACGGCAAGGAGGTGCCCCAACTGGCCATGGCGCGCGCTTTCCAGAACGGCGACTTCCGGGCCGGCTACTACCGCGACCAAACCTTTATGGTGGCCATTGGCCAACTCACCTGGGAGCAATACTTCGCCCAGCTGTACGCCAACCCCGACGTGCAAGCCGAGCCCGCCACGGCGGGCCGGGCCATGAACGGCCACTTCGCCACCCGCATGCTCGACGAAGACGGCCTGCTCACCGACCTTACCCAAACCCGGAATTCTTCGGCCGACGTGTCGCCCACGGGCGCGCAAATGCCGCGCCTGCTGGGCCTGGCTTACGCTTCCAAGCTGTTTCGGCTAAACCCCGAGCTGCATTCCTTCACCAACCTGTCGAACAACGGCAATGAGGTAGCCTTCGGCACCATTGGCAACGCCAGCACGTCGGAGGGCATGTTTTTCGAGGCCCTGAACGCGGCCGGGGTGCTGCAAGTGCCCATGCTGGTGAGCGTGTGGGACGACCACTACGGCATCTCGGTGCCCGCCGAGTACCAGACCACCAAGCAGAGCATTTCGGAGTTGATGGCCGGCTTGCAGCGCGACGGCGAAGGCCAGCCGGGCTTCGAGATTTTTGTGGTGCGCGGCTGGGACTACCCCACTCTGGTGGATACGTACCAGCGCGCCGCCGCCCTGTGCCGCGAGCAGCACGTACCGGCCCTCATCCACGTCACCGAGCTCACCCAGCCCCAGGGACATAGCACCAGCGGCTCGCACGAGCGCTACAAGAGCAAAGATCGTCTGAGCTGGGAAGAAGCCCACGACTGCCTGCATAAGCTGCGCGAGTGGCTGCTGGCGGAGGGCCACGCGACCGAAACCGAGCTGAATGACATCGAAAAAACCGCCGCGGCTACCATCAAAACGGCCCGCGTCGCGGCCTGGGCCGCCTTCTTCGATCCCATCAAAGCCGAGCGTGACGAGGCCGTGGCCCTGCTCGACAAGCTGGTGGCCGACACGGGCACCGAAAACCAGTTGCACGAGCTGGTTGAGCAGCTCAAGGCGAACCCAGCCCCCATCCGTGCCGACATCGTACGCACCCTCCGTCGGGTGCTGCGCCAGGTCCGGAACGAGAAGCGCAGCGCTGCTCGGCGGGCCGCGCAACGTCATCTGGAGCAGCTGCTGGCCGAAAACGCTGACCGCTACAACTCAAATCTATTCAGCCAGAGCGAGCTCGCCGTCGGCAATATCGAAGAAGTACCCGCCACCTTTGCCGCGGCCGCGCCCCTCGTGGATGCGCGCGAGGTGCTGCAAGCCTGCTTCACCGCCAACTTCGAGCGCGACCCCAGCATCTTCGCCATTGGCGAGGACGTCGGCAAGATTGGCGACGTGAACCAGGCATTTGCCGGCTTGCAGGAGAAATTTGGCGAGCTACGCATTACTGATACGGGCATTCGCGAGTGTACCATCGTGGGGCAGGGCATTGGCGCAGCGTTGCGCGGGCTGCGGCCCATCACCGAAATTCAGTACCTGGATTACCTGCTTTACGCCGTGCAGATTCTGAGCGACGACCTGGCTTCGCTGCAGTATCGTACCAAGGGCGGGCAGAAAGCCCCCCTCATTGTGCGTACCCGCGGGCACCGGCTCGAAGGCATCTGGCACTCGGGCTCGCCAATGGGCATGATTCTGGGTAGCCTCCGCGGCATGCACGTGTGCGTGCCCCGCAACATGACTCAGGCTGCCGGGTTCTACAACACGCTGCTGCGTAGCGACGAGCCCGCTTTGGTGATTGAGTGCCTGAACGGCTACCGGCTGAAAGAGCGGATTCCGAGCAACGTAGGCGAATTCACCCTGCCCCTGGGCCGCCCGGAAGTGTTGCAATCCGGTACCGACGTAACCGTGGTTACCTACGGCTCGATGTGCCGGATTGTGCTGGAGGCGGCCCGGCAACTGGCCGAAGTAGGCATTTCCGTCGAAGTAATCGACGTGCAAACTCTACTGCCCTTCGACGTGCAGCACCTGATTGCCGACAGCCTGCGGAAAACCAACCGCGTGGTATTCGCCGACGAAGACGTACCCGGCGGGGCCACGGCCTTCATGCTGCAGCACGTGCTGGACGAGCAGGAAGCCTACCGCTTTCTGGACGCGCAGCCCCGCTGCCTGGCCGCGCAGCCCCACCGCCCGGCCTACAGCTCCGACGGCGACTACTTCAGCAAGCCCAACGCGGAAGACGTGTTCGACATCGTGTACGAGCTGATGAGCGAAGCCGAGCCCGAGCGGTTTGCGGAAATATATGGGTAGCCCCTGCGCATGTGGCCAGGTAGTAAAAAGATGGTCCCGCTGAGCGAAGCCGCCGCGGGACCATCTTTTCAGGGTTGGCAGCCCCTAAAGCGTTACTTCGGAAGTCGTGATGGTGTTACTTTGGTGCAGAGCCCGATCCATAATGCTGATTTCGAAGCGAAATACCTGGCCGGATCGAAGAAAAGTCCGGTCGATGGAAAGGGGGAGCTCGTAGCGTAACTCCCCCTTGAGCGGGGCCGGCTTGGCGTCGGCGCCATCGAGGCGTGGATACCGGCTGTCGTATTCGCCCGGCGAATCGATAACGAAGCGCACAAATTGCCCGGTAACCGGGTCTTTCAGAAATGGCTGAATAAAGTAGTTCAGGCCATACCCGCGGTTGTTAGGACCACCAGTGCGGGCATTCCAGGGCGCTACTTCAATATCATCGGGGGATAAGCCTAAGTCACCGTCGCCGTCGCGAAAATTGAGAACAAACTTAAGCGTCGTAACTGCCAGATTTCCACCGCTAGCCGGGACGCGCGTCACCTGAACTTCTTTGAAGTCGATTTGCGGCTCGATAGGGTAGTCGGGGGCGTTGAGGCAACTGCTAACGCTGGCGCCAGCTAAACAAACAAGGGCAGCCCCGCTCAGGGTACGAAACAAGCTCATAAATGCAAGAAGTGAGAATCCGGAAGTGAATATTCAGGAGCACAACGGCCGAACTGGCCCTAAAGTACATTTTTCTGAACGAATGGCCGGGCTAGTTGGTTCGGCCCGCCGTACTAACCCGGCTACCCGCCCATGAGTTTCCGCACTACGTTTCTGCGCCAGCTGCCCGAAGTAACCACCGCGACCTTCGAGGCGGCCGCGCTCGCCCTGTTTCGGCACCAAGCGGTGCATTGCCCGCCCTACGCCGAGTACCTGGCTCGGTTAGGCCGCTCCACCGCCGTAACCCGGCTGGCGGACATTCCCTTTTTACCCATCGAGCTGTTCAAGACCCAGGAGGTGCGGACTGCTCCGGCCGAATGGGAGCCCCGCGAAGTATTCCTGAGCAGCGGCACGACCCTGCAGCAGCGCAGCCGCCACCTCGTGCGCGACCCGGCCCTGTACCGTGCGAATGCCGCCCGCATTTTCGAGCAATCCTACGGGCCGCTCACCGGCTGGACGTTTCTGGCCCTGCTGCCCTCGTACCTCGAGCAGGGGCAGTCGTCGCTGGTGGCCATGGTCGACTACTTTGCCCGGCAATCGGGCCAGGCTCAGCCCGCGTTTTTCCTGCACGACCACGCGGCCCTGCGGGCGGCCTTGGCGCAGGCCCGGCAAGTGGCGGGCCGGCGCGTGATGCTCATCGGCGTGACCTACGCCCTGCTGGACTTCGCCGCCGAGATGGGCCCCGCCCCGGAGCTGCAGGGGCTCACCGTGCTCGAGACCGGCGGCATGAAAGGGCGCCGGCGCGAAATGATTCGGGAAGAGCTGCACCAGGAGCTACGGCTGGCCTTCGGCCCGGCGGGCATTCATTCGGAGTACGGGATGACCGAGCTGCTCAGCCAGGCCTATTCTTTGGGCGATGGCCGCTTTCACTGCCCCGCTCCGCTGCGGGTGCTGCTTCGCGAGCCTTCCGACCCGTTTTCCGTGGCCGAATACCGACCCGACGGCGCCATCAATGTCATCGACTTGGCTAACGTGGACTCCTGTGCGTTTATCGAAACCAAGGACCTGGCACGCATGCACCCCGATGGCTCCTTTGAAATACTGGGCCGGCTGGATAACTCGGACGTGCGCGGGTGCAATCAACTGGTAAGCTGAGCGGGGCGTCTGCCCACGCAGGGACAGGGTGATTTGCCGCTCCTCGCGTATCGGTCAGTCATAGCAAGCAGTCCGCGCACCAAGGGGTCTGGCAGCAGCGATAGCAAACCGATACGCCTCGCAAAAACAACTGCTTACTTCCCGGCAAATGCCTGCGCATCGCCGACCGAGATAGTTTCGTCGCTCATGATGACCAAGCGTTCCACCACGTTGCGCAGCTCGCGAATATTGCCCCGCCAATCCAGCCCCTTCAGATACTCCAGCGCGGCGGCGTCGATCTTTTTGGGCTTGTTGCCGTAGTCGGCGGCAATGTCGTTGAGGAACTTCTGAATCAGGTCGGGGATGTCTTCGCGGCGGTCGTTCAGGGGCGGGACCTGGATTAAAATCACCGAGAGGCGGTGGTAAAGGTCCTCGCGGAAATTGCGGTCGGCAATTTCCTGCATCAGGTCCTTGTTGGTGGCGGCCAGCACGCGCACGTTCACCGAAATCTCTTTTTCACCGCCCACGCGGGTGATTTTATTTTCCTGCAAGGCCCGCAGCACCTTGGCCTGGGCCGACAGGCTCATGTCGCCGATTTCATCCAGGAAGAGCGTGCCGCCGTCGGCCTGCTCAAACTTACCGATTCGCTGCTTCACGGCCGAGGTAAACGACCCCTTTTCGTGGCCGAACAGCTCGCTTTCAATCAGCTCCGAGGGGATGGCGGCGCAGTTAACTTCCACCAGAGGGCCTTGGGCGCGTTGGCTTAGCTCGTGCAGCCGCCGGGCCACCATTTCCTTGCCGGCGCCGTTGGGGCCGGTAATGAGCACCCGGGCATCGGTAGGGGCTACTTTTTCGATGGCCTTGCGCACGGCATCCAGCGCCGGGGAGGAGCCCACCATTTCCGAGCCTTTAGCCACGGAGAGTTTCTTTTTCAGCGTTTTGGTTTCGGTCACCAGCTTGGTGCGGTCGAGGGCATTGCGCACCGTCACGAGCAGGCGGTTGAGGTCCGGAGGCTTGGAAAGGAAGTCGTAGGCGCCTTTTTTGGTGGCTTCCACGGCCGATTCGATGCTGCCGTGGGCCGACACCATGATGAAGGCCGCGTCGGTGCCCATGGCCTGGGCCCGGGTGAGCACTTCGAGGCCGTCCATCTTGGGCATTTTGATGTCGCAGAGCACCACGTCGTAGCGTTGCTGGATCAGCATGTCGAGGCCGGCGGGCCCATCTTCGGCCTGGTCGACGGTGTAGCTTTCAAACTCCAAAATCTCCTTCAGCGTGTTGCGGATGGCTTTTTCGTCGTCGATGATGAGAATACGGGGCATGCAAACGAATTGGATGGATGGAAAGGTCAAAGTAACGAAGGGGCCGACGGAATCGTGTGTCGAATGGCCGGCCGCCCCTGGTTTGCCCACGAATGGACAATAAAAAACGGCCGCCCGTTGCGCGGGCGGCCGTTTGAAACGAGGTGATGGGTCTGTAAGCCGGGTTTTGTCCGCGCCTGGGGGCGCGTCCCCACCATTTATCTAGGCCAGTCCTCGCGGAAAGGCTCCATCAACCTACCCGCTGGCGCCGGACGAGCCGCCCGGTGCCGGCCCGGCCCGCAGGCTGAGCCGGCGTACCAGCTTATTTGGTCTTTCAACCCCTGAGGTTTACCCAGCCGGGACGGTCACCCGCCCGCTGGTGCGCTCTTACCGCACCTTTTCACCCTTACCCGGCCTAGTGGTCAGCTTTTAAGTACCCATTGCCAGTTCGCCAGCCTGAGCTAACAACTGATAATGAGCAGCTGACGACTACCGCCGGGCGGTAATTTTCTGTGGCACTGGCTGTCCTGGGTTGCATTACGCGCGCCAGTCCTTCCCGTTAGGAAGCAGGGTGCTCTGCGTTGCCCGGACTTTCCTCGTCGCCATCCTTGCGTCTGGCGCCGCGGTGGGGCGACCCATCACTGGGGCAAAGGTACGCAGAAAAGGGTTGGAGACGTGATGGTGTAGCGTGCTCGAAGGCATGAATTGCGGCCCATTATAACGTTATAATCAAATGAGCTGAGATTTCCTCTTTACATCTTTATAAGTATTAAGAATTTTCTTTAAATCCATGCGAACATGTTGTAGAGACCTAGCAGTATTGGCTAAATAAGATGATTTAGAAGCTCTAAATTTCTGTAGATTGACAAATTCACTATTCATGTTAGTATAGAAAGGTAATAGCTTAATCGAACGTTCGTTCTTGTGTGATAACAGTATACGCAAAATTGGTAATACAAATTCATTGTGGATATTATCAATTGTGTCTTCTTGTTGTAAGGTTACGCTCTTTGCCTTGCGTGCTCTAATTATAGTCTGTATCTCATCCAGGAATGAATCTTGACCAGGTTTAATATTGTCTATTTCTGCTTTGAGTATCATATGGTTGATTTCGTTCATAGCTAATGATAGGCTTGAATTCCACTTTTCCCTAAAAGAAGAAACTATTTTAAGCGTTTCATCATCCGTTCGCGCAATTGTTTTTATTGCAGAATGATAGAAGTGAATACAGTTAATCAAATTATGAAATTTTTGGATATTATCAATGGGTTTTCCATTTCGATTTCTTACGAATATTTTATACAAGTCAGTCTTGCTGATGGCAAGTATTTCGTCTAAATTAAATGCTGGTACTTGTGGAATCATAAAGTTCTTTGCTTTGAATTGCTTTATGACTTTTGCGGTCTCTAATATTGCTTTGACTTGACGATTAGCGGCATTATTTACTAGCTGACAAACAGTGATGAAGTATTCTTCTAAATCATTAAGTCTTTTTCGCTCTCTGATTCTTTCTAACAGTCTATTAAATAAAATGCCTGCGAAGAATAGCAATACAGGTATGAGCGTCTTTATTAGGTCTAAGCCAGATAATGATTCATGGGAAATGGTTGTTTTATGAGTAATAGTAGTTAATAAAAATAAATAAGGCTTCATAAGGAAAAAATTGTATTAGGGGTGCTTTTGAGTTTACTTCCCCTCCCACACGTTATCCTTCGGGAAACTGTCCGGAACCAGCGTGCTGCCCAGCGTCACGCGCTTCACGGCCTGCTTGGTGCCAACGGGTACGGTAACGGAAGTAACTCCCGTTTCCCAGACGCCGATGGTGCGGTGGAGCTTCTGGGTCGTGTTATCGGCAAAGGTGACGGTTAGGTCAATGGGGACGGGCTTGCTGCCTTTGGCTTGCACCACGATGTCGTAGCCAGTTGGGGTTTTATCGACGTTGGCCAGGGCCAGATCCGGGTAGCCAGTATCGAAAAACCAGCGCTGCCAGAACCAGTTGAGGTTGCGGCCCGCGCCCGCGTTCATGCTGTTGAAAAAGTCGTAGGGCATGGGGTGCTTGCCGTTCCAGTTCCGGATGTAGGTGTGCAGCGCCTTGGTGAATAGCTCATCGCCCAGCAAATCCTTCACGTAGAGGTAGCCCAGGCCGGGTTTGGGATAGGAATTAAGAAAGAAGGGCAGGCCGTTTTCCTGGGTGCTGAGCGTGACGATGGGCGAATCGCTTTCGGTGGCCGCGGCGGCGGCGTAGGTCGCCACGCCGTAGTCATCGTCGAGCTTGGGGTCGATGATGGGCGAAATCAGCCACTCGCCGATGGTGGCCCAGCCCTCGTCCATCCACCCGTACTTGGTTTCGTTGATGCCCAGGTAAAAAGGAAACATCGTGTGGAAGATTTCGTGGTCGGTCAGCTCGATGGCATCGGCCCGGGTAGCGGTGGGGTTGTCGTTAACCATCATGGGGTACTCCATCTGGTCGAGGCCGTCGAACACCGTTTCGTGGGCGTAGGGGAAGGGCCACTTGGGAAAGGTATAGCTCATGGCCTCCACGGTCTTGCGCGCGAAGTCGATTACCTCGACATAGTCCTGGTGCTTGGGGTTGTACACGGCATCGACGCGGGTGCGGCGTTGGGTGGCGGGGTCCACCACGAGGCTGGTGGACTGCCACACGTAGTGGTCGGCAGTGGCGAACACAAAATCCGGAACGTTACGGGCCTCAAAGCGCCAGGTATTTTGTGCGTTAGGCGTAGTAACGTCGCGGCGCTTGGCATCTTCGGCGCTGATGATGGCGGTGACGGCATCCTGGCGCTCGGCCTCTTGTAGGCGCTGGGCATATTTGGGGGTTAGCACCTGACCGGCGTTTTTCAGGTCGCCGGTGGCCCACACCACGAAGTTCCGGGGCACGGTGATGGCCGCCCGGAAGTTGCAGAAGTCGTTGTAAAACTCCTGGTCGCCGGTGTAGGGGTGTTTGTTCCAGCCATCAATGTCGTCGTACACCGCGATGCGCGGAAAGAAGTACGCTACAAACGCTGCTCCGGGCTCTACCTCGCCCGTGCGTTGGTGCGAGCCTTTGTTGAGGGTGTACGCATACGTGGCGCGTACGGTGGCCGTCTGGCGCGGGCCGATGGCCCGACGCAGGGGCACGGTTAGGTTGGTTGCGTTAATATTGAGCTTATTGACGTTAAATACCGCCCCGTTGATGGTAAGCGACGTTATTTGTACGCCTTCGCCAATATCTTCCGGCGCGAAAGCTTTGGCACGCGGTGCTCCTTTTTGGTAAAGGTTAGGGTAGAGCTTAAACCACACCTGGCGCAGCGAATCAGGGCTGTTATTTTGGTAGCTGATGGCTACGGTGCCGGTCACGCGGCGGGTAGCAGGGTCGAAGGTGACCTGCAGGTCGTAGTCGGCCGTATTTTGCCAGTAGTTGGGGCCGGGCAAACCCGTTTCAGCCCGGGTTCCTTTGGCGTAGGTGGCCTGTAAGTTGCGCGGCACCAGCAGCGGCTGGGCCAGGGCCGCGTAGGTAAACAGAGAGGCGAGCAGGAGAGGAAAACGAAGGTGCATGAAATAAGTAAAACGTAAAAATAACGGTGTCCTGCCAGGCACCAAGCACCAACAACCAAGCACCACTCTTACTTCAGCCGCACCAGCGTGGCCCCGAAGCCGAATTTCTCCTTGCGCGCATCCTCAAAGAACTTGATGTCTTTGTTCCGGCTCAGCTGGCGGTGAATTTCCTTGCGGAGCACCCCATTGCCCATGCCGTGGATGAAGACGATTTCGTGCATGTTCGTGGCCAGGGCGCGGCTCATCGCATCCTCAAAGGCATCGAGTTGCAGGCGCAGGATGGCCGTGTTGGACAGCGCTTCCGGGTTGTTGGGGCGCAGGGCTTCCAGGTGCAGGTCGAACTCGTGGGGTGGGGCCACCACCGCCCCGCCCGGGGCCGGTGCCGTGGCGGCGGCCGGTTTGGCCGGTGCATCGCCGCTGAGCTGAGCTTTCAGCGCTGCGGCGTCCACGCCAGTGGGCTTAGCCGGGGCGGACGTCGGGGCCGGCGTTTCCTGGGCCAGCTGCTCGGGGGCAATGGCAGCGGCGGCTTTCTCATCTAACTGAAAGAGGTAGGCCTCTTTTTGAATAACCGGGGCCGGGCGCTTGCTGGAATAGAACGTGCTGGCCTTGAACCCCTGGCGCCTGGTCAGCAGCTCGTACGCAGCATCGCCGTTCGGGCGGGAGGGCAGGAGCTGAAAGATAACGGCGGGCCAGGTCTCAAAGTCCTTCATGTGCAGGAAGGCGAGGGGCTTGGTGCTGGATTTTGGTCCGAGCTTGTCGGCAGCCAGGGCGCGGTAGGGGCGGGCGCTGGTTTCCTCGCCGTACGTGTAGAGCACCTCCGCCTCGGTGTTGTTGATGAGCGTGACGCCCAGCAGTTCCGGCGACTGGTGCACCAGGGCCAGGAACAGCCCCTTGGCCGCGGCGGCCGGCTTACCGGCGGGAGTGGCCCCGCCAAGCTTGGCGACCCCCGCGCCGCTGGAGGCTACTGCCGCCAGCGCCTCCTGCAGGGAGGGCGGGGCTGGTTTGGCGGCTCCGCCCACCGGAGCCGGGCGCTTACTCTTGTCTTTTTTGCTGGCGTTGGCATTTTTGCCGGGCACCTGACCGGGGCCGTAGTCGGGGGCGGCCCGGTCGAAGTTCTTGCCCTCGTCCTGCGCCACTACCACCACTTCCCGCCGCAAAACGGGAATGGTGAAATCATTGTCGATGGCCACTTCTACCAGCTCGCTGTCGAGCAGGCGGGTGACGATGCCTTCTTCGGTGCCGGTAAGCAGGCGTACTCTATCTCCTACGTTCATAAATCACAGATTTGACGAATTCTGATGGGTGGGAAAAGATGGTTAGTAGTCCATCCATTATCTTTTTTTACGAAGCTTTTGGGCTCCGAATTGGCAAAAGTACGTTTCGTAGCCAGCGCGGTTGACTTCCCTGGGTTACTTAAGCCCCCAAGCACAAATTCTGTTTCGTTCGAAGCGGCTTCCGAATAACTTTCAGCACTACCAGTCGGTAGCGCATCGCCGACGCACGCCAGCCCTACAATTTACCCTGCCTATATGGGTCTGACGACAGGATCTTAGAAGTAGAGCCCGTGAAAACCGAAGCCGGTACGTCCGTTGTATTCCAGCGCGGGGGCGGGCAGGTGGAAAATGCTGAGGGTGTAAAATACTTTTTTCAGCAAGGCGCTGCGGGTGGGAATGCGGCGCAAATCCACGTCCAGCGACAAGTAAAACTGGCGGTAGGGCCGCAGCCCGGCCGCGGCGTTGGTGCCGTCGTCGTTGTACACCATGTCTTCGCCGCCGTAGCCCACGGCCGGTTGCAGCCAGCGGGGCCAGCGGTTGCCGGGCTTGAGAAAAGCGCCCACGTCGGTGCAGAGCCAGTACGTCTGCCCGTTGTAGTCTTTAAGCCAGCGTTCGGGCGCGGTCCGGCCCAGCACGTTGGGGCGCTGTTGTGCGTAATCGGTAAGGTGAAACGACCACTTGGGCATGATGCGCACGTCGTGCCAGGCCAGCTGCTGCACCAGCAGCGCCGTGGAGCCCAGAAAATTCGCCGCTAAGTCGGTAGCCGAAGCCCCGTAGTTTGGGTCCTGGCCATCGAGAAGCTCTATCGGGCTCTGGACGACGAAGCCCACGAAGGAACCATACCAGATGGCTTTTTGCTCGCTCAGGCCGGCCCAGCGCAGCATGTCGACGGCCCCGCGGCTCTCCTGAAACGCCCCCCAGAAATGGCCGCACTTGTCGAGCTGCTGCCACTCGGGCAGATCATTGAACCAGTGCAGGGGTACCCGCTCGCCGGTGTACCAAGCCGTACTCAGGCCCGTATAGATGGCCCCGTAGCCCAGGGCCGAACCGCCCACCAGCCAGCGCAGACGGCGTTTTTGCTGCGCCGTAGAATCGGGCCGCAGCGCGGATCGGGCGCTGCGGTCCGTGGCCCGGTCGGGTTCGGTGGACGCTTGGGCTCGGCTGTTGAGGGGCGCGGCCAGAATAACTACCGCCGTTATCCTTGTTAAATTCCAGTGCCGCAGCAAAATAAAAAATCGGAAAACAGACTTCATGCGGGCCGAAATGGACGGCAAAGATACGCTGGACGGTGTGGGTTGAAGGAAGTAGTACTGTATATTGCAAGTCTATTGCCAGCCGAACGGCGTCCGTGACCGCTGACGCTGCTGCTCTTCTTCTCTCTTACTATCAACTCCTTATTCAATGCAAAAATTTCGACGCTTAATCCTGGTACTGCTGACGCTGCTAACTTGGACGGCCCAAGCGCAAGTAGTGACTACGCAGCCCGTTTTCTTCACCGAAAATACCCCCGTCACCATCACTTTTGACGCGCGGCTGGGCAATGCTGCCCTAAGGGATTTTACCGGCGACGTCTATATCTGGACCGGCACGGTGACTAACCTGAGTGCTACCAACACTACCTGGCGGTACGTGAAGAGCCCCGTATTTGGGCAGGCCGACCCGGCCGCGCTGATGACCCGCGACGGCGCCAATCCCAACCTGTACCGCATCACCTTCACCCCCCGGACGTTCTACCCCGTGCCCGCCAACGAAACCATCCTGCGGTTGGGCATGATTTTCAAAAACGCCAATGGTTCTATCGTGGGCCGCGCGGCCGGCGGGGCCGACATCTTCGTGGATGTAGCCTCGGCTGGACTCGCGGCCCGGATTACCAACCCGGCTCCGAACGCGGACGGCAACCCGTTGTTCGTCAACCTCAACGACAATATTAACGTCACGGGGGTGGGCTCGGTGGCGTCGACCCTCACGTTTCGCCTCAATGGGACGCAGGTGGCCCAGCAGGCCAATGTTACCACCCTCACTACTGCGGTAACCATTGCTCAAGTCGGGCGTAACGTGGTGCGCTTCACCGCCGATAATGGCGTCATGAGTGCCTCCGACTCTCTCATCTTCGTGGTGCGCCCGGCGGTGGTTACGGCCCCTTTGCCAGCCGGCGCCAAGGATGGAATTACCTACCTCGCCGGGGGCACGTCGGTGATTCTGAACTTAACGGCGCCTAACAAGCAGTTTATCTACGTGCTGGGCGAGTTTAACAACTGGCAGACCGACAACGGCAGCTACATGAACCGCACGCCTGACGGCACCCGCTGGTGGGTGCAGATTAACGGCCTCACCCCGGGCCGCGAGTACGCTTATCAGTACCTGGTTGATGGTACTCTACGCGTGGCAGACCCATATTCGGAAAAGATTCTGCAAGCCAATGACGATGCGTTCATCCCCAGCATTACCTACCCCAACTTAAAGCCTTACCCGGTGGGCAAGACTACCGGCAACGTGGCGGTGCTGCAAACCAACCAGACCCCATTCCAGTGGCAAACGACTGCTTTTACCCGGCCCAATCGCAGCGACATGGTGATTTATGAGTTGCACCTGCGCGACTTCGTGGCCCGCCACGACTACCAAACCCTGCGCGACACGCTTAACTACCTGCAGCGCCTGGGCGTGAATACCATCGAGCTGATGCCCATTAACGAGTTCGAGGGCAACGAGAGCTGGGGCTACAACCCGTCTTTTTATTTCGCGCCCGACAAATACTACGGCACCAAGGACGAGCTGAAGCGCCTTATCGACGAGTGCCACCGGCGCGGCATCGCCGTGGTGCTCGACATGGTGCTCAACCACTCGTTCGGCCAGTCGCCCATGGTGCAGTTGTATTTCCAGAACGGCAAGCCCGCCCCCAACAGCCCTTGGTTTAACGTCGACGCTACCCACCCGTTCAACGTGGGCTACGACTTCAACCACGAAAGCGCGTTTACCAAATATTTCTCGAAGCGGGTCATGGAGTTCTGGCTGCGGGAATACCGCATCGACGGGTACCGGTTCGACTTGTCCAAGGGCTTCACCCAGCGTAATACTTCTGATGTAGGGGCCTGGAGCGCTTACGACCAGTCGCGCATCGACATTTGGAAGGATTATTATGACTTCATGAAAACCGTTGATGCTAATGTGTACTGCATTTTAGAGCACTTCGCCGATAACGCGGAGGAAAAGGTCCTGGCTGACTACGGCATGATGCTGTGGGGCAACCAGAACTACAACTACAACCAAGCTACCATGGGCTATGTGGATGGCTCGGACTTTAGCGGCGGCTACTACAGAGCGCGTAACTGGCTTAACCCCAACCTGGTGACTTACATGGAAAGCCACGATGAGGAGCGCCTCATGTATAAAAATCTCACCTTTGGCAACCAGACCAACCCCGTGTACAACGTGCGCGACCTCAACACGGCCCTGGCCCGCAACGAAGCCGCCGCCGCGTTCTTCTTCACCGTGCCGGGACCCAAAATGATTTGGCAGTTCGGCGAATTAGGCTACGATATCAGCATCGAGCAGAATGGCCGGGTGGGTAACAAGCCCATTCTCTGGAACTACTACAACAACGTGAATCGCCGCAACCTCTACAACGTGTACCGCAACCTGATCAACCTGAAGAAGACGCAGCCCGTGTTCAGAACCGGTACGTATACGCAGCAGCTGAGCGGCCTCACCAAGTCTATACACCTCAGCGATCCGAGCCTGAATGTCACCATCATCGGTAATTTTGGCGTCACGGCGGCCACCATCAACCCGGCTTTCCAAAGCACCGGCAGGTGGTACAACTACTTGAGGGACCAAAGCATCATGGTAACTAACCCCAACGAGCTTATTTTGCTGCAACCCGGCGAGTATGCCGTGTACACCGACCGCCGGGTGGAGCGGGTCGTAGTATTAGGAGCCCGCGCCGGGCAGCAGGCCGCCAGCGCCTTGCACTTGCGCGTGGCCCCTAACCCTGCCCGCGGCACCGCCACCGTGGAGTACGAGTTGCCCGTTACCGGGTCCGTGCAGCTAACGGTGCGCAACGTATTGGGTCAAAGTGTGCTGGTGCTCCCCGCGGTGCGTGAAGCGCTCGGGATGCATACCCGCGAACTCCCGCTAAGCAAGCTCGCGCCCGGTGTGTACATCGTGCAGCTGCGAGCTGAGAACCAGCAGCAGAACCTCCGGCTGGTAGTAGAATAAACAAGCCCGGAGGTAGCACAAAAAGGCCCGCCTAATAATTTAGGCGGGCCTTTTTGTGCTACCTCCGGGCTTTCGGATTAGCCCTCCTCGTGGTATTTTACTAAGTCATCAATGGGTGACCGGATAATTTTGCCGACCTCCATGCCGTAGCTGCGGGCCACTTGCGTCAGTACGTCGCGGAAATTGTAGCCCACCGACCCCACGCAATTGAATGAATACTCCTGGAAGCGGGGGTAGTGCCGCACCAGGTTCTGGAAGAACGCCTCAAAGCCTTCCAAAACGATGGTGCGGCAGTAGCCAACGTTGTTATGATCGTAGGCGAACTTGGCAAAGCTGGCCAGGAAGCGGTTGGGGAGGGGTTGATTATAAAGCCGATCCAAGATGTCGTTGCGGGAGCCCAGCGAGTAGGTCTCGCGAAACACGTCCTGGAGCCCATCGGGCAGCAGCCCGCGCAGGTAGTCGCGCAGCAGCCGCTTGCCGAAGAACGACCCCGACCCTTCATCGCCCAGGAAATAACCGAGCGAATCCACGTTGTAAGTGATTTTCGCGCCGTCGTACAGGCACGAGTTGGTACCGGTCCCCAGAATAGCGGCAAAGCCGGCCTGGCGCCCCAGCAGGGCGCGGGCCGCCGCCAATAAGTCTTCGGTTACGTGCGCCTTGGCCTGCGGAAACTGCTGGCGCAGGGCCGCCGCGATTATTTCCGCCTTCGACGCCGAGGACACGCCCGCCCCGTAAAAGTACACGTCGCTCACCTGCTCCCGCGGTAAGGTGGCGGGCAGGTTCTGGGCCAGCGACGCCGCGATGGCCTCGGTGTTCATAAAGTCGGGGTTGTACCCTTCGGTGTTGAAGTACACGCGCTGGTGAGCATCGTCGAGCTGGCACCAGTTGCATTTCGTGGAGCCGCCGTCGGCAATTAGAATCATAAGGATAGGATTGGTTGAGAGTAAGGACGAAAGTAGTAAATAGCCGAGTAATCGGGCGCAGTGCTAAATGCTGATCCAGCGGAAAAATAATTTTCCGACAATCTGAATTTTACAGATTATAATGATGATTCTTAGAGAATTTTGGCTGATGGGGGTAATTTGCTCGCTTTTTCTGATACGGATTTGCTGGTTCGGACAAAGTCACCATATTTGTACTATTACATTCACCCATTCCCCTTTAGGTTACATGAAAAAACTACTTACTATAACAGCGCTTTCTCTACTGTCGGCCGCTGCCCTGAATGCTAATGCTCAGGTTACGCTCGACGGCCAGGTATTGCCCGCGGAAGGCTACGTTCAGCTTGGGATGTATTCTGGCCCCCACGGGTTTGGCGACCACGGTTTAGTGAAGCTCTACGTGCGCAATACGGCGACCAAGTATTACATCGCCCTGACCGGTGCGCTGGAGCAGAACGGGAATTCCTTTCAAATATACCTGAACCAGCCCCGCAAAACTGGGGTCGCAGCAAATACCACCTTGCCGGTGAGCAGCCTGACGGGTACTTCTTTTGAGATCAACGACCCCAAGATGGACTTTGAGGTCGACTATGGCTTTGGGGTGAAAGGCGGTGCTACCGTCTCGGCTAGCAGCATTATCGACTATACCCGTGTCGCAGGTGGTTTGGCTACTGACCAGGTCACTGGCGACCTGCCCATAACGGGTACGGCCCTCGCGGTTCCGGCCTCTACGACGGGCGGGTTGCAGTTAACCCGCATGGCATTTAAGAACGTGTTCTTTCTGGTGGGCCCGGTTCCTGCCACGCCACTACACACGGGGATAGAAGGCTGGGAGATCGAGCTTGACAAAGCCTCGATGAACATCCTGCCGGGTGATGTATTGCAGCTCTTTGCTGTTCAGAGCAACCAGAAAGGTGATTACTATTCCACTGACGCTATTCCGGAAGTAACCGGCAATACCAGCAATTTAGGGGCTAGCCCCAACTTCGTAACCCTGCCCGGTACGCAGTTCGTGAGTACCACGGTAGTAACCAGTGTCCGGAATGCGCAGGATGCCGCTAAGCTAAACCTACAGGTAGCCCCCAACCCAATGAGCGATGCCGCTAAAATCCATTACACGGTAGCCGACCGCGCTTCGGATGTGGAGATTTCACTCAAAAATTTGCTCGGTCAGGAAGTTCGCCAATTCAACGTGGGCCGGCAGGCTGTAGGCCAGCACGAACTAAGCCTCGCAGGGGCTAAACTCGCCGCCGGTACTTATGTACTAAAAGTACAGGCCGGTAACTATATAGCTACTCAGAAGGTAGTGGTTGAGTAAGTTATCTCGGGATTCCCAAGAAAAAAGGCCTGTATTTACAGGCCTTTTTTCTTGGGAATCCCGACGAACTGTATGTGATAGCCGTAGCTGTGCTGTATTCCTAGAGGCGTAGCTAAACACTGAGCTACATTGCCCACGCCTTGTGAGTTGGTGCAAATATGACTGCTCAGATGTTGGGCAGTGCAGAATACAGTTTTTATACCGTTGGTGACAAAGTTGGTGTATTGGCTGCGGACAGTAAATCAGTCTCTTCTTGGACTCTTTGACCTGATGGTGATGGAATAAATATACCGCTTAAATAATCTTGGTCCACCTCAATCCGCGACACGCCAAACCTATCTCTGGGTGCTACCGTCTGAAAAAAGTAAAATGAGAGCTTTAAAACTTACGTTTGCGATAGTCATATTGTTCTTTATCAGCTCTTGCAATGTGAGCGAAGAAGACATTATAGGCATTTACACGATGAAAGGCCTTAGTAATAATGTGGACACCCTCAGAATATTACCTGGTGGGAAGTACACGAGAGTGCTTTATTCAAAAATGGGCAAACGTCTATTATTTCATAATTCTAATAAATGGAAATGTGCTGCAGATAGGATAATATTATATGAATATCTTATGGACGAAGATGAAAAACATATGCCCCAGGAAATTCTTGGTGTGGGCACAGTTGCGGCTTTTTTACCAATAAAGAGAAGGTTTAACAAAATAGTTATCTACTATCGAAATGGGGGTGACGATAGCTCTTATTATGAAAAAGAGTAGGTTACGGTTTTTCGATAAAATGAGATAGCGTAGGTGTAATTCAAAACTACGCGCTTGGGTTACCATTTAGGCTTTCCTCTTTTCTGGCGCTCGCCGCGCGGTACGACGAGTTAAGCGCCATTGATATCGATCAGAAGCCGGCTTTCTATGCCCTGGAAGTGAAGTTCGACTGATTGTAGCTGGTGTTAGGGCGTTCGGTGCTAGAACAGATCCTGGGCCAGCTAATAAGGAAAAAACGTTGTTTAGACCCAGTGCTGGGTTTGCGTTATGTTCCTACTAAGAGAACCCCATACGGCCTTCTGTACGGGATGCTTAAAGTAATCCTGACGGTGCTACATTAGCTATGGATGGCTTTACGAGCCGTTATGCTTGCCTTAGGGCATAAAAAAACGCCGGATACCCTCCGGCGTTTTTTTATGCCCTAAGGCAACTAGTAAGCCAAACTGATTAGTTAGCCGTGAAAGGCGTCAGGACCACGGGGCCTGTTTGACCCCGGCGTGCCTGAGCAGCATTTTCTTTGCGGATGTTAACGGTAATATCCGTGATGGTTTCGTTGGCTTGCAGGCCGACCCCTGTGAACAGTCGCCGCGGAATGAGCCGGAACGTATAGATGCCTGGGCTTGTGTTTCTCATCTTGTAGGTGTCGACCGAGACGTCTACTGTGTTCACACTGGTTGCCGTCCGGTACACGGTTTCAACACCAGCCGCGTTCTTGGCGCGGGCTTCCAGGTAGATGAATAGGTTGCCCGTATACAGAACTTGAGGGGTTGCCGACGCATCTACGTACTTAAGCGCATCTACCGTCTCCTTGGATTGGTTATACTTGATAGTCACCACGTCGGCTTCACTGAAATTGGAGGGGAAGGTTTCGACGCGCTTGGCAATGTATTCCAAGGGCTTTACAGGCAGCGTGAAGTCAGCCGTCTGCTTGGTGCCGTCTTGGTTCTTAACCAGGAAACCAAAGGCGGTGACAGCCCCTGCCGGCTTGGCAAAAAAATCAACGGAAGAGCTTACCGTAAAGGACCATTTATTGGGGTTAGTGGGGTCCTGGGTCATTCTAGCCGCCGGGAGAGAAGAGTTGAAGTTCGGGCCATTGGTAATGGCATCGCCGCCACCGCCGGGAATAAACGCCCAGATATAGAGCGGGCTAATGCCTTCAACTGGGGTGCCCGTCACGTCAACCGTAATAACTACTCGGTCCTTGGCCGTGAATACGGTTGGCCGGGTCGTGACAACCCCCTGCGCCAAAACCACCTGGGTACAGGTCAGCAGGAGAAATAAAAGAAAGAAGTAGCGCTTCATGGAAATGCTGGTCAAGGGTGGAGATTATTTGCGTACGAAGTTCAACTCGTAAGTCACCAGAGTCTTAGGCCCATTGCGGCGCAATAGCTTCAAGCCGAGTCTGTTATCTGCGGCCCGATACGATTGCCCATACTGCAGGGTGTCGCGGCGGCCATTGGCCTGGGAAATAATGATTTTACGGGGCCCTTTCGAATCGTCGAACTTCCAGGTACCATTGGCCAGGAAAACGGGGGCGTTGCCGGGGTTCGTAACCACGAAGTTAGACGGCTCATTACCATTGGCCTGAAACGAGAACACGACCTGGTTGAAAGGATAGTCACTCGTCAGGTCCATCCGCTGCACCTCGGCCGGGTAGTTATTGTCGACGGCATCGTTGTCGACCTGAACCACTTGCGTGAGCTGAAAATCACCGATGGTGCCTTCGGCGGTGGCAAAAGCTTGGCCGATTTCCCCAAATTTCTCTTCGGGCTGGCAAGAAGCCGCGCCAAGCAAGGCGAGGGCCCCTAAAAATGGAAAAAATTTCTTATTCATTTGATTGCTGTTTAACGGTGCTACGCACAAGAGGAAAAACGACCAACGCGTTCACCGGAAGCCACTCAACTTACGGCAAACCAGGTTGTCTTAATTCTGTACGATGTCTGGATTTGCTTGAACTTCAATGTCCGGGATTTTCAGCAGCATCCGGGAGTCGTTGTAGGGCAGGCCCCGGATATTCTGCTTAAGACGGCGCAATTCATGGAACCGGTCATTTTCCGTGAACAGCTCAATGCGGCGCTCATCCTGAATGGCCGTGAGCAACGCGGCCTGGCTCGTGGTGATAGCATCAACGGGCACGTCGGCCAGGGTGCGCAGGATGTTGTAATCGGCGCGAACTTCGGCGGGCACGAAAGCGCCCTTCCGCACGGCCGATTCGGCACGGGTCAAGTGCATTTCTGCCAGGCGGATGACTGGAATATTAATGGGGTTTCCTCCCTGGTACTTGAGCGAGAAGGGCAGCGTAGAGGCTGGCCGGCTCACCAGCAGCAAATCGCGGCGGCCGCCCTGGTTGCGCAGCAAGTCGCTCAAGGAAGCGCTAAGCGGCAGGGTGACCGACTCAGAATTGGTATTGAAGAAATTGTTCCGGGCGATGTCGCTCACATCGTTCGTCGGGGTACCAACCGCTTGGAAGATAACGGGCGTGCCGTTGGGGCTGGTGTCGCCAGCCTGTCGGAAGGGAATGGTTACGGCCGTCGGGTTGGAAGAAGAGCCGAGGTTGAAGCCACCATTCCTGATAACATCATCCGAATAAGTAAAGGCGTTGGTGTAATCCTCCTTGTTGAAATACACCCGGGCCAGGTAAGCCTTGGCGGCCCATTTAGTGGCTCGATTGCCGTTATTGGACGGCAGAGCAGCCTCCGCCGCTTTCAGGTCGTCGATAACCTGATTATAGATAACCCCTACCGGACTGCGAGGAGTCCGATCAGCAGCCTGCTCCGTGGTAACGGAAGTAATGCGAAGCGGAATACCCGGCTCCGTGCCAGCATTGCTTGTGTAAGGCTTAGCAAACAGCCGTACCAACTCGAAATGGGCCACGGCCCGCACGAACAACGCTTCGGCTTTGAGCCGGGTTTTCACGTTTTGGTCGGCGGCAAACGTATTCTGATCAATGGCCGCGATAACCGTATTGGCCCGGGCAATAGCCGTGTAGCCCTTGTTCCAGAGGTCGCGGCCCTGCGAGTTAAACAGGCTGAAGCCGCGGGTGGTAAACTGGGCACCGGCTCCGCCACCAGCCGTCACCCGGCTCAGGTCGATGTTATCGCCGTATTCCTCGCTGGTGCGTATTACCTCGCCACCGAGAAATTTAGTGTCACATAATTGGGCGTAGGCGCCCACCAGCACCGATTCGACGTTGCTGGCGCTTTTCAGAAATTCAATGTCGGGCTGGCTGTTGGTTGACTTCAGGTCCAGGAAGTCTTTGCAGCCCGTGAGCAGGCCCGTACTAAGGCCCAGGGCCAGCAGAAATATTTTTTTCATAAGAAAGTCAGTCGGAAGTCAGACAAAGGAAAACTTATAAGCTTAGGTTCACACCCGCCGTTACGACGCGTTGCTGCGGCGTGGGCAGGTAAGGCGCCCCGAAGGAAGTATTGCCCTGGCCGTTGCTGAAGTTGTAGCGCACTACCTCGGGGTCCCAGCCGGCGTATTTGGTGAACACAAACAGGTTCTGGCCGCTCACGAAAATGCGGGCCGAGGCGATGTGGGCCGCCCCAGAGATGGCCGCCGGCAGGGTGTACCCGATAGAGGCAGTGCGCACGCGCAGGAACGACGCATCGTAGAGGTAGCGCGAGGAGTTACTCTGATCGGCGCGGCCGCCCTCTATTAGTGATACGCGGGGGACTTCGGTGATGTCGCCCGGCTTCTGCCAGCGGTTGAGCACCTCGCGGCGCTGGTTCCAGGAGCCGAGCCGGCCACCTTGCTGGTATTTAGCGCCGTCATCGTAGATCTGGTTACCCTGCGAGAAGGTGAGCAGCACGCTGAAGTCAAAGCCTTTGTAGCCAAAGATGTTTTCCAGGCCGCCCGTGTAGTTGGGGAACGGATGGCCAATGGCCACGCGGTTAACATCCTGGCTAGCCGCCGTGAGCTTAATTTTCTCGCCCGTGTTTTTGTCGTAAATCAGTTCGTCGCCCGTTGCGGGATCCACCCCGGCGTAGCGGGGTATGTAAGAAATGCCAATGGGCTGGCCCTGAATAATTCGGGTATCGCCTTCGCCCTGGCCAAAAAAGTCGGGGCTGTCGAAGCCGCCGTTATTGGTCACGATGTTCGAGTTGTGAGCAATATTGAAGCTGGTCGTCCAAGTAAGAGGGCCCACCAGGTTTTTAGAAGTCACGTCGAACTCAATACCGCGGTTGCGAACCACCACGCCGGAGTTGATAAACACGTTCAGAACTTCATTGCTGGGGTTGAAACCCGCGGCCGAAGCCTGGACCTTGCGGCTCAGCAGGAGGTCGGAGCTGGTTTTCTGGTACACGGCAATGGTACCCGAAATGCGGCCTTGCAGGAAGCCATAATCCAGGCCTAGATCCACGGCGCGGTTTTTCTCCCACGACAGGTCGGGGTTTTCCAACACACTACGGCCGCTGGCGGGCTGGCCGATGTAGTTGCCCGTCTGCTGGTAGCGTCCCAGGTACTGAAAACTCGGGATGTTGGCATTGCCGGTGATACCGAAGCTGGAGTGCAGCTTCAGGAAGCTAACAACCGACAGATTCTCCATGAAGGACTCTTCGCTGATAATCCAGCCGGCCGACGCGCCGGGGAAAAAGCCATAGCGGTTGTTCGGGCCGAACAGGGATGAGCCGTCGATACGGGCGCTGGCTTCCAGCAGATAGCGGTTTTTAAATACGTAGTTCACCCGGCCCAGGTAGGAAAGGAAGGTGTAGTAGTCACGGCTACTGGTGCCCGTAACCGGCTGGCCGCCGCCGGCCGGGGCGCCGGGCGCGAAGGCCAGGTTGTTGAGGCCTTGCGTGAAGTATGGGTTCACGAAGCCCACGGCCGAGCCCGAAGCGCTGGCGGCCAGATCATGGTTGTTGAATTTCTGCGCGTTGAACCCGAGCAGCACTTTCAACTGGTTTTCCTCGTTTAGCGACTTCTCGTAAGTGAGCAGGTTGTTGCTGTTGTAGTTGAAGCGGTTCGACTGGCGTTCGCTGGTGGTCCCCAGCCCGATACGGGGCAGGTTGTTGCCGCTGGCGTCGACGCCGGTAAAGTAGCGGTTGACCGGCGACTCGTAGCGGCGCTCCAATTGGTTGAACAGGTCCAGCCCCAGCTCCGAGCGGAAGGTCAAGCCCTTTACGATTTTATACTGGGCGTAGAGATTGGCTAGCGTACGCAGGCCCTTCGACACGTAAGTATTTTCGCGCTGGGCCACGATGTTGGTGCCAGTGTTGCCGAATTGTGTACCGAAGAAGGTGCCGTCGGGGTTATAAACCGGGAAAATGGGTAGTGCCGAGGACTGGGCGGTGCCAATACCGCCGTTGAAGGAGGTCGGCACTTGGTCGTTATCCACGTAGTTCAGGTTGATTTGGGTGCCCAGGTCCAGCTTTTCGTTGGCACTGTGGTCGAGGTTGATGCGGCCGCTGAGCCGCAGAAAATCATTGCCTTTCAGGATACCTTTTTCCTGGCGGTAGCCCGTGCCCACGAAGAAGCGGGTTTTCTCGTTGCCCCCCGAAGCCGATACCGAGGCATCGTTCACGGAGCCGGTGCGCAGGGCCTCGTCAACCCAGTTCGTGTTGACGCCAGCCACCGAATTAGGGGTAAACCCAATGCCATTGACGGAAACGGTTTCGTTCGGGCCCAGTGGCGCCAAGCCGTCGTTTACCCGTGCTTCGTTGTAAAGTTGCAGCCACTCCTGGGCGTTGAGGAGGGGGAGCTTGCGGGTGGCCTCGCTCACCCCGGTGTAATAGCTCACGTTAAACGTGGTTTTACCGGTCTTGCCGCGCTTGGTGGTTACGAGCACCACCCCGTTGGCGCCGCGCGAACCATACAGGGCAGTCGCCGAAGCGTCTTTCAACACCGAAATCGATTCGATATCGTTGGGGTTGATGGCTGCTAAGGGGTTCAGGTTGTTGGCTTTTACGCTGTTGCGACTAAAGTCCTGGTCGCTGATGTCGGAGTTATCGACGGGTACGCCGTCGATAACATACAGCGGCTCGCCCGAAGCGGTAATAGAAGCTGTGCCGCGCACCCGGATGCGAACGGCCGAGCCGGCGGCGGCATTCGATTGCACCACTTGCAAGCCCGCAGCGCGGCCTTGTAATGCGGCGTCGAAGCTCGGCACCGAGTTGTTCGCGATGCGGTCGGCTTTGACGGTGGATATCGAGCCGGTTACCTCCCGGCGTTCCTGCGTGCCGTAGGCCACGACAACCGCTTCGGACAGTTGAGTCGTGTTTTCAATCAAGCTGGTTGATATCTCCACGTTTTGACCGGCCACCACGGTCACCGGAAGGCGGACCGTGTTGTAGCCCACAAATGAAAAAACCAGGGTTCTCGCCCCGGCCGGTACATTCTGAATGCTATAAGTACCGTCTACATTAGACGAGCTACCCAGCGTAGTACCATCGATAAGCACAGTAGCACCGGGAATGCCCTCCTTCTTACCGTCGGTTACCCGGCCGCTAACGGAGCCGGTTTGCGCAAAGGCCCCTGAGGGGAAGCCAAAGGCCGCGAACAGTAGCAGAAACAATAATTTCGCTAGATAGTGATGTTTCATGGAAAACAAAATGGGGTGAGAGGTGAGGGTAGTGCGAAAAAGTTAAAAATGCGCAAAAAAGCGGCTGCAATATACCGAAAGAACCGGCATTAAAGCCAGATGTTGTCGGGCTTTTAAAGTACTAAAAGCCTAACCCAGAACTGACCTTCACTAAGGAGTTATTCTACGGTTGTTTAGAGCTTAAACCAGGGATATTTGCCAGGTATGATAGTGAATGGTAGTAGTATATATTGAACAATAAAAACCTGTAAGAGTGAAAAAAATCTAGCTCTTTCTGGCCGCGGATGAGCAACGGACTCGGTGCTAAAACTGGTCGTAAATTATAAATTATGAGTATAAAGAACTATCAAATACTGCCGTCTTGCGCTTGTGATGGGTATGGCGCACCAGATTAGCCGCGGGTAGTTAGCAGAGAGGGGAGTGCCTCAGGGTAAGATAACTACATGTGTTAGGATCAGTAACCCCTCGAATGAGTTGCGAGGTTGTAGTTGTAAAGGAATAACTGACAGTCCTTGCCGCTTATTGGTCCCAAGCCCCGGGTAGGGCCTGCTATCCCGACGGTAAGCCAGGGCTTTATTTTCCCGGCGGCCTTTCCAGCCGTGACCTTGACCGGAAAGGCCGCCAAATGCTTCTACAGGGCCGCTGGCAAGGGTAATACGGTTGCTCCGCCGGCGTGAATGCACCTTGCGGAGCCAATATTTGCTCGCTACTTTTGGCTTTTCTCTAGGAAATGAAAAAGACCTTACTACTCGTTATCGTGCTACTGGCCGCTACCTTGGCCAGTGCCGTAGCTCAGTCCCGGCCCAGCCCTCGCAAACTTACTCCGACGGGCCGCGGTAACTCGGCGCCAACGGGTAAAGGGAGCCCGAAGCCGCCACCGGAGTACACGCCCATTACTACCGTGCCGACCAGCAGCGAGCCCGAAGGCCCCAAGGCGCCGTCGTATGTGGGAAAAGTCAAGCTGAAGAAACCGGTTTTGGTGTACTACCAGGAGCCCGAGCCGGGCAAGTCGGTGCAGCAACTCGTTATGGCCGAGGAAAACCTGCGCCTCCTCAAAATCCTGAATCTCGAACAGCTTATGGAGCGGCGGGAGGTGTTTGTCGACGGCTTGGGTAACTTCCCCTTGCCAGGCACCGACGCTTCCAAGTACCGCCTGCTAGGCACCAGCCTCGTGGCAGAAGAAACGCGCCGCCCCGCCGGCGACGGCCGCTGCTTCTACTCGCGGCTGAAGGTGCCGTCGCCGGGGCTGCTTTACGTCGTGCTCGAACCGGCCGAAGAATACCGGCACTTTGTGAAAGGCCCCCAGAAAAAAGGAGCGGCGCTTAATTTTCAAGCCAATGGGTTGCCCGGAATCGATTCGGTGCGAGCCGCGTACACCTTGCGCAAATTAAGCGCGGCGGAGCGTGACGCCGGCACCGGCGAAACTATTCGCTGAGTACGCGCCCGATGAACGCCGTGAATCGCCTCTTGCTGTTGGTTCTGCTAACCGGGGGAGCGGCCCGGCCGGCGGGGGCGCAAACTGTACTCAGCATTACTCGAGTTCCGCCTAACACCCCCGCCGCAGATACCATTTTTGTGGCGGGATCTTTTAATGGTTGGAACCCGCACAGCGCCGCGTACGCCCTGACCAGGAACCCCGACGGCACCTACCACATCAGCCTGCCTGCCGGCTTAGGAGCCATTGAGTACAAGTTCACGCGGGGCAGTTGGGCAAAGGTGGAAGCCGGACCCGACAAGCAGCCCATAGGCAACCGCCAAGCCGACCTGCGACAAGCAGCGGCGGTTACGCACGAAATAGCAGGCTGGGCTGAACCCGGTGCCCCCGCGCTCAGAAAGCCCACGGCCAGCCCGCGGGTACACGTTATCAGCGAGTCCTTTCGCCTGCCGCAGCTCGGCCGCACGCGGCGGGTGTGGGTGTATTTGCCCGCCGATTATGGCCAAAATCCCCAGCAGCGCTACCCGGTGCTGTACATGCACGACGGCCAGAACGTATTTGACGAGGCCACCAGCTTCGGCGGCGAGTGGGGCGTCGACGAAACCCTCGACCACCTTCCGGGTGCTGGTCGGAGCCCGGTTCCCAGCATCGTAGTCGCCGTGGACCACGGCAACCAATACCGCGCCGATGAATACATCCCCTGGCGCAACGCAGAGCTGAAAGCCGGCGGGCAAGGGGGCGCGTACGTCGACTTTCTGGCGCTCACCCTTAAGCCCTACATCGATGCGCACTACCGTACCAAGCCCGATGCCGCGCACACGGGCCTGGCCGGCTCCAGCCTGGGCGGCCTGATATCGGTGTACGCGGCCTTGAAATACCCGCGGGTGTATGGCCGCATCGGGGTCTTCTCGCCCGCCTTTTGGGTGTGCAACGATTCGTTGAAGGTGTTTGCCAAAACCCACCCGGCGGCCCCAACTGCCCGGTTCTACTTCGTGTGCGGGCCCAAGGAATCGGAAACCATGCTGCCCTTGATGGCGGCCTGGCGCGCGGAACTGCGGGCCCAGGGGGTACCCGCGCCCAACATATCGTTTCACGCCCCGGCGGATGGGCAGCACCGCGAATGGTTTTGGCAACGTGAATTCCCGGCCGCGTACCAGTTTCTATTTGGGGCAGCAGCCCAAGAGACTCGTCGGGCGGCCAGAGCCAAGTAATAGAGAGCGTCTCGACGCATTAAAAACTAGCTGATGCCTGCCACGCCTCCCGGTGGGAGCGTCAAACCGCTTAATTCCGTTCCCCTAAAATTGTTGTTACCAAAAGTAGCCGTGCTCAAATCGGTGGATGTCAGCAGGGCAAAGCTAAAGTCAACGCCCGTAAAGTCTGTTCCCTGGCACGTCATCCACCTCAGCCACCCTCCTCTCATATTGGCGTCGGTACAGATCGCCCCCGACAGGTCGGCCCCCACCAAACTAACGCCCTGCAGATTGCACTCGCGAAGGAGGGTATGACATAACCTGGCATCATCTAAGTTGGCCCGGCTCAGATTTAAACCAGACAAATCCACGTGGCTCAAATCCGCACCAGCTAAATCAATACTCGCCCCGAGAGTGCCGTCGTCCTCCGTACCAACCGTGTTAATAAGTGCTTCTATCTCTGCTCTGGTGAATTTTTTCATTTATGATCATTACGTTAGCAGGCTCGCAGTAAAAATATGAATCTCTTGCCGGAATTTTAAAGATGATGCTATATCTTTGCGGGGCGTTCTCATCCAACGCTTTTCTGTAATGGCTTCTCTTCGTACTTCGCAGGCTTGGTGGTGGCAGCTCCGAAAATTCGGACCGGACTGTCTGTGCGCCTGGTGAAGTCACCCTTGATTTTACCTTTGAACACGAAAGCCCGGCCGCTCGCCGGGCTTTTTGCATTTTATCCCTGGCTGCGCCGTCGGCTTTGCCTTATTGCTTATTCCTCGCTCCCGTGTCTTACCACCTCACCACCCGCCACCGCCGCTTGCTCGCCGACACCGTTACGCCCGTGGGCTTGTACCTGCGCCTGCGCGACCAATACGCCAACTGCCTGCTGCTGGAAAGTGCCGACTACCACGGCCAGCAAAACGCCTTCAGCTACCTGGTATGCGAGCCGCTGGGCACGTTTGAGCTGCGGCGCGGGGGCGAACTGCGGCAGTCGTTTCCCGATGGGCGCCGTACCCAGGCTCAGCTGAGCGCCCCGCGCCAAGCCCTGGAAGAGCTGCGGCAGTTCGCTGCCGCTTTCGTGCCCGACGAGGCCGCCGCGAAAATGCCTTTCATCAGCACCGGCCTGTTTGGCTACCTGGGCTACGAAGCCGTGCAGAGCTTTGAGGACGTAACTTTTGACGCAGCCAAGGTCCCCGCCGGCGACGTGCCGCTCATCCGCTACGGCGTGTACCGCTACGTAATTGCCTTCAACCACTTCCGGCAGGAGCTGTACCTGTTTGAACACGGTGTAACCGGGCAAGCCGCCGAAACCGACGGCCTCGACCGTCTCGAAAACCTGGTGCGCAACCCCAGCGTGCCGACGTTTCAGTTTGCCACGGTAGGAGAGGAGATCAGCAACCAGACCGACGCCGAGTTCCGGGCGCGTCTGGCCCAGGGCCAGGCCCACTGCCGACGCGGCGATGTGTTTCAGATTGTGCTCTCACGGCGTTTTGAGCAAGGTTTTACGGGGGATGAATTCAACGTGTACCGGGCGCTGCGGTCCATCAACCCCTCGCCGTACTTGTTTTACTTTGATTACGGCGACTACAAAATCTTCGGCTCCTCGCCCGAGGCCCAGGTGCTGGTGCAGGGCCGCGAAGCCAGTCTCTACCCCATAGCCGGCACCTACCGCCGCACGGGCGACGACGCGGCCGATGCCGCCGCCGCCCAGCGCCTGGCCGCCGACCCCAAGGAAAACGCCGAGCACGTGATGCTGGTGGACCTGGCCCGCAACGACCTGGCCCGCCACGGCACCCAGGTCCGGGTGCGCACGCTGCGCGAAATTCAGTTTTACTCGCATGTCATCCACCTCGTGAGCCACGTGACGGCGGAGCTTGATGCCGGCACCGATACCCTGCAAGTGGTCGCCGACACTTTCCCGGCGGGCACGTTGTCGGGTGCGCCCAAGCACCGGGCGCTGCAGCTTATCGACGGCCTGGAGCCCACCGCCCGGGGCTACTACGGCGGTTGCATCGGGCACCTGGGCTTCGACGGCAACTTCAACCACGCCATCATGATTCGCTCCTTTTTGAGTACTGGTAACCAGCTGTACTTCCAGGCCGGCGCCGGGGTGGTAGCGGCTTCCAATGTGCAGTCGGAGCTGGAGGAAGTGCACCACAAGCTGGGCGCGCTGCGGGAGGCCCTGCGGGCGGCCACGAGTGTTGGTTAGAGTGTTTGGTCTACTGCTCATAGTTAAGCGTTAAACCCAATGAAAATTCTCGTTCTCGATAACTACGATTCCTTCACCTATAACTTGGTGCACCTGCTGCGCGAGCTCGGCCACGGCGCCGGCCTCGCCGTGATCCGCAACGACCAGCTGCCGCTCGAGGCCGTGGCCGCTTACGATGCGGTTCTGCTGTCACCGGGCCCGGGCATTCCGGCCGAAGCGGGCCTGATGCCGCAAATCATCGAGCAATACGCGCCCACCAAGCGCATTCTGGGCGTGTGCCTGGGCCATCAGGGCCTGGCCGAAAGCTTCGGCGCCACGCTCTACAACCTGCCCGCGGTGCTGCACGGGGTGGCCAACGAAGCCGAGGTAACGGTGCCCGGGGAGCGCTTGTTCGCGGGCTTGCCGCCCCGGTTTCAGGTAGGCCGCTACCACTCCTGGGCGGTGCGGCCCGAAACCATGCCCGCCGAGCTGGAAACCACGGCGCGGGATGCCACCGGCGAGGTACTGGCTTTTCGCCACCGGCAGTTCGACGTGCGGGGCGTGCAGTTTCATCCCGAAAGTATTCTTACCGAGCACGGGGCCAAAATGCTGGAAAATTGGTTGATGTAGCGCGGAGCCTTTGCACCCGGCAGGACGAAGTCGCTCGAGTGTTGCAAACCCCCTGAATTACAGTTGTTCTTATGATACGGAGTGAAGGCTCCGCGCTACCCCTCGATGTTGAAACAGATTCTCACCAAGCTTTTTGACCACCAGCCCCTGACGCACGCCGAGGCCCACGCTGCCATGCGCCAGCTGGGCGAGGGGGGAGCCAACCCGGCCGAAACGGCGGCTTTTTTGGCCGTGTACCGCATGCGGCCCATCACCGTGGCGGAGTTGGCCGGCTTCCGGCAGGCCCTGCTCGACTTGAGCCGCGACCCGGCGCTGGGCACCACCGAGGTGCTCGACATCGTGGGTACCGGCGGCGACGGTAAAAACACGCTCAACATTTCCACCCTGGCGTGCTTCGTGGTGGCCGGGGCGGGGGTGCGCGTGGCCAAGCACGGCAACTTCGGGGTGTCGTCGGTGTCGGGTGCCTCCAACGTGCTCGCCCATTTCGGCTACGACTTTGAGGCGAGCTCCGACCAGCTGCGGCGGCAGCTCGACCGGGCGGGCATCTGCTTTTTGCACGCCCCGGCTTTCCACCCGGCCATGCGCCACGCCGGGCCCGTGCGCCGCGAGTTAGGCCTGCGCACGTTCTTCAACATCCTGGGCCCGCTGGTGAATCCGGCCCGGCCGGGGTTCCAACTGCTGGGGGTATTCAACCTCGAACTGCAGCGCATCTACCACTACCTGATGCAGCCCACCGGCATCCGCTACGCGGTGGTGCACGCCCTGGACGGCTACGACGAGCTGGCCCTCACCGGGCCGGCCAAGGTGGTTTCTTCGTTTGAGGGGGAACGCCTGCTGACGGCTGAAACGCTGGGCCTCGCCACCTGCGCCGCCGCCGACCTGGCCGGGGGCAGCACGGTAGCGGCGGCCGCCGGGCTGTTCAAGCAAATATTGGACGGCACCAGCACTCCCGCCCAGCGCAACGTGGTGACGGCCAACGCCGCCCTGGCCCTGCAGTGTGCCCGTCCGGGCCTGGGGTGGGACGAAGCCCTGGCTCGCAGCCGCGAATCCCTGGATTCGGGCGCGGCGAAGCGGGCCTTCGAAACCATGCTGCAACTACCCTGAATGAGGAAGGGCCCACGAGAAATAGGCCCCGGCCTGGGCCTGGTCATCGGCCCCGCCTTTCTCAGCTTCTGCCAAACCGCTCATCCTTTACCGCTTATTCCTGTTCCTCATGTCCACCATTCTCCAAACCATCATCGCGCACAAGCGGAAAGAGGTGGCCGCCCGCCGCGAGCTGGTACCCGTCAAGCTGCTGGAGAGCAGTTTGTACTTTAAGTCGCAGCCGCTGTCGTTGCGGCAGTACCTGCTGCGCCCGCACGGCAGCGGCCTCATTGCCGAGTTCAAGCGCAAGTCGCCCTCGAAAGGGTGGATTAATCAGTACGCCCCGGTGGAGCGCACCACGTTGGGCTATATGCAAGCCGGCGCCGCAGCCCTGTCCATCCTTACCGATACCGAGTTTTTCGGGGGCAAAAACGAAGACTTAACCACGGCGCGCCGCTTTAATTTCTGCCCCATCCTGCGCAAGGATTTCGTGGTGGATGAGTACCAGATTCTCGAAGCGAAAAGCGTGGGAGCCGATGCCGTGCTACTCATCGCCGCCGTGCTCACGCCGGAGGAAATCGGCGTACTGGGCCGTCTGGCCCGGTCGCTGGGCTTGGAAGTGCTGCTGGAAGTGCACAACGCGGCCGAGCTGGCCCGCTCCGTCCAGGTGGAGGCTGTGGACCTGGTGGGGGTGAACAACCGCAACCTGCACGATTTCAGCTGGAGCCTGGACACTTCTCTGGAGCTGGCGGCAGCTATTCCAAGTGATCTGGTGAAGGTTTCGGAAAGCGGCATCTCTACGGCGGCGACTATTAAGCAACTGCGCGAAGCCGGCTACCGGGGCTTTCTGCTCGGCGAGGCCTTCATGCGCCACGCCCGGCCCGAGCGCGCCTGCGCGGCCCTGGTGCAGGAAATTGCCGCCTTATCCAAAACGGCCGTCGTGGCCTGATGCTGCCCGTGAAAACGTCCCGCCCCTTACCCGTTGAAGTTGCCCTAGCGGCCGGCTGGCCCGGCGCGGGCGGCCCGCCGGCGCGGCTGCTCGTGAAAGTATGCGGCATGCGCGACGCTGGGGCTTTGGCCGGCGTGGCCGCCCTGGCGCCCGATTTTCTGGGCTTCATCTTCGCGGCGGCTTCGCCCCGCTTTGTGGGCGAGGCGCTGGCTCCCGAGCTGGTGCAAAAGCTGCCGCCAACGATCGGGAAGGTGGGCGTCTTCGTCAATGAAACCACCGGCAACATGCTGACCACCGCTCAACGCTTCGGCCTGGGTGCCGTGCAACTGCACGGCCAGGAAACCCCGGCGCAGTGCGAAGAACTAAGCGCGGCCGGTCTGCTGGTGATGAAGGCTTTCGCGGTGGGCAACGCCGTGGATTTCGTGGCCTTGCAGCCTTACGTGCCGCATTGCGGCTTCTTCCTCTTCGATACCAAAGGCTTAGCCCCCGGCGGCAATGGGGCGATTTTCGACTGGAATTTGTTGAAGCGCTACCACCTGCCCGTGCCCTATTTCCTGGCCGGGGGCCTGGGCCCGGAGCATGCCGCCGAGCTGGCGGCCCTGCGCCTGCCGGGCCTGGCCGGCGTCGATTTGAACAGCGGCTTTGAAACCGCGCCGGGAGTGAAAGATGTGGGAAAAGTAAGGCAGCTGCTGGCGGTCCTGCGGCCCCCGGTAAACCCATAAAAAGAACGTCCGGCCGAGCTGAGCTACCCCGCCGTCGGCATTAGGTACTAACTATCAAGTAATCATAACTTATGACTCCATCTTCTTATCAGCAACCTACGGCCCGCGGCTACTACGGCGAATTTGGGGGGGCCTTCATCCCCGAAATGCTCTACCCCAACGTGGAGGAGCTGCGCACCAGCTACCTGGACATCCTGGCTGACCCCGATTTCCAACTCGACTTGCAGCACCTGCTGCGCGACTACGTGGGCCGGCCCACGCCCTTGTTCGAGGCCCGGCGCTTGTCGGAGCGCTATGGAGCCCGCATCTTTCTGAAGCGCGAGGACCTTTGCCACACCGGCGCTCACAAGATTAACAACACGGTCGGACAGATTTTGCTGGCCCAGCGGCTGGGCAAGAAGCGCATCATCGCCGAAACCGGGGCCGGCCAGCACGGGGTGGCCACGGCCACGGTGTGCGCCCTGGTGGGCTTGCCGTGCGTGGTGTACATGGGCGCCACCGACATCGAGCGCCAAAGCCCCAACGTGGCCCGCATGCGCCTGCTCGGGGCCGAAGTGCGGGCCGTGACCAGCGGCAGCCAAACCCTGAAAGATGCCACCAACGAAGCCATCCGCGACTGGATTGCCAACCCCGTGGATACGCACTACATCATCGGCTCGGTGGTGGGGCCGCACCCGTATCCGGACCTGGTAGCGCGGCTACAGGCCGTTATCAGCGCAGAAATGCGGGCCCAACTGCTGGAGAAAACCGGTTCTGAGCTGCCCCATTTTGTGGTGGCCTGCGTGGGTGGCGGCTCCAACGCGGCGGGGGCGTTCTATCATTTCCTCGACGAGCCGTCGGTGCGACTCATTGCCGTGGAGGCCGCCGGGCACGGTATTGCCTCCGGACATTCGGCGGCCACGTCGGTGCTGGGCACGCCGGGCATCATCCACGGCAGCCGCACGCTGCTGATGCAGGACGAGCACGGCCAGATTACCGAGCCGTACTCGCTGAGCGCCGGGCTCGATTATCCGGGCATCGGGCCCTTGCACGCTCACTTGGGGGCGTCGGGGCGGGCTGAGTTTATTGCTATTACCGATGAGGAGGCGCTGCAAGCGGTAAGCGAACTCAGCCGGTTGGAAGGCATTATTCCGGCGCTGGAAACGGCCCACGCTTTGGCGGCGCTGGGGCAGCTGGGGGCTGGTTGCGACGACGTGGTGGTGGTGAATCTCTCTGGGCGGGGGGATAAGGACTTGGAAACCTATTTGAAGAACTTGGATAAGCTGGTTTGATTTTTTTTCACCGCAGAGGACGCAGAGGGTTTCGCAGAAGGGACGCAGAAGAACGTCCTCTGCGTCCCTTCTGCGAAACCCTCTGCGCCTTCTGCGGTGAAAAAACCATAAAAAACATGAACAACCGAATCAAAAACGCCTTCGCCAGCAAGCAAAACCTGCTCAACGTGTACTTCACCGCCGGCTACCCCCGCCTGCCCGACACCCTACCGCTCGCCAAAGCACTAGTCGAAGCCGGGGCCGACATCCTCGAAATCGGCATGCCGTTCTCCGACCCCCTGGCCGATGGCCCGGTTATTCAGCGTAGCAGCTCAGCAGCTCTAGCCAATGGCATGAACCTACCCGTGCTTTTCGAGCAACTGCGCGAGCTGCGCGCCGTGGTGCCCGAAACCCCGGTGCTGCTCATGGGCTACCTTAACCCTGTGCTGCAATTCGGCGTGGAAGCCTTTCTGCGGCAAGCGGCAGCCGTGGGAGTCGACGGCCTGATTCTGCCCGATCTGCCGCTGGATGAGTACGAGGAAAGGTACCACCCGCTATTCCAGCAATACGGGTTGAAAGCCGTATTCCTCGTCACCCCCCAAACCTCGGAAGCCCGAATTCGCCGGCTCGATGCGTTATCAGATGCTTTTCTCTACCTGGTATCGGGCCCCGGCACCACCGGCGGCACCACGCTGCCCGATGCGGAGGCGCAGCAGCAGTACTTTGAGCGCATTGCGGCCCTGAACCTGAAAAACCCGCGGCTCATCGGCTTTGGCATTGCCGATAAAATGGGTTTCGACCGCGCCTGTGAGCACGCCGAGGGGGCCATTATCGGCTCCGCCCTCATCCGGGCGCTGCAAGACGCCGAAGATGCGCCGGCTACCGCGGCCCGGTTTGTCCGGGGCATCAAGAGTCCGGTAGCCCGCTCAGTCTGATAAGCTTTTAGCCGAACAGCGAGCCTTTGGCCGACGGTCTTGCACCGGAGCCCAGCCTTTTATCCCTACTTCTAGCGCAATCCCTTACCTCCGTGATAATTCAACTTGAAAAAGCAGCCGTGGTGCCGGTCATTACCGAGCACCTGAAGCAACAGGGCTACAAAACCACCGAAGTCACCACCCAGCATGCCCACTACCTGGTGGCCATTGGGAAGAAGGACCTCGACATCCGCACCATCGGCCAGCTGCCCGGCGTGCGCGACGTGCACCACGTGTCCGACGACTATAAGCTGGTGAGCCGCAAATGGCGCGTGCAGCCCACCGTGCTCGACCTGGGCGACGGCGTGACCATCGGGGAAGGCACGCTGGCACTGTGCGCCGGCCCGTGCAGCATCGAGAGCGAGGCCCAGATGGAAAAGGTGATGGCCCACCTCACGGACCACGGCGTGCGCCTGATGCGCGGCGGCGTGTTTAAGCCCCGCTCGTCGCCCTACTCATTCCGCGGCCTGGGCATGGAGGGGCTGAAGCTATTCCATGGTATGGCCCAGGCGCGCGGCATCAAGATCGTGACCGAGGTTATGCAAGTGTCGCAGGTGGAGGAGATGCACGACTACGTCGACGTGTTCCAGGTGGGCGCGCGCAACACCCAGAACTTCAACTTGCTCGACGCCTTGGGCAGCGTCGACAAGCCCGTGCTGCTCAAGCGCGGCATTTCCGGCACCATTGAGGAGCTGCTGTCGTCGGCCGAGTACGTATTCTCGGGTGGCAACGAAAAGCTGATTCTGTGCGAGCGGGGCATCCGCACGTTCGAAACGGCCAGCCGCAACACCCTGGATTTGAACGCCGTGCCCATCCTCAAGGAAAAAAGCCACTTGCCCGTTATCGTGGACCCCTCGCACGGCATCGGCTTGCGCGACTACGTGCCGCCCATGGCCCTGGCCGCCGTGCTCGCCGGGGCCGACGGCATCGTGTATGAGACGCACGAAACGCCCGAAACAGCAGCTTCGGATGGCCAGCAGACCCTGAATTTCGACGAATCGGCCAGGTTGATTCGGAACCTGCGGCGGGTGTTTGCGCTGCGTGGGGAGCTGGAGTAGCCCGCTCTAACCGCGGAGCTTCATGATTTTTTAATCGGGCAGATGCTTGGTTATTCGGAAGCAATTCCTAAATTCGTCCCACTCATGCGCTCCCAATTCGTCAATTGTGTCAATACCCTAATTACTTGCCCCAAATCGGGCAAGCCTGGGCTGCAATTGGCGTTAAGGAAGAACAAGGCATGAAGCCCCCTCTTCACTAGCAACCTTCAAAGGCCCGAATCCACCAGGATGTCGGGCCTTTTTTTTGCCCTATTACGATGTTTACTAAGCTCGACCCTGCGAACGCTACAGGCCAGGACCACTTGATTTGGAAGATTCTGTTTGACCGCCAAACCGCGCTGCTGCACCGGCGGGCGGCTCCGGCCTTCAGCCAGGCCCTGGCTCGGTTGGGATTCCGTCGGGAAGCCATCCCGGACATTGACGAGCTGAGCGCCAACGTGTCGAAATACAGCGGGTGGCAATTGGCGCCCGTCGGCCGGCCGTTCGAGCCCGCCGCGTTTTTTGCCCGGCTGGCCGAGCGTCAGTTTCCGGTTGTGACCCGCATCCGGCCCATGCGGGCGTTCGACTTCAGCCCCGAGCCCGACTTGTTTCATGATTTGTTTGGGCACGTGCCCATGCTGCTCGACGAAGGACTGGCTAATTTTCTGCACGCGCTGGGCCAGGCCTACCAGGCGCAGCCAGTGGGCTCAGCAGCCCGGGAACAGTTGTGGGCACTGTATTTCTTCACTGCCGAGTTTGGCCTGGTGCAGCACGAAGGCCAGCCGCGCTTGTACGGCGCGGGCCTGCTTTCCTCAGCCGGCGAAATACACCACTGCGTGAACGAGAACACTCCCCGGCCGGTATTCGACCTGGCTACGGTGCTGCACACGCCGGTAACGGGCACGCGCTACCAAAACCAGTATTTCATGCTGCCCGCCTGGGAGCAGCTGACGGATTGCGTGGCCGAGCTGGCCGGCTTGCTGGCCGTCGCGTAAGGCGACGTAAGCGGGCTTGCTGGCCGGCCCGGGGCGAATAGCTAGCGTTCGTAGCTTCGCACCGTGCTATTTGAGTTCAGGCCCCAAAGCGCGTTGTTGCTGCCGTTCGTCGTGCCAGGGTTGGTGCTGGCGGGCCATTTGCTGATACGAGCGATCCGCACGGGTACGCTAGCCGATGGCCTGCTGGGCCTGCTGCTGCTGCTCAACGTGTTACCGGTGGCGCAGTGGATGCTCGGATTTGCCGGGTGGTACGACAGCCACGACCACTATTCCACGCTCATGTTCTACGTGCCGTGGCGGCCTTGGCTCGCCTGGGGGCCGGTATTTTACCTCTACTTCCGCAGTTTAACCAACCAGGCCTTCGGGCTGCGGCGGCACTGGTGGCACTTGGCGCCGTGGCTGGTGTACGTGGGGGCGCACGTGGCCATGGCCGTCTATGATATCGCCTGGGGGCATAAACTGCTCGGCCAGGCCCTGCCGTATCATTTTGGCACTAAGGGCCGTGGCGCAGCCTTTTTGGATGAGCTGAACGCGCTAAACGAACTAATCGGCTACGCCTCCATGCTGGGCTACGGCCTTGCTACCCTGCGCCGCTACCGCCGCTACCGCCGCTACCTCGACGACCATTTTTCGGACACGACTCGCCTCCGGTTTCGGGGCTTGCGCGATTTGTTACTGGCGGCCCTGTTGGCTCTGCTGGTATGGTTGGGGCTCGTTGCGCTCGATGCCCTCGTTGGGCCCTTGGGCTACGGCGATTCCTGGTATGCTTACCTGGCCAATGGCGTCCTGATTTATTACCTCAGTGTGATCGGCCTGCAGGCCAACTATGCGGCAATAGTACCCTTGCGATTTGAGGCCGAGTCGGAAGCGCCCTCGCTGCTCAACCGCCCACCGCTTACCCCGGTAGCAGCGGGGGACCCTCCCGTGGAGGAGATTCCATTCGCAATGCCGGCAGGCAGCGGCATCAACGTATTGGAAACGCGGGCCTCGGCGACTATACTGGCGCCGGAGTTGCAGCCTTGGCGCGAAAAACTGTTGCGCTTAATGGAGGAAGAGCAGCCCTGGTTAGAGCCTGAGCTGACCCTGTCGGAGCTGGCGCACCGCCTTCGCACCAATACTTCCCTGCTTTCGCACGTCATCAATACCGGCTGTGGACAGAATTTTAATGATTTTGTGAATAGCTACCGCGTCGCTGAGGCCGAGCGTAAGCTACAAGACCCTTACCTGAGCCATTACTCGTTGGTAGGCATCGCGTTAGAATGCGGCTTTAATTCGAAGTCCACCTTTAACCGGGTGTTTAAAAAGCTCACCGGACGTACCCCTGGGGAAGTGAGTCGGCTCAAATCATAAGCTGAGACGGCCCAAGTCGTAATATGAAGCGCTATGGCGGCTTCGTAAGGGGACTTTTGGGCATCGTTTCACCAATGGCCCCGGCCGTCTTACTTCATGAAAAACGCGATTACTTCCACCGCCCTAACTACTTGGCGCGCCACCGTCACTCTGGGACTACTTGCCTTTTGCCTGCACTTGGGTGTACTTACAGTCGAAGCCGGCTGGCCCACGCTGGAAGCCTCCGATTGGCTTACCAAGCAGGTCGGGTCGGCATTCTTCGGGGGCATGCACTTGCAGCAGGAGCTATTCGGGGGCTTGGTGCTGTTGCTGGCGATGGGAGCAAGCCGCTGGTCGGTCGATGGCTGGTTCCGCAATCGCCTCCGGACCTGGCTGCCCGGCGTGCGGCAGAGGCTATTTAGTAAGACCACTTTGGCTGCTTCGGTGGCCGTATTGGCCGCCGTATTGCTAGCCGGGCCGGTCGTGTCGGGTGGTCTTTCCGGGCACCTTCATTCCGATTTATCTATTGAGCCCGGCAAACAGTTTTTGCTCGGGGGAGGCCAGCGCGGGGCATTTAAAGTAGTGGCAAAAAATAAAGGCAAGGTCGCCGTAGAAATCAAGGAGCGCCCCCGGGCCGGCGGCATTTTCGGTAAGGCTACCCTCCAGCCGGGTCAGCGAGGCGTCATCCGTTTTGCCGCGGGCTCTACCGCGGTGCTGCTCAACTCCAGCTCCACCCTGGCCAACCTAGACCTAACCGTGACGGGCGACACAGGGGCCCTCCGCATGAATTACGAGCCGATGGATGAGCGATAGTCCAAGCAGTGTATTCCGCCCTGGTTACGGAGTCGGCCGGACGCAGCCCGTAACCCGGTCCGGTTAATACCGCCAGCCAAGGCGCCGGTACACAAAGTGCAGCAGCCACAGCGGGCCAATCAGCAGAAACTGCAGGTCTTTGAGGAAGCTGGGCTTTTTGCCTTCCACCTGATGGCCCCAGAACTGCCCGACCCAGGCCAGGGCGAAAATGATGAGGCAAATGGCCCATAGTGGCAAGGCGGTGGCCCCCACCACTATGCGCAGGGCCAGGGCCATGGCCAGCCACACCAGCACCATGCCCAGGGCCAGCCGCCCGCTCAGGCGCACGTAGTACACGAGCGTCAGCGCCATTATCAGGGTACCCCAATTCAGCCAGGGGCTGATGCTTTGGATGGCCCCCGGTACGGGCACCGACCACAGCAAACCCAGCAGCGAGAACATGATTAGCGGCACGCAAACCCAGTGTACCAGCTTATTAGTAGGATTCTGGTGGCTTTCGCCGTATTCGACGAGGAGGGCAGCAAGTGGGGCCATGGTGGAAGGAGTGAGGAGGTGAAGCAGAGGAAGGAGGCGCTAGCGGCTAACAAGTTAGCAATAAAAAAAAGCCTTCCCGGCGGGGAAGGCTTTCTGGTATTCATCCCATCCGGCTTAGGCTTTCACCTTGAATTTACCGCGCAGGTAGGCCAGGGCCCGGGCGTGCGCCTTGGTGGCGTACTCCTGGTTGAACTTGGGGTTCGAAGGGTTGGCGAAAGCGTGGTCGGCCTCGTAGGTCTCAATGGTTACTTTCTTGCCGGCCGCAGCCATGTCCTTCTTAAACTGGCCCACAACCTCGGGGTTAATCCATTTGTCCTGGCTGGCGAAGATGCCCAGTACGTCGGTGTTCAGGGTTTTGAGCTTAGCGACATCCTTCTCGGGCATGCCGTAGTACATCACGCAGCCCACGGTTTGCTTGCCGCCGAGCAGGGCTTCCTGCAGGCTCCAGCCGCCGCCGAAGCACCAGCCGATGCTGGCGAACTTTGCCTTCGGCCCCGCGTACTGCTGAGCCCCTTTGAGGATGGCCGCGGCGCGCTCGGTTTTCACTTCGCCCATGTACTTGCCGGCCTCTTCGGGCGTGGTGGCCACTTTGCCGTCGTACAAATCCACGGCAATGACGTTGACGCCGGGCAGCTCGCGGGCGAAAGTGGCGGCCTCTTTCCGGATGTAATCGTTCAGCCCCCACCACTCGTGAATGACGAACAAGTACTGATTGCTGGGCGTGGCGCTCTTAATCTCGAAGCCGCGGCCCGGCGTACCGTCGGCGGTTTTGAACTCGATGTTCTGGCCTTCGCCAGCGTAGGTGTAGGGCAGGGGAGCGTCGTGGCCGCCCGAGAAGTCTTTGTTGGTCGCGAGCATAGCAAACGCCTCGGTGGCCGAAGCCGACGAATGACCGGCGGGCCGGGCGCAGCAGCTCGCCATTTTCTGGGCCGTGGCCGAGAACGTAAGACTAAATAGCGCAGCAGTAAGGGTGAAAAGTTTTTTCATGAAGGACAGAAAAAGGGAAATGAATGAGCAACGTCAACAGCTAACCTGGCAAAACTTCCCGCTGGGCGAGGCGTAGTTTCGGCAATTCTTGCGCTGCCCGGTGGTGCAGCGCCGCCGAACTGCTGGCACTCAAGGCTTTCTCGGTTGCCTCCACTACTTCGGCCGCTAGCTCCGGATAGGGCGCCGCCAGTCGGGCCGCCGCGGTCAGGGCATAAACTTTGACGGCCACGGGCTCGGCCGGGGCTAGCAGCAGGTCCAGGCAGGTATCAAAGGCGGCGGCTTGCCATTCCTCGGGCACCGTCACAAACTGCAGCGCGCGGGCCACGCCCCGGCGTACCGCCGGGTGCTGTTCGGCGCCGGCTTGCGTAGCCGCCAGCAAGCCGGCCAAATGCGGCACCAACCACTGGGGCCGCCGCTCACCAACCCAGCCCAACACATCAGCCGCCAGTTGCCGCTCCCGGGTGGTGCCGTACCAAAACACCTTGAGCAAGGCGGCGAAGCAACGGGGGTGCGAGCAGGCATAGTCAGTCAGCCGGCGCGTTTGCCGGGCCGAGTGCTCCCGCAGTAGTTCCGCTTGAATGTCCATACCAGCTAAAATAAGAAGTCAGAGGTAGCCGGGCACCAAAGTACGGGAAGTAGTTGACTCGCCGCCTGCCAGCAAGGCAATTACGTTAGGTCGCCGACGGTTCCCGCAAAAAGCAGGCTCCCGCTCTGATCATCGACAATGGCATAGAAAAAGGGCGAGTCCGCTTTGACCGTAACGCGGCGAAGAGGAGCAGTATCACTAGCCGAGCCCATCCACATTATGGCGGTCACCGCTGCGGCCTCAGTGCCCTGCTCATCCACTGCCAGAAACGTTTTATGTATTACCTGCTCGATAGCACCCCCGCCCGCTTGGAAACCCATAGCGGTAAAATCAGCCGTGGGCGCGAAAGGGGCGGTCAGGCCCATCTGCTGAAGGTAGGGTGCCAGGTCGCCGTTCCATTCTATTCGAAAGCGGGGCAGAGTCAATTCGACTTCCAATTGCTGAGCCGGATACTTGAGGGCCGCGTGCCAAGAATCCCAGCTAGTGGCATTGAGAGTGGTCAAAAAAGCGGGCAGGCCACTGGGCTCGTCCGGCACAAACACGAGCATGGAAAAGTCGCTGGGGTAGCCGTCGTAACGAAGTCGCACGGCCTGCCAGCCATCACCAGCCAGGTAGCCAATTTCTCGGCTGACTTGGCGCATCAGGTCAGCCGGCTGTGCTGTACCATCGGCCCGTCTAAACAAGCCAGGTTGGGTGTCACCTGGATCGAATTCACTCGCCCAGCGGGCCTGGAAATACACCGCGTTCACCAGCACGACCTTGAGTAGCGGAGCCGCCAGCACTTCGGCTGACACTATCTCAGCAATAAGCCCTGCGGTGTGCTGCTGCACCCAGGAGTTAATGGTGGAGGCCGCGTCTGGGCCGGCCAAGGGCAGCCTGGCTACCTCCGCTTGGTAAAGCGTGCGGGCCTGATTGGCGAAGGCGGGCGCCAGCGCGAAGCTGTGGTCCATCCACATACCAGTAGCCAGGTGGAGTATCGGGTTCCCGTCCTCCGGACTATCCGGCTGGAGGAGCTGTCGCAACTGGTCCGCAAAGCCGGTCGCCGAAGCGGCAGAATCCTGAGAGCTGCCAAAAAGGGTTTCGGCCAAGGCCGCCTGGGTTGCCCCGCCCGCCCCACTCATGACCAGGGCCAATGCCGCCAGGATGCCTAAGGGGGACAGCACCACAGTAGAGTTATCAGAGAGTTGCGCCACCCGACGGACCAGGGCCAGACTGAAGGTAGTTTGGGCCGTTCGGGAAGCACTGGCCTGCACCGGGGAGAGAGAAGACATTGCAAGGGGCAAGGTGATGAGTATAGTTGCCCAAAAGTAGATATAGAGTGAGTACAAGGAATCTGCGCCCGGCAAGGCAGTTACGCTAGGCCGCTGACAGTTTCCGCAAAAAGCAGGTTCCTACTGTGATCATCGACAATGGCATAGAAAAAGGGCGAGTTGGCCTTTATCGTAACGCGGTGGCCGGGAGCAGTAACCCGTATAGGGCCATGACCACTACGGCTTCAGTACCCTGCTTATCCACTGCCAGAAATGTTTTATGCACTACCTGCTCAATAACGCTCCTGCCGGCTTCCCCTTGAAAATCTATGGGCATGAAATCAGCCGTGGTGGCAAAAGTTGCTGCCAGGCCCACCTTGGCTCTTCGCAAGAAATCAATTGCTTGTTACATATTTTTGATTTCGTCAGATCTGTTAGAAAATATAACCTTGCCTAATTAGTATTCAGATTTATTAAAATAGTTCTGAACGTAGATGGCGTGCCCATTGCGCACCGACTCGTGAAGCAATAAGAAAAGTCACTACCATTCATTCAGTAGCTGGTTACAAAGGGGGCCGTGCTATTGCCCAGTTCGTACTATAGCGCCTAATTCCGTGAGCAGGGCGAACAGGCCTACATAGGTCCGGTTGAGGTAGATGAAATGCTCGGAGCCGCGTGGCTCGCGCTGCTTGCGCAGCTCGGGGTCGGCCATCATGTCGTCGCCCAAGGCGTAGAGCGCGGCCAGGTAGGCCGGGTCGCCAAAGTCGAACGTAGCTTGCCGGAAGGGGCGGCCTACCAGCTCCAACGATACCTGCAGAGTGCGCAGGTACAGAGCCCGGAGGGTCGGGGCATCGGTGGCGCGCAGCACGCCGGCTTCGGTGAGCAGCGCCGCCAGGCGAGTTTCATCGGCAATGGTTTCCGGGGCTAGCAGGGCCGTAAACAGCCGGTACACCTCCGTCGGCACCTCCTTAACGCAGCCAAAATCGAGCACGCCCAGGGTGCCGCCGTGTTCGGTGCGCAGCAGAAAATTGCCCGGGTGCGGGTCGGCATGTAGCTGGTGCAGCGTGTTGAATTGAAACTGGTAGAAGTCCCACAGCGCCTGGCCTAGTTGATTGCGCACTTCCTGGGCGGGGTCGGTAGCCAGAAATTCCTTCAGGTGCTGGCCCGGCAGCCAGTCCATAGTCAGGATGCGGGCAGTAGAGTACGCGGGGTAATAGGCGGGAAATTCCAAATGTGCCAGGCCTTGGCAGCGAGCCGCTATTTCCTGGCCGCGGCGTAGCTCCAGCTCGTAGTTAGTTTCTTCCAGCAGTCGCGTTTCTACTTCCGCTAAGTAGGGGCGGACCTGGGCTTCGCTCAGCCCCATAACGCGCAGGGCAATAGGTTTCACGAGGTTGATATCCGACTTGATGCTGGCCGCCACTCCGGGGTATTGCACCTTCACGGCCAGATCTTTACCGTCTTTACGCGCGAAGTGTACCTGCCCAATGCTGGCGGCCTGGCGGGCTTCGGCCTCAAACTCATCAAAGAGCTGAAACGGCGACTGGCCGAAAGCGTCGCGGAAGGCCTTCACCACCAGCGGGCCCGACAGCGGCGGCGTTTGGTACTGCGCCTTGGCAAACTGCTCGGCGTAGGCCGTAGGCAGCATGTTTTTCTCCATAGCCAGCATCTGGGCTACTTTCAGCACCGAGCCTTTCATCTCGCTCAGGGTGCCGTAAAGCTCGGCGGCGTTGGCCGCGTGCAAGTCTGCAGTGGTTGATTCGGCTCCCACGGCCCGCTTAGCGTAGTGCTTCACGTAGTTGGCGCCGACGTTGAAGCCGGTTTTGGCAAAGCGGGCCGCGCGGGCCACTTTCGTGGTCGGCAGGGAAGTTTGGGGTTCGTCAGACATGCCGTACCTCCAACCCAGGGTTGGAGTATGGTTAAAAAAGATTGGGTGGGAGAGGAGAGTAGTTCAGCGGGCGGTGCTCTAGACTATAGTCGGAGCTTACTTACCCACCAGAAACCGTACGAAATCCACGGCCGAGTCCAGGGTGTTGCGGCCAACCAGATCGAAGCTTAAGGTTACGGCTTTTTCGACGGCGGCGTCGGTGCGCTCGAAGTTTACGGTGTCGTCCTTGGCAAAAAAGCCCAGCACGAACAGAGCCTGCTGCCAGAAAAAACGCGGGTAGCCCTCCTGCACCAGCGGGCGGTTGGCAATTTCCCCGCTCACCCGGCCGGCGGCCAGCAAGTCGCCCACGAACCGTTCGAAGTCCTGCCGAAAATCATCGAGCACCTGCGGGGTGAGGGCCGGCACGCGGTGGAGGGAGCGGCGTAGGCTCATGAGGGCGTAGGAGCGGTTCTGCTTAAGAATTTCGAGCAGCGTGTAATAAAACGCCAGCAACTTCTCGCGGCTGCCGTAGCCTTCCCACACCGGCTCGGTAGCGGCGGCTTCGCGCGCCTGCCGGCCAAAGTCAGCCCACAGCTCGCGCTCAATCGACTCAAAATTAGCGTAGAGCTTATAGAACTCCTGCTCGGCAATGCCCAGCTGTTGGGTAAGCTTGAACACCGATTGTGGCGGGCGGCCTTCGTTGAGCACGAAGTCGAGATAAGCTTGTTTGATGCGGTCTTTTTCCATGTAGTGATAACCGCCGTGCCAGGCGGTAGGTTCGGGGAAAGGAGCCGCCACCTTTTGTAAAACGCTCCGCCAAGCAGGCGGGGCACCTCCTTTGGCGGGCCGGGGCTGATACTTGGCGGAGCAGCAGTGTTGCCAAGGTGTCATCCCGCGGCGGTTTAGCAATCCATACAAACGCAGCGTATCTGCGGAAGCGGTGCCGCCAAGGTGGCGTCCCGCATCCATTATCCAGCCGCGATGCGAGCTGTTCGGATAGCCTCCACCGCCCGCTCCCGCGCAAACTTGTGCTCCACGATGGGGCCCGGATAGGCCGGGGTGCCCACCTCAGGCACCCAGCGCTTCACGTATTGCAGCTCCGGGTCGACTTGCGCCAGTTGGCTTTCCGGGCTGTACACCCGAAACCATGGCGCCGAAACGACGCCGGTACCGGCCATCCACTGCCAGTTGCCCACGTTGTTGGCCAGTTCGTAATCGAGCAGCTGGTCGGCAAAATATTTTTCGCCCCAGCGCCAGTCGATAAACAAGTGCTTGACCAGGAAGCCTGCCACCGTCATCCGCACGCGGTTCGGGAGGTAGCCGGTCTGATTCAACTCGCGCATACCGGCGTCGACGAGCGGGTAGCCAGTGCGGCCTTCGCACCAGGCTCGGTATTCGTCCTCGTTGTTGCGGTAGGGCACATTCCGCATCTTAGGGTCGTAGGCCTCGCTGGCGGTGTTGGGGTAATGCCAGAGCAGCATCATGAAGAAGTCGCGCCAGATAATTTCGGCCAGCAGCTTCGGGTTCAGGGCTTTGGCCTGCTGCATCACCTGCCGCACGCTGAGGGTGCCGAAGCGCAGCTGCACCGAAATGCGCGTGGTACCGTTTTGCAGGGCGGGCGTGTTGCGGGTTTTGTGGTAGTTGCGCACCACGTCCTGGTCGGGCAGGTCGGCGGTGGGCACGTACTGTTCCCGTCGCTCGAAGCCCATGCTCGCTAAAGTGGGGCGCGGGCCCGCCTTTTCGGGGTCGAGGCGGTGCAGGTGGCGGGCCGTAAAATCGCGGGCCGAGCCGTAGGGCTGCAGTAAGTCGTCGGTCAGCTTGGCCAGGAAGCTTTTGTGGTAGGCTCCAAAAACCTTGGGCACCGTACCCGATTTAGTCATTATCTCGTCCTTGGCGAAGATGACCTGGTCCTTGTACCGGCGGAAGTCAACGCCGTGCTGGTGCAGCAGCTGGCCCACGGCGGTGTCGCGCGCGGTGGCGTAGGGCTCATAATCCTCGTTGGTGTATACGGCAGCCACGTCGAATTCTTGTAGTAAAGCTGCCAGCACCTCCAGCGGTTTGCCGTAGCGCGCCAGGAAAGTGCCGCCTGCCGCTTCGGTTGCCCTGGCCAGCCGTTCCACTTCATCGAAGATGAAGGTGAGCCGGGCATCGGCTTTGTTCGGTAGATGGTCCAGAATGTCCCGGTCGTAAATAAAGAGCGGCACCACGGGCAACTGGCTAGCCAGGGCGGCAGCCAGCCCCGCATTGTCGTGGAAGCGCAGGTCGCGCCGGTGCCAGAACAGACAGATTTTCATGATAGGTGTCAGAAGTTGTTTAGCATCTGTTTGCTGGCGGCAGTCTTAAGCTGTCGCAGACAGCATGACTGCCAGCCACGAGTACGGATGCAGTCTCCAGACTGCCGCGTTAACCGTTGAATGGACATAAACATGGCAGTCTGGAGACTGCATCCGTGCCCGTAGCTAGCAGTCTTAGTCGCTATGCTCCTTAAAAAGACTGCCGCCAGTTTGGCCAGGGGTAATTAAAACGCTATTTCAATTTGCCCATGCCTCCATCCACGGCCAGCACCTGCCCAGTCACGAAGGAGCTGTGGTCAGAAAGCAGGAAGGCGGCCGTGTACGCCAAGTCCGTGGGCTGGCCGATCCGCTGCAAGGGGTGACGCTTGGCGCCGGCCTCGGCCTTTTCGGGGGAGTTAAGCAGGGCCGCGGCCAGGGGCGTATTGGTAAGGGAGGGGGCAATGCAATTCACGCGCACGCCGCTGGCAGCGTACTCGGCTGCCAGGGCCCGGGTGAGCCCTTCAACAGCCGCCTTCGCGGTGGCGATGCTAGCGTGAAAGCTCATGCCCGTTTCGGCCGCCACGGTACTGAAAAGCACCACTGAGGCCCCTGCATCGGCTTTTTTTAGCCGCTTGATGGTAGCTTGCAGCACCCGCACTGCGCCCAGCACGTTGAGGTCAAAATCAGTCTGAAAATCCTCAGTCGGGATGCGCTCGAACGGCCGCAGCTTGATGCTGCCCGGAAAGTAGGCCACGCCGTGAAGCACGTCGGGCAGCGCCTCGAAAGCTGAGCCCACCGGCTGGGTGGCGTCGTAGGTCAGGTGCGAGGTGCCCAGCGCTGCCAGCTCCGGCGAGAGGTGGCGCGAGGCAGTAAACAGGTTCACGTTGAGCTTGCTCAGCAGCTGCGCCGTGGCCAGCCCAATGCCCGACGAGGCGCCAATAAGCAGAATGTTTTTGTCGGTAAAATCCATGCAGGAAAAGCTAAGCGGTACGAATGTTTTGCTAACCCCGCCAGAGTAGGAAGGTTTGCCATGGGGCAGAGATGCCCCAGGAAATACGGCAACGGAGGAGTAACCCGGGGGCAGCACCGGGGGCGGGGGCGGCTGGGGGAGCCCAAACGGATTTTGCAAGAGCGCCTGCGGGGTGGCCGGGGGCCGCCGGGTCGCCAGTGCCAGCCGTCGGGGTCGGAGAGGGTTACTCGGCACTGGTAGGCCCCGCCTGCAGCGTCACCGCTGGCGAAGAACTCCTGGTAGCCCACGCAGTAGGCGGCCCCGAAACTCAGCGTTTCGATCGGGCGGCGCTGCTCGTCGAAGAACACGGATTCGGCCGGCAGGCGCTTGGCCGGGTTGTTGGCCCAGTCGACCAGAAAGGAGCCGTCGGGCACGTCGAATACGAACTCGGCCGACGTGCGGCGCACCTTGCTCACCACCCGCCCGCGGGTGTCGGTGGCCTGCGTGGCCTCGTAGGTGCAGTGCTGGATGGGGAAGACGTGGCCGGCCACGCGCAGCTCGGCGGAGAAGGAGGCCATTAGGTGGAAGCGGGGTAGGGTAGAAAGGAAGGGCGAATAATGGGATGCTTAATGTAAAAATATATAAATAATAGAATTTTACCGGTGCTTAGCCCAGCCACCCGCATCGCTTGGGCCATACAGTACCCGCCCGACGCTTAACGTTTACCTGGAGGCAGTGGGTACTGGTGCCCTCTGCGGGCTGGTGAAAGGGCCGGGGCTTATTCTGCCGCCTTTCGCGTAGCTTCGCCGCCAGCGCGCCTATCCCACCCTTACTCTATGAACATAATCAAACTTCTGGTCGCTAACCGCGGTGAAATTGCCATCCGCGTCATGCGGGCCGCCACCGAGCTCAACATTCCCACGGTGGCCGTGTACACCTACGAAGACCGCTACTCGCTGCACCGCTACAAGGCCGACGAAGCCTATCAGATCGGTCGCGACGACGAGCCGCTCAAGCCCTACCTCGACATCGAAGGCCTGCTGCGGGTGGCCAAGGAAAACGGCGCCAACGCTATTCACCCCGGCTACGGCTTCCTGAGCGAAAACGCCACCCTCTCGCGCCGCTGCGCCGAGGAGGGCATCGTGTTCATCGGTCCCCGGCCCGAGGTGATGGAAGCCCTCGGCGACAAAGTGCGGGCCAAGGAAGTAGCCCAGCAGTGCCAGGTGCCCCAGATCGAAAGCAGTGAGGCCGACCTAGTCGATATCGAAACCGCCAAAGTCGAGGCCAACCGCATCGGCTACCCAGTGATGCTGAAGGCGGCCAGCGGCGGCGGCGGGCGCGGCATGCGGGTTATCCGCGACGATGAGCAGCTGGAGAAAGGCTTTTTTGAGGCCCGCAACGAGGCCCTGAACGCCTTCGGCGACGATACCGTGTTCCTGGAAAAGTTTGTGGAGCGGCCCAAGCACATCGAGGTGCAGCTCGTGGGCGACCACTACGGCAACCTCGTCCACCTGTACGAGCGCGACTGCTCGGTGCAGCGGCGCTTCCAGAAAGTAGTGGAGGTAGCTCCGGCCCTGAGCCTGCCCGACCACCAGCGCCACCTCCTGTACGAATACGCCCTGCGCATTGGCCGGGCTGTGGGCTACGACAACGTGGGCACCGTCGAGTTCCTGGTCAACCCCGAGCAGGACCGGATTTACTTCATCGAAGTCAACCCCCGTATTCAGGTTGAGCACACCGTGACCGAGATGATTACGGGGGTGGATTTAATCAAGACCCAGATTTTTATCGCCGCCGGCAGCAAGCTCAGCGACCCGGAGATTGGCCTCGGGGCCGAAGTGGTGCCGCTACGGACGGGCTTCGCCATCCAGTGCCGCATCACCACCGAAAACCCCGAAAACGACTTCAAGCCCGACTACGGCACCATCGTGGCCTACCGCGCGGCCGGGGGCTTCGGCATCCGGCTCGACGAGGGCTCGGTGTACCAGGGCGTGGTGGTGTCGCCATTCTTCGACTCAATGCTGGTGAAGGTGTCGGCCCATGCGCCCACCCTGTACGGCGCGGCCCAGAAAATGCTGCGCAGCCTGGACGAGTTCCGGGTGCGCGGCGTGCAAACCAACATCCAGTTCCTGAAGAACATCGTCGGCCACGAAGAATTTCAGCAGGGGCGGGCCACCGTCGACTTCATCAAAGATCACCCCGAGCTATTCCAGTTCGAAACCCGGCAGGACCGCGCCACGCGCCTGCTCAGCTTCATTGGTGAGGTGGTGGTGAACGGCAACCCCGACGTCAAAAACCTGCTCGACCCGCGCCACCGCCCGCGTCGCCCGCAACTGCCCCTGGCCGACCACGCTGCTCCCGCCCCCGGCACCCGGCAAAAGCTTCAGGAGCTTGGCCCCACGGGCTTCGCGCACTGGCTGCGCGATGAGCCCCTGATTCATTACACCGACACCACCCTGCGCGATGCCCACCAGAGCCTGCTGGCCACCCGCATGCGCACCTGGGACATGCTCAAGGTCGCCGGCGCCTACGCCCGGCAGCACCCCCAAATCTTCTCGCTCGAAGTCTGGGGCGGCGCCACCTTCGACGTGGCCCTGCGCTTCCTGCACGAAGACCCCTGGGAGCGGCTGGCCCGGCTGCGCGAGGCCGTGCCCAACATCCTCCTGCAAATGCTCATCCGCGGGGCCAACGGCGTAGGCTACAAGGCTTACCCCGATAACCTGACCGAGCGCTTCGTGCAGCAGGCCGCCGAAACGGGCGTCGACGTGTTCCGCATTTTCGATTCGCTGAACTGGCTCAAGGGCATGGAAGCCTGCATTGGGTTCGTGCGCGACAAAACCGACCGGCTGGCCGAGGCGTGCATCTGCTACACCGGCGACATCCTCGACCCCCGCCGCTCTAAATACAACCTGGCCTACTACCTGAAGCTGGCGAAGCAGCTCGAAGACGCGGGAGCCCACATCCTCTGCATCAAGGACATGGCCGGGCTGCTGAAGCCCTACGCCGCCACCGAGCTTATTACCGGCCTGCGCGATACCGTGAAGCTACCCATCCACCTGCACACCCACGACACGTCGTCGCTGCAGGCCGCCACCTACGCCAAGGCCGTGGAGGCGGGCGTCAACGTAATCGACGTGGCCCTGGGGGCCCTCTCCGGCCTCACCTCGCAGCCCAACTTCAATGCCATCGTGGAAATGCTGCGCCACACGCCCCGCCACCGCGAGTTCAACCAGGCTTCCCTCAACGAGTTCAGCAACTACTGGGAGGCGGTGCGCGAAATGTACTACCCGTTCGAGTCCGGCCTGAAAGCGGGCACGTCGGAGGTGTTTCAGCACGAAATCCCGGGGGGGCAGTACTCCAACCTGCGCCCCCAGGCCGCCTCGCTGGGCTTGCTCGATAAATTTGAGGAAGTGAAGCAGCGCTTTGCCGATGTCAACGACCTGTTTGGCGACATCGTGAAGGTCACGCCCAGCAGCAAGGTGGTCGGCGACATGGCCCTCTTCATGGTGTCTAACAGCCTGGCTCCCGCCGACGTCCTGCAGAAGGGCGAAACCCTGAACTTCCCCGAATCGGTGCGCGAGCTGTTCCGCGGCGACATCGGCCAGCCCGAGGGCGGCTGGCCCGCCGAGCTGCAAAAGCTGATTCTCAAGGACGAAGCGCCCTTTACCGACCGCCCCAACGAACACCTGGCGCCCATAGACTTTGAGCGGGAATGGACGGCCTTCCAGGAGAAGTTTCCCGGCGCGAAGTTCACCGACCTGCTGTCGTCGCTCCTCTACCCGAAGGTGTTCGAAGAGTACTGGGCGCATCGCCTGAAGTACGGCAACGTGAGCAAGGTGCCGACTTCCGTGTTCTTCTACGGCCTGCAGCCCGGCGAAGAAACCATCATCGAAATTGCCCGGGGCAAGTCGGTTATCGTGCGTCTGGAATCGGTCGGCACTCTTAACGAAGAAGGCCAGCGTACCATCTTCTTCACGCTCAACGGCCAGACGCGCAACCTGCAAGTGCGCGACCAGTCCGTTGCCGTCACCAAAGTCAGCAACGCCAAAGCCGACCGCGGCAACCCCCGCCACCTGGGGGCGCCCCTGCAAGGGATGCTCAGCAAAGTACTGGTGAAGCCAGGCCAGGCCGCCCCCAAAAACACCCCGCTGTTCGTCATCGAAGCCATGAAAATGGAAACCACCATCACCGCCCCCCAAGACCTGACCGTGGCCGCCGTCGTCCTGGCCGAAGGCAGCCGGGTCCAAGCCGACGACTTGGTGCTGACGCTGGACTAGCACAACTTTTAGGTCACTAGCCCAAGCACCTCACCCCCAGCCTCTCCCCTGGGAAGAAGGCAGGGCCAGCAGAACAAAACCCGTCAGAACGCACCCCTCCCCGGCGGGGAGGGGTCGGGGGTGGGGTTCCCGATAGAATGATATCGGAACCCCATCATGGCGGTTTCCAGGTGGCGTAGCGTGATTCCTTTTGCTTGCATTTTGAGCGATATTCACGCCATATTTGAACATTGTTGCCGGCTACATGGCGCCAAACTATCCGGCCGCTTCAACCAGGCGTACCAACGCCAGACTTATGAAAATACTCCAACTGCTTTTGGTCCCGAGTCTGGTTTGGGGAGCCGCTTGCTCCGCTCCCGCCCAGCAAACCTTTCCGCTCTATACCGGTATTATCCCCAATGCCAAGCCCAGCGAGCTAACGGAAACCAGCAACACGCCGCCCAATGGGGGAGTGATTATTGCTAACGTGGTGCAGCCCAGCCTTACCGCCTTTTTGCCGGCGCCCAGCATGGCCAATGGCACGGCTGTCATTATTTGCCCCGGCGGTGGCTATGCGTGCTTGTCTATTGATAACGAAGGTAGCGAAGTAGCCCGGCGCCTCAATCAAATGGGCATCACGGCTTTTGTGCTAAAGTACCGCCTGCCTAACGAGCAGAGCCAGCCCGACCCCAGCACGGCCCCGCTGCTCGATGTCCAGCAGGCCCTGCGCCTAGTGCGTCAGCAAGCCGCGAAATACAGCCTTAACCCCGAAAGAATTGGGGTAATGGGCTTTTCGGCGGGTGGCCATTTGGCGGCTGCGGCGGCCACGCGGTTTGCTCGTCCGCTCGGGGGGAACTCCGACCCCGTTTCGGTACGCCCGGCCTTTTCAGTGCTGATCTACCCGGTTATCAGCTTCAGCGACAGTTTGCAGCACGCCGGCTCGCGTGAGCACCTGCTGGGCAAAACTCCTTCGGCGGAGGAAGTGCGGCAATATTCCAACGAAAAGCAGGTGACGGCCCAGACGCCCCCGATCTTCCTGGTCCACGCCCAGGACGATAAGGTGGTGTCCGTACAGAACAGCATTGTCTTTTACCAGGCTTGCCTCCATCATGGCGTGCCCGCCGAAATGCACTTGTACCCTCACGGCGGCCACGGCTTTGGCCTGCAAAACAAAACCACCAAAGACCAGTGGCTGGACCGCCTGCAGAACTGGCTCGACGCCAACGGGTGGCTGACCAAGCAATAGGGAAAAATCTGAGATGTAGTAAGCTGTACTTTGATTCCCAGCCTCCCGAAACCGTTTTCTCCCAGTTGGACGCGCACCCAAAGGTCTCCTGATTGCTTGCATCAGCCCGGCGCCGGTATGGCTGAAAGCCCACTCCTTTGATTTTGGGGTAAATTAGCTGCTTTGCGCCCATCCCGCCCGTCCTCGCTGGTAGCATCCGATTGGCATTCGGGAAGCTACTAGAGCCGTTTCCTGGTCCGTGTACCCGCCGTCAGGCTCCCCTCTGCTGGGGCTTCGCGCCTCCCGCGAACCGGGGTCGTACCCGGGAGGGTTCGCCCTGTAGGGGTCCCGGGAGGTTTTCCTGCCTGCGCCCGGTACACGGAGCTGAAAACTGCTATAACTACTCGTAACGTCTTTACTTCAACCTATGAAATCAGCTTTTCTTACGTTCGTCTGCGTGCTGGCCGTGTTCATGGCCCCGGCCCAGACGCGCAAAGCCGCCAAAGCCTCGGCGGCTCCGCAAGTATCGTCGGCCACAGTTACCCGCGTCGTGCGCGCCCTGGCGGCCGACGACATGCAGGGGCGGGGCACCGGCCAGCCCGGGGGACTGAAAGCAGCGCAGTTTCTGGCCGGCGAGTTTCGGCGGATTGGCCTCCGGCCCTTGCCGGGCGCGTCGGGTTTTGAGCAAGTGTTCACAGCCTATCAAACCCAGCCGGGCCCCATCAGCGTGGTGCTCAACGGGCAAGCCGTGGCCCCGGACCAGGCCGTAGCCCTGTCAGCTCAGCCCACCCTGACCTGGACGAGTGAGGACGCCCAGCGGGCCACCGTCATAACCATTGGGCCGGGCGCGGCGGAGCAGCGCAAGTTCAATCGTGAGTTATTTGCCCCCAAAGCCAACACCCTGGTACTGGTCGACACCTCGCAGGCCAAAATGTTTGGCCGGGTCGCCAGCGAATTGCGCCACGGCACCACGAGCATGGACAAGCCGGGGCCTTATTCCACAGTATTCGTGCTGGCCCCGGCATCCGCCACGCTTACCTACCGCATCAGCACCAGCGCCACCGTGCGCCCCATCGAGCTGCGCAACGTGGTGGGCCTGCTGCCCGGCCACGACCCGGCCCGAGCCCGCGAAAACATTGTGTTCTCAGGCCATTACGACCATTTGGGCGTGGTAAAGCCCGCCATCAACGGGGACTCTATTGCCAACGGGGCCGACGACGACGCCAGCGGCACCACCGCCGTGGTAGCGCTGGCCGAATATTTTCAGAAGAAGAACGACAACGCCCGTCCGCTCATTTTCGTGGCCTTTGCCGCTGAGGAAGTCGGCGGCTTTGGCGCCCGCTACTTCTCGCAGGGCCTCCAGCCCGAGCAGGTAGTGGCCATGTTCAACATCGAAATGATTGGGAAGGTGGCCAAATTTGGCCCCAATACCGCGTTCATTACCGGGTTTGACAAATCGAATTTTGGCCCGCTCCTCCAAGCGAACCTGATGGGCAGCAAATTCCGGTTCGAGCCCGACCCGTACCCCGAGCAAAATCTCTTTTATCGTTCCGACAACGCCACCCTGGCCAAGCTCGGCGTTCCGGCTCACACCATCAGTACCGACCAAATTCCGACTGATAAGCTCTACCACTCGGTCGATGATGAAGTGGAAAGCCTGAATCTAACCAACATGCGGGCCGTGATTCAAGCCATTGCGCAAAGCGCCCGAGGGATGGTCGCCGGCCGGCAAACGCCCACCCGCATCGCCCCGGAGCCAGCTAAGGGCCAATAGGCAGAATGCTACCAATGCTGCTCAGCACCCATCCCGCCGGCACTGTGCCATCCGTGGTGCCTGTGCTGGAAGCATCTAGCTGAGGCTGTTTGTGGCATTGGCTACTTCCGAAGATCGAAGTGGCGAAACGTGGGTAAACTGCTTCTTTGAAAAGATGCTTGGTTTGGGTCCACTTTCGCTCAGCGTAGTTTAAAAGTCTGCTCACAAAGCAGAGAGGCGTGTTTGATCATCAATTACATTTTCAATCAATTTCTCAGGCCTCCACTACCTCTCCCGTTCCAAAATAATAGATAACCCCGCGTACTTCCGCGTACCCCAGTTGCTCAAAAAGCGTCGCGTAATTGCGCAGCAGCCGCTTGTGCTTCTCCTGCGGTGCCGGCAGCCGGAAGTCGAGCAGCGTGACCCGGCCCCCGGTGCGGTCGGTTATCTCCAAAGACGGCGCCAGCACCACGCGGTCGGGCTTGTAGTCGCGGAGCCGCACGCCGCCGACCAGGATTTCGCGCTCCGTCTCCACGCTCAGGTGCGGGGCGAAGTAGGGCGCCAGCTGCGGGTTGCTCACCAGCTTTTCGAGGCTTTCCACCAGCGCCGGGCGCTCGCGGGCGCTCAGAATGCCTTCGGCCACGAGTTGGCTGGCCACCCGGCCCACGTCGGCGGCGGTCAGCAGGCGGCGCAGGGCGTAGTGCAGCTTGCGGTCCCACTCGCCTTGGGCCTTCTGCTCATCAAAATCAAACAGCGTCGTGGCGTGGCGGCGCAGCTTTAGTCGGTCTTCCCAGGGCGCCGCCGCCAGGTTGGTGAGAGCGTAGCTGTTGGTTGTTGGTGCTTGGTTGTTGGTGCTTGGCGGGGCGGGAGTTCCCCTCGATAGCACGTACGACACCTGCTCGGCGTTCCAGTCGCCGCGGCCCAGCAGGTAGCCGTGCAGCAAGCTGGCCACGTTGCGCGCCGGGGCTGAGGGGGCCGCTGGCTCAAGGTCTTCGCCGCCCTTGCCCGTTTTCTTTTCCTCCGGCCGTTTGCTGATGACGTACAGGCGGTGGCGCGGCCGGGTAAAGGCTACGTACAGCGTATTGAGCCCTTCGAGGAAGGTTTTCTCCCTTTCCTCCTCGTATTGCCGCGCCAATGCCGTTTGCTGAATGCCCTTGCTCAAGCCGACTACCGCCACGTCGGGCATGGTGTCGAAGGGCTTTTCCGAAGCTTCCAAATGACCCCAGAGCAGGGTGCCGCGGTGGGGCTCCAGGCTCCAGTCGGCAAATGGTACGATAACCACTCCGTACGCCAGGCCTTTGGCCTTGTGCACCGTGGTGATGGTAATAGCGTCGCGCCCGCCCGGCGCGTTGATGCTGATGCGGCCCTTGCGCTCTTCCCAGTGCGTGAGAAAGTTGCCCAGGTTGTTGCCAAATTTCAGGCTGTATTCCAGTGTCAAATCCAGGAAGCGGAACAGGTAGTCACTTTCCCCATTGCGGCCTAAGAGGTTAAACAGATTCAGCAGCCGCTCAGCCAGTTCGTAGAGGCCCAGGTTGCCGGTTTCTTCCTCCCGCACGTCGTAACCCAGGGCCCGGAGTTCATCAAAAAACGACTTGCCGTGGCGCTCGTTGGCTATTTCGGCAATGTGCCGGGCGCGGGCCGGAGTGGGCGCCACCCCGCGCACCACTTTGTCGAGCAGCAGCAGGGCCTCGGCGCGGGCCAGCGTGTCGGCCGGCTGGTGCAGCACCCGCAGGATGCTCACCAGCAAGTTTACCACCTCCGCGAATTCCAGCGCCAGCGAGTCGGCCGAGATAATGGCGTAGCCTCGCTCTTTCAGGAACTTGGCAATGATTTTACTGGCGTAGCGGGTGCGGCAAAGCACGGCAATATCCCTCAGGACGTAGCCGTCGCGCAAGGCTTGCTCTACCAGCCGCAGGGTCAGGTAGCAAGTGCTCTCGTCGTAGTTCAGCACTGCTTCGGGCGCGTGGCCCGGCAGGGGCTCCTGGGTGTAGGTGCCCGCGCCGGGGTCATAGCGGAGCGCAGGAGCGTCTTTTTGAGTGAACAGCAACTCCACGTGGCCAGCCGCGTGGATTGGAGAGGAAGAACCAGAAGATTGAGCTTCCCAGCCTTCCGTCTGGTCAAGACTTTTAATTTTTAATTTTTCATTTTTAATTGTTTCCCCCGGCACCTCCTGCCCAAACTTGTCGTCATAAATGCCCGTCACCAGGCCCAGGGCCGAGTGTCGGCCACTCACGGCCGCGAAAAAGGCGTTGTTGAAATCGACAATCTCCCGCGCCGACCGATAATTTACTTGCAGCGCCTGGGCCTCCAACGCCGGGGTCAGCGTCTCGTAGCGCAGCCGCAGCAGCTCCCGCATGTCCTCGTCGCGCGCCCGGGCCACCAAGGCCTGCGTGTTGCCCTGGTGCAAGCGCAGAATCTGTTCCATCTCCCCGCCGCGCCAGCGGTAAATGGCCTGCTTGGCATCGCCCACCGCCAGGCTGGAGTGCCCGTTGGCCAAGGTATTTTCCACCAGCGGCAGCAAGTTGTTCCACTGCAGCACGGAGGTATCCTGAAATTCGTCAATCAGAATGTGCTCGTACCGCTCGCCCAGTCGCTCGTACAAAAAGGGCACCGGCTCCGTAAGCACGATGCTGGCAATGCGCCGGTTAAATTCCGAAATCAGCACCACGTTGCGCTCCTGGCTGATTTGCTCCACCAATTTATTTAACTCACTCAGCAGCGAAGCATGAAATAAATACGGCTGCATGGCCGCGAGCAGTAAATAGTCGGGCAGGTAGTTAGTCCGCAACCGGTCAATGGCTGCCGTTACCTCGCGCAACGGCTCTTTCACCGCGTCAATCCGGGCTTTATCGGCGGCGGTTTTGATTTTGCCACTGTACCATTTATCGTCAATCAGAGTGGCTTGCACGTAGCTGTTAGGCCCGGCATCGGGCGCCAATAAATCCGTGCCTTTTTGCACGTAGCCAAAAATGCCGCGCTTGCCCTGAAAAAAGTCAGCCTCCGTGGCGTCGGCGGCCGCCAGCACGGCCGCCGCCACTTCTTGGGTTTGGACAAAAGCTGCCTCAATTTCCGTGCGCTTCGCCTGAATCTGCTTATCCAGCCGCCGGAAATCGGCCAAGGTCAGCTTTCCCAACTGCGCCACGGCCTCCTGCACCGTCTCATTAAACAGCACCTTGCCGAAGCTGGCCAGCTCTTCGGGCAGCCGGCTCCAGCTTTTGCCTTCTTCGGCCTGCCCCAGCGCGTACTCGGCCAGCGTTTGCGACAGCAGCCGGCTGTTCGGGTCGCGGTTCACCTTGTCGAGCAGGGTGGCCACGGCGCTTTGCAGCACGCTGTCGGTATCCAGCTCCACCTCAAACGTGGCCGGTAAGCCCAGCTCCCGCGTAAACGCCGTCACAATGCGCTGCACGAACGAGTCAATCGTGCTCACCGCAAAATCGGCGTAGTGGTACAGCACCAGCCGAAAGGTAGCCGCCGCCCGCCGTTGCACTTCCCGCTGCTGCTCCTCGGCCGTGCGAGCGTGCGGGGGCAGGTGCCCGCTTTTGCCCAGCTCCGCCGCCACTTCCGCCAGGAGCTGGTCTACGGGGCCATTTTTCGGGTACGCAAACCGCCGCAACGCCCCTACAATTCGCTCCTTCATTTCCCCCGCCGCATCGTTGGTGAAGGTAATGGCCAGCAGGCGTTTGAAATACGCCGGGTCGTCGGCCCCCAGGGCCAGCAGCAGGTATTCTTTCGTTAGTTGATACGTTTTGCCCGAGCCGGCAGAGGAGGAGTAAATGCGGAAGGAGGGAGGCATTTAAGTCAATTACAAATTGATTCTGATACTTATTTCAAGCACCACGATGAAGTATTTTATTTGAACTTATCAAGATTTCCGAATATGATTTCTTGGGCGATTAACCAGCCCTTTATTTTTTCTTCAGATTCCCAATACTCATCGAGGCTTCCTAAGAATACGCTATTGAGGCCAAGCTGTACCACGGTGCTGCCAGCGGAAAGTGTGATTTCAGCAATGTCATTGTAATCAATTCCTGGTTCCTCATCTAATACGCAGCAGTCGCAGAATCTGTCTCCATCCACTTTCTTCTTACATTCCAGACTTGCGCAGTATTCCAGACAAGCATTTATTTCCTCATTGCTTACATCAAAGGCATCGGAGTAGATTTTATATCCCTCTTGACCTTCTCTGTGAATACCTCTTACTACATCCATAAACAGTCAAACACCTGCCCTCAAGTCTTGGACGCCCGAAACAGATTAATGGATTCCTGTTGATTAGACTTGTAGTCACCTGACAATTGATAGAAATGCCATCCTCAAAATTCAAATCGTCGCTCTCAGCCATTCCACCATCTCCGCCGTCACCCGTACCGGCCGCCCGCTCTGCGGGTCGAGCAGCACCCAGGTTGTTTCCGCTTCGCACAGCAGTACCTTGTCGCTCACGCGGGTGATGTGGGTGAGGCGCAGCGAGGTAGCGCCGCTGGTCTCGCCCACCCAGGTAGTGGCCCGAAGCTTTTCGCCCGCGTAAGCCGGTTGCTTATAGCGGATCCGGTGTTCGCGCACCACCCACACGCACCGTTCGCGCGCTTCGGCCGGGCAGATGCTCAGCCAGTGCGCCCCGGCTACATCCTGCACCCAGCGTACGTATTCCACGTTGTTGGCGTGGCCCAGCGCGTCGATGGCACTTTCCGGTACTGGAAATTCGTGGGAGAAAGAATGCGCGGGAACATCAGCCATGAGTGCTCAACAACGGGGGAGCGGGCAAAGGTCGGCACCGGTGGAAAAAAATAAGGCCCGACTTGGTGGTCTAGAAATTCTGCCTATCTTTGACGCAACCTAAGAAACCAAGCCACGGTGGCCCAAAAACTTAGGGAAACTCCACAACCAACCACCATGCCCACCGGAACGGTAAAATTCTTTAATGAGACCAAAGGCTTTGGTTTCATCAAAAACGACGAAACTGGCGAAGACATTTTCGTACACATCAGCGACCTGCAAGTAAGCTCGATTCGCGAAAACGACAAAGTTCAATTTGAAGTAGCCCAAGGCAAAAAAGGCCCGAACGCTGTAAAAGTATCGCTGGTTTAGTTCCGCTTTAGCTTTGTAACAAGGAAGCCCGCCTTTGGCGGGCTTTTTTTTGCTTCAGCCGCAATGGTGGTCGCCCAGGCTTACGCCAGACGGTCGGATATTCCCAAACGTCATGCTCCTCTGGTGCCCGCGCAGCCGAGCCGAAGGTCGCCGTCGGCAAGCATCGCGCCCGTATGATTAAACGATTCACTTACTCCAGACCGTCCTGCTGAGCTTGCCGAAGCATCTCGCTGCATCGTTGAACGATTGAGTTACTCCCGAACGTCATACTCATTTGGCGTCCGCGCAGCCGAACCCAAGATCGCCGTCGGCCAACACCTCGCGTGTATCGTTGAATGATTGAGTTACTGCCACAGGCGAGATACTTCGGCAAGCTCAGCAGGACGGTCTCTTAGGATGTTCGCTCAGTGTGGCGTTCTCCCGCGACAGGATGTTTTTTTAGACCAATCCTAGCTTTTGCAAAATATAACCGGTACCTTTGCACCCGCATTTGAGGACGGCCCTAAGTCCGCGCAAGCCTGAGAGAGGCAATAACGCATTGGCCGCATAGTTTTTTGGTTGTTTTTCCCGCCTGATTGTGACAAGGTAGAAGGAGGGGAAACGTCGCTGAGTACGGCTGTTTTCGGAGCGAGTCTCTTATCCCTTTATCTATTCCACATTCATGGAAGCTGAAAAAATTGTGGTTCGTTTCGACGAACTAAACCTCTCTGAGGAAGTACAACGCGCCATCACCGAGATGGGCTACGAAGAAGCCTCGGCCATTCAGTCGGCGGCCATCCCCATGCTGCTCTCCGGCCGCGACGTTATTGGCCAGGCCCAGACGGGTACCGGCAAAACGGCGGCGTTCTCCATCCCTGCCATCGAAGGCGTAGATGCTAACAGCCGCGATGTACAAGTATTGGTGTTATGCCCCACCCGCGAACTCGCGGTGCAGGTTTCGGGCGAAATCCAGAAGCTCGGCAAATACAAGCGTGGCCTGATGGTGGTACCCATTTACGGCGGCAGCCCCTACGAACGGCAGCTCCGCGCCCTCGAGCGGGGCGTACAGATTGTTATCGGTACCCCTGGCCGGGTGATGGACCACATCGAGCGGGGCACGCTCAAGCTTGAGAACACCACCAAGATTATTCTGGATGAAGCCGACGAAATGCTCGACATGGGCTTCCGCGACGACATCGAGTTTATTCTGAGCAAAATGCCGAATGAGCGCCAGACGGTATTCTTCTCGGCCACGATGAGCAAGCCCATCATGGAGCTCACCAAGAAATATCAGCGCGACCCGCAGATTGTCAAGGTGAACCATCAGACCATGACGGTGACCAACATCGAGCAGAGCTACTTCGAGGTGCGCGGTCCCCAGAAAAAGGACGTGCTGACCCGCTTGCTCGACATGTATAACCTGAAGTCGACCATCGTGTTCGCGAACACCAAGCGCATGGTGGACGAAATCGTGGCCGACCTGCAAGCTAAAGGCTATTTCGCCGAGGGCCTGCACGGCGACATGGGCCAGCAGCAGCGCCAGAACACGCTGGATAAATTCCGCAAGTCGACTCTCGAGGTACTGGTGGCAACCGACGTGGCCGCCCGTGGCATCGACGTAGATAACGTGGAAGCCGTTATCAACTACGACCTGCCCGCCGACGAAGAATACTACGTGCACCGCATCGGCCGCACGGGCCGGGCGGGCAAGTCGGGCAAGGCCTTCACGTTCGTGAGCGGCCGCGACATCTACAAGCTGCGCGACATCATGCGCTTCACCAAGGCGCAGATTAAGCTGGAGCAGGTGCCGTCGTTTGCCGACGTGTCGGAAGTAAAAACCACCCTGTTCCTGAATCAAATCAAGGAAATTATCGAGAAGGGCAACCTCGACAAGTACGTGGGCCGCGTGCAGCGCCTGCTCGACCAGGGCGATGAAATCACCTCGCTCGACATCGCCGCCGCGCTGCTGAAGATGACGATGAAGGAGGACAAGAGCGCCCAGCAGAGCCTCGACGCCAGCAAGGCGGCCGGTACCGCCCGGCCCGGCTTCACTCGCCTGTTCGTCACGATGGGCAAGAAGGACCGGATTCACCCCCGCGACATCGTGGACCTGATTGCCGAATCAACCAACCTGACCGGTTCTAAAGTGGGCGACATCGCGCTCTACGACAAGTTCAGCTTCGTGGAAGTCCCGTCGGACTACGCCGACGAGATTGTAAGTAAGCTGGGCCGTACCAGCATCCAGGGTACGCCGGTTAGCTTCAGCATTGCCACGCCGGTGCAGGAGGGAGCGGCTAAGGAGGAAGGCTTCAGCCGCTCCGGCGGCGGGCCCGGCGGCTTCGGTGGCGACCGTGAGCGGCGTCCTTTCAGCGGCGGTGAGCGCCGCGAAGGCGGTTTCGGCGGGGGCTACAAAGGCAACCGCGGCGGTAGCAGCTACGGCGGCGGCGAGCGCCGCGAGGGCGGCTACAAAGGCAACCGCGACGGCGGAGGCAGCAGCTATGGTAACAAACCGTCCTACGGCAACCGGGAAGGCGGCAGCGGCTACGGCAACAAGCCGAGCTACGGCAACCGCGGCAGCTACGGCAGCAAGCCCGGCTATGGCAGCAAGCCCAGCTACGGCACCCCGCGTGAGTACGAAACGCCCCGGACGCCCCGCAACGAAAGCTTTGATGAATAAACAGCAGGAACTCGGATTCACCCGTTGAATTGCCGTAAGCTGAAAAACTATAAACAGCTAACCACAAAAAAGCCGCTCAATTGAGCGGCTTTTTTGTGCTAATTAGGAATTAGCGAAACGAAGAGTAGTCGGGGCTTTACTTGGACGAGTCGCGCAAGGAGCGGATGGTGTTGTGGGCCTCCTGCACGCCTTGGTACTGCTTCTCGATTACCGATTTCAGGGCGCTGGGCAGGTCCTGGGCTTTCAGCGCGGTTTGGTAGGCTTTCACCGCGTAGTCTTCGCCGCGCTCGCACTCGTTGAGGACGGCCTTGTTGTCTTTGCTGGTGAGGGCCGATTTCAAGTCAATCCAGGCGCGGTGTACCGTGCCGGTGATAGAGCTGCTCTCATCCGGCTTGAGGTCCAGCTTAAACATCTGGTCCTCGATTTCAGTGATAAAGCCAGCGCGCTGAACGGCGTATTTTTTGAAGGTGTCTTTCAGCGTAGCGTCTTCAACGTCGGTCATGGCGTCGGCGTAGCCTTTCTGGCCATCCTTGAGGGTCTCGACTAGTTCGTTGAGCAGGGCGGTGGTGGCTTTGACTTCCATTGGGAAAGGGATAAGTAAGAATGAAAATAATGTATCCCCTTTACTGCCTCAACCGGGCGAAGGTTACAGCGGCGGTCCTTGCAGAGCAGTGGGCAATAAATAGTCAGAGCGGTTCTCAACTCCGTGTACCGTTTTTTAGGAATTAAAAATTAAAAATGAAGAATTAAAAAATGGACCAGCTGATTTTTAATTCTTCATTTTTAATTCCTTTCTCCTAATGCAAAAACGGCTCTAGGTATTAATAGCCAAAAAGGCTCAGCGTTCATTACTCGCCGCCAGCGCCCGACCCGCCAGAAAGCCGGTGGTCCAGGCGGCTTGGAAGTTGAAGCCGCCCGTGATACCGTCGATGTCGAGCACTTCGCCGGCAAAGTATAAGCCGGGCACGCGGCGGCTCTGCATGGTTTTCAGGTCGACTTCCGCCAGGGAAATGCCACCGCAGGTTACAAACTCTTCTTTGTAGGTGGTTTTACCGCGGACGGCCAGGGGGCTGCGCAGCAGCAGCTCCAGCAGGCGGTTTTGCGATTTGGCCGGCAAGTCGCTCCACCGCATTTCCGGGGCGATGCCGGCTTGTTCGGTCAGGTTGCGCCACAGGCGTTGGGGCAGGCCAAACTGGGGGTTGGAAGCCACTGTTTTCTTGCCGTTCTCCTGGCGAAACTGCTGCAGCCAGGGCCGCAGGGTTTCTTCGGTAAAGCTGGGAGTCCAATTAATGAGGGCCGTGCCCACGTAGCCGAGCTCATTGAGCCGCCGGGCACCCCAGGCCGAGAGTTTGAGGACGGCCGGGCCGCTCACGCCCCAGTGGGTCACCAGCAAGGGGCCTTCGTACTGAAGCTTTTCGCCGGCCAGCACTACGCGGGCGTGGGGCACGCTCACGCCCATCAGCTCGCTCAAAGGCGAATCGGGAACGTTGAAGGTGAAAAGCGAAGGTACCGGCTCGGCAATGGTGTGGCCCAGGGCGCGCAGCCAGTCATAATTGGCACTCTTGGGGTTACCGCCGGTCGCAACCAGGAGGCCGGAGGCGTGCAGCGTGCTGCCCAGGGCCGCCGCGCCGCTGCCGCTGAGCTTCAGGATAAAGCCCCCGGTGGGTTCCGGCTGAACCTCGTCGGCACTGGTGTTGAGCAGGATGCGAACGCCGGCTTGCCGGGCAGCGTCTTCCAAGGCCCGGGCAATGGTTTCGCTGGAGTCGGTGGTGGGAAACATGCGGCCGTCGGCCTCGGTCTTGAGCGGCACGCCGCGCCGGGCAAACCAGGCAATGGTTTCGGCCACTCCAAATTGCTGAAATGCCGCTTTCAGGTGCTTGCTGCCGCGCGGGTAGTGAGCTACCAGCTGAGACGGGGTATCGCAGGCGTGCGTTACGTTGCAGCGCCCACCCCCCGAAACTCGAACTTTGCTGAGCAGCTTGCCCGTCTTCTCCACTAAAACAACCTGAACACGCGGGTTGGCCTCGGCACAGCTAATCGCGCCGAAAAAACCGGCCGCCCCGCCGCCGAGCACGGCCACCAGGGGTTGAGTTGCATCAGTTTTCACCCGGCAAAGGTACGGCCGCCGGGGGCCGCCGATGGCTTAGCAGTGCGCCAGGGCGGCTAACACGTCGTCGTGCTGAAATTGGTAAGGTAGGATGCTGCGCACCAAGCTGCTGTCGATGGTTTTGCCACTGACCCCGGGTTCGTCCTTGAACGTGGGCGGCTCCAGGCCGAGGTGCTGCGCCGCTGTCGGGTAAAAGTCGCGTCGCAGCGGGTGTTGCTCGGCGCATACGTTCAGGGTGTACCCCCACGCGTTGTGCTCGATAATGGCCAACAGCACGCCCACCACGTCGGTCAGGTGTACCAGGTTGACGGGGGCATTGCCTTGGGCCAGCTCGCGGCGGCCCGCTAGGAAGCGGCCCGGGGCCCGGTCGGGGCCAATAAGGCCGCCCAGGCGCACTACGGTGCTTTTCCACTGCCCGTAGCGGGGCACGAAATGCCCCTCGGCCCGGAGCACGTCGGAGGCCGCGTCGCGCGTGCTCACGGCATCGGTTTCGCGCATCAGGCGGGGCTCGTTGGGGTACACGCTGGTGGAGCTCACGAAGAGCACATGCGGGGTGCCGGCGGCGGCTACGGCCCGGTGCACGGGCCGCAACAGGTTAGGGTAAGCCCCGGTAGCGGCGGCCCGGGGTGGCACGTTCAGCACCAGCACATCGGCAATGCGCAGCAGTTGCTGTAGCAATTCGTCGGACGCCGTGCTAAAATCTGCTCCGAGGCGCAAGAGATAAGGCTCAATGCCCGCGGCCGTCAGGGCGGGCAGGTTTTCGGGCGAGGTGGTGGTGCCCAGTACGCGGTGCCCCGCGGCTACCAACGAGCGCGCCAAGGCCATGCCCAGCCACCCACAGCCAAGTATTAATACGGTTAAGGGTTCCGCTCCCGAAGCAGCGCTCGTGGAGCCCCCGGTGATGGAACTAGTCATGTAAAATCAATGCGTTTGTCTGCTTAATTAGCACGAAGGTGCGAATAAATTGGGTAACCTATTCCGCAGCCCAAAACCGGGGGCTTTAGCGAACGAGGAAGTATCCAATTATAGGACTTTGTAGCGCCGTCTCATTGGTGGTTCGCAACCAAAACGAACAATCCGCGCAACCAGCTTGGGGCAGTCAGCAATCGGGCCGACGGAAGTGTACCTTCGGGGCGCGGATTAAGCCGCGCTTTCCACTTCTACAGTCAAATTTCGCATGACGACTTCTTTCACCCAACCCATGCTGCGCGACAACGCGCTGGCGGGCAAAACCATCATCGTGACCGGGGGCGGTACTGGCCTGGGCCGGGCCATGACCACCTACTTTCTGCAACTGGGGGCCAACGTAACCATAACCAGCCGCAAGCTCGAGGTACTGGAAAAAACGGCCGATGAGCTGCGTCAGCAGACGGGTGGTAAAGTGCTGGCTATTGCTTGCGATGTCCGGAAATACGACCAGGTCGAAGCCATGCTCGAACAAACCATTCAGGAGTTTGGCGCAGTCGACGTGTTGCTCAACAATGCGGCCGGCAACTTCATTAGTCCCACGGAGCGGTTGTCGTCCAAGGCCTTCGACGTGATTGTAGACATTGTGCTGCGTGGCTCCTATAACTGCACCCTGGCGGTGGGCAAGCGCTGGATTGCCGACAAAAAGCCGGGCACCATTCTCAACATCGTGACCACGTATGCCTCTGTGGGGTCGGCGTACGTGGTGCCCTCGGCCGCCGCTAAGGCGGGGGTACTGGCGATTACCCGCTCACTGGCGGTGGAGTGGGCCAAATACGGCATTCGTTCGAATGCCATCGCGCCGGGCCCATTCCCGACGGAGGGTGCCTGGAGCCGGCTCTTCCCCGAGCCCGTGGCCAGCAAGCTGGATCCCGCCGCGAACGTGCCACTTAAGCGGGTTGGGCAGTTTCAGGAACTAGCCAATCTGGCGGCCTATCTGGTCTCTGATTTTTCGTCGTACGTCAACGGGGAGGTCGTGACCATCGACGGCGGCGAGTGGCTAAACGGAGCCGGCGAGTTCAACAAGCTGGAAATGCTCACGCCCGAAATGTGGGACCAAATCGAAAAAACCATGCGCCGCTGAACCACGGACCACGGATTCGCGCGGATTTTTCGGATTACACGGATTTTGTGGACGACAGTAGCCTGCCTCTTTCCTTAATTTATTTTAATCAAATGAAAAGCCACTCGTTGAGTGGCTTTTCATTTGTGCCCTCAGCGAGCATGTGCTAACAGGGTACTATCACGCCGTCCACAAAATCCGTGTAATCCGAAAAATCCGCGCGAATCCGTGGTCCGTGGTCAGAGTTTGTAGTCCTTGTAGTCTTTGGTGAACTCGGCGAGGGGGATGGGCTGATTGGGAACTACGTCGAAAAATTCAAATTTTTCGAATAGGCCCTTGTCGTCGTTAACCTGTACCAGCATTGGCAGGTAGGTTTTGGGGTCGATGCATACGACGGTGTAGCGCCCGTAGGCGTTGGGTACTTGCAGCACCTTGCCCTCCGGAATGGTTTCGCCCACGCTCAAGCCGTTGCGTTCGAAGATGCGAAACTCACCGCACCCGAATCTTTCGGCCACGCTGGCGATGGTTTCGTTCTTACCGGCTTTGTAGCTTACGTACCGGAACTGCGGAAAATCGGACCGCAGCACGTGGCTGGTGCGGCCTTGTAAGGTGGTGTCGCCGGTGTAGCGGAACGAGCGGCTGTAGGCGTTATCCTGCCGCAGCCCGGTGCTGCGCAGCAAATCGGAGATGGTGCCGAAGCCGGCCTGCAGGACCGTATGGTGCTGGTTGCTGCGCATGAGCTTGCCATTGGGGGCCAAGCTCAGCGTTATGTAGGGAAAGCTGGCCGGGTACACCCACGCGTCGCCCCCATTCTGGCCCGCGAGCCACAGCACCTCGACTCCCTTTTGGTTCTTGATGTAGATCCGCAAGGGGTTGTAGGTGAGCTTCATGATGCTGCGCGCCTGGTTGATTTTGTTGCCCACCCGCTCTTGGGCCTTTACCGTGCAGCGCAGGGTTTTCAGGTTGGTGATGGCCGTGCTGAGCCGGCTAATGAGTTGTTCGGTGGTGATGGGAGTCGTCGGCGGAGCCGTGGCGGCTAACAAAGCCAGCGCGCCCACGGGCCAAATGATTCGGAAAGGGGAGGGGAAGGAGGCAAGCAACGCTACCATAGGTATAATATCGAAGGCTAAGCCGTAGTTTGTAACGTATTAGCTATTGTGGCCCGCAACCAGTCAGTTCGGGCTTATGTGCGGGAAGCGCGAAGCGGTGCTATCAAAAATGAAGAGCTCATTAATTTCCACGTCATGCAGGTAGTGGTAGAGCGGAAATTGCTCCACCACGGCCTGCACTGCCGCCTCGTCGTCTCCGTTCATGGTTATCCAGCCCCGGCTCCGGCTGCGGTTGATGGCGTAGAATTCAACAATTTTCTCGTTTAGTAGGCGGTTAATAAAATCCCGGTGGCGGGGTATGAGGGCAATAAACTCATCATCGTAGGCTTCGGGTAGGCGGAGGGTGACGATATACGTAGGCATAGAGGCAAGGCAATACAGAGGCAACTAAAGATAAAGAATAACGCTGGTTAAAGGTAGAGTTGGCGCGTGTTGTCGGAGTGCGGCCAGTTCATTTCGCGGCGGCGCGGGCCTGGTCCGAAGCAGGGTGGCGCGAGCGCCGCGCCACCAATGCTCCCCACTGCCACTTGTGCTACTCCTGCTAAGAATGACCCAGCTCGGCGACACTAGGCTGGCTGACATCGCCCACCGCGGGCCGGGCTGCGGCGTCGGGCTCGTCCGTGGCGCTGCTTACCGGGCCGCCGTTTTGCTCCCAGGCCCGAAACCGGGTGATTTCGGTCTGGAACTTGCCGACGAACCAGCTCACGAGGCTCAAATCATCCAGGAAGCCGAGTACTGGAATAAAATCGGGAACTAAGTCGAGGGGCGAAAGCACGTAGAGCAACACCGCCAGCCCCGACACGACGGTGCTGGTAGAAATATCGCGGTACTCGCCCCGAACGAAGCTGCGCACCAGCCGCACCAGGGTGAGGGCCACCTCAAAAAGCTGCTTGAACTTATTAGTTTCGCTCTTTTTGTCGGCCAGCTTGTCAGCCGCTTCGTTCAGCACGGTGATAACCTTGAAAGGCCGCCCGAGCAACTTGGTCGCGCGGCCCACAAAAAGGGAGAACAGGGCGTTCTTAGACAGCTTAAGGCCTTTTTCGGCGAGAGAGGACATGGACGAGGGGCTGAAGAGTAATAAGTCGGGCTTTACGCGTAAGTACCGCCCCGCGTTGTTTAGCGACTGGGCAGCCTGGAGCACGTCCAGCCCGGCGGACTTAACGTTGCGTCGGATGGGCGCAAAGTACGCAAAGAGCCGTTGCTTTAGCGGCTTACCGGCACCCGCAGCGTCACGTCAATCTCTTCGCCAACGACGAAGCCAAAGGCGTTGCCGTTGATGCCGAAGTCTTTGCGGTTCACCTTAAACTGGCCGGTGAAGACGCCCTTGCTCCCCTGTTGGCTGAACTGAAATGGAATGGCCACCAGTTTTTTTACGCCGTGCAGGGTCAGTTCGCCGCGCACCACGTAGCCGCTGCCGGCGCGGGCAAACGCCGTGGACTGGAAGTAAATGTTCGGATACTTCGCCACGTCGAACCAGCTCTCGCCGCGAGCATGCTTGTCTTTTAGTGAGTTACCCGTCTTAATAGTCGTCGCGTCCACCGCCACGCGCATCGTGGCGCTGGCTAGGTCGGTGGGGTCGTAGGCAACGTTGCCGGTTAGTCCCGTGAACGTGCCCTCAGCCTTGGTGCCCGCAAATTTGATGGTGTAGCCGGGGTCGAGGTTCCAACTGCTGGTGAGCAGCCCGGCGGCGGGGACGAGCAGCAGCGCGGCTTTGGCAGCCAAAGGGCGAAGGAAGGACATAAGCGGGAAAGGAAGAAGTAGGAGAAAAATTGCCATAGCCGGAACCAACCTCACTGGGCCCTAAGGGCCTACCCGAAAGATACCTGTATCTGTCAAAGCCGTCCTGCCAAACGCAGCCGAAGCCTCTCCACTGCTTCCGCTTCGTCAGGGTAGTTGCCGCGAAGCGGTAGAGAGGCTTCGATAAGCGGCCACCCGAGGAAGTAAGGTATACCTTATTTTTTGGATGGTACCTGCTATGAGTTAGATAATTATCGCCACAATAACTTATAAGGCCTCTGGAGCCAGGCGCCGCGTAATTGTTACTTCCCCGGTGGTGGTAGGGCTAGCGCAACGAGTAGCTCACTCCCAGAGCCGCCAGGTTGCGGAAGCGGCGGTAGGTGCTGGCGTCGCTCTCGTAGCCAGTCACGATATGGCTCCAGCCCGCGCGCAGGCCCACGCCCTGGGCCAGGGCCACGGCCAGGTAAAACTCGGAGTTGAGCGAGCCCCGGTCGCGGCTGCCACCCAGCAGCAGGTTGCCGCGGGTGGGGCGCACCTGCCCGGGGGCCGCCGGGATGCTGCGCTCGGGGCCGAAGCTCAGGCCGGCCGCGTCGAGGTTGAAGCCCAGGCGCACGGGACCAGCCACCCGCGCCCGCAGGTGAAAGGCCGCGTTGAGGGAATAAAGGCGCGGGGTCGGTACGTTAATGGTGGGGTCGCCGGGGCCGGTTTGCCGGTCCAGATCGTAGCCATCGTTAAAAAAATAGGAGGCTCGTAAGCCCGCGCCCACCTCAAACCGGCCGCCCGTGTCTAATCCCCAAAGCCGCCAGGCCGCCGCCGAGGCGTAATTCAGGGTGGGGCCAACGGCCCCCGTCAGGTCGAAAACAGTCGCGTGCCGGGCTGCGGGCGGAGCGCTTTGGGCCTGCGCTTCTCGGGGCAGCAGCGCCCACCAACCGCTGAGCACCACCAGCAAGCTTAAGGTCTTGTACGGTCGGATAGCCATCATTTTAAAAGTTAAGAACTGGTTAGTTGCTGAGGTAAATTAAATTTGGGCACGAGCAAGCCGACGGTCACCGTAGAGGAATACAGTCAGTTTTAGGTAGTCAGCCCAGTAGTGGTGAAGGGTACGGAAGCTTACCTGGGCCGCTGATAGCTCACGCCTACCCGCCCCGGCGGCACTGATTACAGCCCGCCGCAGCAATGCTCTGGCAGGAAGTAGACCTGGTTAGAGCAACCCAAGGTGGCTCTGGGCTGGGGAATCGAGTACTAGCACCGGCGCCTGAAATAGCGCCACAGTGCGGAAAAAGTCCAGGGATGTGCCTGTATGCACTCACATCGGCTGTGCCCCTGCACTTTTCGCGCCTCGAAGTTAGCCCCTTTGGACAAGGGTAGGGAGACGCTTATCGCTCAAATAGCGGCGTGGTTCCCCCCACCCAGTCTTTGTTCTTGTTGAAATCAACGCCAATCATCTCTCCGCGGCTCAGCCGGCTCAGGCCACAAAGCAGGCGCGGCCGTGCTTGGCTGGGCGGCCAGATGTAAAGCAGGCGTATTTCGCACTTCACCAAGCCATCGGGCGACTGCACCACGGGTTCGTACTGCACTTTGCGTTGCAATAAGTAGTGGTGCTTATCGGGCAGCGCCTCGAGGTCGGCGGTGGTCACGTGGAGGCGTACGCCCGCGCCGGCAAACGAAAACAGGGGCTTGAGAACGTAGTTTTCTAAGTCGGCGGGGTAGGTGGCCAGCTCGTGTAAGAAATAGCTGGGCGGCACAAACGGCCCGCTGAGCAAGGGCAGCGTGAACTTACTCACGCGGAAAAACCAATTGGGGTGGCCTACCCAGGTAACGTCGACGTCGTCGGTCAGCCGAAACTCGCCCGGCAAGTCCGGGTAGCGCGCTAATTCGTCGAAGATAACCCGGTTGTAAATGCGCTTGATGGGTATCTGGCGGCCCTCTTTTTCATAAAATAATTGGCGCCCGTTTTTACGCACTTTAGTCAGACAAACCGCCTCGATGTCCCAGAGTTTTTTGGTCAGGGCAAAATCAATTCGGGTCTTTTGCCGCTCCGGGAAAAGCTCCAGTAAAATCACGTTCTCGGGAGCTTCGCCGCCGAGTAAGAGCTGGCGCATCTCGGCCCGGTAGTCCGCTGCGGATGGGGTTTCCAGGAATGCCGAAACGGTATCGGGAATGGGAAAATGCTGCCTGAAAACTTCGGGGAGCCAGGATTGGAAAGCGTAAAGTGAGGGGAAGCCCTGCATCTCAATCAGCTGCGGCTCCAGCTCCCCGTTGCTATCGCGGCAAACGGCAAAATCAAATGTCAAAAACTCCGGTCGTCCTTCCGCGCCCGGCACGCGCTGCCCGGGCGGAATGGCGGCTTCCGTTAGTTGCGTGAAATTATCTTGCTGGATAACATCCACGATGCTCTTCCCCGCCCGGATTAGTTTGTCGCGCAATACGGCCGGGATAAACACGGGCGTTTCGGCTAATCGGAAATCCAGCTGCCCCGGTAGTTGCTGCTCAATGGCGGCCAGCATCTCCTGATAACGCTCGTTGCTGAACGCGGCATTGTACGTGTGACGTAGTTCGGGAATCATAGAAGGGAATGGGCCGACGAAACCCAAGTAGATAAGGGTGAAGAGCTTATGAGAGAGAACCGTTGGAAAGGAGGCCGGCGACGCTTGTCCAAGCCGCGCCCCTAATTATTCGCAGGGTTGCTTAGATGAACGCGGTTGCTCAGGCAACGGAGAGCTGGCCTAACTGAGCCAGAGCCCGGCGGATGAAAGTGGGCACGATGACGGATTCAGTCCGCTCGATGGTGTCGGGGTTGGCCAGCAGGTGCACCATTTCCTCGTATTTAGCCGCGCCGTACGCCGTGATTACCTGCTGCTTGCGTTCGTCCGTCAGCATGTAGCGGAGCATGCCTTCGCCGTCGGCTTCGGGGTGAAACTGCGTGCCGAACACTTCCGGGGTAAAGCGGATGGCCATCACCGCGCGTTCGAGAGGCACGTGGGGGCGCTCCTTTTCCAGGCACAGCACTTTGGCGCCGAATTCCTCCATGCGGGTGTGGTTGAGGTGCGTGAGCTGATAATCGCGCGAGTCGACAATAAAGAAGGGGTCGGGCAAGCCGTGCAGAAGGGGGTCGGCCAAGCCTTCAGTGGTGAGGTGGACCGGCAGCACTCCAAAAGAAGTGGATTTCCGGCGGCTCACCTGACCCAGGCCCAAATGCCGGCTCACCAGTTGAAACGAGTGGCAAATCAGCAGCAAGTGCTTTTTTAGGTCGTGCTGCCGGTTGTAGGCCAGCAGCGAATCGATAAAGTCGAAGTAACGAGGCTCCCAGGCTTCGTCCGAAGCCAGCGGGATACCGGGGCCCCCCGAGGAAACGTAGAGGTCGTACTCGAGGCCGGGCAAAGCATCCTCGGCCCGCACGTTAAAGGTGTCGACCTGAAAAGGCACCCCCGCCTCCGTTGCGCCGCGGCTCAGCAGTTGCCGAATACAGCGCATGCCTTCGTTGGGCGCGTTGTTGTACATATCCAAAATGGCAATGCGAACAGCCTCCATAAACCAGAAAATAAGCGGCCCCACGGGCCGGCAATAAAAATAAGCTAAGCCGTAGCTCGCGCCAAAATCGGTCCAAAAAAGAAGCAACGCCAACCGAGAGGCAGGCGTTGCAGGTGCAAAGGTAAAGTGATTTATTATTTTACAGTCCGTAAGCAGTTTCGCCGATAATAAAATCGACCACTTTCGTCAGGTCGCCGGTTTCACGGAAGACCTTGAGCTGGCGGTCGGCGCCGGTACCCATCTCCATCATTTTTAGTACGTATTCCACCTCGTGCCGGCTGCCTAAATCGTCGACGACGTCGTCGACGAAATCGAGCAGCTCGAGGATGAGCCGGCGGGTGGGTACTTCCTGCTGAATGCCGAAGTCAATCATGCTGCCGTCGAGGCCGTAACGGGCGGCGCGCCATTTGTTCTCTTTGATCAGGGCGCTACGATACAAGCGAAAGTTGAGGTTCTGGGATTTAAGCTTGTATATTTTGGCCACCAGCGCCTGCATCACGGCCGCTACCGCGATGGTTTCGTCGGCCCGCAGCATCATGTCGCAAATGCGGTATTCGATGGTGTCGAAGAAGGGGTGGAGGCGGACATCCCACCAGATTTTTTTGCCGTTGTCGATGCACCCCGTCTTGATCAGCAGCGCAATAAATTCGTCGTAGTCGCTGGCGCTGTGGAAATAGCCGGGAATGCCGGTCCGCGGAAACCGCTCAAACACCTTGGTGCGAAACGATTTATACCCGGTTTCGCGGCCTTCCCAAAAAGGCGAGTTGGTGCTGAGCGCAAATAAGTGCGGCAGGAAATACCGCAGGGCATTCATCATGTACACGCCAATGTCGCGGTTCTCGATGCCAACGTGCACGTGCATGCCAAACACAAGGTTGGAGCGCGCCGCTTCCTGGAGCTCTTCCACGATTTTGTCGTAGCGAACGTCGGGCGTGATGGGCTGGTCTTGCCACCGCGAGAAAGGGTGGGTGCCGGCGGCCCCAATCCGGAGGCCCTGCTTATCGGCCAGCTCGATTACCTGGCGGCGCAGGTGCAGCACCTCGGTCCGGGCCTGGTCAATATTCTGGCAGATATTGGTGCCCACTTCCACTACGGCTTCGTGCATCTCGGCCTTCACCTGCTCGTGCAGGGTAATTTTGCCGTTCTCTACGATTTGCGAGAGGTGCGAGCGCAGTTCCCGGGTTCCGGGGTCAATGGTCTGAAATTCTTCCTCGATGCCGAGGGTAAACGCGGGCATGGCCATAGCTGACGAAGGAAAACTAAAATAAAGGATGGACCTAGTGGGCCCGGCGCGCTAAGCAGCACGTCGGGCCCAACCTGGGAAGCAACTACGGCAAACTACTCGGCCTTCTTGGCGACCGGCTTCTTAGCGGCCGGCGCCTTGGCCGGCGCCGCGGGAGCGGCAGCCTTTGCCGCCGGCTTCGCAGGGGCGGGCTTATCAGCTGCTTTAGGAGCCGCCTTGGTAGCAGCGGGCTTCTTGGCCGAAGTCGACTGAGCCACGGTAAAGTGGGTCTCGTGCGCGGCGGCGCGGTGCGGGTGCACGAAGGTGCCCCAGGTCAGGTTGTCCTGGCCGGGCCGCTGGGCCTGGGCCCGCTCAATAGCCATGTTGGCGGCGGCTTCTACCACCCACTCGAAGTTTTTCTCACCCACCGAGTTGATATCGGCATCGGGAGCCGGGTTGCCGAAGTCGATGGCCAGCGGAATACCGTCGCGCACGGCAAACTCCACCGTATTGAAGTCATAGCCCAGGCCCTCGTTGAGCTTGAGCACGTATTCTTTCATGGTGGCAAGTAGCTTCTCGCCGGCCGGGCCAGTGGTTTTCATTTCGGTGGCGTAGCGCAGGTGCGGCTCGTTGCGGGGCTCGTAGGGCATGATGAGCACCTCTTTGCCGCCGATGCAGTAGCACCGGAAGTAGTCGGTGAAGTCCACGGCTTCCTGGAAGAGCATCACCAGCTGGCCGGTCTCGTCGTAAGCCCGGAAGAAATCTTCGGGCGAGTGCAGCTTATACACGCTTTTCCAGCCGCCGCCGGAGTGGGGCTTCATGTAGGCGGGGAAGCCAATGTGCTGGAAAGCCGCCTCCCAGTCCATCATGGCCAGGTTGCGAAAGCTCCGCTCGCTGGTGTCGGTGGGGCGCTCCTTGCTGGGCAGCAGCAGGGTTTTGGGCACGGGCACCCCCAGGCGTACGGCCAGGGCGTTGTTGAAGAACTTCTCGTCGGCCGACCACCAGAAGGGGTTGTTGATAACGGCGGTACCCATCAACGCGGCGTTTTTGAGGTAGGCGCGGTAGAAGGGCACATCCTGCGAAATCCGGTCGATGATGACGGCGTAGTCGGGGGCGACGTGTTGTTCGACCTGCTCAATTTTCACGAATTCGGCGCGAATGTCAGCCGGGGCTTTTGCATTCACGCGGTCGATGAAGGCTTGGGGGAACGTGTTTTCCTGTCCGAAAAGAATACCGATTTTTTTCATGGTTTGGGGTATTAGAGCAGAATAAGTGAAGGTTGCTCGGAAGTTTGGTAGTTGATTTTGGTAGTTGAGAGGTGGTTAGCTAGAAATGAGGAGTTGGTTCGGGAGCTCAGCATTGGGTTGTAATGCCGCCAAGGGCGGAGCATCGAGGATTAAATGGTATTCAGGTACTGCGGGAACATTTCGCGCCACACCGGCCAGTCGTGATTGCCAAAAGGCTTCACATCCAAGGTATAGCGAATGCCCTTGGCGCTGAGAATGCGCGCAATCTCAAAGGTCGACTCTTTGCAAAAGTCGTGTTCGGCCGTCCCCAGAATGATGTTCATCCAGTGAAAATGCTCGCTGTGGGCGCCGGGCAGGTATTCGGGCGGGTTGTTGAAGTACACGTTGTCGTCGTGGTAGCCGTCGACAAACTGGCGGATGTCGAAGGCCGCACCCATGGTGAAAAGGTGCGCCACCTGGTTAGGGTGGCGGAAGGCAAAATTCAGGGCTTGATAGCCCCCGAAGCTGCAGCCGCTCACGCCAATCTTGTCGACGTTGCACTCCCGCTGGAGCATGGGCACCAGCTCATCGCTCAGAAACTGGTCGTAGAGCACGTGGTTGCTCACCCGAATGGCGGGGTGCAGGTGCTTGGCGTACCACGAGTGCTGGTCGATGCTGTCGATGCAAAAAAGCTTCACCCGGCCCGCCTCCACCAGCGGCCGGGCCGCCTCGATGAGCTTGAAGTCGCGGGCCTCGTTGTCGTGGCCGCCCGAAGTAGGAAAAATAACGACTGGGTAGCCCCAGGTGCCAAATACCAGCATGTCAATGTCTTGGCCCAGGTGATGGGAGTAAAAGCGGCGATGTTGTTCCTGCACGAATGGGAAAGAAAAGAGGTGGAAAGAGGGAACTTTTTCAAGCTGTGCGGAAAACTAGTGAAAAATAACGGACGAGTAGCGGACAAACCGTTTTATTTAGATTTTTGGTCTTAACTCAGGTGGGCTGCGTTACTTTGTTTAATGCTTCCCAATACCCTGAGTACCCCTACTGCTTCCGCCGGTCCCCGAATTTTGCGCGAAGTACTGACTTCCAGCTTCTTGGAGCGCGACGTGGAGCTGAGCATCCTCCGGCCCCCGGCCGGGGACGAAGCGAGTGGCCCATACCCGGTTCTGTACCTCAACGATGGCCAGGACCTGGAACGCTTGCAGCTGCCCGCCACGCTCAATTCCCTTTACGCCCGGCAGGCCGTGCGGCCTTTCCTCGTCGTTGCCATGCACGCCAACGAGCGGCGGCTGCAGGAATACGGCACCGCGGCCTACCCCGATTTCAATGGCCGCGGCAGCCTGGCGGGGGCGTACGCGCAATTTGTGCTGCAGGAATTGCTGCCCTATGCGCAAGCCAACCACCAGGCCTCGCCCGACCCGGCCGCCGCCGTCATGGCGGGGTTTTCCCTCGGGGGCTTGTCGGCGTTCGATTTGGTTTGGCACCATCCGGAGGTGTTTGCGCGGGCGGGGGTATTTTCGGGCTCGTTCTGGTGGCGACACCGGGCCCTGGGAGCCGGCTATACGCCCGCCGACCGCATCATGCACGGCCTTATACGGGCCGGCCAGCCCCACCCCAGCCACCGATTCTGGCTGCAAACCGGCACTCTCGACGAGCACAACGACCGCAACGGGAACGGCGTCATCGATTCCATTGAGGACTGCCTCGACCTGGTTGAAGAGCTTATCAAGAGCGGGATGAATGCCGCGGAAACCATTCGCTACGTGCACGTAGAAGGAGGGCGGCACCATCCCGATACCTGGGGACGGGTCCTGCCCGACTTCCTGGTTTGGGCGTTTGGGCCGGAGGCAACTGTGGCCGCCTTGCCGAAGCCCCTGCCCGTGGTGCGCCTGCAGTTCGACGCTGCTTTAACCCCGTCCATCGTGCCTGCCGCCGAAACCACGGCGGCGGCCACCCCACTGCTATTGCCGGGAGCCGCGCCGACGCCACCCGCCCCGGCTTCCGCTGACCTTACCCTTACTTCAACCATCACCACGACTAGCATGTCCACTGCCCGCCCCACGGAAGGAGATTTCCTACCGTACGCCGCCACTTACATCAACCTGGTACCAGCCAATGCCGACCCGCGGGACGTGTTGCGCGCGATAGGCCCGGAGCTGCACACCCAGCTTGCCAACCTAAGCGAAGCCCAGACCGAAAAAGGGTACGCGGCAGGCAAATGGTCGCTCAAGGAAATGCTCGCCCACCAAATTGATACCGAGCGCGTATTTGCTTACCGCGCCATGCGCTTCGCCCGCGGCGACGGTCAGGACCTGCCAGGATTCGACCAAGACGATTACGTCGCCAACAGCAACGCCAATGCGCGCCCCCTGGCCAGCCTGCTGACCGAGTACGACGCCACCCGCGCCGCCACCCTGGCCCTGTTCGACAGCTTCACGGAGGAACAGCTCGATCGTAGAGGCACCGCTAATGGCGGCCCCGCCACGGTGCGCGCCCTAGTCTACATGGTGCCCGGCCACGAGCTGCACCACCTCAACCTTCTGCGCGAGCGGTATCTGCCCATTTTGTAGAGGTACGGCAAAATTTCTACCTTCGCCCCACATACCATGTCGGCCCGCCCGCGCGTTGGGTCTTTCACCACCCAGCCCGTACTTCAGGCTACCTCTCAGACCCTCGTCACCTAACCTTCTTTTCAACCATGGCTAAAGCACAAGACGCCCGTAAAGAGAAAAAGAAAGAGCCCGTTAAATCCATGAAGGAGAAAAAAGCGGAAAAAGAAGAAAAGAAAATAGCCCGCGCCCGCAAGCAGGAATAGGGACCACGGATTCGCTCGGATTTTTCGGATTGCACGGATTCTGGACCACGGATTCGCCCGGATTTTTCGGATTGCACGGATTTTGTGAACGGCGCGATAGTACCTATTAGCTTATGCTCGCCGAGGGCACAAAGGAAAAAGCCACTCAACGAGTGGCTTTTTCCTTTGAATAAATTTAAAGAAAGAGGTAGACTGCTATCGTCCACAAAATCCGTGTAATCCGAAAAATCCGGGCGAATCCGTGGTCCAAAATCCGTGCAATCCGAAAAATCCGAGCGAATCCGTGGTCCGTGGTTCAGAGTGTATAGTAAGGTTCTTTTTCCTTGTCGTGGTGGCGAATGTAGCCGTGTAGCACCAATTTGATTAAGGTTTGGAAAGCCCGGCGCTTGCCGAAATTCACGAGCCTCATGTACTGGGCCAGGGTAATGCGCGGATGCTTTTTCAGGTGTTCGAGCACGGCCAGCTCCTGCTTGTTGAGGGGGATTTTTTCGAAGCGTGACTCGGGCTGCTGGCGCTCGAGCACTTTCTCGGTGAGGCCACTGGTTTGCACGCTGGCATCGCGCACGCGCACGTAGCCGCGCCAGTCGCCGGGCGCCACCTGGGCCCGGTGGGGCTTGTTGAAACTTTCGGGCACCGTCACGACCAGCACGGTGCGGCCATCTTCTTCCAGCTCCCGGAAACGTAGGGCGGTGAGGGGCGGCTCGATGTAATGCTGGGCGGCTTCGCGTAGCACGAACAGCTCTTCTTCGGCGTCGCGCACGCCCACTACCCGGCCGGTATCGTCGACCCCCACCAGCACTTGGCCGCCCCGGGTGTTGGCCAACGACACCAGGGTGCGCGAAATCCGGTGCGGGTGGGTGGTTCTTTGCTTGAACTCCAGCTCTTCGCCTTCGCCCCGCGCAATTAGCTTGTGTAAGTCCATGACCTACTATACGTATTGGCCACACAAAAAATGCCGCCCTTGTATTCAGGGGCGGCATTTTCTGGGCTGCTTGGGTTACTTACCTGGTAGCCTCGGCGCTGGCTAGAAGCCACTGGCTAGAAGCTAGAAGGGTAGGTCGTTGTCGTCGTCGCTGGCGATGGGGGCCACCGAAGGCTGAGCCCGCAAGGTAGGATTCTGGTTCTGGGCGGCCGGGCGGGGGGCCGCCTGCTGACCGCCGCCGTAGCTGTTGCCGGCGTTGCCGCCCGCGGCCGGCTCGATCTTCCAGGCTTCCAGGTTGGTGAAATACAGCATCTGGCCGTTTTTGTTGAAGCCACGACCGCGCAGGTTGAAGGTGACCTTCACCTCATCACCCATTTTGTAGGGGTCAATGAGAGTCGTCTTATCCTGAACCATTTGAAACTTGATATGCTCGGGATACTGGCCATCTTGAACTTCGAGTACGAACTCACGCTTGCGGAATTTCTCGCTTACCTGCTGTTCGTCAAATATTTCGTGCAGCCGGCCGGTTACGTCGTATGCCATAAATGTAAGGTGTTTGGGAATTTTAAAACTTGAACATCAAACCTACGAAAAAAAACATTAGCCATCGGCTGGCCGTTCCCACCGGCTACCTTTGGGGGCATATTTCCCCACTTTTTATTCTTTAATGTTCGCTCTCGCAATTCACGGCGGGGCCGGCACCATTGCCCGCGCCTCGCTTACCCCTGACGCCGAACGCGACTACCGCGCTGCCTTGGAAGCGGCCCTGGCTACCGGCTACGGCATTTTGCAACAGGGCGGGGCCGCCCTCGACGCTGTGGAGGCCGCCGTGCGCAACCTCGAAGACTGCCCCTTGTTTAATGCTGGCCGCGGCGCCGTGTTCACCCACGAGGGCCACCACGAGATGGACGCGGCCATCATGGCCGGGCACACCCGCCTGGTCGGGGCCGTCGCCGGGGTGCGGCAGGTGCAAAACCCCATCCGCGCCGCCCGCCTGGTAATGGAGCAAACCGAGCACGTGCTGCTGGCCTATCCGGGCGCCGACGAGCTGGCCCGCGAGCACGGCCTGCCGTTGCAGCCGCCCGAATACTTCTTCACGCAGCACCGCTTCAACCAATTGCAGGAGGCCCTGCGCGAAGGCCGCATGCGCCTCGACCACAGCCAGGCCCAGCCCGGGGCCGTGCCCGACCTGCCCGCCACGGCCCCGCTCGATGAACCGGATAAGTTTACCGCCGCGCCCGACCCTAACTGGAAAAAAGGCACCGTGGGGGCCGTGGCCCGCGACCAGCACGGCCACCTGGCCGCCGCCACCAGCACTGGGGGCATGACCAACAAGCGCTACAGCCGCATCGGCGACACCCCCCTGATCGGGGCCGGCACCTGGGCCGACGACCGGTGCGCCATCAGCTGCACCGGGCACGGCGAGTATTTTATCCGGGCCGTGGCGGCCTACGACATCACCTGCCTGATGGAGTACCGGGGGCTATCGTTGGCAGAAGCCTGCCGGATAGTGGTGCACGACAAGCTGGCGCCGGCCGGCGGCGAAGGCGGCCTGATTGCCGTGGACGCGGCCGGCCACGTGGCCTTGCCGTTCAATTCGGAAGGCATGTACCGGGCCAGCCGCATCGAAGGAGGCCAAGCGGTAGTGGCCATCTATAAATAAGGAGGAAGGTGGTCAGGACCGAGGTGGGGTACGAACAGAGCAGTGCGGTGAATTTGGGTCCAGCACAGCAGTCAAGCCCGAAGCGGAGCCCCGAACCGGAGGCCCGCGGATATAATCGTCCGTGAGGCTTCATGGTACCACACTCCTTAGAACCAATCCTGGCACATCAGCGGCTGCCTCGCGCCACGCCGGGCCAGCCGGCGAGCTGCGCCTAGTCGGGTAGGGGAACTCTCTTCACGGCTTAGCCCATAGTATAGTCGACTCCGAGAAAATTTCGCCTTTTGTCGAGAAGGCACTCCTTAAATATAAACCATTCATGGAGGCACAAAAAAGCCCGCTCATCTAATATAATGAGCGGGCTTGTGAGGCTAATTGTGGGCTAATCCGCCGGCTGAAATCAGCTGAAGCGGCCGCCAGGTTTACCTAACTGCCGAATCGACGTCGAGGGGAGCGGGGGCGGGTACGCGGGTAGCCAGGGCATTTTTGCTGGCGTAGAATTTTCGCTCCCGCATGTCGTACACGTTGCCCTTGGCCAGCACGTGCATGGTTACGTTTTCAATCGACAGCACCGTCCCTTTCTTGGCCGCGGCGGCATTGTTGTGCTGGATGTTGTGCCCATCCAGGATGATAACCAGGTTGGAGCCAATGGTTTCGACCCAGTTGCCCTCGGTGATGAGCACGCCCGTGTCTTCGCCCAGGCCAATGCCGATGAGCTTGGGGTACAGCGCCACCGCTTCAATCAGCCGGCCAAACCGGCCGCGCTTCACAAAGTGCGAATCGACAATGGCGGCTGGCAGCAGGCCCAGGCCGGCCCCCATTTTCACGGCTCCCTTCAGCAGGGCGTCCGGCACGGAGCCACCCCGGATCATGTGCTGCGACATAGCCATGGCCCCGGCGCTGGTGCCGGCAATCACGAAGTTCGGCTCGGCGTAGTAGCGCTGAATCAGCCGATCGAGGAAGTCGGTTTCGCCAAACATTTCGCGCAGCCGCGACTGGTTACCCCCCGAAAACATGACCACGTCGGCGGCCAGCAGGCGCTCCAGGTACTCGGGCTGGCGGGCGTCCTCGGGCGTTCGAATGTCCATGATGCCCACGTTCAGGCAATTCAGCATGGCGAACGAACCCGTATAGATAGGCCCGACCTCTTCCGGAATCATGGAGGCGGTGGTAACAACCTCAATGCGCGGATCGGCCTTGCCCGACTCCAGCACAATGCGTTTCAGAATGCCTAACTCAAAAAAGTTGAGGTAGTACTTGCGGCGGGTGCGAGGGTTGGGGTAGGTGCCCTTGTCCTCGTTGCCGCCCACGGCGATGAGCTTACCGAGCGGGATGATGGTTTTCAATGGATGATTAAGCTAACTGGGAGATGCAAGACAGGTGGAACCGGGGCAGGGCGGAAGCGGGAAGTAGAACGAACCGAGGACAAAGTTCGGGTCCGATAGGTTTATGAGGCTAGTAGCGCATCGAGCGTGCCGGTGGTCACCGAATGATAGTTCGGCCGCGCCGCGGTGTAAATGGCGCGCGCGCGGGCTTGGCCTTCGGGCGTGGCCAGCAAAGACCGGTACAGCGGCACCAGGAATTTACGTCGCCCCACGTGGCGCAAAAAATGTTCCAGCGCTGGGTCCGCGGCCTGGTAGCCCGCTCGCACCGTGTGCGGAAACCAGGCGGCCAAAATTTCGGCGTTGCCCGAATCCGTAAAGTGGAATGCGGCATCTACTGCTTGCAGCTCCGTCGCCGATAGGGTAGGCGGGAGGCCGTGCAGGAAGTGCACCCATTCGTGGCTGCTCCACTCGGCGGTGGCCGGCCGGAGGTCCGCCGGCGCGGTGCCGGCCTGCAGTCGGGCCAAGGCTTGGTCAACGGCTGCGAAGCGCCGGGCGCTGACCCGTGGAGCGTTCGGCGGTAAGCCGGGGCCATCGATCCAGGAGGTGAGTTGCAGGCGGGCTTCCCGTCCGGGCGCTTCATCCAGCAGGGTGGTGCGGAGATAGTCCAGGAACGTTGCCGTGTCCATGGCCTGAAAGCTGAAGTGGGCGAAGTACTCCTTAATGAAGGTGTCGAGGCGCGGCCGGCCCACCAGGTCCTCCAGGGTGAGTAGGAGCGAGCATCCTTTTTCGTAGGCAATTTCCGTGAGGCCCTCATCGGGGTCGCGGCCGGCTAGCCGCAGCCGCAGGTGGGTGTCGGGGCTGGCGGCTCCAAGCTCCGCGATGGTGGCTTGCAGGGCATCCCGCCCTAAAACCTGCAGCATGTCGGCATACTCGCGGCCATACAAATGTTCCATGATGCGCCGCTCGAAATACACGGTAAATCCTTCGTTGAGCCAGAAATCGTTCCACGTTCCATTTGTAACTAGGTTGCCCGACCACGAGTGGGCCAGCTCATGAGCCACCAAGCTGGTCAGGCTGCGGTCACCAGCCAGGATAGTAGGTGTTACAAATGTTAATCGAGGGTTTTCCATACCGCCAAAGGGAAAGCTGGGGGGCAGCACCAGCAAATCATACCGCTCCCAGCGGTAGGGGCCGTACAGTTGCTCGGCGGCGCCCACCATGTTTTCCAGGTCGGCGAACTCGTGGGTGGCCGTGGGTAGGGTGGCTGGCTCGGCGTAAATGCCGGTGCGGTCGCTGAGCGGAGCGAAGGCCAGGTCGCCCACTGCCAGGGCCATGAGGTAGGCCGGGATGGGTTGGGCCATGCGGAAGTGGTACTCGCCGCTGGCGTTTCGCTCCCGCGGGTTCTCGGCGCTCATCAGCGCCAGCAATTGGGCCGGCACGCGCACCCTGGCCTCGTAGGTGAAGCGAATGCCGGGCGAGTCCTGGCAGGGCAGCCAGGTGCGGGCCAGAATGGCTTGCGACTGCGTGAATAAGAACGGCTGCGAGCCCGTGGTCTGGGCGGGCACCAGCCATTGCAGGGCGGCGGCCGTGGGCGCGGTACGGTAGTGAATGCACAGGGCCTTGGTCTCGGCCGTCAGGGGCACGCGCAGGGCCTGGCCCAACAGAGCATCGGGTGCATCCAGCGAATAGGTGGTGTGAGTGACCGTGCCATCCTTGTCCAATTTCTCCACCAGCTCAATAGTCAGGTCGCGGGTATCGAACACGGCTTCGCTGGCCGCCTCCGGATTGGCCAGGTGCCAGGTGGCACTCCCGGCCAGGGTACGGTGTGCTAAGTCAACGGTGAGGTCGAGGGCCAGGTGCCGCACCCGGACCGGGCTGGTACCGGCGTAGCTATGTGGGTCGGCGGGCAAGGCGATTGCCGAGGGAATAGGGGAGGACATGGGCGAACGAATCAGAAAGGTGAAAGAGCGGAGAGGGCAGAAGGTTAGGCAAGGCGAAAAAACACCGACGACGGGAGACGGGAGTCCGTCCGTGCTCGACGCGCCCATATCCACGATGGTGAGGGAGCGAATGAGGCAGGAGTAGGCCGTAACTTCCTAACTACTTGTGATCAATGCCCCCATGCTGGCCGTTATTTTTCTTGAAAATAAGTGCCTGGGCTCAACAATTGGTGCCCGAATATGGGTGGGCCCGAGCCAGAAAGGTACAAAGCAGACCTGACGGCTGCCCTTGCCGGCACCGGTTCTGCCTGGTAGTGGCGTACTTTGCAGCCGGACCGCCTGCGGGTGGCCCGGTGCAACCCCACTTCACGCTTGGCAGTACAACGCCCGGCTGTCGGTGTTTGCCCGCGGCCGTTTAATTGGATGGAGGTCTTCTTTCGTAATCAATGTCCTTTTTATTTCGATTTGCTTCATTGCTAGGGGTGTGGCTGGCTGGCATGCTCAGCTGCGTCACGCTGGCGTCCTGTGGGGCCGATCAGGGGCGTAACGGGGCTGATTCAACCGCCACGGCGGTCGACCAGCCGCCGCGGGTCGACAGCACCTACCTCATCAACACCTTCCGGGCCGAGCCGGCTTTTAAGCCGCAACTGCTGCCAGCGCGCCGGTTTTACCGCGAGCGGCAGTTCCGGTTGGGGTGGTTTAAAAACCATCAGCCGGTGCCCCAGGCCCAAACCTTACAGAACATTGTTCTTAAAGCCCGGGATGAAGGGCTTGATCCTAAAGACTACCAGGTTAAGGATTTTAAGACTTTGTTCGCCGAGCTGGAAAAGGCGCGGGACGACTCCACGCGCCGCAACGCCCTGGAGCGGAAGATTGATGTTGCCCTGACCGGTACTTACCTGAAGTGGGCCTCCGATTATTACCGGGGGGTAGCTAACCCGCGTGACTCCAAAAACACGGCGTGGCAGGTGAAGCCCAACAAGATTAAGCTGCACAAGGCCCTGCTGACCTTCCTGGGGGAGCGCAAAAGCCGCTATAACTACTATGAGTTCGCCCCCCTGCACCCCGAGTACGACCAACTGCGGAAGGCGCTGGCTGCCTACCGTGCCCAGGAGCAGGCGGGGGGCTGGCCGCTGTTGCCCACAAACTTAAAATTACGGCCCGGGCAAACCTCCGCGGCCGTGCCGGCTTTGCGCCAGCGGCTGCTGGGCGGCGCGGGCAGTCCGGGCAGCCCGCCGCCCAGCGCGCCGGCGGCCACCCCCGTCTCGTTGCGCGGCGGCCCCGGGCAGGGAGCCGCCCCGCCCGCCGTGGGGGAGGTGTACGACCCCGAATTAGTAAGCGCGGTGAAAGCCTTCCAGCGCGACGCCGGCTTGCGGCCCGATGGCGTGGTGAGCGGCGAAACCCTGCGCCAACTGAACGTGCCCATCGGTGCGCGCATCGACCAGATCATTCTGAACATGGAGCGCTGGCGCTGGCTCCCTAAGCGTTTCGAGCTGAACTACCTGTTGGTAAACATTCCGGAGTATACGCTGCACGTAGTCGAGAACGGGAAAGAGGCGTTCAACATGCCCGTGATTGTGGGCAAGGCCCTGCACGAGACGCCGGTTTTCAGCGACGAAATGGAGTACGTGGTGCTGGCGCCTTATTGGAACGTGCCCTTCAGCATCATCGAAAATGAGCTGAAGGACCGGCTAATTGCCAACCCTCACTACCTTGACCGCCTGGATATGGAGGTCGTCAAAGGTTACGGTAAAAAGGCGGTAGTCGTGGACCCGGCCTCCATTGATTGGGCCGGAATAACCCCGGAAAATTTCAAGTACACCGTGCGGCGCCGGCCGGGCCCCAACAACGATTTGGGCGACATAAAATTCATCTTCCCCAACTCGAACGACATTTACCTACACGATACGCCGCACCGCCAGCTCTTCTCCCAGAGCCAGCGCAGCTTCAGCCACGGCTGTGTGCGGGTGCAAAACCCGCTGAAGCTGGCTACCTACTTGCTACGCGATAAGCCCGAGTGGGACCAGCAAACCATCCTGGATACCATCGCCACCCGACGGGAAAAATACATCCCGCTCAAGCCCAAGTTACCGGTGTATCTGGTCTATTTTACGGCCTGGGCCGATGCTGATGGCCACCCCCATTTCCGGGATGATATATATGGCCACGACAAAAATCTGGCCCAGGAGCTCTTCGATTAAGCCCGCTAAGTCCTCAGTAGCGCTTATAATGTTTACGGCCTCCCGGGGCTGGTGAGACCGGATAAAGAAACTAAAGCGCCCACGCCCGGCTGCCCACAAGCGGCCGGGCGTGGGCGCTTTTTGTGTGCTTGCCTAAGTGTTACGATACAAATGTAATTACAAATGTATCAAGAGGAACCTTTTGGAGGATAACATTTCTATTAACAATTGTTCTTCGTTGATGTAGGGTTTGATAGCTTATGAACAATTATAAATTCTGCTTCTTTGCCCACTACGTGCCTGATTCAAGTATTCCTGGTACATTTGTTACCTAATTCAAGACAATGGTTGAGCGTATTCGGATGCTGCTGGAAACCCGGCAACTTACTCCTACCCAGTTTGCTGATGCTATTGGTGTAGCCCGCCCTATCGTAAGCCATATCCTGTCGGGCCGAAACAAGCCCAGCCTGGATGTAGTACAGCGCATCTTGGCGGCAATGCCAGACCTATCAATGCCCTGGCTGCTTAATGGTACGGGCCCCATGCAGGCTCAAGCTGCGGCAGCCACCAGCCCCGCACCGGCCGAAAAGCCCCAACCAACGGAAATACCGCAAAAGGCGCCACCCGCGTCGGAGCAGGAAGAAATAGCTCTTCCTACTATAAGTACTCCGGCGGCAAGTATTCCGGCGGCTCCTCCCGCACCTGTCTCGCGTGGACGAAAAGATGCACCGGTTTTGCCTAAGGTGGTATCAACAAATGCCTTAGCGGCCCGGCCTGGCCCTAAACGTTTCGCGCCCTCAACTCCGAAACCAGAAAATAAGCCGGGGCCGGGGGCAGAAGCACCCATTCTCTTATCGCAACCCCCCGTTGCTGCCCCACCGGTGAGCTCTGACATACCGTCTCCACCCCGGAATCAGGCCGACAACGCGCCCGGGACCGCTGCTCCGGCGGTTGTGGCCCCTACTGACTCAACCGCCGCGGCTCTGTTCGCGGGGGCTGAGAAGCCCATTCGGCGAATTGTGATTTTCTATAAGGATGGGTCCTTTGCGGACTATCACCCCGAGTAGCTTATCGGATCCGCATTGGGTTGGATAGAATACGGGCGGGCTCTACTGTAGGGGCCAGGCTAGCTATATAAAGGTGTTGTGGCCCGGCACGGGTAACAAACGGTACGGGCTCACTGTGGTGGCCCAGGCTAGCCCTATAGTTCGGTTGTCTTGTGTATTCGGAGCGACATTTCTACCATCCAACTAGGGCTTGGGTAACCTATGCGCAAAGACATATTAGTTATTATGAAGCTATTTGCATAGCTTGTATCGAGTAAGCCAATTGTCCAATCCCCACACCGCTCCAAAGGGGGCCGTAGTACGATGGAATCCTTCAGTCCCTCCGGCTCTGCCTTCCAATGCCACCCTGTAAAGCACAATTTGTCAGGTCGGATTTGGCCTCATTTTTCAGGTCATATTTTAGCTCAGACCACCCTGCTCACCGTCAAACAAGCCTTATATTTAGCTTTAACGGATGCTAAAGTATGTGGCTATTCTGAGCCAGAAGCCGAAAATAGAATTTAGTTGTTTATAAAGTGATGTTATTCAACATGATTGCCTTAACTAATCAAAGTGATAGATTGACTAGGTTTCGGATAATTAAACCGGTAATTTGTATAAGATTTTAGGGGGTTGGCCCTGGTTCTAGGGGGACTACTTACTCCCTTGCTGGCTAGAAAAACGGTGCTCTGATGCTAATGGCTTTGACAAAGCAGCAGCCCGCAGAAGTTCTAAGAGCCGAAAATAACTAAGCCGGTAATGCTAACCCATTGAGCGGTGATATCGCGGCGAATGCGTCCGCCAGGTCAATATTGATTTGGACTGGACCGGGGAGTCTAATAGGGCGAATAGAGGAGCGACAGACACCCTCCGGCGAATAAATCGGCGGGTGACGCAACCTGGTAAATGGTCCATAAGATTGTTGTCAATTGTAAATGAATCCCAACACCGTTCCCGGGTAATTCTGGTTCCGACATCTAGCGGTCTTTTCTATAGGTCGAGCAGCCTGCCCCGGGCGGCCCCCAACTGGGAGTTGGCAGAGGAGCTAGGTTGTTCATTTGGGTGCGACGGGTTACCTTCGCAGCATGAAACTGACCCGCACGAATCTTTGGTTGGCCGCTGCCGCGGCATTGTCCCTGACGGCCTCTTGCTCCCAGGCCCCCGATGCTGAGAAAGACCCCGCTGCTGATGCTGCTTATAAGCGCGCGCATCGCAGTGAAGGGTACCGCGAGGCACAACGCTCGAACGTCACCCGCCAATAGCGGACCTAACCCCAGACCGGCGGGCCGGGGGCCACTGCTTCCCGCCCAGCCTACGTAATGGAATACAAAAAGCCCCGGCCAAAATTTGGCCGGGGCTTTTTGTGGGTAAAGAGTCAAGGGTCGCCAGTTGCTTCGCAGCCGCGGCCGATGTTGGGGGCCGCCGGGGCGTCCTAGGCGTCGACGGCAGCTGCGGCAAGAACCGGCGTCGGTACAGGCGGGGCCGCGAAGCTGGGGAGGCTGATGTCGGCGAGCAGGTCCTGCTCCAGCAGATCGGCCCAGGTGCGGAGGTAGAGCACGACGTCGTCGCGCTGGTTATGACGGAGAGCATTGCGGCGCTCAAAGGGAATGGCCGCCCGGATGGTGGGGTCGGAGAGGCGTTCGAGGTGGGTGAGGTCGGCGCGGGAGAAACCCAGGGCCAGCATCTCGTCGATGGTTTGGTCGATGGGCAGGCCGCTGGTGGGGCAGTAGTCGATGAGCTGCCGTTCCCAGTCGCCGTAGCGCTGCATGGCGCGGGTGTGGATTTCGCCTTTGGTGAGGCGCGTGACGGTTTGGGCGAGGTGGCCGCAGTTGCAGCTGCCCATGTGGCCCCATTGGTAGGGCGCTTGGGTGGCGAGGCGCTGCGCCGTGTCGCGCAGGGCTTGGATGACAGGAAGCGTGGGCTGAGCCATAGGAATTGAGCAGTAGTCGATATGTAGTATGCAGTAGCCAAGCTAAATTACCGCTTTGCCTACGCCGGGGGCCGGTCTGTGTAAGAAAGAGCAAGTAATCAGCCTAAAAAGCAGCAGGCCCCGGAAAAAGTTTTCCGGAGCCTGCTGCTTTTTAGGGGTTTCGGCTGCTGAAAGCCCGCTCGTCCGTCAGGGGGCGCTGGCGAAGCATCCCTGGCATCTCCGCAATGGAGGGAACGTGCTGCTGGGATGCCTCGGCGCGGCCCGGTACGGGGGCAGTACCGTTTTAGAACGAGCCCCGGCGTGAGCCGCCCGTCTCGCCTCGGGAGGGGCGACGGCGGCCGTCGCCCCCGCTGTTGCCGCCGACTTGTACGCGGGCCCCGCCGCTGCCGAAGCGGCGGCTGGTATCCGGCTGGCCGTTGCCGGCCGGCGTGGTCGAGCGGCTGCTGGTGCCACTGCCGCCGGAGCGTCCTTGACCGCCGCCCGAGTGCCCGCTGCCTTTACTACCGCCAGGACGGCCACCCTCGCGGCCGGGGCCGGAGCGTGGTGGGCGACCAGCCGGCCCTTTGGGCCGGATGATGCGCTCGTTGCCGTGCAGCAACACCGGCCGGATGCGCGGCGAAATAAAGGGGTGCTCGTCGTTCTGGTCGATCTGGCGGTTGATGAGCTTCTGAATGTCTTGCAGGTAGGCGCGCTCCTCGTCTTCGACGAACGAAAAGGCGGTGCCAAAGGCGCCGGCCCGGCCGGTGCGGCCAATGCGGTGCACGTAGGTTTCGGGCTCGTTGGGGATTTCGTAGTTGATGACGTGGGTCAGCTCGTCCACATCGATGCCGCGGGCGGCGATGTCGGTGGCCACTAGCACGCGGGTGGTGCCGGCCTTGAAGTTGGAAAGGGCGCGCTGGCGGTGGTTCTGCGACTTGTTGCCGTGGATGGCTTCGGCCGGAATCTGGTTGGCGGCCAAGGTCTTCACCACTTTATCGGCCCCGTGCTTGGTGCGGGTGAAAACCAGGACTCGTTTGATGGCCCGGTCCTGTAAGAGGTGGCGGAGCAGCGCCGGCTTGTCGTTGTTTTCGACCAGAAATACCGATTGCGTCACCGTATCAGCCGTGCTGCTGACGGGCGTTACGGCCACGCGCACGGGGTTGGGCCGCAGGATGGTGCTGGCGAGCTCCTGAATCTGGCCGGGCATGGTGGCCGAGAAAAACAGGGTCTGGCGCTTGGTGGGCAGCTTGGGCAGGATGCGCTTGATGTCGTTGATGAAGCCCATGTCGAGCATGCGGTCGGCCTCATCGAGCACGAACACTTCGATTTGGCGCAAGTCCACGAAACCCTGGTTCATGAGGTCGAGCAGGCGGCCGGGGGTGGCAATGAGCACCTCCACGCCGCGCTTGAGAGCGGCGACCTGCGGGTTCTGGCCCACGCCGCCGAAAATAACCGTGTGGCGGATTTGGCTCAGGTGGCGGCCGTAGGCGCCGAAGCTTTCGTTGATTTGAATGGCCAGTTCGCGGGTGGGCGTGAGCACAAGGCAGCGAATGGCGCGTGGGGCGTGGCGCTCCAACTGGGCCGTGCGGTGCAGCACTTGCAGGATGGGCACGGTGAAAGCAGCGGTCTTGCCGGTGCCGGTCTGGGCCACGCCGAGCAGGTCTTTGCCCTCAATCACGTGGGGAATAGCCTGCTCCTGGATGGGGGTGGGGGTGGTATAGCCTTCCTCTTTGAGGGCTTTGAGGATGGGCTCAATCAGGTTTAAATCGTCAAACGTCATAAATGGGAATGGGTACGCAGTGCGTAAGTATGGTATTGGCGGACAGCTGCCTGCCGGTGTAAGTTGGGGGGCCTACGGGGTGGCATAGGCTGGCATGGCCACGCTGCACGGGGCCGGGCGTGGGCGGGGTTGACGGCTCGTCGGAGGCCATCAGATTCCCTTGCTGAAGAGAAGTTGGAGTGAGGTGCGCTTACTTCGCGGAGGCAGCCGAGGCGCGGGGCTTTGCCCGACGCGGCCGGGCAGCGGGCTGCTCCGACGGCGGCCCTAGTTTTTACAAAGGTACAACATATGTGAGCGCTCAAAGGTGCACTTTGATTAATCCCTTACTACCAAGGCTACGGCGACCCGGGCGCCGTTACGGTTAAGGGCCCCGATCCAGCCTACCTTTCCCCTCTGTGCCGCCGCTCGAAGTTTCCTCAAGGAGCGGTGCGAGCTAGCCGGAACCGGCAGCCACGCAGGGCTTGGCGTCTTGCGGTTGGTACTGTTCATGGGTAATTGGTCAACGATGAAAGGCAAAGTGCTGCGTCAATGCCCCGTTGTGCTGAGCCAGAAAGTAACGTAACTATCTATGTCATTACCACCGGAAATACCCCTGCTGACCGGTCGCCCGACCACCATTCTGTTCGATTTAGACGATACGCTGTTTGACCATACTGCTACGGCGCGGTTGGCGCTGCAAAGCACGGCCACACCGTTGCCATTTTTTCGAAAAGTGGATTTCGAGCCTTTCTACCAGCGGTACAGTGAGCTGCTGGAAGAGTATCACGCCCAGATTTTAGCGGGGCGCTGTTCGTATGAGGAAGCCCGCCGCGGGCGGTTTCAGCGGCTGCTGGCGCAGTACTGGGCCGCGGCTACGGAGGCCGAAATCGAAGAATTTATTCGCGTGAACCAGGCAAATTACCCCTTGCTGCGTCGGCCAGTGGCGGGAGCCCGGGCGCTGCTACAGGCCCTGAAGCCGCACTACCGCATCGGGGTGGTGACCAATAACCGCACGGAGGAGCAAGTGGAGAAGCTGCAGTTTCTGGAAATGACAGCTCTGGTGGATGCGCTCATTACGTCGGAAGAAGTGGGGGTGCCCAAGCCCGACCCGCGCATTTTTCACGTGGCCCTGGAGCGTTTGGGGGCGCGGCCCGAAGAAACCGTGCTAGTGGGCGACAACTGGACCGCCGACGTGCTGGGGGCCCGGGCAGTGGGCATCCGGCCGCTGTGGCTCAACCGGTTTGGGGCGGCGCGCCCGCTGGCACAGGTGCAGGAAATTGCTGGTTTCGAACCGTTGGCCGACGTGCTGCGGAAGATACAGATCCCTACTGCTTGATCATAAGGCTCGATAATCATCCTGGCTTTCGGCGTTAGGACGAGGTGCCTTTCTACCGCAAATAGCGAGTGGCGCGCAGCGCTGCAAACGGAATGACTTGCTCCAATCGCGGAACGGCATCACGTTGCATCAATACCAAATAGGCCTGACCAAGGGCGAAAGCGCCGGTGGATGCAGGAGTTAGGGCAATAACTATTTTCTTAATCGAATGTCGTCAATCAACAAGTAGTCAAAGAGGATGGCATCGGCAACGTAAACACCACTATCGTCGCTGATGACACAGAAGTCGTGGTCGCGAAAGAATGTGCTACTGAAAAACTGGTGCAAGTTCACGTTGTATAGGAAAACGTGACCATAAGCGACCCGGCAGGAACCCTTGATCTTCTTCAGCTTGGCTAACTGGTTGTACGTAGACGCCATGACGTAAGAATACATCATACAATGCCCTATCTTGCTATCCAGGATGCTGTTGGGGTTTTTCATCGCGTTTTTGCGCATGGCAAAGTCGAGCTCTAAAGCTGTATTACGCAAAGCAAAGCGGCGCAGGTCTTGCTCGTTGGCCGCATAGGCGTCGTCAAAACGATTGCTCATTTCACGCAGGTGCGCCTTGTCCAACTGCTCATTATACGGGCGGTAGCCGCTCACTTCATACGACAGCCCGTTCACGGTGACGAAGTATCCGATGACTATCAGAATCAGCGCGACAGCGGCCCAGCCTAAAAATTTCTTCAGTCTATTAAACACCTGATTCGAAAAACGAAAAGAACGGATATTAAAGTGGAGGGATTAGAGCCTTAGGGCTCTTCCCTCGCAATAGTCGAATCCTGCGCGGTAGAAATCTGACATTCGGATAGAGTCTGCTGGTGTTGCCTCGACCGTCGGCGCGGGTGCTTCATCTGATGTTTACTTCCGCAATAGCTTCTTGCGGCGAAGCTTCTCCACACGCCCTGCCGCCCTTGCGTTGGCTCGTCAACAACCTTCCTGTATACAGCCAGATTAGCGGACCAGCCTTACCGACGGCTTTCGGAGCAAACCCATGTATTCCTGCACTCCGGCAAAGCTAGCAGCAAGGGCCTGATTATACCGCCCATACGGGCCAATTTATGGTGGTGGTCTAACGCCAGGGTGGAATTCGTACTGGGCTGATGTGCAAGTCAACTCACCCGCGTCAACTGCGGCAGTGAGCAAATTCGCCGCAACGGGCCCCACGGCCGCCCCGCTCACTACCAATGCAAAGCCCCCCGGCGAGCTTAACTTCTCAACAATATATTTGTCGGCTCGGTAAACTAAGGAGCGAAAGCCAAAAGGCTGATAGTCGCCCTCGGTTTTTTCTTCCCGCGAATAGCGCTCTTTTTCCTTCTTCTCCGTCATGCAGATTATTGACCGCCGCCGCGTTTTCGACGGCCATTATAAAGTTAACCAGCTTATCGTGCAGGATGGGGACGCCCAGCTCAAGCGCGAGCAGTTTGCGCCCGGCAAGGCAGTGGCTGCGCTGGTGTACGACACCATCCGGCAGGTGTACGTGCTCACCCGGCAGTTCCGCATCGGTCCGGAAGCGGAAATTCTGGAAATAGCCGCCGGCATGATTGATGGCGACGAAGCCCCCGAAACGGCGGTGCGCCGCGAGATTCACGAGGAGCTGGGCTACGAAATCGATAAGCTGGAGGAAATCGTGCAGATCTGGCCCTCGCCGGGTACCAGCGCCGAGGTCATCACCGTTTTCTACGCCGAGGTGAGCCGCAAAACCGGCGCTGGCGGCGGGCTGGCCGAGGAGAACGAGAAGATTGAAATGCTGGACTTCAGCCGGGAAGCCCTGTTGGCTGAGCCCTTACGCGATGCCAAAACGTTGATTGCCGTGCAGTGGGCGCGGCTGCGAGAGTAAGGATTTTGTGCGGGTTAAGCAGTTGCGCAAAGGGTGTTCGCAGTGCTGAGCACCAAGTCAGGAGGGTACTCAAAATCAGCGCTGGCTGGTTCCTGGGAAGCTATTTGATGGATGGAAAGGCCGCCACGGGGTCATTGTCTCCGCGTGCAGCAGTAGGGCTTCGGCCAGCGGGCTCACCGGCAAGTCCACCACCCGAACACTATAACGCAGCTCATCGCCCGTATTCACTTCCCGGCTGCCGATGCTGATGACCCGGCGCAGGCGCTGAGCATTGCGCCAGTCGCGCAGGGCCACCGCATTGCCGAAGGCAAAAGCGGTAGCCGGGATGCCATAGCCCAAGATCAGTGGGCCGCTGTCGACGTCGCCGGCAGAGGTGGCAAAGTTGCCGGGCCACTCTTTATATAGCTGTACCAGGCCCAGGTTAGTGCTGAACTGGCGCTGATACAGGTGGTATTGCTCGGCGGCGTACGCGGGATCGAAGTGGTAGAGGAAATAGATGCTCCAGCCAAGCATGGAGCCGCGGGGCGCTTCACTATCGTGCTGCCCGGTGCGGGGCCGGGAGACCAGCAGCCCCGAGCTCCGGTTGGTGAGGTGCTGGCGGGCGTACCTTACCCACTGGGCGCAGTACTGGCCATAGGGGCTGCCGGTGAGCTGGCTGTGCAGGCTCAGCGACGCCAGCGCCACGGTGTTGTCGGGTACCCAGATCTGGCCGGGGTAAGACGCCAGGCAATGGGAGGGAGCACGCCGGAAGCGCCCGTGCAAAATGCGGGACAGGGTGTCGTGCAGGCCGGCGTAACGGGAAGCGGGATGCAGCAGGCGGTGGCAGCCCAGCATCAGGTTGAGGTGGCCCAGGTAAAGCACGGAGCCCGCGGTATCGAGGCGGAACGGGTGAGAATCGGCGGTGCGGGAAAAAGCACTTATCTCCTCCGTCAGCACTCTCTGAATGGCCAGCCCAGTGTAGTGCGCGGCTTCGGCCCGGAAAGTGGAGTCCCGCTCGGCCATATTGGTGAGGGCGTACACGGAGAACGACAGCGAGAATAGTGCCCATTCCGGATTTAGCTCGCCCAGCTTCGTGAGGTCGGCGGATGCGCTTGGGGGCGTGCGAATGATTCGCTCGAGGTAATTGGCTTTCCAGCGTAGCTCGGGGGGAGTAGGGTAGTGGTAGGCCGGGAAGCTCAGCATGGCCCAAATGGCCCCCGACACCATGAGCAAGCCAAAAGTTACTTTGCGTTTCATGGTTGCTTTAAGCGTTGCGGGTGCCCGATTATTGTGGAAATCGGGCGGTGGCTTGCCGCTTGCCCCCTTAGCTCAGGTCTTTAGGAGGCCGAACTACGCGGGGTGTTCGGGTGTTAAAATGTAAAAAGTTCTCTACATTTGTCTACGTGTAAAAAATAAGGGGCCGGGCACTCGGCCCAACCCCTTACCACTACTTGAGGTAGTGACCGAGCAGCAACAGGATTACATCCTTGGCTACTCCGCTCACAAACCCCAGCAAAATTGGTTTCCACCAATCTTGCAGCAGTTGTTTCGCACGTTCCCGTTTCATCTTGGACAGAAGGTAGGGTGCACATTTCACCCACTTCTTGAAGCCCCGGTTGTTCCACCAGCCGGGGCTTCGCCTTTTTACAGGCGACGCTTTGGCGGGAGACGACCGTGCGATATACCAAAGATACTAGCTTGCGTCGACAAAATTGCTAATATAATTAGCTTAACATGCGTGATTCTTTAGCTAGGCCCTTTTGGGTGGCACAAATACAAAATAATCACGAAAAGCTTAAATAGCCGATGATTTAGCCGGGTCAATCGGCAGAGGGCTTTTATTAATGGGCTCGTACTAATGGCGAATTGGCTTAAAGGCCCGACCCGTTACCTAACCCGAGCGTTGGGCGGCTATTGGGCGGCGGGCAGCGTCAGGGTGTAATCGAACGTTTGGTAGAGCTTCGCGTCGCGGATGCTTACGTTGAGCTCCTGGGGTTCCATTTTAGGAAACGGAATGGCGCGCTGGGCCTGGTAGAGGTCGCGGCCGAAGAAGCGGCCACTACCAGGCGCCAGCGTTTGGGCGAAAACCTCCTTGCCGTCTTTGCTGGTGGCCGTGACGGTGAGATTGCCTAGCTCGGCGTTTTTCTGGCCCTGGCGGTGGATGGTGACGAGCAACACGCCGCCGGGCGGAATGGCCGCCAGGCGCCGCTGGTAGGTGGTATCGGCCCAGCTGTGCAGTTTGCGCAGGGCTTCGATTTCGGTGAGCAGTTCGGTGTAGGGGCGATAGCCAAGGCGAGTAAAGGAGCCGTCGACGTCCTGCTCTTCGTCGGTGTTTTTGGTTACGTTCTGTACGTAGGGCGACAGGGCATCTCTTTGCGCGAAGGTGTAGCGCTTGCGGCCTTTGGCGGCTTTGCCGGTGGGTTGGGCCACGGCGGTGCTGGCGGCAAACAGGCTCAAGAGGGTCAAAGCCAGCCAATGGCGAAGCACACGAGACGAGGTTGACATAGGAGAGTGCAAATAGAACTAAAGAAATGAAAATAGTTGCTGACTTTCAGCTACTTGAATCAACAAATAAACGGCTTGCCGGGCGAAAACCATTGCCGTGGAGGCCGTGAGGCTTGATTTATGCGTAACGCGGCCGTAACCACGGCTTCACAGCGCCGGAGGAACTTTGAGGGCAGGATTTTACCCCCTTTACTACTGCTCGCCATGTACTTTCCAGCTTTGTTTTCGGGGCTGCGCCGTCTAGGGCGCTGGCTGGTGTATGAGTTGTTCCAGCTAGCGCTATGGGCCGCGTTTGGCCTGCATACCCTGGCCAGCCTGCGCTCGGCCTTTGGTGGCGGGGGCGAGCGGGTGGCTGGGGAGCGGCCGGGGCCGGCCGTCCGACCGCGCCGGGCGGCTGGGCCCGGCCGCGGGGAACGTTTCAACCCGCCCGCCGCCGCATGAGCATCCCCACTTTTCCATTGCCCGAATCAGCAAACGCCTTGCCTGCCGGAATTGCCCAGCCCGCCGCTCGCCGCAAGCGCCGGGTGGCGGTAGCCGTGATCAGCGACGTGCACTTGGGTACCTACGGCTGCCACGCCAAGGAACTGCTGCGCTACCTCAAAAGCATCCGCCCGCAGGTGCTGGTGCTCAACGGCGACATTGTCGACATTTGGCAGTTTAGCAAAAACTACTGGCCTCCGGCTCACATGCGGGTGGTGCGCTACCTGGTGGGCTTAGCGGCTAAGGGCACCAAAATTCATTACCTCACCGGCAACCACGACGAGCTGCTGCGCAAGTTTGCCGGCCTCCGGCTGGGCCAGTTTCGGCTCGACAACAAGCTGGTGCTTGACCTGCCCCACGGCCGCACCTGGCTGTTTCACGGCGACGTGTTTGACGTGACCATGCGGCACTCGCGCTGGCTGGCCAAGCTGGGCGGGCACGGCTACGACTTGCTGATCCTAATAAACCGGCTGGTAAACCATGGGTTGGAGAAGCTGGGCCGGCCTCGGGTAGCCTTGTCGAAGCGAGTTAAGGAGCGGGTGAAATCGGCCGTGGCAGCCGTGAACAACTTCGAAGAAACGGCCACGGCCATCGCGGCCGACAGAGGCTACCGCTACGTGGCCTGCGGACACATTCATCAACCCGAAATCAAAGCAGTACCCACCGCGAAAGGGGAGGTCACCTACCTTAACTCCGGCGATTGGGTGGAAAACCTGACGGCCCTGGAGTACACGGCCGAAGCCGGCTGGCAGCTTTATTACTATAACGACGACCCCCACATGCAGCAACCCATTGAAGACCAGGCACTCGATATGGCCGAAGAGTTAGCCGATGCCAACCCGGCCGCGCTGTTGGAAGGCCTGCTGGTGGAGTTTAATATTAAGTAACCAACCCGGCCCCGGCGCCGCCCTGGCCGACCACTGGGAAACTGTTCAGGTATTATTCAACGCGGCGCAGCAAAGATTGCGTCCTAGGGCTCATCCGCCCGCGACTTATGTCTCGTATTCTTTACGCCATTCAAGGCACTGGCAATGGACACCTTAGCCGGGCCCTCGACCTGGTTCCGCTGCTGCAAGCGCGCTGCTCCCAGCTCGACGTGCTGGTGAGTGGCCCGCCGGCCGACTTGCCGTTGCCTTTTGAGGTGCGCTACCACGCCCAGGGCATGGGGTTTCTGTTCGGTAAAAAAGGCGGCATCAACTTCGTAAAAACGTTTTGGCAGTTCAACTCGGCCAAGTTTCTGCACGAAATCCGGCACTTACCGGTGGAAAGCTACGATTTAGTAATCAGTGACTTCGAGCCGGTGAGCAGTTGGGCCTGCAAGCTGCGCCAGGTACCGTGCGTGGCCCTGAGCCACCAAAGCGCCGTGCTGCACCCCGCCGCCCCGCGGCCCGACCGGGAGGACCCGGCGGGCCGGGCGGTGCTCAAACATTACGCCCCCAGCACGGCGCAGTACGGCTTTCACTTTCGGGCTTACGCACCCGGAATTTTTACGCCCGTTATCCGTCAGCAGGTGCGCGAGCTGAACCCCGTGAACGAGGGGCATTACACGGTGTATCTGCCGGCGTACGAAGAAAAAATTCTGGTGGAGCGGTTGCAGTACCTGAGCCGCGTGGTGCGCTGGGAAGTATTCAGCAAGCACAGCGTGGCGCCCGCCGAGTACGGCAACGTGCGGGTGTGGCCGGTGAGCGGCTCGGCCTTTCTCAGGAGCCTGGCCGGCTCGGCCGGGGTGCTGTGCGGGGCTGGGTTCGAAAGCCCCGCCGAGGCCTTGTTTCTGGGTAAAAAGCTGCTGGTGATGCCCATGAAGCAGCAGTACGAGCAGCAGTGCAACGCTGCGGCCCTGGCCAAAATGGGCGTGCCGGTCATCAAGAATTTCAAAGACAAAAACCTGGACCGGGTAGACCAGTGGCTGCGCCAGCAGGAAACCGTGCCCGTGGACTACCCCGACCAGACGGCCGCCATCATCGACCAGCTGCTGCGCGAACAACTGCCGGGCGAGCGCGTTGGGAAAGGGGAACTATAAACGAAAGCCTTGCCATAAGAACAACGTTGAGTTAGCCTGGAGACTTCCACCGCGCCGCTGGTGCCGGATTCCGGTTCGTATCTCCTGGTTCCCCACTCCCGCCGAGGGAGCCCGCCCTGTTGGGTACGCCTGCCAGGGCCCGTGAGGTTTCGGCTCCCCGCCGGTCCCCTGGCCCAGAAACCGCGCTACTATTGTTTATTGCTCTTGCTGAAAATTTAGCGAGGAGATAAAGATGCTTCGGCTGCGCGAATGCCCGCCGCAGGAGGTGCTACTAATCAAGGACAACTACTACCAATACATCTACCACTAATTCGGTTTTCCGCGCTCTACGCATGCTTCAACTACCGCCCCGTTACGACGAGCCGCTGCCCGCGGCCTTTTTTCCGGCCTCGGCCCCACTGCCCTTTTCCCGCGCCGATTTTGGGGCCGATTTCTACTGGGGCGCCGCAGCGGCCGCCTACCAGACCGAAGGCGCCTGGCAACAGCAGGGCAAAGGCCCCAGCATCTGGGACGATTTTACGCGCCGCAAGGGGGCCATCCGGCGCAACGAGCACGCGCGCGTGGCGGCCGACTTCTACAACCGCTACGAAGAAGACCTGGACCTGGCCCAGGGCCTGGGGCTGACTGACTTCCGCTGCTCGGTGGCCTGGCCGCGGGTACTGCCCGAGGGCACGGGTGCCGTGAACCGCCGGGGCCTCGACTTTTACGACCGGCTGGTGGATGCCTGCCTGGAGCGGGACCTGCGCCCCATGCTCACCCTCTACCACTGGGACTTGCCGAGCGCTTTGCAGGCCCGCGGGGGCTGGGCCAACCGCAGCATCGTGGGCTGGTTTTCGGACTACGTCCAGCTCGTGGCCCGTCGCCTCGGCGACCGGGTGCCGCACTGGGCGGTGCTCAACGAGCCGATGGTGTTTGTGGGGGCCGGGCACCTGCTCGGCGTGCACGCGCCGGGCCGGCGGCACCTGGGCGCCTTTCTCGCGGCGGCCCACCATGCTACGCTGGCCCAGGCCGAGGGGGCCCGAGCCCTGCGGGCCGGGCTGCCCGAGCCCGCGCAAATCGGCACGACGTTTTCGTGTTCCTACCTCACGCCGTACCGGCCCGGCCACGCCTCCGACGAAGCTGCCACCCGCCGCGCCGACGCCCTGTTGAACCGGTTTTTCGTGGAGCCGACCCTGGGGCTGGGCTACCCCGTGGCCGAGCTGCCCGCCCTGCGCTGGCTGCTGGACCGCTACCAAAAGCCCGGCGACGAGCAGCGCATGAAGTTCGATTTTGACTTTTGGGGCGTGCAGAACTATACCCGGGAGGTGGTGCGCTTCTCGCCCTGGCTGCCCCTGCAATGGGCCACCCTGGTGCCCGCCAAGCTCCGCAAGGTGCCCTACACCGACATGGGCTGGGAGGTATACCCCGAGTCGCTCTACCACATGCTGAAGCAGTTCGCCGCCTATCCCAACGCGCCCCGGCTTATCGTGACGGAAAGCGGCTCGGCCTTTCCCGACCAGTGCCAGGGTCGGCGCGTGGCCGACCCGGCCCGCCGCGCCTTTCTGCAGGCCGCCCTTGGCCAGGTGCTGCGCGCCCGCCGCGCGGGCGTCGACGTGGCAGGCTACTTTCCCTGGAGCCTGACCGACAACTTCGAATGGGCCGAAGGCTACGGCCCGCGCTTCGGGCTGATTCACATTGACTACGAAACCCAGCAGCGAACAGTAAAAGATTCGGGCCGCTGGTACCAGGCGTTTCTAAACGGAACCCCGGCCGAAGCACCGCAAGCGCCGTTGTAGCGCGGACTCTGGGAGTCCGCGCCTGGGTTTGCGCGGACGCGGACTCCCAGAGTCCGCGCTACTGCAGGCTGTTGAGTATTAGTGGTCAGCCGCTTACTTGGTGATGACCAGCTTGGCCGTTTTCGCGGTCTTGCGGCCTTGCACGGTCACCAGGAACAATCCCTGGGGCAAGTCATGCACCGGTAAGGTTACGGTCTTCACTCTCGGAGTGAGTTGAACTGACTGGCTGGTAAAAAGCTTGCCGGCCATATCCCTCATGTGAACCTGAACGACGGCTTCCGATTCAAAGCCGGCGAGGTCAATGCTCACGGCCTGGGTGGCCGGATTGGGATGCACCGGCAACGCCTGGCTAGCCTGTTTTTCCCTCGCTGCTATCGTGCCCAGCACTACCGGGCCGGTTAGCTGATACACCTGCACCGCTTGCGGAAGTAAAGTACCCGAAAGGGTATTGCCCGACAGCGAGAGCGTAGCTGGCATCCTGGAAAACAGGGAGGTGATCGGCCCGCCATACCCCGAAGGAATAGCCAGCGAAACCGTTTTAGCGTTGGAGTAGGAGGTATTCACCACCACCACGTAACAAGCCGTATTGTCTGTCCAGTAAGAAGCAATCAGTTGCTGATCGCCTGTATTCACCCTGGTTAAAGCTCCATTCATCAGCGCTCCTTCCAGGGTTGCAACATCGGTGCGGAGGGCTTTGAACTCATTCCACAAGGCGGGCTGGTTATCCTTCAAATCAAAGGAGAAATCATAGCTGATGACTCCTTTGATCCCCGCGGCCAGGCCGGAGTAAAGCATGTTTCGTAACTCGCTTACGGTCGGGTAGCGGGGGGTGTTGGACAGATCACCCCAGTTGAACGTTTGCAAATGCATAATCATTGGGCGGTTCACCAAGGCGGCGCTCTGTACGTAACCCAGCGTACGCAGGTAGGTTTGGGTGAGGGCCGTGCCGGCCGTCCAGTCGGAATAGCGGTGAAAGCCTATTGGATAACACTGATAACCCGACGCATCGGCAATCGCGGTATAGGCATTGGCTTGGTTTCTACACGATGTATTCCAGCCCGTTAGGGTTAAAAAGGTAAGGTGGCTATCGTCATAGCTTTTAACGCCTGCCTGGAGTTGGGCAAGGTAGTCCAGGGGATAAGTCCCATTATCGCTATCATCGGTTAGTATATAGCCAAATGTAGCGGGATAAGTTTTGTACTTCTGTGGCGCATAAAGAATGGTAGGATCATTGGAAACGCTCCCATTAGTAACACTGATCAGAATTTTGAAATGGTCACTATCAGCAATACGCAGCAGGTTATTTATCGCTTCCCGAGCGCCTGGGGTGCCATCGTCTGCCACGGTTGAAATATTAAATCCCGCGGCAATCATATCACTTAACGCCTGGATTTGGCTTGCTCTAGGCTCCGTGTAAGGGATGGAATAAGCACCAAAAGGAAAGAAGGGCTGCCCGTTAACCAGGATTGTTCCATCCGAGCGTATGCTCGAGGTGGACTGGCCCAAAGCCATCGTAGTAACCGCAATACTAAAAACGAGTAATGGAAACAATCTTTTCATAGCTTTAATTAAAAAAAATAAATAAAACAATTGGTCGTGCGGCTAATGGTGAATGTGCCCTGATCAAGCGCTGGTTCCGAAGCGTCTGGGTCTGTGACCAAGATGCCCGCTGAAACATTCCACAATGGTGACATACATCGGCTTCATTGGAGTTGGTTTGTTTATACTTATCCTGTTGACTGACAAATGGTTGAAAATGAGTGATGATGTTGGAGTAATGATAAAATATTTATTGTTATATGTATTGATATATTCATGAATTTTGCGCCTGATTTCTATTGTCTGTACCTCTTTGAGGTTTTCTTATAGATAGCCCCGTGTTAGGTAGATGTCCAAAAGATACAAATAAATTTTTAGAATGATCTGACTTTTTGGAAAAAATCTTTTAGCATACAAACTCGTGGGATAACCATTAATTAAGATTTCGGATATGATATGCCCGATATCTATTTCGATTTATTCACTCACCCCTGCCTTACTATTTTAGGCAAAAAAGATTAACACTTTAGGATGTGCCGAATGAACTAGCTGGCTGGTGAGGCTGAAACGAACTGGTGGGGCTCCACCCGCCGCGGGCACCGATAAAGAACCAATAAAGAGGTCGGAGAATCCACTAAAGGGCGCGAAGTCAGCAAATCAAATTGCTGGTGGGTCTTGCTGGTGAGGACGTAGAGGTAGCGGCTGGCCAAATCGTTTATGGTGGCCCCTTGAGTCGGCGTAATAGAAAAATTGGGCGCGGCGCTAAAAATGGAGAAATACGGTGGCTTAGCTGTTTTAAACAGTGCACAAACCTACTTCGCTACGGCAGCCCTGACGGCTGGGGTGCTACATTCGGGCTCCGTTTCCTCGTTGCCGTATGCTTCTCACCATCTCCACCACCCACCAGCCGGCCACCGACCTCGGCTACCTGCTCCATAAAAACCCGGCTCGCCTGCAAAGCGTGGAAATCACCGGTGGCCAGGCCCACGTGTTTTACCCCGAGGCCACCGCCGCGCGCTGCACCGCCGCCCTGCTGCTCGACCTCGACCCGGTGGGCCTAGTGCGCGGCCGGGGCCCCGGCGGCCCCGATGGCTTCGCGCTGGAGCAGTACGTCAACGACCGGCCCTACGTGGCCTCGTCGTTCCTGAGCGTGGCGCTGAGCAAAGCCTTTGGGACGGCTATGAACGGCACCTGCAAAGACCGGCCAACCCTGGCCGCGCAGCCCCTGCCGCTGGCGGCGAAGGTGGCCGTGGTGTCGGCCCCCGGCCCCGACTGGCCACGGCGTCTGTTCGAGCCCTTAGGGTACGCGGTGGAAGTCGACTCCACCTTGCTCGACCCCACCCGGCCCGAATGGGGCGACAGCTCTTATTACACCCTCACGCTGCGCCACGAAGCCGTTCGCCTGAGCGACTTGCTTACCCACCTCTACGTGCTGCTGCCGGTGCTCGACGACGACAAGCACTACTACATCGACCAGCAGGAAGCCGACAAGCTGCTGCACCGCGGCGGCGCCTGGCTGCCTCAGCACCCCGAGCGCGGCTTTATTACGCGCCGCTACTTGCGGTACCTGGCGGGCATCGTAAACCCCACGCTGGCCCGGCTAATGGAGGGCGAAGAGCTGGACGCACCCACCGAGGTGCCCACCGAAACCTCACCCCCTGACCCGGCAACTGCTTTACCCGCGGAGTCCGCACGAGAGGGGGCACCGGAAATGCTCCTGGCACAATCGCCAGACTCTTCCTCTCCATCGGACTTTGCGCATAAAGCAGCTGCGGGGCCAGGGAGCGAGGGGCCCGTGGAGCACGACCGCAAGCTCAGCCTCCACGACCAGCGCCTCCAACAAGTGGCCCACGAAATCTACCAGCTGGCCCCCAAGCGGGTGCTCGACCTGGGCTGCGGCGAAGGCAAGCTGCTGCGGCTGCTCCTGCGCCAGCCGAAAATCGAGTACATCCTGGGCATGGACGTGGCCCACCAGGCCCTGGCCCGCGCCGCGGCCCGCCTGCACCTTGACGAGATGCCCCCGCGCCAGCGCGCCCGGCTCGACCTTATTCAGGGCTCGCTGCTCTACCGCGACGACCGCCTCGCCGGTTTCGACGCGGCGGCCCTGGTCGAAGTCATCGAGCACCTCGATGAAAACCGCCTCGCTGCACTCGAAGTCGTGGTGTTTGGCCACGCCCGACCGGGGCACGTATTCGTCACCACGCCCAACGCGGAGTATAACCAGCTCTTCGAGAAGCTGGATGCCGGCGAGTTCCGTCACGCCGACCACCGCTTCGAGTGGTCGCGCGCCGAGTTCGCCGCCTGGGCGGCGGGGGTGGCGGAGCGCCACGGGTATCAGGTGCGGATGGTGGGCATGGGCGAGGAGGTAGAAGGCGTGGGGTCCCCTTCGCAGATGGCGGTGTTTAGGTTAGGGTCGGAGGTTACTCCTGATACTGATAAATGAAGCGACGGCCCCGCATCAGGTGCGCGCTTCTGCGGGCCAGAATTAATTTTTCTGCCGGAAAAACCTGCTCAATAGCAATCGTGTCGCTACTATCAATTATGCTTCCCAAATTAGCTACGAGGGCAATATAAAAATTGTCCAGACCATTGGAGTGCATAAGGTTTGGTTCTGCGGCAAACTCTTTAGGACCGTATATAACCGGCCCTTCTGCCAGATAACTATAATATTTCTGTATATGCCCCGTGCTGTCAACGATGTACTTATCCTCAATGTCGAATTCGAGGTCCTGTACTTTGAAGGAGCACGCATAAGGGCCAGCTTGTAGAAATTCTTCAACGATATTATCGCACTTGGCATTATTTGGACTTAGGTCTTCGTCTAGCACTTGATATTTAGCTACTAACCGGGCCGTAATAGGCAGCTTGGTATCAGGCTGTGTAGTACACCTTGTAGGCAGCTTGGTATCGGGCTGTGCAGTACACCTTGTAGGCAGCTTGGTATCGGGCTGTGCAGTACAACTTGTAAGTCTCAACGCGATTATCAAACCAAATAATACCTGCTTGGGTGCGGAATAAAAAATCATCTTTGGGCGTTGGCGTTCCAGGAGTCTTTATCCGGAAATCTATGATGAAGATAATGAGCTTTGTATCAAAGAAGCTGAAGACGCGACGACCGCCTCGCCGCACTCGAAGCCGTGGTGTTCGGGTACGCCCGGCCGGGGCACGTATTCGTCACCACGCCCAACGCGGAGTATAACCAGCTCTTCGAGAAGCTGGATGCCGGTGAATTCCGTCACGCCGACCACCGCTTCGAGTGGTCGCGCGCCGAGTTCGCCGCCTGGGCGGCGGGGGTGGCGGAGCGCCACGGGTATCGGGTGCGGATGGTGGGGATGGGCGAGGAGGTAGAAGGCGTGGGGGCCCCTTCGCAGCTGGCGGTGTTTAATCTAAAACAGTCATACTCTCCTGAGAAAACTCTTCTTCATCGTCTTTAGGACGAAAGTTAACCATTTTATTATATGGTAATTTCTCCGCGAATCCAGATAGAGCCTCATCAAATTTAATTGAGTTAAAGATGTCATGCAGTCGATTTACATCGGCTGGATGAATTATTTTTCCTGCGTCAGAATCACGAATGAAATTTTCAAAATGCGCTTGAAACGTCTTTGTTGAAATGAGCCCTGACTCTTCAACCTTCTCAAACAACTTCTGGTATCTTTTGACGAGGAAGTAATAATCTACCTGCGGTACCTGAATAGGTAAACTTTCAGGCCATACTGCTATAGTAATAATGCGCCTGTCGGCAATAGCCTGAAAAACCATGACCTTCGGGACAAAGTATTCACTGCCCAATTGCGCTTGGATTCGCCTTCTATTGAAATTGTGTTTCCATACCGCGTTTGATGCAGGGAGTGGGTAATAATTGAACTCTGATTTCCCGTAATATTGGGCAGAAATTCGAGCGTTAATCTCCGACCAGTTTTTGTAGAGTTCGCCTTTTGCTGGTTGCATTAGATACTCTTCAGTTTGAGGATTCAAAACATAAAGGCCAAGGTCGCCAATCATTTGATCAACGAACAAGAAGGCCTCTTGACCAAAGAAATCAGGACGTATAAAATTTAGGTTAAAGCTGAATCTAGTGTCATCAAAATCAGGGTAAATCTCTGAATTAGTTGTCTCTGGGTCAGTTTCAGGTTTGTTTAAATCAAATGAGAAATAAACTTCCGTGTCGTCATTCTCATAGAACCACTGGTTTTCCTGCTCGTTGGCCGGGCACAGGTTAGCTGTTAAATAAATACTAATGTCCTTTTCGGAAGTTTGTTGGGTTTTATGCTTAAAGAAATAGAGGTCGTAGCTCATCTTGCGCTGGGTTCCTATGGATGTGTTTTGTCGGGGTTGTTATCACTGTTTATGCCTATTCAACGTCCAGTTGAATTTCTTTTGCACCTCCGGTTTCAGGGTGGTGAAGAACTCCAGGTAGAAGCGGTAGAATACGCTGCGGATAAACTCATCGGCCATGCTCCGAAGTTAATGGATTAGCTAACAATCTCTAAGCAGAAGCATACCTTCATCCACCCGTGGGAAGTCTTCAAATTCGGCCAGGTCGGTAGCCGTCGCGTCCGTCAAGACTGGTCAAGTCCGGCTTTCGGGAGTTAAAGCGTGGTATTTATCCATACGGATAACTTACTCCTCGTTAATTCTCTGGGCTATTAATTGACGTTGAGACCTGCTTTCCCGTTTGTGCCTTTCAGCCTTTAATTGCTTCGCATAGCTATTACTATCAGTAAAGAACCATAGGTCCCCTATTTCAGCTAGGGGAGAGCCTTGCCTGATCATCACTCCATTGAGATGGCACGTGTCATAGCCGCAAAGGTGCTTTGAGTAGATGCCAAAATTTCGATGGTTCAATCTTTTGCTTTTCCAGATTTTCTGCTGGTTGGTTCGGATGTTTTCCCAGGCCTGGTCTTCATCCGCCTTGGTTAGTTGCTGGCCCAGCGTATTTACCGCAAAATACGTTTGAGGGTCTTTCAATTGCAGGAAGTCAAACGTTTTCGGAAACGCCGCAATGGCGACCTGCCGCAACGCCACTTTCTGTTCCAGGCTCAGCTTGGTGGTTTCTACGATGGAGCGAAATAGCCCGAGGGTGTTGAAATCGGTGAACTTCTTATGGTTCTCAATCAGGTGCAAATATTCGCCGTAGCTGAGCGTGCTGAATGGCTTGCCGACTTTCATAATAGTTTTTACTAGTAGCTATTTGTGCCTAATCTTGTACTCGCCCGTCGTATATCGGGCCTGATTTATGCCCCAAGATACCCTCAAAGTCCCGGAACTCTCCCTTATCCTCCTCATTGGCAGTACGGGGGCGGGCAAGTCCACGTTTGCCCGGCGCCTGTTCCAGCTCCCGGAAATCGTGTCGTCGGATTCCTGCCGGGGCCTGGTGGCCAACGATGAAAACGACCAATCGGCCAGTGGCGACGCCTTTGAGCTACTGTACTATCTCGTGGCCAAGCGCTTGAAGCGTGGACTGCTCACCGTGGTGGATGCCACCAACGTGCAGGAAGAGGCCCGCAAGCCCCTGGTGGCCCTGGCCCGGCAGCACCACGTGCTGCCCGTGGCGATAGTGCTCGACGTGCCCGACGCCGTAGCCCACGAGCGCAACGCCCTGCGCCCCGAGCGGCGGCACATGGGCCCGCACGTGGTGGCCCGCCACCGCCAGCAGCTGCGCAAGAGCCTGCGCCATCTCAAGCAGGAGGGCTTTCGGCACATCCACCTCCTGCGCGGGGTAGCGGAGGTGGAAGCCGTGCAAGGCATTGTGCGCGAGCGCCTCTACAACAACCGCCAGGAGGAAACCGGTCCCTTCGACATCATCGGTGACGTGCACGGCTGCTACGAGGAGCTGGTGCTGCTACTGGAGAAACTGGGCTATAAAGTGATAGAGGAGCCGATCAATGACGCGCGGGACTTGGGCGTGCGGGTGGTGGCGCCACTGGCTTCACCCCCTGACCCCGCATCTGCTTTATGCGCAGAGTCCGGGGGCGAGGGGGCACCGGCCATGCTGCCGACAGAATCGGCTGGCTCCCCATCTCTGAAGGAGAGGGGGCCGGGGGGTGAGGCCCGCCGCAAGGCCATCTTCCTCGGCGACTTGGTCGACCGCGGGCCGGCCTCGCCCAAGGTTCTGCGCCTGGTGATGAGCATGGTAAAATCGGGGGACGCCCTGTGTGTGCCGGGCAACCACGACATCAAGCTTTTGCGCCACCTCAAAGGCAAGAACGTGGCCGTGAAGCATGGTTTCGCCGAAACGTTGGCCCAGCTGGCTGCCGAGCCGGCCGCATTTGCCGGGTCGGTGCAGGAGTTCCTCGATGGCCTGGTGAGCCACTACGTGCTCGACGGGGGCAAGCTGGTGGTGGCCCACGCCGGCCTCACCGAAGCCATGCAGGGCCGGGGCTCGGGTGCCGTGCGGGCCTTCGCGCTGTTTGGCGAGACCACCGGCGAAATCGACGAGTTCGGCCTGCCCGTGCGCTACGAGTGGGCCCGCGAATACCGGGGCCGGGCCATGGTGGTGTACGGCCACACGCCGGTGCCCGATCCCGAATGGCTGAATCACACCATCGACATCGACACCGGCTGCGTGTTCGGGGGGCGCCTCACGGCCCTGCGCTACCCCGAACGCGAGCTCGTGGCCGTGCCCGCCGCGCAGGTCTACTGCGAGCCCGTCCGCCCCCTCAACTACCGCGCCTTCCAGCTGCAAGCCCAAAGCCAGAGCCCCCCAGGCACCGAGCACCAGGCACCAGGCACCAACGCCCAGCAGGAGCACGACGACCTGCTCGACATCCGCGACGTGACGGGCAAGCAGTTTATTGAAACGCGCCTGATGCGCGGGGTCACCGTCCGGGAGGAAAATGCGGTGGCAGCCCTGGAGGTGATGAGCCGGTTTGCTCTGCCCCCCAAGTGGCTGCTGTACCTGCCGCCCACCATGGCGCCCACCGAAACTTCGGCGCTGCCCGATTTGCTCGAACACCCCACCGAGGCCTTTGCCTATTACCACAAGCTGGGCGTGGAGCGCGTGGTGTGCGAGGAAAAACACATGGGCAGCCGGGTAGTCGTGGTGTTGGGCCGCGACGAAGCGGCCATTCAGCGCCGCCTCGGGCTAGTGGGCGAGGGCCAGGGCAAGTGCTACACCCGCACCGGGCGCAACTTCTTCACCGATGCGGCCCTGGAAACGGCCTTCCTGGTGCGCCTGCGCGATGCCCTGAGCACGGCCAACTTCTGGGAGCGATTCGATACCGACTGGGTGTGCCTCGATGCCGAGCTGCTACCCTGGTCGGCCAAGGCGCAGGAGCTGATTAAAAGCCAGTACGCCGCCGTGGCCGCCGCGGCCAACGCGGCGCTGCCCCAGGTCGAAGCCGTGCTGGCCGCAGCCGCCGCCCGCGACCTCGACGGTGCCGACGCCCTGCTGGCGCGCACGACTGCCCGCCGCCAGGCCGCCACCCACTACGCCGACGCGTACCGCCGCTACTGCTGGCCCGTGCACGGCCTGGACGACCTGCGCCTGGCGCCCTTCCACCTGCTGGCCACGGAAGGCCGCACTTATTTCGACCGCGACCACGCCTGGCACATGGAAACCCTGCGCACCCTCGCCCTGGCCGACCCTGGCCTACTCCGCGCCACGCCCTACCGGGTGGTGCCCTTGGCCGACCCGGCCGAAGTAGAAGCCGCCATTCAGTGGTGGACCGACCTGACCGCCGCCGGGGGCGAGGGCATGGTGGTGAAGCCCTACGATTTCGTGCCCCAGGGCAAAGGGGGCCTCCTCCAGCCCGCGCTCAAGTGCCGGGGCCGCGAGTACCTGCGCATTATCTACGGACCCGATTACCTGCTGCCTGGCAACCTCGACCGCCTGCGCCAGCGCAACGTGAAAGCCAAGCGCACCCTCGCCCTGCGCGAGTTCGCCCTCGGGGTGGAGGGCCTGGAGCGCTTCGTGGCCGGGCAGCCCCTGCGCCGGGTGCACCAGTGCGTGTTCGGCGTGCTCGCCCTGGAAAGTGAGGCAGTGGACCCGCGGCTGTAACCAAATAAGGTTAAAAGTAACCCTGAAAGAGAAGCAAACCCATGAAAAGTAAGCTTGTATTTTTCTTTTTACTTTTTCTAGCCATACGGGAGTGTAGTTAGCCTGATAACAGGATGAATAAATACATCTTACTCGTAGAAATTTCTAGTCACAACCAATTATTTGCCTAGCTTGGTTTTAATGAATCTGGATTTCTATGGTATTGGGGGAAAAAGAGAAATAGTATGTATTACTACTGCTAATACCAAGCTTAACTAAGGTTAACTGGATTGAAGAAAAAGATTGATTTGGAAGTGCCGTTTGCCAGGCGGGGCTATGTCCCTGCGAGCAAATTGGGCGCGTCTGGTTGAAGCGCAGTACTTGGCGCAGGTCGTCGGTCAGGGCTTCGAACACCGACGTCGCGCCAGCGGGTCCACTGCTGGTAGCAGGTGGCTCAGAACGGCAAATCGTGGGCAATTAGCGCCAAGTGTCGTCCGCGCGCACCACGTAGGGCAAGCCGTTAAACAACGCCCGCAGCGGATAGGGCCCTCTGAGCCTGAGTCCTCGCGAACGAGCCGTAAATACGGGGAAAAAGGCCCAGTAGTCATCAGTAGGGTCACTCGGATAAGCGCGGCGGGTAGCTTCCATACCCACTAACTCCGCTCATTAGGTCCATGACACCATCCGGCCCACCTCATTCAGTAGGACTACCTACGTGGAAGGTTTTAAACCTAAATTAGAAAGGTGTTCACTTAAGGCAGTTTCTGATTGGGAAAGGATGAAAGTACGAGTTAAATGGCCGATCTTCTGGTTTGATCATTCGTTAATCCGTACTTTGAATGTAGTGCTTTAAGAATAATTAATCTGCAAGAAGATACTAGAGGCTAAAAATTTTGAGTATCTTTTCACTATCAGTAACAATAGGGCCTCAAATCAAGGTGTTATAAATATTCCTAAAATAAGTATTTGTTGCACGATTGCCAATTTTGTAGACAAAATCATTTTTTGGTATAGTTAAATAGATCATATGATCTAATAAAACTACTGCATTTTAAAATAGCATGAGTTGCTAATGATGGTTTGGTGGGGAGATTGAATATCAAGCCATTACAGTACTCATGCTCGATTTAAGTTACACCTAATGGTACCGCCTATTGTGGGCGGGCAGAAGGTATGGTAGCGGACAAATTAATTACTCACCTTAAAAAAACATCTTATTCTTTCTGATTCAATACAACCCGTAAACTAACACAAACAATAGTTATGAAAACAATATCTCTCTTCAAGTGGTGTCTAAAAACCATCGTAATCACCTCTCTCTTTTTAATAGTTGATATTTCCTTAGCGCAGACCTTACCGGGAACCTATTTCATCCATTGGGGAGGCAATACCGGGGAGAACTGGGACAACCATGTACAGATCACTCTTGATGGAATGTATGTAGCCCCGGATGGTCGGGTATACACCAATTCCAATTGGGATGAGTCGGCCCATCAGGCCAGCATATATAAGGACGGCAAGTTCGTTTCCCAACTGGAGCATCCATCGTACGGCCACTATCAGTCCGATGCCGTGGGAAATGCCACCCATATCTTTATAAACTTCTTTAATGGAGACCTAAGCGTTAGACCAGCGGGAATAAGACGGTATAATTTAAATGGAGAGACCGCGCCCTTTCGAACGGTGGCCACCCCCACCTATGCCGATGACGGCAGCTTTCTGGCCGTGAACCAGAAAGGGGTTCATGGCCTTGCCATTGTGGGCAGTGAGCTATTCGCTGGCGATCCGGAGGCGGGATTGATAAAAGTATACGATACGAATACCCTGTCGTTTCTACGCTCATTTGCTTATCAAAACCCTTATCGGATTGTTGCGGCCCCGGACAACACCCTGTGGTTTTTGCAAGATTCTACCTCAAAAATTCAGCACTATGATATTAACGGCAACTTTCTGGGCCAGGAGATCAACAGTGTAGCGAAGCCTTCATGCATGGCCTTTGACCGATCCGGCAGGATGCTTATCGGGGACCGAGGACCCGACCAGGATATCAAAATATACGCTAATGTAAATACGAATCCCGTGCTTATGGGCACATTTGGCGTGAGAGGTGGCATTCTCGCTTTGCCAAACCCGGGCGAGACGGGTCCGCTAAGGTTTCATAACCCGATTGGTATAGGGGTCGATAGGGAAGGCAATATTTATGTGGGATGCAACGGCGCCGGTACGGTCATCGAAAGCTATAAGCCGGATGGCACCCGGCGGAACTGGAAAGTGGAAGGACTGGTGTTTGAGCACGGGGCGGATGCCGATGAAATGAGTGATGCGGCCGATTACTATACCCAAGAGGAACATATGGAAATGGATTTTTCCAAACCTGCCGGTCAAAGCGTCACCTACAAAGGGTTTACCAAAAACAGTTTTAAATACCCGGAGGATGCCAGGGATAATACCGGCTACAATGTGGGCAGCGGTATGGTGAGGTATATCGCGGGCAAGAAGATTCTGTTTGTGACCGACCAGGGCGGTGGCATGTTTGCTATCTACCGTTTTAATAAAGAAACTGACGGGGAAATTGCCATCCCGTCCGGTTTCTTCGCCGGTAGCTATATAAATAGCAGGTGGCCAAATTTCCAACCCTTCCGTCCCGACTGGCAAACGTTTCCCGGGTATAACCTGGCCGGGTGGATCTGGAGAGATTCGAATGGTAATGGAAAGTTCGATGCCAATGAATACGTGAAAATAGCGAATAATGTCTCCTGGCCGTGGGAAGGTATTTCAATAGACCGTAGAGGGGACATTTGGACTTGCAAAGATGCGAGCGTATCCCATTTCAAATGTCAGGGACTGGACAGTTTCGGCAATCCTATTTGGGATTTTGAACATGCTGAGACCCATAACATTCAAGGATTTACGAAGCTGTGTAGGGTAGAATATGATGCTGAGAAAGATGTAATGTACTTATCGGGCTACACGGCAGCATTACCTTATGTAGAGCCCTACTGGGGCTTGGTCGGTCGAGTACTCAAAAGGTATAACCAATGGAGTCTCAATTGGCAGTCAAGCACTCCCCCTACCGCTTGGCAAACTAACCTGACATTTGTACCTGCCAGTGCTGCGGATAATAAAGTTTCAAAGTCAATGACCATTGCTGGTGATTACATATTCGTTGCTGTTTTTGCCGCTCCGTACATCGAAGTGTACAGCGCGGTTACTGGTGTTTTTTTAGGCCGGCTAAACCCCTCTACGCGTATCTATGGTCAGGATATTGACTCTTATTACGGCATCCATGCCTATAAAAAGAGGAATGGCCAGTATGTGGTATACTGGGGTGAGTATTTCTCGGCCAAGACGATTATTTACGTGTGGAACCCAACCATACCGGCCGGATGGAAGGCTGAGTCTAGTTGCCGAAGCACCACCCTGTCGTGGGGTGCGCCCATTGAAGGCAACCCGGAAGGCTACAATATTTACCGGTCCTTCTCCCAGGCCGGCAGCTATCAGAAAATTAATAATAGCTTGATAACTGGGGCTAGCTTTACCGACAATTCCCTGGAAAACGGGAAGGAATATTTTTATAAAATCGTGCCGGTTACCAGAGGTGCCGAAGGGCTAATCTCGGAGGCGCTAAAAGCGGTGGCCGGAAACGTGGCGCTCTATAAACCAGCCCGTCAATCAAGCACCCCGGATGAGGGACGCAACGCGGAACTGGCTACCGATGGCATAACAACCAATAGCATCACCTTCGACAGCGTGTTCTTTTCTCCCACTCATACCTATAGCCCCTACGCGCTACATGCATGGTGGCAGACCGACTTAGGCAGGAGTTTTCCTATCGACAGCATTACCGTTTGGTACAGAACGAATTGCTGTAGGCCTGGCGAGTACAGCATCTTTCTGTCCGAGACCCCTTTCTTATCGAACGACCTCACGACTACCAGGAATCAAGCGGGAGTAAGCACAACAACGGTCGTTACTAATGGATTTGCGGGCATAAAGCAGAACACCTCCATCAACAGACGGGGAAGGTACCTGAGGCTTCAATTGAATTACTCGGACCCGTTGGAACTGATTGAAGTGCAAGTGTGGAATTCTTGTAGCCCTACCGTACTTAGCAGTGTGTCTGCGAACCGGGAGGATAATCTATTTTTATATCCTAATCCAGCCTCCAGCGAAGTTAGGCTCGGTGTAAAGCTAACGAAGCCGTCAGCAGTTAAAATTGCAATTACCGACATGGTCGGAAGAACCATAATGGAGTTTAGTGAATTCCACAGACAGTCTTTCAATAAGCAGCTTGACCTATCTAAACTTGCAGTAGGTATTTACATGGTGAATGTAACCATAGACAATGTAACCTCAAAAGGCAAGCTGCTGGAGGTAAGATGACCCTTATAGCATTTTCGCGAGCCGTTTACCCTCTCCCAACGGGTAGCTCATAGTAGCTAGCGGCAGTGGTCCACCTAGTTCTGGGCAGCCGCGCTGGTAATTCGGTCGACGGCTTGCTGCAAGGACGCTTCCAGACGCTTCACAAGAGCAACTGGCCCGGGCGTAGCGTGAGGCGGCAACTCGTGGTCCTTTCATGGGCCCGCCGGTTGGTGGCGGGCCCCATGAAAGGACCACCTATGCTTAGTTGAGTCATCTCTCTACGCTGAAGCTCACCTTCGCATTCGGCGCCGTACATTACCGTTCCCAAAACGTGCGTCAGTCAGGCTGTTTTCTAACCTGGAGATTTGGGCTTCTTGCACGCCCGCTAGTGCCCCAAGCGGTGGCTACGTCAGGTTGCGTTGCAGGCCAGCTTTTTTGATGGCTTTACCAAGGAGGTCAAGGCGTAGCTCATCTTAAAAGGCATCACGCTTGGGCGTGCCGATGGGGCCGATGTGCTCATCAATAGCTTCATTGGCTTCATCCAGCGAATAGAATTTCATCCGCTGTTTTCATCGCTATTTGGCTGTCCGGCCAAAATGGATTCTACAAATTTGTTCAGCTCTGCTGGACTTAGCTTGCGGTGTTAGGTGCTGGCTATTGTCGCGCCGCTCCTGGCAGAAGCAACTTGCTTTCGCAGTCGGGACGTAATTCAGGCCATTAAGCTCAATCCTTCAGCAAAGAAGTTAGTCGGGCTATCTCCTGCGGATACGCCTTTACCCGGCTCGTCGCCACGTACAGCTTATTGACGGCCGGCGCCGCCTCGGGCCACAACTGCTGCAGGCGCTTTTGATGGAGCGCGTCAGCACACAAGAAGTCCGACACCACGCTCACGCCCCGGCCCAGGGATAGCGCGGCGACAATGGCATTCAAATCGGGTATGACCAGCTGCGGTACCAGCGTCGGACGTTTGCCGAAATTTTCCCGCCAGAACCGGCGAATCAGCGCCAGATCGCTCCCGTAGGCGTACCAATTCTGAGCCAGGAGCCAGGCCTCGGCGGCCATAAGGTCGTGCGTGGCCACGGCCGCTTGTAGGGGGGCCGCATCCAGGGCCGGGCCGGCTACCAGCACCAGCGTTTCCGTGAGGAGCTCTTCAAATACCACGTCGTATTTGTTGGGCTTTTGAGTGGCCACTACCCAGTGCAGCTCGCCTTTCTCGAGGGCGGCCAGCAGATTTTCGGTTAGCCCGAAGGTTACGTTGATCGGGAAATCCAGGCCGTGCAGGCGCGGCGCCAACACCTGCGAAAAGAATTCGTGCGGTACCCCGATATGGAGGGTCGGCTTAAGGCGGAGGGCGCTTTTTTTAAAGTCGCGCTCCACCTTTTCCAGCTGCTCGAGCGGTTCGACCAGTTGAGTATACAGCAGCTTGCCGGCCTCGGTGGCCGCGATTCGGCGGCCGGCCCGCTCGAAGAGGCGCGTGCCCATGTAGCTCTCCAGCGACGCCAGGTGCTGGCTGACATTGGGTTGGCTGATGAACAGCTCCTGCGCCGCGGCCGTCAGGGAGCCTTGGCGATAGATCGCCTTGAACGTACGATACCATTCCAGATTCAACATACCCCGCAAATAGACGGATAATCCATAAATTTATTTATCCGACGTGATAAAACGCCTTATTTTTCTTTGGCAAAATAGGGCCGGAACTTTGAGTATGCCCGCCCCTCAGGGTTGGTCAAAGATCATGAAAGAAGACCCTCGCATCTGCTTGACCGTGCACTACTGGGCGCAGAGCGGCCGCAGTGCCGAAGTAATAGCGTTCCTGCGTATGGTCGCGCTTGGCAACGCCCAGGAGCCTGGCATGCTGGATTTTCAGGTATACCAAGCCGAATGCGACCCGCACCGCATTCTCGTCTACGAGGTCTTTGTCGATCAGGCCGGGCTCGATGCGCACCGGGCCAGCGACCACTACGATACTTACGTGCGCGGTGGGGTCTTCCCGCTGCTGCGCGAGCGAACGGTAGAGGCTTACCGACCGGCCTTTTACCAGCCATAAAATTCCTTATAGCAACCCATAAAACACATGATTTTAGGGTCGTGCAGGCGGCTCGTAGGTTTGTTCCGTCAAAGCACCGGTTGGGCAATTGATTAGCTGCGTTGGGGACGCCCGACGTGGCAGCAGCTCCCCAGTGCCCTTGCAGTTTTTCCTTTCACACCTTTACAACTCTTCGCTATGAGTTCCGCCCGCGTATTGTTTGTCGTCACCAGCCACGGCCAGAAAGGCGACACCGGCCAGCCCACCGGCTATTACCTGCCCGAAGTGGCGCATCCCTGGGCCATTCTTACTGATCTGGGATATGACATTGATTTTGTCAGCCCCCAGGGCGGCCAGCCGCCGGCCGATGGGGTCAACCTCACCGACCCGGTGAATGCCCGTTTCGTGGCCGATGCCGTGGCTCAGCAGAAAATCAACAACTCCCTCACCCCAGCCCGCGTGGTGCCCAGCCGGTACGCGGCCATTTACTACGCCGGCGGCCACGGCACCATGTGGGACTTCGCCGAAAACGAGGAGCTGGCCCGCATTGCCGGCCACATCTATGACCGGGGCGGCATCGTAGGCGCGGTTTGCCACGGCCCGGCCGGGCTGGTCAACATCCGCCTCGCTAACGGCGAGCTCCTGGTTAAGGGCAAAGTGGTATCGTCGTTTACCGACGAGGAAGAGGCAGCGGTGAAACTCGACCACGTAGTGCCTTTCCTGCTCGAAACCCGCCTCAAGGAGTTGGGAGCCATCCACCGCAAGTCGCCCAACTTCCAGGCGCACGTAGAGGTGGCGGAACGGCTGGTGACCGGCCAGAACCCGGCTTCCGCGCCGGGGGTGGGGGAAGCCCTGGCGAAGCTGCTGGCCCAAGTGTCGGTACCGGCTTAAGTACCCTCCATCGGGCGCGAACGCCGGATAAGCAGGCCGCCTGGTACGGTTTAGTTATGATTGCCGGGCCGGTTGTTCCGACAACCGGCCCACTACCACCTATTCCTTTCATGAAAAAGCTATTGTATTTGCCGGGCCTGCTGCTGTTGCTGGTGGGTTGTTCCGGTTCCGGGGTGTCCGACAGGGGTGGGGCGGCTAAAACGACGGCTACTCCTGTGAGTGCCAGCGCTAAAGGCCAAGTGTTGGTGGTGTTGTCGAGTGCGCGGGAAATTGCCTTGCGCGATGGCAAAACGTACCCCACCGGCTATTACCTCAATGAGCTAATGACGCCCGTCGAGGCCATCATCAAGGCCGGCTATGAGCCGGTGTTTGCCAACCCCCAGGGCAACGCGGTTCCGGCCGACGAGCATTCCTTGTCGGCGGACTACTTTGGCAAAGACACCAGCCGCTACCGCCGCATGCTGCAGCTGCGGGCAAGCCTGCCGCAGCTGCAACGCCCCCGGCGGCTAGCCGAGGTAGTGCAAGATGGGCTAAGCACCTACCGGGGGGTGTTTTTCCCCGGCGGCCACGCCCCCATGGCTGACTTGCTCAGCGACCCAGCGGTGGGCCAGGTGCTGCGGTACTTTCACGCCCAGCACCGGCCGACTGCTCTAATCTGCCACGCGCCCATCGCGCTGCTGGCGGCCAATCCGAAAGCCCCGGCGTTCCGGGCGGCTTTGGTGGCTAACAAGCCGACGCAACGCTTGGCCGAGGGCTGGCCTTACCGGGGCTATCGGATGACGATCTTTTCCACCAACGAGGAGCAAGTAGCCGAGGGCGGGCAGCTCGGTGGGCGGATGCTGTTTTACCCGGAAGCTGCCTTACGGGCCGCGGGCGGCCAGGTCCAGATTGCCCAGGAGTGGTCGGCCAACGTGGTGCAGGACCGGGAGCTGATTACCGGTCAGAACCCGTTCAGCGACGACCGCTTGAGCCAGCTCTTCGTGGAGGCACTCCGCGCCGAACCTGCTTCGGCGGGCCTATAAAAAGTAAGAATTCAGCTGCCGGCTGACTGGCAGCGTCGCTTCTCAAAAACTTCAGTACCCTCAGAACCATGAAATTTCACTCCCGTCAGTGGCTGGCAGGCTTCGCCTTGCTGTTCAGCAGCGCCGCCCACGGCCAGTCCATCCCGTTTTCGTCTAAAGAGCTTTACCCGGAAGGCATTGCGTACAACCCCGCTGCCAACGCCTTTTTCGTCAGCTCATTGCACTATGGCACCATCGGCCAGGTAGACCGCCGCGGCACCTATAAACCCATTATCCAGGATGAAGCGTTGGTATCGACCACTGGGCTGGCCGTGGATGCCAAGCGTAACCGGCTTCTAGTATGCGTGGCCGACCCCGGCGTCTCGACCCGAACGGACCAGGCCACGCAGGGCAAGCTGGCGAAGCTGGCCATCTATAGCCTGAAAACCGGCCGGCGTACCGCCCTGATTGACTTAGGCAGCCTGGGCGCGGGCGGCCACTTCGCCAACGACGTGGCCGTTGCGCCCGACGGAACGGCCTACGTCACCGACAGCTTCTCGCCCCAGATCTGGCAGGTCACTCCCGCGGGTAAAGCGTCGGTGCTGGTGCGCAACGACGCGTTTGCGGGCGAGGGCTTCAACCTCAATGGCATTGTGTACCACCCGGCGGGCTTCCTGCTGGTGGCTAAGTCGAGCGATGGCAAGCTGTTTAAAATTGACCTGCGCCACCCCGAACGCCCCGAACCCGTGGCTACCGCGGCCTTGCCGGGCGTTGATGGGCTCGTCCTTAACGACCGCAATGAATTGCTGGCGATTCAGAACGGCAGCGACAGCGGCCAAATTAGCCAGCTTACTACGGCCGACAATTGGGCTACGGCTACCGCGCAGGGCACGGCGCGCAGCGAAAAGACCTTTCCGACCACCGGCAGCTTGGTGCAGGGCCGCTATTACGTCCTCAATGCCAAGGCGAACGAGCTATTTGACCCTAAGGCAGTCCGCACGTCGGATTTTCTAATTCAGCAAGTGCAGTTTGGTGGTAATGCTTCCGGCCGCACCAATTAATAATCCAACATTTTCTAAGCGGCGGTTTGCCTTAGCTGCTGCAACAGTTGCTGCCCTAGAACTTAGAACCTAGAACTGAGAACCTCGCCTTTTTAGCCCCAAGCTGGCTCTTTTTTCGGTCTAAGAGGCTATTTGAGTACCTAAAAACGGTCATGCTCGATCTGGCGTCCGCTGGTCGAAGCAGGACGTTCAAAAGTGATTTTTTATTAACTCAAACAGTTTCCAAGTTCTAAGCTCTAAAAGCCAGTGGAGCCAGACTGCTTGGTGATGCGGTTATTTTTTGCGGGTACTTAGCCAGGGCCAACAGGGTGGGGCAGCGGCTCGGGGTACTTTTGTGGAGTCCGCCGCAACCTACACTGCTTATGCTCCCCCGAATCCAGACGGCTTTGGCCGAACTTGAAACCACCCGCAGCCTCCGCATCCTGTACGCCTGTGAGTCGGGCAGCCGGGCCTGGGGCTTTCCGTCGACCGATTCCGACTACGACGTGCGCTTCGTTTATTGCCACCCGGCCGACTGGTACCTGACGCTGGACGAAAGCCCCGACACCCTCGACTTTGCCGTGAACGATGACCTGGACCTGGCCGGCTGGGAGCTGCGCAAGGCCCTGCGCCTGCTGCGAGGCAGCAACGCCGCCCTGTTTGAGTGGCTGCAGTCGCCGGTGGTGTACCACGAGGCGCTGGATTTTCGGGCCCGGCTGGCGCCCCTCTTGCCGGCGGCCTTCAGCCCCAGAGCCGGCCTGCACCACTACCTGGGCCAGCTCCGGCGCGGGGTAGCAGAGGACCTGGCCGGGGAAGAAGTACGGCTGAAACGGCTGTTCTACGCCCTGCGCTCGGCCCTGGCCGCCCGCTGGATTCGGGAGCGCGGCACCCTACCCCCCATGGCGCTGGCGCCGCTGCGGGCGGTGCTGCCGGCCGCCTTAGGGGCTGAGGTCGACCAGTTGCTAGCCGCCAAAGCCACGGCCGACGAGAAAACGCTGGTGCCCGTGCCGTTGGCGCTGGCCGAGTTTCTGCGGGCGGAATTTGCGGCCGGGACGGCGGCGCGCGACACGCTGCCGGTGCCCCGCGCCGGCCACGTGGCACCGGCGTTGGACCAGGAGTTCCGGGGTTTATTGAGTGAGGCATTCAGTTCGTCGCAGCCCTAGCTCTTCCCACAGCTCATTATGCCGTTCGGAGCGTTTGGCGGGCATCGTTGGGAAGGCCGTTGATTGCCAGCACACCCGAGCGGGTTCATTTGGGCTGGCTTGCTGCAGCATCGGCTCGGCAGAACCGCGCTTTATACATTTACGGCTACCGGGGCATTTTACAACGTTTACTGCTGCCCGGGCATTTCGTATGACCATTGCCGACCTGCGCCGCCAGAACCTTATTCTCTTCGAAGCCATCAGTGGCAGCCGGGCGTACGGGACCAACTTGCCGCATTCCGATACCGACCTCAAGGGCGTGTTCGTGCTGCCCGAAGACCAGTTTTTCGGGCTTGATTACGTGCCGCAGGTAGCCAACGACACCAACGACGAGGTGTTTTATGAGCTGCGCCGCTTCGTGGAGCTGTTGCTGAAAAACAACCCTACCGTGCTCGAGCTGTTGGGCACGCCCGCCGACTGCATCGTTTACCAGCACCCGCTGTTCGCGCTGTTTCAAGGCCCGGCTTTCCTGTCCCGGCTCTGCCGCCAGAGCTTTGCCGAGTACGCCGTGGCGCAAATTCGTAAAGCCAAGGGGCTGAACAAGAAAATCAACCATCCCGAGCCGCCGGCCCGCAAATCGGTGCTGGACTTTTGCTACGTGACAGTGGGAGCGGGGGCCCAGCCGGTAGCCACCTGGCTGGCCCGGCAGGGCTACGAAGCCGCGCGCTGTGGCCTGGCTAAAGTGCCGCACCTAACCGACTTGTACGCCCTGTTCGTCGATGCTACGCCCGAGCGCGGCCACGGCTACCGGGGCCTCGTGCGCGACCCCGAGACCTCGCAGGACGTGCTGCTTTCTGCCGTGCCCAAAGGCGAGGTGCCAGTGGCATACTTGTCGTTCAACCGCAATGGCTACAGCACCTATTGCCGCGTGTTTCGCGAGTATTGGGAGTGGGTGGAAAAGCGCAATGCCGAGCGCTACCAGAATACCGTACAGCACGGCAAAAACTACGACGCTAAAAACATGCTGCACGTGTTCCGCCTGCTACAAATGGCCGAAGAGATTGCCACTACCGGCCAGCTGCACGTGCGCCGCCCGAACCGGGAATTTCTGCTGCAAATCCGGCGCGGCGAATTTGACTACGCCGACCTGGTGGCCGAAGCCGAGCAACTGGTCGAGCGGGTCGAAGCCGCCTTTGCGGCCTCAGCCCTGCCCGAAGCGCCGAACCGAGCTGCGGCGGAAGAGCTCCTGCGCCGGGTGCGCCGCGAGTTTTACCGCCGCTCAGCGCCGGGCTAGCCCAATCCGAACCCGGCAGGGGCGTTTTTTATGGGTTCGAAAACTCCTTTACTCAGCAGCCCCTGATAGAATAAAAGATTCATTACAATCCTTTACTCGTAAATAACGACCATAAGCCACCACTGAGATTGTTGGTCTGCAAGTAGTACAACTTTGGTTAATCCAAATCCACGAGTAACTCCAGCCCTTGCTTGCGGCGTAAGGCCGGGGGAATATGGCTCAAAGGGTTGCGACGAGCATCCAGCCGTTTGAGTTGGGGCAAGGCCGCTAAGCTCTCGGGTAAGGTTTGCAACTGGTTATCAGCGCAATCGATTTTTTCTAACTGGTGTAGCTGGCCCAAGCCTTCCGGCAGGGATTGCAGGTGGTTAGAAAAGCACGAGAGCGTTTGCAGGTTGTGTAACTTTCCCACGCTTTCCGGCAGGGCTTGCAGTTGGTTATCCGCGCAAATGAGTTCTCGCAATTTAGCTAATCCACCCAGGCTTTTAGGCAGGGTTTTCAGTTGGTTAGAAGAACAAATGAACCTTTTCAGATTGTGTAATCCGGCTAAGTTTTCGGGTAGGGCTTGTAGTTGGTTACGAGCGCAATCGAGTAGTAGCAAGTTATGTAACCCACCCAGCCTTTCGGGCAGGGCTCTTAATTGATTGGAGTAGCAAATGAGCGAGTGCAAATTGTATAAGACTGCCAGGCTTTCCGGTAGGGCTTGTAGTTGGTTACGAGCGCAATTAAGCTCTTGCAACCTGTGTAACGCGCCTAGACCTTCGGGCAGGGCTTGTAGGCGGTTCCGAAAGCAAATAAGCCTTTGCAAGCTGTGCAGTTCTCCCAGGCTTTCGGGCAGGGCTTGCAGTTGATTCTTAGCGCAAAAGAGTTCTTGCAAATGCCGCAGCTTTCCCAGGTTTTTGGGCAGGGCCTGGAGGTAGTTCTTATAGGAATGAATCCTTCGCAAGTTCTGCAACTCTCCCAGACTTTCGGGCAATGTGGTAAGTTCGGTTTCTATCTCCAGTTGGGTAAGTTGGAATAGCTCAGTAAGGCCAAAGGCATCCAGCATAATGCTAGTGCTCCTAAAAGCGAGTTGGTAAAGGGGTAGCAAGCTGCCCAAATACTGTTGGAAAGCGGCTGGATTGCCTAACTCCTCGGCTAAAAGCAAGGCGTACTGAATATTATCCTCTTCTCCTGAGCGCACCAACTGGATCAGTTCGGCTACCTGACCGGCAAGGGTGTCTGAGCCGGAAAGGGAATCCTGATCGGAAGGAGACGTTTTGTCAGGAATCATAGCTAGGCTGATGAGTTCATATACGGATGAGTTGATCGCCCCTGCCTTCAATCCTTCATTTTCTCCCTGCGGGGTGGTCCGACGTTTCGGTGAGGGGGCTTTAGTCGCTTATCACTTTCGTTGATCTACCAGTAATTTCAATCCTGGCTTTTGACGTAAGGCCGGGGGGATATGGGTGAGGGGATTGGCACGGGCGTCCAGCCGTTTGAGTTGAGGCAATGCGGCTAAGCTTTCGGGCAGGACTTGTAGGTTGTTGTTGTGACACCTGAACTCCTTCAAATTGTGTAATTCTCCCAAGCTCTCCGGTAAAGCTTGTAGCTGATTAGCAGCGCAATAGAGCCATCCCAAGTTTTGTAGTAACCCGATGCTTTCGGGTAAGGATTGTAGCTGGTTAGAAGGGCAGAAGAGCAATTGCAACTGGTGTAGCTGGCCTAAGCTTTCCGGCAAGGCTTTCAGTTGGGTATTCTCGCAAATGAGCTTTTTCAATTGATGGAGCTGTCCCAAGCTTTCCGGCAAGGCTTGTAGTGGGTTATTACTGCAATTGAGCCATTCTAGGTTGTGTAACGCTCCCAGGCTTTCCGGTAAGGAGGTCAATTGGTTAAATACGCAATCAAGTTCTTTCAAATTTCGTAACGCTCCCAGGCTTTCGGGTAAAGCTTGGAGCTGGTTACCAGCGCAATTGAGCCATTGCAATTGGGGTAGCCCGCCCAGGCTCTCGGGTAAGGCTTGTAACCGGTTGGAAGCGCACTTGAGCGATTGCAAGTTGGGGAGCTTGCCTAGCCCTTCGGGCAGGACTTGTAGCTGGTTAGAATCGCAATTGAGCCATTGCAGTTGGGGTAGCTCGCCCAGGTTTTCGGGTAAAGCTTGTAGTTGATTATTCTCGCAATAGAGCGCTTCTAGGTTGGGTAGCTGCCCGATGCTGTCCGGTAATGCTTGTAGTTGGTTATCAGCGCAATGAAGCCATTTCAAGTGGGATAGCTCGCCCAGCCACTCGGGGAGGGCCGGTAGCTGGTTGTGATCGCAATAAAGCAATTGCAGGTTCTGTAGCTGCCTTATGCTTTCCGGTAAGGCTTGTAGTTGGTTACGAGAGCAATGGAGCCATTCCAAGTTTTGAAGCTGTCCCAGGCTTTCGGGCAGGGCTTGTAATTGATTACGAACGCAATCGAGCCTTTTCAGATTGTACAATCCAGCTATGCTCTCGGGCAGGGCTCGTAGTTGGTTATTATAGCAACTGAGCTCTTGTAAGTTATATAACTCCCCCAGGTTTTCGGGCAAGGCAGTAAGTTTCTTTTCCGGAACCTTTAGTTGGGTAAGTTGGAATAGCTGAGTCAGGGCCGGGGCATCCCACTTCTTTCGCCGGCGCCCAAAAGCGAGGTGGTAAAGGGGCAGCAAGCTGTCCAAGTATTGCTGGAAAGGGGCAGGATTGGCTAATTCCTTGGCTAAGCGCAGCGCTCGTTGGATGTGAGCCTCCTTCCCCGAGCGTACTAATTGGATCAACTCGGCTACTTGCCCGGCGAAGGCGGTTGAGCCAAAAGGGGAATCTTGCGCTGAAGGAGCTTCTTGATCGGGAGCCATAGGGAGAAAGAGCGGGCGAACCGTGAGACGGCTACAAGCTACCACCAAGATACTCGTCTACAAGCAACTTACCACTTTGATCAATCCAGCGGTAATTCCACTCTTGGCTTGCGGCGGGTAAGCTGGGGGAATCTGCGTAAGGGGATTCTTAACAGGTATCCAGGCTTTTGCTTTTCCCCTCCCAACTCCCTGCCCATCGACTAGTATAGTAGGTTGAGGCCCCAGCCGGAACGACCTCAAGTACCGATTGGAAAACGACAATGGATAAAAGATAAGCCCTGCGTAACAACTCTCAGGAATCGCTGCAACTCCGGTCGGCTAAAAAAAATGTATCACAAGTTTCAATAATTATTGAAACTTGTGATACATTTGACCCGTCTAGCGGGAACAAGCCGGAACCGGCCGACTGGTTATCACCCTAAGCGAGCAGGAGCGTATGAACAAGCCCAAAATGGTTATCGCTGGTGGCAATGGGTTCCTGGGTGCTCACCTCCGCGCTCACTTCACCCGCCTGGGGTACCGGGTGGTCGTCATCAGTCGGGGTGGGGCGGCGGGGCCCGCTAACTTCCACTGGGATGCCCGCACCCTGGGCCCCTGGGCCGCTGAGCTGGAAGGAGCGGCCATCCTCGTCAACATGGCCGGCCGCAGCGTCGACTGCCGCTACAGCGCGGCCAACAAGCGCGAAATCATCGCCAGCCGCGTGGAGAGTACCCGCGTGCTGGGCCAGGCCGTGGCCACCTGCGCTACGCCGCCGCAAGTCTGGGTCAACTCCTCCACAGCCACCATTTACGCCGACACCCGGGGCGACCAGCCCGCCAATACCGAAGCGACGGGCGTTATCGGAACAGAATTTTCGGAAGGAGTGGCCACGGCCTGGGAAGCCGCGTTCGCGGCCGGTGCCACGCCCGGCACCCGCCAGGTAGCCTTGCGCACGGCCATCGTGCTGGGGCGCGACGGCGGGGCTTTTCCGGTGATGGCCAAGCTGGCCAAGTGGGGCCTGTGCACGCCCCAGGGCAGTGGTCAGCAGTGGGTGAGCTGGCTGCACGTAGCGGATTTTTGCCGCGCCGTGGAGTTTCTGGCCACCCAAACCGACGAAGCGGGCGCCTTCAACCTGTGCGCGCCGCACCCGCTGCCGAACCGGGAGTTCAACGCGCTGCTGGGCCGTCGGCTGCGCCCGCTCGTTCGCCTGCCCCAGCCGGAATGGCTGCTGGAGATCGGGGCCTTCTTGCTGCGGACCGAAACTGAATTAATCCTCAAAAGCCGCAAGGTGTATCCGCAACGGCTGCTGGCCCTGGGCTTTGAGTTCCAACACCCCACCTGCGCGTCGGCCCTGGAAAGCCTGCTCGGCGCCTAACCTACCTGCCTCGTGAATCCGACCGACCACATTCCGCCCGTACTCACCCTGGCCGAGGCCAAAGCGCAGTTTGTGCACACCTGGGGCGTATCCGGGGCGAACTGGGGGGTGAGCAAGACCCTGGCCCAGGTGCACGCCCTGCTGCTGGTGAGCCCCGGCGCCCTGAGCACCGAAGACCTCATGGAGCAGCTGAAAATCTCGCGCGGCAACGCGAGCATGACGGTGCGCGAGCTGCTCGATATGGGGTTGGTTTATAAGGAGCTACGCCCTGGCGAGCGCCGGGAGTACTTCATCGCCGAAAAAGACATGCTGCAGGTTACGCGCTGCATCATCCGGGTTCGTAAGCGCCGCGAGCTCGACCAGATGAAACGTTCGCTCGACCAGCTGGCTAACCTCCCCGGCGACCCGGCCGATGCGGAGTACCGTGCCTTCCACGCCACGCTCACGGATATTCAGCAGCTCGCCACGGTGTCGGACAAGCTGCTCACCCGACTCATGCAGGCCGAGCGCAGCTGGTTCTGGGACAAGTTTATCAAGCTCTTCACGTGATAAAACGCACTGCCCGGCCCCGGCCATGAGCTTACGCGATAAACCAGCGAAAAAGACCCGCTCAGGTCAGCAATGCCCTGGTGGAACAGGGGCTTAGGCTGGGTAGACAGTTGCTAAACAAACGGTCCGTCGGAGTTGGTCGACGCCTCGCTCCCGACCGATTGAAACCCCATCGAAGCAGGAAAGATGCTGTGACCAGCTTCGCAGATATCCCTTTTACTACTTTTTACCAACTGACCAAAGACCCTGGCGGGGCCGGCACGGTATTGTTTTAGTGTCGGAATACCCGGGCTATCCGTGGCCATCGTGCTTTTCCCTGACGGATTTCCATTCCCGATGCTGGTAATGGGCTTCGCGTTGGGTGAGGTAATTCTGGTAGGACTTAGTAGAGGGATGTGAATTAGAGGAACATGCCCGGCGGTCGGCTCGGCCGCTATTTTTTCAGTCCAAGTAGTTATTCTGCTGAATTATGGAGCCTTTCGCGCAACACCCCGACCCCGATCCCTCAGATCCCCGGCCCACAACCCCACCGCCCCCCGGCGACGCTGACCCTCATGCCGTAAAATCATTTGCCTCTTGGGCAGAGCTACGCGCTAACCCCTGGGCCTGCGCCGTCCTGGCCGTTCTCGCCACCGGTTTGTTAGGCTGCGGCCTGATGTGGCTGTCGGTGGGCCTTTACGAATCGTACAGCTGGGTAGTGTTTTGCCTGTCGCCGGGCATCAGCAGTTGCTTGGCGGTCATGCTGAACCATTGGGCCCGGCCGACGGCTAGCCGGCGCCTCTGGTCCGTGGCAGGGGCTGTAGTGGGGGTGATGGCCGTCGCAGTGTCGCTGCTCCTGCTGCTCGCCTCCGGGGGCGAGGGCGTAATCTGCGTGCTGATGGCGTTGCCCTTTGCTATTGTTATCGCCCTGCTCGGGGCGATGCTTGGTGAAGTACTGGTGAGCGCGGCCGGCCCCACACGTCCGCTGCCCATGCTCATGATCGTGCTGCTCTACCCGGCGGCCCAGGAATACGAGGTGCGCCACCCCGAGCCGGCCGCGCCCCGGCGGGTAACCACCCAGCTCACCGTAAATGCCCCGCCCGCCGCTGTGTGGGCCGCCCTGCTGCAGCCGGTGGACTATCCGGCCGCCACGGGCTGGTTTCGGGCGGGGGTGGTATACCCGACCCGCACCGCCTTTGCCCTGGATACCGCCACGGGTCGGCCCACGCTGGTGTGTAATTACTCGCAGGGCAGGGCCCGCCTGCCGGTGGTGGACTGGCAGCCGGGCCGCTCGCTCACGTTTGCCGTACCCGCGCCCGACATGCCGGCGCCCATGCGCGAGCTGAGCCCGTACCCACAGATTCACGCGCCGCACTTGCACGGGTACTTTCAGGTCGACAGCGGCACGTTCCGGCTGCGGCCCCTGCCGGGTGGCCGCACGCTGTTGGAGGCCCGCACGGTGTATCGCCACGCCATTGGGCCCCGCGCTTACTGGGAGCTATGGTCGGATTACCTGCTCGATGCCATGCACACCCGGGTGCTGGCTACCCTGAAAGCTAAAGCCGAAAACGCGCATGACTAGCCCGGTAACCGCGGCCCCGGCGCCGCCCCGCTACCAGCCGGCGCAAGTACGGGCGTTGTTTGATGCGATGGCCCTCACCTACGGCTGGGGTGGGTGGCTCTCGGGGGGCTTGCTCAAACGCTGGCGCCGCCGGCTGGCCCAGGCCCTGCGCGGGCCCGCCACCGGCCCCGTTTGGGTAGTGGACCTGATGGCCGGCGGGGCCGACCTCTGGCCCGCGCTACACCAGCGGTTCGGTCCCCGCCTGCGCTTGGCCGCCGTCGATTTTTCGGCGCCCATGCTGGCCCGGGCCGCCGCCCACGGCGCCGGTGGGCAACTGGACCTGTACCACGCCGATGCGCTGGCTACGCCGCTCCCGGCCGGCCAGGCCACGGTGGTTACCTGCGCGTTTGGCCTGAAAACCCTGTTGCCGGCCCAATACCCGGCCCTGACCGCCGAGGCGGCCCGTCTGCTGCGGCCCGGCGGCGAAGTCGCCCTGGTAGAGTTCGTGCTGCCCGACTCCGGTTGGCGGCGCCGGCTTGCTCAGCAGTACATGGCCCTGCTGATGCCCCTGCTGGGCTGGCTGCAGCCCGCGGCCCGCGTCCACGCCGAACTGCCCCTCTACGCCAGCGCGGGCCCTGATTGGCCGGCACTAGGGCGGGCGTTGCGGCAGATGGGCTTCCGGCAAGTGCGGCAGCGGCGCCTGTGGCCCGGCTACGCGGTGCTGATAACGGCTGTCAAACCCGGATAATGAATTAATTAACCGATGATTACACCACGCGAGGTACTTTCCTACTGGTTCCGGCGGCCCTGTGGGACTGGTCGTAGGCGATGTCTGGGGCGTTGAGTTGCCATCTCGCCCGACCCGAGCGAGGTGCCGTTCCCGGCCGAGGTCAGGCGGTTGCGGGGGCCTCGCAACCGGTCTCGTTAGGGGGCAGGGCCAGAGTGAAGGCTCCGAAGTGAGGGCTCCGACCATCCCGCAACCGACTTGGGGTTTGAGGTTAGGCCACGTACAGTTCATCAAACGAATACTTGATTAAAAGCATAAAAGCAGGGCCAGCGTTTTTCCGGCTCTGCGCGTGCTTTCGTTAGGCAGCTCTAGACCGCATGAAAAAGCTCCCGGTTTCGCAGGAGCCTTTTCGTTTGGGCCAACCCGTAACAATCCCGGGTGTTCCTTACTCGGTTTGGATGGCCAGGCGTTGCACGAAGTGTTGTCCGGCGTTGGTGGTTTCCACTACGTACAGGCCCGGCTTCGACAGTTGCTGCTGCAGCCGGTAGGTGGTGTGCCAACCGGCGGCGTCGCGTCGTTGCCCAAGCTGCTCCAAAGCCACTGCTTGCCCTTGGCTATTGCGCACGGTGGGCGGCTCGGCGGGCAGAGCCGGGGAGAGGAGGGTAAACCCGGTGGCCGGGGCCGGGTTGGGGTAGATCTGCAGCCCGGTGGTGGCCGGGGCCGGGCCTACCTCCGCCGCCTCCCGGAGTTCGGTACTGAAATACTTGGTCATCGCGTTGCTGCCGCAGCTATTCGTTACGGTGAGGGTGACGGCGTACCGGCTATTGGGCTGGAGGAACAAGCCATTGAGGCACACTTTGCCTACCATTCCGCTGCCCGACCCAAGTACCCCTGGGCCCACGGGCTCGTTAAGGCTGTCGACCGGCGTAAGCGAATACTGGTAGCTGGTTTCGGCAAAGCTGCCGCGGCCGTCCAGCACCACGGGGCAAAACAACTGGGCCTTTGGGCCGATGGGCACGTATTCCGGCATGGTAAAGAAGGCGTTGGGCGGCTGACAGCCCCCGCAGCTATAGTAGTCGTAGTAGTCGCCAATCAAATTCTCCAGGGCCGTGCTGATTTGGCACGGGGTCATGGCGAGGTGCTGCCCGTAGTCCATCAAGTTATTACCTTCGTCGGGCCTGATCCCCCCGGGCGTATCGGCACAGTTGTCGCCCGAGAACGGGTGGGCCAGGTTGAGCAGGTGTCCAAGCTCGTGGTTTAGCGCCGCGCCAAAGCTCCACGCTACATCCGGGTCAACCCCGTTGTTGCGCGCCCGGCTGATGAGGTGCACCCGCCAGATATTGCCTAGCTTGATCCAGTTGTTGTTGATTCTAAAGCCGAGGGCGGCGGCCCCGCCTGTGTTGTAAATCCAACGGGGGGAATCCGGGGTAATGGACGGCTTGGTTACCTGACCCATCAGAAAGACGTTAATCTCATTGGTTTTGTTTATGCCAAACTGGTTAAACTGGGCCGGATTTAGCACCCCGTCCGGGTATTGGTACCAGTCTTCCGGGTTATATCTATACAGGCTGTCGTCGCGGTGGAAGTACACCCCGCCCAGCACGTAGTTCAGTGGCTTGGGCAGATTGGGCGTGGTATTGCCCACCGGCAGCTGCATTGGGGGGTTAATCCCCATTTGCGCAATGGCTGCCGCGACGATGTCCTCGGCAAACTGGTAGCCGTTGTAGCGGGCCTCGGGCGCCAGATAGGGCAGGGGCTGCCCAACCGGACCATTGCCAGTGGTTTCCAGCCATTGGCTGCCGCTTTGCCAGTCGGCCGCGGTGGCACTGCCACCGTCATTTTCTTCGTTGAAGTTGCCCGTCCCGGAGCCGTTGAGCAGGTAGTGAATGTTAATTTTAATGAAGTACGGTGGGGCGCACGCCGGTAAGACGAGGTCCGGCGCGGGGCGCGATGGGGCGGGGTTCTTCCAGTGGGCCCCGGGGGTGGGCGCTAGAGCCCCAATGCACTCGTACGGAAGAGCGGGTTGGGACTGGGCCCGGACCGGCGAGCAACCGCCCCATGAAAGGGCCGTCAGGGCGAGCGAATAGAACAGTTGTTTGGTAGACAAAAGGGCTGTCCTACAAAGGAAAGGAGACATCTGGTAGAAAAATTTGGGTAAGAAGTTCGTTTGCTGGGTTACTAGGGTGTTCGGGTTAGCGCTGTTGCATGGGAAAGAGGGAAAAGAGGGTGAAAATGAGCTGCATACGGACGCGAACTAGCCGCCAGGACCAGCGCGCCTCCCTGGCAGAAAACAAAAAGGGCCATTGACGGCTCGAATCAGCTGCCCCGGAATAATGCAAAGAGGGGTATCGAGGCCAGGTACCCTGTCAGGTGGGAACCGCGCGGCCCCGGGCAGGATGCGCAGATGAATCCTGACCTCCACGCAACCGGAGGCGGCGACAGGGGAACGGGTAGACCGTATACCATAGGGAGCCAGTATGGACATAAGGTGAGCAGTATAGAGTGCGTACCATCATATCCTACTACTATTTACCTACCTTAAAGTTCTTCTTTCAGGTGATAAACTTTCCCACGAACTAAGCCATTGAGCAGGGCAGTAGCGAACAGAGTATCCTGGAGGGAACTGCCAGTCTGGGCCGAACGGAGTAGGCGCCTTGCTCTTGTCATGAAGCTCACTTCATCAACCCGACAACCAGCGCCACGACCAAGCCCCCTTCGTGCGGAAGCACTACGCCAGGCTCCGCAAAGCACTGCGGCGCTGGCGGCCGCTCGTGCCCTAAACCTCAACCCGAAGCGGTTCTACCGCGGGCAGTAGGAAGCCCAAACCCCGGTCGTGGCCCCACTAGCAGCGGCCCTGAATTGGAAACCGAGCTGAGCCACGCCCCAAGGCCCGCTGCCAGCCGTAGGCTACCCATACCTTCGTCCAATAAGCTTGCTCACAAAAAAGCCCCGGGCCATCAAGGCGCCGGGGCATTGTGTGGTCAAAGAAAAAAACGCTATTTGAACTTGCGGTGCACCGCCTTAAGGTCGTGCTTGATTTGTTTCTGAGCGGTTTTGCGGTAGGCCTTGAGCCGCTGCTTGCGGGCCACTACAATTACCTTGGCATTGCTGAGATTAGTAGTCGATTTTGTGATGGAGGAGTTTAGGATTAGCGTTTCATCGGCGTAGCCGGCGTAGGTCACCCGGGCTCGCAACGGCCCCGAGTGAGCGGGTACCACAAACTCAAACTCGCCGGCGGCGTTGGTCACCGCCATCTGCTTCGTGCTGGTCAGGATGACCACCGCCCCGGGTAAGGGGCCGGACGGATTGGTGATTTTGCCCGACAACACCATGCGTCCTTCCCCCCGGGGCGAAGGGCCCCGACTGCTTTTGTCGGATTGATCGGCCAATGCTTTGGTATAGGCAGCCTGGGCCGGAACCTTGCCCGCAAGAAATGACAATAAGAAAACCAAAAATAATGTACAAGCGGGGGAGGAGAAGAAACGCATAACTATTGTCGGTATTAGATTTGTCTTGTTTAACAGGGCGAATGTACATACTATATCTCTGAAATTCTACTCCCTAGCTTAATTATTCTACTAACAATTGCGAACAAGGCTTGGCGCTGGGTGAGCGGCTGATTTTGCCGCTGCGAGGACTCCAATAACCGGCTGAAGCGTCCAATCCTGGAGCTTCCGAAGCTAGCCGTTTTCGCTGCTGTTTTCCTTCGCGGCGGTTGGCCAACCTCGAATTGAAATTGCTTAAAAAGCAGCTCGGCGGTTTGTTTTAGTCTTTCGACCATTTCCCTAACCTTGCCAGCCCTGCCCCCGTGAGCAACGACGAACCAAGTAAGGCTATAATCCCGCTGGAGGGCTGATATGCCAAGCGGAATATCGGTTCTCGGCCTTGGGCTTTCCCCAGGATGCGGCTACCATCTGCCGAATGCGTAGGTCAGACCGGCGCTCGGCTGCGGTAGTAGCCGGCAAAAGCCACTTGGACCGGGGAGCGTTCAACCACCGTTTACCCTTTCGGCTGCGCATACCGGCCCGCGATGCTGATATTTGCTACCAGCCTGAGCTGCGGGTGGCCGCGTATCCTGAAAAGCCAGCCATGCTAGGGCAATCTTCCACGCTATTTCTACCTTCATGAAAACATGCTTACTCGCTGGTCTCCTCACCAGCGCGGCGCTACGGCCAGCCCAGGCCCAGACGTTTCAATGGAACCAGCCGGCGGGCGGCCCGGCGGCCGACGAAGGCCGCAGCGTGGCCGTTGATGGCGCGGGAAATGCTTACGTAGCCGGTCTGTTCCGGGGCACGGCCACGTTCGGGCCCACCGATATGGGGCAGGTTACGCTCACAAGCACGGCTCCCGCCTCGGGCACCGCCCCCACCGCCGACGTATTCCTGGCTAAGTATGCGCCCTCCGGCGCGCTGCTGTGGGCGCACCGCGGTGGAGGGCCCGGCAACGAAGAGGCCGGCGGCGTCGCCCTCGACCCCCAGGGCGGGGCTTACGTCATCGGCTCCTTCTCCGGCGCGGCCAGCTTTGGGTCGACGGGGCCGAGTACCGTGCCCGTGCTGACCAGCGCCGGCGCCGACGACATTTTTCTGGTGAAGTACGATGCGGCGGGCACCCTGCTTTGGGGCGTAAGCATTGGTAGTGCCAGCACCTCGGCCGAAAGTGGCTACGCCGTGGCCACCGATTCGGTGGGTAACGCCTACATCACCGGTGAGTTTCGGGATACGCCCACCCTGGGGGGCGGCAGCGCGACCCTCACCAGTGCGGGCAACACCGACGTGCTCATTGCCAAGTATAGCCCGGCCGGCTCGCTGCTCTGGGCCCGACGCGGCGGCGCGACGGAGGCGGACGTCGGGCGCGCCATTGCCGTGGACCGCGCCGGAGCCTGCCTGGTCACGGGGTCGTTTCGGGGCCGGGCCACGTTTGACGGCGCGGCTGGCCGCCCCCCGCTCATCGTGCGGGCCGGCTCCACCTCGGCCGACGTGTTCGTGGTGAAGTACGATGCCGAGGGCACGCCGCTCTGGGGCCGTGTGGGCTACGGGCCGGGCATAAAAATCGGCCGTGGCATCTGCACCGACCGGCGCAAGGACATCTACCTAATGACGTACTTCAACGACGCGTTGACCCTCCGCAGCACGCCCACCGACTCGGTGCAATTGACAACTACGGCCGGCAACCGCGACGTCGTAGTAGTAAAATATTCGCCCCAGGGCACCATTCAGTGGACGCGCCCGGCTGGTGGGCCGGGCCTTGACACGGGCATCAACATCGCGGCCGACAACCAGAACAACATCTACGCGCTTAGCTACTTCCAGGCAACCATCAGCTTCCCGGCCGGCACGCCCACCGGCCCGGCGCAGAGCGCGACTTCGGCCGGCTCCTCCGATGCCATCATCGCCTCGTACTCGGCGGCTGGCGCCCTGCGTTGGATCCGCCGCCTCGGCGGCCCCGCTGACGACCTGTGCTACGGCGTGGCGCCCGATAATGCTGGCAACGTGCTACTGACGGGCTACTTCACCGGTGGGCCCTTCACCGCCGACGGCAGTCTGCCGCTGTTCACGCAGCCCAGCAACGTCCGCGATATTTTCGTGGCCCGGCTCCAGAACACCATCACCAGCACCCGCCGCGCCGAGCTGGCTGCCAACCTGCGTGCCTGGCCCAATCCTACCACCGATGGGCTCCACCTGCGCCTGGCCTCGCGCCGCCCCGCCACCGCCACGCTGCTCGACGCGCTGGGCCGCCCGCTGCGTACCGTTTCGCTCATCCCCGACGGCTCTGGCCAACGCGCGGAAGTGCCCCTAGCTACTCAGCCGCCGGGACTTTACCTGGTGCGCATCGACAGCGAAGGTGCCTCCGCCACGGTGCGCGTAACCAAGCAGTAGCCTGGATTTGCTAACGTCGGTCGGGACGGGCCATTGTGCCGAGTTTGGCGACTAGTGCAGTTTTTGGGTTCGTGGACACCTGCTCTTACTTCTCCGCACTGTAGTTTGTAGCACTCCCCCCAAAGGAAGTGGGTCGGTTAAGTGTAGGCGCAATCCTCCGCAATCTCGCCCCGGTGGTTGGCCCATCTCAAGCACGGCAAAGTCGTGCTTGTTCGCTCGCAGGCGGAATAAAGTCAACGGCACGTCAATGTGGTTGTTGAGGTTACCCACCACATACGCTAAACTGTATTAGCAGCTATGATTTCTCCCTTCTCATCTTAAGCTGAGAAATTTCGTTCCCGTCAAGGGTTGCAATAGTTGCAATACATCGGGTCTTCGACGGTTTTTTTATGCGGATACAATTCTTCGGTTGTGTACTGACAATACCGGCAAACGTAAATGTAGCTTACGATCGAATTGGTCGGTAAACCACACAAACTGCATGCTAATCCTCTTTTAGCATCTGTGGGTCCGAAGCCCGGCTTGCTGCATTGGGGGCAGGTAGAATTTATTTTGCTTATTAATTTATGGGTTGCCGCTTCAATTACCTTCATCCGGGAGGGGTTGTACAATGCCCTCATATCCGTTTCAGCGTAGACGGAATTAGAGATATTTATCAGGCTATAAAATGCTTTTTTTAATTGTTTTACATCCGTAATGCCTTTAATAACATCGTGGTTATCATCTTTTTTTCTGCGAAGGATTAGGCCGTGAGATGGGAATTGAGCGGAAAGAGCAAAATCCAAAAGCTCTTCTTCCGTTTTAACCTCTCGGCCGTTAAAGTTCGTTTCGGTACTCAATTCCCTCACTATAATTTCGAAATTATTCTTTTTGTCAATGAAAATTAGCAGCTCGTCATCGGCACTTACGAAAAACATGGAGGGGTGAGGCCCAAAAGAGCCTTCGCTTGCTACGCCCAAATCGCAATCAGCTAGTTCCATTGCCATCAGGCATTTGCGCCTGGCGGTTGCCACCGGGTCAAGCGCGCGCGCTATCTCCCCCGTAAAAGTGCCCAAGACATCAGTGTCTAAGTCTTCCGCTGCAAAGCAGCTCACTCCTAATGCTGCTTCTAACAGCGGCGCAATCACCTTTTCCTTGCGGTGCTTCGTGGCGATGACAAGTTTCCGGTTGCTGAAAAAATGCATTGGTATCTGGTGATATTAGCAGTGATTCATTTTTTGGTTGCCCGTTCTAAGCGGTCGTTTATTGATTTTCCCAAGCCAACATCGGGCAAGCGCTCAGCAATAATTATATCCAGATTTAGTTTGTCTAAGAGATGCAAAGCAGCGTATAAATTAGCGGCGGCTTCTTTTAAGTCAGCATTCTGCGATAATACTTCCTGATGCACTACTTGGGGAGCATCTACTTTATCGCAAAAAAGCAGTAGGCCGATTTTTTTATCTGAAAACGATTTGATAGCCTCTTCTACATTCGCTGCCAGATAAGTAGTGGTCGTAGGCGCATAATGCCTCGCAAGCATGCCTGGTGCCTCAGGAGCAGCCTCACTCTTGTTTTTAATGGCAATAGGTCCCACTACTTTTTCTATCTCGTCAAGCGAAATTGCGCCCAACCTATACACAACCGGTTCATCGTGTTCAAATCCGATAATGGTTGACTCGATGCCATTCTGGCAACTCCCTCCATCAAGAACCATCTGGAGCTTATTGCCAAAATATTCTTCCACATGCCTTGCCGTGGTTGGGCTGATGCAGCCAAAAGGATTTGCGCTGGGCGCAGCCAGGGGGAAATTTAATTGTTCTAATAAAGCCAAGGTTACGGGATGATTCGGGATTCTTACCGCCACCGAGTCTTTGCCAGCGGTGATTAAATCAGGTACCTGGGGTTTTTTCTTTAACACCATTGTCAAAGAACCTGGCCAAAAAGTATTCGCCAACAACCGGGCTTTGCTGGGAACGTGACTAACAAATTCGTCGAGCTGATGGATGCTGTGAATATGAACGATTAGCGGGTTGAATAAGGGGCGATTTTTCATTGCAAAAATCTTGCGAACAGCTTTTTCACTGTAGATATTGCCCGCCAGGCCGTAAACAGTTTCCGTCGGTATAGCAACTAGCTCTTCCTTATTTAGAATTTCAACCGCCTTTTGAATGTCTTTGGAGATGATGTTCATTAATTTGTTTTTCTAATTCAGAGCCTGTTAAAAATCAGCGAACCCTAATGTTTTGAAATACCTTACGCGGCTTTGAAAGGGCCTTTTGCCGCTGCAGGCTTACTTAGCTGACTGTGAAGAATAGCCGTTTCTGGCCTATTCAAGCAGGGCAAGCATTCAGAAGCTCTAAATCTAGCAGGCTCTTAGAGCGTGTAGGGGAAGTAGTAGAGCTGCCTCTTAAACGACCTGCTCTAGCTGGCTTCGACAAGCTCAGCAGGATCGTTCGGGGACTTTCCCTACACGCTCTTAGGGCTTTTTGTTGCAATCGGGTACGGTTGGAGCTTCAGTTCCCAACGCTCTGGTAAGTCTGGGCTTTGCGTAATGTCGAGCCAGGCGCGGACTGCAAAGTCCGCGCTACATTGCCTTGTACTCGTTCCAGCTCTTGATTTTCAAGTCCTTCATTTCCAGCGTGCAGAAGGCTTGAATAAACGCCTTGGCTAGCCGTGCGTTGGTGAGCAGCGGGACGCCGGAATCCACGGCGGTACGACGGATTTTGTAGTCATTATCCAACTCGCCTTTGGAGAGGTTCTTCGGGATATTAATTACCAGGTCGATTTTCTTTTCCTTTAAATACGTCAGCACGTTGGGCTCCTGTAGTTCGTCGGGCCAGTAGAGCAGGCTGCTGGGCACGCGGTTTTCGGCGAAGAAGCGGTGGGTACCCTGGGTGGCGTAGAGGGTGTAGCCCCGTTTCGCCAACTGCTGGGAGGCCGCGAGCAAGGCCACTTTCGAGGTGATGGGGCCGCCGGAAATCAGCACCGATTTCTGCGGGATTTTGTAGCCCACGCTCAGCATGGATTTCAGCAGGGCCTCCTCGGCGGTGTCGCCCAGGCAGCCTACTTCGCCGGTGGATACCATGTCGACGCGCATCACGGGGTCGGCGCCGGGCAGGCGGGTGAAGGAGAACTGCGGGGCCTTCACGCCCACGAAGGGCAGGTCGTAGACCCGCTCGCTTTCGTCGCGGGCGACTTGCTGGCCCAGCAGCACCTGGGTGGCCTTTTTGATGAGGTTGTTGCCGGATATTTTCGACACGAAGGGGTAGCTGCGGGAGGCGCGCAGGTTGCACTCGATCACCCGGATTTCGCCGTTCTTTTCCAGAAACTGGATGTTGAACGGGCCGCTGATCTGGTAGCGCTTGGCTATTTTTTCGGCGATGATTTTCAGCTTGCGGATGGTGCCCACGTACACCCGTTGGGGCGGGTAGTACATGGTGGCGTCGCCGGAGTGCACGCCGGCAAACTCCACGTGCTCGGAAATGGCGTAGCTCACAATCGCGCCCTTATCGGCCACCGCGTCCAACTCAATTTCCTTGGCTTCCTGGATAAACTCCGACACTACGACCGGGTATTCGGCGCTCACGGCCTTGGCGGCTTTCAGGAATTGCTCCAGCTCGAAGTTGTTAGAGACCACGTTCATCGCGGCGCCCGACAGCACGTAGCTGGGCCGGATGAGCACCGGGAAACCGACTTCCTGCACAAACGCAATCATGGCCTCGAGCGAAGTCAGCTCTTTCCAGCGGGGCTGCGCGATGCCCAGCTCGTCCATGATGCGGGAAAACTTGTGGCGGTTCTCGGCTTCGTCGATGCTGGCCGCGGTGGTACCGAGAATGGGCGCGTGGGCTTGCTCCAGGCGGGTGGCTAAGTTGTTGGGGATCTGGCCGCCGGTGCTCAGAATCACGCCGCCGGGCTGCTCGAAATCCAGAATGTCCATCACCCGCTCAAAGCTCAGCTCCTCGAAGTAGAGCCGGTCGCTCACGTCGTAATCGGTCGAAACGGTTTCGGGGTTGTAGTTGATGAGGATGGTTTTGTAGCCCTGCTCAGCCGCCGTTTGCACGGCCTGCACGCCGCACCAGTCGAACTCGACCGACGAGCCGATGCGGTACACGCCCGAGCCCAGCACGGCGATGGACTTGGCCGTTTCGCGGGCCAGGTCGTTTTCCGTGCCGTGGTAGGTGGTGTAGAGGTAGTTGGTTTTGGCCGGAAATTCGGCGGCCAGCGTATCAATCTGCTTCACCACGGGCCGCACGCCCAGGGCCTTGCGGCGAGCGCGCACCAGCAGCTCATCGGCCTTCACGTCGCCCTCGCCCAGCAGCAGCACGGCAATCTGCTGGTCCGAGAAGCCGGCTTTCTTGACCTCGCGCAGCAGATTGGTTTCCAGAGCGTCCAGGCCGGTGGCGCGGCCGGCGGCCAGCTGCTGGCCCAGCTCGAAAATGGTGAACAGGCGTTGCAAAAACCAGTGGTCAATTTTCGTCAGCTGGTGGACCTGCTCCAGCGTGTAGCCGGCCTCGAAGGCGTTGTTGATGGCGAAGATGCGCTCCTCGTTGGGCTCGCTTAGCAGTTGGTCAATCGTGTCTTGGTCCACGTTCTCGGGCCGGTTGGCCACGAAGCCGCGCTTGCCGGTGTCGAGCATCCGCAGGCCCTTCTGGATGGCTTCTTCGAACGATTTTCCGATGGCCATCACCTCGCCCACGCTCTTCATGGCCGAGCCAATCTGGCGGTTCACGCCCGAGAATTTGCCCAGGTCCCAGCGCGGCAGCTTCACCACCACGTAGTCCAGAGCGGGCTCGAAAAAGGCCGAAGTGGTCTGCGTCACGCTGTTTTTCAGCTCGGCCAGCGAGTAGCCCAGGCTCAGCTTGGCGGCCACGAAGGCCAGCGGGTAGCCCGTCGCCTTCGAGGCCAGCGCCGACGAGCGCGAGAGGCGGGCGTTCACCTCAATCACGCGATAATCTTCGGAAACGGGGTCGAGGGCGTACTGAATGTTGCACTCGCCCACGATGCCCAGGTGCCGGATGGTTTTAATGCCGATGCTGCGCAGCTTGTGGTACTCGCGGTTGCTCAGCGTCTGCGACGGGGCCACCACGATGCTCTCGCCGGTGTGGATGCCGATGGGGTCGAAGTTTTCCATGTTGCAGACCGTGATGCAGTTATCAAACTGGTCGCGCACCACTTCGTACTCTACTTCCTTCCAGCCCTTCAGCGATTCTTCCACCAGAATCTGGTCCGAAGTCGTGAACGCCTGCCGGGCCAGGGCGCGCAGCTCGTCCATGTTATTGGCGAAGCCGCTGCCCAGTCCGCCCAGGGCAAAGGCGGCCCGCACGATGATGGGGAAGCCGATGGTTTCGCCGGCGGCCAGCGCGCCCTCCATGGTCGTCACGGCCACGCTGCGGGCCGTGAGCACGCCAATCTGGTCGAGCTTGTCCTTGAAAATATCCCGGTCCTCGGTGTCGATGATGCTCTGCACGGGCGTGCCCAGCACCTGCACGTTATACTGCTCGAACACGCCGGCGCGGTACAGGGCCACGGCGCAGTTCAGGGCTGTTTGGCCGCCAAACGCCACCAGGATGCCATCGGGCCGCTCCTTTTTGATGACCTCCTCCACGAAGTAGGGCGTCACGGGCAGGAAGTACACGTCGTCGGCCATGCCTTCGGAGGTCTGCACGGTGGCAATATTGGGGTTGATGAGGATGGTGCGGATGCCTTCCTCCTTCAGCGCCTTGAGGGCCTGCGAGCCGGAATAATCGAACTCCCCGGCCTCGCCAATTTTGAGGGCGCCGGAACCAAGGATGAGTACTTTGTTGGGTTTGTTCATTTCGTGTTACCCCACCCCCCGGCCCCCTCCGGGAGAGGGGGAGCCAGACGATTTGTGGGTTTGTGTTTTATGTGGATTTTAGAATGTCATGCTGAGCGGAGCGCAGTGAAGTCGAAGCGCCTCTACCGCTTCGTTGGAGTCAGGCTTCCCAGGTTTCTAAATCAATGGTCAGTCAAATGCAACTTATTTGCAAACTCTTCGCTGATATTCAGGAACAGCTTATTGAACGAGGAAGTACAGTCGCCAATTTTCTGGCCATCAGAATTTCTAAATTGAATTGTCCAAGAAATGTCTACGGTTTCAACTTCGCCTACCAACCTCGCTCTTAGCCCATTTTGGAAAGTGATTATTAGAGTGCCCTCGTTCTCTTCTTCTATATCCTGAACTATGGCCTGAGTTAATAAGCCCATCAAAAAGACTCTGGCGGGCTCTTCCGGTCCGTTATTGTTTTCTATATTGAACGGGGCTGACTGCACCCATTTATTCCATTCAGTCTTGTCCGCTAATTCAATTTCGCTAAGAATAAGATAGGCGCTGATATCAAGATGGTCATTAAATAATTCACACTCAAAGGCAGTGATGTAATAAGTGAACTTTGCATAATAGGTGCCGGAAAGCGCAGCTTTCAGTACTTTAAGTATCTCGCTTTTATCCGTTATCATGGTTGGTAAAGCCTATTTGACTTTTGTAGCCTTATACTCCGCCACCGCTTTCAAAAAGTCGTCAAACAGATACTCCGTGTCCTCCGGCCCACCGGCGGCTTCGGGGTGAAACTGGGTGGAGAAAAACGGCTTCGTCTGGTGCTTGATGCCTTCGCAGGTGCCGTCGTTCAGGTTCTCGAACAGCATGCTCCACTCGGCGGGGAGCGTCGCGGTATCCACCGCGAAGCCGTGGTTCTGGCTGGTGATGTAGCAGCGCTGGGTGCCGGTGAGCTTCACGGGCTGGTTGTGGCTGCGGTGGCCGTATTTCAGCTTGAAGGTGTCGCCGCCCGCCGCCAGGCCCATGAGCTGGCTGCCCAGGCAGATGCCGAAGATGGGCTTGTCCTGGGCCAGGGCCTTTTGCAGGTGCCGGATGGTAGCCGCGCACATTTTGGGGTCGCCGGGGCCGTTGCTCAGGAACAGGCCGTCGTAGTCGAGGGCCGTGAAATCGTAGTCCCAGGGCACGCGAATCAGCTCCACGTCGCGTTCCAGGAAGCAGCGGATGATGTTGGTTTTGGTGCCGCAGTCCACCAGCACGATTTTGTGCTGGCCGCTACCGTAGTGCCGGATGCCGGCCGGGCTCACCTGGGCCACCAGGTTGTCGAGGTTGGGGTCGTGGAAGGGCACGTCGTCCTCGGCCACGATTTTGCCCAGCAGGGCGCCGTTCTCGCGCAGCTTCTTGGTGAGCATGCGGGTGTCGACGCCGCAGATGCCGGGGATGTTGTATTCCTTCAGCCAGTCGCCCAGGCTTTTGGCGGCGTTCCAGTGGCTGTGCTCCTCGGAGTAGTAGTTCACCACCAGCCCGGCAATGTGAATCTTGTCGGACTCGAAAATCTTCGAAATCGACTCGTAGAGCTCCTCGCCGGGCACGCCGTAGTTGCCCACCATGGGGGTGGTGAGCACCAGAATCTGGCCCGCAAAGGACGGGTCGGTGAGGTTTTCGGGGTAGCCCGTCATGGCCGTGCTGAACACCACCTCGCCCGCAGCAGAGGTAAAGGCCCCGAAGGATTCGCCTTCGATGGAGGTGCCGTCTTCGAGAATGAGTTTTACGGTTTTTACTGCTTGGGTCATGTTCTGGTGGTTTGCCTCACCCCCCGGCCCCCTTCCCTCGCTTGATGCGCGACATGGTGGAGAGGGGGAGCCGCGGCGGCACGGCTGGGAATGATAAATGTTAAAAGTGGTACCGGTGTTGTCAAGTCCTGGGCGATAGCTGGGGTATCTGGCCTAAGTTGCGGACTATCAGCTGAATGGTCGGGCGCGTGAATGTGCGAAATAGCGCTTTTTTAATTTCTGTCAACTGCTTCGCTTGGGGTGGCTAGACTGGGTGTACTGGCTCATCAGATCCTTTAGGTCTTGGGCATCAAGCTGGGCTAGCCGGCCGCCCTGAAAATCCGGGTTGTGCGTCACTTCCTGATGCAGAAAGTCGGGGCCTGAATAAGCCTGCATGGCAGCATCGTCGGCAAACTCCATTTCGGCCAGTACTAAGCCCCGTAGGTTGCCTTCAAAAACGTCGATGCCCAACTCCCCGGCGGCCATGAGCAGATTGTAGCGGCGCTTGCAAATGGAAGCTCCACCGAGTAGCCGCATCAACTCAAACTCGGCCGCTGAGAGGTAGAGCGTTGTGGTTTGAGTATGCGTGAGGGGCGTAGCTGCGGGGCGCACCTTTTGGGTGAGCTTGCGTACCAGCACTGTGCCTGCCGCATCGCGCACCTCACGGAGCCGCAGCGTACCGTGGGGCAGGTACCAATCATTGATGCAGCGGAAATGAGTGCTTGTGCTCACCGCGTTGGGCAAGACCAACAGTAAGAAGCGCCGCTCCCGCTCGATGTATCCGTATTTCACGATGCAATTTGATGAATTCAGGCCCCGCTTACCTGATCTAAGTTGCGGAGTATAATAAGATTAGAACTAACTCCTGGCTTGATAGTCCGCAGCTTGGGTTAGCAAGCAGCCAGCCCAGGCGCAGCGGCTATCTGCTTGGTCAAGAGCAGATAAAGGCAGCTAGATGTCGTCCAGCCCCGGCAAGCCGAGCAAATCAGCGGCGCGGCGCGCCACGGTTTTGACCCTGGCGACATCCGGGCCGGTGATGGTGAGGTGGCCCATCTTGCGGCCGGCGCGGGCGTGCAGCTTGCCGTACAGGTGCAGGTGCGTTCCCGGCAGGCTCAGCACGCTGGGCCAGTCCGGCTCACGCAGCTGCCCGCTGCCGTCAAACCACACCTCGCCCAGCAGGTTAAGCATGATGGCCGGGGAATGCTGGCGCGGCGGCGGCAAGGGCAAGCCCGCCATGGCGCGGACCTGCAGGTCAAACTGCGACACATCGCAGGCGTCCAGGGTGTAGTGGCCGCTGTTGTGCGGGCGCGGGGCCATCTCGTTGACCACCAGGCCGCCGTGCTCGCTGCCGTCGTCCACCACAAAAAACTCGACGCACAGCACCCCGACATAGCCAATATGCTGCGCTAGTGAAACCGCGGCCTCGCGGGCCCTATTTGCCAGGTCTGGCGGCATATTTCCTTCGTACGCGTGGGTCACGGCCAAAATGCCATCGACGTGCACGTTGCGCTGCGGGGCGAAGCTGACGACTTGCCCGTCCCAGCCGCGCGCCACCAGCACCGAGCACTCGGCGGTTAGCGGCAGCATCTTTTCCAGCACGCAGGCGGCGCTGCCCAACTCCGCCCAGGCGGCGGCCAACTCAATGGCGGTCTTGACGCGGACTTGGCCCTTGCCGTCGTAGCCCAGGCGCGTGGTTTTCAGGATGCCGGGCAGCAAGTCAGGCCGGTCGTTCTGCACGGCTTGCAGCTGGGCCGGCGTTTCAATCACCGCATAGGGCGCGCAGCTCACCCCGGATAGGTCAGCGCAGGCTGCGAAGAGAGCTTTTTCCTCGATGCGGTTTTGGGCAATGCCCACCACGGCCGCGCCCGGCGCCACGGGTCGGGTCAGTGCCAGCGTTTGCAGGGCCTGGGCGGGCACGTTTTCAAACTCGGTGGTGATGGCCTGGCACAGTTGAGCCAGTTGCGCCAGCCCGGCCGGGTCGTTGTAGTCGGTCCGGATGTGGTGGTGGCTTACCCGCCCGGCCGGGCTTTGCGCGTCGGGCTCCAGCACGGCGGTGAAGTAACCCAGGCGCTGGGCGGCATGCACAAACATCCGGCCTAGCTGGCCGCCCCCCAGCACCCCCAGGGTAGCCCGCTGGCCCGCGGCGTCCTCACTGCCCGGGAAAACCGGGATCATGGCCGCAACGTGAATACCGGCGCTCATACGGGCAGCGTCATGGCGCGAGCGGCTTCGGTTTGTTCGGCGCGAAAGGCCCGCAGCTTGGTCGCCAGGCTCGGGTCGTGCAGCGCCAGCATGCTGACCGCGAACAGCGCGGCATTGGCCGCCCCGGCGTTGCCAATCGCAAACGTGGCCACGGGCACCCCTTTGGGCATTTGCACGATGCTGTGCAGCGAGTCCACCCCCTGCAAATGGCGGCTGGTCACCGGTACCCCCAGCACGGGCAGCGGGGTTTTGGCGGCCATCATGCCCGGCAGGTGGGCGGCCCCACCCGCGCCGGCGATGATGGCCTGCAAGCCGCGCGGGCCGGCTTGTTCGGCGTAGGCAAATAAGTCGTCGGGCATGCGGTGGGCCGACACCACGCGCGCTTCATGGGCCACGCCAAAGTGCGCGAGCATCTGTACGGCGTGCTGCATGGTGTCCCAGTCGCTGCTGGAGCCCATGACCACGCCGACCAGGGGATTGCCCGGGGCGGCGCTGGGGGTGTCGGAGGTTGAGAGGGTACTCATGGATGGGCCTTGTGGATGGGGTTAGGCAGCCCCTGATGGTCGAAAAAACGTGATTTCGGGCGTGCTATCCGAAAAGTAAGAACTGCTCAAAAGGGCGGTCATACTGAGCGGAGTCGAAGTATGACGGACGACAGGCTCTTCTACTCAGCGCTCCAGCAGGATTTCCGTACCCAGAATCACCAGGTCTACCCGGCCTTTCAACGTCTGGTCGATGAAGGGCGTGTTCTGGGATTTGGATTTCATGAACTCCCGCGTGAAGGTTGTTTCCGCTTCGGGATCGAACAAGACGCACTCGGCTTGTTGGCCGACTTCGATGGCGGCTACCGGCAGGCCCATCAGGCGGCGGGGCTCCGCCGAATAGCGTTTCACCACCAAGTCCCACCCGAATTTTCCGGGCCGCACGAAGTGGTGATAGAGCGACACCAGGGCCGTATCCAGGCCGGTGATGCCATTGGGCGCGCTGATGAAATCCTGGGATTTTTCGAACGGCGTGTGCGGCGCGTGGTCCGTGGCAATGAGGTCGAATACGCCTTCGATGAGCCCTTCGAGCAGGGCATCACAATCGGCCTGCGTCCGCAGCGGTGGGTTCATTTTATAGTTCGTGTCGTAGTCGCCGATGTGCTCGTCGGTGAACAGCAGGTGGTGCGGGGCCACTTCGGCCGTGACCCGCACGTCGCCGCGCGATTTCCACCAGCGGATGGTTTCCATGCCGAGCTTGCTGGAAACGTGCTGGATGTGCACGTGCGCGCCCGCCGCGTGGGCCAGGCGGATGTCGCGGTCGATGATGATTTCCTCCGCGCAGGCCGGCGAGCCCTTGATGCCGAGCCGGTAACTCATCACTCCTTCGTTCAGGGCGCGCGGCCCGGCCAGCTCCGGCACCTCGCAGTGGCTGGCGAAAAACATCCCAAACTCGGTGGCGTACTGCATCGCGCGCAGCAGCACCGCCGGGTCGGCCGTGGTGTCGCCATCGTCGGTGAGCATTTTCACCCCGAGCTCGCGCATGCCCTCAATTTCCGCCAGTTCCTTGCCCTGGCGGTCCTTGGTGACGCAGCCGGAGGTGTACACCGGGATGCGGGACCGGTCCTTGGCGTTTTCCAGCACGGTGGCCACCGCCGTCGCCGAGTCGAGAGCCGGGCGGGTGTTGGGCATCATGACCACCCCGGTAACGCCGCCGTTGATGGCCGCCTCGCTCCCCGTGGTGATGGTTTCCTTATTCTCAAATCCCGGTGCGCGAAAATGGACGTGGGCATCAAACATGCCCGGCATAAGTACGCGACCACGCGCGTCGATGACGCGGGCGCCCTTGGGAACGGTCAGGTTGCTGCCGATGTCCTGAATTTTTCCTTCGACAATCAGGACATCGCCCTCGAGCAGCACGGGTGAATTTTCGGAGGCGATGCGGGCATTTTGAAGGAGAATCATGAAGTGATAATTTCGGTAAACTGGCAAGAATTAGTGAAGGTGTAAAGTAGGAAGCGGAGTCAGCCGCCGCGCCCGACGGTCAGGGCATAACCACCGGCGAGCTAGCCCGCTGCCGGGCGGCGTAGGTCGATTCCTGCCGCGGGAATTCCCCACCCGGCGTGAGCCAGTCGAGCACGGCCATGCGAATGGAAATGCCGTTTTCGACCTGGTTGGTGATCAGGCTGCGCTCGTAGTCCATAACGGCGTCGCAGAGCTCGACCCCCCGGTTCACGGGGCCGGGGTGCATGATGTAGAGACCGCGGTCGCGGATTTCCGCCAGCCGGGTGTTGGTGATGCCGTACACCCGGTGGTATTCGCGCACGCTGGGAAAAAACTGCACGTCCTGGCGCTCCAGCTGCACGCGGAGCAGGTACACCACATCGGGCGCCCAGGCCATGGCCGCCTCGTAGTCGGTGAAGCGGCGAATGCTTGCCGGGACGTACTTGGGCACCAGGGAACCCGGGCCGAGGTAGGCGACCTCGATGCCCAGCTTTTGCAGCAGGGTGCTGGTGGAGCGCGCGACCCGGGAGTGGAGAATATCCCCAATGATGAGGACCTTCTTGCCCCGGGGGTCGGGAAATTTCTCCTTGATGGTGAAGGCGTCCAGCAGGGCCTGGGTCGGGTGTTCATGCGCCCCGTCGCCGGCGTTGATGACCGACGCCGTGGTTTGGCGGGCAATCATGCCGGGTAGGCCCGAGTGACTATGGCGGACGACGATGTAGTCGGTGCGCATGGCCTGGAGCGTCTCGATGGTTTCGCGAACCGACTCGCCCTTGGTGATGGAGGAATGGTCGACGTTGAAATTCGTTACCTCCGCCGAGAGGCGTTTGGCGGCAACCTCGAAGGAGGAGTGCGTCCGGGTGCTGGCCTCATAAAATAGCATGAGCACGGACTTGCCTTCGAGGGCGGGGATTTTTTTCACCGAACGGGTGAATAATTTTTTAAAAGACGTGGATTGGTCGAGCAGGAACTCGATTTCCTCACGGTGAAGGGATGCGATGTCGAGCAGGTCTTTACGTGCCATACCAGAGTTGGGAAAAGTGAGGTCGTCGAGCTAAAACGGACAGGGTGAAGGCTTACCTGCCACTACCCATGCCGGAGCAACTGGCTGCCGGGGTGGGCCGAGGCGATGGCAGCCGCCCCGGTGGGGGAGAGGATGTTGGCGTCCAGGGGAGGTATGGGTTTGAGTTATGAATGGGCCGCGGGGCGGCAGCCGACGAACTCAATGGGCATAAAAAAACCGTTTCGAAATCCGAAACGGTGGCGGGGCAATACCAAGGAAAAACAACGGAAATGCCAGCGGCAAAATCGGGAGAACCGATGGTGGCGAAGACCTTCCGGTCCACTCGCGGTTCCCTGCCGAGCAGGGTCCCACGCTTCATCAACAAGTTTTTTGGTTGAAGCATGAGGCAAAATTACGGCATTGTTACGCCCGGCAATTCATCGGCAATGTTAATTTTTTTTCGCACCGCTTTTCGCAAGTTTTATTTTCGACCTAACAGGCTAAACGACGCACTTTTTGTCATTCTTTCTGCCATCAAAAAAATTGTGGCTCGCGTAACCCATTGCTTCGCAAGCACAATCCATCCTAACTTTGGCTCTTTATTCCGCAGCCTCGGCTGGCGGAAAGCAGGCCGTGCAGTTGCTACTAAACCGTAGGGTGTGCCCATGACGAGGGGGAAGCACCCCAGTGGTACCCGGCTGCTTGACGAAGCAGGGGGCGTAGCCAAGTACGGCAGCTAGCGCAATGCGCAGCACCAGGGTGTTGTATAATTTCATCAAGAAGGCGGCGGGGCTGAGCCGCCGTTGCGGTGAAGGGCCCAGTTTATAATTCACTGAGTCGGGCCGTTAATGTTTTTTAATGCCTTGTTCAGCTCGTTTTAATCTTCGACCGGCTCCTTTGCTGCCTGCTCCGGCCAGCAAACCCACTCTGGATGGGGCCAAGACAAGGCGGCCAATTGCCCCCTGACGCTCCTTCGCCCAGCGAACGCTGCTGGGCGCCCCACGCCTGCCTCACCTCCCAGGCCACGACTTGAACCCGGGGACATCATCACCCCCATGCCCGTGACCTCGTACGAACGACTGCGCATCTTGCACCGGTCCCTGCTCCGCCAGCCGCCAAGTGAGGCGGCGTTGCGCAAGCTGCTGGCGAGTTTGCCCGCTTACCTCGACAACATCATCCGCATCCGGCCCGCGTTGGAGACCGAAATCGACTACGGCCGGCAGCAGCTGCAGCGAATACAGCGGCGCATCGCGCCCGGGCAGTTTGCCAACACGGAGGCAATAGCCCAGGGCCTGCACGAGGCCCTGGCTCCGTTGTTTGGCAGCTAAAAAACGACGGGTAAGCTAAGGGCCGGGTACTTTTGGCGGCTCTTACCTTGCTTCCTCATCTGTGATTTGTGCTTGGTCGCACGCCTGCGACTGTTGTGCGGAAGGATGCGTATGGAGCGCATTCACCAATGATTACTCTGCTATGCTCGTGCGCCTTCTTCGCTGGCTTCGCCAGCGCTTCGACCTTTCCCATGACATGGCTGACCCGAACCACATCGTGGCCGGAGTAGAAGAAGGAATAGCCTTCCAAGGCACCAACCTGTGGGTGCTCATCTTCGCCATCCTGGTGGCTTCGGTGGGGCTCAACGTCAACTCTACGGCCGTCATCATCGGGGCCATGCTCATTTCCCCTCTCATGGGACCCATCGTGGGCATTGGCTTCGGGGCGGCCACGGCCGAGGTGGAGATGGTACACCGGGGAGTAAAAAACTTGTTCATCGCGGCGGGCATCAGCCTCTTGGTTTCGGCTCTGTATTTCCGGCTCACGCCGCTCACCGACGCGGGCTCCGAGCTGCTGGCCCGCACCCAACCCACGACGTGGGACGTACTTATTGCGCTGTTCGGTGGGGCGGCCGGTGCCGTGGGCCTCACCCGCCGCTCGCGGGGCAACACCATTCCCGGGGTGGCCATTGCCACGGCGCTGATGCCGCCGCTGTGCACGGCCGGCTACGGGCTGGCCACGGCCCATTGGAGCTACCTGTTCGGGGCGCTGTACCTGTTTTTTATCAACGGCGTGTTTATCAGCCTGGCGACGTTTCTGGTGGCCCGCATCCTGCCGCTGCCGCACCATACGTTCGTCAACCACCAGCGGGCCCGGCGGGTGCAGCTCACCATCTGGGCGGTGGCGCTGCTTACGGGGGGACCCAGCGTCTACCTCGCATCGCGCATCGTGCAACGCACGGTGTTTGCCCACAACGCCCAGCGCTTCGTGGACGAGCAGCTAAACTTGCCCGGTACGTTCGTGGTCACGCGCCGCATCGCAACGGATACGCGCACCATCAACGTGCTGCTGACTGGCGAGCCGCTCACGCGGGCGCAGTTGAACCGAGCCCGGAATAACCTGGCCCGCTACCGCCTGCCCAACGCCCAACTCACGGTGCGCCAAGGACTGGCGCAGCTGGACTCGGCCGATGCCCAAACCATGCGCAACAGCCTGCTCGAAGACGTGCGCAGTCGCAATGAGCAGACGCTGGCCGGCTACGACGCCCGCTTGGCTCAACTCCAGCAGATGCTCACCCACCCCGACCACCCGGCCCTAACCGGGCTGCCCGCCGCCCCGGCCCTGCTGCGGGAATTGCAGGTCGAGCACCCGGCCGTGCGCCAACTGGGCCTGAGCCGCGTAGTGCGGCCGGCGGCCGATTCGCTGCGGGCCGATACAACCATCATCGTGTCGGTCCGCACCGCGCGGCCGCTGCCGGTAGCCGAGCAGCAGCGCCTGCGTCGGTGGCTAAGCTTGCGAGCCGGCGGGAAGCAGGCCGTGCAGTTGTTACTAACCCGGTAGCAGGGCTTTGCTCAGGCCTTCTTGCGGCGGAGGCCCCCGGTCGCCGGGCTTTCAGCTATTCGGCGCCGCCCCGTTTACTCCTGGGTCGGGCTGCCGGCCGGTCGCGGCGCCGGCAGCGAGGACTCGGTCAGGGTCTCGCGCATAAAGCCCGCTTTCAGGTGCTCGTAGAAGGAATGCGGGTCGACGAGGGAGGCCACGGCCTGGGCCGTTATGCCGCTAAGCAGCAACTGGAAGATGGCCGAGTGGCGGTCCGTCATTTCCAGCACTAGAATAGCGGCCGTAAACGGGGAGCGCACCACGCCGGTTAGGAAGCTAACCATGCTCACCAGAATCAGCAGGTTGCGGTCTTCCAGCGACACGCCTCCCAGCCGGCACAGCCCGTCGCCCAGCACGGCCCCGGCGCTGAGCGACGTGGCGAAGATGCCGCCCGCCCCGCCGCCGCTGTAGCTCAGGGCCATGCCGGCAAAGCGCACCGGAAACAGGTACCAGGGCGTCTGCCCGTCATTCTGAAACAGTAGCCGGTTGATGATGGGCTTGCCCGTGCCCACGCCCTCCTGGCCCACGGCGTACGCCAGCCCGGCCAGCAGCAGGCCGCAGCCGGCTACCCAGGCCGCCTGCCGGCCCCAGGTCGTGAAGCGTTTGCGGTAATTACCCAGCCAGAGCAGCGCCTTCGCGAATACGGCGCCCGCCAGCCCGCAGATGACCGCCACCAGCGCCACCGTGGCCAGAAACCAACCGGCGTGGGAGGTAACCTTTGGAAAGCCCAGGTACAGGTACGGCCCCAGCAGCGACTGGGCCGTGAGGCCCGCCACAATGACGGCCGAAAACACGGCCATGCGAAAGCGGGCCATGTGCATCTGGGTCAGCTCTTCCACCACGAAGACGATGCCGCCGAGCGGAGTGTTGAAGGCGGCGGCCAAACCGGCCGCCCCGCCCGTGACCAGTGCAATCTGCCGGGAGAGCTGCGGCCAGCCGGCGGGCTGCAGCTTATTGATAGCCCGAAAAATGGCCGCCGCAACCTGAATGGTGGGCCCCTCTCGCCCGATGACTCCGCCGCCCAGCAGCAGGGCCACGCTGCTCAGCACCTTTACGAAGGCCACCCGCAAGCTGAGCAGGTAGCCCGTGCGGTGGTGCTGGGCTGGGTTCGACAACTCGATGCCGGCCATAACCTGGGGAATGCCGCTGCCCCGTGCCGCCGGCGCCCAGCGTTGCACCAGCGCCCAGGATACCAGGAAAGCCAGTGGTGTGAGCCCGAAGGCCAGCAGCGGTTCCCGGCGGAGCCAGGCAAAACTGACCAGCTCGGCCCAGATAAACAGCCGTTCGTAGCCCACGGCTACCAGGCCCACCACCACGGAGGCAAACCAAAACGGGAAGCTCTGCAGGATAAGCCGGCGCACCCGGTCGGTATAGAGCCGTTGGAGGAGCTGCTGGTCCAGCCAGGCCAGGGCCTGGGCATAGCGCGAAGGGAAGAAGGGCATCCGGGGGGAATAAGCGGGCAGGCAGGTCAGCCAATTCCCTCAGCACGGAGAGACAACGGGCTAACCTCAAGCAAGAAAACAAACTGGGAATGAAGCTGGGGTGAGTTCCCGGGTAGAGGTACGTTGAAAAACGTATAGGGGACACCTCCTCTAGCAAATCCTCCTCGCCCAGCTTTTCTCAAAGCCGGTCACCTTGTCGTCGAGGCTGTCCAGTGCCGTGAGCAGCAGCACCGGCAGCTGCGGATAGTCGGCCCGGATTAAGCGGCACAGTTCAAATCCGTTGATGTAGGGCAGGTTCACATCTAAAATGACCAGGTCGTAGTACCCCTGCTGCACCAGCGAGAACCCCATGCGTCCATCGAAAGCCACGCTGAAGTCGTACCCCTCATTTTCGAAGCCTTTCCTGACAAACGAGGCCAGCTTGGGCTCGTCTTCCACCAATAGTATTTTCATTCAAGATAGCCTCAGAACCGAAGCGCAAGTATATCGGCTAATACCTCAGCCGCTACGGTTAGGTTGCTGGGGTAGCCTAAGGCGTTGTTGTTATACTTCACCAACGGCGAATATGGCTCGCAGATTAAAAGGTGAGCTACATGGATTCCTTGGGTATGCCAAACGACAGCCAAGTGGAGGCCGCAAAGGTTGAATCTGTAAGGCGGTCCAGCTGAAACGAGAGAGGGCAGTCTTATCTTCCACTGCCCATGACTGAGAAATTAAATCCCGGTGGCTTGCCCACCACCCGCAAGAAATGCACGCCGGCACTACGTACTTATCGAGCCCTGGCGCTAAAAAAGGTTACGCAGGCCTTATCATTGATAGCCAATTTTACATACTGGCTATCAATGATAAGGTAATGAGTAACCGACTGTATCCTTCATGGGAGCAACTGGATAAAATGCACAACCCCCTGACTCCCGGGGAGAAGGCGTTAATTCGTTATTTAGACCAGCATCTTCCTTCGGATTTGCAGTGGAACGATAAAATGCCTCTTGCTCATTATGGGGGCTGGCTCATATTCGCCCAACCGTATTTCAACGGAACCCGACCCGATATAGTAATCCTCAACCCTTCGGTCGGAATGGTGATTTACGAGGTCAAGGATTGGGATTTAGAGCTTTACTCCTGGCGAAATGGTGAGTTTTGCGTTACCACACCAAAAGGATATCAAGTAGTAAAAAGCCCGCTGAAACAAGCTCGGCATTACCGCGAAAAACTCATCAGTCAGTTGGTGCCAGAAATAGGCGAACAATTGGACCGGGAACAAAAACAATCCAATCAGCCAAGCTTTGGCTTAATTAAAACGGCCGTCTACTTTCACAAGAGCACCACACTGACGGCTCAAATAATGTTTGCCCCGCCCAAGCGAAAGGACCAAACCGACCACCAAGCATCTATTGACCGAGCTAAGTTTTTCAAGAATGAGCCAGTGTTTGGGTTCGACAGCCTGACCTCGTCTCAACTTAGTCAAATTGTTCCTGATGTTGCTCGTACCGGTAGCTCCTACTGGCAGCCTCGTTGGAATGCAGAGGTGATTTTTTGGATGCGGCCGCCATATCATAGCATCGAGCAAGGCACCCCCCTTACGCTAAGAGGTAATCAATATAAGGTGGCAGAACCTCGCTCCGGCCATCATCGCGCCCGCGGAGTAGCTGGCAGCGGCAAAACGCAGGCGTTAGCATATCGTGCAGCCAAACTTGCTTCGCAGGACCACGAGGTGCTAATAATCACTTATAATATCACGCTCTGGCATTATATCCACGACATGATAAAACGTGCACCCTTCGCGTTTTCAATGGAGCGGTTTACTCTGGTTCATTTTCACGGCTTTTGCAAAGACCGTCTCAACGAGCTCGGCAAAAAATGGCCTGAATCAAAAGGGTACGATGATATTCAACAGTTCTTTCAGACAGGCGTACCTAATGCAGTTATTCAAGCCATAAATAATGCATCAGAAGAATTAATAAAATCATTGCCTAAATACAGCGCGGTACTCATCGACGAAGGCCAAGATTATTATTTTGAATGGTACGAACTGCTTACTCAGTACTTCCTGGATTCTCGCGACGAGCTTCTTGTTGTTTGCGATAAAAAGCAGAATATCTATGAGCGAGAGTTGCTGTGGCTTGACAAACGAGGAAATCGTAGCGGCGGCCTAGACAAATTTCGTGAGAACTACATTGACCTGAAAACGTCTTACCGTCTTCCTCAATCGATCGCGGAAATTACAAATGAATTCAGCGTAACCTTCAACCTTAACCAGGACCTTCGGGCTATAAAGTCAACTGAGCAGCTTACGCTCCTCAATACGCAGCATATTGTATGGCTCAATATCAAAACTTTCCAGTGGCTTGAATATATCTACTTTGCATTTCTGCGGCTCAAGCATGCTGAATATCATCCATCAGATATAGTAATATTGCTTCCATCTCACGAGCTTGGTTTTGAGGCTGTGGATTTCTTTAATCAGAAGAAAATTCAAGTCAATCACGTCTTCGAAAGGGAGGACGAAAAGGGCTTTCATCCGAATAAGAAGGCCTTTTGGCCCGGTGATAGCCGACTTAAAATGTCTACCATTCACAGTTTTAAGGGGTGGGAATTAAAGAATATTGTGCTATTTATTCCCGAACACGCCCCTGAGTCAAATGCTCAGCTGCATAGTATTGTGTACACTGCGCTAACCCGAACCCGTGAGAATTTAATAGTACTGAATTCTAACCATCTCTATCAGGAGTTTGGCGAGAACTTACCAAAACATTGGAATAAGCAGTAGAAACTCAGTGAAAACATACCAACACCAAGTCCTGCCTAAAGTAACTTTATCGCTCCTGCCAGGGGAGCGATAGCTGGGATAATGAAATCTGTCCCCGTTGGCGCCCCCGACAACAAAAAACGCCCTGTAAGTACTTGACTTACAGGGCGTTTTCACAAACGATTCGCGGTCTGGACGGGACTCGAACCCGCGACCTCCGCCGTGACAGGGCGGCATTCTAACCAACTGAACTACCAAACCGTTTGCCGGACGAAAAACGCGACTGTTTTCCGTTTTGGTGCTGCAAAGGTAGGGGAGAAAAATCGCGGCCTGCAAGCCAGGGCCGAAGTTTTTTCTGAAAACCACCGGTAGGGGAGGCTTGAGGGTTGTTTTTCAGGGTGATTAATTTTTACGCCGCGCCCCAACGGCGGATGTTTTACCTTTGCGCCCCGCTTTGGCTCCGGCTCCTGGTGGCGGGTCGCCGGTTCTCGCCCGGCCCGCCGCCCGCCGTGATTCTACCCTTACTTCCATCTGAAAAGACCCTCGTTCATGCTCCTCGATTTTGAACAACCCATTGCCGCCCTCGAAGGCAAGCTCCTCGAAATGCAAAAGCTGGCCGACGAGAGCGGCGTCGACGTGAACGAGGCCGTGGCGGCGCTGCAAGCCAAAATCAAAGCCCTCAAAAAGGAAACCTACGCCAACCTTACCCGCTGGCAGCGGGTGCAGCTTTCGCGCCACCCCGACCGACCCTACACCCTCGACTACATCGAGGGCATGACCTCCACCTTCGTGGAGCTGCACGGCGACCGCACCGTGGGCGACGACAAGGCCATGGTCGGCGGCTTCGGCGAGCTCGACGGCCAGACCGTGATGTTCGTGGGCCAGCAAAAGGGCCACAACACCAAGCAGCGGCAGTACCGCAATTTCGGCATGCCCAACCCCGAGGGCTACCGCAAGGCCCTGCGCCTGATGAAGCTGGCCGAGAAGTTCAACGTGCCCGTGGTCACGCTCATCGACACGCCCGGCGCCTTCCCCGGCCTCGAGGCCGAGGAGCGAGGGCAGGGCGAGGCCATTGCCCGCAACCTCAAGGAGATGTTCATGCTGAAGGTGCCGGTTATCTGCGTCATCATCGGCGAAGGCGCCAGCGGCGGGGCCCTGGGCATTGCCATCGGCGACCGGGTGCTGATGCTGGAAAACACCTGGTACTCGGTTATTTCGCCCGAGTCGTGCAGCAGTATCCTGTGGCGCAGCTGGGACTACAAGGAGCAGGCCGCCGAGGCCCTCAGGCTCACGGCCATCGACATGCACCGCGCCGGCCTGGTCGATGGCATCGTGAAAGAGCCCCTGGGCGGCGCCCACACCGCCCCCGAGCAAATGATTTCCACCCTGAAAACCACCCTGCTCAAAACCCTGAAGGAGCTCAATACCATTCCCGCCGAGGACCGCATCAGCCAGCGCATCGACAAGTTCTCGGCAATGGGCGTAGTGGTGGAATGAAATTAAAAATTAGGAATTAAAAATTAAAAATAGACAGCGTGGTGTGATGCCCGCAATCATCCTTTTTAATTTTTCACTTTTAATTTTTAATTAATAAAATGACCATCCATACCCTCGACACCGGTTTGTTCAAGCTCGACGGCGGCGCCATGTTCGGCGTGGTGCCCAAGAGCATGTGGCAGAAGCTGAACCCGCCCGATGCCAACAACATGTGCACCTGGGCCCTGCGCTGCCTGCTGATTGAAGACGGTGGCCGGCTGCTGCTGATCGACAACGGCATCGGCGACAAGCAGGACGAGAAGTTTCGCGGGCACTTCTACCTGCACGGCGACGATACCCTGGAAAAGTCGCTGCGGAAGCGGGGGTTCACCAGCGCCGACGTCACCGACGTTTTCCTCACCCACCTGCATTTCGACCACTGCGGGGGCTCGGTGCGGCGCCGGCCCGACGGGGGGCTGGAGCTGGCGTTTCCGAACGCGACGTACTGGAGCAACGAGGACCACTGGAACTGGGCCGTAACGCCCAACCCGCGCGAGAAAGCCAGCTTCCTGCGGGAAAACATCCTGCCCATCCAGGAAAGCGGCCACTTGCAGTTCGTGGAGGCGCAGGGGGGCGTGCCGGCTGCCCTGCCGCAGTTCGGCGAAATCATCCGGGCCGACGGGCACACCGAGAAGATGATGGTACCGCTGATGCGGTATAAAGGCCGGACGCTGGCGTTCATGGCCGATCTGCTGCCTAGTGCCGGCCACATTCCGCTGCCCTACGTGATGAGCTACGACATGCGCCCGCTCGTTACCATGGCTGAAAAGGGAGCCGTGCTCCGCCGTGCGGCCGACGAAAACTGGGTGCTGCTGCTCGAACACGACCCCACCCACGAAGCCTGCACCGTGCAGCACACCGACAAAGGCGTGCGCCTGGCCGAAACCCTGCGCCTGGCCGATTTGTAAGCCCGGAATTGGTTGTGGCGGCCGTTTTTGCGTATGGCGAAATGCGGGGGCCGCTTGCGGCCCGCCCGGCAACCAGTGTTCCCGAACCGAAGTAATTGGTTCACGAACATCGGCCGGGAGTAGGAGAGGGCTCCCCGGCCGCAACCGCTTACCATTCGGCCGGCTGCTTATTGCTGGCGGCGTCCTTAAACACCGAACAACATGGTCCAGCTTGGGTTGGCATTATCTGGGGGAGGAGCACGCGGGATTGCGCATTTGGGCGTGCTGGCCGCGCTCGACGAGCTGCAACTGCCGGTAGCCCAGCTGGCGGGCGTGAGCTCCGGGGCGATTGCGAGCGTGTTTTACGCGGCCGGCTTCGCCCCCCGCGAAGTGCTGCGCCTGCTGCTGTCCACCAACTTGTTTCGCCTGACCCGGCCGGCCTTCAGCCGGTTTGGCCTGCTGCACCTCGATGCAGTGGCCGAGCTGATTACCCGGCAGTTGGGCTCCACGGCCAACTTCGAAGACCTGAGCCGGCCGCTTACGCTGGTGGCCACCGACCTGCTGGCCGGCGAGTCGGTCTACTTCAGCTCCGGGCCCCTGGTGCCGCCGCTGCTGGCCTCTTCGGCGGTGCCCATCGTGTACCGGCCCGTGGATTACCAGGGCCGGCAGCTGGTCGACGGCGGCCTGCTCAACAACTTGCCGGTGGAGCCCCTGCTGGGCCACGACGACCTGCGCGTGGTAGGCGTGCACTGCAACCCCGTCAACCCCGAAGCCCACATTCCCAACTTCCGGCGGCTGGTGGAGCGCACGCTGCAGCTGGCCATCAATGCCAACACGGCCGCCCGCAAAAGCCAGTGCCACCTGTTGCTCGAACCGCCCGAGCTGCGTCATTTCCGGCCCCTGAGCTACAAGCACGGAGCCGAGCTGTTCGACATCGGCTATCGCTACACCCTGGGCCAGGCCGCGGCCCTGCACGCGCTGTTTTAGCGCGCGTGGGCTGGCGCTTCGCCGACAGAGCCCATCTTTGTGCCTCGCTGCCGCGGTTTGCGAGCGAGTAACTCATTTCTCTTTCCCCTTAACTCATTCCTTACGCTCCGATGCCCGCCCGCAAGACTTCTACTTTCTGGTACTACATGGCCAAATTCGTATTTTGGGTGGGCGGCTGGCACCTGGGCGAAATTGCCAACCCGGAAATCAGGAAAAGCATGATGATTGCGGCCCCGCACACCAGCAACTGGGATCTGATCATCGCCCGGGCCGCCTTCTACCTCATGGACGTGGACGTGCGCTTCACCGTGAAAAAGGAGTGGACCGAGCACTGGGCGCTCGGCTGGCTGGTGCGCGCCATTGGCGGCCTGCCCGTCGACCGCAGCAAAAACAACAGCCTCGTGGACGGCATGGTGAAGCTCTTCGACCAGCACGACGAGCTCGTCATCCTCATCACCCCGGAAGGTACCCGGGCCTACCAGCCGCGCTGGCGCAAGGGCTATTACTACGCCGCCCTGGGCGCGCACGTGCCCATCCGCCTGGGCTACCTCGATTACCGCCTCAAGGAAGCCGGCATTGGCGCTCCCGTGTACCCGACTGGCGACTACGAGGCCGACGAAGCCAAAATCAAGGCCTACTACCGCACCAAAACCGGGCGCTTTCCCGAGCAGGGCGTGCGTTAACCCCGCGTGTTCGCCGGCTGGCCTTATCTTCCGGTCATGGATAAATTAATCCCCCTATTCTGGATACTCTTTGCCATTGGCAGCGTCGTATTCCGCATAATCAAAAAGATGCGGGAAAACAGCGTCCGCGAAAGCCAGGAGCGGCCCCGGCGCCCGGGTGGAGCGGTGCCCGAGCTGCCCAAGGCCACTTTCGAGGAACTGCTCCGACAGATGCAGGCCCGCAACGCCCCCGCCCCGGCTCCGGTCGAACGTACTCCGGGGGGCCGTTCCATGCCGCACGAGGTAGCCCGCCCCGCGCAGTCGCAGGAACGAACCGTTCTGCGGCAAACTTCCCTGGAAGCACCCGCCACCGCCAAGCCGCACAATGCGCCCGCGCCCCCCGCCCGCCGGTCGTCGGGCCTGCCCCGGGCCTCGGCCAAGGCTCCCATACTGCCCCCGACTGGGCCCTCCGCCCCCGTCTCCACCCCGTCCGTGAACCAAACCGTGCGCCAGCTGCTGCGTCGGCCCGAAAGCGTGCGCGCGGCTTTTGTGCTCAGCGAGATACTGCAGCGCAAATACTAGCGCAGTTTCCAAGTCGGGGTAGTAAGCAGTTCCGTGTGCTTGTCGCCTGGCTCCCCTCCTGCGGCTGCGCGCATGAAACCAACTGGGGTCGTACCCGGTAGGGCCGGCTCCGTAGGCCCGGCGAGGTTTCAGCAGTTGCTCTCTTTATACTGACTTAAGAATCGTGCTTAGCCTATCCGGACGGACTTGCCCGACATCCTCTGTCCTAAGCCCGGGCGGCCCATTTTAGTGCTTATGCTACTAGCCTTACGTGCAGCCGGCAAGAGGCTGTGCCGGTTTTGCTTGACCTAGAGCAGTTTTCGCATAGGAGAAGGAATTAAAAATTAAAAATGAAGAATTAAAAAATTGACCAACAGATTTTTAATTCTTCATTTTTAATTCCTAAAAAACGGTACACGGACTTGAGAACCGCTCTAGGTCTTGCTGTGGCTGCGTGAAGGCTACCGCAGCGGCGTAGGCAACTTAAAGAAGTAGATACGGTTAACATCGACTTTACCTGTAGCGGGCAGGGTCTTAGGAGCGAAGCTGTTAGCTCCATTGTCTACCACCCCAAAGTCGTCGTCATTCGACACGGCTAGCAAGTCCCGGCCGATGAGGGCTAGGCCCTCGGCTTTGTCGTGCGGGTACACCGGGGAAGTAGCGGAAAGCAGGTCGAGCACCAACGTTTTCCTTACCGGCACCACGCCGGCGGCTGTCAGGCCCGCTGGGTCCTTCAGCTGCTCCACGGTCAGGCCGTTGTAGAGCTTGCCGCTGGTCGTGTTGGCGGCATCCGAAATATCCGTTGCGCCCGCCAGGTCAAACTGGTACACGCGCTTGAAGGTGGCCGGCGAGGTGCTGTTGCCGCCGTACAGCCCGTCGCGCTCCAGAGCCAGAAACGACGTGCTGCTGATGGCTGCAATCTCGCTGCAACCCGTCAGGCTGGCGTTTTCCATCAGGTAGGCATACTGCCGAGTAGCGCCGGTGGCGAGGTCAAACAGCAGGACGCGCAGCACCCTTGAACCGTTTACCGCCGCCGCCGAGGGGTTGTGGAGCGGCGATTGCATTAGGCCAACCAGCGTTTTGCCGTCGGGGGTGAGGGTGAGGCCCTCCATGCCCCGGTTCGGGCGACGGCGGGCCAGCACCAACGGCAGGGCCCGTCCACCCTGCCCAGTGCCGAAGGGATTGATGCGTTCCAGCTGCTTGCCCGTCGCGTCGAAGTGGGCGATGTGCGGCCCGTATTCATCGCTTATCCAGAACGTGCCATCAGCGGCCAGCACCAGCCCTTCCGAATCGAGGCCGTCGGCGCTGGTACCCAGCAGTTGGCCGTTGATGTCGTAGGCAATTTCGCCGGTATTGCCCTGGCCAGTCGGGTTGGGCAGGCCCGTGAGGAGTTGGCCAGCAGCGTTCTTTAGCAGAATGGTTTGTTCCAGGACCAACTGATTGTCCTTCAGCCGGAACTTGCCAATTTGGGGCGTAAAATCCGCTTTGCCGAAGATAATAGAGCTGGCCGCGGTACCAGCAGCGTTAGGTCCGCGGTCGGTGAGCAAGTAAAAGACGCGGGCATCGTTCGGATCGGCCGCCAGCGCGGAGCCGAACCCCCCGTTGTAGAGCACCGTGCCATTGGGAGCCGTCGATAGCGTCCTGGGGCTAGCAGCCTCCGCATAGGCCGGGTAAGTTACCGCGGCATCCGGGGTCTCCTCATCCTTATGGCAGCCAGGGAAGACCATGCCGCCAGCCAGCAGGGCCAGTACGTATCGGTTAAGCATTTTGCAAGAAATAGGCAAGGATTATTCTGCAAAGCTTGACCAGCTACATTACCTCATCATTGCGGAAAAGCTATTTTTTAGCGGGGAGCATCAGCGAAGCTTTCGACCGATCAGGCCACCGGAAAATAACTTTCGCCGCGGCGCCGAACGATTCTACACCTTAAAATAGCAGTTTTCAGCTCCGTGTACCGGGCGCAGCCGGGAAAACCTCACGAGACCCCTACGGGGCCAACCCTACCGGGTACGACCCCGGTTCGCGGGAGGCGCGAAGCCCCAAGAGGGGAGCCTGACGGCGGGTACACGGACCAGGAAACGGCTCTAGGTCACTAAAATTCTAGCCCCGTACCCAGCGCATCATCAGCGCTTTTGGTCATAAAATGGGCTTGGTAGCCAATGGTCGTTTGAATGTTGCTATGCCGGTAAAGCTTCCGCGGCATCAATCCTGGGTCAGCGCGTAGGCTATCAGGTTGGCTCCCATGCGCAGGGCGGCCTCGTGCGTGGCGGGCGAGTCTTCGGGGTAGGTTCCCACGTCTTCCCAGCCGTTGCCGAGGTCGCACTCGTAGCTGTAGAAGCACACCAGGCGGCCCTTGTAGAGCAGGCCGAACCCTTGGGCCCGCTTGCCCTCGTGCTCGTGCACCTTGGGCAGGCCCTGCGGGAAAGCGTATTTCTGGTGGTAAATCGGGTGGGAGTAGGGCAGCTCCACGAATTCCAGCTCGGGGAATACCTTCTTCATCTCCGGACGAATGAATTTGTCGAGTCCGTAATTGTCGTCGATGTGCAGGAAGCCGCCGCCGGTGAGGTAGCGGCGCAGGTTTTTAGCCTCAGTGGCGGTGAAGCTCACGTTGCCGTGCCCGGTCATGTGCACGAAGGGGTAGGAGAGCAGCTCGGGGGCATCGAGCTCCACGGTGGCCTCATCGGGGGCGATGTTGGTCTTCAGCGTCTGGTTGCAGAAGCTGATGAGGTTGGGCAGCGACGTTTTGTTGGCGTACCAGTCGCCCCCGCCGCCGTAGTGCAGCTTAGCTATTTTGAAGCTGTAGGTAGGCCCGGCCGCCGTGAGCGACAGCAGCAGCAGAGTGGCTAGGAGCAGGTGTTTGAGCATAGGGAATAGCAGCCGGCGGAGCCGGTCCTGTTGCAAAGTAACGGGTGGCCAGGAAAGTTCAGGGCGGTTTTCAGGGAATAGCGCCGGGCTTCGGGGCGGTACTGCCGCTGGGTTGCAAAGTATGCAACCCCCGGTTTTAATTCCCCACCGCTCGAAACAAGCTATCGCGGGTTACTGGCTGGTGAAAAAGTTTTGGAATAATACTTTATTTAAATTTATTCTTTAATTAAAAAGCCCGGCAATTTGGCGAAGGCGTTTTGTGGGCTTCAAACCATTGCGTTGTTGAAGCGAGCTTATCGCTTAGCAAAACGCCTGACAAGCAGGGGGACGAGTCGGGTTCTACGCGTAAGTTTACGTTGCTTATCCATCAGAACTAACCTAGTTCGCAGTACTTTAATACTTAAACTACACAACCAATGGTAACCGGTAAGGATTTGCTGAACCTCGGCCTAAAACCAGGAAAATGGTTTAAGGAGGCTTTGGAGCATATAAATGCCCATGACCTGGCCGGTGAAACGATGTTAGCCTACCTGGATACCGTGAAGCCGGGGCCGGTTATTCCGCTGCTGGAAAATCCCGCCGAGTTCTACGAGAACATCAGCGCCGATACCGCCGTCGAGCAGGAAAACATTGACTACGTAAAGAAGTCAATGAGCCAGCTCATGCGTACGCCCACCGTGGTTAAGGGCGCCATTATGCCCGATGCCTGCCCGGCGGGCCCCCTGGGCACGATTCCGGTGGGGGGCGTGGTAGTGGCCAAAAACGCCATTCATCCCGGTATGCACAGCGCCGACATTTGCTGTTCGGTGATGCTGACCAACCTGGGCAAAGCTGACCCTAAAACGGTGCTGGACGTTGCCCAGCAGCTTACGCACTTTGGCCCCGGCGGGCGGCCCCCGGAAAATCAATTGCCGGTGCCCCCGGAAATCCTGGCCGAGCTGCAAGCCAATCCTTTCCTGAACTCTGAGCGTAGCCTGAAGCTGGCCCGGGAGCACATGGGCACGCAGGGCGACGGCAACCACTTTTTGTACGTCGGGGTTTCCAGGAATACCGGCGACACCATGCTCGTCACCCACCACGGCTCGCGGGGAGTCGGGGCCGTGCTGTATGGCAACGGAATGAAAGTAGCCGAGAATTTCAGAAGGGAGATTTCACCGGAAACTGCTCCGCAGAATGCCTGGTTGCCCAGCGAGTCGGTCGAAGGCCAGCACTATTGGGATGCCTTGCAAACCATTCGCAAATGGACCAAGCACAACCACTTGTGCCTGCACGACGCCATCGCGCACCAGCTAGCTGCTACGGTGCAGCAACGGTATTGGAACGAGCATAACTTCGTGTTCAAAGACGGTGATTTATTCTACCACGCCAAAGGCGCCACGCCCCTGGATCCGAAGTTCATGCCGGACATTACCGGCCCCCGCATTATTCCCCTGAATATGGCCCAGCCTATTCTGATAGTGGAGGGCGCTACCAACGAAAATAACCTGGGGTTCGCGCCCCACGGCGCCGGCCGCAACCTGAGCCGCACCAAGCACAAGTACAGCAAAGTAAGCCAGTCGATAGACGACGTCTTTGCCGAAGAAACCCGGGGGATTGACGCGCGGTTTTACTTTAATCGAATTGATATTTCCGAGCTGCCGAGCGCGTATAAAAATGCCGAGGAAGTAAAGCGCCAGATTTCGCATTTCAACCTGGCCGCTATTATCGATGAGGTTAGGCCCTACGGCTGCATCATGGCCGGCGACTGGGAGCAGGATGCCCCCTGGCGCAAGAAAAAGCTAGCTAAGGCCGCGGCATTGCTTGCCCAAGCGGCCGCCGGCTCCGATGCGCAGTAAGAAGGGGGTATGTACTATCAGGTGCCGCAGTGCTCTCAGCGGTGCTTGGCTAGTGCCCACTATACGACGGCAAAAGGCTTTGTGGCGCTAAAAGAATATGGTGCATCACACTAGCCTCAGCCACGCAGCGATACGAACACTGGTGCGGCAGGCTTCTGCAGCCAGACAACCGGTTTCGCCAATGAGACGATGCCTGCCAACCCCGAAATAAATTTTACAGAATTCACCTCTTAGAGCCGTTTTTCGGTTCGTGTCCCTACCGTCTGGCTCCCCTCCCTGGGGCTTCGCGCCTGAAGCGAACCGGGGCTGGGTTTTCACCAACTGAACCCCGTACACTGATCTGAAAACCGCTCTAAAACTGTTTGAGCAGGTCACGTTCGTGCTCAGATTTTTAAACTCACCCCATAGCAGTCTCAGTAGAAATGGCGAACGAGACACTGCTTCAATTCCTGGAAAGTTCCAGATTCGTTGGCCCAGCGTAGGCAGTAGAAAGTGTGACTTATGTCAGGCCGAAGGCCGTTGTTAAGCACGATTTTGCTTCGGGAAGACTGGGTAAGCGACGAGTGTTTTTTCCTGAGTACCGGCCTTATGCGAGCCTTCTCCTATGCTATGGACGGTGACTGCGTGACTACGCCCTTTTACGCTAATGAGCAAATAATGCAAGTATGCGCCGCTAAAAAATATCGGTTTCTACCCAAGCGTAACTGATCCTGTCTGAGCCGAATAGAAGCCGGGACAAAGGGGAATTCGTAAGTTCTTGTCATTTGGCAAGCAGCAGCCAGCGCCGGCCTGGTTTCTTTGTGTGGCACCTACATAAAGTGCAACGCACTGGAAAACATGCCCATCTGCAATAAGACAACCCATTTCGCCTCACCAATGAGGGGATGCCCAATGAATCAGTGAAATAAATTTTTATATAACTCTCTTCTTATAAAGAGCTTGAACCCGCTATTCGTGCTCAAGCAGTTTAAACTCACCCCACCCCGTAGCGGTCCGAGGTAAGAAATGGCAAATGAGACACTGCTTCAATTCCTGGAAAGCTCCGGATTCATCAGCCCATCGCAGGCAGTGGAAATTGCGGCTCATTTCAGGCCGAAAGCCATCGGTAAGCACGATTTTTTGCTTCGGGAAGGCTGGGTGAGCGACGAGTATTTTTTCCTGAGTACCGGCCTTATGCGAGCCTTCTCCTACGATAAGGACGGTAACGACGTAACTACGGCCTTTTATACCGCCGAGCAAATAGTTTTCGAGTACTCGTCCTTCTTCAGGCGTACTCCTTCTGCAGAAAACATCCAAGCGCTAACCGATTGCGAGGGCTGGTTTATTACTCACCAGCAAATGAACGCCTTGTTCCATTCGCGAAATGAGTTCCGTGAATTTGTCCGGTCCGTGCTGGTAAAAATCATCGCGTCGCTCAAAAGCCGAATGTTGTCCATGATAATGGACTCGGCCACGGAGCGATATGAACACCTGCTACGGGAGGCTCCTCAAATAATGCAGCACGCGCCACTGAAAAATATCGCCTCCTACCTGGGCATAACCAATACCTCTCTGAGCCGCATACGAGCCAGGCCCAAGGGGAATTCGTGAATTGTAATTATTTGGCATAAATTATTGTCATTTGGCAAGTATCAGCTTGGTCGAACCTGGTTTATTTGCGTAGCGACTATGTAAAGTCTAACGCAATGGAAAATGTACTGGCTTACATCAGCACTGCTTTTGGGCTAATCACCGGCTTGGCCGTAGCACTTTTCTACCGGGCAACGGGTAATTCCTGGCGTTTCCTAGCCCTGCTGCTGCCGTGGCTGCTGTTGCAGGGGGCCTTGGCGCTAAGCGGGTTCTATCTGGTCACCGATGCCGTTCCGCCCCGGTTTTTGCTGGTGGTAGTACCGCCTACGCTGGTCATCGTCGCGTTGTTCCTCACCACCCGGGGTAGAGCGTATCTGGACTCCCGCCTGAAAACAAAGGCCCTGCTACTGCTGCACGTGGTCAGAATCCCCGTGGAGCTGATTTTATACGCGCTGTTCTTGCACAAGGTCATACCTCAGCTGATGACCTTTGAAGGCCGGAATTGGGATATACTGGCGGGCTTAAGCGCCCCACTTGTTTACTACCACGTATTCAGAAACCAGCCCTCGGCCAATAAGCTGCTGCTCGTGTGGGAGCTCGTCGGCCTGGCGCTGCTGCTTAACATTGTAGTGATTGCGATATTCTCGGCGCCCTCGCCGGTGCAGCGGTTTGCTTTCGAGCAGCCCAACGTGGCAATCCTGCATTTCCCATTTGTCTGGCTGCCTGGTTGCGTGGTGCCCTTGGTATTGTTGGCGCACCTGGCCTCGTTACGGCAACTACTGATTAAAAATCAAGCTGGCCAATACGCTACCCCTTCCGTCAGCGGATGAAACGGTGGCCGCCCGCTCCGTTTGATGGCCGGGTTTTACTTCTCCCGACCCATAGGCATCATAAACACCACCGCCAAGGCCGCCGTTGCCAGGCGCGGCGGGGAGCTCTCCTGCAGAATAGGCCGAATGCCCCGGCTCCGGGCCCGCGCGACTTCGGCCGGCAAGCCGCCTGATTCCCCGCAGAACGCCCGTTATTTAATAAAGACGGGGCGAATGAGGTTTTCGAACGTGAAAATCTCATTCCACTTCTCTTCGCTCAATAATCCGCGCTCCGTTACGGCGATGTCGTGCACCGACTTACCGGTTTTTAGGGCCTCCCGGGCAATATCGGCCGAGGCTTCGTAGCCGATGACAGGGTTGAGCTGGGTGACGATGCCAATGCTGTTGCGCACGAGGTTTTCGGCGTGGGCCTTGTTGGCCGTGATGCCCACCACGCACTTCTCGCGCAGGGTGCGGCAGGCATTGGTCATGTAGCTGATGCTGGTGAACAGAGCGAAGGAAATCACCGGCTCCATCACGTTGAGCTGCAGCTGCCCGGCCTCGGCGGCCATGGTCACGGTGAGGTCGGCGCCGATGACGTAGAAGGCCGTTTGATTCACTACTTCGGGCACCACGGGGTTTACCTTGCCCGGCATGATGCTGGAGCCCGGCTGCAAGGCGGGCAGGTTGATTTCGTGGAAGCCACAGCGCGGGCCGGAGGAAAGCAGGCGCAAATCGTTGCAGATTTTGGACAGCTTCACCGCCGTGCGCTTCAGTACGCCGGAGAGCTGCACGTAGGCGCCCGTGTCGTAAGTAGCTTCGAAGAGGTCGCCGGCCAGGCTGAGGTTGAGGCCGGTGATGGTGCGCAGGTGTTCGGTGACGAGCTCGGGGTAGCCGGCCGGCGCGTTCACCCGGGTGCCAATGGCCGTGGCCCCCATGTTGATTTCGTCGATGAGGCGGCGGGAGTCGTCGATGCGCAGCAGTTCCTCCCGCAGGTTGGTGGCGAAAGCGTGGAACTCGTCGCCCATGCTCATGGGCACGGCGTCCTGGAGCTGGGTACGGCCCATTTTCAGAACGTCGTGGAACTCCTCGCCTTTCCGGGCGAAGGCGTCGGCCAGGTTATGCAAGGTTTCGCGGTAGCCCACGAGCTTGTTGTTGAGGGCGATGCGGAAGGCGGTCGGATAGGCGTCGTTCGTACTCTGCGAGCAGTTGACGTGGTTGTTGGGGTGGCAGAACTGGTACTCGCCCTTGGGGTGGCCCATGATTTCGAGGGCCACGTTGGCGATAACCTCGTTGGCGTTCATGTTCACCGACGTGCCCGCGCCGCCCTGAATCATGTCGGTGAGAAACTGGTTGTCGAACTCCCCGGCCGCCACCCGGTCGCAGGCCGCCGCAATGGCCTCGCCGAGGTGGCGCGGCAGCACGCCGAGCTCACAGTTGGCCAGGGCCGCGGCTTTCTTCACGAAGGCCAGGGCCTGCACAAACAGCGGCTCGGTGTTGATGGGAATGCCCGTAATACCAAAATTTTCGAGCGCGCGCAGGGTCTGAATGCCGTAATAGGCCGAGTCGAGCAGGATGCGCTCGCCCAGAAAATCGTGTTCGATGCGAGAGGTGTTCATGGGGGAATTTTGAGTGGGAGGGTGGAGCTTGATTACGATATGGGCCCGAGGGCCAGAACAAACCTACGGCAGCGCTTTGCAACGAGCAGGTTTTGCGGCGTTCCTTTAAGGCTCCGGCCCACCTGCTCGTCGTGCCCGCCTGTCCTCCGAACAAAGTATGTCATTCGCCGGAACCTCACTCCCTAACCCTGCTCCCGTGGAGGGGGAGCACCGGTCTTGCGCTGGTGAAGTCGCCCGGCTTCCGGGTCCTCTCTGCTGAGGCTTCGCGCCTGAAACGAACGAGGTCTCCCGGTACGCGGGACGCTGCACTACGCCCGGTGTGACGTTCTTTTGTTTCCTTGCTAAGCTATTCTTTTCTGCTTTTCCCTCCCGCTGACATGAAACTCCGCTACGTACCGCTTCTGGCCCTAATGGTGGCCGGCTGCTCCCCGGCCGACAAATCCGGCACCACGGCTACCGGGCCCGATGCCCGCTTCGAGGCCTACAAAAACCAGTTCGTTGAAGCCCTGTGGCGGCAAAATCCCGAGTACGCGGCGGCGCAGGGCTACCATAAGTACGACTCGCTGCTGGTCATTCCCGACGCTGCTCAGCGCCGCCGCGATGCTGCTTTCGTGGAGCAGCACCTGGCCGCCCTCGGCCGGTTTGCGCTCGACAGCCTCTCGCCCGGCAACCAGATCGACCTGCGCCTGCTCCGTAACGAGCTGCGGGCCCAGCGCTGGTATGCCGATACGCTCAAGAGCTGGCAGTGGAACCCCGCCGCCTACAACCTGGGGGCCGTAGTGGGCGACCTGCTCAATGGCCGCCACTACCGCCTCGACCGGCGCCTGCGCAATATCTCCGACAAAATCAGCCACGCGGCCGACTATTACGCGGCGGCTCGGGCCAGCTTAAGCAGCCCCACTCGTGAGCACACCGAGCTGGCCATCAAGCAAAATGCCGGCGGCCTGGCGGTGTTCGGCGCGGCCCTGGCCGATTCCGTGCGGAAATCAGGGCTGAGCCCGGCGGAAAAGCAGACCCTCACGGCCCGCATTGCCGCTACCCGGCTGGCTGTGCAGGGATACCTTGACTTTCTGAAGAACGAAGTGCCCGCCGCGGGCAAGTACCGCTCGTTTCGCATCGGTCGGGACTTGTTCAACCAGAAGTTCGCCTACGACATCCAGTCGCACTTCTCGGCCGCCGAAATTTATCAGCAAGCCCTCCGGCACAAGGCCGAGCTGCTGCACGACATGGGCCGCCGCGCCGCGCGGCTCTACCCCAAGTACTTCCCCGGTCAGCAAGCGCCCGCCGACACCCTGGCCCTGATTGCCGCCGTGGTGCACCAGCTCACCCTAAAGCACGCGCCCCGCGAGGGGTTTGTGGATGCCGTGAAGCGCCAGATTCCGACGCTGGTGGCTTTCGTGAACGACCACCAGCTCCTGACCCAGGACCCCAGCAAGCCCCTGATCGTCCGCGAAACGCCGCTTTACATGCGCGGCAGCGGGGCGGGCGCCAGCGTGTCGGCCCCCGGCCCCTACGACAAAACCGCCAACACCTACTACAACGTGGAGCCCCTACCGGCCGAGTGGACGCCCGCCCAGGCCGAGAGCTACCTGCGCGAGTACAACGACTACACCCTGCAAATCCTCAACATTCACGAGGCCATTCCGGGCCACTATACCCAGCTGGTGTACGCCAACCGCTCGCCCTCGCTGGTGAAAAGCATTTTCGGCAACGGGGCCATGATTGAGGGCTGGGCCGTGTACTCCGAGCGCATGATGCTGGAAAACGGCTACGGCAACCAGTCCGACGAGATGTGGCTGCTGTGGGACAAGTGGAACATGCGCGTGACGCTCAATACCATCATCGACCACGCGATTCAGGTCGACAACCTCAGCGAGCAGGACGCCGTGGCCCTGCTGCGCCGTGACGGCTTCCAGGAGGAGGCCGAGGCCCGCGGTAAGTGGCTGCGGGCCACGCTCAGCCAAGTGCAGCTCAGCAGTTATTTTACCGGCTATTCGGAGATTTATGCCTTGCGGGAAGAGCTCCGGCAGCAGCAGGGCAAGCGCTTCAATCTGAAATCTTTCCACGAAAAGTTTCTCAGCTACGGCAGCGCCCCGGTGAAATACATCCGCGAGCTAATGCTAGGAGAAGAAGAGGCTAAATAGCTGATTAGAGCAGTTTTCGCATAGGAGAAAAGAATTAAAAATTAAAAATGAAGAATTAAAAAATGGACCAGCCGATTTTTAATTCTTCATTTTTAATTCCTAAAAAACGGCACCCTGACTTGAGAATTGTTCTAAGTGCCTATCCGGAAAATAACCAGAACGTCCTGCTCATCAGGTGTCCGCGAAGTCGCAGCAGGACGTTTTGTTTTTCTAGGACAGACATTTTCCGAATAGGCTCTAAGTGCCCAGATCGACTAGGTGGTCAGCATGACCGTAGTCTTATTTTTAAATTTGTCATTTAATTCAGGATTATTTGAGTTTCATTAAACTAACCTGGGGCCTTCCCAAGCCGTACTCTGGGCCACCGCCGTTAACTTAACCCGGCGCAACCACTGCCTTGGTGGCTGCCCCATTCCAGAAAGCAGCCCGGTCGAGCCGGGTTCTAACTCTTCGCAGACTATCAGGTAATCGGTGTTTTTCTTTCTCTCTAAGATTCTTGACCTCGTGCTGCTGCCCACGGTGTGGCTGCTGGCCTTACTGCTGGCGGCCCTGGTGGCACGGCCGCCCCGTAACCAGCGGCGGTGGTTGGTGGCGGCAGCCTGGCTGGTGCTGCTCGGTACGAACTCGGCCCTCGTGAACGAAGCGCTGCTGGCCTGGGAGCGGCCGCCGGTGCCCCTGGCGGACCTGCCTGCCCAGGCCGACGCGGCCGTGCTGCTCACCGGCGTTACGAAGGGCAGCAAATCGCCCCACGACCGGGTCTACCTCGGGCCCGGTGCCGACCGCTTCACCAATGCGCTCTGGCTGTACCGGGCCGGGCGAGTCCGTTGCATCATCGTGTCGGGCGGGTCGGGCGCCGTATTTTCGTCCGGCCCCACCGAAGCCGACGAGATGGCCACGCTGCTCCGCCTGTCCGGCGTGCCAGCCGCCGACATCCTGCTGGAAAAACGCAGCCGCAACACGCGCGAAAATGCGCTGTTCACCAAGCAGCTCCTGGCCGCTCACCCCGACATCCGGTCGTTGGTGTTGGTTACCTCGGCCTTTCACCAACGCCGGGCCCTGGGCTGCTTCGCGAAAGCGGGCTTGCGGCCCATTCCTTTTCCGGCCGACTTTCGAACCGTCGACCGCTCGCTCAAGCCCAATTACTGGCTGGTGCCCAGCCCCGAAGCCTTGGCGCTGTGGAGCCTGCTGGTGCACGAGCTAGCCGGGTGGGTGACGTATCGGGCCGTGGGGTATTTGTAGCAAGCCCGCGCCGCGTTTCGGCACTATCCGGGGGCGCCGTACCAACCTGATGGCCCTGCTTCAACGGCCGCCTGCGGGCCATTGGCCGCCCGCGCGGCGCGAGCCGCGTTCGGAGTCCCGAATAAATACCGGCGGGGCGGGGGATGATTTCGACCCGGCACCGAATTTACTCCACCTTGGCCGGGATGTTGGCCTCCGGGCCAATCCAGATCGATTTTTGATTGACGAACTCCCGGATACCCAGGTACGACAGCTCGCGCCCGTAGCCCGACTTCTTGATGCCGCCGAAGGGCAGCTCGGGCATGGATTTCACCAGGCCATTCACGAAAACGGCTCCGCTTTCAATTCGCCGGGCCAGGGCCTCGCCCCGCCGCAGGTCGGCCGTCCAGATGCCCGCCCCGAGGCCGAAGCGCGAGTCGTTGGCCAGGCGCACGGCATCGTCGGCATCCTTGGCTTCGAGCACCAGGGCCACGGGCCCAAACAGCTCTTCCTCGTAGGCCCGCTGGCCGGGCTTGACGTTCGACAGAATCATCGGCCGAAAGAGCGCCGTGCCGGGCTTGGACTGCCCCCCGAACAGCTCCACGCGGGCACCCTGCGCCACGGAGTCGGCTACTTGCCTGGTTAGCTCATCGGCCAGGTCGGGCCGGGCCAGCGGGCCGTACTGGGTGGTGTCGTCGAGGGGGTCGCCGGGGCGCAGGGCTAGCAGATGGTTTTTCAGTTGGCGGATAAACTCGCGGATAATAGGCTTTTCCACGATGAAGCGCTTGGCCGCGATGCAGCTCTGGCCAGCGTTGATCATGCGGGCCTGGGCAGCGGTTTTCGCGGCCCGCTCGAGGTCGGCGTCGGCCAGCACCACGAAGGCGTCGGAGCCGCCGAGCTCCAGCACGGTTTTCTTGATTTGAGCGCCCGCGATGGCGGCCACCGAAGCTCCGGCGGCCTCGCTGCCGGTGAGGGTGGCCGCCCGCACCCGGTCGTCGGCCAGTAGCCGCTCGACCAAATCGGAGCCGATGAGCAGGGTGCGGAAGCAGGCCGGGGGCAGGCCCGCGTCGTGAAATATTTTTTCCAGGGCCAGGGCGCACTGCGGCACGTTGGAGGCGTGCTTGAGCAGGCCCACGTTGCCGGCCATCAGGGCGGGCGCGGCGAAGCGCACCACCTGCCAGAGCGGGAAGTTCCAGGGCATGATGGCCAGCACCACGCCCAGGGGCTGGTAGCTGATGAAGCTGCGCCGGGCGTCGGTCTGGATGACTTCGTCGGCCAGGAAGCCGGCGGCGTGTTCGGCGTAGAACTCGCAGCAGGCGGCGCATTTCAGGACCTCGGCCCGGCCGTCGGTAACGGGCTTGCCCATTTCCAGGGCCATGAGGCGGGCTAGGTCAGCTTGGCGCTCGCGCAGCAGGGCGGCGGCCCGGCGCAGCACGGCGGCGCGCTCGGCAAACGACGTGGCCGCCCACGGGGCCGCCGCCCGGTGGGCCTGGCTTAGAACGCGCTCGGTTTTAGCCCAGCTAAAAGCGGTAAAACGGCGCAGAACGCGGCCGGTATGGGGGTTATACGATTCGATGGGCATGAGGCAACCGATCAGGGAAAACGAGGCGGAACGAGCTCCGCAATTACGCTGAGCCCCGCGACTTCAACTCCGGGAAGGCAGCTTCGGTTGCGGCGCGCTGGCGCGGCCGGGCCGGATTGCTCAGGTTACCGTATTTTCGTGCGCCTGACCTAGTACCCTTTCCGACTTCCCTATTCTTCCTACTTCTCTTCCTGCTGTGTCCGATACTCCCCTTATTTCTCTACCTCCCGCCGCCGAGGCCGACCTCGTGCGGCGGCTTCAGGCCCGCGACGAATCGGCCATGACCCTCTTTTACGAACGGTATTCGTCGGCGCTCTACGGCGTGATCTTCCGCATCGTGAAATCCGAAGACGAGGCCGAAGATGTGCTGCAGGAAGCACTGGTTAAAATCTGGCACGCCTTTGCCAGCTACGATTCGTCTAAGGGCCGGCTCTTCACGTGGGTAGTTAATATTTGCCGAAATTTAAGCATCGACAAAATCCGCTCGCGGCAGCATCGCGTAGGTAGCCGTACTCAGGGATTGGACGATAGTCTGACGGCATTGCGTCAAGCCGCGCCGGCTACCTTCCGCCCCGAGCACATCGGCCTGCAGGAAATCACCCAGAAATTGATTCCCGAACAGCGTCAAATTATTGACCTGCTCTATTTCGAGGGCTTCACGCAAAGTGAGGTGGCGGAGGAGCTGAACATCCCCCTGGGCACGGTGAAAACCCGGGCCCGGACCGCTATCAAAGTCCTTAGCAAACTCATTCGCTAAATCAATTGTGGAAAAGATTCAAGACTATATAGAATCGGGCATCCTCGAGCAGTACGCGCTCGGCGAGCTCTCGGCGGCCGAGCAAGCCGCCGTTGAAGCCCAGGCGGCCCGCCATCCCGAAATTCAAGCGGAGCTGCAACGCGTACAAGAAGCCCTGGGCTTCTACGCCGAAGCCCACGCGCTGACTCCGCCCACCGGCATGCGCGAACGCGTCCTGGGTAACGTCCTGGCCCAAATTGCGGCGCCCACCAGCACCTTGCGCGCCGAAGTCGATGCCGTGGCCCAGGCCAATGCCCCTGCGCCCGAGCCCGCTGCTACAATGGCCCCGGCCCACCCGGCCGCCCAGGAAGCGGTGGTCCGGCCCCTGTCGTCGGCCCCAGTCGCCTCGGAATCCGCCCCGCGGTCGACCTGGGCCCTGGCCGCCTCGGTCGCCCTCATCCTGAGCCTCGGGGCCAATGCCCTGTTCTACTCCCGTTGGAAGGACGCCAGCGCGAGTCTGGTGGCCCTGCAGAACGACCAGGCTCGTTTTGCGCAAACCTCGCAGGTCGTGGAGCGCCGACTCAGCGGCTTACGCCAGGAAAACGAGGTATTGCGCAGCGAGGAGTTTCGCGCCGTGGCCCTGGCGGGCACTAAAACCGCCCCAACGGCCCGCGCCCGCGTGCTGTTCAACGCCGCCACGCACAAGGTATACGTCGACGTGCGAAGCCTGCCCCCGCTGCCCGCCGGCAAGCAGTACCAGCTCTGGGCCCTCGACAAGGGCAAGCCCGTCGACGCCGGGGTACTCACCGCCGCCACCGCTCTGGGCGAAGGCTTGCAGCCCATGAAAGACATTGCCAGCGCCCAAACCTTCGCCATGACGGTGGAGCCCGAGGGGGGCAGCGTCAACCCCACCCTGAGCACAATGACGGTGGTGGGGAACATTTGAGGCGGCGGCCTGGAACGGAAACGTAACGCCCGACTTCTCTGAGTCTGGTCGCTGAAAGCTTGGAATAATTACCGCTTGTCAACCGACTGGCGGTAGAGTAAATAAGAGTTTTATCTCAAATGTTGAGCAGATTATTGGCAAACTGACCTACGTAGAATAAGTATTTAAAAGGCTTGTATGTGGACTCGCGTTTTAAACTTAATACATGTTGATCTCACTATTTCTCTGGCTGATCAGATGAAAGCCCAAAGGCTGGAGAGAATTTATCAATTGCTAAAATATGCTGAAAGCATACAGTCTGAGCCGGCAGAAACTGCTCCGATGCTTCTTCATACAGTCGAACAGTTTTTGCAAGAGGAACAAATTATTTTGGGACTGGGAAATAAGCTAAAAACCGATGCGGAAATATCTGTAGACGAATGGTTACTGCTGTCGTACTTAATTATGTTGCGTGAGGTATTAGAAAGTGGATGGGAACAGTTTTATAGGATAATTTTTTCAGTGTACCCGGAACTTGGCCAGTGTGTAGAAAAAGTCCGATTCTTTTTAAAGAAGCTTCCCTTCTCTGAAGGTTTACAAAAGCTGGCTAATGGATGGGCTGAACCCGGAATAGATAATAAGTATGACCTAGCTGCTTTGATCTATATTAGATCATGCACCCTGATAGATATATATTGGCAACGATCTGTTTATGAAAAAGTGTCTAATTTTTTGGATTTAGACAAAAGCTTTTTACTTGTTTTCCTGGCTGCAGCTTGTTTAAAAATAGATGGCATCGCTTCAAAAACGGATATTTCAACATGGAGCGACTCGCAATATGCCTGTATGTTTATGATGGATACATTTCATTTTTTACCAGGAACTTCCTGGGGATAACTCAGGATGTTCCCCGTGAAAGGATCGTTAGCTGTTTTTCAATTGCACGAGGCAAATACAGTGCTTTAAGAAATAGCATCGTCCAGTATTCTCCAGTCGGCGGTAGTTTTAGTGTTTGACCAGCCCGTCAGATTCGAATTCATCCGCGCCGCTACCATCATCAATAATTTCTCTCCTCCATTCTTTGCTTAATTAATCTAGCTACCATGAACGACGCTTCGTACTACAACCCCGCCGACCTGGCCAAATTTGGTAACATCTCCGAATGGCAGCCGGAGATGGGGCGCAAATTTTTTGATTACTACGGCGAGGTATTCAAGGAGGGGGCCCTCTCGGAGCGGGAAAAAGCCCTCATTGCCCTGGCCGTGGCCCATACCGTACAGTGCCCGTACTGCATCGATGCGTACACCGCCGATTCCCTGCAAAAGGGAGCCGACGAAGCGCAAATGATGGAAGCCGTGCACGTGGCCGCCGCCATCAAAGGTGGCGCAACCTTGGTGCACGCGACCATGATGATGAACAAGGCCAAGGAATTATCGATGTAATGCAAGGCGAGAAGGGGAGCCTAAGGAAGAACGGGGTAGAGCGTCTTTGCGCCCTGTTCCTCTGCTGATTTAAGCTTGTTCCGCCGCAGCCCATCCGACAGTCAGCTCATCAATTAATGAAATTGCGGCGGGCTCAGTAGCATGCATTGCCCGCGTGGCAACGCCACCATTGGAGTTAGCGAGCTTCCCCGGTGCCTGAAATGAAGGGCGCTTTCCGATAATGTCGGTACCGATTTACGGCCCTGGGTGGTGCTGATGCGCGTCTGGAATGCGCGCCAGCACCACCCAGGGCCAATGCCATTCTTTAGAGTATGCCTAGCAGACTTGGCCGGTACCCGCTTACTTTCGTCCCCTACTTTCCTTTCCTTCGTTTCATGCCGTCATTGTCTACTCGAACTGTTTTACTTTTCCTGGGCCTGGGCGCGGGGCTGGCGGGCTGCCCGGTGTCGGAGCACGGAAAGGCCGCCGGGCAGGTGCCGGTTGCCGCGCCGGCTTTGCAGCAGGTGATGCCCTATTTCGACCAGCAGTGGGCCATGCGCAAGCTGTGGGAAGATGGCTTGGCCGAAGTGGCTACGTACGACGCCGAGCGCGTGGTATACAAGAAAAACCGAACGTTTTCGTACACGCAGATTACCGTTAAAGAAGAGTTTAATCAGCAGTTTAACGTTAAAACCGACGATTATAAGCGGGACGATTTATTTCCCGTGATGAAAATAAACCAGTTCTGCCAGATTCCGACCGACCAGTACCCGTACCATTTTCTGACCTCGCTCTTTTTTCGGCGCGACCAGCCCGTAGCGCTGTATAAGATGACCACGTCGTCGCAGGAGTGGTGCGGCAACACGTTTAAAAGCATGGTCGACGACGGCGTCAATTTCGAGCAAACGTTCAACTCGTACTGGGATCAGCAGGGAGCCGGCCGCCGCAACCTGCGCCGCGACGTGTTCCTGGAAGATGCGCTTTCCTACACGCTGCGCAGCCTGAAGTTTGAGCAGCGGCCCGCTTTCAACCTGGTGGTGCTGGAATCGCAGCAAACCAACAAAGTCGCGCCCCCCGTGTACTATCAGGCCCACCTCACCACGGCCGAAGCACCGGCCGCGGAAGTGGCCCAGGCGGCGTGGCGGGTGGTGGTGGGCCTGGGCCCCGGCAAGGAAAACGTGTACTGGTTCGCTAAAAGCTACCCCAACATCCTGCTGCGCCAAACCACCTGGGACGGCCGCCGCCTGCTACTGAAAGGAGTCCGGCGTTACGCCTACTGGCCGCAGTAATGCCCCGCCGGGGCGGGAAGAATAGGTGCGCCGGGTAAAAAGACTCACGGCTCATTGCCCGTTGCCCGCGGGCGCAGTATTTCCGCGCTCAGAACAACCGCGGTAACGGCGTATTCTATTCCCACGAGCCACAGGTTTTCGGTGTAGGCACTGCTGCGGTAGGCAGCGTAGGAGAGGACGGCCAACCCGCCCCACACCGCCGGATAGCGGAAGCGCGACAGCACGCTCAGCCCAATCAGCAGGGTGAGGTACCAGGGGTGCACCGTGGTGGCCAGCGCGTAGTAAGCCGTTAACAGCAGCAGCAGCGTTTGGGGCAGCGATGCCAGCGTGGGGCGGCGCTCCCGGCTGGCCAGAACCAGCCCCAGCAGGCCGCTCCCCAGTGCCAGGGCCGGGCCCAGAATGGCAATTTCGTTGTAGCCGGTGAGCCAGTAGCCCAGGCCCCGCAGCACGTAGTAGATGCTCGCGTTAAACTCGAAGCTGCGGAAATACAAGGCCAGGCTGCGGCCGAGGTTAGTCAGCAAATCAACTGCGAGAAAGGGGCTGAAAAGCACCGCTAGCGTGCCCAGGGTAATGGCCAGGTAGGCCGCCAGCGGCCGCCCATTCAAACGCCGCAGCAGGAGCGGGAGCGCCAGTATCGGCAGTAGCTTGGTGGCGATGCCCAGCCCCAGGGCCAGGGCCGAAGCCGCCCCGCGCTGCCGGCTCAGCAGCCAACCAGCCAGCAGCAGAAAGAACAGTACCACACTCTCGAAGTGCAGGTTGCCGGTCAGCTCCACGATAACCAGCGGATGCAGCAGGTAGCGCAACGCTCGCGTCAAGGGCGCGCCACTGGCCGACAGCAAGGCCAGCAGCAGCCCCGCGCTGCCTATCTCGGCGGCCAGCAGCACCGCCCGCAAGGCGCCGGCAAAGCCCAGGTCCGAATCGGGGAACCAGCGGGCCGCGGCCCCGAAAATGTACTGGCAGACCGGGGGGTAAACCGAGTAGTAGTGCGGCGAATTCAACTGCCGGTACAGTTGCTGTAGCCGGGGCAGAACCCGGTTGCGCTGCTGTTCATCCTTGATGCTGGCCCGGGCGCCGTCGGCAATGATTTCATCGGGCCGAAATTGGAAGGGATTAACCCCGTTGGCTACCAACAGGCCGTCCCAGTGAAAGCGGTAAACGTCGTCGGACAGGGCCGGTAGGGCGGGCAGCCAAAGTAGCCGGAAGCCCAGCGCCGCCGCCAGCCCCCAGCGCCACGGCAAGCGGCTGCGCAGCAGCCAGGCGTAGGCCAGCAGGGCCACCGCCAGCAAGCCCAGCAACTGGCCGAACTGCGCCCGGGGCGTGGCGTACGCTACGCCCGCATAGGCCGCGCCGGAAAGCGCCAAGGCGGCAAATTGGGAAGGGGAAGGACGTTTAGCGGGCAATGGCAATGGCATGGGGGCAGAACCGGGCGTCTTTACCGGGCGTGGCGCCCCGAATAATAGCAGATAGCCGCAAAACCGACCGTGAGCAGCAGGTGAAACGGCAGCAGACCGGCATCGCCGAAATACAGCCCGGCCCCGAAGCCAAACCCAAAATACAGGGCCAGCAGGCCTTCCAGCACTTCCCAGGGGCCCACGCCGCCGGTGCGGTAGCGCCGCGGGCCCCGGCCGCCGGGGCCCGCCTTGGGCGTGCGCACGAACGGGGTGCGCTGGCCCAGCCAGCCCAGGGCCACGGCGCGGGCATTGTGCAGGGCCAGCCCCATCGAAACCGACAAAAACAGCAGGAAAAATCCGGGGTAAAAGCGGGCTTTGCCCGTGGGCCAGGCGAGTCGCCAGGCCGTGTAGTAATAATAAACAAGCGGTGCAAAGCCCACCAAAAACACCGAAGCCAGCCGGAACACGAGCTTGTACTCCGGGTAGTGCTCCCGCACGAACACCAGCGGCACGCTCAGCAGGGCCATGAGCAAAATCACCACGTACACGCTGCTGTTGAGCAGATGAAACGTGCCCTGCAGCTTAACGACCAGCGGCTGCGCCGAGCGCCACAGGGCGCCCAGGTGCTTACGGGCCGTTTCGGCCCCGCCTTTGGTCCAGCGGAACTGCTGCGACTTGAGGGCGTCCATGGCGGCGGGCAATTCGGCGGGCACCACAATCTCGGGGCGGTACACGAAGCGCCAGCCGCGTAGCTGGGCGCGGTAGCTCAGGTCGAGGTCCTCGGTGAGGGTGTCGGTGTGCCAGCCGCCGGCGTTGGCGATGCAGCGGCGGCGCCACACGCCCCCGGTGCCGTTGAAGTTGATGAAGAACCCGGCGAACGTGCGCCCCACCTGCTCGATAAGAAAGTGGGCATCCAACCCAAAGGCTTGCAGGCGCGTCAGCAGCGATTCCGCCTGGTTGAGGTGGCCCCAGCGGGTTTGCACCACGCCAATGTTTTCGTCCTGCAAAAAGAAGGGGATGGTGCGGCGCAGAAAGTCGGGCGCCGGCACGAAATCGGCGTCAAAAATGGCGATAAACTCCCCGTCGCTGGCGGCCAGGCCGTGGCGGAGGGCTCCGGCTTTGTAGCCCTCCCGGGAGGGGCGTCGTACGTGGCTCAGACGTCGTCCCCGCGCGATATGGTACGCCACGCGCTCGGCGGCCAGGGCCACGGTGGCATCGGTGGAGTCGTCCAGTACCTGAATATGCAGCAGCTCCGGTGGATAGTCGAGCGCGGCTGCGGCGTCAATGACGCGTTCGACCACGTTCTGCTCGTTGTAGAGGGGCAGCTGCACCGTTACGCGTGGCCACGCGGCGGGCACTGGTGGCCGGGGCAGGGGGGGAGCGGCGTAGGCCCGCAAGGCGAGGCGGGTAAGCTGCCATTGCCCTCCGCTGAAGCATAGAATGAACAGCAGGCACAGGCCGTATATCACCACCAGCAAAAGGGGCAGCAACGACATCAGGCGCGGAGACGGAAGGTGAAAAGCATGAGCAAGCGTAGCCGCCGGGTTGGCGGCTTACCAATACCGGAAAATGGTCCACAAAATTTTGTACCCCGCGCCCAGGGTGCCGCGCACCGTGCCCGAAACCTTGCTGGTGCCGATGCGCCGGCGGTACCGCACCGGCACTTCCACGGTGCGCAAGCCTTGCCGGGCCGCTTTTATCTGCATTTCCACTGTCCAGCCGTAGGTCTTGTCGGCCATCTGCAGGCCGAGCAGGGCCGGGGCACGAATGGCTCGGAAGGGGCCTAAATCGGTGAAATGGCCACCGTAGCGCAAGCGCAGTAAGCGGGTGGCCAGCCAGTTGCCGAAGCGCTGCTGCGGCAGCAGCGCACCGCGCTCCCGTTCGCCCAGGGCCCGGGAGCCGATAACCAGATCGGCCGTTCCGTGCAGCAGGGGAGCCAGTAGTTCCGGTAACTGTTCGGGGTAGTCGGAATGGTCGCCATCGAGAAACACCACGATTTCAGGCTGCACCGCGGCGGCTTTACCGAAGGCGTAAGCCATGCCCGCCAGGCAGGCGTAGCCATAGCCCGGGCGCGGCTCGCGGAGCACGGTGGCCCCGGCGGCTCGCGCCACGGTGCTGGTGTCGTCCGAGGAGTTATTATCCACCACGATGACTTCCTGAACCAAGCCCGCCGGAATCTCCGCTAGAACTAACCCAATGGCCTGAGCCTCGTTGTGAGCCGGAATGATGACACTGATGCGGGGCGGGGGCATGAAAACGGGTAAGGAGCCGAGTAGTGGCACGGGAGTTAAGCCCGGCAGCAACCGCTAACCGGGCCACAAAGATGCCGCCGTCGCTGTAAAGCCACCCAGTATGCCGGGCCATCCCTGCACAATGCTTTCGATTCGCCAGTTCGCTACCGATCCTAACCTGGGGGCAGCCATACGATTGCTTCGTCCTGCCGGGCCAGCCGGCTATGATTTCACCATAGGTTAGGTAGGGGCAATGCTTTGCTTTATTAATAAGAGATTGGCTCTTGCAGCTAATATCAACCCAAGGAGGCCGGATTTTTATCTCTTGAGCTTCAAGGCCAGAAGCTTCAGGTTCAATTCAGGGCCTCGACTGGCCCCTGGGAAAGACCTTATTATTTCAATAAAATAAGATGATAATGAATTAATATCATAGGAGTGATATTCCTGTAGAATGCTCCTATATTTGCCCTTACCTGATTGTTAGCACAGTATAAGTGCTTTCTGTTTCATTTTTTTTCATTTTTTAATCATCTACCATGACAACAAGCTTTTACGCGTGCTCTCTTAAGACTTCCGGCCAGTGGCGGCGGCTGACAGCGCTGGCGGTGGGGGTACTCCTGGCCCCGGGGGCCTGGGCCCAGATCCAGGTGCCGGCCGGCAACCCCAACGAGGGCACTAGCCGCCGACCGCTCGCAACCTACTACGGCTATGAGCGCGGCGCGCTAATTTACACGGCGGCCGAGATTGCCACCAGCGGCAACCTGACGCAAATTGCCTTCTATCTCGACGCGGTGAACACGCCGGGTGCGGCGCCCACGAAAGTGTACCTGAAAACGGTGAGCAACAGCACTTTTGCGGGGGCCACCACGGTGGCGGCCGAGGAAACGGGGGCCACGCTGGTCTACGACGCGACGATTCCGGCCGCCGCCTTTACGGCCAATACGTGGATTACCCTGCCCTTGACCACGCCCTTCGCCTATAACGGCACCTCGAACCTGGAAGTCATCGTCGAAACCAATGCCACGGGCGGGGGGAATGAACCCAGTACGGGTAAGGCCTTCCGGTACGCGTCAACTGGGGCCGGTAACAACCGGGCGCAGTTTTGGGCGGCCGACAACACGGCTCCCACTGGAACAGGGGCGCTAAGCCTGCTGCGGCCCAACATCCAGCTCACGGGCCTGGCCCCGCTGACCTGTCTGCCGGTAACTGCCTTGAGCGTAAGCAACATTACCCCGACTTCGGCGCAGGTAGGGTTTACGCCCGGGGCCAGCAATACCAGCTATACGGTCACGTACACCCGGACCGGGGGTACGCCCACGACGGTGACGCCAGCGCCGACCGCTTCGCCCGTGAACCTGACGGGCCTCACGCCCGGATCGGGGTACACGGTGACGGTCGTGGGCAACTGCGGCGGCGGCGGCACGGCTCCCGTGGCAACTACTACCTTTACCACGCCGTTGACTTGTGGGCCCGTCACGGCCTTGAGCGTGAGCAATATCACCCTCACTTCGGCCCAGGTGTCGTTTACGCCGGGCAACGGCAACACGAGCTATACGGTGACCTACACGCCGGCCGGGGGCACGCCCACGACGGTGACGCCGGCGCCGACCGCTTCGCCCGTGAACCTGACGGGCCTCACGCTCGGAACGACCTACACGGTGACCGTAGTAGGCAACTGCGCGGGCAGCACCACCTCTCCCGTGGCAACTGCTACTTTCACCACGGCTAGTCCGCCGCCGGCCAACGACGACTGCGCCGGGGCCACTTTACTGGCTACCGCGGCAACGTGTACGCCCATGATGGCCACCAACCGCGGGGCGACCGCTTCGACGGGAGTACCTGCGCCAAGCTCGGCGGCGGGGGGCTGCTTCGTGGCAAATACCCCGGTTACTAACGACGTCTGGTATCGCATCGTCGTGCCGGCTTCCGGCGCGTTTACGGTGACGACCAGCGCCGTGACGGGCTCCCCTCTGAATGATACGGGGATGACCTTGTATACGGGCACCTGCGGGGCGCTGACGGAAGTCGCTTGTAGTGATGATCAGAGCGCCAGTAATTTCTTCTCGAGCACTCGGGCCGTTGGCCTGACCCCAGGCGCTACGGTTTACGTGCGGGTATGGAGCTTCGGGACCACGCCGACCGGACCGTTCGGCATTTGTGCCGTAAGCACCCCCAATAACGACGCGGCCATGCGAGCCATCTACACGTTGGGCAAGGTGCCCACCGGGGTTGCTCAGGCGGCACAAGCCGTTGTCACCAACGTTGGTGCCCAAGCCCTAACCAATGTCGCCGTGACGCTGACCGTTAGCGGGGCGACGAGCTTTACCAACACCCAAACCGTGGCCACCCTGGCCCCCGGCGCTTCCACGACGGTCTCTTTCGCACCTTATACGTCCAACACGGCTGGCACCAACACCTTAACCGTGGCGCTGGCCGCGGATGATGTGGCCACGAACAACACGCAGACGTATGCGCAGATCGTCACAGCCAATACCTTCAGCTATGTGAATAATACGGTGCCTGATCCTAACGAAAGTGTTGGATTTGGTGCGACCACGACCGGGGCGTTCGTGGCGCGGTACAACACCCCGGTGGCCCGCTCGCTGACGGGCATCACGGCGGGCTTGGGGGACAATAACAGCGTCGGCCAAACTGTGTACGGGGTGGTCGTGAACTCGAGCGGTGGGGTACTGGCCCGCACGCCCAATTATGTGGTCACGGCGGCCGACATCGACCGGCGCAAAACCTTTGTCCTGACTACGCCGCTGCCCATCGCGGCCGGCAACTTTTACGTGGGCCTGGTGCAGACGGCCGTAACCGGCGGTGGCGTGCGGTATTTCCCGTTAGCGACGCTGCCAGAAGACCCCACCCGCCCCGGTACCTTTTTCGGTATAGCCCCCTTCTCGCCTACGACGGGAGGGACGCTCAGCGATGCGGCCTCAAGCAACTTGGGGGCTTTTGTCCTGGAAGCGGAAACCAGTGTGATCTCGAGCAGCAGCAGCGCGGCCTTGTCGGCCGCGCTATCAGTGTACCCGAACCCGAGCACGGGGCAGGTCACGCTCGAGCTCCGCGAGGCCAAAGCGCAGGGTCCGCTGCAGGTGCAGGTAACTAATCTGCTCGGGCAGGTAGTGCACACGGCGGTCGTGCGCGACAACGCTCAGAATAAGCTGGACCTGTCGGGGCTGGCCGAGGGCGTGTACGTGTTGCGCGTGCAGACCGGCTCGCAGTACACCATCCGCCAACTCGTGCTTACCAAGTAAGCCCGCGCGCAATGCTTGCGCGTCTGAAGTCAACAAAACATCCTCGCCTAAAAAAGGCGGGGATGTTTTGTTTTGGCCACTGGGGTGCGTTGGCGTTGCAACTCATCCTCCGTTGGATTAAGCAGCACGCGCTTGAACAGAGGCGGTATTTCCCCGGCGTATCCAGCCAGCACCAGCAAGCGAATAAATGTTGGAGTATTAATGATTTAAACTATATTGGGCTTTTATTGACCATCTCGGTCAAGGCGTTTCTTTTCCTCATTTTTTTCATTTTTCATTCCTCCTACATGAAAACAAGGTTTTACGCATGCTCTCTCAAGACTTCCGGCCAGTGGCGGCGACTGACGGCTCTGGCCGCGGGGTTACTCCTGGCTCCGGCAGCCTGGGCCCAGATCCAAGTGCCGGCCGGCAACCCTAACGATGGCACTAGCCGCCGCCCGCTGGGGACTTATTATGGGTACGAGCGGAGCGCGCTGATTTACACGGCGGCCGAGATTGCTACCAGCGGCACCCTGACCCAACTGGCCTTCTACCTCAACGCGGTGAACACGCCGGGTGCGGCGCCCACGAAAGTGTATCTGAAAACGGTGAGCAACAGCACTTTTGCGGGGGCCACCACGGTGGCGGCCGAGGAAACGGGGGCCACGCTGGTCTACGACGCGACGATTCCGGCCGCCGCCTTTACGGCCAATACGTGGATTACCCTGCCCTTGACCACGCCCTTCGCCTATAACGGCACCTCGAACCTGGAAGTCATCGTCGAAACTAATGCCACGGGCGGGGGGAACGAAGGCCTTACAAATAAGGCCTTCCGCTACACTATAACTAGCGCGGGCGGCAACCGGGCCCAGTTTTGGAACGCTGACAACACGGCTCCCGCTGGCAACGGCATACTGAGTCTGCTCCGGCCTAACATCCAGCTTACGGGCCTGGCGCCTTTGACCTGTCCGTTCGTAACTGCTTTGAGCGTGAGTAACATTACCACCTCTTCGGCGCAGGTATCGTTTACGCCTGGGGCCGGCAACACCAGCTATACCGTGACGTACACGCCCGTGGGCGGGGCTACCACCACGATCACGCCGGCCCCGACGGCCTCCCCGGTGAGCCTGACCGGGCTGGCGGAAGGAACTACCTATACGGTGACTATCGTGAGCAATTGTAGTGGTGGGGCTTCCCCCTTGCTGACTACTTCCTTCACCACGGCCATCACTCCGCCAGCCAACGACAACTGCGCGGTCGCTACCGTCCTGGCTCCTGCGGCCGCTTGTACGCCCACCATTACTACTAACCGTGGGGCAACTACTTCCACGGGGGTCCCGCCGCCAAACTCCAGCGCGACGGGGTGTTTTGTTGCTAATACGCCCGTTACTAATGATGTCTGGTATAGTATCGTGGTACCAGCTTCCGGCGGAGTTACGGTGACGACCAGCGCCGTGACGGGTTCCCCTCTGAATGATACGGGGATGACCCTGTATACGGGCACTTGCGGGGCGCTGACGGAGGTGGCTTGTAGTGATGATCAGAGTTCCACTAATTTCTTCTCCAGCGCTCGGGCTATTGGCCTGACGCCCGGCTCCACGGTTTATGCACGGGTGTGGAGCTTCGGAACCACCCCAACCGGGCAGTTCGGTATTTGCGCGGTGCCCGTGCCCGCTAATGACGCGGCCGTGCAAACGATCTATGCGATGGGCAAGGTGCTCAACGGGGCTTCTCAGGTAGTACAAGCCGTCATCACCAACACCGGCGGGCTGCCGCTCAGCGCCCGGTCCGTGACGCTGAGCGTGACCGGCGTCACGACTTTTACCAACACCCAAACGATAGCTACGCTCGCTCCTGGCGCCTCTACTACAGTCTCCTTCGCGGCTTATACGCCCAATACGGTCGGCACGAACACGCTGACGGTGACGCTGCCCACGGATGACGTGGCCACGAACAACGCGCGGACTTATTCCCAGTTGGTAACGACCAATACGCTTTCCTATCTTGTTAACGGCCAGCCCGTGACGGCGAGCGTAGGAGTGGATGGCTCCACCCCGGGCGGCACCTTGGCGGTCAAGTACCTGAACAGCACTACTGCCACCCTCGGCGAGGCCAAGCTGAGCTTCTTGGCTACTGCGGTCACGCCCTCGACGTACCAGGTAGTGGTGCTTAACGCGACCCCGGCGGGCTTGCCCGGGGCGGTCGTGTTTACTTCGCCGACCCTGACTCGGCCTACTGCCGCGGGCGTGGTGAGTGTGCCCCTGACGGGCACGACGGTCACCGGCCCGTTCTTCGTGGGCCTCAAGGAGGTTTCCGGCAACGTAGGCATTGGCTACCAAGTAGAAGACCCGTTGCGCCCGGGTATATTTTACTACCAATTATCCGCTGGTGGTCCTTGGCAGGATGTAAACACCACGCCGCTAAAAACCCGTCTGGGCATCGAGGTGACCTTCAGCACGGTGTCGGCGAGTAGCAGCGCGGCCTTGTCGCAAGCCATCTCGGTATTCCCGAACCCGAGCACGGGACGGGTCACGCTTGAGATCCGCGAGGCCAAAGCCCAGGGTCCGCTGCAGGTGCAAGTGACCAACCTGCTCGGACAGGTGGTGCACACGGCCTATGTGCGCGACAACGCCCAGAACCCGTTGGACCTGTCGGGACTGGCCGAGGGCGTGTACGTGCTGCGCGTGCAGACCGGCTCGGAGTATACCATCCGCCAGCTCGTGCTCACCAAGTAAGCCATCGCGCAATGCTTGCGCCTCAATAACCCAAAGCAACGCATCCTCGCCCCAAAAGGCGGGGATGTTTTGTTTTTGGCCGCTGAGGTGCGTTGGCGTGGTAGCTCATCCTCCGTTAGGTGGAGCAGCACGCGCTTGAACAGACGGCTGGCGGTATTTCCCGGCATGTCCAGCCAGCACCAGCAAGCGGATAAATATTGGAGTGTTAATGATTTATACTATATTGTGCTTTTATTGACCATTTCAGTCAAGGCGTTTCGCTTCCTCATTTTATCATCTCATTCCTCCTACATGAAAACAAGGTTTTACGCATGCTCTCTCAAGGCCTCGGGCCCGTGGCGTCGGCTGACGGCATTGGCCGCGGGGGTATTATTGGCCCCGGCGGCCTGGGCCCAGATCCAAGTACCGGTGGGCAACCCCAATGATGGCGCTGCCCGCCGCCCGCTGGGGACTTATTTCGGCTACGAGCGCAGCGCGCTGATTTACACGGCGGCCGAGATTGCCACCAGCGGCACCCTGACCCAATTAGCCTTCTACCTGAACACCGTGGGTACGCCCGGAGCAGCCCCCACGAAAGTGTACCTGAAAACGGTGAGCAACAGCACTTTTGCGGCGGCCACCACGGTGGCGGCCGAAGAAGCGGGGGCCACGCTGGTGTACGACGCCACGATTCCGGCCGCCGCCTTTACGGCCAATACGTGGATTACTCTGCCCTTGACCACGCCCTTCGCCTATAACGGCACCTCGAACCTGGAAGTCATCGTCGAAACTAATCCCATGGGCTCGGGGAATGAAAGCAGCACTACTAAGGCCTTCCGCTACACCACAACTGGCGCGGGTAACAATCGGGCCCAGTTTTGGTCTGCCGACAACACGGCTCCCGCTGGCAACGGCATACTGAGTCTGCTCCGGCCCAATATCCAGCTTACGGGCCTGGCGGCTTGGACCTGTCTGCCAGCTACGCCCTTGAGTGTGAGCAATATTACTGCTACTTCGGCGCAAGTATCGTTTACGCCGGGCAGCGGCAATACGAGCTACACGGTCACGTACACGCCGGCCGGAGGCACGCCCACGACGGTGACGACCCCAACTTCGCCCGTGAACCTGACGGGGCTCACGCAGGGAACGGCCTACAGGGTAACGGTCGTGGGTAGCTGCAGCGGCAGCACCACGGCCCCGGAGGTGACTGCTTTTTTTAGTACGCTGTTGGCCTGTGCGCCCGTCACGGCCTTGAGTGTGAGCAATATCACCCTCACTTCGGCCCAGGTATCGTTTACGCCCGGCAACGGTAACATGAGCTATACAGTGCGCTATACGCCGACGGGAGGCACCACCACCACGGTGCCGGCCCCGGCTTCGCCCGTAAGCCTGACGGGACTGACGCCTGGAACGATCTACTCAGTGGCAGTCGTGGGTAACTGCACCGGCGGCACCACTTCCTCCACTACTACTGCTGCCTTTGTCACGTCGCCGGCCAACGACGAGTGCGCCGGGGCCACCTTGCTGACGGCCACGGCCACGTGTACGCCCATTACGACCACCAACCGCTCAGCGACCGCTTCGACGGGAGTGCCCGCGCCCAGCTCCACCGCGATGGGCGGGTGCTTTCCGGCTGGTAGCCCCGTCAGTAATGACGTCTGGTATCGCATCGTCGTGCCGGCTTCCGGCGGGCTTGCCGTGACGACCAGTGCCGTGACGGGTTCCGTTTTAACGGATACGGGGATGACGTTGTATACGGGCACGTGCGGAACGCTGACGGAAGTCGCTTGTAGTGATGACCCGAGTTCCACCAATCCCTTCGCTAGTATTCGGGCTCTTGGCCTCACGCCCGGCGCCACGGTCTATGCGCGAGTCTGGAGCAAAGGAACCACGCTGACCGGGCCATTCAGTATTTGTGCCGTAACCATCCCCACTAATGACGCGGCCGTGCGGGCCATCTACACGTTGGGCAGGGTGCCGATCGGGGTTGCCCAGGTGGTCCAAGCCGTCGTCACCAACGTCGGTATTCAAGCTCTCACGAACGTGCCCGTGACGCTGGCCGTGACCGGGGCCACGACCTTTACCAACACCCAAACCGTGGCCAGCCTGGCGTCCGGTGCCTCCGCGACGGTCTCCTTTGCGTCTTATACGCCCACCACGGTCGGCACTAATACCTTGACCGTGAGCCTGCCCACGGATGACGTGGGTACGAACAACGCGCAGACGTATGCGCAGATCATCACGACTAATACCTTCAGCTACGTGAATAATAGCGCCCCTACCAGCAGGGTTGGATTTCCTGCTGGCACCACCGGGGCTTTTGTGGCGCGGTTCAACACCCCGGTCGCCCGCTCGCTGACCGGGATCACGGCTGGTTTGGGGGGCAATTCTACCGTCGGTCGGACCGTCTATGGCGTGGTGGTGAACTCGAGCGGTGGGGTGCTGGCCCGCACCCCGGATTACGTGGTCACGGCAGCCGACATCGACCGGCGCAAAACCTTCGCCCTGGCTACGCCGCTGCCCATTGCCGCCGGTGACTTCTACGTGGGCCTGGTGCAGATGCCCGCTCCCGCTGGGGGCGCGGCTTATTTCCCCCTCAGTACAGTGCCGGAAGACCCCACCCGCCCCGGCACCTTTTTTGAGATTTCTCCCTTCTCGCCTACGACGGGGGGCACCCTCGCCGATTTAGCCTCGAACAGCTTTGGGGCTTTTATCCTGGAGGCTGAAGCGAACATTATCCTGGCGACCAACAGCGCGGCCTTGTCGGCGGCGGTGTCGGTGTATCCGAACCCGAGCCCGGGACGGGTCACGCTCGAGGTCCGCGAGGCCAAGGCCCAAGGCCCGCTGCAAGTGCAGGTAACCAACCTGCTGGGGCAGGTGGTGCACACGGCGGCCGTGCGCGACAACGCTCAGAATAAGCTGGACCTGTCGGGGCTGGCCGAGGGCGTGTACGTGTTGCGCGTGCAGACCGGCTCGCAGTACACCATCCGCCAACTCGTGCTTACCAAGTAAGCCCGCGCGGTTTTGGCCGCTAAAGGCTAAGCAACGCATCCCCGCCCCGAAAAGGCGGGGATGCGTTGCGTTTGGCCAGTCAGGGGCGGGAGGGGCCATTACCGGTTAGCTGGAGCAGTTGGCCGTTGAGCAGACGGCTGCTTGTTTGGCGAGGGGGAGTGCCAGAGCGGCCCCAGCAGGTACGCAGGATTTGGGGTTCTGGTAATTTACACTATATTGATCTTTTGTTGGCCATTCCGGTCAGGGCGTTCCCTCTCTTCCTTTTATCATTTTATTCCTCTCACATGAAAATAAACTTTTACGCACTCCCTCTCGCTATTTCCAGCCAGTGGCGGCAGTTGGTGGTGCTGGTGGCGGGGGTGTTGCTGGCCCCGGCGGCTGCGGCTCAGATTCAAGTGCCGGCCGGCAACCCTAACGCTGGCACCGGGCGCAAGCCTCTCGCCACCAATTTTGGGTACGAGCGGAGCGCGCTGATCTACACGGCGGCCGAGATTGCCACCAGCGGCACTCTGACCCAGCTGGCCTTCTACCTCAACGGGGCGAGCCTGCCCGGGGCCACGCCGACCAAAGTGTACTTGAAAACGGTGAGCAACAGCGCTTTCGCGGCCCCCACCACGGTGGCGGCCGAGGAAGCGGGGGCCACGCTGGTCTACAACGCGACGATTCCGGCCGCCGCCTTCACCGCGAATACCTGGATTACCCTGCCCCTGACCACGCCCTTTGCTTACGACGGCATCGCCAACCTAGAGGTCATCGTCGAAACCAATGCCACGGGCAATGGGAGTGAAGGCGGGGCCGCTAAAATATTCCGTTACTCCTCAACTGGCGCGAGTAGCCGTCGGGCCCAGTTCTGGGAGAGTCATAACACGCCTCCCGCCGGAATGGGCGTCTTGAACCTGCTCCGGCCTAATATTCAGCTTACGGGCCTGACGCCTTTAACCTGTCTGCCCGTAACGAATCTGAGAATGAGCGGCATTACCTCGATTTCGGCCCAGGTATTGTTTGCGCCCGGAGCTGGCAACACCAGCTATACCGTGACGTACACCCCCGTGGGCGGCGCCACCACCACGGTGCCGGCCGCCGCTTCCCCCGTGACCCTGACGGGGTTGACGCCCCAAACGACCTACACGGTTACCGTCGCCGGCAACTGCACGAGTAATGGTGTTTCCCCCGTGTCGACTATTGCCTTCACCACGGCCAGTCCGCCGCCGGCCAACGACGACTGCGCGGCCGCCACCGTCCTGACTCCCGCAGCCCTTTGTACGCCCCTTATTACCACCAACCGCGGGGCCACCGCTTCAACGGGGGTACCGCCGCCCAAATCCACCGAGATGGGAGGGTGCTTTCTGACTGGTACGCTCATTATTAATGACGTTTGGTATAGTATCGTGGTACCCGCTTCCGGTGGAGTTACGGTAACGACCAGCGCCGTGGCGAGTTCTTCCTTAGATGATACCGGGCTGATTCTGTACACGGGTACCTGCGGGGCGCTGACGGAAGTGGCGTGTAATGAGGACCAAAGCACTACCGATTTCTTCGCCAGCGCCAGTGTCGGCGGCCTGACGCCCGGCTCCACGGTCTACGCCCGGGTATGGAGCTATGGAGTTACTGGGCAATTTGGCATTTGTGCGGCCCCTCTGCCCGCTAACGATGCGGCCGTGCGCGCCATCTATGCGTTGGGCCGGGTGCCGGCCGGGGTTTCTCAGGTGGTACAAGCCCTCGTCACCAATACCGGCGGGCTGCCGCTAACTAACCTACCCGTGAGGCTGAACATTATCGGCGGCACGGTGCTTACGGAAACCAAAACGGTAGCCACGCTCGCGCCCGGGGCCTCCACCACGGTATCCTTCACGCCTTATATGTCCAACGACATCGGCAATAACCAGCTGACGGTGAGCGTGCCGGCGGATGGTGTCAGCACGAATAATTCGCAGATCTATACCCAGCTCGTGACGACCAATACGTTCAGTTACGCGAATACTACGGTACCCAGCCAAATTGTTGGATTCGGCGCTACGACCACCGGGGCTTTTGTGGTGCGGTACACCACCCCGGTCGCCCGCTCCCTAACGGGCATCACGGCGGCTTTGGCCGACAATAACAGCGTCGGCCAAACCGTCTACGGCGTGGTAGTGAGTTCGACCGGTGCGGTCGTTGCCCGCACGCCGGATTACGTGGTCACGGCGGCCGACATCAATCAACGCAAAACGTTTGCCCTGGCTACGCCGCTCGTCCTTGCCGCCGGTGACTTTTACGTGGGCTTGGTGCAGACCGCTGCTTCCATTGGCCGCCCGCGTTACTTTCCGCTGAGTATACTCCCAGAAAATCCCACCCGCCCAGGTACTTATTTCGCTGTTGCTCCTTTTTCGGCTGCTACGGGGGGAACCCTCGTTGATGCCTCCTCGAGCAGCTCAGGGGTTCTCATTGTGGAAGCTGAAACGAGCATGGTATTGGCGAGCACCAGCGCGGCCTTGTCGCAAGCCATCGACCTGTTTCCCAACCCTAGCACGGGGCGGGCCACGCTAGCTATTCGCGAGGCCAAGGCCGTGGGTCCGCTGCGGGTCGAAGTGACCAACCTGCTGGGCCAAGTCGTACACGCGGCCGCCGTGCGCGACAATGCCAAAAACGAGCTGGACCTATCGGGGCTGGCTGCGGGCGTGTACGTGCTGCGGGTGCAGGCTGGCTCGGCCTACAGCATCCGCCAACTCGTGCTCACCAAGTAGGAGGGAAGAGGGCGCGCGTCTTGCACGGCCGCAATCAAGACCGCCTCGCCCACAAGAGGCGGTCTTGATTGCGGCCGGGGGACGGGGGGTGCATGCCTTGGGATCATTTCCGCTAACATCACTGCCGGTCGCGTTGAGGAGAAGGCCGCTGCAAGGGCTACGCCTGGCCGGATTGCTGGTGTGAGGAGGGCAAGGGCGGGTAGGGGCCGACAAGCTAGTTTGGGCATTTCGGGAACTTACACTATATTGAGCTTTTATTGATCATTTAGGTCAAATCGTTCCTGTCTTACCTCCTTTCATCCCTTAATTCCTTTTGCATGAACACAAGCTTTTACGCGCACCCTTCCAACGCCTCCGGCCAGCGACGGCGGCTGGCGGCCCTGGCGGCGGGGCTGTTCCTGGCTCCCGCGGCCTGGGCCCAGATTCAGGTGCCGGCCGGCAACCCCAATGAGGCCTCTGACCGCCGCCCACTGGGCACTTATTACGGCTACGAGCGCAGCGCGCTGATTTACACGGCGGCCGAGATTGCCACCAGTGGTAACCTGACCCAATTAGCCTTCTATCTCAACGAGGTAGGTGCGGCCGGAGCAGTCCCCACCAAAGTATACCTGAAAACGGTGAGCAACACCTCTTTCGCAGGGCCTACTACGGTCGCCGCTGAGGAAACGGGAGCCACGCTGGTCTACGACGCCACTATTCCGGTTGCTTCCTTTACCCCGAATACGTGGATTACCCTGCCCTTGACCACGCCCTTCGCCTATAACGGCACCTCGAACCTGGAAGTCATCGTCGAAACCAATGCCACGGGCGGGGGGAATGAACGCATCGCCGCCAAATCCTTTCGTTACGCTTCAATTGGCGCGAGTATCCGCCGGTCCCAGTTTTGGTCTGCCGATAACGCCGCTCCCGTTGGAGTAGGCGCGCTGAGCTTATTCCGGCCCAATATTCGGCTCACGGGCCTGACGCCTTTAACCTGTCTGCCCGTAACTGGCCTGAGGGCGAGCAGCGTGAGCCCAACTTCGGCGCAGGTATCGTTTACACCCGGGGCCGGCAATACCAGCTATACGGTCACGTACACCCCCGTGGGTGGCACGACCACGACGGTGTCGGCTGCCGCTGCCCCCGTGAGCCTGACCGGGCTGACGCCCCAAACTACCTACGTGATTACTGTCGTGGGTAACTGCACTAGCACGAGTGCTTCGCCCGTGTCGACTACCTCCCTGACCATGCCGCCGGCCAACGACGACTGCGCGACCGCCACCGTCCTGACTCCCGCGGCCCTTTGTACGCCCCTTATTGCCACTAACCGGGGGGCGACCGCTTCGACGGGAGTGCCCCCGCCCAAATCCTCCGCGATGGGTGGGTGCTTTCCGGCTGGTACCCCCGTTAGTAACGATGTATGGTATAGTATCGTGGTACCCGCTTCGGGCGGGTTTACGGTAACGACCAGCGACGCGTTTGACTCAGGTGCAAACGATACCGGCATGACGCTCTACACGGGCACCTGCGGGGCGCTGACGGAGGTGGCGTGTAGTGATGATGAAGGGGCGGGAAATGCCTTCTCGAGCATTCGGGCGGTTGGTCTGCCGCCCGGCTCCACGGTCTACGCGCGGGTGTGGAGCTACGGGACTACGCCGACCGGGCCGTTCGGCATTTGCGCGGTGCCCGTGCCCACTAATGATGCGGCCGTGCAAGCCGTCTATACGCTGGGTAAAGTGCGCATTGGGGCGCCCGTGGTAGTACAAGCCGTCGTCACCAACGGGGGTCTTCAGCCGCTAACCAACCTGCCGGTGACGCTGAGCGTGAGCGGGGCCAGCGCGTTCACCCATACGCAACTCGTGGCCACGCTCGCGCCCGGGGCCTCCGCTACGGTTTCCTTCGCGCCCTATACGCCCAGCGCCGTGGGCAGTAACACCGTGACGGTGACGGTGCCCACCGATGACGGGCCGACGAACAACGCGCAGACTTATGCGCAACTGGTGACGGCCAACACGCTGGCCTATCTCAGCGATGGCCAGCCCGTGACGGGGAGCGTAGGATTGGGTGGTACGGATCCCGAGAGGATGTTGGCGGTCAAGTACGAGACGGGCATGGCCGCCACCCTGGGGGAGGCAAAGCTGAGCTTCCTGGCTGGTGACGGCACGACGCCCACGTATCAGGTGGTGGTGCTCAGCGCGACGGCGGCCGGCCAGCCCGGGGCAGTCGTGTTTACTTCGCCGACCCTGACTCGGCCTACTGCCGCGGGCGTGGTGAGCGTGCCCCTGACGGGCACGAGCGTCCCGGGCACGTTCTTCGTGGGCGTAAAGGAGGTTTCCGGCAACGTGGGCATTGGCTACCAGGAGGAAGACCCCCTGCGCCCGGCTACCTTTTACTTCCAGGGATCGGCTACTGCCCCCTGGCGGGATATAAACACCACGTCAATAAAAGCCCGTCTGGGCATCGAGGTGACCTTCAGCACGGTGTCGTCGAGTACCAGCGCGGCCTTGTCGCAGGCCATTTCGGTGTACCCGAACCCGAGCCCGGGTCGGATCACGCTGGAGATCCGCGAGGCCAAGTCCCAGGGCTCGCTGCAGGTGCAGGTGACCAACCTGCTCGGGCAGGTGGTGCACACGGCCCGCGTGCGCGACAACGCCCAGAATAAGCTGGACCTATCGGGTTTGGCTGAGGGCGTGTACGTGCTGCGGGTGCAGGCTGGCTCGGAATACACCATCCGTCAACTTGTGTTTACCAAGTAAGCCGTGGTGCGGTGTCCTGCGCCGCCGAAGGCCAAAGCATCTCCAGCCCGGAAGGCCGAGGGCGCTTTGGCTTCGGCCAAGGACTTCGCTGGCTCCAGCTCTATCATTCTGTTTCTCTCTTTCTATCTCACGACCCGTTGCGTCCGGGAAGGGGCGGCTGAAAGAAGCTTCTCCTTGCTGTATTGCCGGGTGCGTGGCCAACAAACGGCGGCCGAGGGAGTTCTAGTGCTTTGCTGACCTTAAACTATATTGAGCTTTTATTGAGCATTTAGGTTAAGACGTTGCCTTTTCACTTCTCACCCCTTCATTCATTTCGCATGACTACACAGTTTTACACACGCACTGCGTCCCGCTCGGGCCAGTGGCGACGGCTGGCGACGCTAGCAGTGGGGTTACTCCTGGCCCCGGGGGCCTGGGCTCAGATTCAGGTGCCGGCCGGCAACCCCAACGTCGACACTGGCCGCAAACCGCTGGGAACCGATTCCGGCTACGAGCGGAGCGCGCTGATTTACACGGCGGCCGAGATTGCCACCAGCGGCACTCTGACCCAACTAGCCTTCTACCTCAACGCGGTGGGAGGGGCGGGGGCCGCGCCGACCAAAGTGTATCTGAAAACGGTGAGCAACACCTCTTTCGCGGCCCCTACCACGGTGGCGGCCGAGGAAGCGGGGGCCACGCTGGTGTACGACGCCACGATTCCGGCCGCTTCCTTCACGGCCAATACCTGGATTACCCTGCCCTTGACCACGCCCTTCACCTATAATGGCACGTCGAACCTGGAGGTCATCGTCGAAACCAATGCCACGAGCCAGGGGAATGAAGGCTTTGCATCGAAGGCTTTCCGCTACTCTTTAACTGGGGTGAGCCGCAATCCGGCCCAGTTTTGGGACAGCGATTTCACGGCTCCCGCCGGAGTGGGCACGCTGAGCCTGATCCGCCCCAATATCCGGCTCACGGGCTTGGCGCCTCTGGCCTGTCCGCCCGTAACCAGCTTGAGCGTGAGCAATGTTACCGCCACCTCGGCGCAGGTATCGTTTACGCCCGGGGCCGGCAACACCAGCTATGCGGTCACGTACACCCCCGTGGGCGGCGCGCCCATCACGGTGCCGGCCACCACTTCCCCCGTGAACCTGACCGGGCTGACGGAAGCAACTGCCTACACGGTGGCTATTGCCGGTAACTGCACGGGCGGCACCACCGCTCCCCTGGCACCCACCTACTTTATCACGCCGCCGGCCAACGACGACTGCGCCAGCGCCGCCGTGCTGGCCACCACGGCCACGTGTACGCCCACGACTGCCTCCAACTTCGGGGCTACCGCTTCCACGGGGGTGCCCCCGCTAAGGCTCTACACGATGGGTGGGTGTTTTGAAGCCGGTGATCTTGTTAGCAATGACATCTGGTATCGCGTCGTCGTGCCCCCTTCCGGCGGGTTTACCGTCACGACCAGCGCCGTGACGGGCTCCCCCGTGTACAATGTGGACCTAGCCCTGTACACGGGCACCTGCGGCGCGCTGACGGAGGTCGCTTGTGATGATAACACCGGGGACGGACAGTTCGCCAGCGCCCAGGTTAATGACCTCCCGCCCGGCTCCACCGTGTATGTGCGGGCCTGGAGCTTCGGGGTCACGCCGACCGGGCAGTTCGGCATTTGTGCGGTCCCTAACCTCATGCCGCCGTCTAATAATGAATGCGCTACTGCCACCGTCTTGACTCCAGCGGCCACGTGTACGCCGACTATTACCACCAACCTCGGGGCTACCCCTTCCACGGGAGTGCCGCCGCCAACCTCGTCCGATACGGGGTGCTTCGCGGTTAATACGCCCATTAATAATGACGTTTGGTATCGCATCGTCGTACCCGCTTCCGGCGGGTTCACGGTGACGACCAGCCCCGTGCCGGGTTCAGATGTAGAGGATACCGCTCTGATCGTGTACACGGGCACCTGCGGGGCGCTGACGGAGATAGCCTGTAGTGATGATACGGATGAGGATTCTTTCTCCAGCACCCGTGTTGTCGGCCTCACGCCGGGCTCCACGGTCTACGTGCGGGTGTGGAGCTACAGGACCACGCCCACCGGGCAGTTTGGCATTTGCGCGGTGCCCGTGCCCGCTAATGACGCGGCCGTGCAAACGATCTATTCGATGGGCAAACTGCCTACCGGGGTTCCCCAGGCAGTACGAGCCGTCGTCACCAACGCCGGCGGGCTGCCGATAACGAGCCTATCCGTGACGTTGAACGTTACCGGCGCCACCACGTTTACCAATACCCAAACAGTGACGACGCCCCTCGCGCCCGGCGCCTCCGCTACGGTATTTTTCCCGCCTTACACGCCCAACACCGTCGGCACGAACACGCTGACGGTGACACTGTCGGCGGATGACGTCCCGACCAATAACAGCCGCGTATACACGCAGCTCGTCACGGCTAACACGTTCAGCTACGCGAATAATACGGCGCCTGATCCTGGCGATAATGTTGGGATTGGTCCCTTCGGCACCGCGGCTTTCGTGGCGCGGTACACCACACCGGTCGCCCGGTCGCTGACGGGGATCACGGCGGCCTTGGCCGACAATAATACCGTCGGCCGGACTCTGTACGGCGTGGTCGTGAACTCGGGCGGCGCGGTGCTGGCCCGCACACCCAATTACGTGGTCACGGCGGCCGACATCAATCGACGCAAAACTTTCCCTCTGGCTACGCCATTTCCCCTTGCCGCCGGCGACTTTTACGTGGGCCTGGTGCAGACGCCGTCTGCCAGTGGCCAATACTCCCCACTGGCAACTCTGCCCGAAAACCCGACCCGACCCGGGACCTTCTTCAGGATTGTCCCCTTCTCGGCGTCTACGGGGGGAGTACTCGAAGATTTGGCCCCGAACAACTTTGGGGTTCTGGTCCTGGAAGCTGAAACAAACATTATTCTGGCCAGCAACAGCCCCGCCTTGTCGAAAGCCGTCTCCTTGTTTCCCAATCCCAGCAGCGGGCAGGTGACGCTGGAAATCCGCGAGGCCAAGGCCGCGGGCGCGCTGCAGGTGCAAGTCACCAACCTGCTGGGCCAGGTTGTGCACACGGCCACCGTGCGCGACAACGCTCAGAATCCGCTGGACCTGTCGGCCCTGGCTGCGGGCATGTACTTGGTGCGCGTCCAGGCCGGCTCGGCCTACACCCTGCGCCAGCTAGTGCTCACGAAGTAAGGCGGCGCACTTGGTGCTACCATACGACAGACAAAGAGTCCCCGCCCCGAAAAGGCGGGGACTTTTTCTTTTACGCCGCGGGGCCCGCTAGTCACCTTGCCAAGCGGATAGTTCCGGTAGGAGTGGCTTTGCCGGGCCTGCATTTCGGACCCGTTTCTGCGGCCAGTACTCCACGGCAGCGCCTGAATATCACAGGGCGTTCGGGCAGCTTATCCAACCTCGTTTGGAAGCGTAGTCCTGCACTGGTGTCGCCAGCCGCAAAGAGCAGCGTGGAAGCCAACGTGACAGCCTTAGCCGGCTCAGGTGCTGGTGCTGTAGCACGTCCCCATTGCAAAACCCCTCATGTGGCATGGTTGAGGGGAGCACACCCGTAGGCGCTTGCTGCTCCCATGGTTTTTCACGCTAGTACATTTCGTGCTTAGCACTGTGGAGGTTCGGTTTCCGTAGTAAAGGTCCACTTTTTCGTACGGGGAGAGTACTGCCAAACCCCGTTTCCACTGAAGGTTCGTCAGTATCAGGGTAGGGGGCGTTGCGGTGGATTGCCACTCCCTTCGTTATTTGCACCATTCCCGCCCGGTTCCCATGCCAAATGGGAAAATGGTACAGGGTTGATCCAAGAGCCGGCTCGGGTAGCAGTCTCATTTTTATCTTAACCTCAAATGCTCATGCTCAAAGTAGGCGATAAAGCCCCGGATTTTTCTTTGAAATCAACCAACGGAAGCACTTTCAGGCTATCCGAGCAGCGGGGCAAGAAATCCATCGTTCTGTATTTCTACCCCAAAGACGACACCCCGGGCTGTACGGCCGAAGCGTGCTCGTTCCGCGACCAGTACGAGGATTTTAAGGACCTAGGCGCCGAAGTAGTGGGCGTCAGCTCCGACAGTGAGCAGTCGCACCAAAAATTTGCCGGGAAGCATCGCCTGCCGTTTGAGCTGCTGGCCGACGCCGACGGCCAGGTGCGCAAACTGTATGAGGTGCCCCGCGCCCTGTTGGGCCTGCTGCCCGGCCGGGTCACTTTCGTGATTGATAAAAACGGCATCATCCAGTACGTCTTCAATTCCCTGAGTGGGGCCACCGACCACGTGCGCAACGCCAAGCAGGTGCTGCAAGGCCTGCCGGCCTAGTTTGGCAGCATTAGGGGCCCGCACCAAAGTCGAAAATTGCTTCAACCGCTCGAAGCCCCCTGGCGGTTTACAGCAGAAGCCGCATATGTAGTGCAGGCGGGAACCTGACCCGTAGGAGTCACGTGAGGTCCCGCGCCACATACCCTGTTCAGAAAACCGCGGCTTAAGTTTGCGGGCCGAATTTTCTGTCGGCCCATCCATGCCGCTTCTCACCTCCGACGACCTGCTCGAAACCCTGGCCAAGCTGCGCCAGCGGGGCCTGCCGTTTCTGCTCTCGAAACTGCGGCTGAATGCGCTGGCCCGCACCCGCTCGGCTTTCGACGACCCCACCCTGCGGGCGGCCAACTGGTGGCAGGTGCCCATCGTGCGGCGGCGCTGGAACCAGCGCATCACCGGCCAGCCAGCCCGAGCCTATGAGGCCTACGTGGCCGAAAAATACCTGGCCGGCCGCACCGGGCTCCGGCTGCTGTCGCTGGGCAGTGGGGCGGCCTCGCACGAACTGGCGTTTGCCCGGCTTCCCCACTTTGCCGAGGTGCACTGCGTCGACATCGCGGCGCGCTTGCTGGCCCAGGCCGCGGCGACGGCCCAGCGCGAGGGCCTCACCAACTTCCGCCCGGAAGTGGCCGACGTGAACACGCTCGACCTCCCACCGGCCTCGTACGACGTGGTGCTCTTTCATTCGGCCCTGCACCATTTTAACGACGTGACCGGGGTGCTGGCGCGCATGCGACGGGTCCTGCGGCCCGATGGCTTGCTGGTGCTCAACGACTACGTGGGCCCCGCCCGCCTGCAGTGGACGGCCGCCCAACTGGCCGAAGCCAACCGCATTCTGCGAGAGGTGGTGCCCGCCCGGTTCCGGGTCCGCTACCTGTCGCGGCAGCTTAAAACGGGCGTGAGCGGCCCCGGCTTGTGGCGCATGCGTCTGGCCGATCCGTCGGAAGCAGCCGAGTCTGACCGCATCGTGCCCGGGCTGCATCAGCACTTCGCTCCCTTGGAAGAAGTCGCGCTGGGCGGCAACATTCTTACGCTGGTGCTCAAGGACATTGCCCACCATTTTATGCGTGACGACGACCCTGAAACGCAGCAACTGCTGGCCACCCTGTGCGAGTTGGAAGACGCTTTCCTGGAAAAACACCCCAGCGACTTGCTGTTCGGCGTGTACCGGCCGCTGCCCGGCTGAGGGCGGAATAGCCCCCGGTTTCGGAAAGCATTTGTTTGAACTTGCGTTTTGCCGGCGCTTGACTTTGGGGTAATCCGCTGCGGACTGAGGCATTCTATTTGCCTTAGGCGACTAAAGCCGGTCACAAGTACTAGTCTAGAAAAAGGTCTACCGAGCGGAGCCTCTCTACTGCTTGGCCAGCGTTGTGCTACGAAGCGCTAGAGAGGCTTCGGCTTCGCGGACGCCAGATGAGCAGGACGTGCTGATAGAGGTCATTACTTATGCAGTTCCTACGCCCGCCGGCGCCTGCTCTACCGCGCCCTGAAAGAACCTGGCCGGCTGGTCAAAACCGAATTCCTGCTGCGCTACATCGACTAGGTGGAGCTGCGCCAACCCATCCAGAAGCAGCTCAATAAGGGCGAGAGCACCCACCGCCTAGCCCACGCCGTCTGGCACAGGCGCAACCAGAAGGTTCACGCCGCCACCCGCTCCGAGCAGTTGGTAGCCGATACCTGCAAGCGCCCGCTGCTGAACGCCATCATCTGCCGGAACTACCTGCACTTATCCCCGCACTTGGCCCGACTGCCGGCCGAAGCCCCGTTTAATAGGGAGTTGATTATCGCCTGGGCACCGGCTAAACCCGGGTAGGGCTGAGTCGCAGGTTTTAACAGCCCCCAAGAATCAGGAGTTAATAGAGCGACTTGATGAGTTGTAGGCTGCGTAAACAGTTGTGCGTAATAAACATAACTTTCTTACTCTAGGCTCTCTTAAATTAGATCAACAAAATACTAGGAAGTGCTGGGTGATTCGGCCGGCCGAGTGGGTATTAAAGGCGTAACCTCATCTTTTTAAAATTTACGTTTAGCCCCATTCCACATGAAAACCCTCAAAACAGTTTTGTCAGCACTGGCCATTTTGTTCATAAGCAACTTGTTAACCAACAACGTATTCGCTAAGTCTGGTGACAAGCCGAGCCCCAAAGTAATTGGCGTCATCAACCGCGCCAATTGGTGTGCCATTTGCAAAGCCAACGGCCAGCGGGTAATGAGCATCATGCCCACTTATACGAACAAAGCGATTGTATTCGTCCCCAATGACCTAACCGATGCGATGACGAAAGCTGCCTCGGCCAAAGAACTGGCTAAACTTGGTGTAGCCAAGACCCTAAGTCCGGTGAATGCTACTGGAGTAATTGTCTTGGTGGACGCTCGTACGCATAAATTGCTTAAAACAGTAAGCATTGCCGAGTACAATGAGCAGATTGAGGCCGAAATAAATTCGGCCCTGGCGCTAAAATAAAAGCGGTCTGTCGCCTTACCGGCAGCATTTAATTCACGGGTATTCGAAGCTCTGAAAGCCCGGTCGACTGGCCGGGCTTTTAGAGCTAATAGAGGACTGTTAAATTATCCGTCTTTGGACGGCCCTAAACTCCTCCTTGATTTTATCTTCACGTGGATAGGTGATTAGGGAGGAAGGTTGGGAATCAAGGAGAAGTCACTGAACTTGTCCGGCCGGTGAAGTCTACTTAATATCCCGTTAATATCCTGCCTGTCCTCGTGTGTTAGCAGGCCCAGCGCGGCCAGCACCAGCATTACGGTAAGGCCAGCCAGAAAACGTGTCCCAAAATATTTGAACTGCCCGTGGGTGATACGGCGCCCGCAACTGGAATAAAAGGAAAACAACCTATCTCCCTCATTCCATGCCGTCTTTTTCGTTTTCCCTTCCTTCGTTGGTTGCCGCCGGGCTGATGGCCTTGCCCGTGTTCGCCACCACCGTAGCCAATGCCCCGACCCGCCTCCAAGCTCATCAGCCCGCCCGGCCTTTTATGGTGACGGATATCACCGGCCAACCGGTTTCGCTGACGACGCTCAAGGGCCACAAGGTGCTGCTGGCGTTTATGCGCAACGTCGGCTGCCCGGTCTGCAACCTTCGGATGTACCAACTCGTTGCCCAAGCCGACTACTTTAAGGCTCATAACCTGACCGTGGTAGCGGTGTACGAGTCCTCCGCCGAAAATATGCGCAAGTACTTAGTCGGACAAACCATCCCCTTTACGATGGTGGCCAACCCTGATGAGAGCCTTTACAAGCTGTACGACGTGGAAGTGTCGGGCAGCAAGGCAATGAAATCTATGTTTCACGGCGTGATAGGCAAAGCCAGCGAGGGCAAGAAACTCTTTGTCCAGCCGGTGCCGCAAGACGGTAACAAGACCCGCATTGGGGCCGAATTTCTGCTGGATGAGCAGGGCATCGTGGCCGTGGCCCATTACGGCCGCTATATCGGTGACGATTTACCGCTGGCTGACATTAAAAAATTCATCGAGTAGCTCACCCGGCTGCCTGGTAATGTCTTTGCACTCTCCTTACCCTCGCCTGTGAAACCGCGAATCCTCGCTTTTCTCTGTGATGCCGCGCTAGCTCTCTGCGATTTCTTTCTGTTTCTAATAGGTTGCTAATTGTTTTTACGACCAGCAGGCCAAGACTAGAGCCTTGACATCTGGAACAGTAAAGAATACGCTAGCGCCGGTGTGAGTGGTCCTCTGACGTTGGTTGGGCGGACCTGGTACCAGCAGGTAGTTCTGTTCTTTTTCCACTTGGGCATTTGCCCACTCTGCATCGCGGGCAGCATTGAGTAGAGCGTGCTAAGGGTCGTGCGCGCCCGATGCGTAGCCAAGATCTCCTAACTAATTAGCACCGTGGTAAGTCGTTCCTTTTTTCTGCAATTTGCCGGGCTGGGAGCCTTGGCGCTCGTGCTCTTCACCGACCTACGACCCGTGGTCCTGGACCCCCTTCAGCGGGGGATACTGGCCACCGGCTGGTGGCGTGCCGCCGCGCCGCAACACCCGGCTAGCCTGGCCCCAGCGCGGGCGGGGCGGCGGGCCGCCTATCCGCACGAACTGGCCCTGACTACGCTCGATGGCCGGCCCGCCCGGTTGAGCGCCTTGGCCGGCAAAGTAGTTTTTGTGAACTTATGGGCCAGCTGGTGCCCGCCCTGCGTGGCCGAGCTGCCGGGCATTCACGCCCTCTACCAGCGGATGAACCCGGCGAAAGTCGCGTTCGTCCTAATTTCCCTGGATGAGAATCCGGCTAAGGCGCGGGCGCTGCTGAAGCGCCAGAACTATACCTTTCCGGTATATTTCCCAGCCGCTCCTCTGCCAGCCCCTTTCGATTCTCCCTCGCTGCCAACCACTATTATCCTGACCCCGGACGGACAAGTCGCTGCCCAGCACACGGGCCTGGCGGAGTACAATACAGCTGAATTCAAGGCGGGCTTGGAGACGCTGGCCAAGTAGCCAGCCAGGGGGGCGCTTATGCGGATGCTCCGGCCTACTCGCTGCCGGCTGCGCTTGCTTCGGGGCGCGGGCGATGGCTGCCCGAAAGTGTCGGCAAAACTGCAGCAGGGCCAAGATATTGCCCTCGTGGCACCTGTATGCTACCGATTTTGACCCTGCTGTAAGGCCTGACCTTTGTCGGAGCTAGCGGGCTGCTCACCCCCTGCGGGTTTCCCAATGGTCCTCATGACAGTTCCCGTGTAAAAGTGAGTGGTACGCTTCAGTGAGTGGTACGCTTCGCCGCGCGACAGCAGCTTAAAACCAGCCTCGGCCAGCAAAACGCCGACCTGCAAATCACCCGCTACGGCGTGAAGGTCCAGCCCCATTACGTGCTCGACCACTTGGCAAGCCAGTACTTGCCGCACCTCGCTGATCGGCTTCTTGATTTTAGCACATAGTTTACTGGTAATCAAAGAAATAAATCATTTTTCATCTAGTTTAATTTCTCCTATGCAGACCGGATCAGTTCACAGCGAAGGCGCGGAGTTAGTATTCGACACGCAGGGAACCGGCGGACCGCTCCTGTTTATCCCCGGTGGTAACGGGGAGGCGGCCAGCTACCGGCCCATCGCGGACCAGTTGGCTGGCCGGTTCACGGTGATTACTTATGACCGCCGGGGCTTCTCCCGCAGTTCGGGTGATGTCACCGCTGACCTTAATATGGCGCAGCAAGCCCGCGATGTGGTAGCGGTTATGCGAGCAGCCGGGTACGAGCGGAGCCTCGTGTTCGGCAGCAGCGCGGGTGCGAATATTGGCCTTAAGCTGGCGGCCGACCACCCCAACCAGGTAGCCGCGCTGCTCGCACACGAGCCGCCCGTCTTGCGCTTGCTGCCCGATGCGGCTGCCCAAGTAGCTTTTACGGCGGAAGTACACCGGGTTTTTCTAGCCCAAGGCCCACAACCGGCCATGAAGCTGTTTATGAGTCAAATGGTGGGGTTTAGTGCCGGCCACCCGGTCCCGAATGCCCAACAGCGCCAGAACAGCTCGTTCTTCCTGGGCAAGGAACTGCTGAACATAGCGGACTTCGTGCCCGACTTGGCCGCTATCCGGGTAGCCAGGGTGGAGGTGACCATGTTGAGGGGGGCCCTCAGCGGAGAGGCCTTCTACGCCCGCACCGTGCCCATCGTCGCCGAGCAGTTGGGGTGTCCGGTAGTAACCGTACCGGGCAATCACCTGGGGTACCTGCTAGAGTCGGAAGCCTTTGCCCAGATGCTACGCGGGGTGCTAGCCTCGTATCCTTTCACCAACTTGGTCGCCTGAGCGCGGGCAGGGCGTCCTCCAACTCGCTATTAGTATGTCTGAACACCATAAGTGCCTGATTATTGGCTCCGGCCCAGCCGGCTATACGGCGGCCATCTACGCGGCCCGGGCCAACCTACATCCCGTTATGTATGTGGGCCTCCAGCCCGGCGGGCAGCTTACGACCACCACGGAGGTAGAGAATTTCCCCGGCTATCCCGCGGGTATCAGTGGTCCTAACATGATGGAAGAACTGCGGCAGCAAGCCGCTCGCTTTGGTACTGACATCCGCTCCGGGCTCGCCACGCAAGTGGATTTCTCGGCCCAGCCACACAAGATCACGGTGGATGAAACCGTGGAGCTGACGGCCGACGCCGTCATTATCGCCACCGGGGCCACGGCCAAATGGCTGGGTCTTCCGTCGGAGGCCCGGCTCAACGGGGCGGGCGTGTCGGCCTGCGCCGTGTGCGACGGCTTCTTCTACCGGGGCCAGGAGGTAGCCATCGTGGGGGCCGGCGACACGGCCGCCGAGGAAGCCCTCTACCTGGCCAACCTGGCCCGCAAGGTGACGATGATTGTACGCAAAGGAGAGTTGAAAGCCTCGAAAATCATGCAACAGCGCGTACTCGACAACCCCCGAATCGAGGTCCTGTTCGATACCGTGACCGACGAGATTCTGGGCCAACACGCCGTGGAAGGGGTGCGCGTGAAGCATGTGCTAACCCACGAAACCCGCGAGATTCCGTTGACCGGCTTCTTCGTCGCTATCGGGCACGAGCCGAATTCCCGAATTTTCCAGGCGTATCTGCAGCACGACGAGCGGGGCTATTTGCAAACCCTCCCCGGCACCAGCAAAACCAACATCGCCGGGGTATTTGCCTGCGGCGATGTCCAGGATTCCACCTACCGGCAGGCCGTGACGGCGGCCGGTACCGGCTGCATGGCCGCTCTGGATGCTGAGCGCTACCTGGCCGGCCTGGGAAATTAAGTGAGATTAAAGGAGAGCATCAAGAAGGGTGGGGCAGTGAAATTAAGCAGTCATCGGTAGCAGCTTCATTGGAAGCAGCCGGAAGCTCGGCTGCTGCTATCGAAAATACCCTTCCTCTCTTTAGCAGCCGCCATCAACACGGCAAGAGGCCACCCCGTGCTGGCCTGGCTTACTGCCTTCTCCGCGGCTTGCTGCCCGGCCGGGGTACTTTCGTGATGAATAAAAACGGCATCATTCAGTACGCTTTCAATCCCCTGAGTGGAGCCACCGACCACGTGCGCACCGCCAAGCGGGTGCTGCAAGGCCTCCCGGCCTAGATTGGCAGAGCTAGTGGCGCGTACTTTCCGGGTGAGCGCGGAAACCCACCGTCCGGGTTGAAATTAGATTAAAAATGGGCGTTCTACCCTGATTTCCTGCTTGGGCATCCCGCCGCAGGCGCCGGGCTATCAACCCATTTGGTTCTGCTGGCTACGAGGTTTTCAGGAGCCGCCGAGCGAGCCGGGGGGCCAGGCGCAGCAAGCCGCGCAGCAGCTTCACCTTGCCGATGTTGCTTTCCCAGCGGTTGCGCACGAAGTTGGGCCAGAACTCGGCCACTACGGCCTCGGGCGTCAGCTTGCCCTGCCCGCGGCCGGCGGTCATGGGCGTGTCGACCAGCGGGGGAATAATTTCGAACACCCCGATCCGGGTTGCTTCGAGCTGATAGCGCAGGGCCTGGGTAAAGACGTGCAGCCCCGCCTTGGTGGCGCAGTACACCGGCGCCGAGCGTTTGGGGGCGAAGGCCAGCCCCGAGCTCACGTTGACGATGGCCGCCCGGGGCTGGGCGGCCAGGCCAGGCAGCAGCAGGCCAATAAGCCGGAGGGGAGCCAGCAGGTTGATTTGCACCTCGTGTTCGGTGCGAAACACCACATCTTCGCCTTCGAGCAGGTCGTAGTTGTACTGTACCGCCGCATTGTTGATCAGGACGTTCAGGTCGGGGTGCTCGCGCTCCAGGTAATGAACCAGCTCGTCGACTTGGGCCCGCTGGGCCAGGTCGCAGGCTCGCACGTACAGGGTGTTGGGGTGGGCAGCTTGCAGGGCCGCCAGCGCATCGAGCCGCCGCCCGACGGCTACTACGGTGTTGCCGTGCCGCAAAAAATGACTGGTGAGGGCCAGCCCGATACCAGAGGTGGCGCCAGTGAGCAGGACGATGTTGCCAGAGGGATTCATAGGAGATAGGCAGTTTTGAACTCGGCTGAACCTGATAGGTCAACCCTGCCACAAACCTAGCCGCGGCCAATAAGAGCCTTCTTTACATAGGTAAAGAAAAAGGACTGAGCTGCTTTTCTTTACCTATGTAAAGGGACAGTGGTAAACGAACGCCCCACCTTTGTGCCGTTCGTTTACCCGACTAGCCTGCGATGCCCAACCTTTTGTTACCCATCCCGCTGGCCGCCGTCGGCGCAGATGCTCCGCCAGGGGCGACCGCAACGAATAGCAGCTGTTGTACCTTGCCCGCTGGCCCCGACTAGAAACCGGCTCGGCGCCCGGGCTGCCCTTATGCATCTGGTTCACGAATACTTCAAACGTATTGCTCCCGTCCCGCCCGACGCCTGGCAGGTCCTGGAACCGCTGTTTGTGCTCACCGAGCTACCCAAGGGTACTTACTTTGCCCGCGCCGGGGAGGTTGCCCACAGCCTGGGCGTGCTGGAAAGCGGGCTGCTGCGGGCGTTTTACAGCAGTGCGACGGGCGTCGAGTACAACAAGCACTTTTTTCAGGCGCCTACGCTGTTCGGGGCGTATGCTTCCCTCGTCACCGGCCAGCCCAGCCAGATCCAGCTTCAGGCCCTGACCGATTCCCGCGCCTGGGTGGTTCGCTACGCCGATTTAGAAGCGTTGCTGCCCGCCTGGCCCGCCCTGGAGCACCTGGCCCGCCGGTGGGCCGAGCTGCTCTACGTGCAAAAGGAGGAGCGCGAGATAGAAATTGTGCTACTGGGCGCTGAGCAGCGCTACCAGTTGTTGCGGCAGCGCCACCCCGACTTAGAGCAACTCGTGCCCCAGTACCACATTGCCTCCTACCTGGGCATCACGCCTACCCAGCTCAGCCGGGTGCGCCGGGCATTGGTGCGGCCCCGGTAATGGGTTCTACTCGTACTAAGGGCCGCACCCGCCTGTCGGAAGAAGCTTTCACCCAGCCTGGGAGATGGGTTCTATTTGTACTGAGGTGCGGCTAACGCTTTGGGGTATATCCGCGGTTGGGTTGGGTGGCTCGGATAACGCAGCGAAAGCCAACTGTGGGGGAAGGCCCGGAATATGGATTGCGCGAAATCACGGTGCAGGCCGTAAGCGGGTCGCGGTAACTGCCACCTTTGGTAATGCCTCGCTCCTGAATCATTTCGGCCACATTACCCAGCAGGTTGTAGAGCCCGTAGTCGTTGGTGGGGCCGCCATACACGTAAGCGGGGGTTGGCAGCCGCAGGAAATATGGCTCGGCCTGGTTGTAGTTGATGAACGAGCGGGATGGTTGCGAGTCGTTGTAGGCCTTGATATCGGCTCTGATCTGAGAAGCCTCGGCCTCAGTGCCCGAGCGTTGCTTAAAGTAACTGGCTGCTTCGGGGTTTATTTGAATAGGGGCTGAAATATACTTGCTACCGTAAGGCAGGCCGCGCTTGACGAGCGCCGCTTGTTCCCATTCAGCCTCGGTGGGAAGCCGACTTTCCACCACAATGTAGGATGCCGCGAGGCTATCGGCCGAGCCTAGTTTCTTATCCCGGTTGATCATGTAGCTGATGATCTTGCCCCGCCACTTGCAAAAGGCAACTACTTGCTCGTAGCTCACGCCAACGACCGGATAATAGTCGTAGAAAACATTGCTGAAATAATCGGGAACAGGCAGCGCCGATGGATCCAGTTGGGTGGCTGCCACGTTGCCGCCCGCGGCGGCTAGCCGCTGTTGGTAGCGCTTCCATTCAATGTTGGGAACTTCCGCTTCATCAATTGCCCAGCCATCCTTGGTGAGCAAAATGCTGCCGGGCATCCCCAAAGGCAGCACTTGCGGAACCGATTTTAACTCGCGCCATTTTTTTCTTACCACCAGCGAGGTGTCGCGGGCGGAAGGCACTCGATAGGTAAGGGCTACGTAGTCGTTAAAGATGGGCCGGCGGCCAAACTCAGGCATAAGATTTTCCAGACCGGTAGTCGTGCTATATATGCCCGGAACGGCTGCCGATGGTGGACGGATGGAAGCACAGCCGGTGCCCCAGATAACTACAGCAAGGCAGCCTGCTGCCCTACGCCAGCTACCTGCTGGCGTAGAGTGATGAACCTTAGGAAGCATTGGCGGGAATCATATGGCCCGAAATTTAGCTCAATATCCGCAGCGAGTCCGCGTGAATCAGCGGCGAGGCCTGGTAACGTCCTTCGCGGGGCCCGTTCTCCAGATTCACCACCCCGCGGGGGCAGGCCGTGCTGCACATGCCGCAGCCCACGCACGAGGCCCGGATGATGGGCTCGCCGCGCTGGGCGTACTGCTTCACGTCGATGCCCATCTCGCACACATTCGAGCAGTTGCCGCAGCTGATGCACTGCCCGCCGTTGGTGCTGATGCGGAAGCGGGAGAAGTGCTTTTGCAGCAGGCCCAGGTAAGCCGCCATCGGGCAGCCGAAGCGGCACCACACCCGCGGGCCCAGGATGGGATAGAAGCCCACCCCGATTACCCCCGAAAACACCGCGCCAATGGCGAAGCCGTACCACTTGGCGGCCCCGCTGCCCACCTCGCCGAGTAAGGAGCTGTTCAGCGCGAAATTCACCCACAGCACGGCCGTGATGGCTACTATCAGCCCCAGCACGGGGTAGATGATGCGCACTTCCCAGCGCCAGGCCGCGCGGCTTTTGTCGGCGAGCTGGCGGTAAGGGTCGCCGGCGGTTTCGGCCAAGCCCCCGCAGCCGCACACCCACGAGCAGTACCAGCGCTTGCCGTAGAAGTAAGTGAGTACTGGCGTAGCCAGCAGCGACATCACGGCGCCCCAAAACACCATGAATACCCCCAGGCCTCCATTGTGCACGAGCGCGGCAGCCGTGCCCGGAAACAGGTAGTCGTACTTCAGCGGCCAGAAGTAGCTGAAGTAAAATTCGGGCTGCTGGAAAAACTGGAGCAGCGCCGGAATGATGAACGCAAAGCCCAACTGGAAAAACATCACCGAGCCGGTGCGGATAAGCTGGTAGCGCGAGTGGCGGTATTTCCAGAGCGCCCGGGTGCCCATCAGCAAGATGGCTAACGTGTAAAAGGTGCCGTATAAAAACCACTGGTCGGCTGGCCGGGCCCGCAGCCACCGGCTGAAGCTGTCGAGGCCGTGCACCAGGTTATTGAGTGGCCCAAAATTACCCTGGCCATCGTCGCTGCTGTACCAGTAGAGCACCACGTAAAAGCCCGTGAGTACGAGGCCCGTTACCCAGGCCACGCTGCCGCGCCCGGTGCTGGCCCGCTGCCATAAGTTATTCTGCTGCACCCCGGCCGGGTGCCGGCCGAACCTCAGCCAGCTCCAGGTTAGCGTGCCGATGCTCACCAGGCCCAGGGCCAGGTACAGCCAGGTTTGCTGGCGGCCGGGGTCGGCATCGGCCAGGGCGAGGAGCAGGGCCAGCAAGCCGGTGGCCACCATCGCCAGCGTCAGCTTTTCGGCCGGGGAGGAAGCTGGTAGAGAGGGAGACATAAATGTTTTATTATATAACAATTAAAAATGAAGAATTAAAAATTAAGAAATTGATCAGCAGATTTTTAATTCTTCATTTTTAATTCCCTTCTCCTATGTGAAAACTGGTTTAGGTAGTAAAGCGGCTGGTCGCGAACGGCCCACTGTTAACGACTGGCGGTATTAATGATGATGGTGGGGCTCATCGGGCTTGCCGAAGAAGTTGATGAGCGTACCGATGAGGTAAAAGCCCGCCCAGCACACGTACAGCCAGTTGAAGCCGCTGGGTAGGGGGCGGCTCACGAAGAAGTGCAGAATCAGATGGGCCCCCGCACTCATCAGCAGGCCCGTGAGGGCAATGAACTGGAAGCTATTGAGGGCCGAGGGCCGGTACAGTTTGGAGTAGTCCACGGGAATTGGGAATTAAAAATTAAAAATGAGGAATTAAAAATGGGCGGCGGCCCACCGTTTCCTTACCCTGGTGCTGGTTGCTGATTGTTGGCTGGTCATTTTTAAAGGCTTACTTTCTGAGTAGCGAAAACAAGCCTTTGCGCTGCCGCAAGACCACTTGGTGCTGAGGAAACTGCCGGTTGAAAGCCGCCACCATTGCTTTTTCGTGCTGGGGAAAGAACTCAGGGTCAAAATTAGCCGCGCCCAGGTGGCTCATCACCGTGGCCACCGGCGCCTGCTGCCGGATCCACTGCTCGCACTGAGCCTGGCGCAGGCGCAGGCCCAGGGCGTTGAACCCGACCACGGCGTGGGGCGCCCCGGCCCGGAAGTAGACGCGTAACGCCGCCCGGCCCGTTGGGTGTTCCCAGTAAAAGCTCTCCAGGCCCGCCGTGGGCGCCGCGGGGGCCTGGCCGTAGGTTTGGTACTCCAAATTGAAAAACTTCGCCGAGTTAAACCAGATGCCGCGCCGGTAGGCCGTGGACTGCCCGCAGATGGTTTGGGCCACGGTTTCGCCCTGCATGCGGCCGGTGTACCACAGCTGTTCGATGGCCACCTCGCCGGCCCCCGGCTGGCGGTGCTGCGCGCAGTCGCCCGCCGCGTACACGTTGGGTACGTTGGTGCGCAGGTACTCGTCGACCAAGATGCCGCAGTCGGTTTCAATGCCCGCCCGCCGGGCCAGCGCTATATTGGGGGTGACGCCCGTGGCAAGGCCAACCCACTGGCAGGCAATTTCTTCGCCCGTGGTGGTGACCACCGCCCGCACCCGGCCCTGGGCATCGCCCAGAATTTCGCGCAGTTCGGTGCGGTAGCGCACCGGCACCCGGTTCTCCGCAAACTGCCGGTCGACCAGGTTCGCTTCTGCCGACGGCAGCACCGAACCCCAGTAATGGGCGTCGCGCACCAGCACCAGGGGCTCGATGCCGCGGCTGTGGAGCATCTCGGCCAGCTCGACGCCGATCAGGCCGCCCCCCACTACCACGCCCCGGCTGATGCCCCGGGTGTCGCGGGTCATGGCTTCGAGGTCGGGCAAGCCATAAAGCCCCTGTACGCCCGCCAGGTGCTGCCCCGGCCAGCCATGCCGCTTGCTTTCGGAGCCGGTGGCCAGCAGGAGCTGGTCGTAGGCCAGGGTGGTGCCGTTGTCGAGAGTAAGGAGGTTTTCGGTCGGGTTGAGGGCCGTGGCCGTGGCGTGTACGAGGCCGAGCCGGTTTTTATCCCAAAACCAATCTTCATAGGGCTTGAGGTCTTGCGGCCGCAGGTGGCCCATGTAGACGTACATGAGGGCCGGGCGCGAAAAATGGTGCGCGCTTTCTGCCGACACCAGCGTGATGCGAGCCTCGGGGAGCTGCTTACGCACCGCCAGCGCGCACGTAACGCCGGTAATGCCATTGCCAATAATGAGTAGATGCATGGCGACGGGTAGGAGTAGGGGATAAGCACGCGGGGCGTCAAATGTAGGCGGGGCCCCGCATAAACCAACGGCGGCTGAGTGTGGGATTGTTAATCAATAGATTAGAACAATTTCATAGTCAGTGTATACGACGTCTGGCTCCCCTCTCCTGGGGCTTCGCGCATGAAGCGAACCGGGGCCGGGGGTGAGGTTTTCCCGGCTGCGCCCTGTACACTGAGCTGAAAACCGCTATAAGCGTTGGTTTCCAATATTTCGTTTCCGTTGAGTATGACCATTCTTCGTTCGTTGTGCGGTTTCAATAAGCGGCTCGGATGGGGTTGGTTCGGTAGCCTTGGGAGTAGGAACCGTTGCGGCCCGTCGGCGACCACTCCGGCCCGGCTGTTAATCAATGGATAGGCGGCAAAGCTCCGGCCACGTAGGTATGATTGGCCCTTGACTGGACAGAAAAAGCCCTAAGCCATTGCGGATTCACCCGGCATCCGGCTAGTGGTTTGGTGTGGGCCCTTTGCTACGGCCGGAGGCGGTCCCAAGCCTTATGCAATATCCCCGGGTGTTGCATCTATGGGAGGAGTCGCACCTTTAGCCAACCTTTCCTATGTATATGAAAAAGGCCGTTTTGATGCTGATTATTGGGAGCATTTCCCGTATCGCTATCGCCCAGCAGCCGGAGGAACAGAAACTCAGGGCCAGCCTTACGCACGCCACCGTTTTCCTCAACCGGGCTCAACTCACCCATACGGCCAAAACGACCCTTAGCCCGGGAGTTACCCAACTGATAATCGAAGGACTGCCGGCCGGGCTGGACCGGAAAAGCCTACAGGTGGCGGGGAAGGGAGAAGCCGTCATTCTATCGGTGAAAGGACAACTAAACCACCTGAGTGCCCAGACCAAATCTGCCGCCGTTCGCCACCTGGAAGATTCCCTGCAAATCGCTCGTAATGACCTGAGCACCCTGCAATCAACCAAGGATGTACTGAACAAGGAACAGCAGCTGCTACTGGCCAACCAGAGCATTGGGGGCCAGCAGGCGGGCGTCACCGTAGAGCGTCTGCAACAGATGGCCAACTTTTTCCGGAACCGCCTCACCGACATCCAGAACCGGCTCATCAAAAACGACCTGAGTCTGCACAAAGTCCAGGAGCGGGTAACGCGGCTGCAGCAGCAGCTGAATGAGCTGAACGTGCGCCGAAACCAGCCGACGAGCGAGGTACTGGTCAGCCTTTCCGCCAAAAGCCGGGTCCCGGTGGAGCTGCAAATCAGCTATATGGTTGACGCCGCCGGCTGGGCCCCCGTGTACGACCTGCGCGCCCAGGATACCCGCAGCCCCGTTCAGCTGAATTACAAAGCCTACGTTCGCCAGAACACGGGCCTAGACTGGAATAAAGTCCGCTTGACGCTTTCTACCACCAATCCAACGCAGGGCGGCACCAGCCCTACGTTAGAAGCACAAGTCGTGTCGCTGGCGGAGCCCAGAAGAGCGGATGGCTATGCAAATTTGGATAAGAAACGTAAAATAAACGAGAAAGTGGCGGCAGCGAAAGTATCGGTAGAAGAACCGACGGAAGTGCGCTCCGACACCGTAGAAGCATTGCAAGAAAGCCCTGAATCGGAGACGGTGGCCAACTATACCACCGTGACCGAATCCACCGTTTCGGTTTCCTTCGATATTTCCCTGCCCTATAGCATTCCCTCGGGCGGCAATCCGCAGCTAGTAGACATCTCGGCGCACGAGCTGCCGGCTAGCTACCGCCACTTCTCCGTTCCTAAGCTAGACAGCGATGCCTTCCTGCTGGCCCAGGTGACGGGGTGGGAGAAGTATAATCTGTTGTCGGGAACGGCCAATATCTACTTCGAAGGCACCTTCGTGGGTGAATCTTTCCTGGATGCCAATAATACCAAGGATACGCTCAGCCTTTCGCTGGGCCGGGACAAGAAAGTGGTGGTGAAAAGAGAAAAAATCACCGAATTCAGCAGCCGCAAATTCATTGGTCGCCATGTCGTGGAGACGTACGTTTACCGGATTAGCGTCCGCAATACCAAGAAGCAGCCCATTCGGATGACGATAGAAGACCAATTGCCCGTTTCGCGCGACAGCCAGATTGAAGTAGAACTACAGGAGGCCCGGGGAGCTACGTCAGACCGGGAAACGGGTAAACTCACCTGGAAACTGGATCTGAAGGCCGCCGAAGCCCAGACCTTCGACTTGAAGTACACCGTGAAATACCCCAAAGGCAAGGTAGTCGATGGCTTATAGAGGCCGAAAAGGAACGACTGCTTATTAAGGTTTATCGGGGAACGCCAGATAAGTTAGTACTCATAACGGATCGGGTTGTCGGCAGGGCCGAGAATGAATATTTTTTCGTGGTTGAAAAAAAGGTAGCACTATTCGATGCCACTTGCGTTAGCGCCGGTGCTTTAGGTACGAATGGCCCGATGCCTTAGGGGGCTGCGCTTGCCCGAGCAAGTGGTAGGGGAGAGGCCAGGTCCGTTAAAGTGCGGGGCGCTGGCATAAGCCCCGACGTGGGGAGCAGACCGGACAAGCAGGGGAAACGGATGGGCTTGAGCGGCGAATAACCTAATCAGTAGAACCAACGAATTTTGTTGTTGGTCCTACTGATTAGGTTATTCATCCAAGCGGGGGTGGCCGACGCTAGGAAAAGGAAAGCTTCCCGGGCAACATTTGAAGGAGCGCTTGAACCCGGTACTGCCTGCCCGCTCGTTCTACCAATGATGGCTCTGGCTCACTGGCCCAGTCTGTAAAGGGCCCGGATTTGCCAGGACTCGGACTCACGCACTGTTTATGGCCTGGGCAATCTGCTTGAGAGTCACCTGCCCGGGCATCCCGGCCGGGCGATTGGCAACCGCTCAGCTACCGGGTAGCTACTAAGGGCGAGGCTTTCCTACTCCTTTCTATGAACAACGCCTCAATGCTTGCCGGCTGATGACAACCACCTCTACCCGCTTAGAGTGCTGCTCCGGTCTCCTGCTGGCTTCCAGCTGGCCCAGCCAGGCTCACCCGCCCGAGCGTAAGCCGCCTAGCCCACCAGGCTCGGAGCTAGCGCGATTCCCCGAGACTCAGGTGGCTTCTGCTCGGGCCCATCCTATGGCGCCGGGCTCGGGGGTAGGCATCAAGGGTCAGGACACGACCTACTACGGCGGGTACATCCGCAATAAGGTCCTAGCCAATGGGGCCAAAGACGGCCCCTTGCGCCACCTCTACCAGTGTCGCCGCACTTTCGGCTCGCAGGCCGGCCTGCTGGGGGGCTCGCTCGCCCCGTTAGCTGTTGGCGGGGCACCCGCAGCCCCGGCCCGGGCGCCCCGCCGTCCGGGAGAGCCAGCCGCTCGCCGCCCCCAGCGGTCGGCGTACTAGCCTTTCTGTTCTCTCCCGGATCACTGATAGCCCCGCAGCCAGTGCTTCCGCTTGGTTCAGAGCTCGGCCTGCGCTCCTGTTCGAGACGGTCTTCCTTTCTACCATTCACTTCTACCAGCCTGTTCTACTGCCCATGACAACAAGACGATTATCCTTGGTCCGCCGCTGGCACCTGCTGGCCCTGTTGCTGATGCTGCTGACTGCCTGGTGCAGCCAAGCCCAACAAATGCCGCGTCCGCCGACTTACCCGGCAGGGGCGGGGCAGGTAAGCTCCGCCAAGGCTCGGCTAACGCCCGCCCAAGACCCGGCGCGCGACGCCGCAGCCACAACAAGTACGACCGTATTCCGACAAGATGCTCTCTTTACCAATCCTTCCTTTGAAAGAAATGCTCCTGGAGTTCCGAACGCCACCGATTGGTGGCCTAGCTTCTGCTACGCCGGTTATCAAATGCTGCCGGCTACACCCGGTGGTGGCTGGAATCTGAGTACCCTCAGGCCAACGGACGGAAACGATTATGTAGCAATCTATAGTAGTGGCGGTGGGAATATTGGCGTCTCCCAGCGCTTATCCGATACACTCAAAGCAGGGGTGACCTGTACCTTCTTAGTCGATGTGGCCTATGGCCTGGACTTTTTTTCGCTGGAATTATTACGGTACGGGCCTCAAGTTCCTATCACGCTACAAATCAGGGGTAGTGCGCAACGGTGCGATGCCAATAATGGCTCCTCCAATAGCATCTTGTTGTGGAGCAAACTCATTCCTATGTCCCGCACCAGTTGGCAAACGGAGACGGTGACGTTCACGCCCACGACCGACATTATCTACTTATCCATTCAAGCTACGGGGACCTTACCCCCAGCCGGAGGACCTTGTTTCCGGGAATGTACTCAAATTGGGGCGGTATTAATCGATAACTTACGCACGTTGACGGGCCTGGTGCTGCAGCAAGCCGATGGGACAGCTCAGCCGGCCGATAAAGCCTTCCGCCTGCTCTGGCAACCTGTCCTCTCGGTCGTTGGGCTCGACAGTCTGGCTCGGCCTCAGTTACGCGGCACGGTGACCACCTTCCAAGGCGGACACGTGTCGCTGCCTAAGAATTTACGGGTGCGCAATGCCAAGGGGTTCTACTTCCTTCAGGAAGCGGCGCCCGCTGCCGGGCAGGACACGACCTACTACGGCCTGTACGTGCGCAACACGCCCCTGGCCAACGGGGCCAGGGACGACACCCTGCGCCACCTCTACCAGTGCCGCCGCTCCTTCGGCTCCCAGGCCAGCCTGCCAAGTGGCCCGCTCGCCCCGCTGGCTCTCGGCAGCCCGTCCGCGTCCCCAACTCCACGTGCGGCTCCATCCCTGGCAGCCCCCATAGTCGGAGCGGGCCACTTACCCACGGCACCCGAGCAAGGCCCTGACCCTCTGGCGGGGCCGCAACCCCGCCGGCGTACCCCGCGGCAGCAGGCACGATAGCCCCTTTTCTATTCTTCCCCACTACCAGCCCGGCTTTCCACCATCCTTTTTCCACCCCATGACCACCACGAGACTAGTACGCTTCGCCCGCAGTTGGAGCCTGCTACTGGCTCTGCTATTGACCTATTGGCCCAGCGGAGCCCAACGAGTGCCGCGTCCGCCGAAGCACCTGGCGGGGGCGGGGCTAGTAGCAGGCTCCAAGGCCCGGCGCGCGCCTGTCCAAGGGCCAGCGCGCGACGCCTCGATCACAACGACCCCCGCCTTCCGACCAGACGCTCTCTTTACCGATCCTTCCTTCGAAAGATCACCTCTATCTTGTAGTCTCGAAGGACCTTTCCGGTATTCTACTTCCAGCCTTTATAATGGCGTCGCACCGGCGGAAGAAAACGCTTATCTTGGGCTGGTATCTCATTGGGGTATAGAGTTCTATTCCGTAGGAAAACCGTTACGTGTGCCGCTTAAAGCGGGGGTTGCGTATACTTTCCTAGTTGATGTGGCTTAGTTGATGTGGCTTATGCTAACATAGATACGTATTTCTATGCAGGAGGAACTCCTGTCCCCATCACTTTGTGCATTGATGGTGGTGCGGATCAATGCCCCAAATACGACGGTAGGGGCACTCTCTTATGGAGTAAGGTTATTCCGATGGAGCGCACCACCTGGCAGACCGATACGGTGACCATTACGCCTACAAAGGATATTGCGCACGTGCGCTTTTATGTTACTGGCTCTAGTTATGAACCAATAACTCGCGGCGCAGTACTGCTTGATAACCTGCGCACGTTGACCGGCATTGCACTCAAGCAAGCCGATGGCACGGCCCAGGCCGACGGCAAAGTCTTCCGCTTGCTCTGGCAACCGATCCTCACTGCTGGCGGGCTTGACAGCCTGGCCCAGCCTCAGTTGCGCGGCACGGTGCGAACCTTTTGGGGCGGGCGCGTACCGCTGCCCGCGAAGCTACAGATAACCGAGGCCGAAGCGAAGGGCTTTTACTTCTTTCAGGAAGCGACCCCCGCTGCGGGGCAGGACACGACCTACTACGGCCTGTACGTGCGCAACACGCCCCTAGCTGATGGGGTCAAAGATGACACCCTGCGCCACCTCTACCAGTGTGGCCGCACTTACGGTTCCCAAGCCGGACTGCTGAGCGACTCGCTCGCTCCGCTGGCCCTCGGTAGCCTCCGCAGGGCCTCTGCTCAAAGAGTGGCTCATCCCCTGGTACTTCGCCCCGCCGTCCGGACAAGTCTCTTTCCAGCCACACCGCGGGGCGGCCTTGCTTACCGGGTTGCGGCCGGCCCTGCCCGCCCTCCGGCGGCGGGTGCACCAGCCGCTTTTATTCGAGCTCTACCACGTGTCGGATAACTATAAAACCTGCAAGTTCTGCGGCGATGGTAGTGCCTGCCCTCCGTTCCTCCATCTTTTTTTACCACACTTTTTTTATCACGCATGACAACAAGAGCATTACCCTTTGCCCACGGCGGGGGCCTACTACTGGCCCTGGTGCTACTAGCTAGTTGGCCCAGCAGGGCCCAACAGGCGCCTCCTTCTTATCCAGTTCATCCAATCGAGGCTACATCAGTAATCTCTCCCAGAGATAAACTATCTTCTCCACGAGCCGCCACTAGCAGAATTGCGGCCAGCGCAACCACCCCTGAATTCCGAAAAGACTCCCTCTTCGTCAATCCCTCCTTCGAGGGAGCAAGCCCAGATTATCGGAGCATCTACGATCCCGGCCTCATCGATTGGAGCTTCTGCTCGACGGAGCCTAATATATTACCTGTATTACCCTGGGAGGCGTACGGCAGCAGCATGGCGCCCGCCGATGGCCAGTCTTATATAGGGCTTTTAGCTTTCTATGGTAACAACGCTTACTTCGGCCAGAACTTACGCGTGCCGCTGAAAGCGGGCGTCACCTACCGGTTTCTGATTGATGTGGCTTATGCCCCCAAGTATCTGCGATGGGACAGCATGAATCCTGAAGTCCCCATCACGTTACAGGTCAAGGGAAGTACGGAAGCCTGCACCAGCACACAGTTCATCGACACCGGGGTAGCCCCCGGCACCCGCTTATGGAGCAAGGTCATTCCCATGAACCGCACCACCTGGCAAACCGATACGGTGACCTTCACCCCCACCACCAATATCTCGCGTTTGGTATTTGAGGCTTCTGTTTCCGTCCCTACCGGTGATTATGACCTATACCCTCTGGGCGCGGTGCTGCTCGACAACCTACGCACGTTAACGGGTCTGGCACTCCAGAAGGCCGACGGCACGGCCCAGGCCGACGGCAAGCCCTTCCGCCTGCTCTGGCAACCCATCCTCACCGCCGGCGGCCTCGATAGCTTGGCCCCGCGACCCCAACTGCGCGGCACGGTGCGCACCTTCGGGGGCGGGCGCGTGCCCCTGCCCCCGACCTTGCAGGTGACTGATGCCAGGGGCTTCTACTTCTTGCAGGAAGCGGCGCCCGCTGCGGGGCAGGACACGACCTACTATGGCCTGTACGTGCGTAACAAGGTCCTGGCCAACGGAGCTAAGGATGACACGCTGCGTCACCTCTACCAGTGCCGCCGCACCTTTGGCTCCCAGGCCGGGCTGCTCACTGGCTCGCTCGCCCCACTGGCTCTCGGCAGCCCATCCGCGTCCCCGACTCCACGTGCGGCTCGATCCCTGGCGGCCCCCGTCGTCCGAGCGGGCCGTCTACCCACGGCACCCCGGCAACGCCCTGACCCACCGGCCAGATTGCGGCTTGGCCTGCGCGCCCCGCGGCAGCGGGCGCGGTAGCCCCTTTATTCTTCCTTTAGCATCGGCTGCCCCACGGCCCGAGCCCAGCGTAGCGTTTGCTGGCCCCGCGCTGCTGTTAGGGGTAGTCCTGCTTCCGCCATCTTTCGCCATATTTTTCTACCCCCATGACCACACCAAGACGAGTCCCCTTCCACACCGGGTGCCTGCTGCTAGCCCTGCTGCTATTGCCTTTTCTTCCCAGCCGGGCCCAGCCCGTGCCCATCCGCAGCTTGCGCGAGCTGCCGCTGCCCAAAGAGCTGCGCCTGGCCGCGCGCCCATCCCAGCAGCCCATCCTGGCCCCCTACGAACAGTTCACCGGCGGCGCGCTCACCGACTTCCAGGGCAGCGGCCTGACTTTCACGGCCGGCGGCAGCTGGCGCATCGCCAACGGCCAAGCCAGTACGGGCACGTACCAGCCCGACCAGGTGGCCGAGCTGGTGAGTGAGCCCTTCCGGCTGGACACCACCCTGCGCGCGCGGGCCAATGCCCTGATGGGGTTTGCCCTCTACTTCGACGAGCAGTATCGGTTGGAGAGCGGCCACGACTACGGCACGGTCTGGCTGCAGTACGAGCAGGCCGACCAGAGCTGGAGTGCGTGGAGCCTGCTGAGCCGGCGCACGGGCCTGAGCCCCGGCCCGGGCCCGCGCACGACCTACCTGAGCCTGCGCGACCCGGCCCTGTGGCACCGGCGCGTGCGCGTCAAGTTCCGCCTGCAGAGCGACTGTGCCACTCAGTTCGAGGGCTGGAGCCTCGACAACGTCACCCTGCGCCAGATCGTGACCACGCCCGAGATCCGCACGGCCCTGGTGCCCCTGCCCGTGGCCCCGCCGATGGCCCCGCCGATGGTGCCCTTCGTGCCTTACCGCCCCGGGGGGCTGGACTTGCGCACGCCCATCAACGGGCTCGACCGCCTGGTCAAGCCCGCCCTGGACCGGCTGCTGGA
>NZ_JACXAD010000030.1 GCF_014699115.1 Hymenobacter montanus
TCCTGCGCGGGGATCCGGACAAGAAGTACTTCTTCGACCTGGCCACCGACCGCGTGGCCCAGGACATGGCCCAGCAGTTGGGCCAGATCAAGCAGGCCATGCGCTACAGCCAGGCGTTCGTCAAGGAGATGGACATCCAGAACGGCGTCATGAGCGAGAAAGGGCAGCGGCTCCTCGCCAAATACCAAAACGGCGACTTTAATGCCGTGCTCAACGAAAAGCCGCAGGCGCAGCCAGGCATCGTCGCCACTAGGAAAGCTTCCGATGATGCTTATTCCAGCCTGCTTGAGTAGCATCCTGGAGGTAGCGTAGGCCAATGCCTTGGCAACAATGTCCAATGTCCATGAGCTGAGCCGCTTGGCATGACAGACTGCAAGGCTGCCACAATCCACATTATCACTAAAACCTGCGCCCATAGGGCGTTCCACCCTCATTGTCTTAATTAAAATGACCACTCGCGGTAAAATATTAATCGGAGCACTTCTCGTAGTCGCTCTTTACTTCGGAATCAACAAGCTAATTTCCAGTGGCGCTATATTCAAGAAAGCGGCGACGGAGTCGGTGCTGCTCACCTCGATCGAGCTGCCGACGGCCAGCGGCACCTCCGGGGTGAACACCGTCGTGCCCCTGGCCCCGCTGCCCTCCGCCACCCCCGCCGCCACAGGCACCCCCCTGACTTGGGAAGTCATGGCCTGGAACAGCCAGATGGCCGCCATGCTCGCCAACGGCGGACCCCGCACCACCGCCGGCTCGGCCATGGCCGCCCACGGCATCGACCTGCGCATCCTGCGCCAGGACGACGTGAGCAAGATGCAGGCCGACCTGGTCAAAAACGCCCTCGACCTGCAACAAAACCCCAACACCCCCGGCCTGCTCGTCAGCATCATGGGCGACGGCCTGCCCGCCTTCTCCGCCGTCCAGCAACAGCTCCACAAAGCCGGCACCCAGCTCCAGCTCATCCCCTACAGCGTCGGCAAGTCCTTCGGCGAAGACAAGCTCATGGGTCCCAAACAATGGCTCGACAACCCCAAGCTGGCCCTGGGCAAAACCATCGCCTGCTACCTGCGCGACGGCGACCAGAACATCGCCCTGAAGTGGTGCGCCGACAACGGCCTCAAGGTCAACCCCGACGAAACCACCTATGACCCCCAGGCCGTCAACTTCATGGCCGCCGCTGACTTCCTCGTCGCCGCCGAAAAGTACATCCTGGGCAAACCCGAACAGCGCGCTAAGGTCGTCGAGGGCAAGAACACCGGCGTCATGGTCGACGTGGTGGCCGACGCCGTGGCTACCTGGACCCCGGGCGACGTGAACATCGCCCGCCAGAAGGGCGGGCTGGTGAGCATCGTCTCGACCAAGGACTACTCCAACCAGATGCCCAACATCCTGGTCACCACCAAGCGCTGGTACGACGCCCATCCCAAACAGGTCGAGGGCCTGATGCTGGCCTTCGCCCAGGCCGCCGACCAGGTCAAGGCCCACCCCGAGGCCCTGGCCCGCGCCGCCGACATCTCGGCCGCCGTGTATGGCGACGCCGACAAGCCGGGGGATTACTGGCGCAAGTACTACCTGGGCGTGGCCGAGGCCGACCGCACGGGCCAGGTCGTCGAGCTCGGGGGCAGCAAGGTGTTCAACTTTGCCGACAACCTGACCTTGTTCGGGCTCAACCCGGGGGGCACCAACATCTACGCGTCGGTCTACAAGGCTTTTGGGGATGTGCAGAGCAAGCTCTACCCCAAGGAGCTGCCGAGCTACGTGCCCCTGGAGCAGATGCTGGACCTGGCCCCGTTGCGCGCGCTGCAGGCCCGCTACCAGGGTAAGGCCGTGGCCCCGGCCGAGGGCCAGCCTTTCGCCGCGGGCGAGGAGATCCGCCGCCCGGTCAGCAAGCGCGCCTGGCACATCGCCTTCCACTCGGGCCAGAGCACCTTCACCCCCGAGGCCGAGCGGCAGCTGCGCAGCTTGTTTGACGACCTGGTCGTGGCCGGGGGCCTGAAGGTGGCCGTGCACGGGCACACCGACAACGCGGGCGACCCGCAGGCCAACCAGCAGCTGTCCGAGGACCGGGCGATGGCCGTGCGCCGCTGGCTGGAAGCCAAGAGCCCGAGTGCGTTCCCCGAGGGGCGGATCCAGGTCTATGCCCACGGGGCCAGCGAGCCGCTGGTCAGCAACGCCACTGCGGCCGGCAAGGCCCAGAACCGGCGCGTCGAAATCGTCCTCGGTAACTAAGCCCGCCGCCTTTCCCACCGTGGCTTCCGCTCCGCGGGCGAGAGCAGGAAGCCACGGCGGGAAAGACCAGCTTACCCCCGCCGTATTTTCACTAAGCAGGCTGACCATCCTTTAACATTCCCGTCCCGCTTCCCCGCTTGGTCGACTTCTCGGCCAGTAGCGAATGGAGACCGGGCGGTCCTCTTCGCCATGAAAGAGCTGTTCTCCCCTAATGCCAAGCCGCGCCCAGCGGTCTTCCTGCCCATGGTCGGGTGCCAGGTCCTGCTCTTGCTGCTGCTGTGGCTGTTCTACCCCCTGCAACTCTTCCCCAGCCTGGGCGAGGTCCTCGCCGCCCTGCAAGACCTGCTCACCACCCAGGGCCTGCTCCAAGAACTCTGGGCCAGCCTCACCTGCGCCCTCGGCGCCCTGGCCCTGGCCACCCTGCTGGCCCTGCTGCTGGCCTACCTCACCGCCCTGCCCTTCTTCCGCCCCCTGGCCTATGCCGCCTCCAAGATGCGCTACCTCACCCTGACCGGCCTGACCTTCTTCATGGCCCTGCTGCTCAGCTCCGGCCACCAGGTCAAGCTCGCCGTCCTCGTCTTCGCCGCCACCGTCTACCTGGTCACGGGCATGACCAGCGTCATGCTCAGCACCTCCCAGGAAGAAATGGACCACGCCCGCACCCTGGGCATGGGCGAGTGGCGCAGCTTTCTGGAAGTAGTTGTGCGTGGCAAGCTGGCCGACATGCTCGAGGTTGTGCGCCAGAACTTCGCCATCATCTGGACCCTGATCACGCTGGTCGAGACCCTGTATCAGTCCGAGGGCGGCATCGGCCTGCTGCTTTACAAGCAGAACCGCTACCTGCACCTGGACGGCGTGCTGGCCATTCAGCTCGTGATTCTGGCCACCGGCGCCACCCAGGACTATGTCTTCTCTCTGCTCCGACGCGTCTTCTTTCCCTACGCTCAACTTTCTGTGGCCAAGTAATGGCCTCTATTGAGGGCTGGGGTGGGCAGCAGTAGTTGAATTATCGTTTACTCGCGGACTCGCAAAGTCCGCGTTACGGGGCTAGGTACGTGTGCGGCCATTGCCCCCACTCATCTACTAAGCCGGCTTTCACTGGGTTCTCTAGCACGTAGTTGATGATGCGCTCTAACTCTCCCGGGCGGACTACATGGTCATAGCTCTCGGGCTGCCAAAATGTCCCGCTGCGGGCCAGCAGCTTGTTGGCTTGCGTGGCGGTATACCCCTTCAATCGCTGCATAGTCCTAATCAGGGGTGGGGCGGTCTCCGGCAACTCCACTACCATATGGACATGGTTTGGCATCAGGCAATAGCAGCGCAAGTCGTAGTTTTTCCATGAAAGTAATGCAGCGACTGCGCCACCAGCCCCGCGATAGCAGGGTGCCGCAGCCACGTCGGGCCGAACTCCCCCTTAGCCAGCTGTGTGTCGAAGCACCCGAAGTATTTTTTCTGCTCGGCGTAGGCCTGGGCGGAATCTAACGTGAGGCGATTTAGGCCCAAGTCCGTTTCGGCCTGAAGCTGGGCTATCACCTCGCGGGGCAGGCTGCCCGCTAGCCGAAACGTGAGAAAAATCGCCTCGCCCGCCGGCAAGCGATGAGGCAGATTCCGCTTATAGTAAATCAAGTTCGACACAAGGGCAAGATAGCCCCCGTAGCGTGGACTCTGCGAGTCCGCGCGTTGCACCACCCGTCTTCAATCCCTTTACTCGCGGACTCGCAGAGTCCACGCTACTGCTATGACTGCTCATACCTACGATTACAAAGACCCCATCCTCACTCTAAGCGGCATCTCCATGGCCTTCGAGGGCGAAGTCGTTCTGCGCGACATCAGCGCCCAAATCCTCGACGTAACCCGTCCGGGTATGAGCCAGGGCCAGGTATTGGGCTTCTACGGCCGCTCGGGCATCGGCAAGTCGGTGCTGTGCCGCATCATGGCGGGGCTGATTGCGCCCAGCGCGGGCACCGTGGCAGTGGGCCCGGCCCAGCAAGCCGTGCTGCCCGGAATGGTTGGCTTCGTGCAGCAGCGCTACCCGCTATTTAACCACCGCACCCTGTACGATAACCTGCTGCTGGCCGCCGCGCGTAAGCATGCCCCCGCGGCGGCCCGCCAGCACGTCGATGCCTACCTGGAGCGGTTCTGCCTCGCGCCCCACCGCCGGAAGTACCCGGCCCAGCTCTCGGGCGGGCAGCGGCAGCGGGCCGCCATTGCCCAGCAGCTGCTCTGCTCCGAACACCTGATTCTGCTCGATGAGCCCTTCTCCGGGCTCGACGTGGCCATGATTGACGAGGTGAAGAAAATAATAATCGAGGTGACAACCATGGACGAGCTGAACACCGTCATCATCGTCTCCCACGACATCGTGACCACCACCGCCCTGGCCGACCGCCTCTGGCTATTGGGCTACGAGCGCGACGCGGCCGGGGCCCTCGTGCCGGGCGCCACCATCAGCCCCCAGCACCAGTACAACCTGGCCGAAATGGGCCTCGCCTGGCACGAAAACGTGGAAGCCGAGCCGGTGTTTGGGCAGTTCGTGGAGCACATCAAGAATGAGATTCGGGGGAGTTAGCGAATCTCGCGTACTTGCCAATCAGGTGGAAGACGGTTGGAAAGATTGTAAAGAGTGAACAGCAGACCCCATCTATTCAAGGCCGCAGATAGCCGCTGGTCTAACGTGGTTTTGAGCTGTTGATGTACGAGTCGGCGCAACGTACGCTTGCTACCAACAATAGGAACTGGTTCTTCTGGTGGTTCAATTAAAAATAGAATCACCTCGATAGCTGGCTTCTGCGTCATACAAGCCATCGGCCGCAACGAATCATCGCCTAAACGCTCGGCCAAGGTCAGGCCAGCTAGCGTACCGACGGTTTTCAATAGGAGCGTTTTATAAAGCTCAGTCTCACGGTCACCCTTCGCTATTTTTCGCTTTCGGTCGTCCTTTACTTCAATAAGTTGAAGACGCTTAGGTTTACCAGGCAGTCGGCATACAATATCCATTGCCCGAATACCTTGTGCATCATCATCGGCCGATTCTTCTCCTAAGATAATGCGCCGATAAAAGCCCGCTTCTTCATCTATGGATGAATCTTCCTCTTGGTCATACTTTACTACCTTCCAATTTGATGGAAAATCAAATACCAAGCATTCACCCGTTTCCTTGTTTTTCTCAACGATTTTCGGCATGGCGCTCCTGGTCTTCCCGAACGAAAATCTCTTCTAAGTCATCGGCTTGTTCTAGCTCAACTTCTAGCGCAACCACATCAGGCAAATACTCAAAGTTATGGGCAGTAACAACGGTGGTAGAATACCCGGGCTGCGCGTTCAACCCAAAATACTTTATCGGCAGCAGCTTAGCGTCTTTCTGTCGCGACAGGATGTGAAATTCTTTTAGCAAACCCATACTGTGCGTGGCTAAAATTATTTGAAATCCTTGGCGTGCTAATTCAGCTAATACCGTTGCCATTTCTCGCAGCAGCTTAGGGTTTAAGTTAGCCTCGGGTTCATCCCAGAAAAGCACATTCTCAGGTGTTAATACACCATTGCGCAGTAACCTTTCCAACATTGCAAATTTGCGAATACCTTCAGCAACCATATTCATTTCTAAGCGCCCTGAATTGGAAATCAAATAAAATCTCTCCCCTTCCAATTCTATCCGACCACCTAAAATTCTCTCCAGCGATTTCAGGGCTTTTGAGGCAACTGGGTTTAACTCACGCAGAGGGATTTCATTTAGCAAATCTAGAAGCGAAGGATAAGTATCATCTATTGGTAGGAGACGCTTTTCATAAATTGCCCGTAACCATGCCAAAGTGAGTACCTCTTTAGGTGGAATAAAAATGGCACGAGATAAATCGGTTTGCTTCGGATATTTTTTTACGCTGACAGGCTGCTTACCGCCCGGGGTAGGATTTTTAGCAGTAGACAAAAAATTAAAAACAAGATTTTCAATAGAAGAGCCTTTGAATTCAGCAGTTATTGAAGCCGGATTCTTTTCCGTTCCCCATCGCACGAGCTTTCCTAGTTCTTCTGGTTGCAAAACGTCTTTCAGGCGTTGGGATAAGTAGACCTCCCAATTACGGGGCCCTGGTGCTAAGATTTCATCACCCAAAATTCTTGCCGTCACCCGAGCAGCTACATACCCTAGCTTCAGCACATGGCTTTTACCAGTGCCGTTAGTTCCGACAATCACATTCAGCCCCTGCACGAACTCAAAGTCGGCATCGGCGAAAACAGTAAAATTCTTGAGGTGGAGGCGCTTTAGCATAGCCAAAACTACGTAATTGCGGCCCCATTCGGCTAATCCTTCCTATAATAATGCCCACCGGTACCCTGCTCATCATCGACGACGAAACCCGCCTCCGCCAGCTGCTGGCCCAGGTGCTGGAGCTGGAAGGCTACACCGTGCTGCAAGCACCCGATGCCCACCGCGGCCTGGAGCTGCTCCAGCAACACGCCGACGACGTACTGCTGGTGCTTTCCGACGTGAAACTGCCCGATGGCCACGGCGTAGATCTGCTGCCCCGCTACAAAGCGGCCGCGCCCGATGCCGAGGTAGTGCTGCTCACCGCCTACGGCACCATTCCCGACGGCGTGAAGGCCATGAAGCTAGGGGCCTTTGATTACCTCACCAAGGGCGATTTTGAGCAACAGCTGGTGGTGGTAGTGGACCGCGCCGCCGAAAAATCCCGCCTGAAAAAGCGCGTGACCGAGCTGGAACGCCGCGTGGGCCAACACTATACGTTCGAGGCTATGATTGGCGAATCGCCGGAGCTCAAGCGGGTGCAGAAGCTGGCCCAGCAAGTGGCCCCCACCGACTCGACGGTGCTGCTGGAAGGGCCTACGGGCAGCGGCAAGGAGCTCTTTGCCCAGGCCATTCACCAGGCCAGCGGACGCCGGGGCAAGGCTTTCGTGGCCGTCAACTGCAGCGCCTTCCCGAAGGATTTGCTCGAGTCGGAGCTGTTTGGCTACAGGAAGGGGGCCTTCACCGGCGCGCTCACCGACAAGAAGGGCCTGCTGGAAGAAGCCAACGGCGGCACCCTGTTTCTGGACGAAATCGGCGAGTTGGAACTCAACGTACAGGCTAAATTTCTGCGGGTGCTCGAGATGCAGCAGTTCACCAAGCTCGGCGACACCAAACCCACCACGGTGAACATCCGCCTGGTGGCCGCCACCAACCGCAACCTCAAGCAGGAAGCAGCCGAGGGCCGGTTCCGGCCCGACTTGTACTACCGCTTGTCGGTGTTCACCATCAACGTGCCGCCGCTCAAAGACCGGCCCGCTGACGTGCTCCCGCTGGCCCGGCACTTCCTGCAGTACTTCGCCGCCCGGCTCAGTAAGCGCCTGCCCGGGCTTGCTCCCGAGTGCCTGCAGCTCTTACAGCACTACGCCTGGCCCGGCAACGTGCGCGAGCTGAAGAACGTGCTGGAGCGCGCCGCCATCCTGGCCCCCGCCGGGGAGCCGCTGGCCGCCGATTTCCTGCCCGATGAGTTCCACGCCCTCAACCGGCCGGCCCGCCCCGGCACCGCCGACGACAGCCTGCGGGCGCTGGAAGCCCGCCACATCGGCAAGCTGATGGGCGAGCTGGAGGGCAACAAGCCGGAAGTAGCCAAGCGCCTGGGCATCGGGCTGACGACCCTGTACCGCAAGCTGCAGGAATATGAGCTGGAGTAATGCTCCGGCAGCCTCACCCCCTAGCCCCCTCTCCAGTGGAGAGGGGGAACTAGTTTCTAGTTTCACGCAAGGTCTATTTTTTAACATAACCCTCTCATAGCTAGCTCCTAAAATTTAGAGCTAGTTCCCCCTCTCCCCGGAGAGGGGCTAGGGGGTGAGGCCCCTCGTTGCCATGTCTCTCAAACTAAAAATTCGCCTCAACATCCTGGTGCTGGTGCTACTGCTGCTGGGCCTAGGTGGTTATACCTTCTTCACTATCAGCCACCTGAAGCACGGCGCCCACGGCCTCGAGCCGGCCGATTTCACTTTGGCACGCTCGGTGGTGCTCGCTTTCCTGGCGGCTGGCACGGCAGTGGGGGTCACCGTGATGGTACGGCTCCCGCGCATGGTGGTGCGGCCCCTGCGCCGGCTCACCGTCGACATGGAGCGAGTGGCCGGCCCCGGCCCCGCCACCCGCGTGGCCGTGGGCGGGCGCGACGAAGTAGGCACGGTGGCCACGGCCGTGAACCGCGTCCTAAGTCAGGCGCAGGACGAGCGCCGCCGCACCCTGGCCGAGCTTTTCACCGAGCGCAACCGTATGGACAGCCTCGTGCGCAGCCTCGATGAGGGCCTGCTGCTGCTGGATGAGCAAAAAACCATCGTCCTGGCCAATCCTGTGGCTTGCGACCTGCTCGGATTGGCCCAAACCGAGTTGCTGGGCCACGCGGCCGAGACCGTGGCGCAGCACAATGAACTGCTGCGGGCGCTGCTGGTGCCCCTGGCCGAAGCCAACCTGGCTGGTGATGCCGTCCCCGATCCCGTCTTCACTTTCCCGCACAAGGGCGAGGCGCCGCACTACCAGCTCAGCATCAGCCCTATTACCGCCCTGGACCGCGCCAACCAGTCTGCTTCCGGGGGCCACATCCTCTGCTTACGCAACGTATCCGGGTTTAAGAAGCTGGACGAAGTGAAGTCGACTTTTCTGGCCACCATCTCGCACGAGTTGAAAACACCCCTGGCCAGCATCAAACTCAGCCTGCTGCTGCTGCAAGACGAGCGCACCGCCGCCGCGGAGCGCCAACGCCTGGCTGCCGGCATTGGGGAAGAAACCCAGCGGCTGCTCAGCATGGTGGGTCAGCTCATCGACGTGGCCCGCCTCGACGCGGGCGCGGGCATCAAGCTCAACGTGCAGCCCATGCGGCTGGCCGAAGTCATCCACTACGCCACCCAAACCGTACAGCCCCAGCTATCCGACAAGCAGCTACAGTTGGCCACTCACGTGCCGGAAGGGCTGCCCGAGGTCCACGGCGACGTGGAAAAAACCACCTGGGTCCTCATCAATCTGCTCTCAAATGCCATCCGGTATTCGCCCCTGGGGGCGCCCCTCACCATTCGGGTGCTGCAATGGGGCGAAATGGTGCGCGTGAGCGTGGAAGACTGCGGTCCCGGCATTCCGGTGGAGTACCACAAGCGCATTTTCCAGCGGTTTGCGAGCGTGCCGGGCCACCCGGCACCGGGGGGAAGCTCCGGCTTAGGGCTGAGTATTTCGCGCGAATTCATTGGCGCCCAAGGGGGCCAGCTGTGGGTCGAGAGTCAGCCGGCCAACGGCCGGGGCAGCCGCTTTTTGTTTACCCTGCCCCTGGCGGCAGTGGAGGCAGGGTAGTATACGAAAGCCAGCGCGGCTAAAAAAGCTGCCTATCAATAACTTACTAGACCAGCTATTCACCTCGTAGTCAGCTGGCCCCGATCTTTTGGAAGCGCAGTCAACCATTTGGGGGCTGAAGAGCGTAACGGCAGATAATAATTCGACTGTTTACGAAGTTATTAGGGCTGCGTATTAGCTGGACAGACGTCAAGTACGCCGATGCGTATAAAGCCTCTACGCCCGCCGACGAGGGGGCAGCGGCCGAGGCGTAATTCGCTGTTCGCAAGTGACGCACTGTCACCGGTCGGATTTTCGCGGGTGCTGTACTACTTTGCTTAACTGTGCGCAGCGGTATACCGCTGTTTAACTGGTGATAGCGGCACTATTCTATGAAACAGTTTCCTTTGCGACGAGTACTGGCACTGGGACTGCTGCTGGGGGTGCTGGGAGCAGCCCTGGGGGGGTGGGTGCTGGGCGGTGACTTTGTGCGTCGCCGGGTGGTGGAATTCATTCGCCGGGCGCTGACCCATAACTCGGCGCTGGTGCTGGCTCCTTTCGAGGTCGAGCTATCCCCTTGGCGCGACTTCCCGCACCTCACCGCTTCGATTCAACACCTGAGCCTGACTGACACCGCCTATCAGCAGCCCGTGCCGGTGCTGCGGGTGGGGCGCGCCGACCTGCGGCTGGACTTGCTTAACCTGCTGCGCGACCAGGTACGCGTTACCCGGCTGGTGATTACGGATGTTGATTTTCGGGAACGGGTCGATTCCCTCGGCCACTCCTGGGGCCTGCGAGGCAAGCGCCCCAAAGGCACGGGCGCCCCCCCAACCCTCAATCTGGAACTGGATGAGCTGCTGGTCAATAACTTTCGCATGAGTTCGCACAATGCGTACGCGCACAGCCAGTTTGGCGCTCAGGTACGGCAGGCGCGGCTCACGGCCGGGCTGCGGCAGGGCATCCTGCGGGTGGCCGGCACCCTCGACGGGCAACTGAGCTACCTGCGCACCAAGGCCGGCACTCTGTTTGAGCGCGAGCCGGTACGGGCCTGGGTGCACTACAAATACACGTTTGGCGAGCGGCAGGGTTTACTCTGGAACACCCGCGCCACCCTCAACGGCGACACCATTCGGGTTAGCGGCACCCACACCGTGGATCCCCAACAGCCGCGGGGCACCCTATTGAAACTGCGCTTCGTAGGCAACCAGCCGCTTACCGAAGTGCTGCGCGCGGCCCTACCCTCGCGCCTCGCGCCTTACCTGGCCGGCGCCACCAGCCCCAGCAAGGCGCACATTCACTATACCATTACGGGCTTGAGCGGCCCCACCATCAGCCCCCGCAACGTGCTGACGTTCGGGCTCCGCGGGGCCACCTTGCGCTGGTCGGACGCCCGCCGCATCAGCCGTTGGGATTTACAGGGCACCTACGACAACGGCCCCGCGCACAGCGTCCAATCCACGGTGCTGGCGCTGCAGCACTGCCGCATCTACTCCTCGGCGGGGCAGCTCGACGCGGCCCTGACCCTGCGCGATTTCACCCGCCCCTTCCTGATTGGACGCCTGCGGGGACGCACCGAGCTGCGCGAGTTAGCGGCAGTGGTTTCGCCCGGCCGCTGGCGGGCCCGGCAGGGCATTGCCGACATCAACGTGCGGCTGCGCGGCCTGCTGCCCGCAGCGGGTACCCGGTCGAACTTGCGCCGCCTGCAGAAAAGCTTGTCGGTGCGCGGAGTCGTGGCCCTGCACGGAGCCTCCCTGGTGCTGCCCGCGCGCGGAGCCGACATCTCCGAGCTGGATGTGCGGGTGGGTCTGCAAGACAGCTTCTGGCAACTGTCTAATGCCTCCGGGCTGCTCAACGGTATGCGGTTTAAGGCTTCGGCCGTGACCACCCACCTGGTTGATTACTTAACCGGCGAACAGCCCTCGGCTCGCATCAGCGGGGAGTTTGCTGTGGACGAGTTGCGCGTGGCCAGCCTGCGCACCCTCCTGCGGCCCGTGCCCCGGCCCGACCGGCCGGGGTTTTCGCCCTTGAGCGTCGCCAAGCCGGCCCGGGCGCCCCTCAACAAAGTCCAACTGGCCGCCACTTTGGGTAGCGAGCTGATTCCAGCGGGCCTGCTCCTGGACGTAGACCTGCGCTGCCAACGCCTGGTGCTGGCCACCGACACCCTCAGCCAGTTGGCCGTGACCGTACGCCACGATGGCCACCGGCTGCGGCTGCGCAACCTGGCCGGCCAAATGTGGGGGGGGGCGGTGCGCGGCTACCTGGAATGGCCCACGGACCCCGACAACCGGGTAGCGCCCGTGCAGTACCAGCTAGGGGTGCACTTCGCTGCCATCAACTACCGGCAGTTTATGGCCCGGCTGGCCCGCCCCTTGGCCACCCCCGAGCAGCAGGCCCGGCGGACGGGCAAGGCCCGAGCCGCCCTGCCAGCCCTCCACAATTTGCTGCTGGCCGCCAATGGTCGGCTCGACGTAACCATCGGCCGGGTGCAGCTGCCCACCGATGAAAGCTTGGACCAAGTGCAGCTGCGGCTGGAAAAAACGGGCTCAACGGTGCGCGTGCCGTTCTTTCGCTTTCAGACGCCGCAGGGGGGCCGCGGCGAGGCCACGGCCACGGCCCAGGTAGAAAACCTGCGCCTCGTGGCGGCCGATGCCGACGTGACCCTGCGCTACGCGAGCCTCGACGTACAAAGCCTGCTGGCCATGATTGCCGGCCTCACCACGACCGCCGACTCGCTATCGCCGGCTCAAACCGTGGCCCGGGCCACGCGCCGGGCCAGTCGCCAAGCCCTGCGGCTGCAATCGCCCACCAACACCTCCCTTATTTCGGGCGGGGTGCTCAGCGCCGTGCTGCGCGTCGAAGCCGACCAGGTGCACTACGGGGCCATCCGCGGCAGCCGGTTTCGGCTGGTGTCGCACCTGCTCGACGGCCAGGCCCGGCTCGATGATTGCACCCTGGACGCCCTGCAAGGACGACTGAGTTTACGCGGGCTGATCATCAACACGGCCGATCGTAACCACCACCCTACCCAGGCGGTGCTGCGCCTGGAAGGCGTGCAGCTGTCGGCCCTGTTTACCACCGCCACGGCTTTGGGCTTTACCGTACTGGGGGGCGACAACATCCGGGGTAGCCTGCACGGCGTGGCGGACATCCGCACCGACCTGGACGCGGCCTTCCTGCCCAGCTTGAAGCAAACGGTGGGTTACCTGAAAACGGACATTAGCGACCTGGAGCTGCTGAACGTGGAGGCCCTGATGGAGGCCCTGAAAATGATGAAGGCCGAGCGGACCAGCCACTTGTACTTCGAGCCCGTGAGCAGCGCGTTCATTCTGACGCAGGGGCAGCTGCTCATCCCCGGCTTGCGCCTGAACAGCAACCTCAGCAGCCTGGAGCTATGTGGCCGCTACAGCCTGGATGGAAGCACCAACCTGTTCGTTGGCTTGAAGCCCCTGCAGGCGCTGTTCGGCAACAACACCAAGCGCATCCAGCGTATTCAGGACGGCGAGCCGAAGCGCAACGCCAACCGCCGGCTCACCTACCTGAACCTGCGCCGCACGGCGCCCCACGAGAAATACAAAGTGCGCTTGTTTCAGAAAGAAGAGCAGCACCAGGAGCAGGCCGCCCTGCGCCAGGAGTGTCGCCACCTATTACTTACGCAGCGCCTCGACACCACCGTACGCCTGGGGCGCTGAACACCAGCCGGAAGCAGGGCACCCCGGCAGGTCGGGCTGCTCACAGAAACACCCGAAACGTCGTCCCCTCCCCTACTTCACTTTCCACCTCCAGGCGGCCGCCGTTGCTTTGCACGATGCGGTTAATAAGGTAGAGGCCTACGCCCGTGCCCTCGGTATGGTCGTGAAAACGGCGGAAGAGGTGAAACAGCTCGTTGCGGTGCCGCTGCACGTCGAAGCCCAGGCCGTTGTCTTCGACCAGCAGCACGGGGCGGTCTTCCTGCACCCACGTGGAGAGGTGCACCCGGGCGGGCCGGCTCGGGTCGGCGTACTTGAGGGCGTTGCTGAGCAGGTTGAGCAGGATGGTGCGCAGGCTGGCCCGGGCGTAGGTGATGGTGGGGCGGGCGGTGAAATCGGTGGTGACGCGCGCGCGCGCGGCGTACACCTGGGGATCGAGCGTGTGGAGCACCTCCTGGGTTAGTTCGTCCAGGGCCACGGTTTCGGCGGGCAGGCCGGGCAGGCGCTGCACCTGGCCCACGGCGGCTAGGTCGTTGATGGTGGTAGCGAGCTGCCGCAGGGCCTCGTCGACCATAGGCACCAGCACGGCCTCTTCGTCGGGGTCGCTGAAAACAGCGGCGTGGCGTAGCTCGTCGAAGAGCCCGGCCAGGTTGTTGACCGGCTGCTTAAGGTCGTGCGAGGCCGCGTACACAAAGTTGTCAAGGTCCTGGTTGGTGCGGGTCAGCTGCTGGTTGGCGGCGGCCAGCTCCTCGTTGCGGGCGCTCACGGCTTGGTTAGCCGCGGTGAGCTCGGCGTTGGCCAGGGCCAGGAGTTGGCGGGCCGCAACCTGCTCGCTTACGTCGGTGGCCACCACGGCCACGCCGGTAATCTGGCCTTCACTGTCGCGCAGGGGCTGGTACACGAAATTCAGGTACACAGTTTGCGACTGGCCGTTGCGCCGCAGCTGCGCGGGCTTTTCCTGGGTCGCGTAGGCCTCACCGGTGGCCAGTACGCCCTCCAGCAGCTGTTCGAAGCCCTGCCCCCGCAGCTCGGGCATGCCAACGAACATGGGCTTGCCCAGCACTTCCTCGCGGGTGTGCCCCCATAGGGCGCACATGGCGGGGTTGGCCAGCTCCACCATGAACTCAGAGCCGCGCAACACGGCAATAGCCACCGGGGCCTGCTCGAAGAAATCCTGCAGCTGGGCATCGCGGCGGCTCACCTCGGCCTGCAGGGCCGTGGCCTGCTGGCGGGCCTGCACCTGCTCACTCACGTCAAACGCAAAGGATGATACCCCCACGGTCACCCCATTTTCCTGGTAGGCCTGGTAGGTAAAGTTCAGGTAGCGGAGCGCCATTTGGTCTTCCGGGTCCGACGCGTTGGCCAGTACTTCGTTGCCATAATACGGCGTGTTGGTGGTGTACACCTGATCGAGCAAGGCAATGAACCCGTGTTCCACCGCCTCGGGAATGGCATCGGCAGTGGGCCGGCCCACCAGTTCACGGCCCGGGAACAGGGCCTGGTAGGCGGGGTTCACGTAGTCTATCCGGTGGTCGGGGCCGCGGGCGATGAACACCAGGGCCGGGGTCTGCTCAAATACCTGGTGCAGGGTTTCGCGCTGCCGCACCAGTTGCTCGGCCGCCAGCAAGGCCTGGGCCTGCATTTGCTCGGTGCGGCGACGAGCCAGCACCTGCTCGGTTACGTCGAAGGCAAAGATGGAAACGCCCACCGTGGCCCCGGCCTCCTGGTAGGCTTGGTAGGTGAAGGTGAAGTACGCTTCGGGCAAGCGGTTACCGGCTTCGTCGCGCACTTGCAAGGGCAGCTCGGTGCCAAAGAAGGGCTCGCCGGTCGCGTACACCCGGTCGAGCAAGGCCAAAAAACCGAACTCTGCGGCTTCGGGCAAGGCCGCAACCAAGGGCAACCCCAGCAGCGTGCGGCCCGGAAACAGGGCCTGGTAACCGGGATTCACGTAGTCGAAGCGATGCTCGGGCCCGCGCAGGATGGCCACGCTGGCGGGGGTTTGCTCGAATACCTGGTACAGGGTTTCGCGCTGTCGCACTAACTGCTCGGCATTCTGCAGGGCTTGGGCCTGCAAAGCCTCGCTACGGTGGCGGGCCCGCACCTGCTCGGTCACCTCAAAGGCAAAAACGAGGATGCCGTCAATCCGCCCGCTCTCGTCGTACCGCGCCTGCTGAATGTAGTTGAAGTAAAGCTCTTCGAGCGCCCCCCCTCGCGGCGGGCCACCGGAATCAGGATGCCTTCTTCGTAATGGGTGGCCCCCGTTTCGTATACCCGGTGCAGCGAACTCCACACGGCGTGGCCGGCTAGTTCAGGTAGGGCCTTCAGCAAGGGGCGGCCCGCCAGCTGGCGCCCCGGAAACAGGGCCTGATACCCGGGGTTCACCAGCTCAAACACCAGATCGGGCCCGTCGAGAATGCAGATGGCGGCCGGAGCCTGCATAAAAAACCGCTCCAGGCGGGCGCGTTGGCGCTCGGCCTCGGCCTGGGCCGAGCGCAGCCGCGAGGTGCGGTCGGCCACCCGGGCTTCAAGCTCCTGGTTTAGCTCCTGCAGCGTCAGCTGAGTGACGAACAAGTCGCCGTTGGCGGCCCGGAGTTCCTCGTTAGTGGCCTGCAGCTCTTCGTTGGCGGTGGCCAGCTCCTGGTTGGCGACGGTGGCTTGGCGCTTGCTCTCGGCGGCTTGCTGCTGCGCCCGCACCTGCTCGGTTACCTCGTAGGCCAGGACGATGATGGCGTCGACCTCTTCGCGGGCATCGCGCCGGGGCTGGTAGATAAAATTGTAATACCGCATTTCCAGCTCCTGGCACGGAGCGTGGTCGAACTGCACCGGCATTTCGTTGGCGCGAAAGGTTTCGCCAGTGGTGTACACCTGGTCGAGCAGCCCCAAAACCGGCTGGCCGGCCAGCTCGGGCAGGGCCTCACGAATGGGCTGGCCCAGCAACGGCCGGTTGCCCACGGCCTGCTGGTAGAGCGGGTTCACCAGCTCAAACACGTGCTGGGGCCCCGCCAGGATGCAAATCATGGCCGGGGCCTGCAGGAAGGTCTCGAGCAAAATGGTGCGTTGCCGTTCGGCTTCGGCCAAGGCCGCGTGCTCACGGGCCTGGCTCGCGCGCAGGGCCAGCTCCCCGGCCGAGCCCAACTCAGGGGCCGGGCCGGTAAAGCTTACCAGCAACCCCTGCCCCACCCGCCGCGCCGAAACCCAACAATAGTTTTCCAGCTGGTCGAGTGGGTACTTGAGCTCGCGTCGGCCCGGCTGCCCGGTCGCCAGTACCTCGCGGTAGAAATCGAGCCCACCGTTGGCAGCCAGGTTTGGAAACAGCTGCGTATGCGTCGAAGCCGGGCGGGCCGGCTGCCCCAGCATGCGCTGGGCCGCCTCGTTCAGCAGCGCCAGGGTGAAATCGGTAACCTCGCGGCCTCCCTCATCCCACACGGGCTGCAACAGTACCAGGGGCGCCGACGACGCATCCCAGACCATCGCCAGCAAGTCGTCAGCCGGAAAAGCTGCGTGAAGGTCAACGGGGAAAGAGGTAAGACTAGCGGCAGAATCAGGCATGCAACGAAAATAAGCACGAGGCCTAGGTTGGCGTAGTGCATACGAAACTTTCGCGTTGATGACTAGTGCGCGGCACTATCCCAGCCGCTCGGCAACCCTCCGAATGCCTGCCAACTGGGTGCCTGCTGGCTGGTACTCCGTAACGCTTGCTGCAGTCACTAGCCCTCATTAGTTAGGAACAGAACGGCTCTACCTAGGATCGGGGGTCTGAGGGCCGTTCCGGCTTTCGGCTCGCGCCACGGCTAATCGTAGCACGGGCCGGCACCCTGGTTCAGGCCCGTCAGATAGGCGAAGCCATAAAAATCCAGGGTGCCTGTAACGAAGCGACCAATCGCCGGTAACCTTATTCGCTTCGCGCAGTTTCCCCGCCCGAATAAGCCAACGAGTATCCCAACGGCTTTTTCTCACGGCTGATCTTTTCTCCTTTTTCAAACCTGGCTTTGCTGCACTATGACAATTCTACTCTTTCGGCGCCGCTCCCGACAACTTTGCCTCTGGCTGGGGGGCCTGGTCTGGTTGACCGGCATCCCAGTCTGGGCCCAAACCGGAGCCAACCTCGCGGGGGCCGTGCGCTCGGCGGCCGGGTCACCCATCGAATTTGCTACCGTCACCTTGCACCGGGCCGCCGATTCGACGGTGGTAAAAACGGAGTTCAGCGACAGCCAGGGCAGATTTCACTTCGAACGAGCCACTCCTGGGCGCTACCGGCTCTCGGCCGCACAGGTGGGCTTCGTGCGCTTCTGGAGCGAGCCCTTCGAGCTGCCGGCCGGGGGCCTGACGCTGCCGGCTTTTACCCTGCAAACCAGCGCGGCCACGGCCTTGAAAGAAGTAACCATCGTCGGCCAGAAACCGCTGTTCGAGCGCCTCGCCGACCGCACGGTGGTGAACGTGGAAGGCTCGACGCTGGCGGCCGGCAACTCCTCGCTCGACGTGCTGGCCCGCTCCCCGGGCGTGACCGTCGACGCCAGCGACAACCTTGCCCTGCGCGGCCGGCAGGGCTTACTGGTGCTCATTGACGGCAAGCGGCAGCCCATGACCGGCGCCGAGTTGGCCGACTACCTGCGCGCCCTGCCCGCCGACCAGCTCAAGAGCATCGAGCTCATCACCAACCCGCCGGCCAAGTACGATGCCCAGGGTGGGGCGGGCATCATCGCCATCAACCTCAAAAAAGACCAGCGCCTGGGTACCAACGGCAACCTGAACGCCAGCTATGGCCGCGGGGAATACGGTAAGTTCACCGGCAGCTTGTCGGCCAACCACCGCCGCGCCGGCGTTAACTTCTTTACTTCGGCCACTTACACCAACCGGCGGGGTTTTGGGGTGCGCAACACTTACCGCTCGTTCTACGAATCGCAAGGGGAAGCCTCGATTCTAAAGGGCACCAGCGACCAGCGTAACCGGGTAACTTCCACTGACCATTTTCTGATTTATAAGGCGGGGGCCGAGGTCAACCTCTCGAAAAATACCGTGCTGGGCGCCGTCGTGGCGGGGTTTGCGGTACCGAACCCGCATCCGCACGGCTCGGGTTCCAACACCAGCACTTTCTACGACGCGACGGGCCAAGTGACGGATTATTACACCGCGCCGAGCACCAGCGAGGGCAACAATCCGAATATCACGGGCAACGTCAACTTCAAGCACACCTTTGGCGCGGGCTCGCCGGGCAGCCCCGAGCTCACGGCCGACGCGGACTACGCCCGCTACTCCACGCACCGGACCCAGCGCCAGACCACCCTCTTTGAAATGTCGGGCCAGCCCGCCGCTACGCTGGCCAGCGACCAGACCAGCGAGCTGACCATTCAGGCGGTGAAGGCGGACTACACCCAGGCGCTCAGCCCCCAAACCCGCCTGGAAGCCGGTGCCAAAGCCAGCCGGGTGTACGCCGACAACGACGTGCGGTTTGAAGACACCCGCAACGGCATAACCACTCCCAATCGGAACCTGACCAACCGCTTCCAGTACGACGAGCTCATCTCCGCCGCTTACGTGAACCTGAGCCACACCGTCGACCAGCTGAACGTGCAGGCTGGCCTGCGCGGCGAGCAAACTCACGCCACCGGCCGGCAAGTGGTGGAAGCCGATAATTTCCAGCGCGACTATTACCAGCTGTTCCCCAGCGTGGCCCTGAAGTACACGCTCAGTAAGCAGAACGAAGTGGCCCTATCCCTGGGCCGGCGCATCAATCGGCCCAATTATCGGCAGCTCAACCCCTTCCGCTATCTCATCGACCCGGCTACTTCCGGCCGAGGCAATCCCAACCTGCTCCCCGAAACCAGCTACAACGCCGAGCTGAGCTACACCTTCAACCAGAAATTTACCGCCGGCCTCAGCTACAGCGTCACCCAGGACCCCATCACGGACGTGGCCTACCCCGAAACCGAGACCACGACGGTTTCGACCGACGTCAATCTGGACCGCCAACAGTACGCCGCCCTCACGCTCACGGCCCCCATCACCGTGGGCAAGTGGCTGAGCATCTACAACAACGCGGTGCTGTACTACATCCACTTCGAGGGCAACCTGGCCAACACCGCGCTGCAGGCCGGCCGGGCCGCCTACAACGTAAGCAGCAACAGCACGTTCACTTTCGGCCAGGGCTGGGGCGCGGAGCTGAATGCCCGCTATGACTCGCGGCAGCGCGTGGGTTTTTTCGAGTTTCAGCCCTTCGGCCAAGTCGGCGCAGGGCTGAAAAAAGAAGTGTGGGACCGCCGGGGCACGCTGAAGCTGGCCGCCACGGATATCTTCTACACCATGCCCTTACGGGCCACCTCGGTCTACAACAACTACCGGCAGGAGCTGTTCCTACGCCGCGATTCGCGGGTGGTGACGCTCTCCTTCGGCTGGCGGTTCGGCAACGACAAAGTTCCCGGCACCCCCCGCCGCAACAGCGGCGCCGAAGATGAGCGCCGCCGGGCGCAATAGCCGGGCCGCTACCGGTGCATCGAGCCAGCGCTACTCAGTCCAATTTCTTAAGTAGCACTGGCGCAATGCCTTCCAGTTGAGGCTCATAGTTTAGGCAATGTAAAATTTTAGTACATCACCAAAGTTGCGGCAAAGCCGCGTAGCGGCGACAGGTTTGTAGCACAACCAGCTGGTGATGGCACCAAGCCGCGTAGCGGTGACAGATTCGCTGGGCTGTCACCGCTACGCGGCTTGATCGGTGAAATAGCTCCAAGTACCTACAAACCTGTCGCCGCTACGCGGCTTCGACGCAGCTTGGGTTACATAGCAAAAACTGTCAACTGATCGCAAAGCACGTCGTGGGAGCAGATAACCTGAAGAGGCCAATAGCTGCTTGTACGAGCGGCTATTGGCCTCTTTGCTTTATGATGAGCAGCATTATTTAGCGTCAGGCAATCAGGCAGCTTCTCTCATCTCACTACACTCTACTTAAGCTGGTCGCCAATTACGGCCACGGCCTCGGCCAGGGCCGGGTCTCTGCGCAGGGGCTTGAAGAAACGGGCGACCCGCTTGTTCGCAGTCGAGTCGCCCACGGCCCGCGTGTCGGCCGAGAGCTGAGCGAGCTCGAGGGCCGGCAGGGCGTTTTGGGCGGCGGTCTGCTGCTTGTTGGCGTCGCGGGCCTGCTGCTGCAGGGTGCGGTAAGCAGCCAAGTTCAACGACAAGTTGGTTTGCTTACGGCGCTCAGTGGCGCGCTGCGCCGCTTCCGTGATGAGGCGGAAGCCGGGGCTGGCCGCTACCCGCGCGGCACTGGCGGCGCGCAGCTTGTCGATGGCGAGCACCGTGTTGGTGGGCTGGTAGGTAGCCGGGGTAATTTCATCCCATTGCAACGGGTAGTCCGACTCCTTTTCGCCCTTGGCGTAAGATGCCAGCACATCGGGCAGGGTAATGTCAGGCACTACGCCTTTAAACTGGGTCGAGCCGCCGTTTACCCGGTAAAACTTCTGGAGGGTAAGCTTAAGCGAGCCCAGGGGCTTGAGGGCCTTGAGCTCCGGCGAGACGGCATTGTCGAGGTCGAATACCTGTTGCACGGTTCCCTTGCCGTAGGTCGTGCTGCCCATTACCACGGCGCGGTGGTAGTCCTGCATGGCGGCGGCTAAAATCTCGGAAGCCGAGGCGCTGTACTTGTTCACCAGCACCACAAGCGGGCCCCCATACTGCACCTGGGGGTCTTTGTCGTCGAGGGCCTGCACCCGGCCGCGCCCGGGTTTTACTTGTACCATGGGGCCGCCGGGCACGAAAAGGCCGCCCATGGCCACGGCGTCCTGCAGCGAGCCGCCACCATTGTAGCGCAGGTCGAGTACCACGCCGGCTACGTTTTCCTTACTCAGCTTGGCCAGCTCGGTTTTCACGTCGTCGGCACTGCTCCGGCCGCCTTTGCCCCCGAAGTCGGCGTAGAAGCCGGGCAGGTGAATGTACCCGTAGTTGCGGCCATCGCGCTTAATAATAGCCGATTGGGCGTAGGTTTCCTCGATCACCACCACATCGCGGATGATGGGGATTACCACGACGGCGCCGTCGGGCTTGCGCACGGTCAGGCGCACTTCCGTGCCCTTGGGCCCCCGAATCAGCTTCACGGCTTTCTCGAAACGCATGCCTTCCACACTTACCGGCTCAGCGGCGCCCTGGGCCACCCGCAGGATAACGTCGCCCACCTTCAACTCCCCCTGCCGGAACGAAGCTGAGCCGGCCACAATGTCAGCTACCTTCAGCTGTCCTTCGTCTTGCTGGAGCTGAGCACCCGTGCCTTCCAACCGTCCTGAGATGGAAATGTCGAAGTTGTCGCGGGCAATGGGGGCCAGGTAGTCGGTGTGGGGGTCGTAGGCATTGGCAATGGCATTGGCAAACTCGGCCAGGCGGTCGTTGGCATCGGTTTGCAGCGCATCGGCGAAGGAATCATCGTAGTACTTCAGCACCCGCTTGCGAGCCTCGGCTTCGAGCTCGGTGGGGGTACGCGGACGCTCCGTGATGGTGATAGGCGTGGCACTGGCCGACGTTGCGGCCAGGGGCTTATCTTTCTTGCGGGCTTCTTCGTCCATCAACTCCGAGAGCTGGGCCAGCGTCTGATACTTGAGCAGCTTGCGCCACTGCTCGCGCTGGGCCGCCGGGTTGGCCGCAAAAGTTGCTTTGGCGGGGTCAGTTTCCCAGCTCTCCTGCACGGTGAAGTCGAAGGGCTTGGCCAGCAACTGGCGGTACAAGGCCTGCAATTCCACGGTCCGCTTGCTCAGCAGCTGGCTGGTCACGTCCAGAAACTCGTGGGTTCCCACCCGGAGCTCGTCGTCGATTTTGGTTTGAAACTGCCGGAGCTGCGCCACTTCGGGTGCCAGTAGCAGCTGCTTGTTCACGTCGACGCGCTTGAGGTACAGGTCGAACACCCGCTGCGAGAACTGGTCGTCAATCTTTTCGGGCTGGTAGTGAGCCAGGGAAAGGCCCTGCAACATCGTACCGAGCACCACCTGGTCGCGCGGCGGCGTGCCCTGATATACGGAATAAGAAGCCAGTCCGAGCAAGGCCAGCGTGGAGTATACTCCTATCTTGAAGGAAGAAAGCATGCGAATTAAGAATATCAAAAGAATGAAGAGTCACCTGGCCTTGAGCTATTAGCCCTTGGTAAGAAGGTAAAGATGCTGACTTACCAGAATCGAACCAGGAATTACGATGAAAGTCGGAATGTCGCTACTAAAGGTTGCGGAAGAGCAGAACTGAGTGACGCCGTATGGAATGGCGTGACTGGTCGCTCGGCTTTCCACATCAACGGCCTATCATAGGGGTGTTGAACAACAACGCTGAAGTGCTAGCCAGAGGTTCTCGGCGTAAAGAGGTCAGCAGCCTGTCTTGCACTCCAAGAACGATTTGATTGGCTGGTGGCTTGGCCACCCTATACACATCCTCATCAAAAAACCCCCTTGGCAGTGCCAAGGGGGTTTTGGTTAAACCGGTTGAGCGGACTATTGCACCTCTACGCGGCGAGCGAAGAGCTGGCCGTCAGCCGTCTGGCAGAGCACGGTGTAGAGGCCCGCGGCCAGGGGCATCGCCAACGTCCGCTGCACAGACCCTGTGCCGCTGAGCAGCCACTGCTGCTGGACGCTGGTGCGGCCCACCGCGTCGAGCACCCGCACCGTGGCCAGGCCCGCCACCGCGGGCAACTGCAGCGTCAGGGTGCCGCCGCTGACCACCGGGTTGGGGAACACCTGCAGCGCCGCCGCGTTAGCCTGGGCCCGCCCCGTGCTCAGCAGCGGGGCCGTGTCCACCCGCACATTGGTTAGGAACAGGTTGTTGCCGAACTGGTTGAAGGCCACGAACCGCAGGTACACCTGCTGACTAACGTAGGCCGTCAGGTCCACGTTCTCCTGCCGCCACTCCCCGGCCGCACTGGGCGTGAAGTACGCGTTGCGGGGCGTGACCGTGCCCAGGCCGGTCAGGGCGGACTTGAGGTAGGCCCGGCCCAGGCGCTGGTTGGTGCAGGCGGCGAACACGTCCACGGCCAGCGAGTCGTTGCCGTCGGCGGCCGGCGTGATCGGGGCATAGGCCAGGTCGAAGCGCAGCGTGGCCCGGGCCTGGCCGCGCAGGTCCAGCAGGGGCGACTGCAGCGAGTCGCGTTGGCCCGCGGCCTCGTAGGGACCGAACAGCAGCGAGAGGGCCGGACCGGGGGTGCCGTCTTTGCGCACGACGCTGGGCGTGTAGGCCCAGGTGATGCCTTTATCCGGGTTGAGCACGGTCCAGGGGGCGGGCAGGCCGCTGGCGAAGGTTTCGGCATAGGGCAGCGCCGCCCCGGCCTGAATCACCACGTTCTGCGTCTGGCTGGTCGAGCCATTGGCGTTGGTGGCCGTCAGCGTCACGGCATAGGTGCCGGCCGTGGCAAAGCTCACCGTCGGCGTCGGGCTGGTGCTCGTGGCCGGGCTGCCCCCGGCGAAGGTCCAGGCGTAGGTCGTGGCGCAGCGCGTGCCGGTGGTCTGGTTGGTGAAGGCCACAGTCGCCCCCGGGCACAAGGGCGTGCTGGGGCGGAAGGCGAAGGCTGCCTGGGGCACTTCGTTGGAGACGACGATGGCGCCGGGCACGGTGCGGAGGGCCGTCCCGCCAGCGGTGGTGACGATGAGTGTGACGTCGTAGCGACCGGCCGTGGGGTAGGTGACGCTGGGGCTGGCGGCGGTGCTGGTGGCGGGCGTGCCGCCGGGGAAGCTCCAGCTATAGCCCGTCACGGGCCCGAAGAGCGAGGCGTCGGTGAACTGCACGCTGCTGCCCGGGCAGATGGGGCTGGCCGGCGAGGCCGAGGCCGCGAACAGGGCCACGGGTTGCTGGGCGGCCAGCGGGCCGGTCACCGTCACGTCGTCGAAGGCCCGCCCGCCCTGCTGGGCGGGGGTGGCCGCATCGACCCGGGTGCGGCCCGAACGTTGAAAGCGAATGCGCACGTCGGGTCCCAGGGTCAGGCCGTTGGCCAGGGCGAAGGCGCTCAGGTCGACGGTGGCGGTTTGGTAGGCGGTGGTCGAGGTGCTGCCCGTCAGGTCGAGCAGACGGTACCAGGTCAGGCCGTCCACACTCAGGGCCACCCCGTCGGTGTTGCTGCTGCCGGCGAAGGTGGTGGGCATTTGCTGGTCGTCCTCATTGGCGAACTTCTTGTGGCGGAAGGTGAGGGTCCAGCCCCCGGCGGGTGCTGCTGTCAGGTTCAGGTGCAGCGTCGCCTCGCTCGTGCCGGTCCCAATGGTATAGTAGGGAAAGAAACCATCCTGAATAAGCTGCCCGGCGGCCGAGGCGGGAGCGAAGTCGCTGCGCACCAGCGAGCGGGCGGCCCCGCGGTCGGTCAGCTCCCAGCCGCGGGCCAGGCTGGGCGGGGCGTCGAAGGTCTCCGTCAGCGGCGGGGCGAGGGGGGTGGGCGGGCCAAAGATGGCGTCGTAGGCGTTGATGAGCCCGGCCCCGGTGACGTTGTCGAAACCGGGGGCGCCGAGGTCGCGGGCCGTGTTCTGCAGGCGGGTGCGCAGTTGCAGCGGCGAGAGGCTGGGCTCGGCCTGCCAGAGCAGGGCCGCGACGGCTGCCGCGTTGGGGGCAGCGGCCGACGTGCCAAAGAACAGGTACCCATCCTGCGGGTCGGGCAAAGCCCCCCCTGCGAAGAAAGTGGTGCTCACCCCATCCACGGCTGCCAGATCGGGCTTGGGCCGCGTGACGGGGGCGGGCAGCGGGGTGCCGTTCGGAGCAAACAAGATGGTGGGCGAGCCGAGAGAAGTGAATGTCTCGGGCACCAGCCGGTTGTACGAGGGCGTGGCGGCGACGGACGTCGAGTTGGTCGAGGCAGAATGCCCGTAAACAGTGCCCCCGCCAACGAAATACTCTTGCGGCAGAATAGCGTCAAGCAGCATATATTTCACCCGGGCGGGGGTAGCGGTACCCGACCGGCGAGCAATCACCAAATCGAAGAGCTCGTTGGTGGCACTGCTGGGGTTAGTGAAACGTAAAATTTCAACGGGCGTCTGAGAGGTCCGGTTATTATCGTTCGCACGGGCGACGGTGTCGCCGTTGGCCGCGAGGAAGTAGGCGTCAAGGTCGGTCTGCACCCCCGCCGTGGTGTAAAAAGGATCACTCCACTGCAAGACGATTTTAAGCGTACTGCCCTTGGGGATCCGAAACCGCTGGCGCGTATCCGAGGGGCTGCTGGCCGGCGCAAAGTTGAGGTCGGCCGAGCCATTGGCAGTGGGCAGAAACGTGGGCGTGAGGTACTCCGACGACTGATTGGCCCGGTTCCCGGCTGATGAGTAGTAGGCCACGCCGCGCTGGGTGGTTACCTCGTTCACGGCCTGTGCAATCACCCCATCCTGAAAGAAAGGCTCCGCAAAGTAGCTAACGTCATCGACGATGATTCGGCAGTTGCCACGAGCCGGATCGGCCAGGGCCCGAATGTTATCGGCAAACGAACCCTCGCCCCTGTTAGCCGTTGCGAAGGCCTGGGTGGCGCCCGGGGCGATGTCGTAAATGAGTTGCATCATGGCCCGCCCTTCATCGGTACCACCCTCGATGTCGTCGAGCACCTGCACGTTGGGGGGCAGGTCGCCCGAGGCCACATCCGCTCCGGCGCCCCCCAGCGCGTTATACGAGTCGCTGAGGGTACCAATGCGCAGCCCCTGGCCGGTATAGCTGGTGGGCCGCGCTCCCCGCACCCGGTTGGCGCCCAGTAGGAAGTCGGCTTGGCTTTGAACCTTGCCTACCTCATTATCGGGCCGCATGACGGCCAGCACGCCCAGTAGCCCCCGCTGGGCCAGCGCGCTCACGCCCGCTTGTTCAGGAGCTAGTTGAGTGAGGGGCAGGTAGCCCTCGACGAAGTGGAGCTGGGGATAGGAGCTCACCACCCGAAAGCCGCGGGCCGTGAGCTGAGGCAGCAGCGCGTTTACATCCTGGGCCGTCACGCGCACCAGCACGGCGGGCGCCGAGGCGGCAGCACCCCGTTGGGCCGCGCCAGCTTGGGGAGCGCTAACCGAAAGGTCCACGAACTCCCGCTGGAGTTGAGTGGCCGACCCCACCTGGCGTGAGCGCTGATACAGCTGCTGCAGCTCACCGCTGATGCGGGACTGGGGGTTGGGGCGGAAGCCGGGCGTGGGCCCCGGGCGCGAGACGGCGGCTTTGCGCCGCGGCGGTTGGAAATCAGGCAGGTCAGCCTGCGCCAGGGCGGAGGTTGCACTCAGTAGCGCAAGCCCCAGCAGGTAAGTTTTTTTCATAGATGGGAAAAGGCTTGGTACTATTATTATCTTAAAGGTAAATTAAAGCATCCCAGGGTAACCACACCTTGGCAGCCTAAGATCGTTTTTATGAACGGAAGGTTGCTCGATTTCCCCTCTATGTTAGTGATTTTCTATCCGCACCCCGCGTTTTTATGAACGAAAGGTTACTTCGACCTGCCTGATCGGCTGGCTAAGTGGGGCAGCTAACAGGGAACGGGCTTTGTTAAGTCCCGCTAAATAACTGCCGCGTACCGCACCCGGCCGTTATTTTACTGGCTCGGCCTGTTCCAATTAGAAATTTAGGGTCAGCTGCTGGCCTGCGGCTTGCTGGACACTGGTCAGGTTGGACAGCGACAGCCCCAGCAGCCGCACCCCCTTCGCCAGCGGAAACAACGACTCTACCAGCTCCCGACCAATGCGCTCCAGCTCGGCTCGGCTCGGAATAGGCCCCACACTGCTGCGGCTGCGCGTAATTTGTTTAAAATCAGAGAATTTTGCCTTCAGCGTGACGGTGCGGCCCAGGACGCCAGTGCGTTGGCAGTACTCCCATACTTCTTCCAGCGCGGGCCGCAACCCGGCCAGCAGCTCCGGAAAGAGGGTTAGGTCCTGAGCAAACGTGGTTTCTGAGCCCACCGACTTGCGCGGGCGGTCGGCTACTACGGGGCGCGAATCTTGAGCCTGGGCAATGGCGTGGTAGTAGTGCCCGGCCTTACCAAACTGCTGCTGCAAAAACTCGATGCTTTGCCGCCGCAAATCAGCTCCCGTGAAAATGCCCAGCTGATTCATTTTGGCCGCCGTAACCGGCCCCACCCCGTGAAACTGACCCACCGCCAGCCCCTCCACGAACGCCACACCCTGCTCGGGCCGAATCACAAATTGCCCATTGGGCTTGCGGTAATCAGACGCCAGCTTGGCTAAGAACTTATTGTAGGAGATGCCCGCCGAAGCCGTCAGCTGCGTTTGGGCGAAGATTCGGGTCCGAATTTCCTGAGCTACCTGGGTGGCCGAAGCCAGCTGCTTCAGGTTGTGGGTCACGTCGAGGTAGGCCTCATCCAATGAAACGGGCTCTACCAGTGGCGTGTACTCGGCGAAGATGGCCCGAATTTGCCGCGACACCTCTTTGTAGACCGCAAACCGGGGCGAAACGAACACTAGCTCCGGGCACTTGCGCAGCGCCGTGGCCGAGGGCATAGCCGACCGTACCCCGTACTGGCGGGCCTCGTAGCTGGCCGCGGCTACCACGCCCCGTTCCCGAGCGCCCCCAACCGCTACGGGGCGCCCTCGCAGCTCCGGTTGGTCGCGCTGCTCCACCGAAGCATAAAAAGCATCCATATCTAAATGAATGATTTTGCGAATGAGCGGTTCAACCACTATTTTTGCTATTTGTTCCGACAAAGATAAATGCGCGCCTGGCCGCCGCGCATTTTGCGTTTGCAGCGAATTGAGAGGGGGTGCTGATTTTTTAGAAATTAATTTTTAGGGCTCAACGCTCACATTTCTTGAAAGTTAATATAAACATAATCTTGAGGTTTATTTCTTAAACCGCAATTGTTTTGCTTACCTTTGCGGCAGATAACCTTGTGGGGTGGCGGAATTGGCAGACGCGCTAGCCTATCTCGCTAGTACAATTAGAGGTTCGAGTCCTCTCTTCACAGCACAAGCCCCGGTCGCATTTCGCGCCGGGGCTTTTTGCTTACCAGCGGCCGGGACACCCTTATGTAACAGCCTCGTTACCCAGGCTGAAGGTCCTCGGCTGTTCGTCCTTTTTGCTACCCAGTTCAGTTACCGGCTGACCCTTGCCCGTAGATTACCCGAGGCGGACCGGGGCCTTTCTGCGCGACAGGGAGCGTTTACGTTTGGCCCTCGGCGGGCGGCGCTCGGCTTTGCGCTCGGCCCGCATCAGCAGGCGCTCGGGCAGGCGGGCAATCAGGCGGTCGCGCACGTACTGGGCCAAGCAGGAAAGTGGTACCGTGCGCGTGGTACGCAGGAACTGGGCCACCTCCCGGCCCCGCAGCGTGCTGGCCCCAGCCAGGCCCCTGGCCAGCAGAAACTGCTTCACCTCTTCGAGCAGCAGCAGCTTGGCGATGGGAGCGGGCTCCACCCTGGCGTTGTACCCAGCGGCGCGGTAGACACGCAACCCCGCGGCCGTGGCGACCAGCACGCCCACCCACTCGGGAAGCCGGGGCAGCAGCTTGGGCAGGTGCTTTTCGGTTACCACGAAGGTGACGAAATCGTACACTTCGCCGTAGCAGCGCAGTTGGTTGGCCACCCGCTGCAGGGTGTCGCCGTCGCCCTTTACCTCGTAGCCGTGCATGAAATCGGACGTGATGTGCACTACATCGGCGCGAGTGGTGCCGGTGGGCAGCTCATCGATGTACACGCCACCCGTGAGCAAGGGGTAAAGCAGGGCGCGGATTTCCGGATCGTTCATGGCAGCTCCAAAAGTAAGCCGGTTGGCGGCTGGCGGCAACTCCGACTGGGGGCCAACAGCACCTCTACCCTGGGGGTCAGTGGGTTGGGCAGCAAGCAGTAGCCGGCTTATTGGGGGCTGGCCAGACGAGGTACGGGCCGGGGCGCGATTTGTGCGGAACTGGTTTCTCAGTAAGAACTCCCATCACAAGCCGTGTTTATTGGGATAAACTGCGTGAAACCCAAACTGAACTTTGTGTAGAGTGCAGGAGTCTCGCAATGGGACCAGCTCTTTCTTCTGGCTACGAGGCTGGGCAAAATGCACCTTTTCTGTTTCTGATAGATTCTAGCATTAATTCTACAGTGCTCCACGGGGCCCCTGGCGACATTCCAAGCTCAAGCAAGCGGGCCTCGTTACAAGCAAGACTATTAGGCGTTCTTCTTGAGTAATTCCACCCTCCCCTCCTTCTGCTCGTCCGGCTATGGTTCGTATTTTTTTAGTTGATGACCATCCCATAGTTCGGGATGGCATTCGGTCGTTGCTGGAACGCGAGCTGACTCTGCAAGTAGTGGGCTCGGCCAGCAATGGGCAGGAACTGCTCGACCAGCTACCCGATACCCCCACCGACCTGGTCTTGGTCGACATCAACATGCCCGTGCTGGACGGCTATGCCACGACCCTGCGGCTGCGTGAGGAGTATCCTGACGTGCGTATCCTGGCCCTTTCCATGCTGGCGGAAGAACTCTACATCGGACGCATGTTCGAGGCTGGCGCCAGCGGCTACGTGCTCAAGAGCGCTGGCAAAGAAGAGATCCTGCACGCTATTCGGCAGGTGATGGATGGCAAGCACTTCTTATCGTCGGAGGTGGGCTTGGCCATGCTGCACAAAGTACTGGAGTGGACTACTAGCAGCGGGCCGGCGGCAACTACCCCAAAAGCCCCGCTGCTGTCGAAACGCGAGATGGAGGTGCTACAGCTAATTGCCGAAGGCTTAACCAACGCGGAAATTGCCGACCAGCTCTTCACCAGCAAGCGCACCATGGAGACTCACCGCCAGAACATCCTGGAAAAAACCCAGGCCAAAAACACGGCCGCGCTCATTAAGCTGGCCCTGGCGGAAGGGTGGATTAAGTAGCAGGGCAGCGAACTTCCGCCCGCTGGGCCACTCCAACAGCAAATAGAGCCGTTTCCTAGTGAGTATACCCGACGTCTGGCTCCCTCTCCTGCGGCTTCGCGCCTCCAGCGAACCGGAGTCGTACCCGGGAGGGTTTCTCGCCTGCGCCTGGTACACGGAGTTGAATCCCGCTATAAAACAGCATGATTTAGTAACAAATTAGCTCTGGCCGGTGAAAAAAGCTCCGGTGCTAATGCTAATCTGACAGTCCTTGAGCCGGCCTTGCCCAGCCCTATGCCGCTACTAGCTTCCATCGCTTACTCATGCTGGTGACGGCTCGAGCCAACAATATTTTCACGCTCCCTACGGTTGAATAAAGTGGTGAAAATCTTTTGCCATTCGGTAATATTCCCTTCTTGAGAAGGCAACCCTGACCCACGTACTTTGCCCTTTCCTCTGTACCTTGCCGTGAGTCTGATTTACCCCTCGGCCGCGAGCGAAGCTGCACCAACCAGCAGCAAACCCTGCGCGACGAGGCCGAAAACAAGGTCCACATTAGTGGTTCAGTTGCTTCGTTGCACCTCTTTGCATGTCCCGAAAAAAGGTTTTGTTTCTCATCGGCTCGCCCAACCAAACCACGCAGATGCACCAAATCGCGCAGCTGCTGGAAGACGAGTTTGAGCCCTACTTCAGCCAACTGTACTACGATGGCTGGCAGCGCGGCTTCTACCGGTTTCTGCTCTGGACCGGCGGGCTGGATCGGACCATCGTTACCGGTCCCATCAAGGCCAAGGCTGATAAGTACTTGGCCGAGCATGGCTTGAACAACGATTTTGAGGCCCGGCAGTTCGGCAATACCTATGATCTACTCGTGTGTTGCTCCGACGTCATCGTGCCTTGGCCACTAGTGCGCACCACCAAAACCGTGTTTGTGCAGGAAGGAATGACTGACCCGCTCAACTGGTGGTGCCGCCTCATCCGCAAGCTCAATTGGATGCCGATTCTGGCTATTGGCACCGCTCTCAACGGCCTGGCGAACTGCTGCGACGTGTACTGCGTGGCTTCGGAGGGCTACAAAGAGCATTTTGCCTACGTGGGTGTCGACCGTGACAAGCTCATCGTGACGGGCATTCCCAACTTCGATAACGTGGAGCAAGTGCGCCACAACGACTTCCCGCACCGCGACTACGTACTGGTGGCCACCTCTGACTTACGGGAGACCTACACCCCCGAGAACCGGCCGAAGTTCATCCGGCAGTGTGCCCGCATCGCCGCGGGCCGGCCGATGATTTTTAAGCTCCACCCCAATGAGAAGCTGCCCCGCGCGGTGGAGGAAATTAAGCAGCACGCCCCGCCCGGCACGCTCATCTACACCGAAGGCAACACCGACCACATGATTGCCAACTGCGCCGAGCTCATCACCCAATATTCGACCGTGGTGTATGTTGGCCTGATTTTGGGTAAGCCCGTGCATTCCTATTTCGACGTGGAAGACCTCAAACGCAAGCAGCCGTGGCAGAACGGTGGTACCTCAGCGCGGCGCATCGCGGCTATTTGCCGGGGCTTCAGCAACTTCGAAGGCAGCGGGCCGGAGTTTCTGCGCCAGTACCGGCCCGAGGAGTTTGCCCCTTCTGCAGCGGGCAACGGCTCCTTAGCGGTCCATTAGCCTGTTTTTAGAAGATTAGTAGCAACGAACACCCTGCTTTTTTGGCTGATTCACTCTCATTTTTCCGCATATTCCAAGCTGCTCCCCGACTACGGCATACCACCCTTTTCTAAAACATGGCCGCTCCCTCCATCCTGACCGTTGTACAAGCCCGCGTGGGCTCCTCGCGGCTGCCCGGCAAGGTGTTGCTGCCGCTGGCCGGTGAGCCGCTGCTCGTGCGCATGGTGCAGCGGGTGCAGCGGGCCCGCCATGCGGGTACCGTGGTGGTAGCCACCACCACCGACGACCGCGACGACGCTGTTGCCGCCTGCTGCGCAACTCACGGCTTGCCTTGCTTTCGCGGCCACGCCCTCGACCTGCTCGACCGCCATTACCAGGCGGCCCGTCACTACCGGGCCGGGGTCGTAGTGAAAATTCCTTCCGACTGCTCCCTCATCGACCCCGCCGTGATTGACCAGGTGCTGGCCGTTTACCTGGAAAGCCCCGACCGCTACGACTTCGTGAGCAACCTGCACCCCGCCACGTTCCCCGATGGCAACGACGTGGAGGTAATGCGCTTTGAAGCGCTGGAAACGGCTTGGTGCGAAGCTAGTCGGCCCTTGGAGCGCGAGCACACCACGCCCTTTTTCTGGGAAAACCCCGACCGCTTCCGCCTGGCCAACGTGCCCTACGAAACCGGCCAGGACTTGTCGATGAGCCACCGCTGGACCATCGACTACCCCGAAGACTATGCCTTCATTAAGGCTGTGTACGAGGCGCTTTACCCGGGCAACCCGACGTTCGGGCTGTCCGACATCCTTAATCTCCTCAACCAGCGCCCCGACATTGCCCAGCTCAATGCTCACCTGACCGGCGTGAACTGGTACCGCAACCACCTCGATGAGCTGAAAACCATCGACGCCTCCCAAACAAGAAAAATATAGCGGCTCATAGATGGTTCGTTGTTTAATGCGGGCTATCCACGAGCCGCTATTATTTTAGTTACATTATACCGAACCAGCTGTTAGCAACCAACCACGGCCCACCAGCAACTTAACAGCTATCAACCAACAATCCGCCCCCATGACCCCTGAGAAACGACAGAATCTGGAAGCGCTGGCCCTGCGGGTGCGCGAGCACATTGTGCGCCTAAGCACCGATGGCGGCTGCTTCACGGGCGCCTCGCTTTCCTGCGCCGACTTACTGGTATACCTCTACGCCGACTACCTGAACGTGCGCCCCGACAACCTGACGGACCCCGGGCGGGACTACCTCTTCCTATCGAAGGGCCACGACGTGCCGGCCCTGTACGGCACCTTCGTGGAGTTGGGCTTGCTGGACAAGGACCGCCTGGCCCGGCACCTGAGCACCGACGACCACATTTACTGGCACCCCAACCGCCACGTGCCGGGGGTGGAGTTCCACTCGGGCTCGCTCGGCCACCTGCCCAGCGTAGCCCTGGGGGTGGCCCTGGACTGCCGGCTGCGCGGCCAGGACAACAAGATTATCGTCGTCACCGGCGACGGGGAGCTTAACGAGGGCTCAGTGTGGGAAGCCCTGCTGGTGGCCAGCGCCCACCGGGTGAACAACCTCACGCTGGTGGTCGACCGCAACCAGTTCCAGGCCAACGTGGCAACCGAAGACCTGATTCCCCTGGAGCCGCTGGCCCCCAAGTTTGAGGCTTTTGGCGCCGTCGTACGCCGCATCGATGGGCACGATTTTGACCAACTGGCCACGGCCTTTTCGGCCCTGCCCTTCTCGGAAGATAAGCCCTCGGTTATCATCTGCGACACGGTGCGCGGCCGGGGCCTACCCAGCATCGAGGCCCGGGCCGACCGCTGGTTCTGTAACTTCTCGGCCGAGGAAGTGGAGGAGCTGCTACGCGAGCTGCACAGCCAGGAAGCAACTTCTTTAACCAGCGAAACGCTCACCGTACGCTAAAAATCACCTATATAGATCGTCCTGCTCACCCGGCGGCCGCGCCACCGCAGCAGGAGGTTTCCCGAACAGAATCCATGACTTACGAAGAACTTATCAAGCAAACTGCCTTGGCCGATGACCGCCTGGTGGTGATGACGGCCGAAAACCGCGCCCTTATTCGCAACCTGCCGCCGGTGCTCGGCCCCCGCTTTATCGACACCGGCATCACCGAGCAAACCCTGATCGGCGCGGCGGCGGGCCTGGCGCTGCGCGGGCGGGTGCCGGTGGTACACGCGCTGGCGACTTTCCTCACGCTGCGGGCCTTCGAGTTCATTCGCACCGACGTGGGCATCGCCCACCTGCCCGTGAAGCTCAGCGGCTTCGTACCCGGCTTTTTGTCTGATGGCAACGGCCCTACTCACCAGGCCATTGAGGACGTGAGCCTGATGCGGGGCATCCCCGGCATGACGGTTTTCGCGCCGGCCGACGAAGCCGACATGCTCGCCATGCTGCCGGCCATCTGGGCCTCGCCCGATCCGGCTTACGTGCGCATCAACACGCGCCCGGCTACTTACGAGCACGCCCCGTTTGAGCTGGGCAAGGCCGAAATTGTAGCGGAGGGCCGCGACGTAATCATCCTCACCTACGGCATGCTGTTCGAGCAAACGCTGGTGGCCCGCGAGCTGCTGCAAGCTCAAGGCAAGTCGGTGGGTCTCATCAACCTGCGCAGCCTCAAGCCCGTGGACGAAGCCGCCCTGCTGGCGGCGGCCCGGAGCGGCGCACTCCTGGTTACGGTAGAGGATCATTTCATTACCGGAGGGCTGTACTCGATTCTGGCCGAAGTGCTGCTACGCCACCAGCTCACGGCGCGGGTACTGCCCCTGGCCCTGGAAGAGCGCTGGTACCGCCCCGGCCGGCTGGGCGCCGTGCTGGAGCACGAAGGCTTCACGGGCCAGCACCTTGCCCGCCGCATCGCCACCGCCCTGGGCGAGGCCAGCGAAGACATTGCCGCTGGCCCGGCCGTGTTGGAAACCCAGTTTGCCGAATAGTTAGCCGTTGTGCCGGCCATGCCCGCTACCCTGCCGGGTAGGTGGCGCAGCAAGCCCAAGCCGAAGTATTTCGTGAGCCGCAACCGACCTATTCGTTGGATGAGGTCAACGAGGCCTCCGCTCGGCTTAACGGTGCTTCCCGCTGCTCGGCACAACGGCTCTGGTTACCTGGCACGACCGTTGTTACTGCTCGGCCCGACTGCCTCTTATTGCTTTTCTTACTCAGTCTTTTTCCGTGATGCCCAATACCGTTTCCTTCAACCAGAACTACCCCAACATTACGCAGTCGGATGCCTTGTACGCCCGCGCCAGCCGCATCATGACGCCCGTGACCCAGACCCTGGCTAAGGGCCCGGGCCAGTACACTAAAGGCGTTTCGCCCAAGTACGTGAAGCGCGGGCAAGGCTCCCACATCTGGGATGTGGACGGCAACGAGTTTATCGATTACCAAATGGGCATCGGCCCGATTTCGCTCGGGTACGCCTACCCGCGCGTTGACGACGCCATTCGGGCCCAGCTACAGGATGGCATCACCTTCTCGATGATGCACGAGCTGGAAGTCCAGTTGGCGGAGCTGATTCACGACATTATCCCCAACGCGGAAAGTATTCGCATCAGCAAGACGGGGGCGGATGTGTGCTCGGCCGCGGTGCGCGTGGCCCGCGCCTTCACCGGCCGCGACAAGGTGCTCTGCTGCGGCTACCACGGCTGGCACGACTGGTACATCGGCACCACCAGCCGCGACCAGGGCATTCCATCGGGAGTGAAAGAATTGACGGCAGCCTTTGAGTACAACAACCTCGACTCGCTGAAAGCCCTGCTCGATGCCGACGTGGCCTGCGTGATTCTGGAGCCCTTTATTTTCGACGCACCCAAGGACAACTTCCTGCACGAAGTGGCCCGCCTCTGCCGGGAAAATGGTACGCTGCTGATTTTTGATGAGATGTGGACCGGATTCCGCATCGCCGTGGGCGGCGCGCAGGAGTATTTCGGCATCACCCCCGATCTGGCCGTGTACTCCAAAGCCTTCGCCAACGGCATGCCCATTGCCCTACTTACCGGCCGGCGCGATGTTATGGAGCTGTTTGAGCAGGACGTTTTCTTCTTTACCACCTTCGGCGGCGAAGCCCTCAGCATGGCCGCCGCCCTGGCCACCATCGCCGAAATGCGCGAGCAGAACGTGCCCGCCCGCCTCGCCGAGCAAGGCAAAAAGCTCAAGGACGGCTACAACGAGATTGCCGCCGAGCTGGGGCTGAGCGCCTACACCAAGTGCTACGGCTACGACTGCCGCACGATTGTCACATTCGACGCTTCGGCCGGCAACCCATTGGAGATAAAAGCCTTTATGCAGCAGGAGCTGTTTAAGCGCGGCATTCTGTGGGGTGGTTTTCACAACATGTGCTTCTCGCATTCGGATGAGGACGTGGCCCACACGCTGGCCGCGTACCGCGACGTGCTGCCCCTGCTAAAAGAAGCCATTACCGCGGGCGACGTGGCCAGCCGGTTGCTGGGCGAGCCCGTGGAAGCCGTATTCCGCAAAGTGACGAATGCCGCACCGGTGAAGGCGAAGTAATTGTGCCGCGCCGTCGGAGCGTTTCTACGGGCAACGGCGAGGACTAATGAGGACTAGGCCGCTTACTTGAACTATTAATCAATCTCAAATCTCCTTCGCCGCTACGGGGCGGAACGCGCCGTGAAGGCGGCGCGCCACAGTATGGACTTATTCTCCCTAACGAACAAAACCGCCATTGTTACTGGTGCCTGTGGGCTCATTGGCCAGCAGCACTGCGCGGCGCTTGCCGCGGCCGGGGCCAACGTTGTGGTGGCTGACCTCAACGGCGAAGCCTGCGCCGCGGTGGCGGCCCAGCTGCCCGGCGGCCCCCACCTGCCCCTGGCAGTTAACGTGGTCAGCCCCGAGTCGCTGGCGGCGGCGCGCGACCAGATTTTAGCCCAGTTTGGGCACATTGACGTGCTGGTGAACAATGCCGCCATCAACGACATGTTCGAGAACCCGGCGCTGGCAGCCGACTTGTCGAAGTTCGAAAACTTTCCGCTGAGCACTTGGCAGCAGTCGCTGGAAGTAAACGTAACCGGCGTTTTCCTGGCCGCTCAGGTCTTTGGCACACCCATGGCGGGGCAGGGCCACGGCAGCATCATCAATGTGGCCAGCACCTACGGACTGGTGGGGCCGGACCAGAGCATTTACGTGAACGCCCAGGGCGAGCAGACCTTTTTCAAATCGCCTTCGTATCCGGCCACCAAGGGGGCGGTTATCAGCTTCACCCGGTACCTGGCGGCTTACTGGGGCAAGCGCGGTGTGCGCGTCAATACCCTTTCGCCGGGGGGAGTGGAGAATAACCAGGATAATTTTTTCATTCAGCAGTACAGCGCCAAGACCCCTTTGGGCCGGATGGCCTCGGCCTCGGATTATCAAGGCGCTGTGGTATTTCTGGCCTCGGATGCTTCTGCTTATATGACGGGCGCCAATTTAGTGGTCGACGGGGGCTGGACGGCCATCTGATTTTTATGGCTTGGCTACCAGGCGCTACTTGGTAACTATTTCATAAACTTACTAATTGGGTCCGGTCAAGCGCATCCTGCATCTTTATTGCTCACCTACTTTCTGTTTCTCTTTCGTGCTGGAAATGACCTAAATAAATCGGTAAACCTGCCGCGTGGCCCACTGTAGCACGAATTGGCCGCACTCTTCGTTGCCAGCTCCCCATTCTACCGGCCGGCAATGGATAGCCAACGCCGGGCAGCAAGCGCCGGAGTCGCTTTTTCTCCTTCTCCACCTTTTTTCGAACATTAAATTTTCCTTTATGAACGCCATTGAAATTCGCAAAAACCGGTTTATTGGTGCCGGCCATCCTGCTTACATCATTGCTGAAATCGGTATCAATCACAATGGTTCGCTGGACCTGGCCAAGCAGCTCATCGCCGAGGCGGTGCGCGCCGGCTGCGACGCGGTAAAGTTCCAGAAGCGTACTCCGGAGCTGTGCGTGCCCAAAGACCAGTGGGAGAAAGAGCGCGACACTCCCTGGGGCCGCATGACTTACATCGACTACAAGCGGCGCACCGAGTTCGGGCTGGCCGAATACACGGCCATTGACGACTACTGCCGCGCGCTGGGCGTGGATTGGTTTGCCTCGTGCTGGGACGAGCCATCGGTGGATTTCATTGAGCAGTTCCAACCCGTGCTCTACAAGATGGCTTCTGCCTCCCTCACCGACCGGCCCCTGCTGGAGCGTGTGCGCGCCACCGGCCGCCCCCTGATGCTGAGCACGGGTATGTCGACCCTGAATGAAATTACCCAGGCCGTCGACTGGGTAGGTACCGAGAACCTGCTCATCGCCCATTCCACGTCCGCTTACCCCTGCCCGCCGCAGGAGCTGAACCTCCGCATGGTGCCAGCCCTGCAGGCTATGTTTCCCGGCTTGCCCATTGGCTATTCAGGCCACGAAACCGGCCTGGCCACCACCGTGGCGGCCGTGGCCCTGGGTGCTTGCTTCATCGAGCGTCACTTCACCCTCGACCGGGCCATGTGGGGCTCCGACCACGCCGCCTCCGTGGAGCCGGGTGGCATGGCCAAGCTGGTGCGCGACATCCGGGACGTGGAAGAGTCGCTGGGCGACGGCCAAAAGCGGGTGTACGACAGCGAGCTGGAGCCCCGCCGCCGCCTGCGCCGCGAGTTAGCACCGGCCGCAGTGACGCCGTCGTTAACTTGAGCGCCGCCGAAACCTGGGCGGCGGGGCCGGGGTTTAGCAGGCGGCCGGCTTACGGGCAGCAAGGCCCCGCCCGCCGGCTAGCCGCCCTCCCCCGCTCACCACTACTACGAACTGCTGCCTGCTGAACCATGAAACACGTTGAGGTCATCACCACGGTCATCCTGCTGAGCTGGGTGGCCGTGGTGATTTTACTGGAAAAGTGCTTTCCCTACCGCAAGGGGCTCCCTTTTTTCCGCGAGGGCTTCTGGACCGACTTGGTGCTCTACACCTTGGTGCAGAGCTACGCGCTGAAAATCGTCATTTTCGACCTGATTATTCAGCCGCTCGACCAGCACTTTGGCTTTTCGAAGCTGCACCTTGTAACCGGCTGGCCGGTGTGGGGGCAGGTGCTGTTTTTTGTGGTGACCCATGATTTTTACATCTACTGGTTTCACCGCTTTCAGCACCACAATCCGTTCTTCTGGCGCACCCACGAGGCGCACCACTCGGGCAAGCAGGTTGATTGGCTGGCGGGTTCGCGTTCCCACGCAGTCGAAATTCTCATCAACCAGACCATTGAGTTTGCGCCCATTATCCTGCTCGGAGCCGACCCCGTGGTGGTTCCCATCAAGGCGCTGATCGACGCGGTGTGGGGCATCTACATTCACGCCAACATCGACGTGAAATCGGGGCGCTTACAGTACTTCATTAACGGCCCGGAAATGCACCTCTGGCACCACGCCGACCACCAGGAGGTCTTCCATGCTAACTTCTCGACCAAGTTTGCCTTCTGGGACTGGCTGTTTGGCACGGCGTATCTACCCGGCCATAAGCCCGCGAAGTGGGGGCTGTATTACGCCTTTCCGAAGGACTATTTCCTGCAGCACGTGTTCTCCGTGAAGCGCTTCGATGAGCGCCGGCTGCTGCGTTATTCCCTCTTTCGGCGCTATTATTATCTACGCCCAGCCCTGTGGCGGTGGCTGCGCACGGTTCTGTTCCGTAGAAAGCCGGCTACGACTCCCGTAGCTTCACGGCTTTCCACCTGAGCACGAATTGCTCTTTTACTTTCCCGCCAATGCCCTGGATTTATCTGGTTGTGGCCTCGCTGTTTGAAGTGGCCTGGACCTACAGCCTCAAAAGCCTTAGTATCCAAAAGATTCGCGCCCTCGACTGGCTGCACCTGCACCAGCAGCCCGGCGAATTGCTGACACTGGTGCCCCTGCTGGGCTACATCGCTTTCGGAGTGGGCAACGTCGTGTTTCTATCGCTGGCCATGCGCCAGATTCCCACGGCCACGGCCTACGCCACCTGGATGGCCCTGGCCGTCGTGGGCCTGCGAATAGTCGACAGCGTAATTCTCAAACAGCCTTTTTCGCTGATGCATCTGCTGTACACTTCCATGATTATCGCGGGAGTACTGGGCCTACGGCGCCTGGAGTAAGGGCCGATAAACCAGGCAGCGCTCGTCTCACCAGCCAAAGGCTATTCCCCGGTGCCCCCTGCATCGTTATTACAGCGATTCTGAGGTTACAGGAGCATTTCTCGTCTGACTCCCCTCTCCCCCACTGCGCATAAAGCAGATGCGATGCGGGTCCGGCCCTGTGGGGGTCAGGTGAGGTTCCAGCAGAACGCCCCTGATACCAACCACCGCTAAGCGCCCGGCATAGGTGACCGGCGGACAAGCGACCCACCGGGCCCGGGTTCGCGGCGCTTCGGCATGACGGCAATTATTTATGCACCGTCTCGAAGCTCCTGTGCAGCCAGGGACCTACTGTAGCCTGCCGCTCCGAAGTATGACGCGCTTCCATAATGCCCTGGGCCCGCGGGGCCGCTAGGCTACCCGCCGGCGGCTCAACCACTCCACCAACGAGTGGCGCGGCATGGCGGCGAGCCTGGTTGATGGCTTGCTACCTGACCAGTAGCACCTTCTTGCGGTTTCGCGCCGGGTAGTTCACGCAGGCCATTCTACTCGCTCGTGCACCGCGTAGCCGGTAGCCACTACGATCCCGTCCTCGGTGAGCGTCGCCACCGACAGCCACTTAGCTTCGTCGAGGTGCAGGATGCGCACGGGAAAGAGCTTCTTAAACCACGGAAAGCGCTGGAACACGGTCTTCCCTACCAGGCCTGCGCGCAGCGAATGTTTGGCTTCAAAGGCCAGCCGAAACGGTCCAACCCGCACCTCGTCGTCGCCAATGTGCCCGGTGTCGACGTAGCGAGTGCCGTTGTGAAACACCAGGTGTCGGGGTTCGGGGCCCTCCCATTTTATCCACACCAGGTAGTGTCCCGGCGCCACTAAGCGGCCCCAGCGAAGCGTCTGCAGGGGTAGGTGCCAGGGCGGCAGGGTCAGCGTTAGCTTCTCCACATAGCCCAGCCCGTGCAGCACGGTTTCTCCCATCACCACCTGCGCCGTGGCCGCGGGCAAGCAGCATTCCCACAGCACGCTGCCGTGGGCAGTTTCCAGCAGCAGCTCGCGCAGGGCCGGTGCCTGCTGTTGCCAGGTGCCTCGCACACCCCGCTGTTTTAAGGTAAACAGCGCCTGGTCTTCACTCAGCCCGGCCTGGGCCGGTTGCCCGAAGCTGGCGGAAGCGAAGCGCGTACCGGGCGGCTCAAACCGCAGCAGGTTCGTGAAGCGAAAGGTCAGCCCTTTCCACCGCAGCTCACTATCGTAACAAATGGCGAGGTGGCCGGTCGTTGGGTCCACCACATCGGCGTACCACTTATGGAGTTGGAAGGCGGGCATATGCGCCCCAAGATAGGACCCGCCCGGCGCTTCCGGCCCCTGCTCCTTACGGCCGGGCCATCCGGCAAGCCGGGCGCGCCGCCCCCGCGGCTCCTGCTGAATGGACCGGCCGCAGGCCATAAAGGCTCAGAGGCTGTTTGCCTTAGCCGATTCGCCGGTTCCTGCATTAGAACTTAGAGCTTAGAACTCAAAACTTAGAATATCGCCTTTCTTTAGCCCTAAGCCAACTCCTTCCTTTCTCAGTTCTCCGCTCTAGGTTCTAGGTTCTAAGTTCTAAGTTCTAGGTTCTAAGCTCTAAGTTCTAAAAGCTAATTCAAACAGCTTCTCCGTTCCGACTATATCCGTCTTTGCTTCGTTCCTACTTTGTCCGTAACCAGAAACCCTGTACCTTTGCGGGCCCGTAGCAAATGGCAACGGGTGCTCATATGCGGATATGGCGAAATTGGTAGACGTGCCAGACTTAGGATCTGGTGCCGCAAGGCGTGTGGGTTCGAGTCCCTCTATCCGCACTTTTTTGATGTTAGGCCTTCAGTCGCATAGGCTGAAGGCTTTTTTTTCAACTTTTCAACCTGGCCAGCGGAAGCCGGCTCCCTTGTTTTGAACATTACCCTGGATAAGAACGACGAGCAGCTGACTGGGCTGCTGACGGTGCAGCTGACCGAAGCCGACTACGCGCCGACGGTTGACAAGCAAATCAAAGACTACACCAAGCGCGCCCAGGTGAAAGGCTTCCGGCCGGGCATGGTGCCGGTGGGGATGGTGCGCAAGATGTACGGCAAAGGCATTCTGGCCGAGGAAATCAACAAAATCCTGGGCAAGGCCGTGGATTCCTACATCAAGGAAAACAACATCCGGCTGCTGGGAGAGCCGCTGCCGGTACCAAGCAACGTCGATTTTGATACCGACAAAGACTTCGACTTTCAGTTTGAGCTGGGCCTGCTGCCCGACTTTCAGCTGCCCGCCGACGGGGCTTTGCAGGTGGAGCGCCACCAGGTGACCATCGACGAGGAAACCCTGGCGCAAACCAACGAGCAGATTGCCCGTCAGTACGGCGAGACGACTAACCCCGAGGCGTCGGAAGCGGGCGACTACCTCTTCGGCAAGCTGAAGAAGGCCGATGAGGAAGGCGAAGGCCGGACCGTGCTGCTGCCCATTAAGAAAGTAACCGGCGACGTTGCTCCGTTCATCGGCAAGAAGGCGGGCGACTCGATTACGTTTGATCTGCAAGCAGCCTTCAGCAACGACGCGGCTTCGATTTCGAACTTTTCGGGCTTGAGCAAGGAGGAAGCCGCGGCGGCCACCGGCGACTACGTGCTGAACGTGGAAAAAGTGAATCGCACGGCCGCGCCCGAGTTTAACCAGGAGCTGTTCGATAAGGTGTTCGGCCCCGAGGCCGTTTCCTCGCCGGAAGAGTTCGACGCCAAGGTGCGCGAGACCATTCAATCGAACTACGACCGCGAGAGCGAGGGTGCCCTGAACAACCGCATTGTGGAGCAGCTTGTGAGCACGGTGGACATTCGGGTACCCACGGAGTTTTTTAAGAAGTGGCTGGTGCGCGCCAACGAAGGCAAGCTGACGCCCGAGAAAGTGGAAGAGCACTACAGCGACTACGAGAAAGAGCTGAAGTGGAGCATGATTCGCAACAAGGTGGTGGAAGAAGCCGGCCTGAAGGTGAGCAACGACGAGATTGTGAACCGCACCCTCGACAAAATCATGGGCCAGTTCAACATGCCGAACATGCCCGACGAGATGCGCGAGTCGATGCGCAGCTACGCCGACAGCTACCTCAAGCAAGACAATGGCAAGAACTACATCAACGAGTACGAGGCCATTCTGGCAGAGAAAGTGCTGGCAAACCTGCGCGGCAAAGTTGTTGTTACCGACAAGCCCGTAACGGCCGAAGAATTCCGGACGCTGCACAGCTAGTTGCTGCGCGGCCCCGTCTTTTGGAAAAGCCCTTACGGTAGCGTAGGGGCTTTTTTAATTGATTTCCCAACAACCTTTGCTTACTTCGGCCGTCTTTCTAACCTCACCTGCGCACGCCTAAAGCACGCATCACTATTCCTTACAAATGCTGAATAAACAAGAGTTTCGCAAGTTCGCCGTGAAGGGCCAGGGCCTCAGTGGCCTGGGCGTGGACCAGTACCTGAACCATATGGAGGGCCTGGCCCGCCAGAACTTCACCGGCATGACCCGCTCGGTAATCGAGGAGCGCCCCACCCGCTTCGCCGAAATCGACGTGTTTTCGCGCCTTATCATGGATCGGATTGTCTTTCTGGGCACGGCCGTGGACGACTACATCGCCAACATCCTGACGGCGCAGATGCTGTTCCTGGAATCGGCCGACGCGAAGAAGGACATCCTGCTCTACATCAACTCGCCCGGGGGCTCGGTGTACGCCGGCTTGGGTATTTACGACACCATGCAGTACGTGAACCCGGACGTGGCCACGATCTGTACCGGCCTGGCCGCTTCGATGGGGGCCGTGCTGCTGGCCGGGGGAGCCGCAAACAAGCGCTCGGCCCTCCCCCACGCCCGGGTGATGATTCACCAGCCTTCGGGGGGCGCGCAGGGACAGTCGTCGGACATTGAAATCACGGCCCGCGAGATTCTTAAGCTGAAGAAAGAGCTGTATGACATTCTGGCGCAGCACACCGGCAAAACCTACCAGGAAATCCACGATAACTCGGACCGCGACTACTGGATGCGGGCGGATGAGGCCAAAGAATACGGCCTGATTGACGAGGTGCTGGAGAAGAAAAAAGCCTAATTGCGGGTTTAACCCACTTGCTTTTACAAAAAACCTCTGCTGGCTTAGCAGAGGTTTTTTGTGGAGGCGTCAGGAAGCAAACGCAGTGAGAACCTGACGCAATATTCTTTTATCCAGTCTATTCGTGCTATATCACCAGCGAAAGCGCTTATTGACTCACCTGCGATTAATTTGTGGACAGCCGCACTAGCCCTGCGCTGCGAGCCGTGGCGGGCTGCTGAATCTCATCTGCTCGCCCCGACTCTGCCAGCTCAGAATTTGGCCGTGAGCCCTGCCTTCAGGTAAGTTTGATCGTAGCCAAGTTCGGCGAAAGCACCTATGTTTTCGCTGAAAAAGTAGCGCCCGCCCGCAAACAGGCCCGAGGCAAGCTCATTGGCACTGGCCGTACCCGTATTGTAGAAGCTGCTGCCTTCAAAAGAAACGCCGGCGTGCCGCAAACCAAGGCCTAGCCCGCCGTAGGCATCCAACTGTGGCAACACCGGGTAATGGAATGCTCCGCGCACCATTATGGTAACGTCGGTGTACTTCCATTTATCGCCAATAAAACTGTAGGTGGCTCCCTGGTAGCCCACAAAACCGCCCACGCCCAACACCCCCGGGCCCAGCGGCATGATGCCCCGCTCGTAGGACAGGCTGATGGCGGGCCCCACCGATGTACTACCACCCAAAAACCCCACGCCATAGCTGTAGCGGTTGCCTAGCCCAATACCTAGGTTTACGACATTGGTGCCCACTTCAAAAGTTCCGCCACCGGCAGCGACAGAGTTGGGGCGCGCTGCCGGCGCCGGAGCCGGCGCCGGCCTTGGCGCGGGGGCTGGCGCCGCAGTGCCAGTAGGAGGTGCGGCGGGCTTGGCTGCTGGCTTCACGGGAGGCTTTGCGGCGGGTTTGGCCGCGGGCTTGCGGGTGGTTTGCGCCTGGGCAGCAGCCAGTGGTAAAGCAGCCAGCGACGTGAGTGCCAGCAGAGAGCAGAAGTACTTTTTCATCAGCGATAAGAAAAGAAGTGGTGTAGGAAAGGTGAATACTGGGCTGTTAGCCAGTATTGGAGGAACAAGATTGTGGTGTGGCCCCACCGGGCGGCTCACGGCAGCTTCGGTAGAGTGGATGGCGGGAGCAGCAGCCCGAGCGGCGAATTCATCGCCACCCTTGCTAGCCCGTTGGTGAGGGTGCCCGCTACGGTTGCGGTGGTGGACCATACGGCCGGGGTGGTAAGTCCACTAGCAGCTTTTCCAGAGGCAGAGGGCCATACCAGTTGTGCTTTGCCCACCGGATGCTCTCATGGCACAGCGGCCGGGGCCTTGGGAGCAGGCAGCACGGTGCCCTTATTGGGGAGCCGCTCAAATCCGCCGGGACCTCCTTGTTAGCGGGGCCTCCCATGCTAACAGTAGTATAAGCCGGCACCACAGCCTATCATAGTAGCCGCGCCCAAGAACGTCGAGCCCGCACTATTAAGGCCAGTAGCTCACACCAAAGTAGGTGAACAGGAACGCCGCGTAGGGTTTTTCATAGCGTCAGCGAAAAGGGAAAAAGAGGTAATGGCGGTTGGTAAGGTCATAAAAGCGGTAGTCCCGTCCAGATGCTATTCACTTGCATTGCAAATCATTCGCGGACTTTAAACGGCTTCCATACTCGTTGGTTACTCATTAGCCTTTGTTGTCGTCCTCTGAATTTACTTTAAATAAATAGGCTCAAAAGCCTAATTGGTTGCAAATAGATACTTTATCATCTGCTTAGCTTGTAAGAAGTGCTTTAAACAGTTACTGGGTTGCTTGCGAGCCGTCGGGTTTTCCGCGGCAAGTCTTCGATGAGACTGGGGGCAGGCAACCCTCCGTTCAATATCAGCGTCCTTAACTGCCCGACGGAGGAGCCGAAAACAAAGTGCTACTCCATGAACTTTGTGCGAGGCGAAGTTTTTAAAGGCTACGCCTCTATCGGTCAAGGGCAGTATTCAGGCTTTTGCTGAATCACACGCTTTTCCCAACGCGGACGTCAGCCCTGTTGTACCTTTGAGCCCGCTTGTTTAAAAAAGAGCCCCTTCCACCCCTACTCTATTCCTCATTCCGTGGCCGAAATATCCTGTTCCTTTTGCAATAAGAGCAAGCGCGAAGTCGCCGTTATGATTTCGGGTATCAACGCCCATATCTGCGAGAAATGCGTGGGTCAGGCCCAGCACATCCTCAACGAAGAGGCCAAGGCTCAGGACGCAAGCAAGCAGCCCAAGTTTAACCTCATTAAGCCCCGCGCCATCAAGGAGCACCTTGACCAATACGTGGTGGGCCAGGACGAAGCCAAGCGCGTGATGTCGGTGGCCGTGTACAACCACTACAAGCGCCTGATGCAAAAGCCCCAGGACGACGAGGTGCAGATCGAGAAGTCGAACATCATTATGGTGGGCGAAACGGGCACCGGCAAAACTTTCCTGGCCCGCATGCTGGCCAAGATTCTGCAAGTGCCTTTCTGCATCGCCGACGCGACCGTGCTGACGGAAGCCGGCTACGTGGGCGAAGATGTAGAGAGCATTCTTACCCGCCTGCTCCAAGCGGCCGACTACAACCTCGAAGCGGCCGAGCGCGGCATCGTGTACATCGACGAAATCGACAAGATTGCCCGCAAGAGCGACAACCCCAGCATCACGCGCGACGTGAGCGGCGAAGGCGTACAGCAGGCCCTGCTGAAGCTGCTCGAAGGCACGGCCATCAACGTGCCGCCCCAAGGGGGCCGCAAGCACCCCGAGCAAAAAATGATTTCGGTGAACACCGAAAACATTCTCTTCATCTGCGGCGGTGCCTTTTCGGGCCTCGACCGCATCATCAAAAGCCGCTTGAACACCAAGCCGCTGGGCTTCGCCAAAACCAACCTGGAAGAGCAGATCGACACCGAGAACTTCCTGCGCTACGTGTCGGCTCAGGACATCAAGAGCTTCGGCCTCATCCCGGAGCTCATCGGCCGCCTGCCCGTGCTTACCCACCTCAACCCGCTGGACCGCACTACGCTGCGCATGATTCTGACCGAGCCCAAAAACTCGCTCGTGAAGCAGTACAAGCGCCTGTTCAACATGGAAAACATTAAGCTCGACTTCACGGAAGAAGCGCTCGAATACATCGTGGAGAAGGCCGATGAGTACCGCCTCGGGGCCCGGGGCCTGCGCTCGATCTGCGAGAGCATCATGACCGATGCCATGTTCGAGATGCCCTCGCAGGACGGGGCCGACGAGCTACTGATTAACCTGAGCTACTGCCGCAGCAAGTTCGAGAAGTCGACGCTACGACATATGCGGGCCGCTTAGGCTGAGACCGCCTCGCTGGCGGAGCAGTGCTTTGACCAGCTAAAGGGAAGCTTGACCAGGGTCCGGCTTCCCTTTTTTTATTGCCTCGAATTGCGGACCAGTTCGATGAGTTCTCATTGCGGTTGACGAGGGCACCTCCGGTAGGGACCAAGTATTCCGTTGGTTCAGAGCGGGGTCATTCAGCCGGTGTAGGTACTGGCAGACCCAGTTTGGCACGGAGAAGCTGTTAGTCATTATGACAAGGCTCAAGATTCTCGTAATTATCTTTATTTTAATAATATATAGTACTTGATTAGGATTAAGCTGGTCGTTTAAAACGTCGCAAGAGCGCAACCATGTGTTGATGCTGGATATATTGACGACATTTCCAGGACCAAGCTTGTGCCTGGTAGCCGGGAGCCTATCTGTTTCACTGATTTATGCACTTGCGTATTTCGATTTTAGCCGGGCTGCTAGTGGGCACGACCCTGGCCGCGTGCCAGCCAGAATTGCCCTTGCGAGTGAGTGTGGTGGGCGACGTGCTGCTGGCCCGCAGCGTGCCCACGGCCCTGGCGCGCGACAGCAGCGCGCTGGCTCACCGCGCCCGCACCTGGTGGGCCGACAGCCGCTACGTTATTGGCAACCTGGAGTGCCCGCTCACAACCACCCACCAGCCAGTGGCGAAGCCGTTTGTATTTCGGGGGGCTCCGAGCTGGGCCGGGTGGCTGCGCCGGTTAGGATTCACCCACGTTTCGCTAGCCAATAACCACACGCTCGACCAGCACCTGACCGGCTTACGCGATACCTACCAGGCCGTGCGCGCCACCAATGTGGGGGCCTTGGGCTACCAGCCCGACTCGACGGCTGGGTGCCTGCCAACCCTGCTGGGTGCTGATAGCAGCGTGGCCGTGCTGGCCTATTCCGCATTCCGGGGAACAATGGCCGGCGAGAGCTGCGTGTGCGGCGGACACTTCAGGGCCCTGTGCGAGCGGTTGGCTACCTACAAAACCCTGTTTCCCAAGCGGGCGGTCCTGGTCTACCTGCACTGGGGCACCGAATACGCCGGCCTGCCCACCCGGGAGCAGCGGCAACAGGCGCGCACGCTCATCGACTGCGGGGCGGCGGCCGTAGTCGGCGCCCACCCCCACGTGGTGCAAACCGTGGAATATTATCGTGGCCGCCCCATTCTCTACAGTCTCGGCAACTTTCTGTTCGATCAGCAGGGCTCGGCGACGGACCTGGCGGTGCAAGCCGACTTCGACCTGCGCGACGGGCGCGTAGTGGGCACGTTCATCCGACCGCTACAATTGGTGGGAGCCGTACCCCAAACAGCTAATGCTCCCGCTCAAGCCGGGCTGGCGGCTCGTATTCGGCGCTATTCGCCGGCGGTACGGCTGGTGCCCGACGGGACCGGGAGCGGCTGGCGGCTACAACCCGTCGGGGCCGGTGCTGAGTTCGATTCGGTGGCCGGCTTCTTTGAGCGGCGAGTAGCCGTGGCAGGTCCGGCCGGGCCCACCACGGCACGGCTGCGCTACCTGCCTTACGCCCGGCAGTCGCAGGTGTGGGTGCCGACTGCTAACGGGGGTTACTCGACCCTCACTTTTCGGTTTCCCGTTTACGCTTTCGGCACGGGGGATGTGGACAACGACGGCTATGCCGACGTGCTTATTGGCCCCATTAAGCCCACCCGCTTTGATGGGGCCCGGCACCGGCGGCTGTTCGTGTATTTCCTCGATTCGACGGGCCAGCTACAGCCGCGCTGGCGGGGCTCACGGCTGAGCTACCGGCTGCTTTACTTCAAGACGGTGCGGACGCCGCCCGGCCCGACATATGTTCGCACGCTTGAACAAGCCCCCAATGGGCGCTACTGCGTGGGACGTTACCACTGGCAGGGCTTTGGCCTGACCCTGGATGGCTTTTTGGCCCCGCGACAGTCGCTGGACGCGGCTTATCGGGACTTCGTTTTATGACCTCCTCTTTTTTCTCCTTATCAGCATGAACCGCAAACTTACCCTGTCCCTTTGCGGGATTATCCTCGCCTTGGCGCTCGGCGCGGGCTACTTTTTCTGGCAACGCAAGGCGCCACCCCGGCCAGGTTCCGGAGCCCAGGCGCCACTTGCTGCCGACGCACCCAGCGACGCTGCTTTACCCGAGAGCAATGGTGCGGGGCACGCCAACGGGTTTGGCGAACGGGTGCCGGTGGTGTTCACCGAAGACAAAGCCATGCTGGCCCAGGTGCATGCCCGGCCGTACATCAAAGAGTACTACACGTACGAGAAGCGAGGCCCGCTGCCAACCTTCGACTATAACCAGCCTTTGGCCGGCAAATCCTACCTCGACCTGGTGTTGCTCCGCAATACCCTCTACGCGCGTAACGGCTACTGCTTCATGAACGCCACGCTACGGCGCTACTTTGACAAGACAACTTGGTATACCCCCCTCTGGAGCGAAACCACCGACTCGAAGGGCGAGCCTATTGCCGCCGCTGTTATTCCGGTGCCGCTCAACCAGCAGGAAGCCGCGTTTGAGCGCAAGCTGCAAGCGCTCGAAGCCAAGCTGCTGGCCGGCCGCATAGCGCCGCAGGGCGGCTACCCCATGATTAACCTTGATTTTGTGACTAATCAGCGCGAGTTTGAGCTTCCGGCCGCGCTACGCACTGCGCTCACCCGCCAAAACTTTGCCATCGTACCCACCGAGGAGGAACAATTGTTCTACCTCTACGACAAGGGCGAGTATGCCTTCACGCCGGCCTTTGTCACCACCGATTTATTCCTGCAACTGCTCCACAAGTACTTCAACGGCATTCTCAGCGACGTGGAGGAAGAGCGCCTTCTGCCCGTGGTAAGTACCATGCTGAGCCAGGGCAACACCCAGGCCCGCACCCTGGCCCAGCGGAGCCAGCAGCCCGAAGCGCGCGCCGCTGCTGAGTGGGCCGCCGCCTACTATGCCGTGGGCCAAAGCCTGCTCACCGGCCGTTCGGGCGCGGTACCCGAAGCCTACACGACCCTGGTCGCGGCCGAAATTGCCGCGGCCAACCAAGCCGAGGGTAAAGGCTCGGTGCTGCTGCAAGACTCGCTGTTTCAATACAGCGCCCTCAAACCCCGCGGCATGTACACCCGCAACGATACCACGCGCCGCTACTTCCGCACGGTGAAGTGGCTGAACACGGCGCCGGTTTTTCTGGATACCGACGCCGGCTTGCTGCGCGCCGTGGCCCTGGCCAAAGCCGTCGCGGCCAGCCCAACGGCCACGCGGGGCTTCCAGACCTTCACCCAGGTGCTCGATGTGCTGGCGGGTGAGGAAGACAACCGCTCGCTCACCAACCTGCTCAAGCTGCTGGCGAGCCCGGACTACGCCGGCAAAACCCTGGATGAGCTGGCCGCGCCGGCCGTGCTGGCCCGCTTGCGGCCCGCGCTGGTAGCGACCGGCACCGACCGCATTCATGCCAAGGGCATCACCGCGCATGCTCAAGAGGCCCTCGACCGTCCTACCCTGCTCTTCACCGCCGGCCGCTACTCGTTCGACGGCGAAATCTTCTCCCGGCTGATTGAAGTGCGCAACCAAAGGCGTCCGTTTCCGAAGGGCCTGGACGTCTTTGCCACCTTTGGCAACCGCACCGCCCAGGACGTGCTGCTGAACCACTACCGCGAAGCCACCCAGTGGCCCGCCTACCCCGACACGTTGCGGCAACTGCAAAAGCAGTTCGCCGCTGCTCCAGTCTGGGACCGCAACCTGTACACCAAAACCTTGCAGACGCTACTCAGCCTGAGCGCGCCCGCACCGGTGGCTGGCACGCCGCTCTTTACCCGCACGCCGGCCTGGCAGAAGCGCAACTTGAGCTCGGCCCTCGGCGGATGGGCCGAGCTCAAGCACGATCTGCTGCTGTATTCTGAGCAGCCGATGGCTGCCGAGATGGGTGGTGGTGGTGACGGCGGACCACCCGAGCCCGAAATTCTTGCCTACGTCGAACCCAATCTGCCCTTCTGGAACGCGGCCCTCAGTCTGCTGGCTTTTCAGGACCGGGCCCTCACCCGTCTGCAAGCCAATACGCCGCACCTGAGCGGCTTAAACAAGGAGCTCCGCGAGAAGATTGAAGCTATGCGCACGGTTGCCCAGCAAGAACTACGGGGCGAGAAAGTTAGCCAAGCAACTATGCGGGATCTGTCCGAGATTGGCGGCTGGGCCGAGCAGCTCACCTTCAACATTCTCAAAACCGACCGGCTGCCCGAACGCGAACGGCACCTGGGCGTAGTGGCCGACGTGTACGCTTACAACTCCTTCATGCTGGAAGAAGCAGTGGGCGCGGTGGATGCCCTGTACACGGTGGTCGAAATCAACGGTATTGCAGTAACCGCGGTGGGCCCCGTGTTCAGCTACTATGAATTTAAAAGCCCCACCCGCCTCACCGATGAGGAATGGCAGACCAAGCTGAAGACCGCTCCGCCGGCCCGGCCCACCTGGCTGCGCGAACTTATCGTACCAGGACCTAAATTCCCCAAGGCGGAGCACTACTAAGCAACAGCGAGGTGTTTCGGACGCTGCCACCACCTCCAAAACAACAAGGCCCGCCGATTGGCGGGCCTTGTTGTTAGCAGCGGGAGCAGTCACTCCCAGGGGCAGTGGCTATTCCACCACCACGCGCTGGATGCTGGGGCTGCGCTCGCCTACCTGCACGGTGAGCAAGTAGGTACCAGTGGGCAAGCCAGTAGTGGCCAGCTCGGCGGTCTTGCCGCTGAAAGTGCGGGTGCTTATCAGCTGGCCCAGCAAGTTGTGTACGGTAAGAACGGCCGTGGGCGCGGGGGCGGCCAGGGTCACGTGCAGAATCCCTTTACCAGCAACCGGGTTGGGCCACACGCTGAACTCGCTCTTGGTAGCATTAGCGGTGGCCGAAGCTATGGTAACCGTGAAAGTTACTCCGGAGCTGGTGCCGCCGGGGGTAGTCACCACGATGTTACCGGTAGTGGCACCAGTGGGTACGGTAAAGGTGATGGTGGTAGCATTCACCACGGTGAAGCCCGTGATTGGGCTGCCGTTCAGGCTCACTCCCGTAGCACCGGTGAAGTTGGTTCCGGTGATGGTTACAACGGTGCCAACTGGCCCACTGGTGGGGCTCAGCGAGGAAATAGCCGGCAGAATCGCGGTACAGGTAGCACTCAGGCTAAAGGCACCCTTCGAAACTTCCCAGCCGGTAACGAACACCTTGTAAGCGGTGCCAGGTACCGAAGTGAACGTCACGTTCGACGCCACCGAGTTGGCGCTACACGAGGCGGCGTCGTCGTTGCCGCCTACGCAGGTGTAGCTGCCGCAAGTGCCCGAAAACACAAACAGCTTGGTATCGAAGTCCGTAGCGGGGCTGCAAGTGGAAACGGTAATGCGTTGGCCGTTGCCCATGATCGTATAGAACATTCCTCCGGCATCAACGACCTCGTCGCAGGTTTCGGTCGGGTCACCAGTAGCAGTGACGTCCTCGGTAGAACCGGTTACGGTTTGGCCGCAGAGTAGCGGCAGGGCATTGGCGCAAAGGTCGTTGACGGGGGGAACCCGGAAGTTAGTGGAGGAGCTGCCGGGGCCGCCCGCAGCCTGTACCGTGATGGGCCCGGTGGTAGCGCCGGCCGGCACTGTCACGGTAATCTGGGTGGGCGAGTTTACCGTGAACGTGGGAGCTACCGTGCCGTTGAACGTCACCTGCGTGGTACCCGTGAAATTGTTACCGGTGAGCACCACCGCTGTTCCGGCGGGGCCAATTGTCGGCGTAAAGGAGCTAATAACCGGAGCTGGAATAACCGTAAAGCTGGCTACCGAGACGCCAGTACCTGCCGCCGTAGTTACGGTAATGGGCCCGCTAGTGGCTCCGGGAGGTACCACTACGGTGATCTGAGTAGCCGAATTCACGGTGAATACGGGCGCGTAGGTACCGTTGAACTGTACCCCAGTGACGGCGGTGAAGCCCGTACCCGTAATTACCACGCTGGTGCCGGCCCCACCCGTACTAGGCGTGAAGCTGACGACGACGGGCGGGCTCGCAACCACGAAGGGCGTAGCCGAAGTGCCCGTGCCGGTGGGGGTCGTTACCGTAATGGGGCCCGTGGTCGTCCCCGGGGCTACCGTAGCCGTAATCTGGGTGGGCGAGTTCACCGTGAAGCTCGCGGCGGGCTGGCCGTTGAAGGCCACGGCGGTGGCTCCGGTGAAGTTGGTACCAGTGATAACGACTACCGTGCCCACCAAGCCGCCCGCGGGCGAGAAGCTCGTGATAGTGGGCCCAGGCACGGGTATCACGGTAAAATCTACGTTCGAAATATCGAAGAAATAATTATCGGCTGCTTCCACCATTACCCGGGCTTGGGTGGTGGCTACGTTAGGAGCGGCAATCACCGCCGAGCCGTCGTTGGCCTCGTTTAGGGCCAGTACCACGGGGTAGGTCAGGCCCCCATCGAGGCTCATACGCAAGTTCACGCGGGCGCAGCTTACGGGCGGCGCGGTGGTGTTAGCCACGTCCCAGGTAATGGTTTGGGCCGATCCCCCGCTCCATGACTGGGCCGTGTTTGGAGCGGTCAGCACGAACGGGCCGGCGGTGCTGCTCACGTTTAAATTCACTAAGGAGCTGAAATTCACGCCTCCGACTACACCCAGCGGGCCTGAGTGCTCGTCGCGGACGGTGCAGCGGAACTTCAGCGTACGCGTTACCGTAGGCAGCCGCTCTCCGATCACCGTTGTGTTCGCCACCAAATTGCTCAACCGGGGGAAATAGCGGGTGCCGGAAGCAGAGGGCACAAACGAGCGGAACAGCGGCACTGTGCTGCCCGGAACCTGGGCCGTGGTCGGCGAGCCGACGGGCCCCAGGTCCAACTCCTCCCATAAATAGGTCAGCGCGTCGTTTTGGGTGTCGGTACCAGTGGCCGTCAGCTTAAAGGGCGTGCCGATGGGCAAGGTTTTGCCGCTGGCCGGAACCGTGACGCTGGGGGGCGTATTGTCGGTGGGCTGGCGGGTGCCGCAGGGCGTGCTTTCAATAAAAGTGCGCATCTGCTCGTAGCTGCCGGTGTGGAAGAAGGCATCGGAATTGGGCTGCAAATCGTGGGCCGCTCCGCAAATACCGGCGTACGCCATGATGGTCGACCCCGAGCCCGGCTCCCAGGCGGTAGTGGCTTCACGGTTGCCGCCGCCGCAGTTGACTCCGTTTCCGTTGAAGGTGTGGCTGCCCCCGAACTGGTGCCCCATCTCGTGCGCTACATAGTCGATATCGAAAGCATCGCCCACCGGGTTGGGCGATCCGGTAACTCCCTGGGCCTTGCGAGTAGCCACGCAAACCGACCCGAGGGAAGCAATTCCACCGCCCCCGGTGCTGAACACGTGGCCAATGTCGTAATTGGCCGAGCCAATGATATTATCTATCCTGGTTTGGTTCTGCCGCAGCATGGCTGAGCCGTCGTTATTGGTATAGGGCGAAGGAGTGCCCGTCCCGCTCAGGATAGTCAGCAGGTCGTTGTTGGGCACCAGCACCATGCGAACGGCCAGCTCTCTTTCGTATACGCCCACCACGCGGTTGACAGAGCTGACTTCCGCCGCCATCACGCTGGCCATCGTGTTCCCTCGGGCTAGGGAGTACTCGGGGGTGCAGGCCAGGGCCAGACGGTAGGTGGTTAGCTGCGAGCCGCTCGCGAGAGCCCTGGCAACCCCAGTGGCGGGCCGCCCATTCGCACTACCACCCCGCTGGGCGAGGGTCGTTTTCGATTCAGCATCGGGCCGAAAGCCGCAGGTGGGGGCCGGAGCGCCCTCCCAGTTCATGTCCCGCTTGTAAAAACCGAGGTAATGCCGGGTATCGGTTGGAACCACGGGGTCGATATAAAAGCTATTGCCCTCGGCCGTAAGCACCTGGGCGTGAAATCCCCGCGGCGTCAGGTCGAGCCGCACCGAGGCGGAGGCGTCGTCCAGGCCTACGCCAGCGTACGTCTTGATTTCAGGAAACCGGGCCGCCAAGGTGGGCGCCATCACTGGAGCCTCGTGGATGGCAAACCGGCCGGTGGTTCCGTTGGGCAGGGGCAGGGCCAGCACCAGCGGAGCGGTAGCCGACCGGGCCGCGAGGGCCTTTTCCGCCGGGGCCGTGGCCAGGGCCGCGCGCAGGCCCGTCAGGTCCAGGGTAAGCGCCTGGGCGCGGGGCAGCGTGTTCAGCCGCCGGGCGGCAATGGCCGCACCCCGGGCCTCGTCATCGGCCCGGAAGAACTGCGGAACCGGCTTGTTCTGGGCGTTTGCCGCCGGGGCCAAGCCAAGCGCGAGTGCCAGCAGAGCTCCGACGCGACGCAGGCCGGTCACGGCCCCCGAAGCCGCTGCTGAAAGATGAGTGGCCGAGCGGCCCTGGTACCGTTGTTTCATAGTAACTGTTTAAATGTAGTTTGATGTGGAAATGGTAAAGCTAAGAAAAACTCTGGCAGTAGCAGTAACGTGACGTGGTATTCTGAACCTCTCGTTAGCATGATAGCGACCAAGCTCTCCATCCTGCGAACAAGACCAGCAGAGGAGGCATGATAAAATAAGGTGCCATGGCCTAAATTAAGACCCATGCTAGCAACTAAATACTGTCCTCCCAGGAAACCAAATAAGGGTGCTCCCGGCGGCATTACAAGAATCCGCAACCCGATTATTCAACAAATGCTCGTCAGTTGCAATTGAATAAAAACCGGTCATCGGTAAGCAGAGCCCTCTAAAGAACTTTCGGCTCCGCATAGGAAACCGAAGCCAATTCTCAACCTGCTTGCAGGTACTTCACCATTAGCTCGGCCGTTTTCTTAGCCGCCTGATGCTGCCCCAGCTTCTCTCGCAGCTCCGCGTAGCCGGCCTTGATGCGCGCCAGATAATCCGCATCGGTGAGCATAGCTCGCAGCTCGTCGAGCAGGTTACGGGCGGTGAAGTCGCCTTGAATGAGCTCTTTTACGATGACGCGGCCCGCAATTAGGTTCACCAGCGAAATGTAGGGCACCTTAATCACCATTTTGCCAATGGCGTAGCTTAGGGTGCTGGTGCGATAGCACACGATTTGAGGCACGCCAAACAGCGCGGTTTCGAGCGTGGCCGTGCCGCTGGTGACCAGGGCCGCCGTGGCGTGGCTCAGCAGGTCGAACGTTTGGTCGAACACGAACCGGATGCCATTGCGGTGAAAATGCCGGTAGTAGTTGGGGTCCAGGTTGTTTACGCCGGCCACCACGAACTGGTACTCCTGAAAGCCCGGCAGGATGGCGACCATTTCGTGCAGCATCTCCTCGATCTCCTGCTTGCGCGAGCCCGGCAGCACCGCGATGATGGGCCGCTCGGGGTCGAGGCGGTTGCGCTCAAAAAAATCGGGAGTGGGCTGAAATTCCGCAATCGAGTCGGCCGTGGGGTTGCCAGTATAATCTACGCCGTAGCCGAATTTCTGGTAGAACTCCTCCTCAAAGGGCAGGATGACGAACATCTTGTCCACGTGGGCCTTCACCTTCTCAACCCGGCTCTGGTTCCAGGCCCAGATTTTGGGCGAGATATAGTAAAACACCTTGATGCCATGCTCCTTGGCTACTTTGGCCATCCGCAAGTTGAACCCCGCGTAGTCCACCAGAATCAATACATCGGGCTTATAAGCGAGCAAGTCCTGCTGGCACTGCTTGAGGTAGGCCCGGAATTTGAGGATGCTGGTGGCCGCTTCCACAAACCCCATAATGGCCAAATCCTGGTAATGGCGCACCAGCTCGCCGCCTTGGGCTTGCATTTGGTCGCCGCCCCAGTAGCGAAACTGCGCCGCCGCATCCTGTTGGCGCAGCTCGCGCATGAGGTTGGCCGCGTGGAAGTCGCCCGACCGCTCGCCGGCAATGAGATAGTACTTCAACCTAATTATGTCATCCTGAGCGCAGCGCCAGACCTTATCACGTCCGCACCGCAAGGGTTAGTAGTTCTGACGAAAGCGCCCGTGATAGATTGCTTCCTTCGTCAGCATGGCCAGTGAGCAGACTTACCCGCCGTAGTACTCCACAAAATTGCGCGGCGTCTCGTAAAGTTTCACGCAGTGCAGCTTGGCTGCAGTGATGGCTGGTAGTTCCCGTTCCAGAATTTGCCAGAAGGCAATGGCCAGGTTCTCGGTGCTAGCCATTTGGCCCGCCATGAAGGGGACGTCGAGGTTGAGGTTCTTGTGGTCGACCTGCTCGGTAATGTGGGTGCGCAGCAGGTCGGAAAGCGCTTTCAAATCAACGACAAACCCCGTTTCGGGGTCGGGCTCACCTTTCACGGTCACGATGAGATCGTAGTTATGGCCGTGCCAGTTGGTGTTGGCACAGGGGCCGAACACTTCGCGGTTGCGCTCCTCACTCCACTTCGGGTTGTGGAGCTTGTGCGCCGCGTTGAAGTGTTCCTGCCGGCTGATGTAGATCATTTTCTGAGGGGGTGATGGGCTGGCGGGTTGATGGGCTGATTGAAAAGCTAGTTGGCCTGCGGCACGTGTTCAACGGGTACGAAGCCTTGATAAGCTGGCGGCCACGACTAGCAATCATTCTCTACGAACCGGCCGCCATCGGGCCGCTAGATACTCAGCCTCCCAAAGGCACATCAACCCTTAATTTTCGCAGCAAATATACGAAGAGCGATACGCTGCATTACGCTCTAGCCTGCCTATCAGGTGGGTCCGCACGTCGCAGGCCACTGGAAAACCGTCACCGAGCAGCATTCGGGATAATCTTCAGAACTCTCCCACCAAGCCGCCCTTGTAGGCCCCTGCTCGGGTGTGCTCATGGAGCACGAGCAGGGGCCTGGAATGATTGGGGCAGGTGTCGGCGGCGGTTTCGTCAACCCTGTAATGATTTGGCTGAGCCCGCGATATAGTTTGCACCTGGGGCCCCTACGCTTAACTCACCTTTTCCCGCACTCGTGTAAAATTCAGTGAGCCCAAGCGTAACTGGGTTCTAGGTTTAGGCTAGCAAAGGCTACAACATGTTCTCTTCTCCCTTCAACAGTTCCCTGCTTGTCCCGGAGACAATCGCTAACCACTCAGTGTATACCGGCACAAAGGTTGGCGAATTATTTCCTTAATTATTACTACGAATGAAAGTAAGCAAACGACGGATAAATTGGATGAACTGAGTTTATATCGCCGATCGGGGCGTTTATTAAAAAAACGAGCCCGCTCATCCAAATCCTCTCCCTGCATATCACCAAGCCCTTTTTTAAGCCGTTAGTTAGTGTGTTTTGCCGAGCCAGACCCGTGAGTCTGGCTGAGCGTGTACGGGTTGTTTACGCTGCCTCAGCCACAGGCAAATCTTTTTCACCTTAACCAACCAACCCATGAAAACAAACACGTGGAAGAATCCCAAGCAATTGACCCGTATTTATTTTCTGACGGCCTGCTATTAAACGAGCCCACCAGCAACCGAACAACTCCCACAATAATAGCTTCACTGGCTCGGCTCCGACAGTTGAGTTGGACCTGCAGGCCGCGACGGGCCCGGAACAAATAATTGCTCTTCCACCTCACTACAAAAAACAGGCACTCCAGGCAACCCGCCCGCGTACTCGCGCATCTGGCACATTACAACAAGTTCAGCGCTTCAAGCCCCAATCTGGTGCTTTGGTTAATGAGAGCATACGTATGAGACGCCTCGCTCTCATTTCATCATCGAAAAGCCCCGTTTTGTCATTGTTTTACGGAGAGGGGCTGATGGTAAACGCAACCTTTGCATCTGCCTATCAAAGTTGCCAGAACCCATACGGTTATTAAATAGCAAGTCTCACCCTCAAAAATCCAGGATGTACAATCCTGAAAACACGAATCACCCATCACGCTCACCCCTTTCTCATCTATGAAACAAACTTACCTGCTGGGGCTTGCGCTCTTGAGCGCAACCTCCGCCCTGGCGCAGGCTGACCTGCCGGATTTCCAACCGCCGCGGCGGCAGACGGCCGTCTCCCGCCCCGGTCCCACGCCCGGCTTCCGCCCCAATCCCCAATCGCGCATCGGCGGCGAACTGCAGCAACTGTATCAACGCTCGCGCCAGGTGGGGGCGGCCAGCCAGCTCCAGCGCGAATTTGCCGATCTTTCCGTAAGCGCCCCCCAGGCCGGCGCGGCCCAGCGGGGCGCGGCCGCCTCGGCCCCCGCCGTGCTCGTGCGCGTCACGGCTCAGGAGGTGAACGCGCTGCTGCCCCAACTCACGGCCCGCGGCTTTCGGGTGGTGAGCTCCTATCCCCAGCTCCACTTCGTCGAGGGCTACCTGCCCCTGACCCAACTGGCTCCCGAGCAGGCGGGCGTGAGCGCGCTGGCCCAGCGGGGGCTGTTGGGTGTACTGGCCGTGCGGCGACCCGAGACTGGGGCTGGCAAAGTGCAAAGCCAGGCCGACTTCGTGCTGGGGGCCAACCGGGTGCGCGGGGCGCGACCCACGGGCTATACCGGCCAGGGCGTGCGCATCGGTACGCTCAGCGACTCGTATAACGCGCTGGGGGGCGCCGCGGCCGACGTGGCCTCGGGCGACCTGCCCGCCACCGTACAAGTGCTCGACGACCTCGAGGGGGGGACGGACGAAGGCCGGGGCATGATGCAGCTCATTTACGACATTGCCCCGGGCGCTACCCAGGCCTTCGCCACGGCTTTCAAGGGCGAGGGCTCGTATGCCGATAACATTCGGGCCCTGGCCGATCCGGCCCGCGGCAATTGCCGCATCATCGTCGATGATGTCTGGTACTATGAAGAGCCCTTCTTTCAGGACGGGGTAGTGGCGCAGGCCGTGAATGAAGTCACCACTCAGCGTGGCGTGGCCTACTACTCGTTAGCCGGGAACTCGGCCAATCGGTCATCGGAATACCTCACGCCCACGTTTCTGCCCACCGCCAATGGCTCGGCCGACCTTAATTTCGCCCCGGCCAGCAGCCCCTCGGATACGCGCCAGCGATTTCGCATCCCTAAGGGGAGCAACTTTGCGCTTACGCTGCAGTGGAGTGACCCATTCTATACCACGGCCGGGGTGCGGACCGACCTGGACGCGTATTTCTTAGCGCCTAATGGCGACACCATCGCCCGTGCGAGCGACAATAACCGGGCCTCTCAGGCCCCCGTGGAGACGTTAAGCTTCACCAACCCTAATAGCAGCCCCAACGAACTCTTCGACCTGGTGATTGCTCGCCGGCCGGGTACGGCTAACCCCGCCCGGGTAAAGTATATTATATATAATGGGCCGGTGCCGGAAGAGTATTTCGTTGGCAGCGGCACCGTTGTCCAGCACGCGAGCGCGGCGAGCGCGACGGCGGTCGCCGCTACGCCCTCGTTCGACCGCCTGGTGCCAGAGCCGTTCACTTCCATTGGCTCGCCCACCATCCTCTTTGCCCCGGACGGCACCCCGCTGCCCACCCCCGTCACGCGGCCCAAGCCCGACCTGGCAGCCGTCGATGCGGTGAGTACCACTTTTTTCGGAGCTCCCGTAGCCGACCCGCAGGACGGGTACGTGTTCTTTGGCACGTCGGCGGCGGCGCCCAACGCGGCAGCCGTCGCGGCCCTGCTCTGGCAGGCCGAGCCCAGCCTCTCGCCCCTGCAACTGCGCACCCGCCTGCAGAACACGGCCCGCGACCTCGGCGCCCCCGGTTTCGACAACGTCACCGGGGCCGGACTCATCAACGCCTACGACGCCATCTTTGGCCCGCCCACCCCCCTCGCCCCGCCGCTGACGGAGACCTTCGACGCCCC
>NZ_JACXAD010000031.1 GCF_014699115.1 Hymenobacter montanus
CGGCCACCAGCTTCTTGGGAATGGTGCATTTCGTCTCAGCCCTGTTATGGCTTCGTTAATTGTCCGTACAACCTAGAGCGGTTCTCAACTCAGTATATCGTTTTCTTAGGAATTAAAAATGAAGAATTAAAAATTGACCATCACATTTTTAATTCTTCATTTTTAATTTTTAATTCCTTCTGCGGTAGTCCGTCGCCATCCGACTCAGTTGTTCTACTGCCAGCCATAGCCTACCCCTTGTATAAATCAAGTGTCCATTTAGAAACAGCGTGTCCGAAAATGGACATGTTTTTTGGGTGAGTTCACGTTGACAAGTATAATATGTATTTGAAAAACAGATGATTAATAAAATGGTACGCCGGTTGGTGATAAGTGTAGGAACCACTCTCATTTCTGCACGAAAATGGACAGAGCTATTACCCCGGCTACTCAAAACCAACGACGGCGTCGGCGCTGGCTGCTCGGAGGGGCCGCCGTAGTACTCTTGTTGGGAACCGTGCTGGCATTCCGTTCCGTGCTGAAGCCCAGCATCCGCCGCACCGATTTGTTGATGGCGACGGTGGGGACGGGTGAGGTAGAAGCCTCGTTGACAGCAGCGGGCACGGTGATTCCAGGCCGCGAAGCGGTAATTACCAGCCCCATCCAGAGCACCATTCGTCGGGTAGCATTGGAAGTGGGTGCCCGGGTGAAGCCGGGCCAGATCATCCTGGAGCTGGACAAAGAGCTGGCCCGCTCGGCCCTGGCCAAGCTCGACGACGAGCAGCTTCGCAATCAAAACAAAAATTCTCAGCTGCAGCTCACGTTGGAGCGCAGCCTGAACGATTTGCGGGCGCAGGCGCAAGTGCAGGCCGTGAAGGTGCGCAGCTTGCAGTCGGCTCTGCGCGACGAGCAGCAACTGCTGCAAATCGGGGGCGGCACCGCCGAAAACGTGCGGCAAGCCGAGTTGAGCCTGGCCGTGGCGGAGCTGGAAGCCCAGCGCCTGGCGCGCCAGATTCAGACCCAGCAGCGCTCGAACGCCGCCGATGTGCGCGAGCTGGGCTATACCGTCTCGATGCAGCAGCGTAGCATTGCGGAGCTGGCCACCAAGCTGCGGCAGGCCACCGTCAGCAGCCAGCAGCCCGGCGTGCTGACCTGGGTTAATGAGGGCATCGGAACCACGGTGCAGGCCGGTGACCCCTTGGCCCGGGTAGCGGACTTGAGCAGCTTCCGAGTGCGAGCCACGATTTCGGATACCTATGCCGACGCCCTGCACCAGGGTGATCCCGTGGTGGTACGTATCAACGACACCGACTTGCGGGGCGCCATTACGGCCATCAGCCCGAGCGTGGAAAAGGGGGTGGTGACGTTTTACGCCCAGCTCGACCAGCCCCACCATCCGGCGCTACGGGCCAACCTGCGGGCCGACGTTTCGGTGGTGACCCGGGCTCACCACGGGGTGCTGCGCGTGAAAAATGGCCCTTTTTACCAGGGAGGCAAGGAGCAACCCGTGTTCGTGGTGGCCGGCGGGCGGGCGGTGCGCCGCATCGTGCGATTCGGCGACAGCAACTTCGACTTCGTGCAGATCCTCGGCGGCTTGCGGCCGGGTGAGGAAATCGTGATTTCGGATATGAAGGACCACCTGAATACGCCGGAGTTAACCGTCACCGAATAGGACCCACCACGATGAAGACCCGTTTTCTTTTCGTTCTGGTACTGCTGATTCGCCTATGCCAGCCGGTGGGCGCGCAGCCGCCGGGTGGGGGGCTCACGCTGGACCAGGTTATCACCTTGGCGCTCGACCATTCGGCGGTTGGCCAGCAGGTGTTTACCAACCGCGAAACCAGCTATTGGAGCTGGCGCGGCTACCAGGCCAGCTACCGCCCGCAGCTGGGCTTGCAGGGCACGCTGCTCAACTTTAGCCGGGCCATCGCGCCGGTGGTGCAGCCCGATGGCACCACCAGCTTTCAGCCCGTGCGCATCAACAACTCGGATTTGGGGCTGACCCTGAGCCAGAACATTGGCTTGACCGGTGGGCAGGTGTTCGTGGGGTCGCAGGTGCAGCGGTTCGATGACTTCAACGGCTCGTTGCGGCGCTACAACAACCAGCCGCTCACCCTGGGCCTGACGCAGCCGCTGGGCCAGTTCAACGCCCTGCGCTGGGCCCGGCGCATTGAGCCGCTACGGTATCAGGAAAGCCAGCGCCAGTACGTGGAGGAGCGCGAAACCATTGCCCAGCGCGTTACGGAGCTGTATTTCGATGTGCTGTTGCAGCAGGTGAATGCCGAAGTGGCTCGGCAAAATACCGAGGCTACGACCGAGCTGTTGCGCATCGGGCGGGAACGCTACACGCTGGGCCGGCTCTCGCAGAGCGACCTGCTGCAGCTGGAGCTGAACCAGCTAAATGCCCGCCAAGCCCAGACGCAGGCCCAGCTCAGCGCCGAGAACGCGCGGTTGAGCTTGCAGGCGTACACCGGCCTGGAGCCGGCCCTCATACTGGCGGTGCCGACCTCGGCGCCCCAGCCGGCCGTGGCCCCGGCCCTGGCCTTGGAGCAGGCCCGGCAGCACCGTAGCGCCACGCTGGCATTCCGGCGCCGGCTACTGCAAGCGGAGCGCGACCTGGCCCAGGCCCGGGGCACCACGGGGTTTCGGGCCACGCTCACGGCTAACCTGGGCTACGTAAACCAGGCCGAAAACTTTAGCGCGACTTACGCCAACCTGCAAAACCAGCAGCAGGTGAGCCTGGCGTTCTCGCTGCCGCTGGTGGACTGGGGCCGCCAGAAGGCCACCGTCAAAACCGCCGAGCTGAACCGCGACCAGGTGCAGCAGGCGGTAGCGCAGGAAGAGCGCAGCTTCGAGCAAACGGTGCTCACGCAAGCGAGCCAGTTCGCCGCCCTGGCCGAGCAGCTGCGCCTGGCCGGCCGGGCCGACTCGCTGGCCCAGCGGCGCTACGACATTGCCCGCGCTACCTACTTGCTGGGCCGCATCAGCCTAACGGACTTAAGCCTGGCCTCGAATGCCAAGGACGGGGCCAAGCGCGACTACATTTTCGCGTTGCGCTCGTGCTGGGTAGCCCACTTCCGCCTGCGGGCCCTGACCTTGTACGACTTTGAAAAAAAGGCTCCCATCATCGCCACCCGCTAACCCTGAGCCCATTCTATTTTACGCGCTTTTCTCACCTTTTCTCTCATGGAAAATCTGCTTGCCAACCCCACCAGCTATTCCCAGGCCGCGCCGCTGGCTGGCGCCGCCGGTACTCCGGTACTCCGGCTCACCAACATCGAAAAGGTGTACCAAACCAGCACCATCGAAACGGTGGCGCTGAACCAGGTGAACCTCGTCATCAACCGGGGCGAGTTCGTGTCCATCATGGGGCCCAGCGGCTGCGGCAAATCCACGCTGCTAAGCCTGATGGGCTTGCTCGACGAGCCCACCCGCGGCACGATTGAGGTGGACGGCCGGCCCGTGCAGTCGTACTCTGACCGGGAGCTGGCGGGGTTGCGCAACCTCAAAATTGGCTTCGTCTTTCAGAGTTACCACCTGATCAACGACCTATCGGTGGTGGACAACGTGGAGTTGCCGCTGCTGTACCGGCCCGGCATGAGCGGCAAAGACCGCCGCCAGCGGGCCCTGGCGGTGCTCGACAAGGTTGGGCTGGGCGCCCGCACCGGGCACTTCCCCAGCCAGCTTTCGGGTGGGCAGCGGCAGCGGGTGGCCATTGCGCGGGCGCTGGCCGGCGCCCCGGAAATCATTCTGGCCGACGAGCCCACCGGAAACCTCGATTCGGTGATGGGGGAAGAGATTATGGACCTGCTGCTGGGCCTGAACCGGCAAGACGGCGTGACCATCGTGATGGTGACCCACGACGAACAGCAGGCGCTGAAGACCGAGCGGGTTATTCGCTTCTTCGACGGCAGCCAGGTGGGGTAATTACTGTAAGAATGCCAAATCAAGAAACGAAGAGCTGGCGCAAGGCGTGATGCCGAAAATCCTTTCTTCAATTCTTTTTTACCGAATAAGTTATGCTTCTCTCTTACTTAAAAATCGCCTGGAAGGTGCTCATGCGCCGGAAGTTCTTCACCTTCATCAACCTGTTTGGCGTGAGTTTTACGCTGATGATTTTGCTGGTGGTGATGGCCATATTCGACCAACTGGTGGGGCCCACCACGCCCACTAAGCGCATCGACCGGATGCTGTTTGTGAACGTTATCCGGAGCCAGATGGTGGACGGGCGCGGCTGGATGAACATGCCGGCCAGCATTCACTTCGTCGACGAGTACGTGCGCAAACTGAAAACGCCGGAGAAAGTGGGCATCACCACCACCCCAAGCAACGCCACGGCTTTCACCCAAAGCAAGCTGCTGCCGCTCGACCGGTCGTACACCGACGGCAACTTCTGGCAAATCATGGACTTTGATTTTCTGAGCGGCCGGGGTTTCACTGCCGACGAAGTGCGGGCGGCCCAGCCCGTGTGCGTGCTTAACGAAGCCACCGCCCGCAACTACTTTGGCACCTCCGACGTGGTGGGCCGCACCATCGAAATCGACTTGAAGCGCTATCGCGTGGCGGGCGTGGTGCGCAACGTGTCGGCCGCGCACGTGTATGCCTACGCCGACGTGTGGGTGCCCTACACCCTGAGCCCGCAGTATTTTAAGGATAACCGCATCAACGGAGAATTTTTGATCGTGCTGCTGGCTCCTTCGGCTGCTGCAGTACCGGACGTGCGAGATGAATACCGGCAAATGATGAAGCGCGTGGAAGTTCCCAATCCCAAGGAAGTGCAGGCCCTTTTCTCCTACGCCGACCCCATGCTAGCGGGCATGACGCGGGGCTTGCTCGGCACGAACGACCAAACCGTGGACGACGACAAGGTTGGCTCTTTTTACTTGATAGTAAGCGCGCTGGCGCTGCTGTTCATGCTCTTGCCAGCGCTGAACTTAATAAACCTGAACGTGACGCGCATCCTGGAGCGCTCGGGTGAGATTGGGGTGCGCAAAGCATTCGGAGCAGCAGGCCACGACTTGGTGGGCCAGTTTCTGGTCGAGAACGTGGTGCTGGCCCTGGTGGGTGGGCTGCTGGGCCTGGTGCTGGCCGCCGGGGCGCTGGCGCTGGTCAACCAGGCGCATACGGTGGCCTACGCCCACTTTGCGCTGAGCTGGCGCGTGTTTGGCTGGGGCATGGTGCTCACCCTAATTTTCGGGTTGATGAGCGGCGTGTACCCGGCCTGGAAAATGTCGCGCCTGAACCCCGTGGCGGCCCTGCGCGGCGGCGAGCAGAAGTGATAAGTGATAATAGAATGATGAATTAGAAAGCATGAGCTGGCAACGAGCCGGCTCCTGATTCATGCTCATTGAACCAGCCTCTAATTCATCCTTCACAATTTCTAATTCATAATTAGTCGTTCCATGCTTCGCCATCTGTTCACCCTCATCTGGAACCGCAAGCGGGCCAACCTGCTGCTTATTTCCGAAATCTTTTTCTCGTTTGTGGTGCTGTTTGTAGTGGGCGTAGTACTCATCACCACGGCCGAGAATTACTTGACGCCCCACGGGTTCAACTACAACGAGGTGTGGCGGCTGCAGGTACGGGCCGGCCAGGGCCTGAAAATGCCCCGCGCCGAACTCGACGAAGTGCTGCGCCACGTAAAAGCCTTGCCGGGCGTGCGCACCGTGGCCCTCACCAGTGGCAACGTACCGTTTGTTTTCAGCACCAACAATTCGGAATTCAGCTACCAGGGCAAAAAGTCGCCGGTTACCAATGTCTACGACGCCGACGACCACTACCTCGAAGCCATGCAGTTGCACCTGCGCGAAGGCCGCTGGTTTGGCCCCGCCGAGGATGGCAGCAACCATCGCCCCGTCGTCATCAGCCAAGACCTACGCCAGAGCCTGTTTGGCAACGGGCCGGCCGTGGGCAAAGTTTTTACTTACCTCAACCCGGGCAAAGACCCCAAGCCCGAACATCAGTTCCTAGTGATGGGCGTGGTCGACAACGTGCGGATGTCGAGCGACTTCAATGCCGCCGAGCCCAGCGTTTGGAATCGCCTGATTCCCTTTGATACCACTCACTGGGAAACGGCCAACGTGCTGGTGCGCGTGGCTCCCGGCGAGGGGGGCGCCCTGCAAGAAAAGATAGCGCGCACCGTGGCCGGCGTGACGCGCCAGTGGACCACCGAGGTGCGCGTGGTAAACGACGACCGCCTCAACCGTCGCCGCTACACGCTGGTGCCGGTGGTGGGGCTGTCCATCGTGGGCTTGTTTCTCATCATTAATGTGGCGTTGGGGTTGTTTGGCGTGTTGTGGTACAACATCAGCCAGCGCCGGGCCGAGATTGGCCTGCGCCGGGCCATGGGGGCCACGGGCGCGGGCATCGGCTGGCAGTTCTTGGGCGAGATGATGGTCGTGACCACCTTCGGCGTCAGTTTAGGAAGCCTGCTGGCGGCGCAGTTTCCGCTGCTCAACGCCTTCGACCTGCCCGCCCATCCTTATCTACTGGCCATTGGCGGGGCGGCGGGCGCGGTTTACCTCATCACGGCGCTGTGCGCGTGGCAGCCCAGCCAACTGGCCGCGGGCATTCAGCCGGCGGTGGCGCTGCGAGAAGAATAGCCGGCGATTAGGGCCTTACCCCCTAGCCCCCCTCTCGGAGGATAGGAGAGCCAATTAAGGAAAACCGGGGCTGCGTACCGAAATTATTTACCAAGCGCTGTAACGAATGGGGCCTTAGTCGGATACTCGGTTCGACTCTTTCAACCTGATTCGTCGGGCTGTTTCTTTACATAATCTTCTTTTCTCTTTCTCATGAAAAATCTGGTAGTACCTGCTCTGTTCTGGCTGTTGGCCCTGGTGCCCGCCCTCGCCCAAACCGCTCCGGAAGTGCGTTCCGTAGCTGCTTTCCACGCGCTGGAGGTTTCCAGCGGTATTGAGGTGAGCCTGACGGCCGGCGCCGCCCAGCGGGTGGAGGCTAGCGCCGACACCCCTGAGCTACGCGCCCGTCTCAAAACCGAGGTTAGCGATGGGGTGCTGAAAATCACCTTCGACCGTAAGGCAGATGAGGTTTGGGGCCGGAAAAACTTCGTCCGCAACCTGCGGGTGAGCGTGACGGCTGCTCCCCTTACCAGCCTGAAAGCCAGCAGTGGGGCCACGGTAGCAGTGAAAGGAGCTTATGCCCCCGACAACTTCCGGCTGGATCTATCCTCCGGGGCCACGCTCAGCGCCCCCGACTTCACGGCCAAGGAACTGCAGGCTCGCGTGAGCAGCGGCGGGGTAGCCAAGCTGGGCGGTAAAATTCAGCGCCTCGACGTGCAGGCGTCGAGCGGCGGGGTATTCAAGGGCGATAACTTGCAAGCTACTACCTGCGATGCCTCGGCCTCGAGCGGCGGCAACGTAGCCGTAGCCGTGCAAGAAACCCTGACCGCCGATGCTTCCAGCGGTGGCGACGTGCGCTATACGGGAGCCCCTAAGCTAACCAAGCACACCAGCAGCGGTGGCAGTGTCAAGAGCCGCTAGGCCTTCTGGGGTGGGCTAGTCCTTCGGCCTTCCCTTAAGAGCGTGGGGGAATACCATAATCATTTAAAAGGAGTGAGTTCAGGCAATAGATTTCCCGATTCCCGAACCATAACCGGAAGACCCGCGCAGTCAGGCCGCTCCCTATCCCTGGCGAGGGGAGTAGGCTCCTGACCAGAACGACCAACATTAACAGCTTCTTATCCATGTTCCTCATCGTCGATGATGATCTTGCCGTCCGTACCTCACTCAAGCTGCTGCTGAAGCAGGCCGGCTACTCCGCGCAGGCTGTAGCTACGCCCACTGAGTGCCTGGCGGTGGTGCGGGAAGTCCCGCCTCGACTGGTATTGATGGATATGAACTTCTCGCTGGCTACTTCCGGCGACGACGGCCTGGCTCTGCTCCGCGAGGTGAAGCAGCTGGCTCCGCAAGTCCCGGTTATTCTCATTACCGGTTGGGGGTCCATTGGCTTGGCGGTGGAAGGCATGAAAGCCGGCGCGGCCGAATTCGTGACCAAGCCCTGGCACAACGACGCCCTGCTGCAAACCATCCGTACGGTGCTCAGCCTCCACGAAAGCCCGGCGGCCGAAGCCGACAGCCCCACCGCCAGCCGCCGTCAGCTTGACCGGCAGTACCATTTTGCCGAAATCATCGGGCAGGATGCCCAGCTCCTGCACGTGCTGCGCAGCGTGGGCCAGGTGGCCGCCACCGACGCCTCGGTACTGATCGAGGGCGAAAGCGGCACGGGCAAGGAGCTTATTGCCGAGGCCATTCACCGCAACAGCCAACGTCGACACCAGCCCTTCGTGAAAGTGAATCTGGGCGGTATCTCCTCCTCCCTGTTCGAAAGCGAGATGTTCGGCCACCGGCGCGGAGCCTTTACCGATGCCAAGGCCGACCGCGTGGGGCGCTTCGAGCTGGCCAACGGCGGCACCATTTTCCTCGATGAAATCGGCGAGCTAGAGCTGGCCAGCCAGGTAAAGCTGCTGCGCGTACTGCAGGACCGGACCTACGAAGTGCTGGGCGACAGCAAGCCCCGTCGCCTCGATATCCGGGTTATTGCCGCCACCAACCGTAACCTCGCCGAGATGGTGAGCCAGGGCCGCTTTCGCGAAGACCTGTTCTACCGCATCAACCTGATCACCGTGCGGCTGCCCGCCCTACGGGAGCGGCCTCACGACATCGCCTTGCTCACCCAGCACTTCGTTAGCCAGCTGCGCGCCACTTACCAGCGCCCGGCCCTCAAGGTCAGCACGCCGGCCCTGCATTGGTTGCGCAACCAGCCGCTGCCCGGCAACATTCGCGAACTGAAAAACCTGGTGGAGCGCGCCGTCCTCGTCAGCGGTAAGGACGAGCTGGGGCCCGACGATTTCCAGGCCAATGCGCAACGGCTGCCCGTCCGTTCGCCCATCCCCGGCGAGCTGCCTACGCCCGGTACCATAACGCTGGACGAGCTTGAGAGCCAAATGATTCGGCAAAGCCTGGCGCATTACGACGGCAACATCAGCCGCGTGGCCAAGGCGCTGGGCCTGAGCCGGGGCGCCCTATACAGAAGACTTGAAAAGCACGGTATTCCGTACGATGAGTAGCTGTGCATTGGAGGCCGCGCCGCCGAAGCAGGACGAGCTTATATTAGGTATCTCGCTATTCGGTCGTTCTCTTCACGCTAAGTTGAAAGCCCCGCACCTTAGGCTGGGGATTATCAAATGACGCTTCGTACCAAATTCCTGCTGTTCGTCGTCATCATTCACGCGGTGCTTATCGCGCTGGCTGCGCAGCTGCGCGCCACCAACCCGGTGCTGTTCGTGGCCTCCGAAGGGTTGCTGCTGGTTAGCATCGCCCTGACGGCCCAGCTGTACCAGGGATTTGTGCGGCCATTTCAGCTCATCGCGGCGGGCACGGCGGCCATTCAGGCCAAGGACTTCTCCATGAAGTTCGTGCCCGTGGGCCAGCACGAGATGGACCAGCTCATTGCCGTATACAACCGGATGATCGACGAGCTTCGGCACGAGCGGGTCAGCCAGCACGAAAAAAGCTTCCTGCTCGAACGTCTCATTCAGGCGTCGCCGGCCGGTGTGCTCCTGCTGGATTTTGAAGGCCGGCTGGAGAGCGTAAACCCGGCCGCCACGCGGTTTCTGGCCCAGCCGGCTACCTCGCTGCTGGGCCGGCTACCGGCCGAGTTGCCCGGCGCCTGGGGCCCGGCCCTGGCCGCACTCACCCCAGACCAGCCGCAGGCCCTGCACCTGTCGGGCTTGCAAACTTTCCGGGCTCACGCCGCCCACTTCCTCGACCGCGGCTTCACTCGCCGCTTCATCGTGGTTGAGGAGTTGACCCAGGAGCTTATTCAGCAGGAAAAGCACGCCTACGGCAAGCTGATTCGAATGATGTCGCACGAAATCAATAACTCCATTGGCGCCATTAACTCCATTCTGCACAGCTTTTACCACTACGCGCCCCAACTGGAGCCCACCGACCGGCCCGACTATACGCAAGCGTTGGATGTTAGCATTGCCCGCAATACCCAGCTGGCCAACTTCATGGCCAACTTCGCTCATCTGGTTCGGCTGCCCCCGCCCACGGTGCAGCCTACCGACCTGCACGGGCTGCTACGCGGTATCTGCCGGCTGCTCCAGCCCCGGAGCGAGGAGTGCCGCATTCATTGGCACCTGGATTTTCCCGCTACACCGCTGGTGCTCAGCTTCGACGGCCAACAGCTGGAGCAGGTGCTGCTGAACATTGCCAAAAATGCCCTCGAAGCCATTGGCCACGATGGTAATGTGTGGGTGCGCACCACCGCCGAGCCGCCCAGCCTGGTTATTGAGAACGACGGCCCTGGCCTCGCTCCCGAGGTGAGCCAACAGTTGTTCACTCCTTTCTTCAGCACTAAGCGCGATGGTCAGGGTATCGGCCTTACCCTGGTCCGGGACATTCTACTGGCGCACGGGTTTGCCTTCCAACTACAAACCGAGGCTAGTGGTCGCACGGTATTCTCCATTAGCCTTAAGTCTGGAAAATAGGTTGCAATAGGAGGGGGTAAATCCAAATAATAAACTCTTTTAAGCTAATCATGCCTAAAAAATAAGGGGAGATTTGATAAAAAGTGCGACTTATTGCTTCATTGGGCCTTAAATTTACCCAATGATGACTCGCAAACAATATATCGCTACTGCCTGCCTCGCCGTGCTACTGGCACTGGCGGCCGTTGCCGCATTTCTACCTCAAGATCATCCCGAGGCCAGGCCGGGAGTGTTCAACCCGGCTGATCTGGCATGGATGCTTTCCGCGTCTGGCCTAGTGCTGTTGATGACGCCCGGACTGGCGTTTTTCTACGGCGGCATGGTCAGCAAGCGAAACGTGATTTCCACCATGTTACAGAGCTTCATTGCTTTGGGGGTGATTTCAATGCTGTGGTACGTGGTGGGCTTCTCGTTGGCTTTCGGCGATAGCATCGGGGGCGTGGTCGGTAACCCACTCACGTTTTTCCTGTTCAACCACGTCGGCACCGCCCCGCACCCGCGACTGGCACCCAACCTGCCTTTGGTGCTCTATGCAGCTTTCCAGCTGAAGTTTGCCATCATCACTCCCGCCCTGATCAGCGGTGCCTTTGCTGAGCGGATTCGCTTTTGGGGTTACCTGCTGTTTATGTGCTTGTTCAGCCTGCTGATCTACTGCCCCTTAGCTCACTGGACCTGGCACCCCGACGGATTTTTACTGAACTGGGGCGTGCTCGACTTCGCGGGCGGCACGGTGGTTCACATCTCGGCCGGCTTCGCGGCGCTAGCTGGCGCGCTGGCCCTGGGCCGCCGCCACGTGCACAAAAAAGGCCACACCCACGTGCCACCCAACGTCCCGTTCATTCTCATGGGTACCGGTTTGCTGTGGTTTGGCTGGTTCGGCTTCAACGCCGGCTCGGCGCTGGCGGCCAACCCGGTAGCCGTGCAAGCCTTCTTCACCACGCACATGGCCTCGGCCGCCGCCATGCTCACCTGGATGATGATTGAAGCGGTGCGCGGGCAGCGTCCCTCAGCGGCCGGGGCGGCCATTGGCGCGGTGGTAGGGCTGGTGGCTATCACTCCGGCGGCGGGCTACGTGAGCTACGGCCCCGCGCTGTTTATCGGCGTGGTGGCCGCAGCTATCAGTGCCGGTGCCGTCGACTTAAAAAACCGCACCACCCTGGACGACACGCTCGACGTATTCCCCTGCCACGGCGTTGGTGGCATCGTAGGCATGATTCTAACCGCCGTTTTCGCCAAGGACGGCGGTCTGATAACGGGCTCCACCACCCTGCTCTGGCATCACCTGGGGGCGCTGGCTTTTATCTCAGTGTATACCTTCGGCGGCTCTTTTCTACTCTACAAGCTCACCAACCTGCTGATCCCCATTCGCGTGAACGCCCGCCACGAAGCCGACGGCCTCGACGTCAGCCAGCACGGCGAAACAGTATTAGCCCTGGCCGGTTAGCTGCTCCAGCCTTGCGCGTAGCCCCGGGGCTGAGGGACCAACTTACGCGGAAGCAGATACTGAGGCTGCTTTTAAGCGTCTTAGAGTGGTTTGATGGACTATGGGCCCTGCCCTCCGTGTCGACCTTACGTGGCCCCCACGGGCCAGGCTCTACTGGGTACAACCCTGCATCTGCTTTATGCGCAGAGTTATAAAAACGGTCGAGCCAAGCACAATACCTCGTCGGTGAAATACCTGTAATGGTGTACAAACCTCCGAAAATAGGCTGATTTTCACCACTCGCTTAATCTGCAATAAGTATAGTACTTCCCTATTTTATTGGGCGGCTGGTATTAAGAGCAGGTTGTTTGAATAGTGGTAATAAGATTACTCCTACAGAGTGCGCTAAGACAAAAAATATTGAGCCACCTGCCAGCCAGAGTGTTAAGTTCGTTGCCAGATAATTGAATTATAGCGTTAGGAATCAACAAATGGAATAGCCTTTGTAGCATAGAAAAGCTATCTGTAGAGTGGCTTTTCTACGCTACAGAGGCTATAAGCCTAAACGGCTAAAATAGTAGTGGTGTTTCTTTCAACTCTTGCCGCGTTCATCTTAAAAGCCTCATCAATAATATTATTGGCCTCCTCTAGTGTTATGCCTTCAACCCTGGCTAGGATGCGAGCTTGTATTCTTAATAGGGTGTGAAGGAGGGCTGTGTTGTGATGGACGGTGGCGGTAGTTGCCATCATTAAGGCATCTGGCGAAATTGGTTTATTCTTGGAAGGCATAATAATTAGAAAAATGATTGAACAAATATAATAAAGCTGAAATAATTACCTAAGCGCTAGCTGCCGCAGTCTTTGCCCTAGCGCAGTCCCAATCGATGGCTGAGGGTAGGGGCATCTACCTACCCGAAAATATATTCTGTCACCAGTATTTTAACGGCCGCGTAATAGACGGCTTAGCCCGCCCTGCGGTTGAGATCGCTAAGTAGCGAGCACGGCTGAGATTTTGAAGGGTATGGGGCTCGGCACACTAACTCCGAAGCCGCGCTAAGCCCCCAGCACAAACACTGTCGGAATCTTGTGCAATTCCGGGACTGGCAGGCGGCGCCAGTCGGCCACTGGTAACGTCCGGATAAATTCCCCGGCTCCGGTAATGTCGGCTGCCACGCACAAGCGAGTACCCGGCTGCAAGTGAGCTAGTAAATCGGCAAACAGCGCGCCGTTGCGGTACGGCGTCTCAATAAATAGCTGCGACTGCTGCCGCTGCTGGGCTTCCTTCTCCAGTGCCTTGAGGGCTGCCACTCGCAGAGCCTTTTCAATGGGCAGGTACCCGTGAAACGCAAACTGCTGCCCGTTCAGCCCCGAAGCCATGAGGGCCAGCAACAACGACGAGGGGCCCACCAGCGGCACTACCTTGATACCCAGCCGGTGTGCCTCGCGCACCAGCGCCGCGCCAGGGTCGGCAATGCCGGGGCAGCCGGCTTCGCTGAGGATACCCCCATCAATCCCTTCTTTTACCAAGGGCACTAAAGCGGCCCGCACCGCCGCGTCGGGGCTGTCTTTGTCGATAACCGTGAAGCGGATGTTCTCGATTACACGCTGCGGGGCCACGCTCTTCACGAAGCGGCGAGCCGTGCGGGCATTTTCTGCCAGGAAGTAGGGGAGGGCAGCCACGGCCGCTACTACCTGCGGCGGTAGTACCTGCGGCGCCGTGTCTTCGGCCAATGGGGTGGGAAGCAGAAACAGCGTTGCGGGCATGAGCGGAGATAAGGACGCGCAAAGGAACGAACCGGCCGGCGGGTTGTCGGCTCGGACGCCTGGCCGTTCGCTAAAGCCAAGTGCATCAGTCCTGCTTGCCCAGCCACTGGCACGCGAGTTCGAGAATTTGTAAAGGTTGAGTTCCCGCATACAGAAATCCCAGGAAATGGCCTCCTGAGGTACTACTTGCATACCTAAACACCTGGCAATCTTCCCGCTACCAAGCCCCAGGCTTTAAAACTGGCCTCACCGCCTGGATAAATTGATGCGCAGCTGGTAGGCTCGCCTTGGTCACCGCCAAGGCAAGCCTACCAGCTGCGCATCAATGTCCGATTTTCAGGCCAGGGCGAGTTGGGCCCGGCGGCGCGCCAACCAGGCGTCGACGGAATACCTGCCGGGGCCGAGCACGAGCAACGCCACTGCCAGCCCGATAAAGAGCAGGTGGTACTCGTAGCCTTCGCCGGGTTGGTTACCGAACCAGTTCATGAAAAACCCGTTGGCCAGGTGCGACGTCACGACGATTCCCAGCATCAGGCTGATGATGGCCAGGGCACAGAAGCGGGTGGCTAGGCCTAATACGAGCAGCAGCGGAGCGAAGAACTCAATCAGGATAACGGCTAGCCCGACGATGTAAGGCAGGTGCACCGTGCTGGTAAAGAAGCCCATGGTGCCATCGAAGCCGTAGCCGCCGAACCACCCCAACATCTTCTGCGCCCCGTGCGGAAACAACACAAAGGCAAGTACCAGGCGGGCCGTGAGGCTGCCGATATCCAGGCGAGCGGAAGAAAAACCAGTAGTCATTGAATATGAGGGAAGAGAAAAAACGGTAAAGTGTGGTGGGCCTGCGGCGCTCAAACAAGGCCGCCGCAGCTAATTCGGAAGGCAGCGCTGGCAAGCGGCGGCTGTTGGACGAGAGAGTCATCAGCCCCAGGAAGCTGCCAAGGCCGTTCGGCTCGGACCGGACCTGGCCCGGCTCGAAAACCGGCAGGATGCCCAGGGGCAACCACGGCATGCTTTGCTGGGTGGTAAACAAGGCCAAACAGGTAAGAGTATTGAGCTTGGCGCCGCTGGACGGCGAGGAGTTGGTGAAGTCGGCAGCCAGCTTGTTTTTCCAAGGCTACTGATACCAGAATCGGCCAGTCAACTCCATAACCTGCTCGCAATCAGTTGACCGTCCGCCCAGGTACGTGGGGCAGCCGAAGACCAGGGCATCGGCCACGTGCAACTTGTCAAGGTGGGTTTCGGCCTTAGCTACGGGCACGAGCAAGACCCGCGCACCCGCCGACCCGGCGCCTTAGGCAATGGCTTCGGCTATGAGTCGGGTGTGGCCTTGGGGGCGGTGGTACACCACCACTGCGGGCGCATCAGCTGCCATAGAAAAACTGCTCGCGAATGATGAGTCCGTCCTGCCAGTGCTGCACCGACGCTTGTGTATAGTTGCGCACGCCCCAGTCCTGATGGGTGTAATCGTAGTGCCAGACGACGGCCGTCAGGTCTTCGCCAACGGCTACGCCGCGCACCTCAGCGCCGCGGAAATCGGTGATTCGGCCGAAGAAGTCCTGCTCCCGCTGGCGATTGGCGTCTTTGCCGACGGTCGGCGCTAACTCATTTTCCTGCATTACCACGTCCGGGTGGTAGTAAAGCTCGAAGGCCTCCAAGGCTCTGCCGTCGAGGACGAGGGCGTTCAAGTCCTCAATTTTTTGTTGTAGCGTTTGCATTACGTTGGTTTTTTTGTGTAAGGCAAAGCTCCGTCGGGGTAGTGCCAGGGCGGAATAATCTAGATTAAGAAAAGGCCTTAATCTAGATTAAGGCTTAGGCGCTAATCGTTAGTCGCTAACCGGGCCGGCTGTAGAAAGGCCGTGATGGATAACCGGCGTAGTGCGCTGCCTGTAAAGGGAAGCTGGCTGCAGATGCGTTAACAGGGCTAGGGCTTCCTTTTATCGTGCAGCACCTGCTTGCGCAGCTTGCTTAAGAATTCGGGGGTGATGCCCAAGTAAGAGGCGATATGACGCTGGGGTAGGCGCTGCTCCAAAGCTGGGTAACGGCGGCGGAAGGCGTGGTATCGCTCCTCGGCCGAGGCGCTCAGCGCCGAAACGATACGCTGCTGTTGGGCCACAAACGCGTTTTGAATCATGAGCCGGAAGTAGCGCTCGAACTTAGGTACCTGCGCGTACAACTGCTCCAAAGCTGACTTGTCGAGCTGCAGCACCTCGCTGTCTTCCAGAGCCTCCACGTTCAACGAAGCCGGTGCCCCCGTCAGGAAGCTCAATAGGTCGCCGGTCCACCAGTCTTCTACGGCAAACATCAGGTTGTGCTCGAACCCGTTGGCGTCGACGTAATACGCCCGCAGACAACCGCGCACCACAAAGGTCTCATACTGACACGGCTCGCCGGCCTGCACTACATACTGGCGCCGCCGTACGGCACGCGGGCGCAGTAGAGCCGTAAATACGGCCTGCTCAGCCTTGGTAAGCTCAATGTGCCGGCCGATGTTGGCCAATAGCAAGGCATAATCCATATTTTTCTAATCCGCAGAATGGGCCCGACGGCCCGCTAACGTCGACCGGCTTCTCATAACCTAGCTGTTACTCTAATGGTTGGGGCCGGCCATCCGTGTCTTTTGGCCCCGCGGGACCCTAGAAACGAGCTCAGCACGCTCGCTAGGACCCTAGTAGCCGAGGGGGAAGGCGCAGTTACCTGTTGAACCATATTGTTAGCCAGAGCCAAAATCACGATGTGATGGTCCTAACGGGGCCACAAAAAAGCCCGTTTCCAATCTGGAAACGGGCTTTTTGTTTGTTCTAGTATGTGATAAGTATGTAAGAGCGGTGAAAGGTTTCCCGCGATGCCTTGTTGTGTCTAGATTCTGTTGAAGCTGACTGAGGCTAGGATTCTGGATTTCTCTGGATGTTGAAAGGCAATAGCCGGGAATCTTGTCCAGATTAGGAAGGAGCAAGTGAAAAGTTCTTAGGGTCCACTAACAGCCGCCAAATTACTTTCGTATAAGTTAAGTCTTTAAGTATTTAAAAATTGATTGATATGATTGTCTTGACAATTGCTTTTTATGATGAGATGGCTACTCGCTTAGCAGATATAATTGAACGTCGCTTAACCAAGCTTTACACAGCTACTAAACCAACACATGATGCTGATGCATTGATGACGGTTGAAGATTGCGCCAAGCGGTTAAAGCTATGTAAAAAGACGGTTTTGAGTCGAATAGAAAGCGGGCTGCTGGTTGCCACTAACTATGGCTCCGATAAGCGCCCACGTTGGCGGGTCACGAACACGGATTTGAAGAAGTTGCTGCTTGCCCACGGCCAGCGATAGTATCAGCCAGGAAGGGAAACCCGGTAGTCTTATGGTTACCAAATTTTGTCATTTTATAGGATAAAATAGAGATGTTAAGGTTTGTGATTGGATAAGGGTAGCACTATGGTTGCTGGAAAGTATCTTTCCAATTGATTCATTTAAAAGTATATCTACTATGCCACTTCTACCTACTCCTGACCCTTTCTTAGAGGTGAGGATACAAGACTTAAATGATTTACGCGGGGTTTTGGGTCTGTGCGCGGGGTTTTCAAGGGGAGACTGGCGCCATAAGGGGTTGGCATCTCATTTAATGGAGTGGCTTCCAGAATTTTCTCTGGATTGGACCGAACTAACCAGCATTGGCCCTCATAACATGATGGCAAGAGCTAGGCAAGCGGCCAGGAACTTTTACAAATCCGATAAGTACGAAAAGAGGGGAGAAATTGGAGAACTGCTTTTACATGCTATCATAAGGCAAACCTTTGGGACCTTGCCGGCAATTAGTAAAATGTTTTATAAGGATAGCCCGAACGATACCGTGAAAGGGTTCGATGTGGTACACGTAGTTGATTCAGGGGATAATTTGGAGTTGTGGATAGGAGAAGTCAAATTATATGAGGATATTACCAGGGCGATATACGACGTTTCGCAGGAGTTAGTAACTCATCTATCCGATGAATACCTGGAAGGTGAATTTATAGCAATTAATAATAAAATCGACCCTAATTGGCCGCATGCAGAAAAGTTAAAGAAGCTTCTTCACCGCAATACTTCATTAGATGAAGTGTTCGACTCAATCTGTATTCCTGTTCTGCTTGCTTATGAGTCAGAGCTATTCTCAAGTTTCAGCGCTGTTGACCAAGACTATAAGCAAGCATTTATTAATGAAGTAAATAAAATCAGGGTAAAGTTTGAAGAAAAGAACAAAGAGATAAAGGTTAAGGTGCTCTTGTTCTTGTTCCCTATGAAAGATAAACAAAGCTTATTAACTGAGTTTGACGAGATTTTAAAAGGTAATCAAAGATGAAAGAAATTTATGAATCCATTATGGCGCAATTATCTACTACAGATATCATGCTGACTAACCAGTATGAGATTCTGAAGGAAGCTAACAATATTGTAAATGATGCTCAGAGTGAGTACGCTCAAGATGTTGTATTGCGTTTGCTTGAAAAAAAAGAAAGTTTCCCTATAGTAGAGGCGAAAAAACTAATTAATGCACTTGCTCGCAAGGTGGGCCTCTTCCCATATATGAACTTGGAAGAAGCTTCTTATGCTGAGACATTTGCTTACTTCTTTTTCAAGCCAGAAGGTTTAGCTAATGATGAGATAGTTTTTCACAGACCTCAAGCGGAGGTTTTCTATTCCATTCTTGAAGGTGAAAATGTTATTTTAAGTGCGCCAACATCTTTTGGTAAGAGCTTAATTATCGATGCCCTAGTTGCTTCTAGAAAATATAACAATATCGCTATTATTTTGCCAACGATTGCTCTGATAGATGAAACTAGAAAGCGGTTATCTTCTTACAAAGACTATAAAATTATTACTCACGCTTCTCAAAGTAAGTCTGAGAAAAATCTGTTCGTTCTTACTCAAGAGAGAGTAGTTGAATTTTTGAATTCTCCAATCGACCTATTCATTATAGATGAATTTTATAAGTTAAGCCCCACTGCGATTGACCAAGATAGAAGCTATGTGCTTAATCATGCTTTCTATAAGCTTTATAAAACTAACGCTCAATTTTATCTACTTGGTCCAGCTATAGAAGGGGTGGTTTTACCTGAAACGATTCATTATACTTTCAAAAAGTTATTGTTTAAAACAGTTATATCAGAATTCATTAGGGTCCCAGTTCCAAAGGGGCAGAACCTGGACGTACTTGTGAATTTATGTCGAAATCTAAACGGCGAACCTACTTTAGTGTATTGTGCCTCACCTCAAAGCGCAAATAAGGTCGCTTTGAGAATTGCGCGTGAGTCAAATTCCGAAAATTCTAACCAAGGTTTTGTTGGGTGGCTTGAGGAAAACTTTCATCCTTCGTGGAACCTGCCTTTCATCATATCCAAAGGAGTAGGAGTTCATCATGGTAAAATGCCTCGATCGGTTTCACAGATAATAGTTAAGCTTTTTAATGAAGGAAAAATCCATACGCTTATCTGTACATCAACTTTGATTGAAGGCGTCAATACTAAAGCTAAAAACGTCGTTATCTACGATAATATAGTTGCTCAAAGGAGATTAGATTTCTTTACATTTAATAATATATGCGGTCGCTCAGGCCGTATGTATCAACATTTTGTAGGCCGAATATTTTTGTTTCATGACCGTCCACTGCCGAATGAGCTATTTGTAGATTTCCCAATTTTAAATCAGGCTAACGATGTGCCATCTAAACTTTTGATTCAAATCAATTCGGAAGATTTAAGCTTAAACTCTGAATATAAGTTAGCTTTCCTAAAAGAGCAGAGCTTGCTTTCTATAGAACTTATAAAAAGTAACCATAATATAGCTCCGGAATCTCAATTGGCTTTAGCGCAAGATATTATTGATAATATTGGGGAATATTATTACGCACTGAATTGGCAGGATAAACCTACCTATGACCAACTGTTACAAGCTTGCTTATTAATTTGGAAACACCTGCATAAGGCAAGAGGCACTAGAAGTGTCATGTCAGGCAAAAGTTTAGCCTACAGAGTAAATCGGGTTGTGCAACACAAATCCTTGCAAAGGATTATCAGAGCAAGGGTGCTATATAGCGATAGCAATGAGCAAATAAGCGATAAAATCGATGATGAACTCAACTTTGTTCGGCTTTGGGCAACACATAACTTTCCCAAGTACCTTAGAGCGCTTCATGCGATACAAAAAGAGATTTTTAGTAACCTTGGCCTTGAGCCAGGGGATTATTTAACTTTTGCAAGTCAGTTAGAGTGCCTCTTTGCTGACCCTACTTTAGTAGCACTTGACGAATATGGAATCCCCTTTCAGTTAGCACAAAAAATCCAGGGTGGGCTAAAGCCAAATGGTAACCTGGACGATGTATTAGCAAATTTGAAAGACTTTGATGAAAGCAAGTATGAATTAACTGATTTTGAATTAGAGATTATAACTGATGCAAAAAGGTATCTTTAATAAGCTCATGTCTTAATATTGATGGAACTGGCTTTTGATTATAAATGCTCCCCCTCCCTAAAAAAGTTTTGTAAAAATTTTACGGCTGTGGTGCCCACGTTTTTTTGTCTGGTTGCTTGGTCATACATCTGAGGTCGGATACACAGTGAGACTGCTGGACCTAAGGGGAGCCATCCCATCAGGGGCGGAGGGGGTGGGGTACAGTAACAGGGCTTTTCGGAACAGATAATAGTTAGGCACCTTACGTCCTTTGTTGTAATTCGCAGCAAAAGCAGCTTCCTTATACTATTTTAGCGTGTAACGGCTTATTGGTTTGATATTTGGATTGATTTCGTTTCGTAGGGTAAATCATACTTAATAGTTGGTTTTGTGTACGAATGGATTTGTGCTATACGCTCTTTACTTTCAGCCGTTGGAATGCCTCGGAATTGCTGAGCATAGCGGGTAGTTATATCATCCCAGTTATCGTTTTTGGGTGGCGTATTACTGTTTCGGAAGTACCGTAGTGTCGCTGCCGTTTCTCTATTACCAGTCTTTAAAAACTGGTATAATAGCGTTTTGTATGTGGTGCGCTTTAGGATAACGCTTCCTGGTGCCTGGGCGGCTGCGAAATTTCCTGCACGAGCTTCAGTTCGGCAATACCCAGGACTGCCTGGTTCTTGTGGGTAGCCTGCACCTTGGTGTCAGCGGCCGCCGATTCAAAGAGAACGGGCAACCGCTGTGCCACCTGGGTGTTGATAGTGGATTGAGTATGGCCTTAGAACTATGATTAGGCCAATGCGGCAAGCTACTGTTGCGTAAAGGCCTGCACCAACTGAAATACCACCTCCGGCTGCTCGGCGTGCACCCAGTGGCCGGCGTCCGGCACCGTGGCCACTTCTGAGTTGGGAAACAGGGATGGGATGCCGTACAGCTTATCTTCCGTCGATATGTAGTCCGATTTGCCACCCCGGATGAACAGGGCCGGCTTGACAAAGGGGACGGGGCTCTCTATCGCCTCGCCAATGGCCGGCAATTGCGCGGCCAGCACGTCAAGGTTGATGCGCCAGGCAAAGGAGTTGTCTTCCCTGCGATAAAGATTCTTCAGTAAAAACTGCCGGGTGCCCAAAGTCGGCACGTGCGGCGCCAGCGCCGCATCGGCTTCCTGCCGGTTGCTAATGGTGGCAAGGTTCACGGCGTGCAGGCCAGCCAGGATGCTGTCCTGGTGGTGCATGTCGGAAAAGCGCGGGGCAACGTCGATGACAATGAGCCGGGCCAGCTGTTCGGGATAGTCCAGGGCCAACCGCATGGCTACTTTGCCTCCCATGCTGTGGCCGAGTAGGGTGAGGTCGCTACCTAACTGCAGGTGGTTGAACAGCGCCAGTACGTCTTCCACCATGAGGGAATAGGAGTGCTCGGGGCTATGGAACGAGCGGCCATGGTTGCGCAAATCGACGCTCACCACGCGCAGGCCGGCTTCGGTAGCCCAGCGTCGGGCCAGGGTCTGCCAATTGTCGAGGGTGCCAAACAGGCCGTGGAGGATAACCAGGGGCGCGCCCTGACCTTGGTCGAGGTGATGAAGCAAAGGCATGAGGCAAAAATAGCGAAAGCCTCCCCGGCTGAGCGGGGAGGCTTTGGAAACGCAAAATCTGTTCGGCAGTTACCCTATTCCCGTCGCGCGAGGCTGGCCCGTCCGGCCGAGCCGCTCAACCAAATGGCTTGCCTGCGCCCGGCATTTGAGAGCGGTTCTCCAGTCAGGGGGCGGTTTTTTAGGAATTAAAAATTAAAAATGAAGAATTAAAAATCGGCTGGTCAATTTTTAATTCTTCATTTTTAATTTTTAATTCCTTCCTCCTAGGTGAGAACTGCAATAAGAGCTGGTTACCTCATTTTTACGACTTGACACTAGTCAAGAACCTGACTTACTGCTGGCTTAGGCCGTGGCGGGCGCGCCGGCCGTAGCCGCTTTGAATGCCGGGGCAAACACCGTTTGAGCAAATTCTTGCAGCGTGGTGGGCGTGGTGCTACGAGCGTCGCGCGGGGCGGCCACCATTACCTTTTCCTCGTTGATGTTGCGGGTCATCTCGTCGTACAGGTTAGCCATGCTTTCGCTCAACCCGACCTGCCGCATGCCCTGCTTGGCGTCGTCGTACGAAAACTGTACGTAGGACAACTCGGGCCGGCCAATGGCGGTGCCGATGGCGGTGGCGGCGTCTTGCTGCGAGTAGTTTTGGGGACCGAGCAAGTACTCGACGCGGCGGTTTTCGAGGCTGCCGGCCAGCAGCTCAGCGGCCCGGGCCGCAATGTCGCGGGTGGCAACCATGGGAAAGCGCAGGTCGGGCCGCATGGCCGAACCAACAATGCCCAGGTGCTGAATCAGGCCGATGTTGGCCAGCAGATTTTCCATGAAGTAGGCCGGGCGCAGGTGCGTTACGGCCAAGCCCTCAATGGCGTTGAGGCGCGCCTCCTGGTGGTACAGGCCCACTACTGGGCCGGTGCCGGCTGGTTCATCAGCCCCAATGCTGCTCAGGTGCACGGCGGCGGGCAGGCCGGCAGCGCGCACCGCCGTGGCCGTAGCTTCGCCAATTTGGTGCATATGAGCCAGCGCATCGGGCGCGGCTAGGTTGGGCGGAATCATTAAAAAAGCCGCATCGGCCCCGCGCAGGGCCTCGGTGAGGAATGCTACGTCGTGTGCATTGCCGGCTTTGATAGCGGCACCGGCCGCTTGCAAGGCCTCCAGGCGAGCGCTGGGTCGGGCCACGGCCGTAACCTGGTGGCCTTGTTCCAGCAAGCGGTGAGTGAGGGCGGTACCGATATTGCCAGTGGCGCCGAGCACGGTGATTTTCTTGGACATATAAAATCGAGAAGTTGAGCGGAAGCGGAGTTGCTCTCCGGCTCGGCAAAGGTTGATGCTTACTTTCGCTTTTAGCAAGTACCAACTAAAAAGTAGGGTACTTACTCTAAGGGTAGAATTGTTAACAATCAAGCTCATAAATTTATGGCTAAGCTCACCAAACAGCAGCAAGCCGAAGCTCATTGGACCGCCATTCGCGCCAAGCGCGACTTGGTTTGCCCCGTGCGCACCACCCTCAACGTGCTGGGTGGCAAGTGGAAGCTGCTGATTCTGTCTTATCTCCTCGACGAGCCCCGCCGTTACGGCGAACTGCGTCGCCTGATGCCCGAAATCACTGAGAAGATGCTCATTCAAGAACTGCGCGAATTGGAGACCGACGGCATCGTGGCCCGCACCATTCACCAAGTGGTGCCGCCACGCGTCGACTACAGCCTCACCGAACAAGGGCAGCGAGTGCGCTCGGTATTCACCGAGCTGCTGGGCTGGGGCATTCAGTATTTATGCCGCGAAGGGGGCCCCTCACCCGCGAGAGCCGAGCCGATGAATTAAAAGCCGGAAGCTGCCGAGCCTGAGTCTGCGCCCGGGGCTGCCTTTGCCTGGCTTGTCGCTCAGCAAAATATTTACTGCTTTCCTTTGCCGACGCATTGAAAACGGCAGTAAGAATTTTATTTACTGGTTATAAACCTCACTAAATCTTCATCTTTGTTTTGCGCTTAACCCTACTGCTACTCCTGTCGGCATTGCCCGGGGCTGTCCTGGCCCAGGTGGTGCCGTCCGGTACTGCCACTCCTGCCACGCCCCCCAACGCCGCGCCCGCTCAGGAACCCATGCGTCTGCCTAATGGCCCCCTGGCGCCTGCCCCCAACTGGAGCCTGCACTTCCAGCAAACCCTCGTTAATCAGTGGCATAATGACCTGAACACGTCCTATTCGGGCGATTATAGCCTCGCCGACCGCGAATCGGCCAAGCTCTCGTTCACGTCGACGTTGTTTATCGGCCGGCGGCTGTGGCAAGGAGGGGCTCTTTACTTCAACCCCGAGGTGGCCGGCGGGAGCGGCTTGAGCGGGGCCCGGGGCATTGCGGGCTTCGTTAATGGCGAAACCTTCCGCATCGGCGACCCCGCCCCGAGCCTGTACCTGGCGCGGCTGTACCTGCGGCAAACCTTTGCCCTCGGCCCCGACACCGAGGCCGAGGAGGATGACCTTAACCAGTTGGCTGGTCCGCGCCCCACGCACTATCTCGCCGTGAATTTAGGCAAGTTCAGTGTCGCCGATTTCTTCGACCAAAACAGTTGCTCGCACGACCCGCGCACCCAGTTTCTGAACTGGAGCCTGATGAGCGCCGGGGCCTGGGACTACGCGGCTAATACCCGCGGCTACACCGTGGGCGGCGTGCTCGAATACGTAACCCCGAGTTTTGCCCTGCGCTTCGCTTCCACCCTGGTGCCCACCCTGGCGAACGGCCCGGTGCTGGACTGGCACTACGGCACGGCGCACGCCGAAACGCTGGAGTTCACCAAGGTCTATAACCTGGGCGGCCACCAGGGTACGGTGCGGGCATTGGGCTTCCGCAACGTTGCGGCCATGGGTTCCTACCGCACGGCCGTGGCGGTGGGCCAGGGCTCCGGCGAGCGGCCCGATGTGACCAGCGTGCACCGCGATGGCCACACCAAAGTCGGCTTTGCGCTGAACGCGGAGCAGGAAGTCACCAAGGAGGTAACCCTATTCGCCCGCATTAGCTACAACGACGGCAAAAATGAAACCTGGGCCTTCACCGAAATAGACCGTAGTGCTTGCCTGGGGGCGGTGAGCACCGGGGCCCGCTGGCAACGGCCCGACGACCGCTTCGGCGCGGCCGTGGTCGTGAACGGCATCAGCCCCGAGCATCGCGCTTACTTAGCAGCCGGTGGCTATGGGTTCATCGTGGGCGATGGTGCGCTCAACTACTATGGCCCCGAACGCATCGGCGAGGTGTATTACAGCATCGGTCTGCCGAAATATCACGCGGCCATCAGCCCCGATTACCAGCTTGTGGTCAACCCGGCATACAACCGCGACCGTAGTGGACCAGTGCACGTGGTGGCAGTGCGCCTGCACGTCGAGTTCTAGGCTAGGGCGGCCGACGGCGTGTTCCTGGATGCGCGTAAGACTATTGAAGACAATGGGTTATGTGCTGTGTTTTCGCTACTTAACTTTAATTGCCGCTCGTTTTGCTGCCTCTGATATTTTACGCCTGGGCTCATTCCGGCGCGCCCCTTACCGAGCTATCTGCTGGCGAGGAGTGAAATAGGGCCGGCGTAATTCCACAGGTTGGCTAATTTTAGCGGCCTTGGTTGCCTCATTAGCCGATGGTCGCTAGCTATCCAGACGGTGGTGTAAGGCGAGCCCACCCGTGGGTAGCTTCCACGAGCCTTTCCCATTTCTTGTTGGAGCTTGCCCGACTTATCGCTGGACGGGGCCGCTGCTTTGGGCTCCGCCGTGTGAACAGCGATGGTGTAAAATTCGGGCATAACATCGCACGGGTCTGACCGCCGCGGGCTGGGGGCCGTACCTTTGTTCCGCTAAAAGGCAGGCTAGAATCTCCCACCCAACAACACCCTGTGTATCTTCACCATGTGGCTGCTTACCTTCCGGAAGCAGTTGTTACCAATGCTCACTTCACCCGCCTTAATGGCTTGGCCAGTGAGTGGATAATTGAGCGAACCGGCATTCAGGAGCGTCGCAAAGCCGCTCCTGGCGAAAATACCAATACCATGGCCGTGGCCGCCAGCCGCGCCGCGCTGGCCGCCACGCCCGCCTTCGCCCCGGAGCAGGTCGATCTTATTGTGGTGGGCACTTACACGCCCCACGACACTATTTTTACGGCGGCCCACGCCGTCCAGCGCGACTTAGGGGTAAATGAAATCCCAACGGTCTCCATCTCCTCGGCCTGCTCGTCGCTTCTGAATGCGGTAGAAATCGTGGAAGGCTATTTCGCCATGGGCAAGGCCACTCACGCCGTAGTGGTGGTGAGCGAACACAACACGGCCTATAACAACGAGGAAGACACCATGGCCGGCCACCTGTGGGGCGACGGGGCCGCGGCCCTGCTCATCTCCAAGGAGCGCCTTACCCCCGACGACCTGCGTATTGCCGAGGTCATCACCGGCGGCGCCGCCCCGGTAAGCAAGGCCGACGAATCGGTGACCCTCAAGCCAGTAGAGCGAGGCATTGTGATGCCCTTTGGCCGCGACGTGTTTCAACAGGCCTGCATCTATATGGCCCGGGTAACCCAAACGCTGCTCGACAAGCACCGCATCCCGGCCCCCGAGCTCACGTACCTCATCCCGCACCAGGCCAATCTGCGCATCTCTAAAAATGTAACCAAGCAGCTCGGCATCGACCCGGCCCGGGCCGTGAGCAACATTGAGCGGCTCGGCAACACCGGCTGCGCCGGCGCGGCCATCGGCCTGGCCGAGGTTTGGCACAAGCTTCGGGGCGGCGACAAGGTGATTATCACGGTTTTTGGCGGCGGGTACTCCTACGGAGCTATGCTATTGGAGAAGTAGCGGCAACCTTCATAATCCGAGCGCGGCCCGCGCCGTTTGCTTCATCCTACCGATTAAAAAGTTCGGATAAATTGCCGGAGTATAAAGGTGGGGAATGCTCAATATGTAAATGCTTTGAAGCAATCTTCTGATCAGGCGGAATGAAGAAATTGCTCGCACATATATTTCTTATAGCATTACTAATTCTATTACTGATCCTTCAGAAAGAGTGTTTTGGGTTTATAGATACTGATAATCTGCTATGGGGAGGAGAAGCTAATTCTTATAAATATCTTTTATTAACATTATCGACTCTTATTCTAGCAGTCATAATAGTAGATAATCATTTAAAAAATGTATATCAACGCTTATTTATTGTTGTCGCGCAAACAATATTATTGATTTACACTGTAATCAGGATGAACTACATAGTAAAAGTAAAAAGTATAGATGAGGGCCTCCGCTATTATAAATACCCTGATTTAATCAATCAGGAACCATTTCCTCTAAAATTTCAAATAACTAGTTGGTGTTTTATGGTTTTCATGATAATATATTTTATGATAAACATGTGTAAATCGAAAGACGGGAGAGAAATAACGAATAATGAACAGCAAGTAACTTAAACAGAAATAGAAGGAACGAATAGATCGTTGATCAAGATCAGGATAGAGGATTTTTTACCATACCACCACTCTCCAGCTACTGGCTGGAGCTTCCCATGCTCGCCCCCGTCGCCGCTTTCCTGCCCGAAATTACCTTCCAGACCAGCCGCGCCAGTGGGCCCGGCGGACAGAGCGTGAACAAGGTTGAATCCCGCGTAGAGCTGCGCTTTCCGTTACGCGAATCCCAAGTGCTGACCGACAGCCAGAAGGTCCTGATTCTGGAGAAGCTGGGTAATCGGCTTACCGCCGAAGGACTGCTCCTGGTAACGTCCCAAACCGACCGGAGCCAGGTGCGCAACAAGGAAATTGCGCTCGCCCGCTTCTACGAGCTCTTGCAAAAGAGCCTGCGTCGGCCCAAACCCCGTAAGGCTACCAAGCCTAGCAAAGCCGCCGTACGCAAACGCTTGGAAAGCAAGAAAATCCAGGGTGAGAAGAAGGCCAGCCGCCGCAAGCTGGAATAGGCGCGAAGGTAAGAGTAGTTTATGTTTTTGGCGCGCTGAAGTCTTTTGCAGTAGTGTGTGCAACGGGTCATAGCTAAACTCATTATTTCCAAGGGACTGCTTCCCAAGCTGCCGAGGAGCACGACATCAGCTGAGTAGTGCTTAATGACGGAGGCAGCCCATGCATCCAGCAGGTTGTCAGCACGTCCAGGATCAGGTTGACCTACCCATTTGATGACCCGAGCCCGCGCGTCGGTGGCCTTGTTTACATCGTTAAGTAGGTACAGCAGGTGACGCCCATCTACGTGCAGCGCATGTTCTATGGAGTGGCAAGAAGCGAAACATTCCACCACTTGCTTTACCTCCTCAGCGCCTCCTGACAGCTAGTAGGCTACAGCAGCGTGCCGTGCAGCATCACCAGCGCCACCGTGAAATAGATAATCAGCCCGGTCACGTCCACGAGCGTGGCCACGAAAGGGGCGGAGGAGGTAGCCGGGTCCAGGCCCAGCTTCTTGAGCAGCAGTGGCAGCATGGAGCCGGCCAACGAGCCCCACAGCACGATGCCCACCAGCGCAATGCCTACCGTAAGAGCTACCATCAGCCAGTGCGGGCCATAAATGGGCGTGATGGTTTGCCACACGGCGATGCGCGCGAAACCGACAATCCCCAGAATGACGCCCAGGGCCAGTCCCGACAGCAGCTCGCGCCGCAGCACCCGCCACCATTCGCTGAGCGTGAATTCGCCCAGCGCCATGGCCCGAATGATGAGTGAGGTGGCCTGCGAGCCCGAGTTGCCGCCCGAGCTGATGATGAGCGGGATGAACTGCACCAACACGATGGCCTTTTGCAGCTCTCCCTCAAAAAACTGCATGGCCGAAGCCGTGAGCAGCTCGCCCAAAAACAGCACCACCAGCCAGCCGGCACGCTTCTGCACCATGCGCAGGAGGGGCGTGGCCAGGTACGGCTCGTCGAGGGCTTCGGAGCCCCCGAGCTTCTGCATGTCCTCGGTGTCTTCCTGCTCGCGAATGCTCAGGATGTCGTCGATGGTCACGATGCCGAGCAGAATGCCCTGGTCGCTGACCACGGGCAGGGCATTGCGGTCGTTGCGCCGGAACACGTCGATGGCATCTTCCTGGTCCTGGTCGGCATTAAGCTGCACGAAGCGGCGGTCCATGAGGTCGCGCACCCGGGCGGTAGGGGCTGCCAGCAGAAACTCGCGGATGCGGATGTCGTCAATCAGCACGCCGTGTGTGTCGGTGACGTAGAGCATGCTCAGCGTTTCGGACTGCCCCCCGTGTTGGCGAATGTAGTCGAGCACCTGTTGCACCGTCCAGTTCTCGCGGATGGCAATGTAGTCCGGCGTCATCAGGCGGCCGACCGAGTACTCGGGGTAGCCCAGCAGCTGCAAGGTTACCTTGCGCTCTTCCTCGGAAAGGCTTTGCACGAGCTCGGCCACGAAGTTGGCGGGCAGAAACTCCAGCAGGGTGGTCCGGTCGTCCGGCGACATCTCGTTGAGGATGTCGGCCATCTTATCCTGGGCCAGGTTGGCGAGAAAGTGCCGCTGTACTTCCAGGTCGAGGTATTCGAACACCTCCGTAGCCAGCTTCAGCGGTAGCAGCCGAAAAATAATGAGCTGCTCCCGCTCCTCCTCTTCCTCAATAAGGGCTACCAGCTCCGACGGCTGAAAGTCGCGGAGCACCTGCTTTAGCTTGAAAAATTCCCCCTCCTGAATCAGGGACGTGATGGTTTCCAGGGTCTGCGGCGGCATGAAAAGAGGGGCGGAGGGTGCTTCGCTAGGCAAGCAGGTTGAAGGACAGAATGGGTAACCGTAACACAAAAGTAGAACGAAAGCATAGCTTCGGGCCAAAAATTCCCGTTAGGACCAGCGGGGCCCCGGCCGCGCCGCGGTCCAGCTTTTCCTCTTACACCTCTATTCCGTGCCGATGCCCGTTGCTGCTGCCTCTTCCACTATCGCGCCCCGCGGTACCCTCGTGCTACTGGGGGGCGGCGACGACGACCCCATGCTGACCTTGCTGGCTGGTTTGCTGCTCGACCAATCGGCGAGCATTGAGGTGCTCACTACGGCAACTCGCCGCCAGCCCGCCCGCACCGCCGCCGCCTATGCCCACTCCTTGCACCAGTTGAATTGCCCGAACGTCCGGCACCTGCGGGTAGATGAAACTCACCCCGCCGACGACCCCGCCACGCTGGCCCGTCTGCGCAACGCCACGCTCGTCTTCCTGAGCGGTGGCGACCAGGAGCGCATCACCGACTTCTTGCGGAATACCGAGTTTTTAGCCGTGCTCAAAGACAAGTACCAGCACGAGGCCAACTTCATTGTGGCCGGTACCAGCGCCGGAGCCGCAGCTATGGCGGAGTTTATGCTGGTGGATGGCTATGGCTGGCGCAGCTTACTCGGCGGCCGCATCGAAGTGCAGCCCGGCCTGGGCCTGTTGCGAGGAGTGCTGCTCGACCAGCATTTTGCCGAGCGGGCCCGCTACCCGCGCCTGTTACACGCGGTGCTGGCCCAGCCCCGGCTGCTCGGCATCGGGCTAAGCGAGGAAACGGGCCTCGTCATTCGTCCCAACCAGACGGCCGAGGTGTTCGGCGACGGAGTAGTGGTGGTGGTGGATGCGGCGCAGGCCACCCACAACAGTTTGCCGAACACCAGCGAGGGGCAGTTCATTAGCGGCCATGGTTTGCAGCTACATCTGCTGGTGCCGGGCCAGCAGCTCGACGTAGCTAGCCGGAAGGTAAACAGTGAAGTGATGAAATAACCGGGTGCGAAAACAAGGCCTTGCGGCCGAGCGGGAGCCGCCGAAACGGCTCGCTTACCAGCGCTTCAGCTTGTTGCCTGAGCGGGAGGGCACCAAACCGGTATACCTTTGCGTTGATGCCGCGAAATAATTCCGTGCTATTCATGCGTATTTTCCGTCTGGGGCTGCGGCCGCTGCGTTCTTTGGGCCTTGCGTTGGTGCTGTTCACGCTGCTGGCGTGGGGGTGTACCCGCAAAACGATATCCTTCAACAGCAACCCCGACCAGCCCCTTACCGGGCTGGCTGACACCCTCGTCCTCACTCGCGACTCGGTTAACGGCAAGCCTTCGCTCAGTACCGCCCGCAAAGTCGTGCTCACCAAAGAGCAGGAGCGCCTCGCCAAGAACGCTGAAAAGGACGCCCAGCGCAAGACCAAGAAGAAAAAGAAGAACGTTTTTCTGGGGGAGAGAATCAAGCGCGCCTTTGCCAAGTCCGGTCCGAAAGGGCGCAACCAGATCATTGAGGTCTTCTACTTCTTGAAAGACCCCAAAACGCTCAATGCCTACGCCCCGGCCCATTATTACTACGACACCAAGAAGCGCAAAGTGCTGAAAATGGCCGCATTGGAAGACGATGTTCCCACGCTCAAAGTCCTGCACGGCCCTTATAAGAAGCTCCAAAACAACAAGGTGCTCGAAACGGGGTACTACTACCTCGGCACCCGCCACCTGCGCTGGGAGCGGTTCGATAAAAATGGCGTGCTGCTCGCCAAAACCCACTACGAGATGGGCTTCCCGCGCGACGCCAACGTGAGCTACTACGGCGAAGACCGTAGCCTCATCAACGAAGTGGTTCCTTACGTGAATGGCAAGCTCGAAGGCGATTACGCCAAGTTTCTCATCAATGGGCAGCCTGATTGGCGGGGTCAGTTCGAAAACGGCCGCCGGGTAGGGGTCTGGACCAAGTACTGGGGCTTCCGAGGCCGCCGCCGCTACGAGTACCAGTACGGCGAATCGGGCTACGACCCGGAGGTAACCGAACCTGAGCTCATCCGCGAGTACAACCGCAACGCTACCATCATCTACGACAAGGAAAAGAACATCGATAAGCGCGGCCAGGCCGAAGCCGTAGACCGGCCGGGCCAACACCGGCCCGTGCCCCGCGCCGCCCCGAAAGCGACCCCGAAGCGGGCTAAATAGCAGCGCCTGCCTCTGGGTAAGCGAAGCGAGGCAATGGCTGTAGGTTTCTCCCGCCCAGGTTAAAAAAACGCATCTTCAAAGTGCTCGATTCGAAACCCCTGCCGCAATAGAGTGAGGGCGACGATGTCGAACCGGATATCACCGGTCCAGTCTATTTCCTCCTGTAAATGCGTTGCCGCCCGGCGAAACAGCTCCTTCTTTCGGACCGAGACAAACGTCTCCGGTGGCCCGTACTGGCCGGAGGAGCGGGTCTTGACTTCCACGAAAACCAGTAGCTCAGCCGCGCGCCGCAACACCAAATCTACTTCGGCCCGCCCGTGGCGGTAACCCCGGGCCAGTATCTCGTAGCCTTGGCTTCGGAAGTAGTCGGCCGCCGCCGTTTCGCCCGCTTGGCCAAGTTCGTGAGGAGCGTGAGCCATACAGTACAATGCCAGCGGCTAGGACCGCCAGGAGGTGAATTTACTCGATAAGAGCCGGCAAGCTAAGCGCTGGTTTTCATACCAGAAGCCACCGGCCGGCAGAAAGTGCACCATATCGGCCCGCCGCCCCACAGCCGGCGCCCGGCCGCGGGAGCCGGCCGCTAAAGCTTACGGTGGTTAGTACCTTTGTGTCCAATTGTCATAAACATCCGCTCATGGCCGCCCTCGCAGAACCGTTCTCCCCGCCGCTGCTCGCCGCCATGCCCTCCGGAGCCAGCACTGCTTTGCCGGCCCGGGCGGTGCGCGTCCACCGCCTGGGGTTGGTTCAGTACGCTCCCACGTGGCAGCTTCAGGAAGAGCTGATGGCGGCCACCCTCGCCATTAAAACCCAAAACCGCGCCGCCGAAACGACCGGTGCCGCGCCCGCCGTTACGCCCAACCACCTGTTGCTCTGCGAGCACCCGCATACTTATACCCTAGGCAAAAGTGGCAAACCCGAGCACCTGCTGCTCAACGAGGAAGGCTTAGCCGCTCACGGCGCCAGCTTCCACCGCATCAACCGCGGCGGCGACATCACCTACCACGGGCCGGGCCAGCTGGTGGGCTATCCAATTCTCGACCTCGACAACTTTCGGCCCGACATCCATTGGTACTTACGTACGCTGGAGGAAGCCGTCATCCTCACGCTGGCCGAATACGGCCTGAACGCCGGGCGCATTACCGGTCTCACGGGCGTATGGCTCGACTGGGAAACCAATGCGCCCAACCCGCGAAAGATCTGTGCCCTCGGCGTGAAATGCAGCCGCTGGGTCACCCTCCACGGCTTTGCCCTGAATGTCAACCCTGATCTCACCTACTTTGGCCACATTGTGCCCTGCGGCATTAGCGACAAAGCGGTAACTTCCCTGGCACAAGAGTTGGAAGACCCCGCGTCTGTTTCGGTGGCCGGCGTGCAAGAGCGGCTGGTGTCTCACTTGGCCCGTTTGCTCGGCGCCCAACTCGTTTGAATACCATTGCTAGCCTTCCCACTGATTTCTCACAACCCGTTTAAACTCATCAAATCTGCGGTCCCGTGAAGCAAGACATTTCTTTCGACCCAGTAGAAGGCGTTTCCATTGCCGTAGTCCCCGATGAGGAAGCCCTCACGCCCGCCGGGCAACCGGTTTGGCAAGTATATCTGCTTAATCACAATGCCTTCCCGCTGCAAAACGTTATTGTAAACGCCAACGGCTACGGCGAGCAGCCCGGTGGGGAGAAGGTTCGCACTTCCACCTTGCGTTACTTATTCGAGGAGGTTCCCCCTCACACCGCCGTGCCCGTCGAGCCAATCGAAGCGGCGCTGTTCCACCTCAATAACCAATACTGGGTCAGCTATTACCGCGGCCCGCAGATATTTGACAAGAAGTTCATTTTCGTGCCCGACTCCATTGTCGCCGACAACTTCACCCACATCGCGCTGCTCAACCGGATGGGGGTACTACATGGCTAAAACCCTCCTTCTTTTCACTGGCCCCGCTGCTCGAGCGGGCTTTCTACCGGCCTTTATGTATTGCATATGAATTCTTTCGCTATTCCATTAAGCTTGGCCTGGATGTGGGCGATGCTGGTCTCCTTATTCGCCGTGCCGTCCATTATCTACATTGCCCATCTTAAAAATATGCTCGACACGCCCAACGGGCGCACCGTGCACCAGTCGTTAACTCCCCGCCTGGGCGGCGTGGCAGTATTCGCGGGCTTTATGTCGGCCCTCACCATCTTCGCGCCGCTTCAAAATGGGGTGAAAGAGCTGCTGGCGGGCTGCATCATCTTGTTTTTCGTGGGCTTGAAGGATGACCTGGTGGGGATGTCAGTGGCCAAGAAATTCGTGGGGCAGCTACTGGCCACCGGCATCGTGATGATTATGGCGGATGTTCGCATCACCAGCTTCCAGGGCATCCTGGGCGTTGGCACCTTGCCCATCGGTATTAGCTATGCTTTCACCTTGGGCGTCATCGTGGGCATCACCAACGCGATCAATCTTATCGATGGTCTCGACGGCCTGGCTGGTACCATCGTCCTGATTATCTGCGGCACTTTTGGCTACTATTTCTATGTGTACGGCGGCCCCGGCTACGGCAACTACGCCTTCGTGGCCGTTTGCCTCATTGGGGGCCTGCTGGGGTTCCTGCGTTATAATTTTCACCGGGCGCCTATTTTCATGGGCGACACCGGCTCCCTGGTCTGCGGCTTTATTGTGTCGGTGCTGGCCATCCAGTTCATCGAGATGGGCCTGCGGGTGGGCCAGCCGTTTGCTTCTTCGTCGCCGTCGGTAGCCGTTGGCATTCTGTTCGTTCCCTTGTTCGATACCCTGCGCGTTTTCTCGGTGCGGATGCTGGCGGGCCGCTCCCCGTTCTCCCCCGATAAAAATCACATTCATCACCGCATCCTGGCCATGGGCTTTCAGCAGATCAGCACTGTACTCCTGCTGGGTTTGCTTAATCTGCTGGTTACGCTGTTCGTGATTCGGTTTGCGGCCATTGGCAATACCTTGCTTATCGGGGCCTTAGCCGGCTTTTCGGCGCTGCTGAGCATTTTTTTGGGAGTGTCTCAGAGCCGCATTTCCCGCCGTCAGCTGCTGGCGTCGAAAGCGTTGGTGACCGAAACGACCAATTAGCTGACTACCTATGGCGCTCCGGAGCTCACTACGTATTTCCTGGCTGCTCACGTGGAGCTTGCTGGTAGTGATGGTGGCCGGCTCGCACCGGGCTCGGGCTATCGACTACCGTCAGCTCCCGGCCGCTTCGCCCACCGCCTTATCGAAAGATTGGCTCATCCACGATGCGGCGCGCAACCGCTTGATTTTTTACCTGCCCGGCTATCATCAGCCGGCTCACGTTTACTATCAATGGGTGCGGGTCCGTCACGGCCAGGCGTTCCCGCTGTCCTTTGCCGCTCAGCCCGGCTTGAGCCTGTTTCTTGATAATCAACTCCTCTTCACTGCTCATACCGCTACTACCTATACGCTCGACCTGGCGCGGCTCCTACCCGCGCAGCTGCGGGGCGGCCCTCATTTGTTGGCCGTGTGGCAGCCCGATGGAACGCCGGCTTTAGCATCGTTTTCGGGCGTAATCGCCAATAACAACGCGGTCGGTCAGCCAGTAGCCCAAATCAGTCAAGCGCAACCCCGGCTGCCGCGGCCCCAGGGGCAAAACGTTTACCTGGGCTTTCTGTTAGTGCTGGGCCTCAGCTACGGGGCCGTGCGCAGCACGTACCAGTCTGGCCTGGCCCGTATTTTTCAGATTGGGGAGCTGTTTGGCCGGGGTAGCGACCAGCAGGCCTTCCTAACGAAGCCGGCTTTCTCATTACTCAATCTGCTGCTGGTCATTTTGTTCGCGCTGTCATTTGCCTTGTTGCTCACAGCCGTTCACACCGACTTGCAAAACCTGCCGTTGTTGCGCCGCTTCTTCAACGTGCCCCAAACCGCCATCGTGGCTAGGGTTATACTATACACGGTTATTATTACATTATCTGTTTTTGGTAAGTACTTATACGTGGGCATTCTCGGGTACACGTTCAGCTTGCAATCCCTCACCAACGTCCAGTACCGCGAGTTTTTGCGCACTACCCTGCTGGCGGGTCTGGGCCTGCCCTTGGTCCTGCTGTTCTATCTGAGCCTCAACGGTAGCTTTCCGGGTGCAGTAGCCTGGGCTGCCAGTGCGGCCATCGGCTTTGTGCTGATCGGTACCGTTCTGCGCGTTGCCCGCACGTTGCACCACTACGCTTCCCTCCTGAATCTACATTTGTTTGCGTATCTTTGTGCTACTGAAGTATTGCCCTTACTGGTTTTACTTAAGCTCATCGTCTTTACGTATTGACTGGCTTTCGCCGCCCTGCTCGCGTTAATTCATACATTATTTGCTACTGTTCCAGCATTACCCTTCTTTTTTTCCTGTATGGCCGAGAGTGCAGATAAGCCGGGTACAGGCCGGCATGCCAAGCGTATCAGTAGTATCCTGGTTACCCAGCCTAAGCCTACCAATGACATTTCTCCGTATTCTACTATCGCCGAGAAATACGGCATCCAGGTAGACTTTCGAGAGTTCATCGAGGTGCAGCCCGTCCCCTATAAGGACTTCAGGCGCGAAAAGATAAATATAGTAGAATATACGGCCGTTATCTTTACTAGCCGGAACGCGGTTGACCACTTTTTCCGCATTTGTCAGGAAGCCAAGCTGGAGATGCCCGCAGAAATGAAGTATTTCTGTATTTCCGAGCAGACGGCCAATTACTTACAGAAGTACATCGTGTTGCGCAAGCGTAAGCTGTTTGTTGGCGAGCGCACCGCGGCGGACTTGTTCGACGTTATTAAGAAGCATAAGGGAGAGAAGTTCCTGTATCCGTGCTCAGACATCCGCAAGGACGACCTGCCGGTTTTCATGCGCGCTAATAACCTCAAATTCTCGGAGGCCGTAATCTACCGTACCGTAGCAAGCGACTTGTCGGACTTGTCGGACGTAAAGTATGATTGCATTGCCTTCTTTAGCCCGTCGGGGATTAGCTCGCTCTTCATTAACTTCCCCGACTTCGTGCAGGACGGCACCCGCATTGCAGCCTTTGGGCCCACTACTGCGAAAGCAGTGGTCGATGCCGGCTTGATTCTGGATATCGAAGCCCCTCAGCCAAACGCCCCCTCAATGACGGGAGCTATCGAAGCGTATATTCGTCGGCATTCCCAACCAGATGTGGAAAAGCTCAGCACTAAAAACGAAAAGCCCAACGTCTAGCTCATTTAAATGAAGTGAAAACGGCGCAACCTATTCCTTGCGCCGTTTTTTTTTGAATTTTTGAAGATAGTTTTAGCCTACATTTGGAGGCCATTCCCTGTTCCATCTCTACCCATTCCTGCTCGTTACCCATTCCGAGGCTATGAAGGCAACTCTCTTTACCACTTTACTATTGGCAGCTGCAGTAAATTCAGCGTTTGCTCAGCAGCAACCTCAGTTCACGCATTACGGCTTCAACGGCATGTACCTGAACCCTGCTTATGCCGGTATTAAGGGCCAGGGCGAAGTAAATCTCATTGGCCGGTACCAGTATCTCAATCTCGGGAATACTCAGGGCGATGCCAACGGCAGTCCTCGTACGGGCATGGTTAGCGTCTCATTGCCAATTCTGCCCCTTAGCGGCGGCGTGGGCTTAGCCGTGTATTACGACCAAGTGGGTGAGCAGCGCATGACCAACGCGGCGTTGTCGTACTCCCAACACATCACGCTGGGCTCGGGTAAATTGGGAATCGGCATTCAAGGTACGTTCACCCGCTTGGGCAAGGGGCAGTACCGGGCCAACGACATGACCGACCCGTTCATCCCACTCAACGACAACGACCAGAAATTCGACGCTGGTGCCGGCATTTGGTATGAGTCGCCTAAGTTTTACGCGGGCATTAGCATGAACAATTTGGCGCGCTCGCGGTATCAATTCGCTAACAAGGACGGCGCCAGAATCTCCTCCTATATCAACGAAAATCATGCGTATCTGACGGCTGGCTACAATATTGAGGCCTCTTCCACCGTTATTGTCACCCCAATGGTCCTAGTAAAAAGCGTTTTGCCCGGTGAGTTCTCTAGTAGCAACAAATTCAACAACTCGAAGAACTACTCTTTTGAAGGTGGTGTTCGGGGCACTATCGACGATAAATATTGGGTCGGAGTGAACTATCGCCATCAGGAATCCTTTTCGGGTCTTCTTGGCTTGAGCTTTGCGAAGGACAATGCGTTGCGAGTCGGTTACGCGTTCGACTTTATCGCTTTCAACCAGGAGGCCCGGGCATTCAGCTCGCACGAGATTATGCTTGCGTATCGCTTGCCTAAGCCCGGCCTGCTCATCCGCCCGGCTATTCGTACTCCGCGCTACAGCTTCTGATTTTTTTGCTATTACCATATACCCCTTATTGGATTGCTCTTATGCTCTTGAGTTAGGACAAATTTTAGGAGCCCACTAAAACCAAAAAAGAGATTAACCGAGTTATTTGCGCTATTCAGCGGCTTTACCCGCAGTTTAACCGGGTGCGGAAAAAGTTAACTATTGCACATCATCCTAAAACAGTGTAGATTTGCGAGCCCATCTGAATGCACTTTGGCGGCATCGGCACTCAAACGACAGATTTCAACTCTCATGAACAAGCTTCTAGCAATCTCCCTTTTCGCTATTTCCGGAGCATTCTTAGGTGGGTGTGGGTTCGGAAAAGGGCCACAGGGTGAATTGGTCGGATCGGACGACCGTCCGATCTACAACCCCCAGGAAGTGCCTTTGGGCATGGTTCCTTGCCCCGGCGGCACTTTTCACATGGGCCAGACCGATCAAGACATTTCTGCTTCCATGGTCAACATGAATAAGCAAGTGACCATTGCGGGCTTCTACATGGATGAAACGGAAATCACCAACAACGAATACCGTCAGTTCATGGACGCCATCAAGCAGGATTCTCTGGATGTGCTAGGCGAAGAATACGTGATGACGGAACTCTATCCCGATACCACTGTTTGGGTCCGTGATTTTACCTATCACATGGGCGACCCGCTTTTGGAGTATTACTACACGCACCCCGCCTTCGACGAGTACCCGGTGGTTGGGGTAGACTGGTTTGCGGCCAAGTATTTCTGCAACTGGCGCACGAAGTTCCGGAACGCGGCCCGGGAGGAATCCGGTTATGCCAACGACCCTAACTTCCGCCTGCCTTCGGAGGCTGAATGGGAGTATGCCGCCCGGGGCGGCCGGGAATTGGCTACCTACCCCTGGGGGGGGCCTTATCTGCGCAACACCAAAGGGTGCATGCTAGCTAACTTTAAGCCCGGCCGCGGCGACTATGCTTCGGACGGCTTTGCTTACACCTCGGAAGTCGGCTCTTTCTTCCCCAACGATTTCGGCCTTTACGATATGGCCGGTAACGTGTCGGAATGGTGCGACGATGCTTACATGGAGGCTTCGGTGCCAGTGGTGTGGGACCTGAACCCCACTAACCCCGACGACAGCGAGCCGCGCAAAGTGGTCCGGGGTGGTTCGTGGAAGGACATCGCTTACTTCCTGGAAACCGGGACGCGCAACTTCGAATACCAGGATTCGGCCCGGTCATACATCGGCTTCCGCTGCTCCATGATTCAAATCGGCATGGGAACGAATAGCTCGCTTAACTAATATTCAACCATCAATATCCCCAGCGGCTCACGCCATATTTACACATCTCTTTCTCTTTCAACACCTCTAATCCTTTCAAACAGTTAAGTTCTCATGGCAGCTAAAGGAAGTTTTCTCTATGATACGTTGATGCCCAAGATCTATGGCATCGGTGCAGCCGTTGTTATCGTAGGTGCACTATTTAAAATTGAGCACTGGGCTGGTGCCGACACAATGCTTATCGTAGGCTTGGGCACGGAAGCCGTTATCTTTTTCCTGAGCGCCTTCCAGCCCCCGGCAAAAGAGCACGACTGGTCGTTGGTGTACCCGGAATTGAATGAGGGCTACGACCCTTCAACCGGCAAAGGCTCCGCCGCTGATAGCTCGGCCAAAGGCTTGACCATGAAGCTGGACGACATGCTCAAGAATGCCAACGTAACTCCCGAGGCGCTGACCAACTTGGGCCAGGGACTCAATCGCCTCAGTGCTACTACCTCCCAGCTCTCGCAGCTCGGCGAAGCCACCAATGTTACCGACGAGTACACCAAGAAGGTGCGGTCGGCCGCTGATTCGCTCGATAAAATCAACGTAGCTTACAGCAACACGGTTGAAGCGATTTCGGCCATGTCGAATGCTACCTCCGACGCCAAAGAATACCATATGCAGGTTCAGAACGTGACCAAAAACCTGGGCGCGCTGAATGCAGTGTACGAAATGGAGCTGCAGGATGCCAACACGCACCTCAAGTCCATGAACCAATTCTATGGTACGCTCAGCAAGGCCATGGATAATCTGACCCAAGCGGGCCGCGACACCGAGCAATTCCAGAAGCAGGTTGCTGATTTGACGGGTAACCTGACCTCGCTCAACCGTGTGTACGGCAACATGCTGAACGCCATGCGGGCTCCGGCCCAAGCCTAGTTGACTAGGCAGCAATCCAGTTCTTCATTTAATTTTAGAGGAAACAGATAATGGCAGGCGGAAAAGAAACCCCGCGGCAGAAGATGATTGGCATGATGTACCTCGTGCTAACGGCTCTTTTGGCGCTTCAAGTGAACTCAGCGATTCTGCTGAAGTTCAAGTTTATTGATGACAGCTTACTGAGCGTCAACGACAAGACTTCGGTTGCGGCGGACGGCACCATCAAAGGTATTCAGGCAGCCGTGGTGAAAAACCAAAACCAGGCTCGTGATAAAGCCGTGCTGCAGCAGAGTGAGGAAATTCGTCAACATACGAAAGACGTTATTGCCTATCTGCGCGGCGTACGGGAACAATTGCTGAAAGCCACCGAGAACACCCCCACCGAAATCAAAAACATGAGTGGGGAAGACAAAGTAGCCATAACCATGCTCGGCGGTAAGAGGAATGGCATCGCGTACACCACGATGAAGCCCAAGCTGAACGAGTACGCGGAGTACATAAAGCAGTTTATTCCATCGGCAACCCCCTTGGCTCTTGACGCCAAGGAAGATCCTCGGGTAACTGAGAAAGGGCAGAAAGCTAAGAACTTCGCCGAGCTTAACTTCGAGAACACGCCCGTCGTGGCTGCGCTGGCTACCATCTCGCAAAAGGAGACGGAGATCCTGAAGCTGGAAGCCGAAGCCCTGCAAAAGCAAGCGGAAAAAGTAGGGGCTAAAACCATCGTCTTCGACAAAATAGGCGCTTTTGCCAGCGCCGAGTCGAATACGGTAGCAGCCGGCACCAAGTACAAGGCGGAGCTGTTCCTGACTGCCTCCGCCTCGAGCATCAGCCCCCGAATGACGCTGAACGGCAGCCCGCTCGCGGTAGGCCCCGACGGCAAAGGCAAGGTTGAGTTCACCGCTCGGCCCGGCGCGTTCGACGCTTCTGGCAACGCCAAGGCCTCCTGGACGGGTACGATCCGCTTCAACCAGAACGGCCGTGATACCACTTTTACCGTGAAGGTTCCCTATACCATCACCAAACCGGTAATGCAGATCCAGTCGGCGTCGGTACAAGCCTTGTACTTCAAGTGCGGCAACAAGCTGAATGTGTCGGTGCCGGCGCTAGGGGCTCAGTACAAGCCGAGCTTCTCCGCTTCGGGTGCTTCGGCGTTGCCAGGTGCTAAAGTGGGCGACGTAACCCTCATCCCCAACTCGAGAGAAGTAACCTTGAGCGTGAGCAGCGGTGGTAACCCCATTGGCTCCCAGACCTTCCAGGTCCGCCCCATCCCCAAGCCCACGATTGAAGCATTTGCCAGCGGGCGTCCGGTTAACGATAAGCAGGGCACCCCCGGCACCGCTATTCGCTCGCTGACCCTGAAGGCCATTCCCGACGCTGGTTTTGCCACCTTCCTGCCCGAAGACGCTCGCTTCCGCGTTTCGCGCTACGAGGTGACCCTGGTGCGGGGCAAGCGCCCGGCCATGGCCCCGAAAACAGTAAATGGCCCTCAAGCCGATCTGAGCGACGTGGTGAATGCCTACCGTGATGGTGACCGCTTGTTCATTGAAGTGAAAGACGTGCAGCGGTTAAACTTCCAGAACGTGGTGGAGCCGGTTAACGTGTCCCGGACCTTCAATATTCCCCTGCTGTAATATTTTCGGCCCTGCCGCGTTAGCGAACTATCTTATCGTCAATTTGCTTTTGCCCGTTATGAAACCCATTCACACCCTGGCTGCTGTTGCGGCGTGCTGGTCGCTGTCGCTGACGGCTTCGGCTCAGGAGCAAGCCACTACGGCTAACAGCTCGGGCTCGCACCGGCCAATTCCACCCTCCGACCAAATGTTTCGCAAGAGCATCTGGCGGCAGTTGGACTTGCGCGAAAAGCAGAACAAGCCCATGTTCTCGGAGGGCAAGGAAATCAGCCGCGTCATCCTCGAGGCCGTGAAGCGTGGTGAGTTGCAGGCGTACAAAAACGACTCCTTGACTTCCACCTTCAGTCCGCAGGAAGTGACCAGCAATATGTCATATGCTGACCAAAAGATGGAGCTCAGCGATGACGAGAAGGCGGCCGGTTTCAGCGAAAAAGATCTGGGTGGCAGCGATGACGGTTGGGGAGCCCCCGCTCCAAAAAAGGGGGCGGCCGCTAAAACGGTGAAGAAGCCCAAGCTGGACAAGAACGGCAAGCCCATGAAGGACAAGAAGGGCAAGGTGATTATGGAAACGGTGGCCGTGGCCCCCCCGCCCCCGCCTCCGCCGCCGGCTAACCTGTACCGCTACAAGGACTTGTATGAGATGGAATTGAAGGAGGATATGATTTTCGACAAGAAGCGTTCGAGAATGTATCATGACATTCAATCCATCACCCTACTGGTACCTTCGACGCTGCCCGCCAACGTTTCGGGCATTGAGAAGCCCATTGGTACGTTCAAGTACAGCGAGCTGGTGAAGGTGTTCCGCAATAATCCGCAGAACGCCATCTGGTTCAACGCGGAGAACGATGCCCAGCATAAGAACCTGGCCGATGCGTTCGAGCTGTGGCTGTTTAACTCCTACATCACCAAGGTTTCGAACGCCAGCGATAGCCGGCTCGACGATATCTACGGTGGGGCGCAGCAGGGCATCCTGGCCGCTCAGCAGACCGCGGCTGATTTGATTGAGTACGAGTACAACCTGTGGAGCTTCTAAGACCACGGAGCTAACGGTTTCCGACGGACCCGTTGACAAAAATGAAAAGCCCCGACCACCTTGCTGGTCGGGGCTTTTTGCATTTAAGACCGGGCGGTGAGCTGCGGCGCGGAGGGCGCGTCGTTGGCGGCAAAATAGTTCTGCAGCACTTTGGCCTTGGCTTTGCCCACTTCGGCGATTAGCTCGGCTTCGGTGAGCTCCCGGATTTTTTTAACCGACTTAAACTTGTTCAGCAGCTTCTCGGCCGTGATGGGACCAAGTCCCTTGACATCGGTCAGTTCGGTTTTAAGGGTGGCGGCGTCGCGGCGGGAGCGGTGAAAAGTGATGCCGAAGCGGTGCACTTCGTCGCGCATGCGTTGGAACAGGCGCAGGGACTCGCTCTTCTTATCGATGTAAAGCGGGAGCGGGTCGTTGGGAACGTAGATTTCCTCGAGACGCTTGGCGATGCCAATGACGGGAATCTGCCCCCACAGGTTGAGGTCCTTCAGGGCCTTGACGGCCATGCTGAGCTGGCCCTTGCCGCCGTCGACAATGACGAGCTGCGGCAGGCTGGCTCCTTCGTCGACGAGGCGCCGGTAGCGGCGCGATACCACTTCGTACATGGAGTCAAAATCGTTGGGGCCCACCACGGTTTTGATGTGATAGTGGCGGTAGTCCTTCTTGCTGGGCTTGGCATTGCGAAAGCACACCATGGCCGCCACGGGGTTGTCGCCCTGGAAGTTCGAGTTATCAAAGCACTCAATGTGCTTGGGCAGCTCGGTAAGGCGCAGGTCCTTCTTAATGGTTTCCATGATGCGCACCTCGTTGAGGTCCTTGCTGCGATCGTTCATGCTTTCCTTCTCCTTGCGGGCGTAAAGCACGTTTTTGAGGGCCAGCTCGAGCAGCTTGCGCTTATCGCCGATCTGGGGCACCGAAACGGCAACCCCGGGTAAGGGCAGCGCCAGCGCGACGTTGGTGAGAATCTCCCGGGACTCACTCTCGAACTCCTGACGCATCTGCATCACGAGCGGGGCCAGAATTTCGGCATCTTCTTCGTCCAGCTTTTTCTGCACTTCCAACGACTGCGTCAGGATGATGGAGCCGTTCATCACCTTCAGGTAGGTGATGAAGCCGGACTTCTCGTTGCTGGCAATGGCGAAAACGTCGATGTTGGTCAGAGCGGCGTTGACGATGGTGCTCTTGGCCTGGAAGGCTTCCAGCTTATCGAGCTTAACCTTGAACTGGTGCGCCAGCTCGTACTGCATTTGCTGGGCCGCAGCCGACATCTGGTCGCGGAAGTACTGCTTAGGCACGCGCAGGTCGCCGTTGAGGATGTTCCGAATTTGCTGGATGTAGCCGTTATAGGTGGCTTCGTCCTCGTGGTTTTCGCAGGGCCCCTTGCAGTTGCCGAGGTGGTACTCCAGGCAAACCTTAAACTTGCCCGCCGCCACGTTTTGCGGGCTCAGGTTGAAATTGCAGGTGCGCAGCGGATACAGGGCCCGGATGAGCTCCAGCAGGACGTTCAGGGCCGTGCCATTGGCGTAGGGGCCGTAGTAGCGCGAGCCGTCGTTAACCTTATTACGGGTAGGGATGAGGCGGGGGAACCGCTCGTTGGTCAGGCAAAGGTAAGGGTACGTTTTGCCGTCCTTGAGCAAAATGTTGTACTTGGGCTGGTGCTGCTTAATCAGGTTGTTTTCCAGCAAAAAGGCATCGGATTCAGAGTCCACAATGGTGAATTCGATGCGCTTGATGTTCTTGACCAGTTGCTGGGTTTTCTTATTGTGGTCCTGCTTGGTGAAGTAACTACTCACCCGCTTGCGCAGGTCGATAGCCTTGCCCACGTAAATGATGCCCTCATCGTCGAAATACTTATACACGCCGGGCTTGTGAGGCAGGGCACTGATCTGGGCTTGTAAATAGTCTTTGGCTGCCATAGAGCACTGTTTTTGGCTAGGGTAACCGTGGTTACGCCAATGTAGGCGAGTGGTTCGGAAGTAATCGGAGGGCCCGAAGGCGCAGAGCCAGCGGTGCCGCCCGATGAGCAACAAAAAATGACCAGCAAAAGTCGCCGGTCATTTTTCAAAAAGGGTTGAGCACCAAATATCCTAACGAGAGCTGGTCGAATCAACTCCCTGCAGGTACCTGGAAATTTACCCTAGCCCTGCAGTTGCTGTACCACTGCATCCCTCGGCTGGCGCCCCCTCTCCCCCGGCTTCGCGCATAAAGCGAACTGGGGCCGGCCCCGGAGGGGTCCCGTGAGGCCACCAATCTGGGAGTGCCCCTAGATATCCTCTTCATCTAAATCGGTGGGTTCGCGGCTATCCAGTTTCTGGCTGTCGGGGATGGTGTCGCGCTGGCCGCCGTAGTACTTCGAGCAGTCGATTTCGATGCTGAGCGGAGCCGCGGGCTTGGGGAAGGGGGCTGTGCTGATACCAATGCTCTTATCCTTGTACACCTTCTGCATAAATAGACCGTAAAGCGGCAGGGCCAGGCGGGCGCCCTGGCCGTAGGTGCCGCTGCGGAAGTGAATGCTGCGGTCTTCGCCGCCCACCCACATGCCGCACACCAGGTCGGGAGTAATGCCCATGAACCAGGCATCGGAGTAGTTGGAGGTAGTGCCGGTTTTGGCCCCTATCTCATAAGGAAACTTGAAGCCCGTGTGCAGAATCGTGCTGGTACCCCCCGGCTCAGTGGTGCTGGCTTGCAGCATGTAGGTCATGAGGTAAGCGGTTTCCTCGCTGAGGACTTCCCGGGTGTGGGGCACGAACTCGCGCAGCACGTTGCCATTCTTGTCCTCGATGCGGGTAACCATGATGGGGGAAGTCCAGATGCCCTTATTGACGAAGGTGCCGTAGGCCCCGCACAGCTCGTAAATGCTGCAGTCGGAGGCGCCAAACCCAATTGCGGGCACGGGGTCGATTGGGGAAGTGATGCCCAGACGTTTGGCGTAGGTAACGATGGTTTCGGGCGTGAGCTTCATGACCAGCCAGGCCGTGATGGAATTCATGGACCGGGCCAGGGCCTGCCGCAGGGTGAACACGCGGCCCGAAAACCCACCCTCGAAGTTACGGGGCGTGTAGGGAGCGCGGCCCGCCACTCCGGGGAAGGTGGTGGCGATGTCGGGCCGGGGAAAGCATGGTGAGTAGCCTTGGTCGATGGCCGCCGTGTACACAATGGGCTTAAAGGTCGAGCCCGGCTGACGCTTGCCCTGGCGCACGTGGTCGAACTTAAAGAACTTATAGTTGGGCCCGCCTACCCACGCCTTAATCTGGCCATTCAGGGGGTTCATGGCCATGAACCCGGCTTGCAGGTAGCGTTTGTAGTAGGCCAGCGAGTCGAGCGGCGACATCAACATTTCCTTTTCGCCCTGCCACGTAAACACCGGCATCTTATACTTTTTGCGCAGGTAGTAATTCACCGAGTCGCGGTTGCCATCATACATGGCCATCAGCGACTTGTAGCGTTGCGTGCGGCGCATGGCGATGTTCAAAAAGTCGGGAATGACCTTGCCGTTTTCGTCGCGCCAGGGCAGCTGGCCCTTCCAGTGGGCGGTGAACCACTTCTGCTGCAAAGCCAGGTGTTCGGCCACCGACTTCTCGGCGTACTCCTGCATGCGCGAATCGATGGTGGTGTAAATTTTCAGGCCATCGGCGTACAGGTCATGGTCGGTTTCCCGGGCCCAGGCCAGCAGCGACTTGGCTACCTCGGCCCGGAAGTAGGGCGCCAGGCCCTTGTTCGGGTTTTCCACGGAGTAGCGGAGTACGATGGGCTTGGCCGTGTCCGCCGCCAGCTCGGCCTCGGTAATGTAATTCGACTTCGCCATCTGGCGCAGCACCCAGTTGCGGCGCCGCTTCGAGCGCTGCGGATAGTTAACGGGGCTGAACCGGCCCGGCGCATTCACGATGCCCACAAGCGTAGCGGCTTCGGGCGTGCTTAGCTCTTTAGGGGCTTTGTTGAAGAACGTCTTGGCCGCCGTATTGATACCGAAAGAGTTCGAGCCGTACTCGACCGTGTTGAGGTACATGCGCAGGATTTCGCGCTTGGTGTAGTTCCGCTCCAGGCGAATGGCCAGAATCCATTCTTTGGTTTTGGTGATGAGCATGCCCAGCTTGCCCGTACCATTGAGCGAACCGTCGTTGAGGTCGTCGCGGGTGCGGAACAGCACTTTGGCGACCTGCTGGGTGAGGGTGGAGCCGCCCCCGTTGCGGTTGAACGTAAGCACGCCCACCATGGCCCGCGAGATGCTCTTCATGTCGATGCCCGAGTGTTGTTCGAAGCGCACGTCTTCGGTCGCAATAAGGGCATCAATTAAGTTTTGGGGCAGGTCTTTAAACTCGACCGGCGTCCGGTTTTCGCGGAAATACTTACCCAGCAGCACCCCATCGGCCGAGTATACTTCCGAGGCCAGCTCCGAGCGCGGATTCTCCAGCGTTTTCAGGTTGGGCATACGCCCGAACAAGTTCAGAAAGTTGCTGCTCACGGCCAGCGCAAACAGGCCCAGGCCGACGACGCCCACGATAAACAGCAGCCACATGGTGCGGACGAAAGCCGTAAACCGCCCATTGCGGGCTGGGATGGGAGGCGTCGGCCGGGGGCGGCGCGCAGGGGAAGAGGTAGGCATAACGAATGACTGCGAAATGATTCCGTAAAAATAAAGCCCCCAGCGTGGGCCGGAGGCTTTCGGGTTTCGGGTGGGTGGCTCCGATCGGCTCGTTAGCGATCGGGGAGCGTGGAAACGGCAACTCTATTTGTACACGCGCTGATAAAAGCTCAAATACCCGGCCAGATCTCCAGTCGTTTTTAACAGCCCCAGGTTTTCGGTGCTGATGACCAGGACTTGGTAGCCGGCCCCGCGCAGGCGGGCCAGTGGCGACTGCGGACCCCGCAGCTTGATGGCATAGCTCTGGGCTATTTTGGCTCCCGCCATGGTTCCGATCACCAGCAGATTCTGGTCGGCACCAAAGGGCGCCGATTCCACTTGCAGGTTGTTGGTGCGGAAGAAGCGGTTGTTATAGGCCGCCAACTGCGTAACCAGCTCAGGCTTGGCGGGGGCCGTATTGGGGAACATGAGCACCACCGCGTGCGAGCCGCTCAACTGCGTGAGATAAGCAGTGGTTGGGGCCGCCGGAGCCGTTGGCGGCGAAGCAGCCGGGCCGGTGCCGGGATTTGTTGCGGGCGGACTGGTACCCGGACTTGTTGCGGCCGGGGCGGTTCCCGCGGATGGTTTGGGAGCAGCAGAGGCCGGTGTTCCCGGTGCGCCAGCTCCGGGCTTGGTCGTAAGCTCTGGCACCGGGCGGGCCTGTGGCGCCGTGCTGGCAGCCCCAGCTAAAGCGGTAGCCTCATTTACGGGTAATGACTCTGGCTTGTTCTTTTGGGTAGCAGGCCCTTTCGGAGCGTCCGGGGTGGCCGGCGCGGTGTTCAGGGCTTTGGCGGGCGTTTCGTTGCCGCGGTAGTAGATACGCATCCGGTTTTCTACTTCGCCCGGCCTGAAAATCGACACGACGGGCTTCTCCGTGGTGGCCAGCGCCCCGGCGATTTGCCCAGCCCCCTGCTTCTTGTAGGTCGCGGCCAGGGTCAGGGCCTGGGGTACCAGCGGACTGTCGGGATACTCCTTACAGAATGCTTCGACTGACGAGCGGGCGGTGAGCGGCGGCTGGGTGCGGATGACGAGCAGCATTTTTAAGTAAGCCACCCGGTCACTCAAATCGCTTTTGGGGTATAGCTTCTCGGTACGGGCCAGTACGCCCGAAGCCTTGGTAAAGCGCTGGTCTTTGTAATAGGTGAAAGCCGAGTCTACGCGGCTGGCAACCGCGTTGTGCAGGGCCAGCTGGTGCTCGCGGTACTGCGGATCGGCAATGAGCTTGGTGTAGATAGCGTTTGGAAACTCGCGCTGCAGGGCCGCGGCATACTGCGCCATTTTAGCGGCGTCAGGCTTGTCCTTGTAGTAGAGATACAGCAAGTAATAAGCGTCGGGTGCGTGGTTGCCCCGCGCATACCGGGCTACCTGCTTCTCGTAGGTTTCAAAGCCTTTTTCGCGTTCCTTCAGCTGCTCTTTGTAGATGCCGGCTAACTCGTAGAGGGCCGCTTCTATCTGCGCATCCGATTCTTTAAGCTGCTCCGGAGTGAAGGGCAGCTTGCTGCGGTACTGAGCCACCAAGGCTCGTTTTTCGGCCTCGGGATCGACCGCCGCCACCGAGTCGGCGCGGCTGCTATTCGCCTGGTTGGGGCCGTTGCCCGCGGTAGCCGCAGGCGTGCCTCCGTTGGCCGGGGATTGGGGTGAGCTGGTGGCCTGGCTGTTGGTCCGCCAGTTGTCCTGCAGGGGCCGGTTGCCCCAGCGACGGCGGAAGTCGGCCCGGGCTGTTCCCAGGGCTGCCGGGTTATCGAAATACCACTTGGCCCCCGTGGCTGGGGCGGTGGGGTCAAAAGCCGTCAGGTCGGTGAGCGGGGCTGCTCCGACCTGGAAGCTCGGGGCACTGTTGGCCTGCCGCTGAGCGAGTTCAGCCGCTTTTTCGGAAGCTTTCTGCGTCGCTGCCACGCGAGCAGCCTCTTTCCGCTTGGCGGCAATTTCGGCGTCGGCGTACAAGTTCAGCTGCTGGTCCAACACGTTGGGGCTGAGCTTGGCCAGGGCCTGCAGGCTGTCCTGCGTTTCGATGATGGTGTACTGCTTGGCAAACTCCTTCAGAATGTCGCTGCGCTCCTTAATGGCGGCGTAGGTCTTGGCTTCCTTCGCCATGGTCTGCACGGTGCTGTCGTAGTAGGCGGCCGCGAGGCGGTACTTCTGCAGGTTTTCGTAGTAGATGCGGCCGGCCAGCAGGTACGTATAGCTCTTCTGCAGCTGGTTGCTCGTAGTAGCCTTAATGGACTGCCGCAGCAGCTTCAAGGCTTCGGGGTAGTTCTTTTCGCGGTAGTTCAGCCGCGCCATCTCGTAGTAGATCTTGTCGCGGTAGTCCTTGTTCTTGGGGTCTTTCAGCAGGTCCGCGAAGGTTTTGTTCAGCCGCAGCCGGTCTTTCGGGCTCAGGTCCGACACCTGCCCCAGCATCAGCTTGGCCTGGAAATCCAGCTCGTACGGCGGGTTGCGAGCCAGGATCTGGTCGAGCTGCTCGTAGGCCTTCTTGTTTTCGCCGGCATCCTGATACAGCTGCGCCAGCACAAAGCGGGTGCGGGAGCGCTCATTCTTCAGTTTAATCAGCGGAATAGCCTTTTCCAGCTGGGGAATGGCCTTGGCCGGCTCGTCGGTGCGGATGTAATAATCGGCCCGGGTCAGAAACAGCTGGCGGGCATCTTCGGGCCGGCCGGCTTCCTTGTCCAGCAAATCCGATACGGCCTTGGCGCTCTCAAATTCGCCGCGGGCCACGAAAGTGCGCATCAGCCCGATCAAGGCCTCGTGCTTGGCATTGGGGTCCTTGCTGGTGGAGTTGACGTACTTAAACGTGAGCGCCGCGTCGTCGAACTGCATCTGGTAGAACCGGGACCAGCCCACCAGAATGTAGGCATCGTCGGTCCAGTCGGAGCCCGGCCGGTGCTGAATCGGCATCGACGCCTTCTTAATAATATCGTTTAAGTCGGCCCGGTTGGCCCGCACCGAAGTACTGTCCAGCGTCGGAAACAGCGGCAAGGGCTGATTGTAGTCGTTCACGCGGGTGGCGTAGAGCTTGTCCTCGACGGCGTGCAGCTTCTCGCGCGCCAGGAAGTAGGCATTGTCCCGGGCGGCCACGTTGTTGAACGCGTGCGCAACCAGGTTTTTGTCCGACGCGCACCCGGCTGCTCCCAGCCCGAGCAGGACGACAAAAAGGGCGGGCCAGCGGTATATCAGCAGATGTTGTGTCAAAGTCAAAGCAGAAAGTGAAGGTGACCTGGGCCGCCCGTGCAACGCCGGCGGCAACCTGAAATGTTCGTTCGGGTAGCCGTTGGCTGGTGGTTAACGTAGTCAGAACCGTAAAATTACGTTTTTTCATTTCGCTCGACACGTTCCCGGGCTCGGCTGGCGCGCTTACCCGCTTTTTGCCCAGTACCTTGCCAGCCTTGTTGCGTTTCTTTGTCTCCTCAGCTATGCCTCCCGCTCCCCCGAAGCCCGAAACGCCCGCCGACCAAGCCAGCAACCTGGCCAAGTATTCCGGCATTGCCTTCACGATGCTGGCCATCATCGGCCTCAGCACCTGGGTGGGCACCTGGCTCGACGCTCATTTCCACAATAAAACGCCGTGGTACACGGTCGGGCTGATGCTGCTGGGCCTGTTTGTGGCATTATACCACGTAATCCGCTCGTTGACGAAGTAGCTCCGTATGGCTCGTTTTCTGTTGCATCTGGCCTTGCTAACGTTGGGCCTGGCCGCCCTTATCTACCTGTTAAAGCTCCAGTTTGGGCCGCCGGTGGTTCATCCCTACGCCAGCTGCGTGCTGCTGCTGCTGGCGGTACTCACGGGTGGCACCTACTACCTCACGGCCCGCGTTACGGCAGTGAAGAAAGACTATTTTATCGCGGCGTATTTCGGGGGGGTAGTCGTCCGTTTTTTAGGGTCCTTGCTGGTGCTGGGCCTCTATTTATACCGGGCTGGCGGGGTGCGCGATACCGGCACGATGAGCCTGCTGATTACCTTCTTCCTCCTGTACTTTTTATATGCCGGATTTGAAATCTGGGCTATCCTTAGTAACTTGCGCCCGTTTTCAAAATCAGGGTAATCGGCCCGCCGGCTCCTTCCGCCGCCGCCGCCCCTAAGTTCGCCTTAATGAAGCATTTACTGCTCGCCCTCTGTTTTTTCTTCACACTGCCTTCATTTGCAGTTCAGCACGAAACGAGTGCTGCCGAAGCCACCCAGTCGGAAAATTTCGACCCCGGTAAAGTGATTATGGAGCACGTGGCCGATGAGCACGAATGGCACTTCGCCACGCTGGGCAACGAGCACACCGGTACGCACCTCACGCTGCCCTTGCCCATCATCGCCTACCAGCCCGGCAAAGGCCTGTCGGTGTTCTCCTCGAGCCAGTTTCACCACTCGGCCGATGGCACCTACAACGGCCTGAAGATCGAAGAAGGCCACCTGGTAGCCGAAGATGGCAGCAAAGTCTATGACTTCTCCATTACCAAGAACGTGGCCTCGCTCATGCTGAGCTGCCTGATTCTGATTCTGGTGTTCCGGGCCGTGGCCAAGGGCTACCGTACCCGCCAGGGCAGTGCTCCCAAAGGAGCCCAGTCATTCTTAGAGCCGGTGGTGGTGTTCATTCGCGACGAAGTCGCCAAGAAGAGCATCGGCCCCAAGTACGAGCGCTACATGCCGTACTTGCTCACCATCTTCTTTTTCATCTGGTTCAACAACCTGCTGGGCCTGACGCCCGGCGCGGCTAACCTGAGCGGCAACATCACGGTTACGTTCATGCTGGCCGTGGCCACGCTGCTCATCACGCTGTTTAGCTCGAACAAGTACTACTGGGCCCACATCTTCCGGCCGCCGGGCGTGCCGCTGTGGTTGCTGCCCATTATCGTACCGGTCGAAATCGTGGGCATCTTCATCAAGCCCATCTCCCTGATGGTGCGACTCTTCGCCAACATCACGGCCGGGCACATCATCATTCTAAGCTTTATCAGCCTGATCTTCCTATTCAAGTCGATAGCGGTAAGCCCGCTGTCGCTCGGGTTCGGTTTGTTCATCAGCATGCTGGAGCTGCTGGTCGCCTTGCTGCAGGCGTACATCTTCACCTTGCTGTCGGCCATGTACATCGGCGGCGCCGTGGAGGACCATCACGATGCCGACTACCAGATGGGCTACGACGACGGTTCGGAAACGACTCACGTTACCCACTAATCCGCGCTTTTCCTGCGAACCCGCGGCGCCCCTCCCCCCAGTCGCGATTAGCTGATTTTCAATTTCTTTTTTCCTTTTTCCAAATTTATGCTTCTCTCTTTGTTCTTGCAGGCTGTTGCCGCTGTCGCCGGAAACGGTAATAACCTCGCTGTAATGGGTGCCTGTATTGGTGCTGGCCTCGTTGCCCTGGGCGCGGGGGTTGGTATCGGCCGTATTGGTGGTAGCGCCATGGACGCCATTGGCCGTCAGCCCGATGCTTCGGGTAAAATTCAGACGGTAATGCTGATTGCCGCCGCTCTTATCGAAGGTCTGGCGCTGTTCGCGGTGGTTGTCTGCCTGCTGGTGAGCTTCAAACTGTAGAAGTAGCCGCTACAAGTTCGGCAGCCCGCTGGCGCGTCCGCCCCTCGCGGCGCGGCGCGGGCTGCTTTTCTTTTCTCCGCTAACCTACTGAAGACATGGATTTAATCACCCCCCAACTGGGCCTGCTGTTCTGGCAGACGGTCTTATTTTTACTGCTTCTCTTCATCCTGACCAAGTTTGCCTGGAAGCCCATCATGGCTGGGCTGCGGGAGCGGGAGGACAGCATCGAGAGCGCCCTGCGCATGGCCGACCAGGCTAAGCTGGAGATGCAGCAACTGAAGGCCGGCAACGAAAAGCTGCTCGCTGACGCCCGCCAGGAGCGGGACCGCATGATGCAGGAAGCCACCACCATGGCCAACCAGCACCGCGAGGCCGAAAAGGCCCGCGCTACGGAAGAAGCCAACCGCATCATCCTGCAAGCCCGCGAAGCCATCCAACAAGAGAAAAACGCGGCGCTGGCTGAGGTGAAAAACACCGCCGCTCAGCTCTCGCTCGACATCGCCGAGCGCATCCTGCGCCGCGAGCTGGCCGACCCCGCCGCCCAAACGCAGCTGGTGGACTCGTATTTGAAAGACGTTAAGCTCAACTAACTAGTTGTTCGTTGTTAGTGGTCAGTTGTTAGCTCGTGCAAGCGGCTACAGCCAACCGGCCTGACTACTAACAACCGACAACTAACAACTAAAAACCATATGGCTGACCAACGAGTAGCGGCCCGCTACGCCAAGTCGCTCCTCGACTTGGGCCAAGAAATGGGCACGCTGGAAAGCGTGAAGGAGGACATGGACTTGCTCAGCAAGACCATGGCCGAAAGCCGCGAGCTGCGGCTGTTGCTGCGCAACCCGATTGTGAAGCACGATAAAAAGCTGGCCATCCTGAATGCCATTTTCAAAGGCAAGGTGTCGGACATGACCATGCGCTTCTTTACCATCCTCACGAGTAAAAACCGGGAGGCGGCGCTGGAAAGCATGGGCACTGAGTTCCAGGTGCAGTACAACGCGATGCAGGGCATTCAGATGGCCGAAGTTACTTCGGCCACGCCGCTGACTCCCGCCTCGCGGGCCGAGATGGAAAAGCTCGTCAAGCAGCAAACCGGCCTGACCCACGTCAAGCTCACCGAAAAAGTGAACCCTGACCTCATCGGGGGCTTCGTGCTGCGGGTGGGCGACCAGCAGATTGATGACTCCGTGCGCACCAGCCTTCGGAAGATGCGCATCTCTTTGCAAGACTCTACTTATCAACAAAAAATGTGATGATTTTCGGTGATGAGGCAATGGGATGACGAGGTAATGAGGCTATTGGGCGAGGTCGGCCTTCCGTGCCCGCCCGCGGCCAACAACCCCTGCACTCCGCTACTTACTACCCTCATCACGCCATCACCTCATCTCTTCATCACCTAAAACCATGGCAGAAGTACGTCCGGACGAAGTCTCCGCAATCCTGCGGCAGCAACTGTCCAATTTCAAGTCCGAAGCCGAACTGGAAGAAGTCGGCACCGTGCTGCAAGTCGGCGACGGCGTGGCCCGCATCTACGGCTTGAGCAAAGCCCAGGCGGGCGAGCTGATTGAGTTTGAGACCGGCCTGCAAGGGCTCGTGCTCAACCTCGAAGAAGACAACGTAGGGGCCGTACTTCTCGGCGACTACTCGGGCATTCAGGAAGGCGCTACCGTGCGCCGCACCAACAAAATTGCCTCCATTAAAGTCGGCGAAGGCATTGTGGGCCGCGTGGTAAACACGCTCGGCCAGCCCATCGATGGCCGGGGCCCGATTACCGGGGAGCTGTACGAAATGCCGCTGGAGCGCAAGGCCCCCGGGGTTATTTTCCGGCAGCCGGTAACGGAGCCCATGCAGACCGGGATCAAGTCGATTGACGCGATGATTCCGATTGGCCGGGGCCAGCGCGAGCTGATTATTGGTGACCGCCAGACCGGGAAGTCGGCCGTGGCCATCGATACTATCCTCAACCAGCGGGAGTTCTACGACCGCGGCGAGCCGGTATTCTGCATTTACGTCGCCATCGGCCAGAAGGCTTCGACTATCGCCCAGGTAGTGAACGCGCTGACCAAGGGTGGGGCCATGGACTACACCGTAGTGGTGGCCGCTCCGGCCGCCGACCCCGCGCCGCTGCAATTCTACGCGCCCTTCACGGGGGCGGCTATCGGGGAGTTCTTCCGCGACACGGGCCGCCCGGCCCTGGTAGTGTACGACGACTTGTCGAAGCAGGCTGTTGCGTACCGCGAGGTATCGTTGCTGCTCCGCCGCCCGCCCGGCCGCGAGGCTTACCCCGGCGACGTGTTTTACCTGCACAGCCGCTTGCTGGAGCGGGCCGCCAAAATCAACGCTTCCGACGAAATCGCCCGGAACATGAACGACCTGCCCGACAGCATCAAGCACTTGGTGAGAGGGGGCGGCTCGCTTACTGCCTTGCCCTTGATCGAGACCCAGGCTGGTGACGTATCGGCCTACATCCCGACCAACGTAATCTCCATCACCGACGGCCAGATCTTCCTGGAAACGAACTTGTTCAACTCCGGCGTGCGGCCCGCTATCAACGTAGGTATCTCGGTGAGTCGCGTGGGTGGTAACGCCCAGATCAAGTCGATGAAGAAAGTGGCTGGTACGCTGAAGCTGGACCAGGCTCAGTTCCGCGAGCTGGAAGCGTTTGCCAAGTTCGGCTCCGACCTCGATGCCTCGACCAAGCTGACCATTGAGCGCGGCCGTCGCAACCTGGAGATCTTGAAGCAGCCCCAGTTCTCGCCCGTGAAGGTGGAAGACCAAGTGGCCATCATCTACGCCGCGACCAACGGCCTGCTCGACTCCGTGCCGGTGAACCGCGTGCGGGAGTTTGAGAAGGAGTTTGGCCAAGTGATGAACTCGCGTTATCCGGACGTGCTGAAGGCCCTGAAGGCCGGCAAGCTGGAGGATACCGCCACCAAAGCCATTCGTGAGGTAGCGAAGGATGTGGCGGCGAACTACGCTTCGTAGGCAGTTAAAAATTAAAAATGAAGAATTAAAAATGGTTGATGCCGCAGGAGGCGGGCAGGCTTTAATTCCTCATTTTTAGATAATTAAAAATTAAGAATTAAAAATGAAGAATTGCTGGTGCCGTGGAGGACCAACAGCTCTTGATTTTTAATTCTTAATTCTTAATTTTTAATTCAACAATATGGCAAGCTTAAAAGAAGTCCGCAGCCGCATTCAGTCGGTGACGAGTACCCAGCAGATTACCAAAGCCATGAAAATGGTGGCGGCGGCCAAGCTGCGCCGTGCCCAGGACAACATTATCCGGATGCGGCCCTACGCCCAGCGCCTGAACACCATTTTGGCGAACCTGACGCGCACGGCCGACACCGACATCGTGAGCGATTACGGGGTGGCCCGAGAGGTGCGCCGGGTGTTGGTCATTGCCGTCACGTCGGACCGCGGCTTGGCGGGAGCGTTCAACTCGAACGTATTTAAGGGGGTAAATGCCGCTATTGCGGAGCGTTACGCGAACTTGCCGGCGGCTAGCATCTCGTTTCTGGCCATTGGCAAGAAGGCGCACGACTACTACGGGCGGCGCGGCAACCTGGTGGGCAACTTCACCCACGTCTTTGCCAAGCTGTCGTTCGAAACAGTGCGCGAAGCGGCGGAGGTCGCCATGGAGGGCTTCCGTAATGGCACCTACGACGAGGTCGTGATGGTGTACAACGAGTTCCGCAACGTGGCCACCCAGATTATCCGCACCGAGCAACTGTTGCCGCTGGTGCCTGCGGCGGCGCCCGTATCAGCAACGCCCACAGCGAACGTAGACTATCTGTTTGAGCCGAACAAGGAGGAAATCGTGCAGACGCTGATTCCGCAGTCCATCAAGATTCAGCTCTACAAAGCGGTGCTGGAAAGCAATGCTTCGGAGCACGGCGCTCGCATGACGGCCATGGACAAAGCCACCGACAACGCCGGTGAATTGCTCAAAGCCCTCAAGCTGACCTATAACCGGACGCGTCAGGCAGCCATCACGACCGAGATTCTCGAGATTGTGGGTGGTGCCGAAGCGCTGGCCGCTGGCTAAGCAAGTAAGCGTAAGTACTGAGAGAGCCCGTCTCCGCAGGAGGCGGGCTTTTTTGTGCATTGTACACGATGGAGAGTAGGGGCAAGGGTAAACACCCTATGCGTGAGGGGTTCGTCGTGCAGGAGGGCCATTCGGGCGGGAAACGGATTCTGTGGAACAAGGGGGCATGCGGGCCTGGTACACGCGCAATGGTACTCCCGCTCAGCTGAGGTCGCTACTACTTACTGTATGTATTCCCTTATTTAGCTTGGCTACGTTAATGCATAGGGCACCAACTGGCACTGCCGCTGCCCTGTTTTCTGTTGTTAGTTGGGCTCGTGCTCAGGCTCTTAATGAGTAGTCAGGCGTTTGGAAGGGAGTTTTTAGTGAGAGACACTAGTCCCGCACGTCGATGCAGTAGGCTTTGGTGCTGTCAAGTCCGGCATAAATGGTTTGTCCGTTACCGTTAGCTTTTAAGTATTCGAAAACTAAAACGGTGTCACCCAAAGCTTCGGGTTTAAACCAATTTGCATCAGTAAAAGGCCCTTGCGTATTCCAGCCTTGGGTCGCTGCCTTTTTAGAAGTGAAGTGGTGGAGCGATAGAATTCGTTGGAGCTCTTCCGGACATGTTTCAAACTCCAGCCAGATTGCGTAATCAATGATGGGTACATCCTGATCTTGCTGGTTGATAACCTTTACACAGTCGTGCTGCGGGTCGCCAAATAAAGCCGAGTAGATTTCTTGTCCCGTCCTGGGCTTTAGAACGTCCGATATTTTGCAGTATGATTTGCTCGCAAACGTATAGCCCGTCCAGACCGCCGAACAAGCGAATAGAAAGAGCGCGAACCCTGAAAATATAATAGCTCGTTTACTTTGCTTTATCAGCCCAGCAATTAGTAAGGCAAGAAAAGCTGCAAATAAAAAGCCTGAGACAAGTGTCCATACAATAATTGCTTTCATAACAATTTGCGAGGGCGGATGAGTTGGAGTGCTTTAGTTTGGATGGAGTGCAAAACCTGATAGGAGCACACATGTTCAGCTTTGTCCGTCAGTTCGCCATAAAATAAAAATTATATTATGCGCGTATTTGTCTGATCATTGGTATGTTTATGTTTCCTGTCGTGTATATCTCTACAAGATTCTTAACTCTGTTGAGCCTAAAAAGAAGAAGCCAAGAATACTTTTTGTCAACGACGCAAAACTCTTGCTCATTTTGCCCGGACGATAAATATAACAGTTCTCTTAATGGCTCATATTTGCAGTCATACACGTGAAAGCCAGATCCCATTGGCAGATTTATTAGTAATAGCCAGAAGTTCTGGTCGCTGCCTAGGAGAGGTAGCTCATCTTTGTAAAGCTCATTCATGGTGCAGGTCTTAAGGAGTTTACCTTGTTTTAATAGTGTTGACCTATTCGCTGCACTGGTAAAGTTCTGCCAGGTAGATCCAAACAGCTTTACAATTATTTTTTCGATTATTTTACCGCCGCTTCTGAAAGGGTCTTTAAAATCAAGGTCTGAAAACCGCCTTTTTATGAGCTCAACCTTTTCATTCCAGTACATCTCGTTTCAGTTTTGTCAAGTCAATAAAATACAAATGTGGCTATGTTGGGCAGTCCGCGCGCGAGGTTTTGCGTATTGATAGTGCTGGGAAAATATTTTTCAAGATTGAAGACTATGCTTCAGTGCCATTATCACCAAACTACTGCTGTTGCCCGATTCTAATCTGTTGTCGAAGCTATTATCCCGATGTGCCATTTTTTTGTTGGGTTATAGACCGTCCAAAAATAACTCCCCCACCATTCATTCCCTGGGTCAAAAATAATTGAACAGTTTGTGTCCCACGAGTATATTGTGATTTCATTTAAATCGTCAAAAAAGTAGTCTAAAAACCCCAGTACGTATTCTCCTCGTTTTCGAATTTCTTTTCCAAGGGATAAATCGTGTGGAGGCTCCATTAGTGCATAAATAAAATATCCCGCTTCATCTGGATATAAATTACAAAAATCCTGTATAATTTTATTAATGTCTACTTTATTCTCTAAGGATTCAATTTGGTCATAGTAGAAATATGAATTAAATGTTTCATTTCCTAGCTGACCCCTGATAGTTGGCTTATTATTTTGTAAGTCATAATGAGGCCCCAAAAAATGTTGAAGGGTTATTTTTTGGCCGCTCGTATCTAACTTGTTATAATTTGTCATTGCAAATGGAAGAGAGTCGTGCTGGCTTTTACCTGCTATTTTATTGCAATGAAAATTCCATTCATAATTTTCTTTCTCTAATGTTTGTCTTGCTGTTACTAAGTGAGCGGTGTACTCATCAGGTACTTGCCCTAAATAATTTTCTTTAATCTCGAAAACGGATACTCTCAATGCTCCGCCTATCTTATGATGCTCATCAATCTTATTAGATAACTCTTCGCTATCTACTTTAATAATGTTCACCATTTTCTGTTTTCTGTAAAGGTGGCTAGGTGACTAAATCCGGTAGCGTAAAGAACGCTTAGTGAACGTCACCCCACCAAGAAGGTAGGATGATGCTACTAGCGTTTTAGAGGCCGCCTACAACAAGCGGTGAGCTGCTGAAAGTATTTAAGATAATGAAAATCAAATAAATATCCTGCGACGAGCAGTGGTGCCTCTCAACATTTGGTCTGGCCTCGAAACCAGCCGGTGGCAGCAGCAGGTTTGACGGGGCCGGGAGCCGGAGCACAGCAGCTAGCCTGATACATAACTGTACCATAGCAATAGCGATGGAGAGCCGTCCGCTTTAGAAAGCAAAGTCCGGTGGTAGTCGGCCGAGCTCCTGTCTACAGATGCATGTACTGCCGTTGGGCGCGCTGCTTATCGGGCTTCGGCGCCTGGGCTTGCAGCTCCCGAAGCGCTAGCAGCCGTTCGGGGGTGAGGCCGGTAAAGTCCTTGATGATGGCCAGCGGGGCCTGAAACGCCTTGGCGGGCAACCCCGACGCCACGGCTACCACACGCATGCCGGCTTTGTAGGCAGCCTGCTCGCCGAGCACGGCGTCTTCGAACACGATGCAGTCTTCGGGCTCGGCCCCCAGCTTGTGGGCTACTACGGCGAAAGTGTCGGCATGGGGCTTGCCGCGGTCTACATCGGCCTTGCCAACGACCACGTCGAAGTAGCGGCGTAGGTCGAGGTGGTCGATGATGTAGCCGATGGTTTCGGGCGGGGAGCCGGTGCCGAGGCCAATCTTGAAGCCGGCCGCGCGGGCCGCCCGCAGGAAGGCCGTGAGGCCGGGTGTCTCGCGGCGCTTGTTCCAGTACAGGGTGCGGTAGAGGAATTCGCGCTGGGAGGCGTACTCCTTCAGCTGTTTTTCGGGTACGGGGTGGCGGAACACCGTTTTGAGAATGTTCGTGGCGGGCATGCCATTCAGGCGCCTGAGCAGCTGGCGGGCGTTAGTGGTCAGGCCCAGGTCGCGGAACAACAGCTGGAAGGCGCGGGCCTGAACGGGCGTATTGTCGATCAGTACGCCGTCCATGTCGAAGATGAGAGCTGGTTTCATGTTCAATTACTGCGGAAAGGGAGAAGCGGTGAGCGAGCAGCAGGGTAGGGGGTGGTGGCACGAATGGCCCCCGGTGTTCGAGCTAGGTTGTACGGACAATTAACGAAGCCATAACAGGGCTGAGACGAAATGCACCATTCCCAAGAAGCTGGTGGCC
>NZ_JACXAD010000032.1 GCF_014699115.1 Hymenobacter montanus
ACGGCCACCAGCTTCTTGGGAATGGTGCATTTCGTCTCAGCCCTGTTATGGCTTCGTTAATTGTCCGTACAACCTAACCAAACTGCATGTTCTGCATGGCTCTTGTCGCAAGCCACATGGCGGCGAGGGTGAAACCGATGCGTTGCCTTATGCGGATAACATCTTGCAGAATCAAAGTTGCTACGCCGATCCTGATGCACGTCCCCATCTGTTTTTGCACACGGGTGACCAAATTTATGCCGATGATGTAGCCAGCATTCTGCTACATATGCTTGATGATGCAGGAAAAGCACTTTTTAACTGGGTAGAAGACTTGGGGTCGTTACCATCCGCTATTCTGCCAGACCCTGACCCCCAACTCTATCCTACTCTTGACCCCGATCCACTTTCAGCTTTAACGTTCGCTAGCGAAACTACTGAGGCTCCTCTTCCCGAAGACCCCAGCTTCAAATTTGACCGGGATGCTAATTATAGTATTCAGCCAGGACAACGGCTGAAAACAGTACAGAAACTAGCTGGTTTTTCGCTAGATGTGGCCGGGGATAGCCACCTGATGCGTTTTTCTGAATACGCATGCATGTATCTATTTGCATGGTCAGATGTGCTCTGGCCAACTAATACAAACAATTTATTTCCATTCGATGGCGATGCGTACAACCGTCTCTCAAAAGACGATTTTCCTTCTTTTGAAGAAGTCTTGCCTTGGGCTGTACAGCGCAAAAGTGAGACCTTAGGTGGAGGTGTTACAGTTGAGGTAACTGTTGGTGATGAAAATGATAAGAGAGAGTCCTTTGAAGATGAGCGGAATCATATTTTTAAGTTTAGGGGAAGGTTATCTAACGCCCGCCGTGTATTAGCGAACGTACCTTCATATATGATGTGCGACGACCATGAGGTAACTGATGACTGGTTTATCAGCAATCGGTGGACTAAGCGTGTCTACAGTACAGCTTTGGGATGTCGAATTCTGCAAAATGGAATGTCTGCCTTTGCTTTATTTCAGGGTTGGGGTAATAAGCCAGCGGATTTTATAGGAGCGAATACTTTGGGTAGCGCTTTGCTAACTCAGTTCGGGACGCTAGCAAACGAGCACGGTAGCCAACAATCAACATGGCAGGCGATCCGCAGTAAAATAATGCCTGCTTTACGTACTAGCACGACCCAAGAACAAGGAAATATCAATGGAATCCCGACAACGGAGTTAGATGCATCCAATACCCTGTATTATGACTTTCGCATCTTATTCAGCAACTTCGCTTTACTGGCTATTAACAGCCGTACTGAACGCGGCTTGCCCCAGTATACTGTGCCACGATTGGGGCCTGCTCTGCTACACCCCGAGGCCCTACGCCGCCAAGTAAAACAACAGGTGAATAACCTGCCTAGCAATATTCTAGTTACCCTCGTTATCTGCCCAGCCCCTGTCATTGGACATGCAATTGTTGAGGGTTTCTTGCAGACTAAATTGCAACGCGGTCTTGATAACTACATTGCGGAGCGTGCTACGGGTTCAAACCTGTCTCCATTGCCTCCTGGGCTAATGCCGCCCACGTTCCAACCTTTCACAGTACCAAATCCTTATCGAAGGTTACCTCTACCAGTAGATTACCTGCAGCCTATAGCTAGTCTCAGCGACGAGGGCGACCGCGAAGGTTGGTCTTTCCACCCAGAGTGCATGCAAAGCTTATTGAAAGAGTTATCGGTTTGCAAGAAAGTGATTTTATTCTCAGGAGATGTTCATTATGGCTTCTCAGTAGCAGTGAATTATGAGCGTCCTGCTAACAACTCAACACCAGGGTACCCTGAGCATGCCTCCTTTACACAACTAGTGTGCAGTTCCATGAAAAATGCTGCATTAAAGACCTTAGCAGCTGGCAGTGCGAGTTCAGTGGTTATGCCTTTAGAAGCGCATTATGCTGGTTGGAATACTCCCGGTTTACATTACATAGATTGGCATTACTCAATATTAGGGTCAACCTTAGATTTTCCCTTACTCCCTCGTCAAGGCAACTTTCATTTTTTAGAACTGACTTATCCTTCATTACAAATAATTGATCCGCCTCAATGGAGGTATGATATTCATTTTGCCAAGGATAATCGTTCAGCTGCGGACCGTTTTAACTATTCATCATCTGGAGTCTCCTCTGGATACAATCCACCTAGTAATGTTCTTCTAAAGAGGCTCTATGACATGCAGTATGAGCGGCACTTACTGATGCAAAATATTGCTATTGGACGTACACAAATAGGTCAGGTAAGGCTGAATTTAAATACGAATAAAGTCTATCACAACTTTTGGTTTAAAATACCTACGCAGCAAGACGCTGCTCCTCCCGGCCCAATCACTAAGCACGAACTGGATATTGCTTCCGTATAGATATGAGCTATTCAAACATGATTGGCCTGCTGTTGCTTGATGAGACATCTCCTATAAGGTTCGGAGTACTTCTATTCGGTTTCCCACTTCTTATAATGTACATAGCAGCATTGGTGCTTCTACTAAATCGCAAATAGTACGCGGGACGTGTGGCTGCTTTTGTATTCGCTATTCTTTTAGCAATGTTAGGGAAACAAGAAATGCAACTTGCTGATAGTCCACTAGGGAAGTTCATTGTTCTATTTTTTATTCCAATTATAGTCGGATTATGCTCCCTGTATTTTTTTTCTCTAAAACCGCCTAAATAAATAGCCAGATGCTCTACTATCAATCAGCAGTACAATAATTTCTTCGACAATATTTTAACTTAAAATACCTACTCCATTGTTACTGAACGAAGAATCTCCGATAACATTTGGCCTGTGGCTATTTGGAATTCCAGCTCTCGGACTATACATCGGCTTTCTAACTTTATTAGTAAACCGTAAATCGTTCGGTTGGCGTGTAATTGGTTTTATAATGGCCATTGCAATAGCCCTGTTTGGACTGTTTTTATTTGAGGACTTAAGATGGTGGAGCGCCATTCTTGTCTTCACCCCATTGCTATTCGGTATCTACGGCGTGTACTTTCTGCCTAGGAAGCAGCTTAATCAATAGTATTTGCATCATGCCATGAAAAAAAATCTGCAAAAATCCTTGTTGCAAGCAATTCTGGAAGTAGTTCGTCCACTGACCGTACTTGGCTCCAACCAAGAAACCGTACGAGAATTTTTTCACGGCTTAGGGTGGGACGTTGCAGAGCTACTAGGTACAGGCCTATCGCCTCTCATGACGGTGCTAAACAATGTGAGCCAAGAACTCACAGGTACTGAACAAGCGTTAGCGCTCAGCAGGACAACATCTATAACAAATTTCTCATCGCTACGTGCTGCTCTGCGATCGACGGGAACATTGTTGGATTCGGTGAAACAATTGAGCAATTTAGCGCTTCGTGGCAATATAGGTAACCAGTTCTATACTGATGTTTTACAAAAACTCGCAACTATTTACTTACTCAATAACGCCGGAGGGTTTTATTGTATATGTGCAATAGCTGGGATCATTAAACCTGATACAGTTAGTATTACTCAGAATGGTAAACTAATCAAGTATGTCAGTTCTATCCCGGTTTTCTCCTTTGATAAACTGCTGGATTTTCTAAATGATCCTTCCCAACGAATGGCAACTGAATACTGGCCAAACGGGGACAGTGACTTCGCAACTATTTCTAGTACCAGCGCAATTGCGCAGAAGCTTTTACCTCATATAGTTGGTTTATTCAATGCGCTAGGGATACCTGCTTGGCAGGGAGGAAGCAGCGCGACTTCGCCTTTATCTGCTGATGCTACCGCCACACTTGCCAGTACTATGCATGTGGCAACGAATATTCGAGCGCCAGGGGGAAGTGTAGAGCTTGGTTTAGGAGCGGGTCTGTTAGCAGTTGAACAGCAAGGCCCAGGCATCTATGTTGCGCCCTATGGAGCTGCAAATTTAGATGCCCACGTACATGCTTGGCTGCTCCAACTGGCCGTATCAGCTGAAGTGGAGGGCATTATGATTACAAGAAATGGAACTCAAATCATAAGTGATAGTACACTGACAGAGGTTCATATGGCTTTGAGAGCCACTCAGCCTATAGATCGTAGCCAGGTATTAGGCAACCAAACTGGTACTGGCCTGCATCTAGGCAGCCTGCAGGTAGGAGTAAGTTTTGATATTGTGGCGAGCGCGCGGTCGGTTGAGGCATACGTCAGCTTGATTGACTCATCACTCATTTTGGCACCGGATGAAGGCGACAGCTTTCTAAAGCAAATAGTCCCAACTAGCGGCATAGATATAAAGTTTAACGCACTTCTAGGTTGGTCAAGTACCAAAGGCATCTATTTCGGCGGCAGAGCAGGATTAAAAAACACGACGCAGGTAAATGCAAAGGGTGACAATCACTTTCTTAAAATTACCTCGATTGACACTGCTCTGCTGCTTACTGACAAGCTCGCCGTCAGCATAGCAATTTCAGGTAATGTGACGTTAGGACCCGTTAAAGTAACAATAGGCGAAACGGGACTACAAATGAGTTTGGCTTCGGTGCCAACAGGAGGCAATGCAGGGCCGTTTGACGTGAGCGTAGGCTTTGTAGCTCCCACAAGCTTTGGCATCGAAGTCACATCCGACACGCTCAGTGGCGGGGGCTACCTCTTGCTCGACCCGGCCCACCACCAGTACGCCGGGGTAGCCAACCTCAAGCTCAAGCTAGGCCAGGAAATCAACCTCACTGCCCTGGGCCTGCTCCAGACCGAACTGCCTGGCAACCCCGATGCCTACTCGCTACTGCTGCTGATTACGGCCACCTTCCAGCCCCTGCAGCTCGGGCTCGGGTTTACCCTGAACGGCCTGGGCGGCCTGCTGGGCGTGAACCGCGCTACCAACACCGACTTCCTGCGCGGGCTGGTGCGCGGCGGCCAGCTCGACCGACTGCTGTTTCCCCCCAACGTCCTCGACAACCCCGCCGCGGCCCTGGCCCTGGTCGACGCGGCTTTCCCCGCCACGGAAGGCCGCTACGTCATCGGCCTGCTTGCCCGCCTGGGCTGGGGTACGCCCGCCTCCCTGCTCCGGCTCGATGTGGCCCTGCTCGTCGAGCTGCCCGCCCCCGTGCGCCTGGCCATTCTGGGCGTGCTCGAGGCCACCTTGCCCAGCAAAGACCGCGACCTGCTCAAACTGCGGGCCGACTTCCTCGGCACGGTGGACTTTGGCGCGAAGCGGGTGGCCTTTGATGCCACGCTCAGCGACTCCCACCTGCTGGCCTTCGCCCTGAGCGGCGACCTGGCGTTTCGCTTCTACCAGGGCAAAAACCCCCTTTTCCTCGTCTCGGCCGGGGGCTTCCACCCCGCCTTTCAGCCCCCGGCCGGCGCGGGCCTGGCCGGGCTGCGCCGGCTTACCCTGGCCCTGGCCCGTGGCGACTTGCGCGTGACGCTCACCAGCTACTTTGCCGTCACCTCCAATACGGTGCAGTTCGGCGCCCGCCTGGAGCTGTACTGCCGCATTGCCAAGGGCCTGCACGTGGAAGGCTACTTCGGCTTCGACGTGCTGTTTGCCTTCAACCCCTTCCACGTGCAAGCTCACGTCGAGGCCGGCGTCGCCATTAAAGCCGGCAGCTACGAGCTGCTAAGCCTGCACCTCTCACTTGACGTGACCGGCCCCGGTCCCTGGCACCTGTGGGGCAGTGCCAGCTTCAAAATCTGGTTCGTGCGCATCCACGTCGACGTGGACGCCACCATCGGCAGTGGGCAGCCCGAGCCCACGCTGCCCCCTGCCGACGTGCGAACCCTGCTGGTGACAGCCCTGAACGGGGCGGCCAGTTGGGAAGTGGAGGCCCCGAAAACGGCCCTGCCCGGCGGCGTGGTGCTGCGCCCGGTGGGCTCCACGGCCGCCCCGTTCTTCCTCGACCTGCGCGGGGCGCTGGTGCTGCGCCAGCGCGTGCTGCCGCTGGGCGTGGTGCTCAGCCACTACGGCCGCAGCCCGATTACGCCCGCCACGGGCCGGCGCTTCGACCTCACGGCGCTGGTGGTGGGCACCACCCCGTATCTGTTCGCCACCGACAAGGCCGTGGAAACGGTCCGCGATTTCTTCGCTCCCGACCAGTTTCAGCAGCTCACTGACGCCCAGAAGCTCTCGGTGCCCTCCTTCCAACTGCTTCCGTGCGGCTTGCGCCTGACCAACCTGGCCGGGCTGGTGGCCGACCTCCGGACCACGCGCCGGGTGGTGGAGTATGAGCACCAGCTGCTGGACGGCACGAGTGGGGGAGCCACCCGCCACAAGCGCTCCCTCAGCCCGGCGGCCTACCAGCAGTTGGCCCGGGGCGGGGCCCTGGGCCAGGAAGTATGGGCGGCGCGGCCCTCGGCCCGGGCACCCCAGCCCGTGAGCTGGGCCGAGGATACCTACGTGCTGATGCACGCCGCCACCCTGGAGGTCTACGACCCGGTGGGGCACGCCCGCTTCGCCACCCAGGTGGAGGCCGAGCAGTATCGCCAGGCCCTGGTGGCCGCTGCGCCCGCCCTGGCCGAGGAGGTGCTGGTGGTGCCCGAGTATCAGTTGGCGCTGGCCTAGGCTATCTAATGGGCGATATGCCAGTCACGCTTCTTCCGAACGTGTCCAGAATTAGCGGCCATCCCCTGATCAACACACTTACCAATTAACCTCTACTCTATGCCTTTTTACATTTCCGGGGGTGGCCCTGTTAAGTTGGCTTCCGGCCACAACAGTGGTAATGGATACTATAGTGTATGGTACGACCGCCTGCATACTTCCTATGCGACCGAGTTAAACAACTGCTACACGGTTTATGACAATGATCCCACCATCTGGCACCATGCAGATGGACTAGTTGACACGTACAATGATCCTGATTCGCCGGACATCGTGGTATCGTGGGATTACAATTTCGGCGGATCGGTATTAGCGACCCGAACCAGAGGAGGAGGGAATCCTACAAGATGCACCCTGGGCATTGCTGTTGTTTATTATCTCAGCCCCGGCACTTTGCGGATGTATGCGAATGGAGCTGTAGGGCAGCTTTACCTTCGAATAGATAGTGGCCCTTTCTCACCCATCACGCTAGTCCGAGATGAGCAAGGTACTAAATATGATATTACCGGGCTAAGCCAAGGCACCCATGAAATTCAGCTAAAAGACAGCTCCACACCTGCTTGTTATGCTTCCAGGTCCGCAGATGTGACGGTGGGCGTCCCCCCTGCACTATGCGTGCTGGCTATCTCAGATGTACGTACCACGCCCCCAACCGCTATCGGAGCAACGGACGGCACCGTGGAGGGCATAGTTAGCGGTACGCAAGGAAGTGCTGTGCTAGCGGAATTATGGCAGGATGGAACGTCGATTTATTCGTTAAATCTGCTAAACAGCGATTTAGTGAGAAATAATTATCGCTTCAGATTTACGGGAGTGGCGTCTGGCCTCTACAGTTTGACTGCCAGGACCAGTTCAGCTTGTATATTCCCCCGGAGTGATGCCAACAGCTTGGATCTAACAGTGCCCCCGCCTGACCTTAGCATAGGCGACCAGCTCACGTTCCTGCCCTGGGTGCAGCCCGCGCTACTCAACGGGATACTTGCACAGAACACACAATCAGCCAACCGCCGCCCGACCCTAGATCTGAAAGCCACGCTGGCCGTTGACAACAGCGCACAAAATACGCTAACCGTAGCCGAGACCACGGCCGAGATTTACGGGCCCGGCGATGTGCTGGGCATCAACCAGCGAGCTATTTTAGCTACCGTGCCCCAACCCGGGGCGGAGGGTTTCTCGCCCCTGCAACTGGCCGCCATTGACTTTAAGGAAGAAGACCTGCCCTGGCGCTACAGTATGCTCATGGCGCCGGCCGTGGCTGCCACCGCTACCACCGATGCGGTCGCCGCCGCGCCCCTGCCCTGGTGCATGCTGCTGGTGCTGCGCGCCGACGAGTTTGAAAGCCTGCCCTTGGACGGCCGGCCCTTGCCCAGCATCAAGGTGAAGGCCAGTGCCCGGGCCGTTACCCACGTGTATCCCAGCACCGATCCCCAGCAACAGAAGCTCTGGGCTCATGTGCAAGCTAATGCCAGCTTGGGCGCTCCCGGTACGCCCGCCACCGGCACCACGCCGGCCCTGCCTCCCACGCTCCCCACGGCCACGGAAATCGATGAGTTCCTGAACCGGACCCTGCTCCGGCAGCCCGACCTGGCCTACTCGCGGGTGCTGTGCCCCCGGCGGCTGGAAGCCAACACTGCTTACCAAGCCTTCCTGGTGCCCGCCCTGGAAGCGGGCCGCCGGGCCGGCTTGGGGGGGGAATTCGATGCTATCCACCTGCGAACCTCCGCCATCCCGGCCACGCCGGCCACCACGGACGCCACCTTTCCGGTGTACTTTCAATGGAAGTTCACCACGGGTGCCGAGGAGGACTTTGAGTCGCTGGTGACGCAGCTGCACCCGGCGAATGGGGTAACCAGCGCCGCCACTGCTCCCAGCATAGGCGTGCGCACGCCCACTAACAGCTACGTGCTGACCATGCCGGCGCTGCTCGTGGATGAGGATGCGCCCCCACCTCCCCTTCCCGCGGCTGCCCAGCAGCTGGCCGTGGCTCAGTACCTGTACAGCCAGCTCGTGACCGGCCGCCGGGTTGGTGGCCGCCCGGTGCTGACGCCCCCGCTCTACGGCCGGGCGTACATGGTAACCCCCGGTCTGATTCCACCTACCACGGCCGTTGCCCCCAGCTGGAAGCACACCCTCAACCTCGACCCGCGCTACCGGGCCCTGGCCGCGCTGGGGGTTCAGGTGGTGCAGGACAACCAGGAAGAATACGTGCGCCGGGCCTGGGAGCAGGTGCAGGACCTGCTACTGGCCAACTACAAGCTGCGCGGTGCCCAGTACGGCCTGCGCACCACTGCCGGCCTGCGCGAGCAGCACTTGCCCCTGGATGCGGCGGCATCGAGCAGCAGCGGGGCCACCAGCTCGGCCCGCCCCTCACCCACGGCCGTTGCCGACAGCAGTACTAGCTTTCCAGACACCCCATCCGAGCCCGGGTCTGGGATGCGCTTGGCCGATTACGGCCTGCACCTGACCGGCCTGGCCTTAAGCCGGGTGCGGATAAGCGCGGCTACCATGGCCGCGGCGGCAGCGGCCAACCCGCTGGCTCCCCTTCCGACGAAAGTAACGGTACGCGAAGCCATCCGGCGCAGCAGTACGCCGCTGGCGGCCTTCAGCCCCACGTTTCGGCGCATCATGAAGCCCTTCGGCAACTACCTGGCGGGGGAGGCTGGCCGGCCCCTGCGCCCCACCCAGAACGCGCCCGCCGTTTTACCAGCCGACTTGTGGAAGCCCGGCACCGGCCTGGGCCAGCGCGACGCAATGCTCAGCCAGCTGGCCACGGGGCAACTCACGGCTGCCCCGGCGCGCGCCGAGCAGGTGCGGGCCTACCAGTTTCTGGATGATAAAGTAGACGCCTTGTTGGCCAGTGGCCGGTCCCCGTCGGCGCCAGCCCTTGATGGCCCGGCCAATGAGCGTTTCAGGCAAGCCTTCGCCAGGTTTCGAACCCGGAACCCGGCCGCGCCATTGAACCCGAACGAGGTGGTCCACTTCCACAAGCCCCAGTACGTCCGTCCCACGCTGCCGCTTGATGCCATTAAGGAAGATGTAGTGGCGGGTACGCAGCCCGGCCCCGTGTTTCAGGCCAGAATCAAGCAGGCCAGCCCGGTTGTGGCTGTTCCTTCCGTCAAGGTGGACGGGGATTTTGCCGCGCCGGACTTTGATGCCGACGACTTCTACGTGAATGCGGCCGCGGGGCGCGTCGATTCTGGGGCCGCTGGCTTGCTGGCCGACGATTCGCCGCCCGCCCCCGTCCCAGCGGGGCTGCCCGTCATCAAGCAAGCCAAAGTGACGCCGGTATTCCGCGATGCAATGGGGGAAGCCCTGCGGCAGCGGCACCCGGAGCTGTTTGTGCCTGGCCTGGGCGATTTCCCAGCCGGGGGCGTGGCGGTGCTCAACGTAAACCAAGCGTTTATCGAAGCCTACATGGTGGGTCTCAACCACGCGTTGGGGTCGGAGCTCCTCTGGCGCGGCTTTCCGGTTGACCTGCGCGGCACGTTTTTTCAGCAGTTCTGGGACGTGAGCGAGCACTTCAACACCACGTTGGCGCCCAACCAGGTTCCCGGCGCCGCGCAGGAAGCGGCAATGCTGGACATCAAGCCCCTGGACCTATGGATTAGCAACGACTTGGGTACTAATGCCCCCGCGCCCCGAACTGGGGCCGCGACTTCCACGCCACTGCGAATAGCCGTGCGCTCGGAGCTGCTGCGCCGCTACCCCAACCTGGTGCTGGCCTTGCAGCTGAAAACGGAGCTGACAGCCGATCCCGCCCTGATGCGGTACCCGCTACAGCGCCTGTTGGTGGGCCAGGACATTGCCGTCGTAGCCTTCGATGTTGATCAGGCCACGGCCGAAGCAAGTTATTACCTCGTGCTGATGGAACGGCCCGGCCAGCCCAAGTTTGGCCTGGATGAGCTGGCTCCGACCGCCGACCGGCCGAGGCCACCCCAGGTTCTTATTAGTAACCCGTTGATTTGGAATGACTTTTCGTGGGAGTACCTCGGCACGGCACCCGGCCAGATCGTGGCCATCAGCCCCACCGGCCGGCCCCACGCGACGGCGGAGCCCAGACCGGTCGCTTACCTCAATGATAGCGCGACGGTCGCCTACGCCTTGTTCCAGGAGCCGATTATGGCGACCATCCCCTTGAGTGGCCTGGTGGACTAAGCCCAGCCAGCAATATCTCTTCCCCTTCGTTAACCGCTTTAACCTCCGTTCGCTCTCCAATGCCGGTCCCGACCCTTCCCGCGCTGCCTGGCAGCCTCGATGCCCACTTTCCCATTCTACTGCTGCCGGTAAGCGTCCAGGTGAAGTTCGTAGAGCCCGCGCCCGGCACGTATGAGCTGCGGGTGCGCATCTACCCCGACCAGCTGGGCATCAGCACGCACGAGGCGGCCCTCACGCCGGCCGAGCAGCAGGCCGGCGTGCAGTATTGGAGCCTGGCCCCCGCCGCCGATACGGCCCCGGGCCTGCACGACCTCGCCCATTGGCGGGCGCTGGTGGCACGCTTTGGGGCGCCCCGCTCGCAGTGGATCCTGCGACAGACCGTGCCGGCCAGCTACCGCCATCAGGTGCCCAACCTACCGATGGAGCCTATTCCGGACTTAGCCGAGGCGCGCTGGACGCGCCCCGCCGAGGCGCGCGGGCTGCCCCACCACTTTTCGGTGCTGCTCTATACCCAGGCTACGTCTTTAGCCCAGGTGGCCGAGGGGCCGGTAAAGGACTTGCTATATCCCGCCCCCCGGACCTACGACCCCCAGGCTGTACCGCGCCCTACTACCGAGTTTTTACAACTGGCTAAGGTCGTGGAAGGCAGCGCCCTGGTAAACCCAAGGCTGGCCGTTGGGCTGGACCCCCAGGCGGCGGCCGACCCCGCGGGTTTGCGCGGAGTGGATGCGGGCAATAAATGGACGGTTAATTTTGAGGAGGCCGTGGCCAAGGGCATGGCGGTGCGTGTAGCACTAACGGCGGAGGAATATGCCCAAGGCTTTGCCCGCCTGGTGGTACTGGGTGTCCGCGCCGATGGCGCGGCCGCCGGGCAGCAGGAGTTGGAAGCCCTGCTTACCGAGCATTACTACACTGATGGCCTCCGGCTGGTGCCGCAGGGTACCCCCACCAACAACACCGACGCAGTGGTGGCGGATAGCCCACAGGAGCGTAGCGATGCCGTTCACATGCATCGAGTCGAGGGGCGAGAAGGCACTGGCTACAGCTCACAGGAGCGCAGCGATGCCGAGTTAACCTTCGACCTGCTAACCCAGCCGGCCCGCTTCGCGGCCGCCACGCCCTGGGCGGCCCGCCCCGACGGCCAGCACCTGGCCCGAACCCTGGGCCTGGGCGACGGGGCCCTACCCCCATTGATGGGGGCCCTGGCCCACGACACCGGCGAAGCCCTGACCATGAACCGCGCTCTGTGGCCGGCTACGTATGGGTATTTCCTGGAAGAGATGCTGCGCCCCCTGCTTTCGCCCGCGGCGATGGCCTGGACCCGCACCTTCTTTGAAACCTACGTGCTGGCCCGCGGTGGGGCACCGGCTCTGCGGGTGGGCCCGCAGCCTTACGGCGTGCTGCCCACCACCCGGTTTTCGGCCTGGGAGGTGGAAGCGGACCGCCCCGACCATGCCTATGCGGCGCAGTTGCAGCAGGTGCTCGCGCAGTTCGATGCGGCCTGGACCGAGCGCCTGAATCCGCAAACCGGCCTTTACCCCGCGCGAGTAACGGCCGGTAGCGCAGCCGCCAACTTTCCGGCACCACCACCCGCGGGCCGTAACGTGCTCACGGCGCTCGGCCTTGACGCTACCTCTACGGAATATTACCAGCGCTACCTCATCGGCCCCATCATGGCCGAGGCCCTGAATGCCGACGCGCAGGCGAATGGCACCAGCCCGGATAGTCCCAACAGAGACCAGATCTGGGCGGACGCGGCCCGCACGAACGGCCATTACGACGCCACCCAGAACCCACTCTACCAGGAGTTCGCTCGCCTGCTGGACCCCACCAACGCGGCGGGCCTGCAACGCACGGCGGCCGGCGACCCCGTGGCGGCCCCGCCCATCTTTGGCTATACCATGCAGAGCACGTTCATGAAGCTGGCCGATGCCTTTGCCGATGAGCCGGGCCCCCGCCGCGGCGAAGGCGTGCTATTCGATCATGAGCCGTTGTCGGAAACAGCCCCGGTGGCGGCCTTCGCCGGGGTGGTCTCGGCGCATCAGGGCCACAACTACATCCACTGGCTGGCGACGGCCTCGTTCGACGAAATTCGTCTGGAAAACTTCACCAGCTGGGTGGATGCCAATGGCGGTAATGATGCCTTTACCCCGCCCCGGGCCTTGTTCTACTACCTGCTCCGGCAGGCCGTATTGCTCGAATACTGGGCTGCGGCCAAAGTGGCGCTCGGGTTGCCAAACGCGAATACCCCAGCTAACTCTCTTGCCGATGACGAGCTGTTCAACATTCTAACTACTAACGAGAAACCGCGGTGGGCGTGGCTTTACGATCCCGCGCCGAATAGCACGAGTCCCCTATACACTGTGCTACGCACTACCGGCTCGAACCTCGACCGCTACCTTACGGAGATAGCCCAATTGGCCACCGTGCCGACCGCCCGCCTGGAGCGCCTGCTCGCCGAGCACCTCGACCTGGGCAGCTACCGCCTCGATGCCTGGCGCCTGGCCCCAGTAACCGAGCGCTTGGACGCGCTGCGCCAGACTTCGCCCACCGGCAGCCACCTCGGCGCCTTTGGCTGGCTGGAAGACCTCCGGCCGGGCGACCACTCGGTGGCCAACGCCGCCGGTGACCGTAACGACCCCGACAACCTGGGCTACATCCACGCACCCAGCCTGACGCACGGCACCACCGCCGCCATTCTGCGCCAGGGATATAAGTCGCGCCAGAGCACGGCTAACGCCACCGACCCCGCGGCCCGGCGCATGGCCGTGGATTTATCGTCGCGCCGGGTACGAGCAGCCGTGGCGCTGCTCGATGGGCTACGCGCCGGCCTTTCGCTAAGTACGCTGCTGGGGCAGAGCTTCGAGCGGGCCCTGCAGCAGCACGACGGCCTGGCCAGTAACGGCCAGCGCTACGGCAGCTTCGTGGAGCAGTTCCGTACGGCCTTTCCGCTCGCCGACGAACACGCTTCGGCGCTGGGGGCGGGCCAGAGTGTCCCGCAGGGCCTGCCTCCGGAGCAGGCCGCCCATCAGGTAACGGATGGTGTGGCGCTGCTGCGGGCGGCAACGGCTCTCCAAACCTATCCTTATGGAGTGGCCGTCCCCAGCCAGGTGGCTGACCCCAACTTCGCGGCTTTCGTGGTAGCCCAGGTTACCCGACTCACCGATGACCTCGATGCGCTGGGCGACCTGGCCGTGAGCGAGGGCATTTACCAGGCGGCGCGGGGCAACACCGGGGGGGCCGCGGCCGTGCTCGAAAGCATAGCCAAGGGCCAGTTCCCCTTACAGCCCGATATCGTCCACCCCCCGCAACGGGGCCTCACGCTGACCCAGCGGGTGCTGGTGCAGTTGCCCGCCGCGGCTACTTTGGCTAATTGGCCCAGCTCGCTCACGCCCCGGGCGGCGGCGGCCCCCCGGCTCAATGCCTGGCTGGCGCAGTTTTTTCCGAATCCGACGCAGCTAACCTTTGGCGTGGGCTACCGGAGTGCCGGCGAATGGGTAGCACCAAGCATCGTGTCGGTGGAACTGTCCGCCATGCAGCTGCAACCGTTGGATTTGCTGTACCTGCTGGATGAGAAAGCCTTGCGGGAAGATTCGTCCCTGGACCGGCTGCTGGTTTACGCAACCAGCCAATCTATGGCGCTGCCGAACCCGGGAGCCCTGCCACCCGATGCCCGCCTGGCCATTAACTATACCATTGGTACGGCTGAGCCAGCCCTGCGCCGGCTGCTGCCGCTGCTGGCCCGGCTGCGCCAGCTGGTTGGCAGTACCCGCCCGGCCCGGCCCCGCGACCTGCTGGCGCCTGGTACCCTGGTGGCCCTCAACGAGGAAGCCGGCATCGACATGATTGGCTTAGGAACCCGGCTAACCGCCAGCCAGACCGCCCTGGCTGCGCTGGTCCCTCCGACCAACACCAGCACCCTTCTTACGGTAGCCGAATTCTATCGGGCCGCTTTATTTGGCGTAACGGAAGCCCTGCCGGCCCTGACGCCCAACGCTAATTTAAGCACCGCGACCCTGGTGGTGCGCCAAGCGGTCCGTACGCGCTTGGCCGCCGCAGACGCTGCGTTGAGTTCCGCGGCTCCCGCGCCCCCCATTACCGTGGCGGCCCGCTTGGAACAAGCCGCGGCGCTGTTTGGTCCCGCTTTTCGCCCCGATGTAGAGTTTGCGCTGAGCGATGCCGACGCCCGACAGGCTTTCGACGACGGCACTACGGCCGCAGCGGCCACCAGTCTGTTGCGACATCACTCCGATAAGCCACTGGCTTTGGTAGAGTGGCTGCACGGGCTGGGAGCCGTGCGCGAGCCCCTGAACCAGCTGGATAAAGTGCTGCTGATTCAAAGCTTGCTGCACCCCGACGCCGCGCCCGGGCTACCGTTGCGGCCCGCGCAGTTTTTGACCGTAGCACCCGCGGCCAACCAGCCCGACTACTGGCTGGGGCTGCGCTGGCCCGATACGTACGCGCCCCCCGGCGATGCGCTGTCGCTGGTGCAATGGCTGCCGGATGCCTACGACGCCTTGGGTACCCAGTGCGCGCTCTGGCTCGACGAATGGACCGAAACCCTGCCTCAGGCTACGCAGTCCACGGCGCTTACGTTTCACTACGACCAGCCCAATTCCGAAGCCCCGCAAACCATGCTGCTGGTCGTGTCGCCCCGTCGCAACCCCGGCACTTGGTCAACCGATGACCTCCTCGGGGCCGTCAACGAGACCCTGGACCTCGCCAAGAAGCGTACGGTGGAACCCGATGCGCTGGTCTTTACGCCCCTGGCCACCGTGCTGCCCGCCGTAGTAGCTCCCGTAGCCCAGCAGGCCGTTACGTTTACCCTCGACCTGGGCCGCACCAACAATACAGCGCGTTTCTCGGAAGAGCCCTTGACGGTAACCGCATAAGCAATAATATCCTGGCAAGGAGTTCAGGGCATTGCGTCTTTTTTCTACAATCGTATTTCCTATGGCTTATTCTTTTGTTCCACCCCAGAGCGCGGCGGGGGTGCACGCGCTGCTGGCGACTAATCGCCTCGAAACCCGGCCCCGCAGCCCCGAATTCAACCGGGCGTTGCGGGCCGAGATTCGCGACCCAGCCTGGTTGCTGGCCCGGCAGTGGCAGCTCCACGAATTCCAAGCCGAAGACCGGGGAACTCCGGCCTTCACCGAGGTAGTCCTGAATGAGTTGCCGCTGAGCCGGCTGGCGCTGCCGGGCCGCCCCTCCCGCCCCTATTCGCCCCGGAACCAGCCCCTGGAAGCCGCCGTCGAAGCCCAGCCCCGGGTAGTTGGGCTGGGGCTGTGCCTGCAAATGGGCCAGTACTGGCTACGCCAATTACGGATGTTGCCCGCGCTGGTCGCCGCTACCCCGGCCGGCCGGGCCGCCGCGCTGGCCGTTTTCCCGCAGCTCTATCCATTGCGCGCTTCAGCAGCCGACGCGGCCCCGGTAGCCTATGCCCAGGAGGCCACCACCAGCGAGGCCCTGGCCCTGCTTCAACTAGCCGGTGACGCCGCGCTGGATGGCTACGCATTGTACCAGGCCCTGCTGGCCCCCCACCGGGCGGTGCTAGCGCCGGCCCTCGGCGATAACGAACTCCTGGCCGTGGCCATCGCGGCTTTGCCGCTAACGCAGGCATTGCCAACGGCCGCCCTAGCGCCGCTCACTGCGGTTGTGAGCCCGGCGGCGCTTGACGAGCAGGCCCGCCAGTTTGTGCTGGCCTTCCACCGCTTGTACTTGCTGGGCGAGGGCAGCACCAGTTGGTCGACCGAAAACATGGCTTACGACTTTGCCGTGGGCACCACCGGCGCGACCGGCTTGGGGACCAGCAACTACCCCGGTGGAGGAACGCTGCCCTGGTATTCGGCCGACCAGCAACCGGCGCTGGCGGGCTCACCCGCTACTCCGGCCGCACCCATCACCCGCACGTTTTTGCCCACCGAAGTGCAGTTCCCAGGCGCGCCGGCGGCTCGTTGGTGGGAGTTTGAAGACCGACGCGTAGACTTCGGGCAGGTGACCGGCGACCCCTCAGACTGGGGCCGGATGCTGCTGCAGGAGTTTATGTTTCTCTACCAGAACGACTGGTTTTCAGTACCCTTTTCCGCACAGACCGGATCGGTTTGCGCCGTACAAAGCATTAAGGTAACCGACGTGTTTGGCCGGCGCTACGCGATTCAGCCCGCCGGCGCGGGCCAACTCGCCGAACAATCCGGTGGCAGCCGCATCGACAACGACGAAGGCCGCTGGTCCTTGTTTGCCCAAACCGACCCCGCCCGTTCGGGCCCCGCGACCGCCCCGACGCTCTACCTGCCAGCCGCCGCGCTGGCCCCGTTGGTGAGCCGGCCGGTGGAGCAGGTGAGCTTCTGCCGCGAGGAAGCCACTAACCTGGTCTGGGCCGTGGAGAGCATTGTGCCGGATGGCTTCGCCGGGGGAGTCGACGGCAACGCGGCCGCCGCCCAGGTAGCCGAGACGCTCAGACGTCTGGCACCCACAGCACCTCCTGCTCCCGACGCGGCGGCCCCGGCTTACACCTACCAACTGGCTGGCTCGGTACCCGAGAACTGGCTGCCCTTTGTGCCCACATTTGACGTGGCCTCGGGCCTGACCGTGCTGGAACAGGGTGTGCTGCCGCGCCAGGGCTTAAGCCTGAACCCAGCGGCCCCCGAGGCCGTGGTGCAGCCACGCACCGCGTTGCTGCAACTGCACCCCAATGAGCGGTACCAGCTTCACGAACACGAAATCCCTCCTACTGGTGTGCGGGTAGACGGCAGCTGCTACCGCGTGCGCTGGTACGATGGCCGCACCGTGCTCTGGTTCGGCCGGCACCGGGGACCTGCTCAGCCGGGTGGGGGCTCCGGCTTGGTGTTCGACCAGCTCAAACCGGGACCACGATAGGCTTTTATTTTCTGTTCCTTCGTTTCACTCAACTACTTCGCAAAATGGCTCTCAAAGACTTCGACCAACTTGTCACTGAAATCAACACGGCAGTGCATCCCAATGGGCCACAGGGAAAAACCACGGCTCTCAGCCTCGGCACCGTGCTCAAAAGCCTGGCCAAGGAGCTGACGACCTTGCCGCAGGAAACCGCGTTGGCCGCCACTCACAAAGCGGACCTCGACGCCAGCGGCCGGGTGCCGGCCAGCCAGCTCCCTAGCTTCGTGGATGATGTGGTAGAAGCGGCCAGCGTCGCCACTTTGCCCAGCGTGGGGGAGGCTGGCAAAATATATGTGGTGCTCGACACCAACAGGGTATATCGTTGGTCGGGCACGCAATACGTGGCGGTTGCGGCGGGTGATGGGGTGCAAAGCGTGGGCGGCCTGACTGGAGTAGTAACGCTGGCACAACTGGGCCTAAACCTGGTGGACAACACGCGGGACTTAGCCAAGCCCTTATCGGAGGCGACTTTAGCCGCGCTAGCTGGTAAAGCCGACACCAATGACCCCCGCCTGCTAAGCATCCAGGCCGTAGTTAATTGCCTGGCCGTGCGCATCAGCACCAACGCCACGCGCACGCGGACCTACTACACGGGCGTTGGGAGCGCCGCCGCCGAGAATGCCGACGACGGGCTGGTGCGAGCTCTGGCTGCTGCGCTGCCGGGGGAGACCGTACAGGTAACCACGCCCATTGTCATGCCTTATGCGAACATCTACAATGCCGTGCTCAGAATGCAGCCGGGCACTATTCTTGACCTGGGCGGCTTTGATGTGACGACGGTGCAGCGGCAGGATGGCGTGGGGTTTGGTGCCGGTAGTTACACCGTGTACGGCCGCAATGCTACCATCTACAGCACCGGAGCTGGTTCGGCGGGCTTCACTTGGCCTGATGGCTCAGCTCCTACCATCCGGACCTACGAGGTACACCTCGTCAATACCGGTACGGCTAGTGCCATCCTGATGCGCTCGGGCAACCTGTTTCACCGCGGCAGCGTGGTCGTCAACTCAGATACAACGGGGGCAATCGGTGTTAACCTCTACAGCCAGGCGGCCCGCTACGAGCTGGTCGGCGACATAACGGTATCCAAGGCCTGCTGGGGCATGGCGTTGGTAGAGGGCTGCGAAGGTCTGATGCGCGGAGGTCGTTTCGTAATGACCACCCCCACGGCTTGCCTGGCTACCCTCTACAATGGTGGTAAACTCGAGCTGATGCAGTGCGTGGTGGACGTGACAGCCGGCCCTACTACCAGCGGCGCCCGTCTTCAATCAGCCACTGCCACTTTGGTGCTGACGGACGTGACCGTACTGGGCGGCAGCGTGGTGGCCAACAGCACCACGGGACGGGTAGTGTTACGTGGCAGCACCGTGCTACCTGCTGCCTACGGGGCCGACTACCTGCGTGGACTGGGCCTGACCGTAGTAGACGAGCGCCCGGCCACTGGCGTAGCACACCGCAGCGGCACGGTTCTCACATTTGAGCAAAACGCCGAATACGACCCCATCTCCACTGGCACATTCAGCGTCGATGACAGCACCAAACGCATTGGGACCGTGGTAACGGCTTACTTAACGCCTACGGCCACCGCGCCTACCCTATCCGCCCCCAGATTTCAGTCGAAAGACAGCTTCGTAGCCGGCAAAAACCTAATGTATCACTTCAAGGTCGGAGCCAACGGCTCGATTCAATATACCATCACTGTTTTGGACTAACGAGCCTTTAGACTGACCACCACGTTCTAACTGGCTTGACGGCCCGGGTATTGGCCTCTGCTCCCCCAGCGCATGCTCAGAGCATGTTCTGGCGGATGACGGCAGCCTGCTCGCGGCGCGCCTAAAGCCCTGCTTGATCTTTTTGTGGCAGCGGGGGATAGAATTGCCCTAAGCTCGTACCCCAGGGTTAATTAAGAACCGGTAGGATGAGAACGGCCCGGGCGCGGTTAAGACGCGCGGCTGCCTAGTTTCGCAGCTGTGATGTACGCCAGTGCCACTTTCCCTACCCCTTCTGAGAGCATATCGCGTTGAACGTATCTGAAGCATCTGGACCACGTATCGCTATTTGATACGCCATTGGTAGAGATCATTCAGCACGCTCAATACGATGTGCTCTTTTTACTTAGTGCCCGCTTCGATTGCTCATGAGCCGCTACGCTACTACCGATCTGCACGGCTGCCTGCACACTTTTCGCTACTTGGTAGAAGAAGAGTTGCGTCTGACCACTACCGACGAGCTGTACGTGCTGGGCGACTACGTGAATAAGGGGCCCGACAGCCGCGGCGTGCTTGACTACCTTATGCAATTGCAAGCCCTGGGCTACCAGGTACACTGCCTACGCGGCAACCACGACCAGGCGCTACTCGATTCGGCGCGCCACCGCTGGCGCTGGGATTGGCTGGGGCCGCGGGGCCGGCTCCCCACCCTACGCAGCTTTGGGGTGCAGCGCCTGGCCGACATTCCGGCGCGCTACCTGGACTGGCTGGCCGCGCTGCCCTATGAAATCGAGCTGCCCGATTTTCTGCTCGTGCACGCCGGGTATGACTTCGCGCTGCCGGCAGCCGACATGCGCCGCGACCATGCTACCATGCTCAACATCAAAAAGTTTGTGTTTGACGCTTCGCGACTGGCGGGCAAACGGCTGCTGCACGGCCATGTGCCCACCCCCACCGCCCAAGTGCGCAGCAAGGCTGCGGCCCGCCCCGGAGCGCTGGGCCTAGATACCGGCTGTGTTTACCGCCACAACCCGGAATTAGGCCATCTCGCCGCCCTTGATCTGGATACCTGGGAGTTGGCGTTGGTCGCCAACCGGGAGCCCGCCTACCCAATCGGCAAGCGTTAAACCAGCAAGCGGACCCGAAAGCGGCCGGCCTTTGAGCTTAAAGCAGTTTTCGGAAAGGAATTAAAAATGTGCTGGTCCATTTTTTAATTCTTCATTTTTAATTCCTAAAAAACCGTACCCCGACTGGGAAATTGCTCTAACCACCATATATTCAGCGACTACCGCCCGCCGCACGAAAGCCTGATAAAGGTTATCGGGCCATACCCTAAGCGTGGATTCGCAGGTCGGCAGGCAGCAGTGGGAGCCGGTTATCGGCCGCTTGGTCGTAAAAACATCGAGTGGGTGCCGTGTAACAACCCGTGCGCTTACGCGGCGGGCAGTTGATGCTGGCGCTCAGCCCAAGGAGGGAACGATAGTTGGCTGCTCTGGTAAAATTCAATCAGAAACTCTGGTTACCAAGCCGCAACTGGGGAAGACTGCGGCGGTAGGTGGGGATACGGCAGCCAAACTAATGGGGCGGGCAATTAACGAAAATAGCGGCAGAAGTAGCCGAGCCGAAGCAGCGGCAAGTTGAACGGCCGGAACCTTCCTTTAATGACTAAACAAGGACGGAAACTGCCCACTCGGCTGCTCATAGTTCGCTGATTTATCATTCTGCTAAGCCATCAACTCCCGTTGATTGTTACCTTTGGGCTTATGCAAACAGCCGCCCCCGCCCGCCTTCTCGACACCGCCGTTTTCGACCTCATTGCTCAGGAGAAAACCCGCCAGACGCACGGCCTGGAACTCATTGCCTCCGAAAACTACGTTTCCGAACAGGTGATGGCCGCCCAAGGCTCGGTCCTCACCAATAAGTACGCCGAGGGCTTGCCCGGCAAGCGCTACTATGGGGGCTGCGAAATTGTAGATCAGGTAGAACAGTTGGCTATTGACCGGGTGAAAGAGCTGTTTGGGGTGGCCTGGGCCAACGTGCAGCCCCACTCCGGCGCCCAGGCCAATGCGGCCGTAATGCTGGCCTGCCTGCGGCCCGGCGACAAAATTCTGGGCTTCGACCTAAGCCACGGCGGCCACCTTACCCACGGGTCGTCGGTTAACTTTTCCGGCAAGCTCTACCAGCCCAGCTTTTACGGGGTGGAGCGCGAAACGGGCCTCATCGACTGGTCGAAAATCAAAGACATCGCGCGCCACGAGCGGCCCAAAATGATTATCTGCGGGGCCTCGGCTTACTCGCGCGACTGGAACTACGCGGCCCTGCGCGAAGCCGCCGACGAAGTCGGTGCCCTGCTGCTGGCCGACATCTCACACCCTTCGGCGCTCATTGCTACCGGCTTGCTGAACTCGCCGTTCGAGCACTGCCACATCGTCACCACAACCACCCACAAAACCCTGCGTGGCCCTCGCGGCGGCCTCATCATGCTGGGCCAGGACTTTGACAATCCGTTCGGCCTGAAGACGCCCAAGGGCGAAATCCGGCCCATGTCGGCCGTGCTCGATGGAGCGGTGTTTCCCGGCACCCAGGGCGGACCGCTCGAGCACGTCATTGCCGCCAAAGCCGTGGCGTTTGGGGAGGCGCTGAACGACGACTTTAAAGCCTATACCCAGCAGGTGGCGCGCAACGCCCAGGCCCTGGCGGCTGGTTTCGTGGGCTTAGGCTACGACATCATCTCGGGCGGCACCGACAACCACCTCATGCTGATAGACCTGCGCTCAAAAGGCATCAGCGGCAAGCTGGCCGAGAACACCCTGGTACGGGCCGACATCACCATCAACAAAAACATGGTGCCGTTCGACGACAAGTCGCCGTTCGTGACCAGTGGAATCCGCATTGGCTCGGCCGCCGTAACTACCCGGGGCTTGGGCGAAGCCGACATGGCTCGCATTGTGGAGCTGATTGACGAAACCCTCACCCACCACGACAATGAAACCCGCATCGGGCAAGTCCGGCAGCGAGTAAATACCTGGTTGCAGGACTATCCGCTATTCGCGTAGCCGCCGGAAGGAATGGCCGATGGAGAAAATAAGGGAATGAAAACGTTGGTCTCCTCGCCAACCGGCCATTACCCCGTACTTGGTTGTTCCGCTTTTTCAGCCCTTCGCTCATCATTCCTTTACCTCGACCTGTAGTGCAACCGCAACCAAACAAACCGCTGGGCGAACAGCATGAGATGTCCTTCATCGACCACTTGGAGGCGTTGCGGTGGCATATTATTCGCGCTGCTATTTCGGTAGTGGTGTTTGCCACCGGAGCTTTTTTCGCCAAAGACTTCTTGTTTCACGACCTGATTCTGGGCCCATCCCGACCCGATTTCTGGACGTACCGCATGTTTTGCAAGTTTGGCGAGCTGGTGCACGCGCCGGACTTGTGCATCAACAAAATCGGCTTTGTCATTCAGAACCGCGAGATGAGCGGGCAGCTCACCATGCACATCAGCACCTCGTTTATGGTAGGCATCGTGCTTGCCTTTCCGTACCTGTTCTGGGAGCTCTGGCGCTTCGTCAAGCCCGGCCTCTACCCCCACGAGCGGGAGAACTCCCGGGGCGCCGTGTTCTTCGTGTCGGTACTGTTCATGGTGGGCCTGCTGTTCGGCTATTACATCGCGGCGCCCTTGAGCATCAACTTCCTGGCGGGCTACGTGGTGGACCCCACTATCGAAAACCAGATCGACATGCAGAGCTACCTGAGCACGCTCACTACCATGAGCCTGTCGTGCGCCTTCGTGTTCGAGCTACCCATGATTGTGTTCTTCCTGGCCAAAGCCGGACTGGTGTCGCCCGAACTCATGCAGATGTACCGCAAGCACGCCATCGTAGTCATCCTGATTATAGCCGCGGTGATTACTCCGCCCGACATCTCGGCCCAGATTATTGTTACCATTCCCGTTCTGCTGCTCTATGAGCTGAGCATTCACATTGCCCGCGTGGTACGGCGCGGTGATACCGCCCGCCTCAACGCCAAGTTGGCCCGGCAATCCGGCAATGACGGAGCCGTGCTGACGCGATAAGTGCTTATTCAACCCTGCTTTCGACTAAATAAAACACGCTCGGTTCCCGCCTGGTACGTCCACTAGGCGCGGCCGGTGCTCTAGTAGCATGCGCCTACTTGCGGCTCAGGCAACTACCTAACCCAAGTTGCGGAATAGGCGCGTCGCGGCTCTCAACTACCGGGCCTCGTTGAAGTACTATCAACCTCCCGCCGTGACGCGGCTATTCTGCAACTCGGCTTACCTATGTTCCCAGGCGTATCAGCCGGCCAAGGGGCCCGGGAACCTGGACTGTAATAAATCCGGAGCTGGACCGTTAATCTGCCGATCTGACTTACTCTGGAACCACAGCGGAATGGTTGAGTAACTCGCATCATTACTGATTGATTTTTTTTCAATAAAATAAGAATTAGTATGCAAAGACTTCAGATTTTTTATAGGTCAGATAGACAAATAAGAGCGAAAAGACTAAATTCTTACGGAATATTCAACTAGCTAGTTCATTTAATTGATCTGCTTCAAAATAGTATTAAAGCACGATGTTAACTGCGCAGTGTATATCTTTGACTAGCACTAGGTAGTCAATGATGACGCGGCTTTGTTCTTTACTAATGCGGCTGCTAGCCAGTGGTGTTTTGCTCGCCCTCGCGCAGCAGGCAGTGGCACAGCCATCGCCTGCTGTTACCGACGCTATTCGCCATAAATTGGCAACCCACATCCCGGACACTACTCGCCTGCGCTTGCTCAATGAAATGTGCTATGCCTTGCACAACGAGCACCCGGACCGCGCCGCGCCCTACGGCGAGGCTGCGGTGGCCCTGGCCCGGGGCCTGCCCACTCCTGTGCAGACCCCGGGCCTGTTGCGCAGCCTTCTGATCCTGGCCAACTGCTACGCCAACCTTTCGAATGGGCCCGATGCCCTGACCCTGCTGTCGGAGGCGGAAATCCTGGCCCGTAGCTTACGCAACACCAACGCCCTGGCTCGCCTCTATACGCTGCAGGGCCGCATCTACCACGAGCGGCAGGATTCGGCCTTGGCCTGGCAGCACTACCGACGGGCTCTGCAACTAACCACGCAGGCTGGCGCCAGCGTCGCTCCCCGTACCCGCATGGTGCTGTTAGGAAACATGGGCAACCTTTCCTTCGCTCGCCAGCAATACGGGCAAGCGCTGCATTTCGACTCGCTGGCCCTGGGCCTGGCGCGGCTCGAAGGCGACTCGGCAGCGCAGTCGAACTATCTTTCCAGCCTGGCCACCTACCACCTGCAAGTCGGAAACCTGGGGCGGGTCAAGCGGCTGCTTACCCAGGCCCTGGCCATTAGCCGGCGCCAGCGGGCCGGGCGCAACCAGGCTCGCCAGCTGATTTTATTCGCTAAGTATTACAGCCAGGCCTATGAGCCGGAGCGGGCCGCCGCCGCCACCCGGGAAGCCCTCAAGCTGGCGCGCCAAAGCAACGACCTCGAGCAGGTGCTGGACGCGTACCGCCTCTTGTCGGCCGAGGCCGCCAAAGAAGGTAATTACCTAAAGGCTTACGAGTGGAACCAACGCTACGTGGCGCTGAACGATTCGCTGAACAGCCGCCAAACCATGCGGGCCCTGGCGGCGGCCCAGGTTAGCTTCGAAGCCCAGGAACGCGCCCGCCGCCTGCGCCAGCTCACCCGGCAGCACGAGGAGCAGGTGTGGCACAGCCACTTGTTGGGCGGCGCCGTAGCGGTACTCACCATCGGCTTGCTGATTTCAGCGTGCCTCTACCGCAACCTGCGCCGTAACCGGGCCGCCCTGGCCGCCAACAACGCGGCCCTGGAAAAAGCTTCCTCTGAATTACGTAGCGTGGCAGTGTTCAAGGACAAGCTCTACGCCATTGTGGCGCACGACCTACGCGGCCCCGTCACGGCCTTCGCCGGGGTTACCAGCCTGATTAACTCCTACATCGCCGACAACGACCGCGCCAGCCTGGCCCAGTTGCCGCAGCTGGTCGGACAAGCCGCCGACAGCCTCAACCATTTGCTTGACAACGTATTGAACTGGGCCGTAAGCCAGACGGGCGAGTTGGATTGCCGCCCCGCGCCCTTGCTGGTGGCGGAGCTGTTTGCGGAATGCCAGGCCCTGTACCAAACCACCGCCGCCGCCAGCCGACAGCAATTCACCATCGCGGCTCCCCCCGACCTGCTTTTGATGGCCGACCGCAACATGACCCGCACCATTCTGCGCAACCTGGTGGGCAATTCCCTGAAATTCATGTCAGCCGGAGGCCACGTGCACCTGGAAGCCGCCCCCGACCCGGATGACTGCCGCATGGTGCTGCTGAGCTGCACCGATACCGGGCCAGGCATGAGCACCGCCACCGTTACCTCGCTCATGAACGGCCCGGCCCTGCCCGAAACCATGGACTCATCCCACGCGACTGGCTTAGGGTTGGGGCTGGTTCTGTGCCGCGCTTTCGTGCACCGACACGGTGGTACCCTGGTTATTCAGAGCCGCCCCGGCGCGGGCACCAACGTAACCGTGAGCTTACCAGCCGTACAGTGTCATAAAGTAAGTAGTGGTTTGATGAATGCGTAAGGACAGCAAAATGGCCCGCTGCCTTCGTACAAGCAGGAGAGCGGGCCATTTCACCGCCGCCCTACCAGATTACCACCCGGGCCGAGTCGGGCCGGTACAGTTTTTGGCCGGGTTTGATGCCGAAGGCTTCGTAGAAAGCCGGCACGTTGGCCACCGGACCATTCACGCGGTATTGGGCTGGCGAGTGAACGTCGGTGAGCAGTTGCGTGGCCAGGCGCTCGTTGCGCATGTGCATCTGCCAGCCCAGCGCGTAGCCCAGGAAGTAGCGCTGCGTAGGCGTCAGGCCGTTGATCTTCTTGCCCTCCTTGTACTGCCGGGTCTTTTTGAACGCATCGAGCCCAATGACGATGCCGCCCAGGTCGGCGGTGTTTTCGCCGGCAGTAGCCTTGCCGTTGATGTGCAGACTGTCGAGCAGCGTGTAGCCGTTGAACTGCTTCACGATGCCATTCACACGCTCGTTGAAGCGCCGGCGGTCCTCCTTGCTCCACCACTCGTGCAGGTTGCCATGAGCGTCGTACTGGCTGCCTTCATCGTCGAAGCCGTGGGTGAGCTCGTGGCCAATGGTGCTGGCGCCGGCGTAGCCGTACACCAGGGCGTCGTCGGCAGCGGCGTCGGCCAGCCCAGGCACGGCGAAGGCCGCGGCGGGCAGCACGATTTCATTGTTCGCGGAACTGTAGTAGGCGTTGTAGGTCTGCGGCGTCATCTCCCATTCGGTGCGGTCGACGGGCTTGCCGAGCTTATCCAGCTCGTAGCGGTACCCCCATTGGTTGGCGCGCATCACGTTTTCAGCTAGAGAGCTGCGGTCGATTTTCAGGGCTGAGTAGTCCTTCCACTTGTTGGGGTAGCCCACTTTAAGAGTGATTTTGCGGAGCTTATCCAGCGCGGCTACTTTGGTAGGCGCGCTCATCCAATCCACTCGCTGAATGTGCTCGGCAAAGGCCGCTACCACGTTTTTCACCAGGGTGTCGTAACGGGCCTTCGTTTCGGGTTTGAAGTACTCTTTCACAAAAAGCTGGCCCAATGCATCCCCCAGCGCATCTTCCTGCTTGGCCAGCACCCGCTTCCAGCGGGGCCGCATGGCCGTAGCGCCGTTCAGCACCGTGCCGTAGAAACGAAAGTACTCATCCTGAAACGGCTGGCTGAGGTCTGAGGCAAAGGCGCGGGCTACCTTCCAGGTGAGATAGGCCTTCCAATCGTCCAGCGGCGTGGTGCGGAGTACTTGGCCGACGGTTTGATAGAATTCCGGCTGGCCCACGATGACCGTGTCCGGATGGGTGAACTCCAGCTGGCGCAGCCAGGTATTCCAGTCGACGCCGGGCGTTAGCTTATTGAGCTGCGCGATGGTCATTTTGTGGTAGTTGGCGTAGGGGTCGCGCAAAGCTTCGAGCTTGCGGGAAGATTTAGCCAGGACCGTTTCCAGGGCCATTACCCGGGCGGCGTTGGTCCGCGCCAGGGTCGAATCCTGGCCCAGTAGCCGCAGCGTAGTAGCCACGTGCCGGAGGTACTCCCGCCGGATGTTTTTGGTGCGCGAGTCGGCGTTGAAGTAGTAGTCACGGTCGGGCAGGCCCAGGCCCGCTTGCCACAAATACACCGCCATCTTGTCGCTATTTTTAGCGTCTTGCATCACCGCCAGGCCAAGGAGGGCATCCACGCCCAGCGGAATTTCGTGGGCGATGACTCCCGGTACCTCAGCCACCGTTTTCATGGCCGCGATGCGAGCCAGCTCCGGCTTGATGGGCGCCGCTCCGAGCTGGTTGGCCTTCACCGAGTCGATGCCTACGGCCCAGAAATCCCCGATTTTCTGTTGATTGCTGCCGGCCGGGGCGTTGGCCGCCGCGGCCTCCATGCTCGTTTGGCGCAGGCGGGCGTAAATATCCTTTTGTACCTCGTTGCTAATGCCCCAACTGCTCTCCGAAGCCGGGATGGGGTGGTCCTTGAGCCAGGTACCATTGGCGTACTGAAAGAAGTCGTCGCCGGGCGCCACGGTGGTGTCCAGGGCGGCGTGCAGCAAGTCCGGCTGGTTATCCGCGCTGGCCGTTTTCAGGGAGTTCGATGGACAGCCGGTGATAAGGACAGTCAGCAGAGGCAACAGAAGCAGGTTTTTTCTCATGCGGGGAAATTGTTGGATCCCGCTATAGATGTCAAAGTTCTCCCGAAGTTGCAAATGGGGATTCCCTCGGTGAGTTCCGTGCCAACCCGCTCAACCCTATAGGATAAACCGAGTGCTTAAAAAGCTGCTGGCCTGCTCGTTCACGATTTCATTCAGGATGCGCTTGTTGGCCTCGGTTTGCTTGGTCGCTACCACCGTGCGGATGCTGAACGAGCGCAGGGCATCGTGTACCGACAGGGTGCCCTCGGCCGAATCTTTGCGGCCGGTGAAGGGGAAGGTGTCGGGCCCGCGCTGGCACTGGGCATTGATGTTGACGCGGCTCACCTGGTTCACGAGCTGGTCGACCAAGTGAGCTACTTCGCACGAGTCGCGGCCGAAGATGCTCACCTGCTGGCCGTGGTCAGAATCGATGATATACTGAATAGCTTCGTCGACGTGGGCGAAGGAAGCGACCGGCACCACCGGGCCAAACTGCTCTTCGCGCCAGAGCTTCATGCCGGCCCGCACGGGGTATACTAAGGCAGGGTAGACCAGCGGGCCGGCGGCCGTGCCCCCGCCTTCGTTCACGATGCGGGCTCCTTGCGCCTGGGCATCGGCGAGGCACTCGGCCAGGTAGCCGGGCTTTTGAGGCTCGGGCAGCGGGGTGATGTTTACTTGCTCATCCCAAGGCATGCCGGGCCGGAGCTGGTTGATTTCCGCGCCGAGCTGCTGTACAAACTCTTCGGCAATGGCCTCGTGCACGAAAAACAGCTTGAGGGCGGTGCAGCGCTGGCCGTTGAAGCTCAGGGCCCCCAGCAACGATTCTTTAACTGCCACCTCCAGGTCGGCGTCGGGCAGCACGATGGCTACGTTCTTGGCATCGAGCCCAAGAATGGCGCGCAGCCGGTTAGACTTGGGGTGCAGCTTCTTGAGCGAGTCGGCCACCCGGCTGCTGCCGATGAGGCCCAGCACGTTGATCTTACCCGACGCCATGAGGGCCGGCACAATCGTGTTGCCGCGGCCGTACACGGTGTTCACCACGCCCTTGGGAAACGCCTCGGTGAAGGCTTGCAGCAGCGGGTAGTGCAGCAGGGTACCGTGTTTCGGCGGCTTAAAGAGCACCGCGTTACCCATAATCAAAGCCGGAATGAGCATGCAGAACGTTTCGTTCAGTGGGTAGTTGAAAGGCCCCATGCAGAGCACTACCCCCAAGGGCGAGCGCCGAATCTGGCCAATGATGCCTTCTTCGATGATGAACCGCGACGAATCCCGGTCCATTTCCTTGAGGGCGTCAATCGTGTTGCGGATGTAGTCGATGGTCCGGTCGAACTCTTTCTCCGAATCGGCCGCCGACTTCCCGATTTCCCAGAGCAGCAGTTGCACGATTTCCTTTTTGCGGGCCACAATGAGCCGGGTAAAGTGCTCTACGGCCGCAATGCGCTCGCCTACGCTTCGGGTGGGCCACTCGCCGCGGCCGTGGTCGTAGGCGCGGACGGCGGCCTCGAGGGCCCGGAGGCTTTCGGCCTCGTCGAGCAGCGGGTAAGATCCGATGACGATGGGCAGCAGGCTCCCGTCGGGCTGACGCAACTGAATGGGTGAGAGCACTTCCTGGGTGGGGCCGGCCCACTGGCGCAGCTCGCCATCGAGCAGGTACTCGCGCTGGTGCAAGGGTTCGGGCCGGCGCCAGGCGGCGGGAATAGCGGCCTCGTCGGGCGGGAACAGTTCGGTGAGGCTGGTGGTAGTGATGGGCATAGCAGGATTCTGATTGTGCAGCGCGAACGTACGAACAAGTACCTGGCTACGAAAATGTGCTTACGCCGGCCGCCAGCAGCAGGGTTTGCGGGAGCGTAGGCGAGCGACGCACGCAGAAGCCGTATGTTAAGGCGATAATTAGAGCGGTTCTCCAGTCAGGGCACCGTTTTACAGGGATTAAAAAAACTGACCAGTAGATTTTTACTTCCTTTCTCCTATGCGAAAAATGCTCTAGCTTTTCATTATGCCACTCCGCCTGCTGCTCCTGCTCAACTTCGCCACTGCCGCCTACCTCACCGGTCTTATTTGGACGGTGCAAGTGGTGCATTACCCCGGCTTTGGCCTGGTGCCCAAAGAGGCCTGGGCGGCCTTTCACGCGGCCCACACCCGCCGCATGAGCCAGGTAGTGCTGGTGCCAATGGTGGTCGAGCTAGGGCTGGCCCTCTGGCTGGCGTGGGCGGGACGAGCCGCTCTGCCCAGCGGAGTCGGCTGGTGGAGCCTGGTACTGGTTTTACTGATTTGGGCCGCCACCTTTTTCATCTCCGTACCTTTTCATAACCGCCTGGCTCAAGGATACGACTACATTGCCATCGATGGCCTCGTCCGCACCAACTGGCTGCGCACCTTAGCCTGGACAGCGCGGCTCGTCCTGCTAGGCTGGATACTGGGGCGCTAGCGAAATAATCAAGGCACAGGACCGGGCACTGCTCTGATTATTTCGCTAACGCCCCCAGTTCCGGCAACGAAGGGGCACTAGAGGTCCCGCGGCGCTGGCAGCTGCCTTACGGCAAGGGTACCGCTAGCTAAGCTGATTGGCTCAGCTTCCTCACCCTGCTGGTTTACTGCGCGGGCCGGCTTTTCTCACGGACCGCCCGGAACTCCGAGCTTTCTTTCCACTGCGGGAAAGTGGTTTCGCTGGCTAGGCGCTGGCCCACCCGAAACAATAAGCGGGCGTCCTGCTCGGCCCCACGCAGGTCCCACTGGGGGTCGTACTGGTCGGCGGGCTGGTGGTAAGCCTTGTCTTCGAAGTCCTTACGTTGTTTCTCCGCGAACTCTTTGCCGTGGAGGCGGCTTTCAAACTGTCCGCTGGCGTACAAGGCCGGAATGCCGACTTTGGCGAAACTGAAATGGTCGGAGCGGTAGAAGCCACCCGTTTCGGGATGCTGATAGGCGATGACGTAGCGATTTTGTTCCTTGGCGGCAGCGCGGGCGTAGTCGTCGAGCTCTGACTGGCCGTAGCCGGTGATGGTCACGTCGCGCATGGGGCCAAAGGCTAGCAACTCGTCCATATTAATGTCGGCCACGGTGTTGGGCACTGAGAACAGGGGGTGTTCGGCGTAGTACGCGGAGCCTAGCAAGCCCTGCTCTTCGCCGGTTACGGCCAGGAAGACGATGCTGCGAGCGGGCTTCTCTTTAGCGTGCACGAAGCCATTGGCAATGGCCAGCAGGCCGGCACAGCCGCTGGCGTTGTCGAGCGCGCCGTTATAAATCGAGTCGCCATTGATGGCCGGGCCGATGCCGAGGTGGTCCCAGTGCGCCGAGTAGAGGATGTACTCATTGGGCCGGGTGGTGCCGGGCACCACGGCCACCACATTTTTAGAGGTCTTACGCGTGATTTTATTGTGCAGCGTAGTGCTGAAGTTCAGGCCCAAGGGGCGGGCGCGAAAGCCCTGCTTGTTGGCGGCGGCGTAAGCCTCCTCGTAGCTTTGGCCGGCAGCCCCAAACAGCCGCTTGGCGGCGTCAAGGGTCAGCCAGCCTTCCAAGGCGACTTTGCTGGCGCCGTGGTCGGGCGTTTGGGGGTGCAGCTTGGCGCCGCCGTTGCTGCTTTGCACCACCGTCCAGGGGTAAGAGGCGGGCTTGGTGTCGTGGATGATAAGGATGCCGGTGGCACCATGGCGGGCCGCCTCCTCGTACTTATAACCCCAGCGGCCATAGTACGTCATGGCCTTGCCTTTGAACATGGTGGTGTCGTTGCCGGCATTGCCGGGGTCGTTTATCAGCACCACCACGGTTTTGCCCTTGCAGTCGAGTCCGGCGTAATCATCCCACTTATACTCAGGAGCCACCACGCCGTAGCCGGCAAACACCAGGGGCGAATTTCGGATGGCCACCGTGGGTTTTTCCTGCTCGGTGAGCACCATGTAGTCGGTGCGGTACTTCAAGGTCAGGCTTTGACTCTTGCCGGCAATTGTGGCCGTAGAGTCGGGGGCTCCAGCTATTTCCACCAGCGGCACCGGCTGAAAATAGGTGCCATTAGGGCCGGGCTTGAGGCCGAGCTTTTTGAATTCCGCGGCCAGGTAGCTGGTGGCTTTTTCCTCGCCCGCGGTAAACGGCCGCCGGCCCTGAAACTCGTCCGACGCCAGCACCTTGATGTGCTGGCCGATGAGGGCGGCCGTGATGCCATCGGCGGGGGCGGCCACGCTGGCCGTGTCGGTGGGGGCAGCTTCTGTTTTGTCGTCGGCTGCCGTTGTCGACGACGATTTGCCCTGGCAACCGGCTAGTAGTAGGGCGGCGGTGACCGGTACCAGCCCGCCACGCAACGTTGATAAGCGCATGAAGTAAAAAGTTAGGTTATTCGCTGGCCGCAGCCCCAAGCAACACGCTCAGTGGCAACCTGCAACCCAGGGTCGGGACAGTTGCCGCGAATGTAAGGCACAAATCTCCGGCTTACCATTCCGCTTTCCGCAACTTTCTGGCCTTCTCCAATTCGCTCGTCAGCCCAGCCCGGCGGTGCCCTCCAATGGCCCAGCGCAAACCAGTAATTCGGTCTTCACGTAGCAAAATCTCCGTAAAAGCCCGGCTCGCAACCCGTAGTAACCCGCAAGCAGGGCCGGGCAGCCCTGCCGAAATTTGTATCCTCAGCGTTCAAGGTTCAAGCTACCGCTCTATGCTGGTTGTTCATCACGAAGCTTTACCAGAGGGCTACCTGCTCGTTTTAGCCCCCGACCCGGCCAGCCCGTCGGTAGTGGAGCTGGCTCATCACCTGGGCCGAGCCTGTGGGAGTGGCAAACCCGTAGTTTGGGTTAATTGTCGTTTGCTCGATGCGGTTTCGAGCCTGACGGCCCAGTTATTGCAGGCCTGTCACCACCGCCTACACCAGCAGCGGGGTCAGTTGGTGCTGTGCCGCGTGTCTGAGCACCTGGCGCAGTCGCTCCGCCAAGCCTTCCACCAAACCCAAACGAATGCTAGCGCGGGCCCGACGTACCCTCTCGACGGCACTGCCCCGCCAACGGGCCCAGCCGAATAAGCCAGCTTCTCCCGCTTGCGGTTGTCCAACAATTCTCGCGTATTGATCATGCCTTCTTCCTACTTTACGTCCCTACCTCCCGGCCTCAACTCCGAACAATGCTTGCTCTGGGCCCGCCGCGAGCACGTGGCGAATTGCGCCGTTGAGTTTCTAATCACCCACAACCGGCCACTCGAGGGCCCCATCCTTACCCACTTGCAGCACTACGTCAACGGCGAAATAAGTTTGGGCCAAGCCATTGGCCGTATTGTCGACCACTTGGCCCAGTCGCCCGGACGGACATAACTCAATCGTCAGCCCTGCCCGACCGTCCCCGAAAAAAAAAGGAGTCCCGACAACCCGCAAGTTCTTTGCCGGTTGCCGGGACTCCTTTTTAGGAGAAGCTAGCTACAACGCTTTGGCATTGAGGTAGTTCTTAGCCAGCTCGTTCAGCTTCGTGTCCGTGAGCTGCTCTTCTTCCAGGGTCTTGCGAAGCAGGTCGGCAGCCTGGTCATGGCCCAGGCGCTCGGCGTAGTGGGCGGCGGTGCCGTAACCCGCAATTTCGTAGTGTTCGATGCGCTGCGAAGCGGCAATCAAAGCGGCATCCATTACTTCGTCGGTAGCGCGTTCCGACATGGTTTCCTGGCCTTCGGCAACCAGCCCGGCCATGGCTTTGCAGGTATGGCCATCAAGGTCGAGGTCCAGCGCCTTGCCGATGCGGGCCAGGCGCTCTATCTGCTGCTCGGTTTCGCGTAAGTGCCGCTCGAAGCCCGCCCGCAGGCGGCCGTCCTTCGCTTTTTCAGCCATCATGGGCAGGGCTTTAACCAACTGGTTCTCGGCGCTATACAGGTCCTTAAGCTGCATCTCGAACAGGTCGTCGAGGGTTTCTAGTTTGTCAAACATAATAAGAAGAGATAAGGTGTGGAGAGAGTGTTTGCACCCGTGGCGGCAGGCCTAAAACACCGCCGCCCGGCTGGGTACTCTACGTCTTAGCCGCTGCCATGGCGACGAGCACTGGTTCCACCCCCAGACCTTCCCTATCCTTTCACCCTGGTACTTATCTAATTTCTATGCGTTGATAATCAGCATACTGTTGCAAAAATCATTCGGTTATCAGTAATGCAAAGCGAAAAATACGGACTCAAAAAATACGTATTTTTTCGAAATCCTAAGGGTAGCCTCCCCTGGCAATGGATAACCAAGTGGCTACGACCAGCTCCAAGCCCGAGGCCTGACGACTCTCTATGAAAGGGTGCCCAGCAGGAAGAAAAACAGCAGCTGCGTGAGGTAGACCAGCGGCACCAACGGGTTGACTCTGGTGAAATGCGCCCGGCTAAACAACATTTGCAGCACGCAGGAAAAGATAAACCAGTCGCGGAAGTTTTGCAGGGGGATAACGTCGGCGGTCCAGTGCCAGAAGTGGTACTGGCTGGCCACGGGCTCTATGCACAAGTCGAAGCCGACCATCAGCAGGGCCGCCAGGATGGTGCGGGGCAGTTCGGAGAGGGGCAGGTAGCGGGCCAGATGTCCGCACACATACGTCAGCACCAACCAGTTGAGGCCAATAGCCAGGGGCACGCCGGACACCTGGTAGCCCAGCGTCTGGCCGTAGGAGTAGTGCCCGAAGAACCGGCCGGTGAGTACCCCAATCACTTCGGCGGCAAAGCCGAGCAAGCTCACCGAGAAGCAAAACCCCCAGAAGTTAACACCTTGCTCCCGCTCGAAAGCGAACAGCAGCGCGGCCGTGAGCAGCAAGGTAAGCGGCGTGAACCGCAGGTAAAACTCCGGGTTTTTCGAGAAGGCCAACCCCACAAAGCCCGTGATGTGAAACAGCAGCACGAGGCCCTGGGCTACGCGCAGCCGACGGATTTTCGCGGCCGGGAGCGGCTCAGTATAGTCAACCATATGGAATAATGTGGGTCGAAGAATGTAGCGTGAGGGGGTGAAACGGAAAAGCAAGTCTTCCCGACGGAAAACGCGGCCTTGCATCACTCCTTATCTAGGCAGAGCGGGTCACTCTTCATTGATTAAAGACGAAACTATTTTGGCCGACAGCAGGCACAGCGGAATGCCGCCGCCCGGATGCACCGAGCCGCCGCAAAAGTACAGCCCCTCCAGCTGGCCCGAAAAATTAGGATGCCGCAAGAACGCCGCCAGCGCGTTATTCGAGGAGCTGCCGTAGAGCGCTCCGCCAAACGACGAAGTGTCGGCCGCGATGCCAGGGGGCGTCCAGACTTTCTCGGCCGCAATTAAGGGCTCGATGTCGGTCCCCAACGCGGCGGTTAACTTGCCGAGCACCGACCGACGCGTTTGGGCCGTCAGCGCCTCCCAGTCCTGGCCTTGGTCGTGGGGTACGTTCACCATCACAAACCAGTTTTCGTGGCCGGTTGGCGCGTCGGTCGGCGTTTTTTTAGAAGTAACGTTGACGTATACCGTCACGTCGTCGGCCACGGTTTGTTCCTGGAAGATAGCTTGAAACTCCCGTTGGTAGTCTGCGGAGAAGAAGATGTTGTGCAGGTCCAGCTCCGGAAACGCGCGGGTGATGCCCCAGTAAAAAATCAGGGCCGAGGACGAGCGGGGTTGGCGGAGGGTGCGCTCGGGTGCGGGCTGACGGGGCAGCAGGCGGCGGTAGGTGGGCACGACGTCCATGTTGCTCACTACCCGGCCAAAGTCGTACACGTCGAGCGCGGTGCGCACGCCCGTGACGCGGCGGCCGGCGGTAATGATTTCCTCGACCGGCTCGTGGTACCGGAACGTCACCCCAAATTCCTCCGCCAACCGGGCCAGGCTGCTGGCAATGGCGTAAATGCCGCCTTCTGGGTAAAACGCGCCGATGCCGTGCTCCAGGTGCGGAATCATGCTCAGGGTAGCGGGCGCCTGGTAGGGGTCCGAGCCATTATAAGTGGCGTAGCGGTCGAACAGCTGCACCAAGCGCGGGTCGGCAAAGGCCTTTTCGTGGCGCTGGTGCATGGTGCCCAGCAGGCCCAGGCCGGGCACGGCGGCCACGGCTTTCAGGGTTTCGGTGCTGAGGTAGGTGCCGGCCTTGTGCAACGACTTGTGCAAGAACGTGCCCGCCGTGGCTTCGTAGTTCCGGCCGCTGCGGGCCAGGAACCGGGTAACCGCCGCCGCCGGAGTACCCAGCGTGGCTTCTACCTCGGCCGCGAAGCGCTGCGGATCGGCCCACGACCGGAGCCGGGTGCCATCCGCAAAAAAGTAGTTGGTGATGGGGTCCAGGCGCTCGTAGCGAAAGTAATCGGCCGGCTCGCGGTGGGCGAGCCGAAAAATATCGTCCACCAGTTGCGGCAGCGTGAACAGCGAGGGTCCGGCGTCGAACCGGTACCCACCCGGCAGGCTGAACTGGTGCATCTTGCCCCCAAACGTGCCGCTGGCCTCGAACACAGTTACGGCGTGCCCCGCCACTGCCAGACGCACCGCCGTGGCCAGCCCGGCCACGCCCGCGCCGATAATGGCCACGGGTTGTTTAGCAGATACGACGGCTGCCCGTCGGCCTTTGATTTGCTTCACAGAGTACAAATTGATTTCGGAAGCAACAGCCCCGCTGGTACTGAGGTTCTGGCGCAGGAAAAGCTGTTCGGTTAGCGGCGCAGGAGCAAAACACCGTCAGGTACGGACCGAACAGCTTTTTCCCCCATCTACCGGCCTATTCCACCGCCAGCACCAGCCCCTTCAGGTACGCACCCTCCGGGTGAAATAAGCTTACCGGATGGTCGGCAGGCTGGGTGAGGCGGTGCAGAATGCGGGCGGGCCGCCCGGCCTCGATGGCCGCGGCCAGCACGGCGCCCTCAAACAGCTCTGGGCTCACCACCTGCGAGCAGCTGAAGGTGAACAACAGCCCTCCTGGGGCGAGGTGGGCAATGCCGGCCGCGTTCAGCCGCTTGTAGCCCATCAGGGCGGCGTGGCGGGCGCCCATGTGCTTAGCGAAAGCAGGGGGGTCGAGCACCAGCAAATCGTACTGAGCCGAGTGGTTTTTGAGAAAGCCCAGCACGTCGTCGGGGTAGGCGGCGTGGCGGTCGGCGTGCCGCGAGAGCTTGGCGTTGCGTTCGGTAAGGGCAATAGCCTTTTTACTGGAATCGACGGAATGCACCAGCTCGGCCCCGGCGGCGAGGGCGTACACCGAGAAGCCCCCCGTGTAGCAGAAGGTGTTGAGCACGCGCCGACCGGGCGAGTAACGAGCCAGCAGGGCGCGGTTGTCGCGCTGGTCGATGAAGAAGCCGGTCTTCTGGCCGGTCTCCCAATCCACGGCAAACTGGTGGCCATTCTCGTGTACGAGGTGCTCGGTGCCGGTGCTTTCGCCCAGCAAATACCCGTTTTGGGCGTCAGGCGCGGCGTTGCCGGGCACGGTCTCGGCGCTCTTGTCGTAGATGGCCCGCAGCTTCGGGCCGAACACGGCTTGCAGGGCCGCCGTAATGGCCGGGCGGGCCCGGTACATGCCCACGCTATGGGCCTGCACCACGGCTACGTCGCCGTATACGTCGACGATGAGGCCGGGCAGGCCGTCGCCCTCGGCATGCACCAGGCGGAACACGTTGGTATCGGCCGTACCCGTGAGGCCCAGGCGCTGACGCAGCTGGTAGGCCTCGCTCAGCTTCTTCTCCCAGAATTCGGGCGTGGGCAGGGCGGCTTGCGGGCCAAAATCCAGCATTCGCACGGCAATGGAGCCGCCCCCGGAAAAGTGCCCTACCCCCAGCAGCTCCCCGTCGCTGGCCTCCACGCGTACGGGGTCGCCTTCTTGAGGGTCGCCCTTCACGCGGGCAATGGCACCCGAGAACACCCACGGGTGGCGGCGGCGCAGGGAGTGGTCTTTTCCATTTTTGAGGACGATGACGACGGGATTCAGCATAGGCCGGCAAAGGTACGGCGCCACTTTCACGAACTTTGTCCGGCTTTCTTGCCGCGAGTGCCACCAGGTAGGGCTACTTTCCAACTCGCGGCTCACTCCGGCGCGGGCGCTGTACCAGAAATCAGTTTTTCGGCCGTGTCGGTACCGCTCACCCCCTACCAGCGCCCCGACGTGAGAATAGTGCCTGACATGTAATTACGCTTTGCCAAACCACCGCCGGTAAATGGGCCGGCGCCACGCGAACTGCGCCCACATAGCCGGATACAGTAGCACATCAAGCAGCGGCGAGGCCGTGCGGTACTCCAGGCTGTCGATCACCACGCTCGAGCCGTTGGGCCCCGGCTCAATCAGGTGGCGGTGCCGCCAGTAGCGCAGCGGCGGCGGCAACTGCTGGCCTTCGTCGACGAAGAACAAGGTACCGTCCGGCAGTTGGCCGTCGTCCACAATCAGGGCGGTCCAGCGCAAACGCTTTACCAGCAGGTTAAGCTCGATGTCGACGTGGTCGCCGGTGCGGCAGCCGTCGAAGCGCAGCACCCGCAGCCGGGGAAAGGGCGGCGCCAGGGCTTCGAAAAGCGCCCGGGTGAAGCCGGCCATGACCTGGGCTGGCGGCTGGACCACGGCGGTGCGGAGGATGAAGTGCATAGATCGACGAGAGAAAGAGGCAGCAAGGCCTATTTCGAAGGCTAGACCACGGTGGTCGGAGCGCGAGTCCGAAAAGGAAAGGGGTGACGTTGATGAAATGTGGGCTAGGGCAGAGGTGAGACCTTCAGGCGACTGGGAAAAGGCCGTTGAGATAGGCGCTGACTTGGGTATGAAAAGCCTGGAAACTAGTGGAGCGGCTGGCGAGCCATTCGATATCCATTCCGGCGGCGAGATGCTCTACGATAGGATTGGAATGCTTGGTAGAGCATTTCTTGGTATTGTAGACAGCAAGTTTAGCTTCGGGTCGGGGTTGAGTTTCAAAGCTTTCATTTTTGGTGGACTTGGGGTGATCCAACCGCCTCTTCAGGTACCATAACCAGTGCTCTATGCATTGTACAGGTATCGATAACATAGCCTGAGCATCGTGCTCCCGCAGGCGCCGCTGCATCTCGGCTTGTTTTTGTTGAAAAGCGGTGACGTCGTAGTCGTCCAAGTCGCGCCCTATGAAAAAACAATGCTGTCGGTATTGTGACAACCCTATTGCACAAACCTCATCAAACTGGGCATCAACCTGGTGTTTGTTAACTGCCTTATAACGGCGAGCAAAATCAGCGTCGTATTCAAAGCGCCACGGCGAGTTGGCCGTTACGGCAACCAAGTAGTGATGTAAAAACAACCGTTGTGCGTCATCTTCTCCAAAAAACCCGTAGCGTAAGATACTCATGCGGGTACCCCTCCTAAAAAGCCCGACACCCAATGTTCGCCCAGAGAATCGATATAGCGAATGGGCTTTTTGCCTTCCGCTACTAGCCGCTCGTTAGTCTCGTTGATGAGGTCGCCTGCGTTGTGAATAACCGTTTCGCCCTGCTCGCGGTCGAATACCGAAATACATTCGGGAATATCGGCGAAATGATCCACCACATACGGACTGTGTGAAGTGAGGATAATCTGAATGTCACGCAACCGTGCTAGTTCGAAGATAAAGTCCATCACCTCCTTAATGCGGCGGGGATGGATGCCTTTCTCGGGCTCCTCTAGCAGCAGTAGCTTTGGCGGGTTGGGCTGGTGCACGATGCACAGAAGGGCGAGAAAATAGAGGACGCCTTCGGAGACTTCTTCGGCCCAATAGGAATTGCGTTCAGAATCAAAAAACTTAATTTTTAGATTTCCTGAGAAAACAGGGTCTGGCGGGGTAGAAACCGATACAAGATTACCTACACATTCAGCAAAGTCTTTCTTCAGTTGACCGAATCGAGCATCATCATTCTGACTAAGTGTATTGAGGAAGTTAGCAATATTTGCTCCCCTTGCGTCAAGAAAGGGTTGGTTAGAAAGAGGATCACTCACCTTAAATAAGGCCGGCTCAATTTTATAGACAACAGCATTCCTTAATCTCTCCCAGAGGCGGTAGAATACGGAAGGAAAAGCCTTGAAATCAGGCTTGGCAGTACTTAGGTCCAGTGCTTTGCTAGAGTTAAGAAATGTATTTACAAATGCTGCTTTTAACTCAGTTATTACCTCCTTTTTACTAATGTGGTATTGGCCCTGAACAGAATAGTTAACCTCACAAAACTCCTCATCTGATACTTGTTCAAGCAGTTGAATCCATATCAGTGGAGTAAAATAGTCTGGTTTAGCTGCTCTAGGCAGGTTTTGCTCGTACCATTCAACGGATAATTCCTGCTCAACAGGATAAGCGGCAATCCGATTAGACGCAAACTCTATCCCCTTCAAAAAATTCGACTTCCCCGAATTATTAGGGCCGATAAACAGATTGACTTGCCCCAGCTTTACCGAGGCGTCGCGGATGCTGCGGAAATTCTGAATGCGGAGGGACGTAAGCATAAGGCGAAGGTATGTAGGGAGAACGGGTAGCGCCGCATTCTAGCGCTGGCTCATTGAACGATGCTCAAGCAACACGCACTACGCCAAGGTGCATCGCTACCTCAGTAACCGCTATTTAACCCAGCAGCTCCTCAATGTCCGCCCGCGTGAGCTGCTTAATTACGGCCTCATCCGTCGCAATCAGCTCGCTTACCAGGGCCAGCTTGCGGCGCTGCAAGGCCAGGATTTTCTCCTCCACCGTTCCTTGGGTGATGAACTTGTACGTAAACACCGGGCGCTGCTGGCCGATGCGGTGGGCCCGGTCCACGGCCTGGGATTCCACGGCGGGGTTCCACCAGGGGTCGAGAATGAAGACGTAGTCAGCAGCCGTGAGGTTGAGGCCCACCCCGCCGGCTTTGAGGCTGATGAGGAATATTTTCAGGTCCTCCGTTTCCTGGAAGCGGGCCACTTCAGCGGGCCGGTCGCGAGTAGCGCCGTCGAGGTAAGCGTACGGCAGCTGGCGCTCGTCGAGGGCCGCCCGCACCAGGGCCAGGTGCTGCACGAACTGGCTGAATAATAAAACTTTATGCCCCTCAGCTACTACGTTGCGAATCATGCGCAGCACTTCGCGCAGCTTGCCCGATTCGTGGTTGTAGTCCTCGTCGGCCAGGCGCGGATGGTTAGCAATCTGGCGCAGGCGGGTCAGGCCCTGCAGGAGCAGAAACTGGGTGCTGGCCGGACCGTGCTCATCGAGGTTACGCAGAATCTTGTTGCGGTAGAAGCTCTTGGTTTCCTCATAGGCATGGGCCTGCTCCTCAGTCATCTGGCAGTAGCTGAGCTGCTCGGTTTTTTCGGGCAGCTCCTTGGCCACCTGGGCCTTGTGCCGCCGAAGAATGAAGGGCTTGATAAGGGCGTGCAGCCGCCTGGTACGCTTTTCATCCTGGTCTTTCTCAATGGGCTTGAGAAATTCCTTGCGAAAGAACGCCTGCGTCCCCAGCAGGCCGGGGTTGATGAACGACATCTGCGACCAGAGGTCCATCGTGCTGTTCTCGACGGGTGTGCCCGTCAGAATGAGGCGGTGCTTGGACCGCAGCTGCCGCACGGCCTGCGAGGTGGTACTCGATGGGTTTTTGATGGCCTGCGACTCGTCCAGAATCACGTAATCGAACTTGTAGCTGGCCAGCAGGTCGGTGTCGAGGCGCACAATGCCGTAGCTGGTCAACACCAGGTCATAGTCGGCAAACCGGTCGGGATTTTTGTCGCGGTAAGTGCCGGTATAGGCCAACACGCGCAGGCCGGGCGTAAATTTCTCTGCCTCATTCAACCAGTTGAAAACCAGGGAAGTAGGCAGCACCAGCAGGGAGGCCGCCCCCTGAGCTTCGCCACTTTCGCGGCGTTGCTGTAGCATAGCCAGAGTCTGGACGGTATTGTGCGTCAGCACAAAATTATCCGTCACGTATAACCGGTCAGGCGCATCCACTGAGATGCACTGGGCGGGCATGACGCCCACCAACTCCACTGCTTTGATGCCGCGGTAGGGCTGGTATTTGGTTTTAGGACGGTACAAAGCCGCTTTGCGCCTCAGCCGGAACGGCTGAATATGGGGCGGCAAGCTCAGCGTGAGAGTGTAAGCAAGCTGCCCGGTGCGTTTCTCTCCCAAGTGGGAGTACGATGGCGCCCTCGCGCTTTGCCTTATGGTGCCACCCAGCGATTGCACCAAAAATGTGACCCCCGCAATCAGCTGAGGCGAAATGGAAGAGAACCGGCATACGTCGCCCCCTGCCGACACGTAGCCGTCCGAATCCATCAACCCCTGCAATATGGCCAAACGCGTCGCCACATCATTGTAGAGGTAAACTTCGGGAATGAACTTGGTCAGTGACCCTTTACCTTGCAAGCCCAGGCGCCGAATGTGCTGCATCAGCTCATTTGTCCAGCCGGCCACGTTTTTCACAAACGTATAGTCGTAGCTGAGGCCCTGCCGACGCATGGCCAGGGTGGGCGGCAACTCCCCGGCCACGTAATTCACAATTTCAGCGTCGCTGGTTGACAGCCCAGTGCTGTTTTGCCGAAAGCAACCGTCGCCCAGCAGCAGGCCCATAAAATAGGGGTCGACGGGCACCGACTGTGGGTCCAGCTCTACGGGTTTCACCATCGGCACAAACCACTTCGGGTTGCCGTGGCGGTCGTGCAGGTCGGCGCTTAATTCCCGCAGGGTCTTCACCTGATAGGCCTGGCCCCGGTATTTCTGTACGGGGCTTCGCACGGCCCACAAATGCTCGGCGCAGCACTCCGCCGTGGAGCCGTCAGTAAAAGTGACGCGAAAAATTTCCTTCTCGCCTTGGGGGAACACGCCCGTTATTCGGGAGGTATGGCCCTGCGAGTTGATGATGGAATCACCGAGGCGCATTTGTCCCATCGGCTTCCAGCCGGTAGGAGTCAGAATATTGGCATGTAGCGGTTGGGCTTTCCCCAGGCCCATGTCGTCGGCCAGGCAGCCGCCAAAATGATAGTCCTGCACGAAGCGCAGCCAGTTGTAGCCGGCCTTTTGGTAGGGGCGCAGCTCGCCCAGGAAGCCAGCGGGCAGGGGGTGGTCCTCCACTTCGGCGAAGTCGCGCAGCTTGGCCAGCTTGCGGCCCATGCGCACGGTGGCCAGCTCGCTGCTCTGCAAATCGGCCACCAGGGCCAGGTGGTGGCGGCGCAGGTTCAGCCCTTCAGCGGTTTCTTCGCCGAAGGCAAACAGCTCCAGGTAGTCCGTAAACCACTCCTCGGGGATGATGGCAATCTGGCCATTGGGCAGCTTAAACTCGCGGCGCCGCTGCAAAATGTGGCCGCGCAGCCGAATAAACGGTACCTCAATGTCCCCAAACCGTACCGTGCCCCTGACATCGAACCAGTCACCAGCTTCCTGAATACCCACATGGACGCTCGTTGGGCCGATGAAGTAGCTTTTGGTGGCAGTAGCCGCGGCCTCTATCGTGTAGCCCAGCTCGGTTAGGGCCGGCGTATTGTCGGACAGCCATTTAAACGCCTCCCCTTTGGGCAGCGTGGCGTGGCCATTCTCTACCGTGAGCTGGCGCTCGCGCAGCTCCGCCACGGTGGCCTGCTCCTGCTCCTGGTTGCGCAGCAAGCGGTGGAACACATAGCTGTCGGCCGTTTTCTCCAGGCGCACGCTCACGGGTTTGTCGGTGCCCAGCGCCATAAGGTGAGGCCCGTAACGGAAGCTCAGCTCGAAGTGAATCTGCTCGGTCTCGGTACCGGTGAGCAGGGGCACCGCGGGTTTGGGCAGCGGGATCCGGCCCCGGCGTGGCGGCCCGGGCGGGCGCACGGGAACCTCGGGCACCGGCGCGGCGGGCAGAGCATCGCTGAACGTAAGCCGGGGGCGCGCCACGTAGCGCTCCGAGCGAATGTCGAAGCCCCGGGCGTGGACCTCGAACGATTCCATGAGCGGGGCCACGAACTTCTGGAAGTAGCTCTCTTCTACTTGCCGGGGCACGACAATGAATTTTTTCTTCAGAAACGGCAACAGCTTGCGCCCATCCACCTCGGTGCGGAAGGAGTAGAGCAGATTACCCAGCAGCAACCAGGCCGGCTGCAGGCACACCAGCACGGCGTCCTTGTACTGGAAGTCCAGCCGCTGGCTCTGGTACTGAATGGTTGGGAAGTAATGCGTGCCGTCCTCGTTGCGCCGGAAGTGAAACAGGATAGAAGCCTTGGCCGGGGCCAGACCGATTTCGCGCCAGGTGGGCTCCCCATCACGCCCCATGATGAACACCCGCTTATTGGCCAACTGCGCCAGGATGCCCGCCATACGCTTTTGCACGTGTCGGGAAATAACCTCCTGCAGGGGCTTATCGCCCTTTTCGGCGTGGTAGACTTTCAGGAAGAATTCGGCCGTGGCGATTTTACGGGGCCAGAACTCCTTCACCACCGCTTCCTGCTGAATCTGGTCGCACAGCTCTACCAGCTCGAAGTCGATCGCGTCGAGGCCCGCGGCGAACTCGTGGGCGTTTTTGCCCGAAACGGTTTGGTGCTGCAGGGTTAGCTGGCCCCGCGGACCAAGCTGCACCACGTAGGCGGCGAACAGATGGCCGAGGAACTCGTGCTCGAACAGCGAGTAAACAATTTGAAATGGCTCTGCGGTAGAAACTTTCATAACCGGACATGCGGAAGGCGCAAGGTAGGGCTGAAAGCGGAAATAGGCACGGGAAAACTTCGCGACCGATGTACAGAATTACGGCCTTGCAGCTTCGGCGCCCGGGAAGGCAGCGGGTGCTACAGGTTCTCGCGCACGTCCAAGTTGCTCGCATTCAAAGCGGGCCGAATGCTGACGGCTAAGGTGATGAGAATGATGGACAGACAGATAAATACAATGTCCGCCGCCTCCATCTTCACCGGGTAGGCATCGACTACACTCGTGGCCATGCCCATGCTTACGAAGCCGAAACGCTGCTGGAGCCAGCACAGGGCCACCCCAACCACCAGGCCCGCGGTGGCACCCACCAGGGCCACGATGGCCCCCACCAGCAGAAAGGTGCGCCGCAAGGTGGTCTGATTAGCTCCCATGGCCAGCAGCACCGAAATGTCTTTCTTCTTATCGATGACGAGCATCGACAGCGAAAAGAAGATGTTGAGCGAAGCAATGAGCAGAATAAGCGTGAAGGTGATGAACACGAACAGCTTCTCTATTTTGATGGCCTTGAACAAGCTCACGTGCTGCTCATCACTGTCTTGCACCTTGAAGCCGGGCCCGAGCATGTGGCGCAGTTGTTCTTTCACTTCATCAACCTCGAAGCTTCGGCTCACCTTCACGTAAAGAGCCGTGCGGCGGGAGCCGTAGCCGAGCAGGCGTTGCGCAAAGGTCAGCGGCACGAAGATGTAGCTATCGTCGATGTGCTGCTCGATGAGAAAAACGCCCCCGGCAATTATGTTCTGCTCATTGAAGGCTTTGTCGGGATTAAGGCTCAGGGTTTTGCTGCCGGGCGTATTGCGCGGATACAGCAGCCGCATCGGCGTCAGGCGGTTGTTGAGCGTGATGCTCAGCTCGTGCTGTACGCCGGCCCCCACCAGGGCCAGTTCCAGGCTGTCGCGGCGGAGGCGGTGGTCGCCCTCCCGAATGTTTTCGTCGATTGGGCTCTGGCCAAAGTAGTTGTCGGAGAGGCCGCGCATCTTCACCACCATCTGGCGGTCGTGGTACTGCAGCAGGGCATTGTCTTCGATGACTTCAGTGAGCAGGGCCACGCCGGGCATCTTTTCAAGCTTCAGCAGGAACGCGGGGGCCACGTCGAAGGCCTTGCCCTTGGTAGCCGAAATCACCAGGTCGGGGTCAGATTTGCCGTAGAGGGTGCGGACCAGGTCTTCCAGCCCGTTGAACACCGACAGCACGATGATGAGCGCGGCCGTGCCCACCGCCACCCCCACCATCGAGATGTTGGAGATGATGGTGATGATGTTGCGCTTGTTCTTGGAGCGGAAATAGCGCTGGGCAATGAGCAGGGGAACGTTCACGGGCGGGCGTTAGCGGCAGCAGGCAAGGCGAGGCATTAGCTGGCCGGTCGCATCAGCCCGTCCATAAAGTCTTCCAAGCGCTTCAGCCGTCCCTCGTGCTGTTTCAGCACCACTTCGGTCAGGTCCTTGATGTCCTTTTTCATGCCCCGGATTTCATCCAGGAAGATGATGTTGAACTGGTCCTGGCGCTCGTTAAACTTTTCCTGACGGTCATTAAACTTCTCCTGACGGTCAGTCCATTCCAGCATGCGCTGATTGAACAGGCTTTGCCGCTGCTGAAACTGCTGGCTGTCCTGCCGGGTGCTGCGCACCTCCCCCACGAGCTGAAGCAGCAAGTCATTGGTGGTGACGGCCTGAGCATCCTGCCGCTCCAGATGGTTGAGTAGCGCTTCCATAAGCTTCTGAAAATTGTGAGGGTCCATTGGCGGAGAAGTTAGCGGGCGGTAAACGAACAAAGGCAGGAACTAAGGTACGGGCTTTTGCCGGGCAACCACGGAGCCAATTCGCTAGGCCTGCTTCTACTTCCAGGCCTTCACAATCAGGCCGGTACCCGAGTCGTGCACGGTGCGGGCATCGAACCAATTTAGCAGCAGGCAAAACGGGAACGTGACCAGGTAATAAAACGGCAGCAGCAGGAAAAACAGGCGCGACTTGCCCAGCATCAAAATCGGGTACTTCATGCTGAGGCGCCACGATATCTGGCCGGTCTCGCCGTAGGCGTAGCGGGCCTCAATGCGCTCGAAGCCGGCCGTGCGCAGCTTCTGCTGGATTTCGCGGATGTTGTACCCGTCGCGCACGTGTTCTTCGATGAAGCTGGTTTCGCCATCGTCGTGCACGTCGGAGCCACCTTGGTCGCTGGGCGTGGAGATGAGCAGCAGGCCGCCGTCTTTCAGCGAGGCGTGAATGTTGCGGAACACCTCCACGTCTTCCAGAATATGCTCCATCACGTCGACCGAGAGCGCCAGATCAAAGGCATTAGGCTCCTGGTAGAGCACCAGATCCTGCACGGCAAACTGCACGTTACGGCGCCCAATCTTCCGGAAAAAATCGTTGGAATCGGCCACCTGCTCGTCCTTTACATCCACGGCCAGAATTTCCCATTTGGCGCTTAAGCCACTCAGCCAGTACGTGTACTGGCCGTAGCCCGAGCCCGCGTCCAGGATGTTCAACGGCTCCTGAGTACGGCCTTTGGCCCAGCGGCGCAGCTCCCGGTGCACGTGCCAGGTACGTAGCAGCAGCAAGTCAAGCAGATGATAAAACAGTCGGCGCAGCCACGGCGTGCGGTTAAATACCTGGCCGAGCGTCTTCTTAATGGGGTCGTAGTACAAGGAGTAAATGTGAAAATGTACCGATGGGAAAAAGTGAAAACGTACTGATGATTTGCTGTGGGCTGGTTATTTCCACATTTTTCACATCACCTTGTTCTCCACATTTCAGGAAATTATTCCCCCTTGAAAAGGCGGGGTCGGCGCAGCGGGTCGGCAGTGTCGTCGGGCTCCTCCTGGGGCGCGGGCGGGATGTCCAGCGTGCTCAGCACCTGGTCCATGTGCGCGGCATAAGCAGCACTGTCGTCGTGGAAGAAAATAAGCTCGGGTACTACCCGGACCGTCTGGCGGATGCGCTTGCCCAGGGCCTGGCGAATGGCCTTGGCGTTTTCGCGGATGAGCTCAAGCCGCGCTTCCGCATCGCCGCCCAGCAGCAGGCTGAGGTACACGCGGGCCTGGCCGAGGTCGGGCGTCACCTTCACGGTGCTGATGCCCGGTGCTAGCCCACCCCCAAACAGGTGAGGCAAGTCGCGCTGGAGCACGGCGGCCAATTCCTGCTGGAGTAGGCTGGCCATTTTTTGTTGTCGTTTGCTTTCCATAATCAGCGGCAAAGGTAGGTTTATCGTTCTTCGTTTGTGCTGGCTCGTTTGCGGGTTGGGAGTGTCGGCAGGTGCCAACATGTACGACTATCTTCAATCTTTACAGTCGGAAACGAGAAACCTACCATCAGCAACCTAAAATTTGCTTCGCTTTTTCAAAAGTTCCCTTCCGGCGCAGCTGCTGGCCTTGCTGATACTAGCGTTCGCCCTGCGCCTGCCACTGCTCTGGTTTGGCCTGCCGCTGACGGCGGCTGAGCTACGGGCCCTGCTGGTGGGCGAGCGCCTGCACGGCGGCGCCATGCTCTACCGCGATCTTTACGAGGGCACCGCCCCGCTGGCCGCGGCCCTGTTCGCCGGGCTCGACGCGGCGCTGTCCCGCCCCGTAGGGCTCTACCGGGCTTGCGCCCTGGGCTTGCTGCTGGTACAAGCCTTCCGCCTGAACCTGGTTTTTAACCGTTACGAAGTGCACCCCGAGCGCGGCTACATCGCCGCCCTAACCTACCTGGTGGTGGGCAGCGTAAGCATCGATCTGGATGCGCTCTCGCCGCTGCTGCTGGGGCACACGTTTATCATTTTTGCCCTGAGTGCGCTGCTACCCACTTCCCGCGAAGGCTACGACAACCGCCGCTTGTTTCGGGCCGGGTTTCTGATTGGGGTGGGGGCCCTGTGCTACCTGCCGCTGACGCTGTTTCTGGTGGTGGGCTTGTTTGCGGTAATCATTTTCGCGGCCAATTCCTTTCGGAGCTCGCTCTTGCTGCTGTGCGGGTTTTTCTTCCCTTACGCGCTAGTAGCCACGTTTTTCTTTTACACTGGCGCCCTGCCGGGTTTTGTGCAGTTCCACCTGCAGCCGGGCCTCACCGATTTAATCAGCAGCGGGCTGCCGGCCGGCTTGCAGCTACGCCTGCTGATCCTGCCCGTGCTGGTGCTGGCCCTGGCGCTGCTACGGTCTTTGAGCACCTCGCTGGGGTTGGTGTTTCAGGTAAAGTTTCGGCAGCTGATGCTGGTGTGGCTGGTGGTAGCCATTGCTACGGCGGCCGTGGAGCGGGGCACCGCGCCCGGGGTACTAGTGCTCACGCTGCCGCCGGTGGCCTACTTCAGCCTGTTTCTTTGGCAGCGCTCCCAGCGCCCCTGGCTGCTGGAGCTGCTGCTACTGCTCATCCTTAGTGCCGCCGTGGGGCTCCGCTACCGGGCCCAGGTGCCGGGACTCGAAGCCTTCCTGCGCATGCCCGCCGAAAGCCGCTTTGGGCTGCGGCCCGACCCGCGCTACGCGGCGCTACGCGGCCAGACCTTGCTCATTCTCGGTCCCGACGACCGCGCTTATTTCAACAACTATCCCGCCACCCCTTATCTGGACTGGGCCCTCTCCCAAGCCGACTTCGGGCATCTGATGGAATACGCCGCCGTGGTACGGGTGGCCCAGCAAATAGGCCCTGCGCCGCCCGCCTACTTGCTGGATCAAAGCGCTCAGGTGCCCCGGCTCAAGCGATTGCTGCCCGGCATATTTGGCGCCTATGAGCCCACGAGTACCCCCGGCCTGTACCAGCGTCGGCCTAAAAAATAATCGGCTTCAAGGGTCAGGAACTGGCTTGCCACGAGCGAATAAGCCGCGGCTCTCCTTCCCTAATCCCCACTGAGCAAGACCCAGGAGGGAGCTGAACTACTATTAGCTAAACGGCTCCCGACCTACTAAACCCAGCACCAGGGGCGGCTGCGCCGTTGCGTGGGCACGTTGCGCAGGAACCCGGCTAGTGGCTCCAAGTCCGTCAGCAGCGAGGTGAGTACAATGGTGCGCCCATCCACGAAGCGCAGGCGCAGGTAATCGTACTTCGCCCAAAAAGTGCGGCGGGCCCGGCACGTCACCCGCTCCACCCCGGCCAGGTCGCGGCGCTCAAAGGCCTGGCGCTGGCCGGCTTCGTACACCTCCAACCGATTGTGGTCGGGCTGAAACACCAAGGTGGTTTCGTAGTTCAGTAGCCAGTACCGCAGGTGCAACAGCAGCGCGGGTCCGCTCAGCGCCAGGGTAAACAGCACGAAGCCCAGGGTCAGGCTCCATTCAAATTGACTGGTCGTCGGGCTGTTCAGCGCCACGGCTGGCAGCACGCTCAGCCCGGCGCCCAGGGCCAGCAGTGGCCAGAAGAGCAGCTGCAAGTGCCGCGCGGCCGTGATTTGAAAAACGCGAGTACGCCTGGAGAAAAGTCCCGTCAGCCAGCGGGCGGCGCCCAATACCAGCAGGAGCCCGGCCGCCGCTTCGAGCAGGGAGCGCAGAAAAGAAGCCTTCATTGCCGGAGCTTATGCCTGGTACCGCTAGGCGCTGACCTGCACCCAGGCCTCGTTCTCTTTGTGCGCCCGCAGCCGGCCGAAGCTGGTCAGCGCCAGCCCGTGCTCCGCAAATACGCGCAGCACCTCTTCCCGGCCCTCCGGGGCCACGCACACCAGCAGGCCACCCGAAGTCTGCGGGTCGCAGAGCCAGGCGCGCTGCTCGTCGCTGATGGCGCCCACCTTGTGGCCGTAGCTGGCCCAGTTGCGGCCGGTGCCGCCGGGCACGCTGCCTTGCTTCAGATACGCTTCGGCGGCCACGATACGGGGCACTTTCGAGAACTCGATTTCCGCCGTCAGCCCACTGCCTTCGCACACTTCAGCTAAGTGGCCCAGCAGCCCAAACCCGGTTACGTCGGTCAGCGCCGTTACCGTGGACAGCTTGCTTAACTCGGCGCCGATTTTGTTCAGCTGCATCATTTGGGCCGGCGCGATGGCCGCGTCCTCGTCCCGCAGGATGCCCTTTTTCTGCGCCGTCGTGAGAATGCCTGCGCCCAGCGGCTTGGTCAGGTACAGCTCCGAGCCCGCCGTGGCCGTGTTGTTTTGCTTGAGGTCAGCGGTGGCCACCAGGCCGGTCACGGCCAGGCCAAAAATGGGCTCCGGCGAGTCGATGCTGTGCCCCCCCGCCAACGGAATGCCCGCCTCGGCGCAGATGCTGCGGGCTCCTTCCAGCACCCGTCGCGCCACTTCGGGCGGCAGCTTATCCACGGGCCAGCCCAGCACGGCAATAGCCAGCAGGGGCCGCCCGCCCATGGCGTACACGTCGGAAATGGCATTGGCCGAGGCGATGCGCCCAAAATCGTACGCATCGTCGACGATGGGCATGAAAAAGTCGGTCGTCGAAATGACCGCCTGCCCGCCGCCCAGGTCATACACCGCCGCGTCGTCGCGGCTGGCGTTGCCCACCAGTAGCTTTTCGTCGCGGGGCTGGGCAATGCTGGTGTGCAGCATTTGGTCGAGTACGGCGGGCGCGATTTTGCAGCCGCAGCCCGCCCCGTGGCTGTATTGGGTGAGCTTATAGTCTGTTGTAGGAGTCATGAGAAAAAGAAAAGCGGTTCTGCCCGCTGGTAATGGACCACAAAAGTCCGCAAAGAGTTTGGGAGCCACCCGCGGGGCGGTCCTTGGCATCGGTACAGCAATCAAAAAGAGGAACGAAGCTTGGAGCACCTGGCCACCCAGCTTCGTTCCTCTTTTTTGCTTACGAAAGTCCGCAGGCAGTGGGCGGGCTTACTTCACCGCAACCGGCACCTCGAGGTTTTCCCAGCGCAGCACCAAGCCTTTGGGCGTCACTTCATAAGCTAGGCGCTCCGCCATGCTGGCGGCTTTGCGGGGCGTCACCATCACCCGCAGCGCATCTTGCTTTTCGTCGTACTTAAACGCGCCCCACTGGTTTGGCACTTTGTTGAAAATCACGGTCCACTGCTTCTCCGTTGGGATTACGAAGAAGCCATACTTGCCGGCGGGCAGGGCCTGGCCTTCCACCTTCACCGGCTTGCTGAACATGACCGTCGTGGCTTCGTTGGCGCCCGCGCGCCACACTTGGCCATAAGGCACCAAGCCGCCCCAGATCGTCCGGCCTTTCACGGCGGGGCTGCTGTAGGCCACGGTCACGTCGGTCCCGCCTATCTTGCCGGTGGCCGTGGCGGCGGGGCTGGGTTTGGCCTCTTTGGGCGCCTCAGTCTGCGCGTGAGCTATGTTGACAGTCAGCACGGTAGCAAGCCCTAGAGCGAAGCGGTGAAATAATCGGGTAGCAGTCATTGGGTTGAGGTTAAAATGGTTGAAGATTAGCGCCAAGGTAGCAGCTTTGAAAAGCTCCGCCCGACTACTGGACCCGGAGCCTTACGTTCAGACAGTGAAACCCAGCGGAGTCGGGTACAGTTGTATAAGGCGGTAATTTATTTCAACCGTTGCTTGCTCTAAATGCTTGTTCTAACGAATTCAGCGTATCAACAGGAAATAAGACTGCTTTGCTTCTGCCCAAGATTTCCAACTATCAAAGATTTTCATGAGTTAGATTCTTTAGAGCGGTGGTAGACAATGTTTATATTCTTGCCAAGTTGGGAGACAAGGTGCTGGGGAATTTGGCTCAAGGGAGCGCACCTCTGACTCAGCTACAATTAGCCTGTTATTTATCGCTTGATAAGCTTCCCAAGTATCTCGCCTTACATCATCAGGGTTAGAATAAGTCCGACCATCAATCATAAAGGTTGCTTGCATGTTTCCTTCAGGACTCTTCAGATAAAAAATTCTCATTGTGCTCAAGTCTGAGAGATTAACCATAGTTATACTTGTTGCTAATTGGTTTAGAGCAACTGCTTCCGCCATATAATACGTTTGATCGTCTGCTTCTGCTCTTCCGTGACTTGTACAAGAGGCTTAAAGATTGTGTTGTGGTTCAAGCTCTGCGGCAATTGAAGCTCTCATAGTGTTGAGCTGTAGTTCAAATGTATAGAACTTACCGTTTATTTCGGTTTTGAGTACCATAGGTATGACCCGGTAAGCAGGTGCATGAGATTTAGGACTAGCATACCTAATTTTCTATCTCAGGAATGCTATCTCCAAGTTGCCTCCTTATTCCCTGAAGTAGAGCAGTTAGGCTGTGTCTGAAAAGTGGCGCTGCAGGATACGCCGAATACAGGCCAGTTGCGCCATACTGAGAAAGTGCT
>NZ_JACXAD010000033.1 GCF_014699115.1 Hymenobacter montanus
TGGCCGCGGGCCTCTACACCGTGCTCTGCCAGACGGCTGACGGCCAGCTCTTCGCTCGCCGCGTAGAGGTCCAATAGCCTCCGGCGGCCGACCCGCGGCCGAGCGCCGGGGCTGGGGCATCCCCTAGCCCGCGCTCACCCGATCAATTCGACAAACCCCCTTGGCACGGCCAAGGGGGTTTTTTGATGCCCACCGTGCTGGCGAGCGAAGCCTATTAACGAAAGTAACCCGACCGCCTTCGCCCCTGGAAATCAGCGCAACGAGGCCCGTTGAGTACTGATCAACAGCCAATTTCCTGGTTATGGACGCGCAGAATTGGGAGAGGTGACATGGGTAACCCTAGCCAGCCGCGGCCCTCTACCTGAGTTGATGAAAACAGGCTTTCCGAGAGCCAAAAGCGTCTGCAACACCCAACACTGAGTTCGTCACCGGCAACCCCTCGTTTGTCACTTTTCCGAGAATAAGGATGGTATCAGGCGCGACTATTGACGTAGACCCGCTTAACACTGCACCCTCTTATACTGGTCCCCAATCTTAACTCTTTTCTTGGTAAAAAGGCTTTAACACTCCTTCTACACCCCTTGCTGCCCTTCAAAATGCTGGGCGTTGGCTTGTACCGTCAAGTAAGCGGTATTTCTAAAACATCAATTTTTAAACCTCAAAAAACACATGTGGAACAACACAAAACTCGCTTTGCTGGCTTCGCTAATCTTCGTTGCTGGCTGCAAGAAAGATAAAGATGATATTATCCCACAGCCGCCCATCCAAAATAATTCGGCTTACATCCACGACATAGACGCTACGCCGTTGTTCGCCAGGGTAAATGATGCCACGGGCCGCACCAGTGAGGAGTTTATCCGGGCGGTTGGCCGGCCGGCCCGGTTTCTAACTGACTTTTACGGCTACCAGGCGCTGCGGCTGACCTCGCCCGAACGGATCAAGCGGGATTTCGTTCCCAAATACGCGCAGGTGGTTCGGGAGGATAACAACGTGCTGGAGTTAAAATTCAATAGCGGCTGGAACGGCACGTTTTACAGCAACACCGCGATGAGGATCAGGGCGTTTAACACCTACACTGTTCCCATCGACCATTTTTACGCGAGCGGAGCGACTTTTAGGGATTTTCTGCCCCGCCTGGAAGAGTTCCGCGACATCATCCGAAGGGAAGGGCTCGAATCCAGGTATTTGATTCCTAACCCGGATTACGAGTTGGAGCTTGATACTGAAGCTAAATTGCCTCAGCTGAGACCCGCTCCCGTTATCAGAGGAGATGAGATAAACACGTTTCCCTCACAAACAAACGCCATACTTATATTACCGGATGAGCACGGTAATGAGTCGATCTATAACGGGTTGTATACTGCTCTAAGCAATGCCGATATCTACGATTGGTTTGCATTAGAAATGATGAACGAAAGGCTACAGGGCGATGTGAATACCTTCTTGTCGGCCCCGGAAGGCAGTGACGCTTTTCTCAAGGCTAAAAAAGCCCTCCTGGATTACTACGACACGGCCTGGAACCAATATTTCCCAGGAACGCGGGAGAACAACAATTACTTCCGCCTGATTGACTTAGCCCGGCGGAAAGGTAAGCGGGTCTATGCGCTCGAAAAAGTCGACAATCTCAATTTCTTTTTCCGCTACGGAGAATTCCCTTTTGGCCTCTACGTTCGAAATAATGGCTGGGCCAAGAACCTCCCGGCAACGGGAAGGGGCATTGTTTTCGGGGGCAGCGCGCACTTTGAGGGGCCCGGTGCCGTCAACACGCAGGATTTCGTGCACCTCTATCACCCAGAACTCCGCATCTACAAGAATTGATGAGCGGCTGCGGCATTCGGAACGCCCCCGCAGCACGAGGCCCAAACACTATCTGAACGGCTCCATCATTGGCCCGGCTTGACCGGTCAGGCCGGGCCAATGATAAATACTAGAGCGGTTGGGATGCTGGTAAACAGCCCGGCAAGTGCCGGGCGCTTCTTGCCCAGCAGCCGGCGGCTGACTCATTTTTCCACTACTTGCTTTTCCTCACATGTTTCGCTTTTACTGCTTGGTGGCTGTTTTGCTGCTGACAACCGCTGGCCTTTGGGCGCAAACTCCCACTATCCGCCCGGCTTTCGCAGATTTAACCCATGACGCGGCGGCCAGCTGTGCCAAGGGGCACCGGCAAGCAGCCCAGCGCGGCCCCACAACCACCGTACGCCATCGCCAGAAAATGGACCGCTACGATGTGACTTACTACAAGCTGGACCTCGCTCTGGAAAACAACTCGCGGGACGTGAGCGGCAACGTGCGCCTGCTGGCCCGGAACCTGGCCCAGCCGCTCGATTCGGTAGCCTTCGAGCTGTACCCGACTTTCACCATCGACTCCGTGGTGGTAAACGGGCGCCGCTCGCCGGGCTTGCGCCGCGCCGGTTCCGACGTAACGGCCCGGCTGCCGCAGGTAGTGCCCGCCAACACCCTGTTCAGCGCCGTGATCTACTACCGGGGCACCGCGCCCAACGGCAGCTCGCCCGGTAGTGAGAACGCGCTCAGCACTCAGCTGGTCTCCGAGTTTGGCGTGAACGTCACCTGGAGCATCTCGCAGCCCTTCGCGGCGCACGAATGGTGGCCCTGCAAACAGGTGCTGACCGACAAAGCCGATTCGCTGGATGTGTGGGTGACGACGAGCAGCGCGAACAAAGTCGGCTCCAACGGGGTGCTGACGCGCGTGACGCCGCTGCCCAACGGCAAGAGCCGCTATGAGTGGAAGCACCGGGCCAAGCCCATTGCCTACTACCTCGTGTCGGTGGCCGTGGCCCCGTACGTCGAGTACGTCAACTACGCCCACCCGGCCGGTGGTCCTCAGATTCCCATCGTCAACTACGTCTACAACCAGGCCGCCCTGGAGAGCTACCGTGAGCAACTGGACTACACGCCGCTGCTGCTGGAAAACTTCTCCAGCCTGGTGAACCTCTACCCGTTTGCCTCGGAGAAATACGGCCACAGCATGGCCCCCATCGGCGGCGGCATGGAGCACCAGACCATGACCACGCAGGGAAACTTCAATGTCCTGCTCACGGCGCACGAGCTGTTCCATCAGTGGTTCGGCGATAACGTAACCTGTGCTTCGTGGGAGGATATCTGGCTCCACGAGGGGTTTGCCTCCTACGGCGAGTACCTTTCGCTGCAACGCTTCGCCCCGGCTGGTACCGACCGGGACTGGATGGACCAGGCCCACCAGCTTGTTTTGCAAAACCCCGGAGGTAGCCTCTGGGTCGCTGATACTACCGACGACGAACGCATCTTTAGTATCCGCCTTTCTTATCGAAAAGGCGCGGCGGTGGTCCACATGCTGCGCTACCTGCTCAACGACGATACCAAGTTCTTCCGGGCCCTGCGCACCTACCAAAGCACCTACAGTGGCCGCACGGCCCGCACCCAGGACTTGCAGCGCATTTTCGAGGCCGAGGCCGGCCGGTCGCTGCAGTACTTCTTTGACCAGTGGTACCGGGGGGAGGGCTATCCCACCTTCGACGTGCGCTGGAACCAGGTTGGGCCGAATTTCTACCTGCGCAGCACCGAAACCACGTCTATGCCCACGGTCACGCCCTTCTTCGACACGGACGTAGACTATACCCTGCGATTCACCGACGGCACCGAGCAAACCCTGCGCCGGCGCCAGAGCCAGCCGGTTTCCTCCTTCACGGTGCCCGTCAGCAAAGCCGTGGCTTCGGTCACCGTGGATGGGCAGCAGTGGATACTGAATGGCCCGGGCACCAGCGTGCGCGACAATACACTAGTACTGAGCACGGCCACCGCTAACCCAGCCCGGTTCACGGTATATCCTAATCCTTGCCGCGAAATCCTGCATCTGCCGGACCTGACGAGCCGGGCCAGCGCCGAAGTGAGCGACGCCACCGGCCGGGTACTGCTGCGCCAGGTCGTGGACCCGCTCAACGCGCGCATAGACACCCGTACCCTGGCGCCCGGCCTCTACCATCTGCGCCTGACTACCGCCAGCGGCGCCGCCTCCCTGGCTCGCTTCGTGCGGGAATAAAGCCAGGAGCCGAAAGCCGGAGCGGCAGTACGGCAGTTTGATCAGCGACCGCAGAGAACAGAGCAGCGGTCAGAGGTAAATACGACTCGGGCTAACAACCCGCCCCCAGCGGCAACCAGTGCTGCGGGGGGTGGGTTGTTAGCCCGAGTCGTATTCTACGCGAAATCAACCCTACTTTTGACGAAAATCCCCGCCTTATGATAGTCGTCACCGGTGCGGCCGGCTTCATTGCCAGCTGCCTTGTTTCCCGCCTCAACGCCGCCAACTTCAACGATGTGGTGGTGGTCGATAATTTCTCGATTGCGAAGAAGCTGCCCAACATTGAGGGCAAGAAGCTGCGCGAGTACGTAGACCGGGAAACGTTTTTTGAGTGGCTTGAGGCCCACCACGAGCAGGTGGAGTTCGTGTTTCACCTGGGGGCCCGCACCGACACCACGGAGATGGACCCGGCCGTGTTCGACCTGCTCAACCTGAATTACTCCAAGCGCATGTGGCAGGCCTGCGTGCGCTACCAGCTGCCCCTGGTATACGCTTCCTCGGCGGCTACGTACGGCGACGGTACGCTCGGCTACACCGACACCGACGAGGCCCTGTTCCCGCTCTACCGCCCGCTGAACCCCTACGGCGAGTCGAAAAACGACTTCGACAACTGGGCCTTGCAGCAGCCCGAAAAGCCCTATTTCTGGGCCGGGCTGAAGTTCTTCAACGTGTACGGGCCCAACGAGTACCACAAGGGCCGCATGGCCTCCGTGATTTTTCACGCCTTCAACCAGATTCAGCAAACGGGTTCGATGACGCTGTTTAAGTCGCACCACCCCGACTATACCGACGGCGGGCAGATGCGCGACTTCGTCTATGTTAAAGACGTGGTGGAAGTGTGCTACTTTCTGCTGCACCACCGGAAAGATTCGGGCATTTATAACCTGGGCAGCGGCCAGGCCCGCACCTTCCTGGACCTGGCGCTGAACACGTTCGAGGCCCTGGACCGTACGGCTGATATTCGGTTTAAAGACACGCCCGAGGACATTCGGGACAAATACCAGTACTTCACGGAAGCGGATATGAGCAAGCTCCGGGGCATTGGCTACGCGCAACCATTCACCCGGCTCGAAGACGGCATTGCCGACTACGTCCGGAACTACTTGGTACCAGGACAGTATTTGTAAGCTGAAGTTTTTAGCTTGCGCCAGCTGTTCCAGCAGCGCTCTTCCGGTTGGGGCCAGTGCTTGGCCACGCCGCTAGCCGTTCCATTGCTTTCCTCAATCTTTCGCTCGCTGTGAATCAACCTGCTCGTCCTGTTATCACCATTGTGGGCGGCGGCTTCGCGGGCACAGCGCTGGCCTTACAGCTGCGGCGCCAGCCGGCCCTGGCGCAGGCTGCTATTCATCTGATTGAGCCCCGGGAACTTCCCGGCCCGGGCCTGGCCTACACCGCTCGCCGCCCCGAGTACCTGCTCAACGTGCGCCCGGGCGCGCTGAGCCTGTACCCGAATGCTCCGCAGCACTTTGCCGATTGGCTGCGCGGCCAACCCGAAAGCACGGCCGGCGTGCCCGAATTTGCGCCCCGGTCCACCTACGGCCGCTACCTCAGCGAAGAGCTGCTGGCGGCGCTAACTGCTTCGCCGACCGCGGAGGCGGGCGGCTTGTGCTGGCACCGCACCACCGCCGTGGTGGCCCCGCTCCGGGCCGATGGCCGCCGTGCCGTGCTGCTGGCCAACGGCACAACCCTCGTGAGCGACTTCGTGGTGCTGGCCCTGGGTAACTTCCCGCCCCCGCCCCCGGCCGGACCCGACCACCGCTACCTGCACCACGACGCTTACCATGCCGACCCCTGGGCCGCCGGTAACCTGCGCCGCATCGGGCCCGACGACTCGGTGCTGCTCATTGGCTCGGGCCTCACCGCCATCGATGTGCTGCTGGCCCTGCGCAAAGACGGCCACCGGGCGCCGGTGAACGTAGTAGCTCGCCACGGCCGCTGGCCGGCCGCGCACGGCTCCGCTACGGCCTCTTACCCCAACTTTTACCCGGAACTGGCCGCCGAAACTACCGTTACCGGCGTGCTGGCCGTATTCAAGCGGCACTTGCGCCGCGCTGCCGCCGAGGGCATCGATTGGCGGCCGGTGATGGACGCGCTGCGGCCCGACTTAGGGCGCATCTGGGCCGCTTGGCCCCTAACCGAACAACGTCGGTTTCTGCGCCACCTGGCCGGTTTGTGGGCCGTGACGCGCCACCGCAGCCCCCCCGAAAACGCCGCGGCCCTGGCTGAGCTCACAGCTGCCGGGCTGGTGCAGCTGCACGTGGGCACGGTGCGCGAAATCCTCCCCGACGGCCCCGTGCTACGGGTGCGGGTGCGGCCCCACGGCACCCGGGGCAGCTGGCACGTGGCCCAACACGTGGTGTGCTGCACCGGCCCCCTGCTCGACTACAGCCGCATTACCGACCCGCTCGTGATGAGCCTGCGCGATGCCGGCCACCTCACGGCCGATTCCCTGCGCCTGGGCTTGCTCACGAGTGAGTGCGGGGCCGTGCGCGGCGCCGACGGCATGACTTCAAGCACCATCTTCACCCTGGGGCCAAGCCGGCGGCCGGCGTATTTTGAGTCCACGGCGGTGCCGGAACTGCGCCAGCAGGCCGTAATGCTGGCCACCGAGCTGGCCCGGCGGGTAAGCCAAGCCCGCTTGCTGGTCCCCGGTTAGAGCTACATCTCCCTGACTCCCTTGACCCGCGAGGCGGGCCGAGGAGCGAGTTTCAACAACCTATTTATAGCAAGCACCCTGCACAGCAAGCGGAATCGAAGCAACCTAAGGCTTAATACAGTACCGCAACTTACAAAGCTGTAATCTGAAGCAAAATATTGATTCTTACCAGATAGTGACTCTAATAAATCATTAAGAAATGAAAATCCCCACCTCTGTCCAGAGATAGGGATTTTCATTTCCTGGAGTTAGTAGTTCAGAGAATGATAGTGGATTCCCGTTGATGCGCATAGCGCGGTGACCTCTCATCACCACTCGCTCAGCTGTCTATTAGCTATTACGCGGCCAAAGCCGGATAGAGCGGTAACACAGGCGCTTCAGCCGGGAAAGAGGGGCTGATGTCGGCCAAGCGAGTGGGTGCGATGGCCCGCGATTCGTCGGCGTGGCGACGCAGGGCCCGCATCAGCAAATACTTATACTTTTCGGCATCAGCCAAGGCTTGCTCGACAGCCTGTACAGCGTCGGCGTAAGCTACTACGGGCTGCAGCTCGCGGCGGGGGCGGCGGGCTTCAAAGACATTAGAAGCGAGGTATTCGGCGGCTGATTTCATGACAAAAACGCAGGTGATTTTGAGGGCGAAATGCCTTGTTTTATTAACCCCAAAGTGCTTGTTTTCATTCCTTCGACTCCTGCTTTTTGCCACTATTCAGCGAAAAAATACAGCATCAATCAATTCGATTAACATCCTGATTTTTCAAACGATTTTTAGCACGATCTTACCAAATTGTGCGCCCGACTCCAGGCGTCTCAGGGCCGCTTCGCCCGCCGCGAGCGGGAACACTTCGTCGACCTCGGGTACGATGCTTTTCTCCGTTACCAGGGCCAGCATGTCGTCGAAGTCCTGGGGGCTGCCCATGGTTGAACCCAGAAGGCTGAGCTGCTTCCAGAATACTTTGGCGGGCGGCAGTTGGGGTATGGCCCCCAGGGTGCCTCCGTAAAATACAATGCGTCCTCCCGGGGCAGCCGCGTCAAGCAGCGCGTTAAAAGGTGCCCCGGCCGCGCTGTCGATGATGACGTCGAACGGGCCACCAGCTTGCTGTAGTAGCGTTTTCACCCAGTTTTCGGCAGTGTAGTTGATGCCGCCCCGGGCGCCCAACTGTTGGGCCCGGGCAAGCTTGGCGTCGGCGCTCGACGTCACCCACACTTCGGCGCCGCGGGCGGCACAAAGCTGGGCGGCTACGGAAGCGACGCCCCCTCCTACCCCGGTTACCAGCACCCGCTCACCGGGCTGCACCTGCGCCCGGGTGAACGCCGCCCGGTAGGCCGTCAGCCCCGCCAGCGGCAGCGCCGCGGCCTGCTCAAAGGTGAGGTGCGGCGGGATCGGCCGGATGTACTGAGCGGGTAAAGTGATGAACTCGGCAAAGGTGCCGGGGTCGGGCATGCCCAGCACCACAAACTCCTTCGCCTGGGCCCGGGGGTTGTCGCCCCAGCGCAGTCCAGGGTTGATGAGGACGCGGGCTCCCACGAGGGGAGCCGTGGCGGGCACGCTTTCGCCGTGCGCAGCTACTTCCCCGGCACCGTCGGCCCCCAGGGTGCAGGGCAGGCGCAGGCCGGCGTACTGGCCTTTTTGAATCCAGACGTCGCGGTAGTTGAGAGCGGCGGCGTGCAGCTTCACCAGGATTTCGCCAGCGGCGGGCGCAGGAGTGGGAACGTCGCGCACCGTGGCAGGCTGGTGGACGGCATCGAGTTGGAGGGCTTGCATGTTTTAGCTGGGCAGTGAGAGGGTAATTACTGAATTGGCAGATCAAAACAACCGGGAATCCGGCGGCGGAAGTTAAGTAGCCCGCGCTTCTACCGGGGAGCAACGGCGAATGGGCACAAGTTGCCCGCCGCAAAGCTGCCGGGCATCAGGCAACACAAGATTACGGCAGCCCGACCTTCAGCGGGCCTATAAACGCGCAGACTGTACTCGCTATACTCGCCACATTGGGGGCTGCTGAGTTTCGGCTGCATTGGGCCATTATGGGCTTACCGCTAGCCTCACGGCAGTAGGTAGTGCAGCAAACAACCCTGCTGCCTCTTCGGACCCCGGCCCTACAAATTGGGCCTGCCATGCGAGCAGGCTCAATAAATGGGCCATTGATGGTGACCAGTACCTATGTTGCCGTTATGTCGGACAGCTACATACCTCAAGTTGCGACCTAGCCTGGTAGCGGCAGTAGGTTGGTAGTAGTTCAAAGAGACCCTGCGGTTGAGAGCCGCGTCGCGGTCGTACCCGGTAGGGCGGAAGGTTGGTAGTAATTGAAATAGGCCCTGTGGTTCAGAGCCGCGTAGCGGTGACACATTTGGCGGTTGGCGTTGGCCTGTCACCGCGACGCGGCTCTCGTTTGGCCCGGGTTGCCATTTTCTACCAACCTCCCGCCCTACCGGGTACGACCGCGACGCGGCTAGTCCGCAACTTGGGTTACGTAAATAAATCAGGCGACGCAGCTTTCTCGATTTTTGGGACTAAATTTTAAAATACCAGAGCATCTCTTTAGCGTTTTGGCTTTATCCAGTTAATAAACCCTTCGGCAGCGTCTTTGACTCTGGGAGCCAACTCATTTAAGCCCTCAGCTAATTCATTTAATAAGATCATGCACATAATAAGGTACATTAAAAAAAGGGTGACGCAAAGAATAAGAAATGCGTTTAGGTAGAAAACCCAACGAGTTTTAATCCGCCTATACATTCGATATATCAGGAAGAATGCAAACGTAGGCGGAATACTTAATACAAGGCTAAAGTGAACGAAAGTATGTTTTAGCGAAGTGGGATCAATGTCAGGATAATCTGATATTTCAAGTCCAATGGTAACACCTACACAAAATAATATAAATACAATTATTACCTTACAAAACAGGTTGAATATATTCTTCATGATTATTTCTTTTACTGTCGTTTTTCCAGGCTGAAGTTTCTCCTTGCGCCATTTAGTTACTGCTGGCCAGAACTGAGATGACTTAAACTGCTCCCTTACGACTTATAGCACTACCCCATCGTATGCATAGGTACGACGTAGGTAGCTACTTCCCTGAGCCAGAGCGAGGCTTTGTGAGGGGCGGCAAGCGGAGCAGCCATAGCCGGAGCGAGCGGTTGGGCTCTTCACCTATCTAAAAATGTTCTCAGGCTCACCACTGGCAGGCGCTAGTATTAGGGGCTCGCTCATTTGATCTCCACCGCCACTATTTGCGCCGGGCTTTTTCAGGCGGGCTGGATTAGTAATGCTCAGGGTGGGCAACCAAAAACAGTAGTTCAGCGCTGATTTTGGTGATAAAAATCGGGGAAGGAATCAGCCACAGCACTCGGTCGGGGTGAAAGAGCAGAGGCGGCAGCAAGATGGCTAATGCCGCCCAATCAACCGCGCCTAATCCCTACCGCCCTAGGCCACTCAAGGGCCCACCCTCCGCAGGGCTTACGCATGGGTTTTTAAGCCAATCAGGGCCAGGGGGCCGGCCACTAGCAGGCCGGTTGCCAGGCCACCCAGATGAGCCGCGTTATCGATATTTCCAGTTACGCCCGCCAACAGGTTGCTCAGTACCAGATACAGTACCAGGCCGAGCATGGCCCGGCGGTCAGACTTGTCGAGCACCAGCTTCTTGCCAATCAGCAGGGTCAGCAGTAGGCCGTAGAGGCCAAAGATGGCCCCGCTGGCTCCCACTGAGTTGATGCCGGCAGTGTGCCACCACAGGCTGGCGAGCCCGCCACCCACGCCACAGGCCAGGTACACCAGCACGAGGCGCCCGGGTCCCACCCGGTCTTCGACCAGGAGGCCCAGCAGCCACAGCGAAAACATGTTCAGGAGCAAGTGCGAGAGGCCCGCGTGTATGAATAAGCAGCTGAATAGGCGCCACGGCTGCCCGGGCAGCGTGAGCCCCGACACGTTGGAGCCCCAAAGCATGAGCTGGTGGCCCGTGGGCTCGGCAACCGACACACCACTCAGCACCATCAGCCCGAACACCAGCAGGTTGAGGTCGAGCAGCAACGGGGTGGCCAGGAAGCGGCGCGAAGGAATAAACAAGCCCCGCATCAACGCCCCAATGAGCTCCGGCCACGTTTCGGCAGACGCGGTGGGAACGGGCACGTGCTGGGGCGGGGCCTCGGGCAGCAGGCCCCGGCGCTTCAGCTCAGCTACGGCGGCGGCCCCCACGGCTGGTGGGTAACGGGCCGCGTTTTGGGCCATATACAGCAGCTCGGCTTCGGGCTTCTGAGCGAAGAGCTGGGCGGCCAGGGCAGCCGTGGAACCGGGCTCCGGGGTTGCGTTATTAGGGGCGGGTGCGTCCATACGAGCTGCTGGCGCAAGGAGTGCGCCAGCCTGACCAACCGGCCACTTTGCCAGTTGTTGGAAGGTCGACTAGTCGCTTTCCCTCGGCAGAGGAGGTAACAGCAGGTCAGCGCTAAGGCGCGGCAATTGGAATCGTTCAATGACCCGATGGTGAGTGATTTAGCCCTCATGGGCCATTGTCTAAGAGGTTGTTTGAGTGAATAAAAACGGTCCTGCTTCGACCAGCGGACGCCAGATAGAGCAGGGCGTTCAAAAGTGATTTTCACTGATTCAAACAGCCTCTAAGGATTTCCGCCTCCTCCATTTTCGCTAGCCTGAGTGAAAAGTAGCTGTTTCCAAGAGTATTCCGACTGTTTAGGCAGTCCTGCCGGGCGTAGCGGCGCGCGTACGGGTGTTGGCCGGCATCAACAGACCAGAGGCTGCGCCCAGCGCGCCGGCCTTGTACCCTAACGGTCCATACCCGCTAAGCAAGACTGTTGCTTCTCTCGTCTGAAAGAGGTTCTTCTCCTTCTCTCTTTACAAACGGATGTGGCGCACCATTGGCTTGTAAGGCCGGCCGGTAACCGGCGACTTGGGCAGCAGCCCCGACAGTAAGTCACTCACGTCGGCGGCGCGCCGGCGGGTTTTGTCGTTTTCGTAGGCCTGCGGGTTGTTGGCGACCAGAAGCAAATCGGCCAGCCCTTCCTGCTGCTGCTGGGCCACGCGCATCATCAAATCGAGGTGGTCAGCCATGGCGGGGCCGAACTTGTAGCTATATACCGTAGCCTTGTTCCACTGCCGCCACGTGGCACCCACGGCTTCCACGTGGCCTGGCAGCGCCGCGTTGGGCTGGCCCTTGCGGGCCTCCTCGAGCACGTACTCGGTCTGGGTTTCGGCAGCCCAGAAGCGTTTGACGAGCTCGCGGTACTGGTGCAGGGGCTGGTGGGCCTGGGTAGCGGCGGCCCGCTCGGCGGCGGGGACGCGCCGGAGCTGCTGCTCCACGACCTTCGCCACTACTCCATCGTAGTTCGGCACGACGGAGGTAACCACTTCTGTGAGCCGAGGCGGCCCTTTGCGAGGGGCAGCCAGCGGAGCAGGCGGGGCCGGAGCATTCGGGCCCTTCACCCAGTACCCTATGCCCAGCCCCACCACCAGCAGGGCGGCTACTATCAGCAGAGTCGGACTGATTGTTCTGGCCGCCCGCTCATCGACAGCGGGTGGGGCCGCGGGGCTGGCGGGGGCCGGCAGGGGCACTCCGCGCCGCCCCAATTCGCGCCGGGCCTCGTCAATCAGGCTGGGCTGATAATGCTCGGGGTGGGCAACCAAAAACAGCAGCTCGGCGTCGGTTTTTTGGTGATAAAAATCGGGGAAGGAATCAGCCACAGCAGTTGGTTGGAGGTGAAAGAGCGGAAGTAGGCAGGAAGATGGCTAACGCCGCGCAATCAGCCGCACCCAACCCCCACGCTAGCCAGCCGTACACCTTTCCACGAGCCAAAATTAGGCTTCTATCCTTCAACTTCCTTCTTTTCCAACCCGATGTCCAGCCCCCAGCAGAACTCCGACAAACCACGTCCCGACCAGGCCAGCACTGGCGGACTCACCCCATCGCAGCACGCGGACCCTGACCAGCAGGCCCGTGGCAACCCCGAAGCCGGCACCACGGCCGATGGCGCCATGCCCGAAAGCACCCAGGAAAACATGGGCGACGGGGCCGGTATCCGCGGCGAGTACGGTAACGCCAGCCAAACCAACGGCCTCGAAGGCGGCCCCAACCAGACCGACACCGAGCTAACAGGCTCGTGAGCAATAGGGACGTATAGTCTTTAGACGCGCGTGATGAGCGCGACGAGTATCCGGCTTTACGTGGTCCGGACCACCGCTAGGTATTTGTGCCTCCCCTAGTTGAACTTAGTGCCCGCGCTTGACTGGCCCACTGACCTCACTGAGCAGGTAAAGCAAACGCTGTCGGGGGTAGCGGAGCAGATAAGCGCGTACTTCCCAGCGTGGGGGTCAGGGTCGCCTGCTACAGTGGTACTCGGCGGCCCTGATGGCTTTTTATTGGCAAGTACACCCTGATATACATACTAGCTAGCGTAAGGCGTTTTAGCCGGGTTCCTACACGCTTCCCCACTGCTGCAGGAGCCCGCCCAAAAGGCAGCCGAGATAAACAGCCACGTAGACAGGCATTTCATGATGTTATGATACATAATATCAAATTGATTTAAGATGGAAGACAGCGCTGTTTTTGATAATTTAATTAATAATTACTTTTTAACCTTTTCAACCAAAGGCAACAAATTCAATAATTATAAATTATTTTCAAGCGAGAGAAAAGATAAAGTCATCGATTTTATTACCGTAGAAAATTATTATCAAATAGAGGACAATAGGTTTATATGGAGAAAGAAAAAAATATAAATTCATCGGAAAAATAACTACAATTAATAAAATTGAACTAATAAACATTATTAATAACATTGATTCTGAATGGCATAGAAATTATTTTTTCATGCCTTACAATAATACTTCAACTCTTATATTCATAAATGAAGAAGGTAGTTTTTATGTAGTTGAAGCAAAATACTTCAACACGCTGTAAAATCTCCCAATCCATGGCTGAATAAAAGGCTGTCAAAAATGAGCCTTGGCAACAAGGTTCCACAGCGTCGGACTCTGGAACAATCAATTATCACCTGCCCGACGGGCCAGGTTCTCACCTTTGCCCGTTAAGTGCGGCGCTAACGATGCCCACGCCCGGTGTCTGATTTCGGCCAACATGTTCATGAACGTGAAGCCAAGGATCTTACAACACAGGAGGAGGTTAGGAAATAGAAAGAAGAAAGTGGCGCCGAGCTTCAGGATACCTGAGCGTCGGCACCTCCATGCCTATCATAATTCAACCTTCCTGGCACCTTTCGAGGCCAGGTGTGAGTACCACTTGTTGCGCCCGCAGCACGCGGTAAAGACTGTGCGGTACCCTGGGCTATGCCATATTCTCGTAATTTGCAGCACTTAATCGTGTTGTTCATTTTATTGATGCTTCGTTTGTTCGCCCAGGGCCGCTTTCTTTTTTTGCTACTGATTATTGGCGGGCGCGGTATCCTGGCGCCAACGCAAGCCCAAACCACGGCCGACTCCACACCGCCCCCCAAGCACGAACTGCGGGGCATGTGGATTGCCACCGTCGAGAACATCGACTGGCCCAACAAGCGGGGGGCGCCCCCTGAACAGTACCGGGCCGAGTACCAACGCCTGCTCAATGCTGGGCAGCGCGTCGGCATCAACGCTGTATTCGTGCAAATCAGGCCGGCTTCCGATGCGTTTTACAAGTCTGACTTAGAGCCGTGGAGCAAGTGGCTGACCGGTACCCAGGGGCGCGCTCCGGCCAATGACGACGACCCCCTGCCCTTCCTCATTACCGAGGCCCACCGGCGCGGCATGGAGTTTCACGCCTGGTTCAACCCTTACCGCGCGTCCATGGATTCGGCCACCCACCGCCTGGCGCCCAACCACCCCTACCGCCAACACCCGGAGTGGTTTCTGCGCTACGCCGGGAAGTTGCTCTACAACCCCGGCCGGCCCGAAGTGCGGGCCCATATCACCCGGGTGATTCTCGACGTGGTGCGGCGCTATGACATCGACGCCGTGCACTTCGACGATTATTTCTACCCCTACCCGGAGCCCGGCCACGTACTTCACGACGAGGCCACCTTTCGGGACTTTAACCCCGACAGCATCGCGGACCTGGCTGACTGGCGGCGCCACAACGTGAATGTGCTCATTCACGACCTGCACGACAGCATCCGGCTGGCTAAGCGCTGGGTGAAATTCGGCATTTCGCCGTTTGGGGTGTGGATGAATAAATCAGCCAACCCACTGGGCTCCGACACCCGCGCCGGGCAGCCCTCCTACTCGAACCTGTACGCCGACTCGCGGCTGTGGCTCGAAAAAGGCTGGATCGACTACATCGTACCCCAGCTCTACTGGAGCACCAACTTCCGCCTCGTGCCCTACCCCGTGCTGCTGGAATGGTGGACTCGCAACCACTTCGACCGCCACCTCTACATCGGCCACGGCACTTATCGGATGCTGGAAAGCACCCGCTCCGATACCACCTGGCGCAACCCGCGTGAGCTGCCGCGCCAGATTCGCCTCAACCGCTCGTTCGACGAGGAAGTGGGCGGCAGCGTGTTCTTTTCGGCCAAATCGTTGGTCGCGAACCCGCTGCACACTACCGATTCGCTCCGCCAAGACCTGTTTCGCTACCCAGCGCTGGTGCCCGCCATGCCCTGGCTCGACGCCGTGCCTCCGCTGCCCGTGGCCAACCTAACCCTGCGCCGCCTCCAGCACTCCGTAACGCTGAGCTGGCAGTCGGGCCCACCCGCGGCCGACGGCGACGCGGCTACCTACTACGTGCTCTACCGCTTCGAAGCCAACGAGCGGTCGACTCCCGACGACCCGCGCCGCATTCTGGCCCTGCCCCGGCCCGCGCCCGGCTTCCCCGCCACGTACGTCGACACTACGGCCGTGCCCGGCCAATCCTACGCCTACTACGTAACGGCCGTCGACCGCCTGCACAACGAGAGCCGGCCCATGCGCGTCATCACCACCGGCGAAAAAACTACTGAGTTGGTGCTGGGTCAGGCGCCAGCCGGTAACTCGTCGTCCGACGGCTCGTCGACCGTGGCCGCGGGGCCGGGGGCCAGCCCCACCCTACCCCGCATTGTGTTTCGCCCCAACAGTGGGGATGAAGGTTCCGGACCCTCAACGCCTTTCACAAAAGTCAAATCCAAGGAGAAGCCCAAGCGGCGCGGTTTTTTTGCCCGCCTGTTTGGCTGGCTCTAGCTGGTAGGTTGAGGGTGGGCAGCTAAGTACTCGCCTGAAAATATCCATGTCATACCGAGCGCAACCAAGGTATCTGACCAGCCACAGTAATTGCTACCTGCTATTACCATTGAAGCCGAGCCTCCACCCAGCGAGGTTGTCAGGCGGTGGGGCTTAGGTTGGAACTGACGAGCCTAGCAATCAAGCGTGCATTGAGCAGAAAAGAATACTTTTAGGCGGAGTTTATCCTCTTCCAAACATTTAGCGCGACTACTGCTTCCGTACCATGTCCGCGCTGGCAGCACCTCACCACCTTCTACCTCAATTATTCATGCGTAAAAAATTATCCGGCTGGTTGCTGGGGCTCTTGGTTGTACTGGCGCTGCCTGGTCAGGCCCAAACTAAAAAGAAAGCGCCCACGGTTGCGCCCAGGTTAGCGAGTAAAGCGCCGGCTGCGCCCAAGCCAGCGGACGGGGGCACTCCGGCCGCGCTGCTCTACGCGTCGCCCCGGCAGCTGTTTCCAGGCCTGTTCGAGGCCGTGCAGTTGGGGCATGTTTTCCGCGACAACAAAACCTTTGTCGATGCCGTGCCCCGGCAACGACCGGTTACCATTATGGATGCTTGGTACCGTGAGAAAAGCCGGCCGGGCTTTCAGCTCAAGGCCTTCGTGGAAGCTCACTTCGACTTGCCGGCCGACGGGGAAGCCGTGTTCCGCAGCAACGTAGCGGCGGGCCTGCGCCACCACCTCGACACCCTCTGGACGGTGTTGGCCCGCCCGGCCGCACCGCCCGTGGACCCAAATGACTCGCTGGCCCCTTACCGCTCCCTGCTGCCCTTGCCCCGGCCCTACATCGTGCCCGGCGGCCGCTTCCGCGAGGTGTACTACTGGGATTCGTACTTTACGATGCTGGGGCTGGCCGAAGCAGGTAAAACGCAGCTCGTGCGCGACCTGACCGACAACTTCGCCTTTCTCATCAGCCGCTACGGCTTCGTGCCCAACGGCAACCGCAGCTACTACCTCACCCGCTCGCAGCCGCCTTTTTTTGCCCGGATGGTGACCCTGCTGGCCGAGGCCCAGGGCAACGGGGTGCTGCTGAGCTACCGTTCCGCCCTGGAGCTGGAATACCGCTACTGGATGCTCGGGGCCGACCAACTGGCGCCCGGCACCGCCGCCCACCGGGTGGTGCGCCTGCCCGGCGGCGCCGTACTCAACCGCTATTGGGACGAGAGCATCCAGCCCCGCGAAGAATCCTACACCGAAGACGTGGCCGCCGCCAAGCGCAGCCAGCAGCCGCCGGCGCAGTTTTACCGCAACGTGCGGGCCGCGGCAGCTTCCGGCTGGGACTTTAGCAGCCGCTGGTTCCGGCCCGGCGGCGGACTGGCCAGCATCCAAACCACCGACCTCGTGCCCGTGGACCTCAACTGCCTGCTTTACCAGTTGGAGCAAACCCTAGCTGAAGTATGCCGGGTGGCGGGCCAGCCGGCGCTGGCCCGCGAATACACGGCCAAGGCCACCCGGCGCCGCACCGCCCTGCTGGCACTGTGCTGGAATAGCCCCACCGGCTGGTTTCAGGACTATAACTGGCGCACGCGCCAGCGCTCGCCGGTGCGTACCCTGGCCGGCGTGTACCCCCTGGCTTTTGGGTTGGCAACGCCGGCCCAGGCCGCTCGGGTAGCCCAAGGGCTGAAAGCGAACTTTCTGCGGCCTGGCGGCCTGGTGACGACCCTGACCAAAACGGGCCAGCAGTGGGACGCGCCCAACGGCTGGGCGCCCTTGCAGTACCTGGCGGTTGAGGGCCTGCGCCGCTACCAGCAGCGTCCACTGGCCGATACCATTGCCCGCCGCTGGGTAGGGCTCAACCGCCGGGTGTTCACCCAAACCGGGCAGCTCCTCGAAAAGTATGACGTGGTGAATCCCAACCGCCGCGCCGGGGGTGGCGAATACCCGCTGCAAGACGGCTTCGGCTGGACCAACGGCGTGCTGCTAAGGTTCCTGGAGTGGTACGACCTGAAATAAACCATCACGTCATCCCAGCAAACAGTGGGTCGCTCATAGCCGCATAGCGAAACTTTACCGCCCCAAAGTGAACGGAACTTAACAGCGGCGGCTCCTAAACGCGTAAGGACGGCCCTGCTGAGCTGGTCGAAGCAGGAGCGACTGGCCGATACAGTTACTTCATGAACGGGTATTCAGACAAAAAGCAGGACGCTTCTCCACCGGAAGCGTCCTGCTTTTTTCATCAGTCAAGTCATGGCCTGCCTGCTCTGCCTACTGCGCCTTGATGTTCAGGCTCACCGTCACATCGGTGGCGGAAGTACGATTGATGCCGGCCACTTGTACCACGACGTACTGGTCCTGGCCGCGTAGCTTCAGGATGAGCACGTCGCCCACCACGATGTTATCGAGGGTGCTAACCTGGGCCGTGGCAGCGGCGGCGGTGTAAGCCTGCCGGATGCTGTTCAGCGTAGCCGAGGGGTACGCAGCCGCGGTAGCCCGCACCAGTCGCGTGCCTGTGCTCAGGGCTTGGAACTGCACCGCGTTGCCGCCCGTGCTGCTGATGACTAAGTCTTTGCTAGTGGCTGGACCGGCAGCAGCAACGGGCGTGAAAGTAGTCAGGTCGAGGGCGGCCAAGTCCCCGCCAGTAGCGCCGGTGTAAGTCAGCACCCGGGCCTGAGTGGTTGCCAGGGCCGTGGGAGAGCCGAGCGTGATGGGCGCGGCCGTGACCGAGCTGGCGCGGAAGCTGGGGGTGCCCAGGTAGCGGCTCTTGGCCTCGAAGCGAAATACTACATTTTGCCCGGCCGAGCCGGTGGGCAGGGCCAGGTTTAACGTTACGGAAGTGGCCGCGCCCGTTTGGGTCCCGGCGAGCGGCAGGCGCTGGCGGGCAAAGCGCCGCTCGGGGGCCCCGCCTACGCGCACGTAGGTAATGAGGCTGTCGAGGTTGTTGAAGAGAACCGCCGTGGCTGTCGGGGGTGCCGCCGGCCGCTCGGGGTAGAGATTGATGCCGTTTTCATTCAACAACAGGCTGTAGCGCACCACGTCGTTGGTCACCAGCGGGGCGCCCGCCGGGGCAGTCAGGTTGGTGGCCGATACGACGCGGACCGTGGGCGTGGCCTCCGCTACCCGAAACGGCACCGCACGCGTCTTGGTCAGCCCATTCTGGCTAACGACCACGGCCGAGAAGCGCACCCGCGCCTGATTGGGCGCGGAGGGCAGCACCACATTCACCACCAGCGTGTCGGCAAACTTGCGGCGGGAGTACGCGGCCTGACGGCCGGGCAGCGTTTGTACTACCGTCGAGTCCGGGGCGGGCTCGATGCGCTGGAAGACGCGGATTTCCTGAATGGACGCACTTTGCCCGGCGAACTGCAGCTCCAGGGGCACGGTTTCGCCGGGAGCGTACTTGGTGGCCACGCCCAGCGAATTGCTGAGCAGGGTCGGGTACCGGTCTTCGCTGCTCACGGCGTAGGGGCGCTCGTCGTTTTTCTGGCAGCTCGCCAGGAGCCCGCCCGCCACGGCCAGCACGGGCATCAGCCGTAAAAAATATTGTTGGTTGGTCATGAGGTCAAGGATGGATAAAGCGTGGGACAACGGGCGCGGCTATTGGTCCCACCACACTTTTTGGGTGAAAAATGTTGGGCTCAGGCCGTTCACGGTGCCGTCCGGGCCGGTCAGGCTGCGCACCCGGGCGGTGTTGAGCACCACTTCCCGCTCGGCCGGCAGCAAGCGCCGCGGGTACTGCCCCCCCGCGTCGGTGTTGGCGCCCGCCGGGAACGTCAGGTTGGGGTAGATGTCGGGGCTGAAGTCATAGCGCCGCATGTCGGTCCACGATTCCGGGTTCAGAAACAGGGCGATGTACTTCTGCTGCATAATGGCGCGCGGCACACCGGGGGCAGTGGGTGAAGCCAGCTCCGCCTCATTCTGGGCCACGGCGGCACTGCTCAGGTAGGCTGAAATCTGCGCGGACGTAATGACCGGAATGGGGGCCGGGGCATCGGGGGCCAGCGGTGTGGTGGTGCCGCCTACGCCAATCTTGGTCATGTGTGCCTCGATGCCCTGTTTATAAGCCAACAGCGCGTCGGTCCGCTGCCCCGCCAGAAAGGCTGCTTCGGCCTTAATAAACAGGAGCTCATGATAGGTAATAACCTCCTGGTAGCCCAGGTCGCGGGCGTAAAACGACTTGTAGAAGTCGGTAGACACATTAGTAGGCTGTGGGCCGCCGCCGCGGCCCGGATCGGCCCCGGTGCTGGTGGCAGTGGCCATCACGGGCAGGCGCGGGTCGATGACCCCAGCATAAGTCGCCCCGTTCAGAAACTTGATAAAGTTAGCGCCGTACGTAGCCGTGTTGAAGTTAGCCCGGGTGGGCCCGTAGATGTTGGTGGTGCCGGCTAGCCCCGGCCCGGGATTCACAAATAGCAGCTGGCAGTCGTCGGCCGACGACTGGAAGCCCTTGCTGACGAATTCGAGCACCTTGGCGGGGTCGTACTTACCTGCTTTTTTAGTGAGGTGCTGGAGCTGCCGCGCCTTGAGCGACCAGGCGAGGCGAATCCACTTTTGCACGTTGCCTTTGTAGAGGATGTCGCCGTTGGGGCTGGGCACGTCGGAATAAAGCGGCCGCTTGTTCTCCGCCGCGGGCTTGCTCATTTCCGCTATGCCTTCATCGAGCAGTTGCTGGATGTCGCCGTAGAGCTGCTCCTGCGGGTCGTAGGCCGGCGAAAAGTTATCATCCCGAAACGCTTCCCGGTAAGGAATGTCGCCGAGCATGTCGGTAGCATGGCTCAGAATCAGGGCCATCATAATCTTGCCCGCGCCCACGTAGTAGGGCGAGCCTTCCTCCTGGGCCTGCTTGATCATGGGTGGAATGTTGCCGCCCACCAGAAAGTAGGTGTTATTAAAGGTCGCGTTGCTGTTGGCCGTGGTCAGAAAGTACTGGTCGGCGCCCCCGGCACTGGCCGACCGGGAGGCTACGTACTGCGTGATGTAGGCCGTACGCAGGCTCGTGAGGCCCTGGATAGCCAGCCCGTTGGATATAATGCTGGGCAGCAGAAAGTTCGGCGTAGTTTCGGTGGGGCTGTTGGGGTCGGTGTTTTTATCGAGGAAGCTCTCGCAGCCGGTCAGCGCCGGACCGGCCAGGGCCAGGAACAAAATAAGAAGTAGCCTTTTCATAGAAGTCAAAGTCAAGGTCGAAAGTCAGGAAAGAGAAAACTTAGAACGTGGCGCGAATGGCCATATCGACGCCGCGGGAAGCCGGTACTCCGCCGTAGTCGAAGCCCCCCGAGCCCCCGCCCCGCACTCCGGATCCGCTGGCGGCTACTTCGGGGTCCGAGCCGGTATAGTTGGTGAAGAGCAGCAGGTTGCGGCCGGTCACGCTCAGCTCCACCCCTTTCACCACCTTCGAGTCGCCCAGCCACTTCTTAGGCAGGCCGTAGCTTAAGGTGGCATAGCGCAGGCGGGCCCAATTCACTTCTTCCACGAACATGCCGCCCGCCGCGCCCAGGATATCGCGGTAGTAAACCTGCGTGGCCTCCACGGCGCGGGTGTTGGGCACGTAGCTTACCGCCCCATTGACGGGGTCGGTCACGGCCACCACGCCGTCAATCACAATGGGCTTGTAGCGGTCGAGGGTCCGCTCGCTGATGCCCACCCGCGTGGCGTACTGGGCGGTGCCGTTGTACACCTTGCCGCCCCGCCGGAAATCCCAGAGAAACGTTAGCCCCACTCCTTTATACGTTAGCGTGTTGGTAATCTGGGTCGTGAATTTTGGGGCCCGGTCCCCCAAATAAGTGAAGGCGGCGTTCACCGTAGGGTAGCCGTTGGCGCCAATGAGCACCTGCCCACCGGGGGCGCGGTTCAGGTCGGAGCCGGCAATGCCGGTGAGGGGCAGGCCGAAAAAGGCCGCACCCTGCACGTAGTCCGATACCGACGACTCCGACTGGGCTACGATGCCCAACCCGATGGGCAGCTCGGTCCGGTTGCGGTTGGTGAAGAAGTTGGCCCCGACATCCCAGGTCAGGCCGTTCGGCTGGCGCACGGGCGTACCGCTCAGGCTCAACTCCAGCCCTTCGTTCACCACGTTCCCACCGTTGAGGTACTTGAAAACAAAGCCCACGGCCTGGCTTACCCGCGGGGCAATGAGCTGGTCGATGGTCGTTTGGCGGTACACGGCCCCGTCGAAGCGCAGGCGGTTTTTGAGAAATTGCAAGTCCAGCCCCAGCTCGTAGCTGCGGGTTTGCTCGGGCCGGAGCACCGGGTTCGAGCCGTAGAAGCCGTTGCGCAGGCCGCCCCCAATGAAGGTGTTGTTCGTCAGCGGCGACACCACGCGGTACGGGCCGGTGTCTTTGCCCACCTGGGCAATAGAGGCGCGCAGCTTGCCGTAGCCCAGCACGGGGTGTTGGTCGAGGTTCAGAGTCCGGGAGAATTCCCAGCCCACCGCCGCCGACCCGTAGCCGAAGCCTTTGCCGAAAATCTTGTTCTCCTCGGGGCGCGGCAGGGTCGAAGACCGGTCGTAGCGCCCCGACAGCTCCACGGTCACCTGCCGGAACAAGTCCAGGTTGATTCGGGCGAAGTTGCCAATGATAGTCCGCGTGGCGAAGCGCTGCAGCACGTTTTTGTTAACGGTAGTATTCTGGCTGACGAAGTTGGGGTTGTAAAAAACGGTCCCGAGGAAGTCGTTGGACCGGCTATCGTTCAGCTCCAGCGCGTTACCCAGCAGCAGCGAGCCCCGCACGTTCTCGTTGAACTCGTGCGTGAACGTAGCCAGCAGGTTAGAAGTCAGCACCTGGTTGAAGTTCACGCTTTCGGCCAGGCCGCCGTTCTGGTTGTCGGGCTGCGAAGTACCCACGGCCCGCACCGAGCGGGTGCGCTCCTGGTAAAAGTCGTTGCCGATTACGTAGTTCAGGTTTAGCCAGCTAGTCGGCGCGTAGGTGAGCGACACGTTGCTGATGAGGCGGTTCGTGCGGTCGGTCTGGGGGTTGCGGTAGATGGTAAAGTAGGGATTGTCCGGGTCGCTGCCCGCCGCTCCGCCCAGCAAACGGCGGCGGGTCCCATCCGGGTTTTCAAACACCCGGGCGTCGTCGTTGCGCGGCCAGTTGAGCAGGCTCAGGTAAAAGCCGCTGGGCTGGGCCGAGTTGCCAAACAATCCCTGGCCCTGAAACGGCCGCGCCCCGCCCGAATTGATGTAGTTAGCCGACGCCGAAGCGTTAATCTTGGGCGAAAGCTGGGCCGTGCCCGAGAGCCGGACCGACGTCTTGTCGTACTGGCTTTCCGGCACGATGCCATTCTGGATGAGGTGAGAGGCCGACAGGAAGAACGTAGCTTTGTCGGTACCGCCCGACATGGTGAGGAAGTTTTGAAAGGTCCGGCCCTTCTTAAAAACGTTGCCCAGGTTATCGTATACCGTTTCGTCGGGGCCGAAGCGCGGGCCCCACGAGGTGCGCACCCCAGGGTCGAAAACGCCCCCGGTACCCTGCTTGTATTCCCCCTGCAGCTTGGGCAAGCGACTCACCGCGTCCACCGAGTACTGGGTGCGGTAGGTAATAGCCGTGCGGCCGGCACTGCCTTTCTTGGTGGTGATGATGACGGCCCCATTGCCCGCTCGCAGGCCGTAGAGCGCCGAAGCTGCCGGCCCCTTCAGCACCGTAATGGAGGCCACGTCTTCGGGGTTGATGTCGGACGCCCGGTTGGGAGTGCCCACCGAGCGGCTGAGCGTGCCATTGAAGCCTGATCCGCCCCCCGGCACCGTAGATTCGGAGAACGAGGAATTGTCCATAATCACGCCGTCGATAACGAACAGTGGCTGGTTGTCGCCGTCGAGCGAGTTGCCGCCCCGAATAACGATGCTGGCGCCCTCGCCCGGCGCCCCCCCCGAGCTGGTGATACTCACGCCGGCCACCTTGCCCTGCAAGGCGTTCACGATGTTGGGCTGGCGGGTATCAATCAGCTCGTCGCCGCTTACTTGTTGGGCGGCGTAGTTCACCTGGCGCCGCTCCTGCTTGATGCCCAGCGAAGTCACGATGACTTCTTCCAGGGCCGCACTGCTTTCCTGCAGGACCACGTCGATGGCGCCCTCCGCGCCGACGGAGCGCTCCTGCGAGGTGTACCCGATAAAGCTGAATACCAGCACCGCTCCCGGGGCAGCCTGAACCGAGTAGTGCCCGTCGGGGTCGGTGGTGCTGCCCGTGGTGGTGCCCTTTACCAGCACGGTCACCCCCGGCAGGGGGCTGCGGTCGGCGGCCGAAGTAACGACGCCGGCCACGGAACGGACCGCCTGGGCCCAGCCGGCGGGCGCGAGCAGCACGCCTAGCAGCAGGAGCAACAGGGAATATTTTTTTTTCATAGCGTTGGGGGTTAGTAGAGGAAAAGAGAAAAATCAAGGGGCAACAAAAAAGCCGGAACCCCGGCTGTGCATGCCGTCAGGTTCCGGCCGCGAGGGTCGGACAAAGTATAACGTTGCTATAGTACAACGTTTTATTATTCATAAGGCAGTTGGGCGGTAGAATTGAGACAGGGCAGCAGGATTTCAAATGTGCGAAATATTTACGTAATCGGTATCCGAGACCAGCTACCCCTACGCGCCGCGCTCATGCAACCACTGTATAATCATTATATTAATTCGATTGATACTTATTAAAAACTGTTATTTCCCCTCACCATACTTTGATTACCGCCTAGCTTTCGCCAACTTTCCGCCTATTCCCACTCACGGCTTCGGCTTTTTGCTTTATGGCTTCTCCTCTTGCTACGTTATCCGCTACGGCGGGCGCCCGCTTACCCGTCAGCCTCTATGCCGATTCGGAGCTCGCCTCCTCGGCCGTCGCCACCCAAATCGCCGACCTGATTCGGGCACGGGCCGCCGAGGGCAAGCCCTGCGTGCTCGGACTCGCCACCGGCTCGTCGCCCACCCGCGTGTACGAAGAGCTGGTGCGCCTGCACCAGGAAGAGGGCCTGAGCTTCCAGAACGTCATCAGCTTCAACCTCGACGAGTACTACCCCATGGCTCCGGACTCGCTGCAGAGCTACGTACGCTTCATGCACGAGTACCTGTTCGACCACGTCGACATCCGCCCCGAAAACGTGCACATTCCCGACGGCACCGTGCCCGCGGACCAGATAGCCGAGTTTTGCCGGCGCTACGAAGAGCAGATTCAGGAAGCGGGCGGCATCGACTTGCAGTTGCTCGGCATCGGGCGCACCGGCCACATTGGCTTCAATGAGCCCGGCTCGGGCCCGGCTTCCCGCACCCGCCTCATCACCCTCGACCACGTGACGCGCACCGACGCGGCATCGGACTTTTACGGCGAGGAGAACGTGCCGCGCCGGGCCATGACCATGGGCGTGGGCACCATCCTCGAAGCCCGCCAAATTGTGCTTCTGGCCTGGGGTGAGGGCAAAGCCGCCGTGGTGAAGCGCATGATAGAAGGCGACGTTACCGACTCGGTGCCCGCCACCTACCTGCAACGCCACCCCGCCGTGCAGGTGGTACTGGACGAGGCCGCCGGCGCCGAGCTTACGCCCCGCAAAACGCCCTGGCTGCTGGGCCTGCCCTGCGACTGGCACGACACCGCCCTGGTGCGCAAAGCCGTGACCTGGCTGGCCCGTACCCTGGGCCAGCCCATTCTCAAGCTCACGGACGAAGAATACAACGAAAACGGCCTCTCCGAGCTGCTGGCGCAGTCGGGTCCGGCTTACGACATCAACATTCGGATCTTTAACGAGTTGCAGCACACCATCACCGGCTGGCCGGGCGGCAAGCCCGGCGCCGACGACACCTACCGCCCGGAACGCGCCGAACCGTTTCCGAAGCGGGTGCTTATCTTTTCGCCTCACCCCGACGACGACGTGATTTCCATGGGTGGCACCCTGCTGCGGCTCGTCGACCAGGGCCACGAGGTCCACGTGGCTTACCAGACCTCGGGCAACATCGCCGTGTTCGACGACGAGGCCATCCGCTTCGCCGACTTCGTGGCCGACTACGACCACGCCTTCCGTCTGCCTACCGAGGAGCCGGCCGACAACCTGTACCACCGGGTAGCCGACTTTCTGAAAAACAAGCCGCCCGGTCAGGTCGATTCCGACGAAGTGCAGCAGATAAAAGGCCTCATCCGCCGCGGCGAGGCCAAAAGCGCCTGCCGGCTGGCCGGGGTGCCCGACGCCAATGCCCACTTCCTCGACCTGCCCTTTTACGAGACCGGCCGGGTGCGCAAAAAGCCGCTGGGCGACGAGGACATCCGCATCACCATGGAGCTGCTCAACCGCATTCAGCCCCACCAGATTTACGCTGCTGGCGACCTGAGCGACCCCCACGGCACCCACCGCGTGTGCCTGGCGGCCATCTTTCAGTCCATCCACCAGCTCAAAGCCTCCGGCACGCCCTGGCTGGACGACTGCTGGGTATGGCTCTACCGCGGCGCCTGGCAGGAGTGGGACATCGACCAGATTGAAATGGCCGTGCCCCTCTCACCCCAGGAGCTCACGCGCAAGCGCCGCGCCATTTTCAAACACCAGTCGCAGAAAGACCGGCCGCTGTTTCCCGGTGCCGACCAGCGTGAGTTCTGGCAGCGCAGCGAGGCGCGCAACCGCACCACGGCTAAGCTCTACGACCAATTGGGTTTGCCGGAGTACGAGGGCATTGAGGCGTTTGTGCGGTGGCAGTTTTAAGCAAGTATTAAACCTCCCCGTAGCCTATTAAACCTCCCCCGTAGCCGAGGCAGGACCTTCTGCACCGCGGAAAACTGAGGCGGTTGAAATAGTTAAGCAGTTGTTTATGACTGCTCGGCTATATTCCATATCAGAACGTCCTGCTCTATCTGGCGTCCGCTGGTCGAAGCATCTCTCCCGCTTCGTAGCACAACGCTAGCCAAACGGTAGAGATGCTTTGGCTCAGCAGGACCGCCTTCTTCTATGCCATCCCTTTTGACCGACTACTTAAACAATGCCTGAATACCACCACGCCCCCAACGACCTGGCCGCAAGCTGCCAACTTCACTGGCCTGGGCTTAACGTCAATTAGAGCCGTTTCCTCGTCCGTGTACACGCCGTTTGGCTCCCCTCTCTTGAGGAGAGGGGTTGGCCCCGTAGGGGTCCCGTGAGGTTTTCCCGGCTGCGCCCGGTACATGGAGCTGAATACCGCTATAAGCAAACTTTAAGGCTCATGAGCTACCCTTTCCGTCCGTGCCAAAGCACAAACATCCCCTCCTCGCTTGGATAAGGAGAGGGTTTTTATTTTCTCTGTCTCAATCAAGTATTCTCATTGAACCCTTACGTTGCCCGCCTGCACCACCTGGCCAGCCAGCCCAGCCGCCGAATCATCGGCCTCATGTCGGGCACTTCGCTCGATGGGCTCGATGTGGCACTGTGCCGGCTCACGGGCCACGGACCGGGCACCCAACTGGTTCTGGAGCACTTCCAAACCGTGCCGTACACCGACGACACGCGGGCGCGCATCCGCACCGTGTTTGCCCGTGAGCACGTCAGTCTGGAATACCTCACCCTGCTTAACCCCTGGCTGGGCAGCCTGCACGCCGCGGCCATTCTCGCCTGCCTCCGCGAGTGGCGGGTAGCTCCCGAGGAGATAGACCTCGTGGCCAGCCACGGCCAAACCGTATACCACGCCCCCCGGCACCAGCACCAACGCCCCGACTTCTCCCTAAATGCCACCCTGCAGCTCGGCGACGGCGACCACGTGGCTGTGGGTACGGGCATTATCACGCTGAGCGACTTCCGCCAGAAGCACGTGGCAGCCGGTGGCGAAGGGGCTCCCCTAGCCGCCTACGGCGACTTCCTGCTCCTGAGCAGTTCCGCCGAAGAGCGGCTGCTGCTCAACCTGGGCGGCATTGCCAACTTCACCTTCCTGCCCCGAGCCGGCGGCGATGCCAGCACCGCCTTCAGCACAGATACGGGGCCGGGCAACACCCTGCTCGATGCCACCGTGCGGGCCCATTATCCCGACCGGCAGTACGATGAGGACGGCCGCCTCGCCACCGCCGGCCAGGTCCACCACGGGCTGCTCTCGGCCCTGCTCGACCATCCCTTCTTCGCCGCCGCCCTGCCCAAAACCACCGGCCCCGAGCTATTCAGCGCGGCTTACCTGGCCGATGCCCAGCGGCGCAGCGGCACTGCCGCCCTGGGCCTCGAGGACACCCTGGCCACCCTGGCGGAGTTAAGTGCCGTGGGCGTGGCCCGGGCCCTGCGGGAGGCCTTCGCGCAACGACTGGCGCCTACCGCCGTGTACACCAGCGGCGGCGGCGCCCACAACCCCGCCCTGCTCGCGGCGCTGAAACGCCAGTTGCCCCACGCCAGCTTCACTCCTACCGATGCGCTGGGCGTACCCGGCGATGCCAAGGAAGCCATCCTTTTTGCCGTACTGGCCAATGAGGCGGTAGCCGGCCAGCCGGTGGCCATTGGGGCCGGCCGGCAGCGGGTGCCGGCCGTGAGCATGGGCAAAGTTTCGCTGCCGGGGTAGGCAGCTCTCCCCAGCTGAGCACATAAGCTTCTCATTACCTGAACACTTTAACTACATGTCGGTGGTAGCTACCGGCTTTTTGTTATCTCGCCCAGACCGGCCAGCTCGGGCAATACCGAAAAAGCCCGCTGTAGGTATACAGCGGGCTTTTTTGAGTCTTCAACAGCCGGGGCCTGGAGTTCAAAAGAGTCCCCCATTAAGGTTACCGGATGCTGACCTGGCTAAATGGTGGGGTCAGGGGGCGTGGAGGGATTATTCTCACGCTCGACCCTGGGATAAGGGTAGAAATTACGGTTCCGCTCGGCACCCGGGGCACCCGGACCCGGGCGGTTAAAACGGCGGCTGTCGCTGAGGCGGAAGCCCTGAAAAGCCAGCTCAATGTTACGGTTACGTAGGATTTCTAACAGCACGGCATCAGCTGTCAGCGGCCCCGAGTACGGAGGCAGGGCTGCCCCAACACCGAAGGCATCGGTAGTCGGGGTTTTGGGCAGGACTCTATTCAGTTCCGCCACAGCATTGGTCAACTCTCCAGTCCTGGCGTACGCTTCGGCTCTGATCAGCAGCATTTCACCAGGCAGATAAACGGGAATAGGCGCGTTGTTGGCAGTATAGAAACCCGCGCCGCGGTTCTGCTGGGGGGTGGGACTAGCGCGAATAAAGAACGGCACCCGTCGGTCGTTGGGATCAGGAGCCAAGGCGCCCGTCAGGCCAAGGTTAGCGTTGGTCGGTTCAAATAAATTCCGGTTGCCGAAAGACGTTTCGAATAGCGGATTGCGGGTGTTATCGTCAAAGTTGAACACCGAACGTACGGTCAGGCTTGTTGGGTTTTGTTCGACCGCACCAGCGGCACTTATTGCTCGGCTATAGTCACCAATTTCTAGGCTATACCGCGCTATCAACGCTCGTAGGGTATTGGTCAGGTTAATGCCGGGTACGATCTTGGAATTAAAATCGGCCGAAACGGGCGTAGCCGCCAGCTGCGTGGCAGCGGCTTCGAGCTGGGCAACCGCACTGCGTAGCAATGTCAGCCGGTCGACAAATGGGGCGTTTTCTTGTACAACCAGCGGGGCCTGCTCAAAAAACTCGGCCAACGTGCCCAACGACAAGGCCCGGAAAATGGAAGCGTATGCTACAATACCGCTCCGGGTGCCCGGGTCTACTGCGTTGCCGGAGTTTCGCAGAATCAAGTCCGCGTTGGCTTTCACCAGATTGGCCTGCGTCCAGATGTTGCGGATAACCCCATTGGTATTGTTGGCGTTACCGGCCCCCAGGCTGATGTTGTATTCTTCGATGTTGCCGACGTTGAGAATAGTCAGCTCGCCAGTACTCAGCCCACCCAAAGCAACTCGATTATAGAGTACACTAACAAGGCCGCCCGTCGCGTAGCGTGCTTGAAGGCCATTGCAGAGGGTAATCAACCCATCCGAGTCTCGAACGGCTAACTCCGGAGTGGTGGTACTTGGGTTGGTGTAGTCCTTGTTACAGGCACTCATGGCCAGCGCAAGCACGGACATGAGTAAAATAATTTTTTTCATGATGAGGTTCAAGGTTAGGGCTCGGGGCGGGAGAGGCCAGGTACGTGGTAGCCCGGCACAAGGGCTTTAAGCCCGCCCACTGAATAGTTAAAAGGTAGCCGCCAGCTTCAGCTGATAGGTGCGCGGGATGGGCACGTTGCCGAAGTCGATTGCGCGCAACAGGTCGCTGGAACCACCGGCACTGGTTTCGGGGTCAAACCCATTGTATTTGTCCCACGAGTAAAGGTTGCGACCTACCAGGCTCACGTTCAACGCACTAACAAACTTGATAACGTTCGGGAGGGTGTAGTTCAACCCTACTTCGCGCAGCTTCACGTAGGAGCCGTTATCAATCCGGAATTCCTGGGTGTTATAAATGGCGAAGATATAGCCGCGCGGCAGCGTGCCCCGGAGCTCTTGCTCGGCGAGGTCGCCCAGGCCCACGCCCTGCCGCGTGCGCTTGTCGGCATTGAACACATCCACACCCTGCACCGCGTCGAGCAGCACGTGTAAGGTCAGCTTCTTGTAGGTCAGGTTGGTGTTGAAAGAACCGGTCCACTTCGGATTGGGGTCGCCGATGAGGACGTTGGCTATGGTCGTGCCGGGGGCGTAGCTGGGCTGGCCCTGGCTGTTGCGGGCCAGCGTGAAGGTCGTCGACCCTACCGCCTGCCCCATGGTACGCTCATCCTGCGGGAACCCCTGGGGAGTGAGCAAGAGCGAGCCATCGGGGTTGCGGGCGTAGCCCGAGCCGTAAAACACCCCGGCGGCTTGGCCTTCCAGCAGGTACACCGGTGCCCCGGCCGCGTTGTCGACGGAAATAGCTTGGGTGAAGCCGCCGGAACCGGGCAAGCTCAGCACCTTGTTGCGGTTGCGATTGTAAATGAACGAAACGTCCCAGGTGAAGTCTGGGGTTTTCACTGGCACGGCCCCCAACGACAGTTCAAGACCCCGGTTTTCCATCGTTCCCACGTTGTTAACGATGCTGGAGCCACCCGTCGTAGGAGCGATGTTGCGTCTCACCACCAAATCGTTAACTTTCTGATAGTACGCCGTAACGCCTAAATTGATCCGGTCGTTGAAGAAGCCCAAATCCGCTCCCCCCTCCAACTCGCTCATCCGCTCGGGCTTCACCTCCGGATTGGCGAATTGGGCGTTAGGCACAATCGTATTTCGGCCCAAAAAGCCCACGGGGCTGTACTGGTAGATTCGGTCGTAGGCCCCAATCCCCGTCAAATTGCCAGCTTCTCCATAGCTAGTACGCAGCTTCAGGCTGTTAAAGGCAGTGGCAAAAGCCGCGTTCTTCCACAAGTCCAGGTCTGACACTACTACCGAGGCGCTCACCTTAGGGTAGTACACGTTGGTGAGTGACTTCGCAAACTTCGAGGATTGGTCGCGCCGGACAGCCCCGGTAAGAAATGCCAGGTTACGGAACCCAAAGGTGGCCTGGGCATAGTAGCCACTCAGGTCGAACCGGTCGACGTTGTAGGCTGAAGTTACGGTGGTGTTCGCCGCTCCGGAAACGGTTTCAATGCCCGGGGCCAGGTTCTGGCCCTGCGTGGCGGCAAATTCCTGCTGGCTGTACTGGTAGCTGTAACCCGCCCGCAGGTTTATCTTGAAGGCCTCGTTCACCTGATACTCGTACCCCAGGTTCAGATCGGAATTGAGCTGCAGCAACACGTTATTGCCGTTGGCCGCGTAGCCGAACGGATAACGGGCGGCCGGCAGCCCGGCCGTGGGCTGGTAGGGATAGGGGCGAATGTAGCTAAGGCCCGCCTGCGAGTAAGTATCCACACCCAGGATGTAGTCCACCGATAGCGTCTTGAACGGTGACAGGTTCACTTGTAAGTCACTTACCGTTCGGTTCACGCCCTGCGTAAACTTCATGTCCTCAATGGTTGAGAGCGGATTGACGCGAGTGGGCTCCACGGCCAGCAGATTGCCGCGGGCGTCCCGCTGGGTGATGTCGTAGATGTTATTGGTGATGTTGACGGAGTTAATCGGGCTATAAAACACGTTACCGTTGGCTTTCTCATTTGAGAAGCTGTTGATGTAGCTCAACCCCGCGGAAATTTTCGCCCACTTGGTAAGCCGTTGGTCCACCCGAGCACGCAGATTGTAACGCGTAAAGTCCGTGCCTTTGATGATGCCCTGGTTTTTCAGGTAATTAAGCGAGACGTAATACTGGGTCTGTTCATTGCCACCCGAGATAGAGGCTGCATTATCGGTGCCGTAGCCCGTCCGAAAGATTTGGTCGAAGTAGTTATAGCGGGTCACGTCCACTAGGTTGGTGGTAAGCAACGTAGTCGCGTTGGCCCGGGTAATACCCACAGTGGTGACATCGGGCTGGCTGGCCAGGGCCCCTGCCGCGCCAATGGTATACAACCTAAGGCTGCTTGCCCCAAACTGCTTGCCATACGTATTCACTGGCACGGATTTACGCAGCTCATTGATGTTAAAGCTGGTCGACACCGACACGCGAGGCGCGCCATTCTGGCCGCGCTTGGTCGTAATGAGCACTACCCCGTTGGCTGCCCGCGAACCGTACTGGGCCGCCGCGGCGGCACCGTTGATGATGTTGATGCTGGCGATGTCGTTAGGGTTGAGGTCGGCCAGGCGGTTCTGGCCGGTGTTGGCCGCACCCACGTCGTTGGCTACGGCCAGCTGCGACACGTTGGTGCTGGCGTTGCTCACGATTACGCCGTCGATTACGTAAAGCGGATCTGAGGAGCCCACCAGCGAGTGAACACCGCGTAGCCGGATGGAAAGCGAACCTGCCGGGTCGCCCGAGTTCTGGGTGATTTGCGCCCCGGTCACCTTGCCCTGCAAAGAGTTCAGCAGGCCGCCCGACCCGCTTTGGGCTAAGTCTTCCGCTTTAATGGTGCTGATGGCGTTGCCCAGCTCCCGCTTCGGGGCGCTGATGGTTGAGCCCACCACAACTACCTCATCGAGCTTCTGGCGGGCTTCCGCCAGGGACACGTCGGTGGTCACGGTTGCGGCCGAGCCCAGCGTGAGGGAGCGCGAAACCGTCGCGTAGCCGATGAGCGAAATGGTCAGGCTGTACTCACCGGGTGCCATCGTCACGGCCAGAGTGTAGGTGCCGTCGGCGTTGGTGGCCGTGCCCGACGACGTGCCGTTGAGCAGCACCGTGGCGCCCGGCAGCTCGCGGCCGGCAGCGTCGGTTACCCGGCCAGTCAGGGTGTAGCGCTGCGCGCTGCTGGGCTGCGCCCCGACCCGTGTGGCGAGCAGGAGTAAAAGGAGCAGGCTGGCCCATTGCCGGTACAACCTAGTAAAGAGGTATATTTTCATCAAACTAAAAAAATGAAAGAGTGGGAAATCAAGCAAAATGTACCGCAATAAATTTACAATAAGTAAAAGCACGACAAAGATTTTTTTGCGGGCCGTCTATATTCCCACGGGGATGGTCCTTCTATCCACCAAGGGGGTGCTTTTGCCGGACTGTAAATCAATGCAAAGGCCGGGAAGTAGTCGCGAATAATGGTGCTGGCGGGGGCTTCTGCCGCCCAGCTACTTTTGGCGTCGGGGCCATCCCCAGGTCTGAGGCACTGCCCACCTCGCCGACGCCAAACCAGCCGGCTGCGCGGCCCCGATGTGCGCCAGCCCCACCCTCAGCCTGCCTAACCGACGCTCACTACATGCTCGGCGAAGACAGCTAACGGGAGCAGCGAGCGACGCCATCGGTAACGCCCCGACAGCCGCGCCAGGTGGCCGCCGGAATCTGATTTGTTGGGTGGCTAGGCTTGCCCCGCTACCTGCGGACGCGCTCTTTTTCTACCAGGAATAAATAACGACCTTAGTCTCATGCAAACCACTACCCAGGCCGCCGTGGCCACTACCGGGGCGCAGCCCCTGGCCGAAGCCTCCCAGCCAGGCCGCCTCATCTCGCTCGACGTGTTCCGCGGGCTCACCGTAATGGCCATGATTTTGGTTAACAACCCCGGCAGCTGGAGCCACATCTACCCGCCGCTGGAACACGCCGAGTGGAACGGATGCACGCCCACCGACCTCATTTTCCCCTTTTTTCTGTTCATTGTGGGCGTGAGCCTGATATATGCCCTCGACGGCGTGAAGCAGCGCGGGGGCCCCCAGGGTGCCGTGCTGGGGCGGGTGCTGCGCCGGGCGGCGGTGCTCTTTGGCCTGGGCCTGCTCCTGTCGCTTTATCCGAAGTTCGATTTTGCCGGGGTGCGCATCATGGGCGTGCTGCAACGCATTGCCCTGGTGTTTCTGGGGTGCAGCATTATCTTTTTGAAGACCACCTGGCGCACCCAGCTCGGGCTGCTGGCCGGCTTGCTGGTGGGCTACGCGGTGCTGTTGCAGCTGGTACCCGTGCCCGGCTTCGGCCCGGCCAATCTGGAGCCCGCTACCAACCTCGGCGCCTGGCTCGACCGCCTGATTCTCGGCGAGGCTCACCTCTGGAAAAGCAGCCGAACCTGGGATCCCGAAGGCCTGCTCGGTACCCTGCCGGCCTTGGGTACGGGCTTGCTGGGTAGCCTCAGCGCCCAGTGGCTGCGCAGGCGCGACCAGGAGCCCGCCGCCAAAGTGGCTTGGCTGTTCGTGGCCGCGGGGGCCCTGATCGTGCTCGGCCTTATCTGGCACGCCTGGTTTCCCATTAACAAGGCGCTGTGGAGCAGCTCGTACGTGCTGTACACCGGCGGGCTGGCCGTGGCCGGGTTGGCAGCCCTGTACTGGGTGTGCGACGTGCAGGGCTACCGCGCCTGGACGGGCCCGGCCCTGGCCTACGGCGTCAACGCCATTCTGGTGTTTTGTTTGTCGGCCCTGCTTTCGCGCACCTTTGGCCTGTTCAAGCTGCGGGGGCCCAGTGGCCAAACGGTCGGGCTTAAAGAGTGGCTGTATGAGTGGGGCATTGCCCCACACTTCGCCGACCCCCGTAATGCTTCGCTGGCTGGGGCGCTGCTCCTGGTCCTAATTTGGCTGGGCATTTTGAGCTGGATGCGCAAAAAAGGCATCATCCTGAAAGTGTGACGGTGGTATGGAAGAGTAACAATCCGCCACTGAGCGCAACCGGAGCACCTCAACTGGCCAGAATCAATTTTCAGTTTAAAGTTGGCGATGAGAAGCGTGGCCGACCATGACAAAAGGCTTTGCTGGCCAGCACTGCGCAATGGTGAATGACCGCGCCTGACGAACTTGCGTCTGCTACGCGACGGCCAGCCGCTCATCCCGCCGTAGTACCCCCCTGCTGCCCTACCGGATACGACTGGGCAGCAGCCATTTCACAACCTGGGCTCCTTTCTACGCCACCGGGCGGCCCCAGCGAGCGCCACCTCACCAACTTCCTTCGGGGCACTGCTAACTCCATTTATCTATCACATGAAAATCCTCATTATCGGCGGTGGCAACATGGGCCTGACCTATGCCCGCAGCTTTGTGCGCGCCCACATCACATCGCGGCTCGATCTGCGGCTGCTGGCCCGCTCGCCCGAGCGGGTGCCGGCCCTGGCGGCCCACGAAATCGGCACCGTGTGGGGTCACCCGGCCGAGTGCGTACCCGGGGCCGACATCCTCATCCTGGCCGTGAAGCCGCAGGACTCCCCCACCCTATTTACGGCCTTACGGGGGCTGGTGCAGCCGCAGCAGGTGGTACTCAGCATCATGGCCGGGGTCCGCATTGCCACGCTACGCGAAGCCCTGGGCACCCCGAAAGTCATCCGGGCCATGCCCAACCTGCCGGCCCAAATCGGCATGGGCATGACGGCCTTCACCAGCACCGACGAGGTGACTCGCGCCGAGCTGGTGCAAGTGCAAAACCTGCTGTCGACAACCGGCAAAACAGTGTACGTCGAAGAAGAATCGGCCATTGATGCGGCCACGGCCATTTCCGGCAGCGGCCCAGCCTACGTGTACTACTGCATGGATGCCCTGATGGCCGCCGCCGCCCAAATGGGCTTCACTCCTGCCGAAGCGGAGCTGCTGGTCAGCCAGACCTTTCGCGGGGCAGTAGATCTGTACTCGCAGTCGGGGCTGAGCTGCGGCGACTGGATTGCCCGGGTGGCTTCCAAGGGCGGCACCACCGAAGCGGCGCTAGGAGCTTTTAGTACGGGTGCCGTCCGCGAAGGGCTGGTAGCCGGAGCCCGAGCCGCGCGCGACCGGGCCGAAGAGCTGGGGCGCTGACGCTCTCTATCCTAAATAAATACGCTGAAAAGCGGCGGGGCAAGGGGGCGGTGCTGCTTTCTTCCAGATGCCTCCAAAAAAGAAATGCACGACAAAGGCCGAGGCATGGCATGCGCCTCGGAGCGAACTTCAGGTGATGTGGTAGCCCAGTCTGTTTCTACTTGATACATTGAAAACGAATAGCCTGGCCTACTTCCGCCCTGTGCTGACCGCCACGGTGCTGCTGGCAATGCTTCCGGCAGTGATGCTGCCGGCTTACCAAGGGACTAGGCGGTTGCCAGTGCCTGCCCCGGTAACGGTAGCCAAGCAGCCCGCACCACTAGCCCCTCCTATCCAGTCCGATACGCTGACCGCCACCGCCGAGATTCCGCCGGCGGCCTCTGCGCCAGTACTGGAGTCGTGCCCACCACACCCCTTGGTGTTTAGCCGGGGCAGCCGGGCTGCACAGCGGCCGTTGCTGGTGCGGCGCTACGTGGGCACGGTGGGTGGGCAGGCCGCCACCGCGCTGTTGCAGTGGCAGAACCCCGATTCGATAACCGGCTTTTTCTACCTGCACCGGGGCGGGCCGACCTATGAGCTGAGTTCGAGTAGCTCACGCGCAAGACGGGCAGTGGTGCTGCAGGTATCGCCGGAATACCCCAATGACTCTGCCCCAAACAGCCAGTGGCACCTACCGGCCCGACCGGGAGCAATGCTGGCGGGCAGTTGGCGCACGGCGGCCGGTTCGCAGCACGTGGCACTGCGCGAAAGCTACGTGGGGGCAGTGCCGCTGGCAATCCGCACGCTATACCTGCGCGGAGGCAAGTCTCTGGTTGACAAGTCTGATGACCCGAACTGCACCAACCAACCCAGCCTGAGCTATGATTTCTGGCGCTTGCCCGCTGGGCCCGCCACCGTGCCGCCGGCCCTGCGGGCGGTGTTGAACCCCACACCCGCAGCATGCCGCCGTACGCTGCGGGCCCGCCTGGAGGGTGATGGACGGGCAACCTATTCGCTAGCAATGCGGCTCAATGATTTTGGGCTACTTAGCTACCAGACCTACTACATGGCCAGCCCGTATGGTGGCCGGCCACAATATGAGGTGCGTGGCTCCCTGTTTGACTTGGCTACGGGACGGGCCTTGACTATGCGGAGTCAACTGCGACCGCAGTACGACCTGCCGTTGCGCCGCTTGATAGCTTGGCATCTACTACACGATGCCAAGTTTGATGACACCAATAAAGCCCATAGCCAAAGTTGGCAGTGGGAGGAAAAACCGAAGCCAAAGGCAGCCTCCGACACCGCGTTTAGTAATAGCCTATGGCTGTTGCGCGACTTAGCGCCCGTGCCTGAGCAAATTGCCTTTACCAGCGAGGGCCTGGAAGTATCGTACTGGCGGGGCAGCCTGGGACAGGCACTAGGTAACCTACGCGAAACGGTGCTGGTGCCCTACCGCGACTTGCGCCCCCTGGTGCGCCCCGGCACCCCGCTGGCCCGCATGTTGGCGGCCCGGGGGATGTGGTAGCTTTCGGCTAGAATCGCTTGCAAATCAGCCGGTACGGGCATGGGTTGCTCGGCGGGCACATTGGCACCACCCGTGTTGCCGGTGGGAACCCGGCCGAAAAACGAAAGGGCGAAACCGCCGATAATGCGCACGAGCTGGCCCAGGATTTCGCGCAAGTCGCGGATACGCAGGCCGTGGTGCAGCATGAGCAAGTGCGTGTGGGTGTGTGGCAACGCCCAGCGCTGCCCCAGGATGTGGGCCCGCTCGAGATGTGAGAAGGCCCTGGGCAAGTCCTGGCGGGCGGTAGCGGCACGGGCGGCTTGCAATTCGGCGCGGTAGTACGAGCGCAGGCGGCGGGGTAGTCGGAGGTAAAACATGGCTTGATTGATAGAACGCGCGTTAAAACTTCATGCGCTGAATACGCACGGCGTTGAGAATGGCCAGCAGCGCCACGCCCACGTCGGCAAACACTGCCTCCCACATGGTGGCCCCGCCCCCGGCACCTAGCGCCAACACGATGGCCTTCACGCCAAACGCCAGCCAGATGTTCTGCCACACCACCCGGTGGGTGGCGCGGGCAATGCGCCGGGCGGTGGCAACCTTGCTGGGGTGATCGGTCTGAATCACTACGTCGGCCGTTTCAATAGTCGCGTCCGCCCCCAGGCCGCCCATGGCAATGCCCACGTCGGCCAGCGCTACCACCGGCGCGTCGTTCACGCCGTCGCCCACAAACGCCACCCTGCGGCCCTCGTCGAGGTACTGCTGCACGTAACGGGCTTTGTCCTCGGGCAGCAAGCCGCCGTGGGCCTCGTCGATGCCCAGTTCCCGGGCTACCCGCTGGGTGATGCTGTCCTTGTCGCCGGAGAGCATAACGAGCTTGCTGATGCCGTCGGCTTTGAGCTCCCGCACGGCCTGGGCCGCATCCGCCTTCGGTGCGTCTGCCACCGTGAGGTAACCGGCGTAGCGCCCATCAATGGCCACCACCACGATGCTGTCCGCAATCTGGTCGACCTGGGCCGGGTAAGGCACCCCGAACCTGGTGAGCAGCGTGGTGTTGCCGGCCAGCACTTCCTGTTGGCCGACGCTACCGCGCAGGCCGTGCCCAGCAATTTCCTCCACCGCTTCGGGAGAGCGGACGGCGCCGTGCTGGCTCACGTGCCGCACGATGGCCTGGGCAATGGGGTGCGTCGACTTGCTTTCGAGCGTCGCCACCAGATCCAGAAACTGGTTGGTCTCGAGGCCCGGTACGGTTTCGACCCGCTGCACGGCAAACACGCCCCGGGTGAGCGTGCCGGTCTTGTCCAGCACCACCGTGTCCAGCTCCCGTAGGGCGTCAAGGAAGTTGGCGCCCTTGAACAGAATGCCGGCCCGGGCCGCCGCACCGATGCCGCCGAAGTACCCCAGCGGGATGCTCACCACCAACGCGCAAGGACAGGAAATTACCAGGAAAACCAGCGCCCGGTAGAGCCAGTCGCGGAACACGTAGTCCTCCACCACGAAGGCGGGCACCAGCAGGAGCAGCCCGGCCAGGCCCACGACAAGGGGCGTGTATATCCGGGCGAAGCGGGTGATGAACTGCTGCGTTTTGGCTTTGCGACCCACCGCATCCTGCACCATCGCCAGAATCTTCGAGAGCTTGGTGTCTGCGAACGCGGCCGTGACCTCCACTCGCGCCAGGGTTTCCCGGTTAATCATGCCGGCCAGTACGGCCTCGCCCGGCTGCTTAGTCTGGGGGATGGATTCGCCGGTGAGCGCGGCCGTGTTGAAAGAAGCTGCCGCCGCCCGCAGCGTGCCGTCGAGGGCTACTTTTTCGCCGGGCTTGATTTCCATCACGTCGCCGATCTGCACCTGCTCGGGACCGAGTACCAAGGGCCCGCCCCCGCTTAGCACGGTCACCTCGCTGGCTTGAATTTCCAACAGGGCGCGGATACTGCGCTTGGCGCGGTTCACGGCCGCGTCCTGAAACAGTTCGCCTACCGTGTAGAACAACATCACGGCCACGCCTTCCGGGTACTCGCCGATGGCGAAGGCGCCGCCCGTGGCCAGGCTCATCAGCAGGAACTCGTTGAAGATATTGCCCGAGGGAATGCTCCGAATCGCCGAGCGGATGACTTTCCAGCCCACCAGCAGGAACGCGACAATGTACCACGCCAGGCGGACGTACCCCGTGAACCAAGTCGCGTCAACGTAATCCAGGGCAATGCCGCCCAGCAGCAATACCAGGCTCACGCCCGGCCACCGGTACGGATTAGCCGTAGTCGGCCCGTGGTCATGGTCGTGATCGTGATTATGGTCGTGGTCATGGTCATGACTGGGGTCGGTACTCGGCTTCGGGTTAGCAGCCGGGGCGTGGTTATGGCCCGGCACGTCATGGCCTTTGGGATCGGCCGCGGCTTTGGACGGGAGCTGTTCGCGGTTAAGTGCGCCCACATTGTCGAGGTCCGCCTGCTGGGCGGGGTTCAGTTCCTCGTTCGTGGTTTGGGATGAAGGATCCGGCATGGCAAGTCGAGCGGGTAAGAAAACAGTTCTGATTACGAACGCAAACCTCGCTCCCCAGGTGATGCAACGCTATTGCATTGTTTCAGCGGGTACCGACGCACCGCGGACAGAGCCCCTTCATCACCAGGCTGGTTTCCTGCACCTGGTAGGCGCCGGGCAGGGCAACAACCGGCACGGCCACCGTGGGCAGGCAACTGGTTTCTCGGCAGCGGGTGCAGAAAAAGTGCACGTGCAAATCCTGGTGGTGCCCAGGCGTACACCCAGGCTCGCACAAGGCATATTTGACGGCCCCGCTGCCGTCCTCGACGCGGTGCACCAAGCCTTTATCGGTGAAAGTCTTTAGCGTGCGGTGCACGGTAATGCGGTCGACGTGGCCAAGCAGCTGCTCCACATCGGCCAGGCTTAGTGCCGCCGGGTGCTGCTGCAGCACGTCGAGCACCAGCAGGCGCATGGCCGTGGGGGTGATCTGCTTGGCAATAAGGGTGTCTTCCAGTGGATGTGCCATGGTTTATTCCTCTTGCGCATTTTTCAGCTTTGCCCGCGGCAAGTGAGGCCCAGTGGGGCGAAGGTAGCGGCGAGGTTGATACCCTGGTGAGTGGAGAGCGTTTGTAAACGTTACCTGACTACGTTGAATAGCCGCATCAGGTCTTCCCAGTGCCGGTTGAAGCCGTAAATGAACTGGCGCGTGTAAGCACTGGCCCCGCTGTGGCGCACGTGCGTGATGTTGCCCAGCAAATTGTACCCGTAGCGCTGGGTGTAAGTCCTCGTGCTGGCCGCCCTCTCCACGAATGCTGAACCCCCAGCCACTGATGCTTTTAGCTGTTGGCAGCTAATTCTGCACCAGTAGTATTTTTCATGGCTATCAGTCGAAGGTACAGACCAGCAAAATGGTTGCGGCTCATATCAACCTCGCCCGCAGCACACGTAAGCCAAGCGAAAGCAATGCAAAAGTAAGCTTCATCGCACCCTTAAGGACCGATTAAACGGGTGTACAGCGCTTTCGGGACAGTTATGAAAGCACTACGGTAGCTCGTACCCCGCGAAGTCTTTACGCAGCTGGGTCTTAAGCAGCTTCCCCGTGGCCGTATGGGGCAGTTGCTCCACAAATTCCACCGCGTCGGGCTCGCAGAACCTGGCCACTTTGCCTCGGAAGAAATCGAGCAGCTCCTGGGCTGATACGTCCATGCCGGGGCGCCGCACCACGACGAGCAAGGGCCGCTCGCTCCATTTGGCGCTGGGCACGCCGATAACGGCGGCCTCGGCCACGGCCGGGTGGGCCACCGCCAGGTTTTCTAAGTCGATGCTGGAAATCCACTCACCCCCCGATTTGATGACGTCCTTCGAACGGTCAGTGATTTGCATAAAGCCGTCGGGGTCGATGGTGGCCACGTCGCCGGTGCGGAACCAGCCGTCGGCGGTGAGCTCGCCGGGCGAGCCGCTGCGGAAGTAGTCGCGCACCACCCAGGGGCCGCGCACCAGTAAGTCGCCGAATGCCGTGCCGTCGTGCGGCAGCTCCTGGCCGTCGTCGCCCACAATTTTCATGTCAACGCCAAACACCACCCGGCCCTGCTTGGCCAGTACCGCGGCCTTTTTTTCGGGGCTCAGCGCCAGCTGGCTGCCCTTGAGGCGGCCCGCGGTGCCCAGGGGGCTGGTTTCGGTCATGCCCCAGGCATGAGTGATGGTCACGTTCAGCTCCTCCACAAAGGCCTTCATCAGGGCCGGCGGGCACGACGAGCCCCCCACCACCGTGCGCCGCAAGGTGCGAAACTGCCGGCTGCCTTCGCGCATAAACTGCAGCAGTGCCAGCCAGATGGTGGGCACCCCGGCCGAGAACGTAACCCCTTCGGTCTCGAACAGCTCGTAGAGGCTGGCGCTGTCCATGCCGGCGCCGGGCAGTACCAGCTTGGCCCCATTGAGCGGAGCCGCGTACGGCAAGCCCCAGGCATTGACGTGGAACATGGGCACCACGGGCATTATTACGTCGAGGGCCGAGCAGCCCAGCGAATCGGGCAGGGAAATACCCAGCGCGTGCAGCAGCGTGGAGCGGTGCGAGTAGAGCACTCCCTTGGGCTGGTCGGTGGTGCCGGAAGTGTAGCAGAGCGAGCAGGCCGTGTTTTCGTCGAAGCTGGGCCACTCGTAGTCAGCGTCCTCGGCGGCCAGCAAGTCTTCGTAGCTGCACAGGCCGGGCAGGGCCGACCGGGCGGGCAGGTGTTCGGGGCCGGTCATCAGCACCCATTTTTCGACGGTGGGGCACACGGGAGCGAGCCGCTCTACCAAAGGCAGGAAGGTCAGATCGAAGAACAGCAGCCGGTCTTCGGCGTGGTTAATGATGTAGACAAGCTGCTCCGGAAACAGGCGCGGGTTGATGGTGTGGCACACCGCCCCGAGGCCCGCCACGCCGTAGTAGAGCTCGAAGTGCCGGTGGGTGTTCCAGGCCAGGGTGCCCACGCGGTCGCCAGGGTTAATGCCGGCTCGCAGCAGCGCCTTGGCCAGCTGCTTGCTACGTTGGTTCGCCCCGGCGTAGGTGTAGCGGTGGAGGCCGCCTTCGGGCAGCCGCGAAACCACCTCGGTATCGGCGTGCCACGTGGCCGCGTGTTCGAGAATGCCGGCCACGCGCAGCTGGTCGGCCATCATTAGTCCTAGCATAACAGTAGTAGAGCAACGTGATAATGGGAGCAGGCCCGTAAGATAGCGAGCCCCCCTGCATTTCCCACGAAGCCGGCGTCCCCGCCCGGGCTACTTCCGCACCGCCTCGATGGCTACCTGCAACAGCGCCGAGCGCACCCCCAGCTCCGTGAGCTTGTTGTTCTGCCGCGTGGGGTGCACGCGGTTGGTGAGCAGGATAACCACCAGTTCTTCCTTGGGCTCGACCCAGAAGTAGGTGCCGGTGAAGCCCGTGTGGCCATAGCTGCCCGGCGAAGCCCCTTTGGCCGAGTTGACGGTGGGGTCGGCGGCGGGCCGGTCGAAAGCCAGGGCCCGGCGGTTGTCGGGGCAGAACTGGCAGCGGGTCCAGTCGGCTAAAATCTCTTTGTCGAAAATCTGCTGGCCGCCGTAACGGCCGCCCCAGGCATAAGTTTGAACGAGCTTAGCCACGTCGTTGGCCGACCCAAACAGGCCGGCGTGCCCCGAGAGGCCCCCGAGCAACGCCGCGCCTTCGTCGTGCACGGTGCCGTGCACCAGTTGCTGGCGGAATGCCGAATCCACTTCCGTCGGCACAATGCGGCGGAGCGGAAAGCGGTTGGCCGGCCGGAAGCCCAGCGTGCTGGCACCCAGGGGCCGGTACACTTCCTGCTGCAAAAAGGCGTCGAAGGTTAGCCCGGTGCGGGCGCGAACCAGCTCGGGATAGAGGATGAACGACAGGTCGGAGTACACGTAACCGGGCTTCTCATTCAGCGGCGACGCGCCTATTTCCTGGTAGATGCGGGCCGGCAGGGTTTGACGGGCCCACAAGCCCCGCGCTACCGGCAGCGGGAACCGGGCCGAGGAGTCGGCCCGGAAATATCGGTGGCGCAGCTTGCCGTTCTTAGCGGTCAGCTCCTTCCAGAACGGAATCCAGGCCTGCAGGCGGGCTTGGTGGGCCAGCACGTCGCGCAGGCGCAGGCCCGCCTTGTTGGTGCCGCGCAAAAACGGGAAGTAGTCCCCCATCGTGCTGTCGGGGCTGAATTTGCGGTTCGCCTGCAACCGGAGCAGGGCGGGCGTGGCGGCCAGCAGCTTGGTTAGCGAAGCCAGGTCATACAAGTCGTTGTCGCGCACGAGGCGCGGGGCACTTAACGAGGCCGAAGAGGACAGCAGGGCTGGAGCGGACGGGTGCTTCATTCGCCTTTCACTCTTCCCGTTTCCCTTATCATTCAAAGCAAAGCCCGCGTACGTGTGGTTGCCGTAGCTTTTGCGGAGTACCACCGTGCCCCGCCGGGCAATGAGCACCTGCGCGCCCGGAAACGCCTGCGCCGCCAGGGCCCGGCCCACGAGGCTATCGACGCGGGCTTCGAGGCGGCCATCCAGGCCCACATCCTCGGGGTGGCCGTAACGCAGGCGCAGGTTGCCGGCCGTGCCCAGGCCGAAGCCGCGCGGGTAGCGGTCCGACACCGTAACCGGCAGCTTACCGGTGGCCGCAATACCCCCGAATAAGGCCTGCACAGCCAGATTTTGGGCATCTCTGCTTTCCTGGTAGGCCAGCACCACGGCCCTGGCCCGGTCGAGCTCGCGTACCTTAGCCACGGCGTAGGCCGAGCCGAACACGGTGAGTACCAGCTGCTGCTGCTGGCTAATGAGTTCGCGCAGCAGCAGGTTGGTTTCGGGCGTTACTCCGAAGCTGGTGGCGGGCAGGCGGCCGAGACTTTGCAGGGCCACCAGCACCAGGTTGTAGGGCTTTAGCGCTTCGCGCAGCCGGGTGAGTTCGTCGAGCGTGGGCGTGGCCGAGGCGTGGAAGCAGGCCGTGGGGGCGTAGTCGGCCACGGCTCGCTGGAAGTCGGTGGTGTCGCGCGGGGAGCCCCCCAGCACCAGCGTGGCAATGCGTAGCGTATCGAGCCGCTGCAGGGGCAGCAGGTTGCGCTCGTTGCGCAACAGGGTGATGCTGAGCTCGGTGAGGCGATGGCTGAGGTACCGGGCGTGGGGGGAGTTCAGATCCTGGTGCAGGTTTTGGGGGTCGATGGGCCGGTAGTGGTTCAGGCCGGCCCACTGCTTGAGGGCCAGCACCCGACGGCAGTGCCCGTCGATTTCCTGCTGCGAAATCCGGCCGCTGTCGACGGCCGTGCGCACCATGCGCAGGGCCAGCGGGATGTTTTTGCTGAACTCCAGAATGTCGTTGCCCGCGATGAGGGCGCGCACGTCAGCCTCGCCGGGCGGAAACATGCTGATGACGCCCTTCATGTTCATGGCGTCGGTGAAGATCAAGCCCTTGAAGCCGAGCTGGTCGCGCAGCAAGTTCTGGATGATGGGCCGCGACAAGGTGCTGGGGCCCGGTAAGGTATCCAGCGCGGGTACATTAAGGTGGGCCACCATCATGCCCCCCAGGCCGCCGGCAATCAGGCTGCGGAAGGGCGGCAGCTCCAGCGAATCGAGCCGGCGGCGGTCGACGCGCACCGTGGGCAGGGCCAGGTGGGAGTCGGCGTCCACGTCGCCGTGGCCGGGGAAGTGCTTGGCCACGGCCAGGATGCCCGCGTCCTGCATGCCGCGCATGTACTGGCGGCTATCGCGCGAAACGGCGGCCGGGTTTTCGCCCCAGGACCGAAAGCCGATGACCGGGTTAGCCGCGTTATTGTTCACGTCGACCACGGGCGCGAAGTTGACGTGCATGCCCAGGCGCTTGAACTGCGCGGCCACCTCCCGGCCCATATCGTACAGCAGCGTGGTGTCGATTCCGCCGCCCAGGCTCATTTGATAAGGGAACTTCACGACGCTGTCGAGGCGCATGCCCACCCCCCACTCGCCGTCCATCGCCACCAGCAGCGGCACCCTGGACTGGCTTTGGTAGCGGTTCAGCAGGCGGGCCTGCCGGCCCGGTCCCCCCTGAAAAAATATCAGTCCCCCAATGCCATACCGCTGAATGAGCAGCGAGATCGAGTCTTCGTCCACCCGAGTGCGGTTGGAGTAGGCCGCCACCATGAACAGCTGCGCCACCCGCTGGTCGGGCGTAAGGGTGCGCATCAGGCTGTCGACCCAGGGCGAGTGCAGGTAACGGGTGAAGGCCGGGGCGTTCGTGGGGCGTGGGGCAACCACTGGCTGACGGCGGACTGCTTGGGCGGGCGCCCTGGGTCGCCGGGGAAGCCGGACCGGCCCCCTGGGAACCAACTGCTTCGGCGGGGCAGCGGCTCGGCGCGGAAGATGCGATTGCGCCGGGGCCAGCAACGGCCAGGACAGCAACCAAAGGAGCACGAAAGACTTCGGGAAAGATAAAAGCAAGGGCGGATTTTTTTATACGAAAGTAGTGCCGGTCCCAATGAATTGCTACTCCTGGCTACTCCCGGTTAGGACGGGCGAGTTTGGCCCTCGGCCCGAGCAAGCAGGCCAGCCTCAACCAACCAGGCGAAGAATGCCGGGCGCTCGAAATTAATGGGCATTCCGGCACGAATAACCGAATACCGGATCCGGTCATCCGAATACTAGGGATTCACTGTTCACCATAGGCTAGCTCTACTTCAACAACACCTCTTAAGCTGAGGTAACGACCTTAATGACCTCCTCCGCGACTGCTATGGGACAGCCCCAATAATCGAAAATACCGCCTTTAGCGGAGTTCTGCCCACATACTACAAAGACACCAGATCCGGTCTGGCTTTTAATCTTAGAGGCTAGCCAGCCAACAAAACCACTATTGTCAAGTCCAGGAGTAAAGTGGAAGCTAAAAACGGTAAACAACTCATTGCTGGCGTCTTCACATGGCACTAGTTGGCTCCACACCTCATCATCGCCTACAATTGCCAAAGCATTTGGGTTGAATACATACTCAGCTCGAGGATATTCTTCAAAACAGTAGGTACCCGAATATAACTTGAGGTGGGCTTGTCGTAGTACGCTGAGTAAGCGAGCTTCAATCTGCTGGGTTGTTTCTTGGCTGACGTACATGGTATTTTACAGTAGTGTCCTTATAAGCAATATAGTGGGCGTGTTGAACAAACAAGGCAGAACCTCAACTCAGCGTTCCCGAATTATAGGCAAACTTTCTGTCAAAATAATGAAACGCTTTAGCTCCCAGTAAAGTAGCACGTCGTGTTGAGCGCAGAAAAGCACCTCAGCTTTTCTTCTAATCGGTTTAAATGATCAATAGGCTGCCAGGAAGCAAACAATTTTTATGTAATTTTAGCGGTTTTATAAAACAATGAACAATATAGCAACTATTATCAGATAAATTGATATGGCAGAAGCTTTTTTGCACACAGATGCTATAGTAAGAACGCAATTATTTTATTAGTCCTTCGATGACAGAGATCTGCTATAATTGATTTAATTCTTATTTTTCCGTATTTTATTCGATCAGGAAAGCAATTCCTCATACTAGGCATGACGAGTCCGTTTACGATAAGCACAGTAGGCAAATTTTAGATTATTTCACTTATTAACGAGCTTCTGGAAACCTTCCTGTACTTTATAAATCTTTAAGTGAATTTAACTTTGCCTGTTGAGCACTATCTCTACCATCATATAAACCAGCACTGCATCGACTGAACGACTAATCCATCATCCTACCATTCCCCTTCGCGGGTAGGAGGCTACACCATTTTAGCGATGACTCCCGACCAAGACTGTTCTTCAGATCAAACTCCCTTTTCCGGTTCAAACGCTCTTGCTAAGCAAGTAAAGGGGCTGATCCGATTGGTACGCTCGGGAGAGGCCGCCAACGTCAAGCTAGCCTTACTTTTAGCTAAGAGCCTAGGCAGTCCGCCCGCTTTTGGGCAGTACCTGGATGAACTGCTGCCGCTCTATCAACTGGCTTTTAAGCGCAAGCGCAAGAAGCTCGCTGCCCCTTCCCTGGCGAAGTTATTCCAACTTACCGAGTTAGACATATCGGAAAGAGACCTTACCACACTGCCGGAAAACATTGGAGAACTCCAAAACTTGCAAGCACTCGATTGCGGTGGGAACCAACTACAAACACTGCCCGAAAGCTTAGGAGAGCTAAAAAACCTGCAAAAGCTCGCCTGCGGTGGGAACCAACTACAGGCACTGCCCCAAAGCATAGGTCAGCTATCCCAATTGCAAAAACTCTACTGCGGCGGGAATCAACTACAGACACTACCCAAAAGTGTAGGACAGTTACATAACTTGCAAGAGCTCTATTGCCATCATAACCAACTAAAGTCTCTGCCCAAAAGTATAGGACAGTTACAAAATTTGCAAAAACTCTATTGCCATGAAACCCAACTGAAAACACTGCCCGGAAGCCTGGGACAACTACATAACTTACGAGTACTCTATTGCCGTGATAATCAACTCCGCGCCTTGCCTGAAAGCATAGGACAGCTACGTAAATTGCAAGAGCTCTATTGCCATCATAACCGACTGAAAACACTGCCTGAAAGCCTGGGACAGTTACAAAACCTGCAAAAGCTCGATTGCTATGATAACCAACTGAAAACACTGCCCGAAAGCCTGGGACAACTACATAACTTGCAAGAGTTCAAGTGTACTTCTAATGACCTACGAGCTTTACCCGAGAGCCTGGGACAGTTACAAAACTTGCAAAAGCTCGATTGCTCTTTTAACCAACTACAGGCACTGCCCCAAAGCATAGGGCAATTATACCACTTGCAATACCTCGATTGCTCTTCTGACCAGCTACGGGCCCTCCCCGAAAGCTTGGGAACGTTACTCAGCTTGAAAGGGCTCTATTGCGAGAATAACCAACTGAAAACACTGCCCGAAAGCCTGGGACAACTACACAATTTGCAATCGCTCCATTGCTATGATAACCAATTACAAGCATTGCCCGAAAGTATAGGACAGCTCCAAAATTTGCAAAAGCTCTATTGCAGTGACAATCAACTACAAGTCTTGCCTGAAAGCATAGGACAGTTGCAAAACTTTGAATATCTCAGCTGCTATGATAACCAGCTAAAAACCTTGCCCGAAAGTATAGGACAGTTACAAAACTTGCAAGAGCTCTATTGCTACAATAACCAACTACAAGCCCTGCCCCAAAGCATAGGGAAGTTAAAGAACTTGCAACAGTTATATTGCAATGGTAATCAGCTACAAGTATTACCCGAAAGCCTGGGACAGTTACAAAACCTAAAAAGGTTCTATTGCGGTGAAAACCAACTGCAAGCGTTGCCGGAAAGCTTAGCGGCCTTACCCAAGCTCAAGGAATTGGATGCCCGTCGCAATCCGCTCATTCGTGTTCCCCCAGCCCTATACCAAAAACCAGGATTAGAACTACTGGTCGATCAGCTAAGGTAGTGAGCCCTTGTGGGCAAGTAGCCTTGTATATTCTTGTGGCAGTTTTATGGCTCGTATCTGTCCTTATCTTATCTCTATGGCTTCAGATCAAACTTCCCTTTCCGGCTCAGACGCTCCTGCGGAGCAAGTAGAGGTGCTGCTCCGATTGGTCCGCTCCGGGGAAGAGGCCAACATCAATCTGGCCTTGCTCTTGGCGGAGGGCTTAGGCAATCCGGTCCGTTTCCAACAGTTCCTGGACGAACTGCTACTGCTTTACCAACTCGCTTTTAAGAGCCAACTTCAGCAGCTCAATGCCGCTGCCATCGCCAGGTTATTTCAACTGACCCGTCTGGAAATACGAGGAAGAACTCTTATTACCCTGCCCGAAAGCCTGGGAGAGCTCCACCGCCTGGAAACGCTCACTTGCTATAAGAACCAACTCCAAGCTCTGCCCGAGAGCATAGGAAAGCTCCAAAATCTGCAAAGCCTCTATTGCGACAACAATCAACTATTATCCTTGCCCGAAAGCTTGGGACATTTACAAAACCTGAGAACGCTCTCTTGTGCTAACAATCAACTGCAAGCCCTGCCCGAAAGCATTGGGCAGCTACTCCAATTGCGAGTGCTCTACTGTTATGGTAACCTATTGCGAGCACTGCCCGAAACTCTGGGAGCGTTGCAAAACCTACAACAGCTCAATTGCGCTTCTAACCAACTCCAAATAATGCCCCCAAGCATCGGGCGGCTACATAGCTTGCAAAGGCTAGAATGCGGTAATAACCAACTCCACACTCTACCAGAAAGCATCGGGCAACTACAAAACTTGCAAAACCTTGATTGTTCTTATAACCGACTCCAAACTTTACCAGAAAGCATCGGGCAACTACAAAACTTGGAAGACCTCCGGTGCGATTCTAATCAACTGCAAGCCTTGCCCGAAAGTCTAGGGCAGCTACCCAACTTGCAAGAGTTCTCTTGTCGTTTTAATTCCCTACAAGCCCTGCCCGAAAGCCTGGGAGGGCTACAAAGCTTGCAACAGCTCTACTGCAATAATAACCAGCTGAAAGCCTTGCCCGAAAGCCTAGGACAGCTAAAAAGCTTGAAACGACTCTTTTGTCATGTCAACCAGCTACAAGCCCTGCCTGAAAGCTTAGGAGCGTTACAAAACTTGCAAGCGTTCGGCTGCGCTTCTAACCAGATACAAATCTTACCCGAAAGCTTGGGAGGGCTACAAAACTTGCAACAACTCTCTTGCGATCATAACCACCTGCAAGCATTGCCCAAAAGCCTGGGAGCATTACAAAAGCTGTGGGCTCTCTCTATCTCTACTAACCAGTTGCAAGCGCTGCCCGAAAGCCTAGGACAGCTACATAGCTTGCAAAGGCTCGATTGCGGTAATAACCATTTACAAGCGCTGCCCGAAAGCCTGGGACAGCTACGAAGCTTGCAAGAACTCTATTGCAATGAGAACCTTTTACAAGCGCTGCCCGAAAGCGTAGGTCAGCTAAAAAACCTAAAAGAACTCGTTTGTTATAGTAACCAGCTCCAAGCCCTGCCCGAAAGCCTAGGAAAATTACGCAATTTGCAGAAGATCTTTTGTCCTTTTAACCTGCTCCAAGCCCTACCCAAAAGCCTGGGAAGGCTACAAGACTTGCAAAACCTCTTTTGCTCTTATAACCAGCTCCAAGCCTTACCAAAAAGCATCGGGCAGCTACAAAACTTGAAAGAGTTGCACTGCAATAATAACTCACTACAAGCCCTGCCTGAAAACCTGGGGCAGTTACAAAACTTGCAAGTGCTCAAATGCGCGAATAACCAACTCCAAGCCTTACCCGAAAGCTTAGGAGAGTTGCAAAAGTTGCGAAGGCTCTTTTGTTCTTCTAACCAGTTACAAGCCCTACCCGAAAGCCTCGGGTACCTACATCGATTGGAAACACTCGATTGCGAGAATAACCAGCTACAAGCCTTCCCCGAAAGCTTGGAACGGCTACTCCACTTGAAAACACTCGATTGCTCTAATAACCCAGTACAAGCCCTGCCGGAGAGCCTGGAAGCGTTACAGAACTTGCAAATACTCTACTGCGCTTCTAGCCAGCTACGAGCGCTACCTGAAAGCATAGGGCAACTAGGTAGCCTGCAAAAGCTCAATTGCACTAACAACCTACTGCAAGCATTACCCGAAAGCCTAGGAAAGCTACGCAACTTGCACACCCTCTTCTGCTCAGCTAACGAGCTAAAGGTATTACCCGAAAGTTTAGCAGAATTACCCAGCCTCACCAAATTGGATGTACGAAACAATCGCCTTACCCATATTTTCCCATCCCTACGCCAAAAGCCAGAATTGGAATTGCTGGTGGATGAATAAACGGGTACGTCACTAGTGGACGAGCAGTCTTTTTGCTAGCTTGTAGCCAGTTGACTTGTTAGGATAGCCTTCATAAACACCAGCTTTAATGAAACGGCCCTTTCGCTTGTTAGGCATTAGGTGGTCATCAAAAGGCTCGCCCTGCTCATTTCACTTCCGCAGAACTGAAGCATGACCTCTAAGCGACCCAGGTGCTTTTTCTCACTCGGAATGCTTGGCAACAATGGCCTTCCGCTTCGCTCTGCCTGAGATGCCGCTGCATTCGGGCTCTCAGGTACGGCTGCTTTTCATGAGTAATTAACAACTTAGCCTGGTTGGAGCTTCCCCCTCTCGAGGGCGAGGGGGAAGCTCCAACCACCACAACTATTCCGCTGTTCCAAGGGGATGACTTTTTCCGGGATAGCACCACTGAGCCATTTAAGTAGTCACTCAGCAGTAACCGTATAGTGCTTGGGGGTATCTTGGGCTATGTTACGCCCTGCCACCGCCCTCCCGCCAGAAGAAGTCCGTTGGTTGGAAGCCTGCAGCCAGCACGGGCCGCACCCGCGCATGCGGCGGCGGGCGCTGGCCGTGCTGGGCTGGCCGTGCTGGGCTGGCCGTGCTGGGCTGGCCGTGCTGGGCTGGCCGTGCTGGGCTGGCCGTGCTGGGCTGGCCGTGCTGGG
>NZ_JACXAD010000034.1 GCF_014699115.1 Hymenobacter montanus
GCCTGCTCCGCGGCCGCGGGCAAAGTAGCCCCCCTTTCCGCGTCAGCGACCCACCAAGCCGCGCGCTCGGCTGGCGCCGGCGCCGGCGCCGCGCGGGGGTGCGGCCCGGTGTCCCCTGGCTTCAGTGCCTTTTTCCCCTCTCTTTTTTTCATTCCGCATGAGAACCACCCGCGTACCCTTCCCGCGCGGCGGGCGCCGACTCCTGGCCCCGCTGCTGCTGCTGCTGCTGCTGCTCGCCTATTTGCCGGGCTGGGCCCAGCAAGCGCAGCCCATCGGCAGCTTGCTCACTTCTCGAAACACCGCCCAGGCGTGGCGATTGGCCCTGCTAGCCTGGCTCGTGCCCCTGCTCACCTGGCTCGCCCCCCCGCTAAAAGCCCAATCCGTGCGCTGGCAAAAAACCTACGGCCTGCCTTATACCTCCGGTAGTTCTACTCAGACTTCCAATGACGTTAACGCGGCCGTCGCCACCCCCGACGGGGGGTTCTTGCTGGCCGGACAAACTACCCAAATCATCCCTGGCACCACCACCACGGGTTACTACGGGCTATTGGTTAAAGTGGATGTTAGCGGCCAGGTGCTCTGGCAGAAGACCTACGGCCAGAGCTATACCTTGACCTACACCTCCGGCACTTACACTCGCGCTCAGAGTAACCTCACTGCGGCGGTAGCAACCCCCGATGGCGGGTTCTTACTGGCCGGAAGCACTTACCAAACCAAATCGGGTGTTGATGTAGGCGTCTTTGGACTACTAGTCAAAGTGGATGCCGATGGCCAGGTGCTCTGGCAGAAGACCTACGGCCAAACCTTCTCGAATGGCACTTGTGCTTACTGTCTTATGGCTTCCAATTCCCTCAACGCGGTCGTAGCAACCCCCGACGGCGGGTTCTTGCTAGCTGGAGGCACTACCCAACTCGTCTCTGGTAGTGGGCATTCTGCTCTAGGTGGCTACGGGCTGCTAATCAAAGTGGATGCGACGGGCAACATGCTCTGGCAGCAGACCTACGGCCAGACCTATACCTACAACAACAGTCCTGCTAACGCTCGAACTATCCTCAATGCGGCCATAACTACTCCTGATGGCGGGTTCTTGCTGGCTGGATACACTACCCAAGATAGTCCTACTATTGGAAGTCCTGATAAATATGGACTGGTGGTTAAAGTGGATGCAGCGGGCAATACGCTCTGGCAAAAGACCTGCGGCCTGGCCTATACCTACAATAATTATAATACCACTGACAATGCCCTCAACGCGGCCGTGGCCACCCCCGACGGCGGGTTCTTGCTGGTTGGACAAACTACCCAGATCGTCCCTGGCACCACTACTTCGGGCACTTACGGGCTGGTAGTCAAGATGAATGCCAACGGCAGCGTACTCTCTCAGCAAACCGCCGGCCTAACCTCTCTATACACCTGGGCCTACGGCTCTGCCACTACCGCTGCCAACAACTTTAACGCGGCCGTGGCCATCCCCGACGGCGGGTTCCTGCTGGTCGGCAAGGCTACTCAAACTGTCGCCGGCAGCACGCGTAACAACTACGGGTTGCTGGTGAAGGTGGACGCTGGCGGTCGGGCCCTCTGGCCCGCCCCGCGCACCGTACCCCCCGCCGCTGGCCTAACTAATTACGCCCCCAAGGCCGTCATCACCATCTTGGGGGGCGGGGTGTTGCTGGCCGGGCAAGTTAATCAAAGCCCGGGCACGCCGGCGGGCCAGTACGGGTGGGCGGCGCTGGTGGACTCGGGCCTGCTGCTGCAAAAGGCCGATGGCACAGCCCAGGCCGCGGGCAAGCCGTTTCGCCTGCTCTGGCAGCCCGTGCTCACCGTCGGCGGGCTCGACAGCCTGGCCCGGCCGCAGCTGCGGGGCACGGTCACTACCTTCCAGGGCGGGCGCGTGCTGCTGCCCCCGTCTATGCAGGTGACCGACGCCAAAGGCTTCTACTTCTTCCAGGAGGCCAGCCCCGCGGCCGGCCAAGATACGTTGTTCTACGGGCTGTACGTACGCAACACGCCCCTCGCGAACGGGGCCACGGACGACACGCTGCGCCACCTCTACCAGTGCCGCCGCACCTTCGGCTCGCAGGCCGGCCCGCGAGCCGACTCGCTCCAGCCGCTCGCCCTCGGCACCCCGCCCGCCGGCGCGGCCCAAACAGCGGTTCCTGTGCAAAGAGAGACTTCTGCGTTGGCGCCGCGCCCCTCCCCTGTTCAGGCGGGCCGCCGACCAACCATGCCTAGGCGGCGCCTAGCCCCCCTTGCCACGCCGCAGCCGGCCCTGCTGGCTCCGCGGCAACGTGCGCACTAGTCCTTTTCTAATGATTTACCGCATTACTGGCGGCCTAACGCGCAATCTTCTGGCATTGGAGTAGCGCTCAGCGCCGGAATTCGACCTGTCTATTATTTCTTCTTCCGTTACTCATGAAAACAAAACGCGTACCCTTCTCCTACGGCTGGCGCCCAGTGCTGGCCTTCCTGCTGCTCCTGCTGGCCTCCTGGCCCAGCATGGCTCAAGACCCTCTATTTTCAAACCCTTCCTTTGAAGGCGTTGCGCCCCCGGCCATCGGCTCGTACGCGTTCGGGTGGAACTCCTGTACATACTCCTACGAACCATACCCTTACATATTTCCTAACGATACGCGGGTATATAATAATAGGAAGGGCACCAGAATTGCGCCCTCACATGGTGCGGCCTACGTGGGAATGTACGCTGGTGGTGAATACAGTGCCTCCTGCTACCATCGCTTAAAGGTGTCGCTCCTAGCGGGGCGTACTTACACCTTCTTAATGGATGTTGCCTATGGAAGCAAGTTTAGGAATGATTATGATTATGATGAGAGCCCAAACATCCAAGGTCCCGTCACGCTACGCATCAATTCGAGTTCGTCCGATTGCTACCGAATCACGAACCCTACCGTATTGTGGAGTAAATCCATCCCCCCCTCTCGCACCGGCTGGCAAACCGAGACGGTGACCATTACGCCCACTACCAATGTCGGCTACTTGCAATTTCAGGTTACCGGGACCACTAGTAATCCTTACACCGAAGGCGCGGTGCTGATTGATAACGTGCGCACTGTGAGCTTGGGCGGCACGGTGCTGCTGGATAAGAATGGGCGAAACCAGCCACCAGGGAAGCAGTTTAACCTGCTCTGGCAGCCCATCCTGGCGGCCGGCGAGCTAGACAGCTTGGGCCAGACGCAGCGGCGCGGCACGGTAACCCTCGCGTCGGGCGGGGGCATGATCCTCCCCCCCGCCCTGCAAGTAACCGATGCCCGGGGCTTTTACTTCCTGCAGGAAGCCACCCCCGCCGGCCAGGACACCGCCTACTACGGGTTCCATGTGCGCAACACAGTCGCCGCGAACGGCGCCAAAGACGACCTGCTGCGCGACCTCTACCAGGACAATAAGGACTACGGATCCCAGCAGGCCGGGCTGCTGACGGGCTTAACCTTTCCTCTCAATATCAACAGCTTAAGAGAGCTGCCCCTGCCCAAAGAGCTGCGCCTGGCCTCGCGCCCCGCCCCGCAGGCCGTGCTGGCCCCCTACGAACAGTTTACCGGCGGCAGCCTCACCGATTTCCAGGGCGGCGGCTTGGCCTTCACACCCAGTGGCAGCTGGAGGATCAGCAACGGGCAAGCCACTACCGGTACTTACACGAGCAGTGATTATTCTGAGCTCATCAGCCCCGCCTTCCGCCTCGACACCACACTCGTCAACCGCGGCGACGCCCTGATGGGCTTCGCAATCTACTTCGACGAGCAATACCGCTTCGAGAGCCGGTACGACAAGGGCCTGGTGCAGTTGCAGTACCAGAGCCCCAACGGGAGTTGGAGCCCGTGGATCCTGCTAAGCCAGCGTACGGGCCAGAGCCCCGGCACGGGCCAACGCACGACGTACTTGAGCCTGCGCGACCCGGCCTTGTGGCACAAACAGGTGCGGCTCAAATTTAGCCTCTCCTGCGACTTCAGCATCCAGTTTGGGGGCTGGACTATCGACAACGTTACGGTGCGCCAGATCGTGACCACCCCGCAGATCCGCACCGCCTTCGCTACGACGGAACCCGGGGTGCCCGGGACCGGGGTCCGGCCGCGCATCCGGCCCGGCGAGCGGCTCACCCCGCCCATCAACGGCTTCGAGCGCTGGGTCGTGCCCGCCCTCGAGCGGCTACAGCAGAACGCCTGCCGGCTGGACGTGACCTTCGTCGTCAACGGCGCCTACCTCTCGCCCAACGCGTTTTACCAGGACCTGCCCCAGCTGGTCAACAACAACCTCGACCAATTGGCCCAGCTGCTGCAAGGGGCCCGGCAAACGTCCTGCAAGCGCGTGCGCTTCGTCGTGGCCGGCGGCCAGCAAAGCGTGCGGCCGGCCGGCACACCCTACAGCTACGACGTGGTGGGGGCGCCGCCGGCCTCGAACGCGCACCTGAACCTGGGGCAGACGGACCTGCTCCAGCTCAAAGACGCGGTGCTGTCCAAGCTGGCTTACACCGCCTGGCAGAACACGGTCCAGCCCCAGAACGGAGCCGTCATCCTGCAAGATTACCTGCAGCGCAGGTACGGCGCCGAGCCCGAGCCTGGCGTCAAACGCGTGGTGGTGGTGCTCAACAACTCCGATGACTTCGACGACGCGCTCTTCAACGTGCCCACCAGCCGCCCGCGCGTGACCCCGCAGGCGCTGCAGGCCCAGCTGCAGGCGTCGGGCGTCACGCTCGTCGTCAACAACCCGCCCCAGCTCAACCGGCCCTATTCGCTGGGCGTGCCCGGGCCGCTGCGGGCTACGGCCACTCTCAACTACCAGGACCGCGACCCGAAGTATATGCTGCTCGACCTGGCCGCCGCCGGCGCCTGCACCCCCCAGGACGAGACCTGCGACCCCACCCTGGTGCTGCAAAAAGCGGACGGCACGGCACAGGCGGCGGGCAAGGCCTTCCGCCTGCTCTGGCAACCCATCCTCTCCGTCGGCGGGCTCGACAGCCTGGCCCGGCCGCAGTTGCGCGACACGGTGACCACCTTCCGAGGCGGGCGGGTGCCGCTGCCGGCCACTCTGCAGGTGACCGATAGCAAGGGCTTCTACTTCTACCAGGAAGCTAGCCCCGCCACCGGGCAGGACACGTTGTACTACGGGTTGTACGTGCGCAACACGCCCCTGGCGAACGGGGCCAAAGACGACACGCTGCGCCACCTCTACCAGTGCCGCCGCACCTTCGGCTCCCAGGCTGGATTGCTGGGTGGCTCGCTCGCCCCACTGGCTTTCGGTAACCCGCCTGCAGCCGCGGCTCCACGCGCGGCCTCGGCCCGGACGGCTCGTCCCGCTGCCGTCCTGACCAGTCGACCACCCACCGCCCCCCGGCGACCCGCCGCCCCCCGGCTTGGCCCGCCGCCAGCCCGGCCCGCCTGGCGGCCGCGGGCCCGCTAGAGCCTGTTCCTTTTCTCCCCCCTGCTTGCCCCGTGGCCCGCGCACCCGCTGGGCGCCGCGCCCACTAGTTCCTTTTCCCCTCCATTTCTATTTCTGTTGCCCGTGAAAACGCCACGCCTACGCTTGCCCTCTGCTCCGCGCGCCTGGCGCCGGTGGTTAACTGCGCTGTTCCCCCCGCTGTTGCTCTTGTTGCTCGTTTCCGTGCCGGGCCAGGCGCAGCAAGAGGCGCCCGAGCCCATTCGCAGCCTGCGCGAGCTGCCGCTGCCCAAGGAGCTGCGCCTGGCCGCGCGCCCCGCCCCGCAGGCCGTGCTCGCGCCCTACGAGCGCGAAGGCAGCGGCGCGCTCACCGACTTCCAGGGCCAGGGCCCGGCCTTCACCCCCGCCGGCAGCTGGACCATCATGGGCGGCCAGGCCCGCACCGGCACGAGCACCTACCAGCCCAACGAACGCGCCGAGCTCGTCAGCGCCCCCGTGTTGCTCGACACCGCCCTGACCGACCGGGCCTACGCCCTGATGGGCTTCATGCTCTACTTCGACGAGCGCTACGCCCTGGAAACCGGCCACGACGTCGGCGCGGTCTACCTGCAGCACGAGCGGCCCGACCAGAGCTGGAGCCCGTGGAGCCTGCTGAGCCAGCGCACGGGCCAGCGCCCCGGCCCGGGCCTGCGCACGACCTACCTGAGCCTGCGCGACCCGGCCCTGTGGCAGCGGCGCGTGCGCGTCAAGTTCGTGCTCGAGAGCGACTGTGCCACCCAGTACGAGGGCTGGACCATCGACAACGTCGTTTTCCGCCAGATCGTCACCACCCCCCAGATCCGCCTCGCCTTCGTCCCCGGGCTCCCCATGGCCCCGATCGGGCCGAACACCGGGGGCCTGCCGCGCGTCCGGCCGGGCGATCTGCTCCACCCGCCCATCAACGGCTTCGAGCGCTGGCTCGTGCCCGCCCTCGAGCGCCTGCAGCAGCACCCCTGCCGCCTGGACGTGACCTTCGTCGTCAACGGGGCCTACATCATGTACAACTCCATTGTGCAGGACCTGCCCCGGCTGGTCAACAACAACCTCGACCAGCTGGCCGAGCTGCTGCAAGGCGCCCGGCAAAGCTCCTGCAAGCGCGTGCGCTTCGTCGTGGCCGGCGGCCGGCAAGACCCGCTGCCCGACGGCACGCGCTTCAACGCCACCGTGTTCGGGGTGGTGGCCAAGAACTCGAACGACCACGTAAACTTGCAGCAGACCAACCTGGCGGACCTCAAGCAGCGGGTGGCGCCCCTGCTCGCCCGCAACTGGGACCAGAACACGGTCCCCCCGCAGAACGGGGCCTTGCTGCTCAAAACGTACCTGGACACCTACTACGGGGCCACGCCCGAGCCGGGCGTCAAGCGCGTGATCGTCGTGCTCAACAACTCCGACGAGTTCGACAACTTTGATTTCAGCCACGGGCCGGTCGTCACGGCCCCGCAACTGCGGGCCCAGCTGGCGGCCCAGGGCGTCACGCTCCTCGTCAACACCCACCCCCAGCTGGCGAACCGGTACGGTTTGGGCGTGCTCCAGCAGGCGGCGGCGGTGACCTACCAGGACGCCGACCCCCAGCACATGCTGCTCGACCTGGCCGCCGCCGCCGCCTGCACCCCCCAGGACGAGCCCTGCAACGACGAGGACGAGGCGGTGCGCCTGGTGAGCGTAGACTTTCAGGGCGCCGACAACCACCCCATGCAAAAGCAGGCCGCGCGGAAAGAGGACCCCTGGCAGGACGACACGTACGCCGACGCGGGCAACCTGAAAATCGACTACCCCGAGTGGCAGGCCGCGGAGCAGGAGGGGCCGCCGGCCGTCAACGACCCGGTGGCCCAGACCCGGCAGACCCCAGCCGTGATGGAAGTCCAGCTGCGCGTGGGCCGGACGGCGGCCACGACCGGGACCGTGACGGTGTACCGCGACGGGGTGGCCGTGGCCCGCAAAGCGGTCAGCCTGCAACCCGGGCTGAATACCATCGAGGACTGGACCTGGGAGCAGCACGTGTCCGATGTCACGGGCGAGCAGCAGGTGGACTTGACCTGGCGCTTCACCCCCGAGAGGGGGGCCGAACAGTTCCTGGCCGCCACCACCCATACCTTCTTCATTCTGCTGGATAAGCTTGTCTTGACCGGTGACGATAAATACATCGGCCGCACGGCGAAGCGGATGCAGTTCGCTGCGAATGCCACCGCCGACATTTGCTGCAATCGGCAGGATGCCCAAGAGCCCGGCGCAGATGAAACCGATGGCTCGCACGTTACCGTCCTGACCCTATCGCCCAAGAAAGAAGCCGTCTTCAAGGCCTTTGACTATTTCCAAAGAAAGAACATTAATTTTAACCCGTACTGTGTCCCATGTGAATCAAGTCAGACAACATGGAATATACTCGATGGACTCAACAACAGCTCTGGGGATTGTGGAAGTTTGGCGGAACTTATGCAGATAACATTGGCAATGGGAGGCGTCGAAGCGCAGCACAACTACCTTTTTGCCACCACAAAAAATGACCTTTCTTTTTACAAGGACGGTAGAACAGGCTGCTTAGTGGATTTGGTTGAGAAGCGAGACTTTGTTGTCAATGGGCAGACGAAAAACTTGCAACTGATGTACCTAAACGGAGGAGATCCAGGTATCAACATAAAGGAATCGGTTACCTATGCGGAAGGGTTTCTGATCGCTCCTGCTGTAGGCATTTGGACTGATCCTGTTGATGTATTGACCAATTTTATCTGTCCCAATACGGTAGAATCTGGTAACTATCAAGTTTGGGTAGAGAACATAGGAAACAATATGGTAATAGTTCAAGAAATTCCAGGCCATTATCCAGAGCCGTTTCCTTTTAATTGTTTAAAGTCTACTACTTTCAGCTATAAGGGCCAAGGTAAGGTCAAACGCAAGATCCAGCCCAAAACGGCAACTGCTTCTGCGGTCCGTACAGTAACAGCTGCTACGGTAGCAGCAACATTGGTAGCAACCACGACAGCGGCCACCACTCTTGAAGTCCACCCCAACCCGTTCCAGGACGAGTTCACCCTTGTGTACGAGCTGCCACAACCCGACGAGGTAAGCGTACTGCTGCAGCCGCTGGCCGGCGGCCGAGCTACGCTCCTGCTCACTAGCAAAAAGCAAGCGGCCGGCCGCCAGCAGCTCACTCTGCGCAGCGCAGGCGTGTCCGCCGGCCTGTACCTGCTCATCGTCCGCGGCCAGCACGGCTTCGAGTTACGCCAGAAGCTTGTCAAGCTGCCCTAGCAGCTGTTATGGACTGGTAGGCTGAAAAATGCCTTTCTTTGGCCAATAACAGGCCGACGAAGACGAGGAAAATTCTTCATCCGTTGCATCACTAGCATAACCCACTTGCTGTGCCGTACCCCTAATTTAGACCACCAGTCCATAACAGGCTCTAGGGGTATAGTTCCGGCGTGAGGTGGGTGGAGTAAAGATAGCCGGCGTTTTTTGCCACGGTACCCAGCTCGCCGCCCCCCGGCTTGGGGAAGCGCCGCCAGTTCCTGCTCAAAGAAGGCAAAGAGCGGCGCGGCGCAACTTCAGGCTATGCTGCAGTCGTTTCTAGCCGTAGGCCAGGCGCTGCAGGCTACTCAGGCTCACGCGTGGGCCCGGTTCCCGGCCCACACGGGGCAACAACTGGCGCCGCTGCTCGGTGGCCTGCCCGAGCCAGGTGCCTACTTTTTTGGGCCACCGCGTCGAGTTGCGGCGGCGGCCCAAGCGCCTTCCGCCAGGTTGTCCAGGCCCCGATCCTGCCAGCGGGTGAGCCAGTGCGGCGGCAGTCAACCCAGGAGCAGGGCGCAGTAAAGCAGAAGTAAAATCTTGTATATCTATACGATTACTTCTGCACTACTACGTAAACGGTTCGCAAGCTACCAGGCACGTAATGCACGAGTTACCCCCTGATTCATGGCGTAAACCCGCCGCTCGTTACCTCCGTGACCAAGCACGAAGGCGCAGCAAGTGAGGCACTTGCTGCGCCGGAACCCTCTACGGAATTTTGTTTCGAAAAGATTTTGATTATTTCATCCTGCGGAGCCTCGGCTGCCGGCGCTAGCGCGGCGTCACATCCTGCACCCCCAGCAGTAGCTTGCTGGTAGGAGCCCCGTCGCCGGTAATGCAGCGGCCGTACACCCGCAGCTTCCGCCCGCCCACGTTCGGGAAATCACCTTCGAGCAAAAAGTCGTCGAAGGTTTGGTGAGGGTCTCGCAGCAGCGCTTCGAGGCGTTGGCGCAGGGCGGGCTGCCACCAAGTGCCGCCGTTGAGTTCGGCCAGGAGCTGGCCCCGGGGCCCGGCGGTGGGCAGGCCAAAGAGCTCGATAAATGAATGGCTGATGGCCAGCACCCGCAGGTGGTCGTCGAGCACCAGCAGGGGCTCGCGCACGGCCTCCACCACGGCCTCGGCCATGCGGCTGCTGGCTTGCAGCTGGGCTTCGAGGGTTTTCAGGTCCGTGATGTCGGTGAAGGTGATAACGGCCCCGCTAATGTAGTTGTCGAGGGTGCGGTAGGGCAGAATGCGCATGGCGTACCACTCGCCGGTGGTAGTCTGGATGCTGGCTTCGACGCTCACCAACCGGTCGAGCACCAGGCGCACGTCCTGGGCCAGGCTTTCGTGGCGCAAGGTGCTGGCGAAGTGCGTGATGGGCCGGCCCACGTCGGCCGGCAGCAGCGCGATGATGCGGTGCACGGGCGGTGTAAACCGCTTAATCACCATGTCGTTGTCGAGGAAGATGGTGGCGATTTCGGTGGCGTCGAGCAGGTTCTTCATGTCGTTGGCCGCCAGGCTCAGCTCCTCGGTTTTGCTGAGGTACTGCATGTTGAGGGTCATCAGCTCCTCGTTGAGGCTCTGCATCTCCTCCTTGTTGGTCATGGCCTCCTCGTTGGTGCTTTGCAGCTCCTCGTTGGCGCTTTGCAGCTCCTCGTTGGTGCTTTTCAGCTCCTCCACGCTGCTCTCCATCTCTTCGATGGTGGTTTGCAGGCGGTGCTTGGTGTACTGCAGCTCTTTTTCGAGGGCCGTCACCACGGCGTCGCGGCTGAGGTCGCTGCCGAAGGCAGTTTTGCCCAGGCGCACCTTGCGGGGCGTGGGCTGCTCCTCAAACACCACCAGCAGCAGGCCGGCCAGTTGCTCGGGCTCATCGAGGTACTTCACCGTCACGCGCAGCAGCTGCACGCCGGTCTCGGTTTTCACCTTCACGTTCTCGACCACGGCCTCGGCGCGGGTGGTGGTGGCCTTGTGCACCGCCCCGCTGATTTCGTAGTTCAGCTCCTCGCGGGCCATCTCAAACACGTTCATGCCGCCCAGGCCGGGGGCGGGCTCGAGGTAGCGCCCGGTGCGGCCATTCACGTACAGGATTTCGCCTTTGGCGTTGATGACCACGGCGGGCGGGGTGTACTGGCGCAACAGCAAGCGCTGCACCAAGGTAGCGAAGGGCCCTTCTTTGCGGGGAGAAGATAGATTCATGGTACCGGCCACCGGCGCGGGGCTGACCTGCTGGCGCGCCAGAGAAAAAGGAAAGGTGACAATACGGGTGAGGGTGGCCGCGCCCTCGGCGCGCCGCGAGATTTTCCATTTCACGTCCAATGCAACGAACAGGTCCTGGAACCCGGTGAGGGTTTCGCTCGGCCCCAGCAGCAGCAGCCCCCCGGGGTTCAGGGCGTAGTGAAACACCGGAATGATGTTTCGCTGCAGCTCGGCCGACAAGTAAATCAGCAGGTTACGGCACACCAGCAAGTCCAGCTTGGTAAAGGGTGGGTCCTTGATGAGGTTGTGCACGGCAAAAATCACCACGTCGCGGACCTCTTTTTTAATCTGGTAGTGGCCGTCGATCTTCGTAAAGAACCGGGCCAGCCGCTCGGGGCTCACGTCGGCCTCAATAGATTCGGGGTACAGGCCGGCCCGGGCAAAGTCGATGCCGTCGACGTTGATGTCGGTCGCGAATAGCTGAATCTTCAGGTGCTTGTACGGCTCCACCCGTTCGAAGCATTCGAGCAGGCCGATGGCTAGGGTGTAGGCCTCCTCGCCGGTGGAGCAGCCGGGAGCCCACACCCGCACCACGCTGTCGGCGGGCTTTTGGCGCAGGTAGGGCAGCAGCCGGGCCTGCAAGTTATCGAACGCCTCCCGGTCGCGGAAAAACTTGGTGACGCCAATCAGCAGCTCTTTGAACAGGGCTTCCACCTCGGCGGGGTTTTCCCGCAAAAACCGCACGTAGTGGGTAAACTCCCGAATCTGATGCGAGTTCATGCGGCGCTCGATGCGCCGGAACACGGTGTTGCGCTTGTAAAAGGAGAAGTCGTGCCCGGTTTGGGCCCGAATCAGAGTAAAGATTTTTTGCAGGGCGTGGGCCGGCTTGGAGGCCGACTCGGCCGACTCACGGCGGGGCCGGGCGTGAAATGGCTTGCGCACGTACTCAAGCAGCTTGGCGGGCAACTGCTCGGCGGGCAGCACGTAGTCGACAAACTCGGTGGCCAGGGCCGAGCGCGGCATGGCGTCGTACTCGGCCGTTTCGGGGGCCTGCACCATCACCATTCCAAAGTTTTCCATCACCATTTTCAGGCCGATGGTGCCGTCGGAGCCCATGCCCGAGCAGATGACGCACACGGCCCGCTCGCGCACGTCCTTGGCCATGCTCTGGAAGAAGTAGTCGATGGGCAGCCGGCGGCTGGGCGGCAGCGTGGGTGCGAACAGCAGCAGGGTGCCGTGCAGAATGCTCATGTCGCGGTCCGGTGGAATCACGTACACGTTGTTGGGCCGCACCCGCAGGCCGTCGACAGCTTCGTGCACGTCCATGCGGGTGAACCCTCGCAGCACCGCCGCCAGCTCCGAATGCTGCGTCGGGCTCAGGTGGCAGATGACCACGAAGGCCATGCCGCTATCGGGGGGCATATGCCGAAAAAACTGTTCGAAGGCCTTCAGCGAGCCGGCCGAGCCGCCCAGGGCCACTAGCAGAAACTTATCTTCGGGCTCTTCCGACCGCTTGTTTAGGCGCGCCGGGGCCGGCAGGGCGGCCTCCTCGGGCAGTTGGTCTTCGGGCGGGGTGGCGGGCCCCCCTGGCTGGTCGGGGGGCAGATCGGGGGGGGCAGATTTCATTTAGGCAGGCGTAAAGCGCACGAACCACAAGTAAGATAACGGCTTGGTTGCGCGTCGCGGAGCTAAGGATTTCGTTATCGTTAGGTGGCCGGGGCGGCCCCAGTAGCATAAGCCCGACCGTAGTGCGAGGCTTTACCAAAAATACTTGAAAAATGCGGGAAGCGTAACCTTTTGGCCTTTTCGCGCCGTACCTAAACGCCTAATTGCTCCCCTGCTCTTGCCTGCCCCCACGTATCTCATTGTCATTGGCACCTCCGCCGGCGGCATGCCGGCCCTGGTGCAGTTGGTCGCGCAGCTGCCGGCCACGCTGAACGCCGCCGTGTTGGTAGTGCAGCACTTCGCGCCCGACTCCGACGGTCCGCACCTGGCTAACCGCCTGGCCCGCCACGCCGCCCTGCCCTGCCGCATTCCCAACAACGGCGACCTCCTTGAAACGGGCACCCTCTACCTGGCCCCACCCGACCGCCACCTGCTGGTGAAGGGCCCCGAAGCGCCCCACCTGCTGGTCACCAAAGGCCCGCGCGAAAACAATTACCGGCCCGCAATCGATACGCTGTTTCGGTCGGCGGCGGTAGCCTACGGGCCGGCCGTGGTGGGCGTAGTGCTCACGGGCATGCTGCACGACGGCACCGCCGGCCTTGAGTTCATCAAGCGCTGCGGAGGCCGGGCCGTGGTGCAGCACCCCGACGATGCCGAGTACCCGAGCATGCCCGAAACGGCCCTGCGCAACGTGGCCGTCGACCATGTAGTGCCCCTCGAAGCCATGGGCCAGCTCCTCGAAGAGCTAACGAGCGGCCCCGTACCTTCCGGAGGAGATTTGACTATTCCCGAAGATTTAAAACAGGAGGCCGCCATTGCGGAAAGAGTCGTGGGCAACACCGAAGACATCGACAAGCTCGGGCAGATGGCCCCCCTCACCTGCCCCGACTGCGGCGGCAACCTCTGGGAAATCACCCACGGCAAGGTGCTGCGCTACCGCTGCCACACGGGCCACGCCTTCACGGCCGACACCCTGCTGCGCGACTCCGAGCACAGCCTGGAAGAAACCCTGTGGGTGGCCCTGCGCATGATGGAAGAGCGCAAAAACCTGCTCACCAGCATGGCCACCCACGGCAGTACGCTCTACGCCGTGCAGCAAACCGAGCGGATCGAAGAGCTGAAAAAGCACGTCAACCGCATGCGCGAGTTCTTGCTAAACGGCCTTTCCAATCGCCACAACGCCACCGACCCCGCCGCCAGCAGCGACTGAGGAAATAAAGTAGGGACTTCGGGCCCCGGGCCTGACCTACCGTTAGTGGCTGCAACCGGCGACTGGGCTTTATTTCACTACCCCCGCCCGTCCCGGGCTAGTTGCCACAGATACCAGGCCCTTCAGCCGGGCCCGCTATCTTAAAGCGGTTCTCCAGTCAGGAAACGGTTTTTTAGGAATTAAAAATGAAGAATTAAAAATCGGCTGGTCCATTTTTTAATTCTTCATTTTTAATTTTTAATTCTTTTCCAAAAACTGCTCTGGTTTATCTTTAAGCAGTTGGCAGCGTTCCAAAGCGGGCCTTCAAGTCCTCGTAGATAGCCGTCGAAATGGCCAGGTACTGCACCACCGTCGTGGTCGACTCGGAGGACTCGCCCTTACTGTCGAGCGTGGTGGTTACGTTTTCCAGCGTTAGGTACTGGCAGGTGGCGTCGTTGGGGGCGCGGTACAGCTTAAGGCGGGCAAAGGGTTCGGTTTTGGACGTGGCCAGGTGCGGGGTGAGGAGATGAAACTGGCCACTTTCGAGGGCCGTACGGGAGGAGGCCTCGTCCTGCAGGTAGCCCACGGGATGAGCCAGGGTTTCCTCGTCGGCCCACTCGTTGGCCAATTCCGAGAAGGGCTCCTCGGCCTGTGAGTAAGCCAGTAAATAAGCGCCCCCCACAATAATCAGGGCCTCAATACTCCAAACAACCCACAAAAACACGCCCGTGGGAGTAGTGCGCTTCACCGACCAGGTGCCGGTTTTGTTGATTTTCTCAATGGCCTCCCACATCTGGCCGGGGCTGGTGAGGATGCTGGCCAACAAGCTGGTGCTAAAGGACGTGCTGGTGTCGGCGTCGCGCCCGGTGCCGGTGGTTTCCGAGTTAAAAAGCAGCGTGAGGTATACGCCCCACTCCAGGTACACCGCCGCCAGGCCCACCAGCAGGACTAAGATCAGTACGCCCCGCGGGCTGCGCAGCTTGCCGGCCCGCACCAGTATCATTAACACCGCGCCGAGCAGGAGCCCGAAACCCAGGCAGAAAAAAACGTTGATGTATACGAAGGGAATGTACCACTCGGCGTAGATGTAAACCAGGGCCAGCACGGCCGCCGTCACCACGCCGCCGAGTAAAAAAAGTAGCACGCCGCCCAGGGGCATCCGGTTAGAAGGCTGGTAATAAAGACTCATGAAATAAGAAAAAAGATGAAAGATAGCTTCTACCCGCAAGAAACGAAAAGCCAAGCATTAGGCCAAATCCGTGTTTAGCTTAGACTTAATCCCGCTGCGTACGCTACCCGGCTGCCAGCAGCTATCGAGTGGCGGCAAGCCTCGGGAGCTTCGCCCCCATACGGTAGTCCGTGGTGTTTTTTTTGTTACCCCAGCCAACGCGTTTGGGTTGCGCCGGGCAGCATAATCGCCTGAGTTCGCGGCGGCCTACCCGCGGCCGGTAACCGGCAACTGGCAGCTCGCCCCGCACGATTGTTCGGGTACCAACTTTGGGCGCCGTACTTTTGTCCCCCGTCATGCCCGAACGCTCAACCCCCTCCCCCTCCGCGTCGGCCGCGAAATACATTTTCGTTACCGGCGGCGTCAGTTCTTCACTCGGCAAAGGAATTATTTCCGCCTCGCTGGCCAAGCTCTTGCAGGCCCGCGGCTTCCGGGTCACCATTCAGAAGTTCGACCCCTACATCAACATCGACCCCGGTACGCTCAACCCCTACGAGCACGGCGAGTGCTACGTAACCGACGACGGCGCCGAAACCGACCTCGACCTGGGCCACTACGAGCGCTTCCTGAACACGCCCACCTCGCAGGCTAACAACGTCACCACCGGCCGCATCTACGACACGGTAATTCGCCGCGAGCGGGAAGGCGCCTTCCTCGGTAAAACGGTGCAGGTCGTGCCCCACATTACCGACGAGATTAAGCGGCGCATGCTGCTGCTGGGCGAAAATGGCCAGTTCGACGTGGTGATTACCGAAATTGGCGGCTGCATCGGCGACATCGAGAGCCTGCCCTTCGTGGAGGCCGTCCGGCAGCTCCGCTGGGAGTTGGCCGACAGCGACTCGCTGGTTATTCACCTCACCCTGCTGCCCTACCTGAAAGCGGCGGGCGAGCTGAAAACCAAGCCCACCCAGCACTCCGTGCGCGACCTGCGCGAGGCCGGCCTGCAGCCCGACATCCTGGTCTGCCGCTCGGAGCACCCCATCCCGATGGAGATGCGCCGGAAAATCGCGTTGTTCTGCAACGTCAAAATCAACTCCGTCATCGAGTCGCTCGACGCTGACAGCATTTACTCCGTGCCGCTGCTCATGCGCAAGGAAGGGCTCGACGAGCGGGTAATTAAGCGCCTGAGAATGACCGGGGGCGCCCAGCAGCCCGACCTGGAAGCCTGGAAAGACTTCCTCGGCCGGCTAAAAAACCCCACCGAGGAAGTAACCATCGCCCTGGTGGGCAAGTACGTGGAGCTGCCCGACGCCTACAAGTCCATCAACGAGGCTTTCGTGCATGCCGGCGCCCAAAATGAGTGCAAGGTCACCTTGCGCAGCATCCAGTCCGAGCACATCACGCCCGAGAACGTGGCGAGCTTGCTGCACGGCTGCGACGGCGTGCTGGTGGCGCCCGGCTTCGGCGAGCGGGGGTTCGAGGGCAAGATTTCCGCCGTGCGGTACGTCCGCGAAAACAACATTCCGTTCTTCGGCATCTGCCTGGGCATGCAAGTGGCCGTGGTCGAGTTCGCCCGCCACGTGCTGGGCCTGTCGAACGCCAACTCCACCGAGATGGATGCCCTGACGCCCTACCCCGTCATCGCCATGATGGAGGAGCAGAAAAACATCACCCAAAAAGGCGGCACCATGCGCCTCGGCGCCTACGTCTGCGACCTGCGCCGCGGCTCCCGCGCCGCCAAGGCCTACGGGCGCAATCACATCAGCGAGCGCCACCGCCACCGCTACGAGTTCAACAACCAGTTTCTCGCTCAGTTTGAGGAAGCCGGCCTGCACGCCACCGGCACCAACCCCGAAACCGGCCTGGTGGAAGTGATTGAGCTGCCGAATCATCCCTGGTTCGTGGCCGGGCAGTTTCACCCCGAGCTGAAAAGCACGGTGGAGAACCCCCACCCGCTGTTTACGCGCTTCGTGCGGGCGGCCATTCAGCACCGCAAAGGCTAGCCCGACGCTATTAGAGGATGGGGTTCAGTTGTCCACTAGATGCTTTGACACTACAGCCCCGTACGTTAATAAGAAGCTGTTTGAGTTAATAAAAAATCAGTTTTGAACGTCCTGCTTTATCTGGCGTCCGCTGGTCGAAGCAGGACCATTTTTATATACTCAAACAGCTTCTAAGCTGACTAAAAAGCTCATTCATACTAGTAAGCAAGGCGTTGGATATGCATTCTAAAGCGCTTAATATTGGATTTGTCGTTTATCCAGGCTTCACCGGACTAGATTTGGTTGGTCCGCATGAGGTGCTGGTTCGAGCGAATACGCGTTGTTACCTTATTGGCAAGACCACCGCACCTATTAGGTCGGATCGGGGCCTTCAGATAATACCTGATGTGTCCTTTGATACTTGCCCAGCTCTGGACGTTCTGGTTGTTCCCGGGGGACCTGGTCAAACCCCTGGGATGGAGGACAATGAACTCATCAGCTTTCTGGCTCAACGGTCAGCGCAAGCACAATGGGTCGCTGGTGTATGTACGGGTGTTCTTCTCCTGGCTCAAGCCGGAATCCTAAAAGGCAAGTCTGCTACAACCCATTGGCTAGCAATGGCAGAGCTTAGGTGTCTGGATGCACATCCCGTTGAGGAGCGCATAGTCCGCGATGGCAGGATAATAACTGGGGCGGGCGTCTCCGCGGGGATTGATATGGCGCTAACTTTGGTTGCTATCGTTTTCGGAGAAGAAGAAGCTCAGCGAATTCAGTTAGCAATGGAATACGATCCACAACCTCCGTATGACGTTGGCACGCCAGTTAAAGCGCCTTCCCATATCGTAGAAAAACTTCGTAAGACTAGTCGATTTAATCGCAATTGAGACGATACAGTTCTTCAAAAATGAATAGTACCGGTTGGTTGCTATTAACTAACATTCTTGAGCCCGATGCTTTATCCGGTTGTTAAAGAGGAAAAGTATGGGTTTATCAATTCCCGGGGAGAATTGCTCGTAGAACCTATTTACGACCTTGTAGGGCGTTTCTCGGAGGATCGGTGCATTGTGGAAAAATTTCCGGCAGAGGGAGACCGTCTCCAGGAATATGTTGACTACCGGGGTCAGGAAGTTGTTTCTCCAACCAGGCTACAAGGGTATATAGACTCCAGCGGTCAGGAAGTTATCGCTTTGAAGCATACGCCATTTTGCTCATCTTTCAGTGAAGGACTTGCCCAGTATGCGGACGCTATTGGGCAGCTTGGCTTTATTGATCAATGGGGAGAATTTAAAATTCATCCTCAATTTAACATAGAATACGAAGGAAACGTCAGTATGAGCTTCAGCGAAGGCGTAACTGCCGTTGCTACTGAGGTCGGCTGGAAATACATTAATAAAGAGGGGGAAGAATTATTTAAGGATCGATTTGAAACAGCAAAGCGCTTCCATGATGGCTATGCCCTTGTCAGTCAGCTACGGCAAGCTTCTAAAACGGAGAATTATGTAATTGAGGATTTCTTCTTTATTGATAAAGCAGGGCACCGTCTGGAAACCATACCTTGTACCATTGGTAGTACCAATCCGGGATTTAGAAATGGTCTCTGCCAGGTTATCTTCCCTGAAGCGGGTGGGATATTCAAGGACAACCGGATAGGTTTTCTCAACACGGATGGAAACCTGGCTTTTGAAGAAGGTTTTAGCCATTCTTCTGGTTTTCATCAAGGCTTATGCATTGTCGAAAAGCGGGGTGGCAAGGCTGGGGTCATCAATACAAAGGGAGAATGGGTAATTGAACCGCTGTACGATAATATTGGCTTATTTAACTATGGAATTGCTGCTTTCCAGCAAAATCAGAAATGGGGGCTGTTAAATCAGCAGGGAGAGGTGATACTTTCTCCCCGGTTTTCATTTATCGATAGTTTTCGCGGATATCTTTCACCTTCGGAGCCCGACTCCAATCCTGAATTTCAGGATCTTACCGTAGCGATGATTGAGGAACCAGGGAGAAAGAAGCGAAAAACGGTTGAAAAATGGTACATTAATCGAGCCGGCGAGATCGTGAGTCCATTTGACCTTTCGGCTGGCTGAAATGGAGGCTGGCGTACTCAGGTAATAAGCTGCTGCGCATCCCGGTTTACTGTTTTGCGGCCCGGAGTTCTTGCCGTAAGGCTTCGGGGCAAAGAATTAAGTGCGTAACGGCTTACGCTACTTATCCGGAAATAACCTGGCGCCGAATTTTTGCTCCGCGGGCACATCCCCACAGGTCAGTTTCTCACAAGCCAGGTAAGCAAAAACGGGCAGCGGGGGCTACGCGCCAGCGTGCGCCCGGCACACGATTCGCACCGTACCTTTGTCCTTTCGCAATCTTACCTTAGTAATGGACAAAAACCAAGCAACCGGCCTGTTCCTCATCTCGGCCTTGCTCCTCGTGTATCTGTTCTTCTTCAGCCCGAAGAAGCCCGACGAAAAAGCCCCCGGCAAGGCTCCGGCCCCCACTACTGCCGCTACGGCCCCCGCTACGCCACCGGCCGCCCTGCCCGCGGAAGCCCCGCTCGATAGCACCGCCGGCCCGGCCCAGGACCTTACCCTGACCAACGCCAACCTGACCGTCACCTTCTCGACCCGGGGGGGCCGCGTAACGGCCGTGCGGATGAACAAGTACAAGACCTTCTTCGGCCAGCCCCTGGACTTGTTCGACGCCAAAAGCGCCCGCCTCGACACCCGCTTCCGCACCACGGACGGTAAAACCATCCGGTTCTCGGACCTGATTTTCCAATCGGTACGGGGGCAGGGGACCGACGGGGCCTCGGTGCTCACCTTCACGGCTCCGGTGGCGGGGGGTAGCATCGTGCAGACCTATACCCTGCCCGCCAACAGCTTCGAGCTCGCCTACAATCTGCGCCTGAACGGGCTGGAGCGGACCGTCGCCCAGGAGCCTCTCACCTTCACTTTTGTGGACCAGGTGCGCCAGACCGAGCAAGACCTTAAGCAAAACCGCAACCACACCACCATCAACCACTACCTGGCCACCGGCGACCAGGGTGCCCTGGCCGAAGCCAGCGAGAAGCCCGAAGAATACAAGGCGGCGGGCCCGGTTAAATGGGCCGCTCATAAGCATGACTTCTTCGTGGCCGGCCTCATTGCCGACCAGCAGCCCTTTAGCGGGGGGGCTTTTAACTCCAACGTGAATCTGGCCGATTCCGCCACCATCAAAACCTTGAACTCAACGCTGCTGCTGCCGGTGGCCGAAGTAGTGCAGGGCAAGGGCCAGTACCGCTTCTTTTTCGGCCCCAACTCCTTTAATCTGCTGAAAAGTATAGCGCCCGAGTTCGACCGCAACGTGTACCTGGGCTGGGGCTTGTTTCGCTGGGTCAACCGCTTCGTGGTGCTGCCGGTATTCCACTTCCTGGAGCAATTCATCGATTCCTACGGGCTGATTATCGCGCTACTGGTACTGCTGATCAAGCTCGTAACGTGGCCCCTCACCTACAAGACCTACGAGAGCCAGGCCCGGATGAAGGTGCTCAAGCCGGAAATCGACCAGCTCAAGGAGAAGTACGGCGACGACCAGACCAAGCTGCAGCAGGAGACGATGAAGCTCTACCAAACTTTCGGGGTGTCGCCCCTCAGCGGCTGCGTACCCACGCTGCTCACCCTGCCCATCCTGTTTGCCATGTTCCAGTTCTTTCCCAACGCCATTGAGCTGCGGCAGCAGAGCTTCTTGTGGGCCAAGGACCTGAGCAGCTACGATGTATTTATCAAGCTGCCCTTCTACGTGAAATGGTACGGCGACCACGTCTCGATGTTCACCCTGATGATGACGGCCTCTACCCTGCTCATGACCTGGCAGAGCAACCAAACCAACACGGCCATGCAGGGCCCAATGAAAACCTACAGCTACCTGATGCCCATTATCTTCCTGTTCGTGCTCAATAGCTTCGCCGCCGGCCTCACCTGGTATTACTTCGTGTCTAACGTTGTTACTTTCGCTCAGCAGGCCATCACCAAGTCTTTCGTCGACGACACCAAGATTCGCGCCCAGCTCGAAGCTAACAAAATCAAAAACAAGGATAAGAAGCCCGGGGGGCTCCAAGGCCGCATTGCCGAGGCCATGAAAGCCGCTCAGGAGCGCGAAGCCCAGGCTCGCAAGAAGCAGTCGTAGGCTAGCTCAGCCAAGCACGCACTGCGGCAAAGCCAGGACCGGGATGGGGCTGCGAATACTCACGTTCGCGTCCCGATCCCGGCCCTGGCTTTGTCGTGTAAGGCGGGTGGCTACTTCCCGCCAGCAAATCCGGGAGTGTGCCCTCAGCAGCCACGCGGTAACTGCTCGCCTGGATTAAGTAACTACTAATCCAGCCGGAGGGACCGGTTGAGCCGTGGTGTCTAGGTACCAATACGGATCTGCTTTATTTGGCTGCGGACAGAGGCTCCTTGCTGGTTGTAAGATTTTACCAAGGGCTGGCTGCCGGCAAGCCAATCCCAAGTCGCCAATCTGTGCTTATTACTAATTCTGCCACTATCATTTTTAATATTTAATTGCACTATTTTAATCATCGCAAAGAGCAAATCATTAACCAATGATGAACCTCATGCAATAAAAATTATTTTTAAGCGCAACGTATTGACTTATCAGAATTTATTTCAACCTTTGCCAAGCTGCATTCAACCCGCATAAATGCCATTTTATCGGCGATATGACTTTGCTTGCTGACTATACCTAATAGAATAACCAATAGATTATGTTGCCGCTAACCCGGGCCAACGCTTTTATACATATCCAATTTATCTATTCCCAACATTAGGTTCCGCAACTAGATTATTTTATAAAATACCAGTAAGCATGGACTAAACTAGCAGCGAGGATGTACGAGGGCTTCAGTCGACTTAACCAAGAATTGTAAAAGTGAGTAATGTCGTTCCGGAGCCATAAAACCCGTACCATCCTGTGAGTGATGTTGCTATATCTTAATCTGTGTAAAACGAGCTAATCGCTTCGGCGCCGGCGTGTAATAGTGCTGTTATCGGCCTGATAACAAGCCTGTCAGCGGGTCGGGCAACTAGCGGATATTGCTACGATTCACAACTCTTAATTCTACCCGCAATTACTATGGGAATTGCCTCTACCGTAACATCTTATGCAGCAGGACTGGAGCCGCGGCTGGCCGCTTCGCTAGGTCTTAACTCAACGGCAACGACGGCGTTGCTACATAAAGCGCTCCCAATAATGGTGCGTAGCCTGTACAAAGCCGACGGCTTGGGTGGCCCCGAAAACGTTTGGAATATGTGCCAGCAGTTTTACCACGCCCATGCGCATACCAATCTGGCGGAGTTGACCCGGGCCGATAGTGGCTGGCCCGAACACCGTCGGCGCCTGGCGCAGGCGCTGTTAACCAACGGCCGTTTTATGGCCCTGGCGGAGTACCATGCCCCGGCCACTCCCGAGCGGGCCGGCCAGTGGCTGGGCTGCCTGGCGCTGGTAACGCTGGCCACTGCCGGGCAACAGGCTACCGAAAATTACCTGGATGCCAAGTCATTACAGCTTTGGCTACAAAAACAAGTCGCCGTTGATCAGGGCCTATCCGCACCCAGAAGAGTAGCTCTAGTAATGGCTCCCCAGCCCGCGCCCATCACGATCAAGGCTCCGTGGTGGCCGTTGCTGCTGCTGGCCGTAATGAACATATGCGCCAGCAGCTATTTCTATCAGCGGCAAACTGTGACCGCTAAGGTGCCACTACCTGCTCCTACTGCTAAGGACTTGGCCACTTCGCCGCGGCAGGTGGTAGCGGTACCGTCGGTTTCTCTTACGACCCCGCAAGCAAGCGTTGCCAAGCCCGGACGCGCGCGGGCTCACGCCGCCCTGCCCGCGTCGTCGGCCCCGGCTCCCAATACGCCGGTTGCTCTCGCGTCGACAGCCCCCAGGAAAACCTCCGCCCCGAGTTCATTACGGAGCTTAGCAGAGCTTTCTACAACTAGCTGGCCCGGCGGGCAGCAGCTGCCCAAGCAGGTTCCGATGCCAACGAGAATACAAGCGGCCCCAACTCCAGCTGAGCCCCCTCGCTGGTTCAGCAGGAAGATGACTCTACCGAAATCCTGCTTTACAAACGCCTCGGCAACCCCGACGTGGCCAACCGCAAGCCCACTGCCCCCGTCCAGCTTTCCTTGGCCCTCGGCGACCCCACGCTCGAGTAGGTCGGCGCCAACCTTGTAAAATCGTTTAGTGAGGCCGGGGGCCGCACCAGTGGCGCGCCGGGGCGAGTAGTTAGTGGGCGTAGCCCGGGGCCGCTGCCTGCCCAACGCCGCGCTGCAGACCGCCCTTCGCCCGATGCCTCTTTCGGGACACCCGCCCAAGGGAGCTGTCCATCTGGCTGGCTGTTAATGAACTGGCCACCAATTTGGCTCTTATTCAGGACGTGGGGCGGCATGTGGTGGGTATCGGCTAAGTTTTTCACCCCGCTCCGGCTCGCCGACGTTCCAGCCGCTCCCGCCGCGACAAGCTTACCAGCCTTACGAAAATCGCAGGCACGGTTTTCGTAAGGCTGGTTTTTTACGTGCCTATTTTCACGCCCTCACTCACCAGGCCGTCGTTTCGGCTCCGTATCATGCGCTATCTCACTGTTTTGTTTCTCCTATTCGTCGGTAGCTGCGCGCTACTACCCGCTGCTTGCGCCCAACAGGCCGTGCCTCAGCGAGTAAAAACGAAGAAGCCAAGCCAAAAGGCGCCCACTAAAGAGGCCCGCCCCAAAGCCCCGGCGGTGAGCGCCGAAGCGGACCCGGTACTTATTTTTGAGCGCACGCGCTGCTTTGGCACCTGTCCGGCTTACTCCATGCGAGTTTTTGCCGATGGCCACATAGCCTACCAAGGCGACTGGGGGGTGCCCATCCTCGGCCCGAAAGAGCTTAAGCTCCCCCCCGCCACCCTAGCCGAGATACTCCGCCAGGCGCAGAAAGCGCGCTTCGACCAATTTAAGAGCCTGTATTCGCAAAATACCAGCGACTTACCCAGCACTATAGCATCCATCCGGCAAGCCGACGGTCGCATGAAAACCGTGGTCGTGGAAGAAGGAGCCCCGGAAAATGTGCTGGCGTTCTTCAGCTACCTCACCAACCAGTTCGATCAGCTCGCTAACCTCCAGGCCGAAAAGTAAAACGCAAGGCGGGCGGGCTCTTAGCGAGAGGCAGCCAAGCAAGTAGGGCACTGGTCAGCGAACCGACTATCCCGGCGCCCTTTTAATCTTTGCGCACCCGCTCCAGCAGCAGCTGGTTCATGGGGTTGGGGGTGAGGCCCCGCACGTTGTTTTGCGTGAGGCGCACCACTTCATCGTAATAGAGGCTGATGACTGGGCTCTCGGCCACGATTATCCGGTCCATAGCCTGGTAAAGGGCCGTGCGGCGAGCCACGTCCTGCGTGCGGCGGGCTTCGTCGTAGAGCTGGTCGTAGGCGGCGTTTTTAAAGTGAGTTTTATTGGGACCGGCCGGGCTGAAATTCGGGCGGTAGAACAGGGCCAGGTAGTTTTCCGCGTCCGGGTAGTCGCCCAGCCAGCTCTTGGCGAAGAAGGCCACGCGGCCATTGTCTACCAAGTCCTGCTGGGCGGCCGATTGGTTGATGTCAATCTGCACCTGTACGCCCACGTCGGCCCACTGCTTCTGCAGGTATTCACCTATCTCCTTGCGTTCCAGCACCGTGCTCAGGCGCAGGCGCAAGGGCCGCTGCGGGCCGTAGCCCGCCGCCCGCAGCAGCTGCCGGGCTTTCTGCGGCTGGTAGGTATAGCCGGGGACGGCCTTTTCGGAGAAGGAGGGCAAGGCCTTTGGTACGAAGCCCGAGGTGCCGGCGTGCCCGACCCGGTTGAGCAGGTAAGTTAGCATTTCGGGTTTGTTGAGGGCGTAGTTCAGCGCCTGCCGTACGCGCCGGTCGCGCAGGGCCCGGCCCTGGGCCGCCTGCTCGCCGGTGAGGTTGGCCGAGTCGAGCTGCATGCCCAGGTACTCGGTGTTCAGATACGGCACTTTCTCCACCCGGAATTTGCCCTTAAAATCTTCCCGGAGGGTGCCGTCCGGGTACATAATCAGGTCGCGCGAGCCAGCACGGATGCCCGACAGGAAATCCAGCTTGCCCTGCTGAAAGGTCAGGAACTCGGTTTTGCGGTCGGCCAGGAAGCTCACGGCCACGGCGTCGAGGTAGGGCAGCGGCCGGCCGTGCCGGTCGCGGCGCCAGTAGGTCGGGTTTTTCTCGAACAGCAGCACGTTGCCCTCGTCCCAGCGCTTAAACCGGAACGGCCCGGTGCCAACCGGGTGCTCGCGGAAGTCCTTGCCGTACTTGGCCACGGCCTCGTGGGGCACTACGTAGGCGTAGTGCATAGTCAGGATGCCCAGGAAGGGAATAAACGGCTCCTTGAGGTGAATGCGCAGGGTCGAGTCGTTGGCGGCGACGAAGGCGGTGTCGCTGGGGCTGCCGTCGGGCTTTTCCAGGACCTTGCCCCGGAAAATCCAGCCGCCGGTGCTGGCCGTGCCAGCGTCCAGAATACGCTTGAAGGAAAATACGAAGTCGGCCGCCGTTACCAGCCGGCCCCGGCCGTCGGGGAAAACCTCGCTGTCGTGAAACCGCACCCCCGGCCGCAGCACGAAGGTGTACAGCCGGCCATCGGGCGAAATACTGAACCGCCGGGCCAGGGCTGGGGCCGGCAGGAGCGTCGAGTCCAGCTCCAGCAAGCCGTTGAACAGCTGCTCATCGGCCCAGCGGTTGGCTTGGTTGCGGGCGAAGGCCGGGTCGAGGGAGGTGAGGGCTTCGGGCTGGTTGTAGCGGAACACGCGGCGCTCGGCCGCCGCCGGGCGGGCCGCCTCGTGGCAGCCGGCCAGGGCCAGCAGCACGGCCCAGAGTCCAAACAGTTTAGCTAATGAACCGGCCCACTGAGCCAAAAAAGGGGGCATGCGAATAAGGAAAGAATGTATCTTTGTGCAATGCTACGGCAAAAGTTATTAGTTCTTAGTTGTTCGTTATTCGTTGCTCGTTACTCGTTTCCAAGGTTCCAGAAAGCCCAAACCAGTAACGGAGAACAAACAACCACTGATGAGCAACTGACAACGAACAACGAACAACTACTCAAATGGGAAAAATTATCGCGGTAGCCAATCAAAAAGGCGGGGTGGGCAAAACCACTACCTCCATCAACCTCGCGGCTTCCCTGGCCGCCCTGGACTACCGGACCCTGCTCGTCGACGCCGACCCTCAGGCCAACGCTACTTCCGGCGTGGGCTACGACCCCAAGGACATCCAGAACAGCATTTACGAATGCATGGTGGACGGCATCAACCCGCACGACATCATCGTGCCCACCAACATTCTACCCCACCTCGACCTCATGCCCTCCCACATCGACCTGGTGGGCGCCGAAGTGGAGATGATCAACCTACCCAACCGCGAAGAAAAAATGAAGGAGGCCCTGCGCCCCCTCGCCGAGCAGTACGACTTCATCATCATCGACTGCTCGCCCTCGCTGGGCCTCATCACGGTTAACGCCCTCACGGCCGCGCACTCAGTGATCATCCCCGTGCAGTGCGAATACTTCGCCCTCGAAGGTCTGGGCAAGCTGCTGAACACCATTAAGATCATTCAGAGCCGCCTGAATATCGAGCTCGAAATCGAAGGTATTCTGCTGACGATGTACGACGTACGCCTGCGCCTGAGCAACCAAGTGGTGGAGGAAGTACGCATGCACTTCCAACAGCTGGCTTTCGATACCATTATTCCTCGTAACGTGAAGCTGAGCGAGTCGCCCAGCTTCGGCATTCCCGCCATTCTGCACGACGCCGAAAGCAAGGGCTCGATCAGCTACCTGAACCTGGCCCGCGAGATCGTGGAGAAAAACACCGTGGAAGCCCGGCCCGAGGAAACTGCGGAGGACGAGCGGATTTAAGCGGGAGTTCGATGTATACCTCTTCTGACCACCCTCTGATTGGCATTGACCCGGAAGTTCGGTTTGGGCGGGCGTGCCTTATCGGAACCCGCATCAGCGTAGACGATGTGTTGGGCTGGCTGGGTAATGGGATGAGCAATGCCGAGATAATTGAAGATTTTCCGGAGCTAGATGAAGGCTTAATTCGGGCCTGTCTGCGTTATGCGGCCGATCGGCAACGGCATACCCGCTTACTCGTTAAATGAAGCTGCTAATTGATCAAAACTTGTCACATCGGTTAGTTAAGCCATTACAGGACCAGTTTCCGGGCACTGAACAGGTCCGACGACTGGGCCTTACCGACCGCCGCGATGCCACAATTTGGGATTACGCCCGGCGACATGATTTCGTCATTTTGACGCAGGACGAAGATTTTGCGGACCTCAGCTCCTTGCGAGGAGCTCCACCTAAGGTCATTCTGCTACGCACCGGCAACCTGCCTACTGCTCAGGTAATCGCGCTGTTGCGAAATCATCGGCGGCTGATCTATACCCTATTGGATTCGGACGGGGAAGTAAATTGCCTGGAACTGGCATAAGTGGTCAGCCCGCCCCGAACTTCCCGGCTTGTCCTTCGCCTAACAATCCGTAATTTTGAAGTTCCGTATGCGCCGACCTTTCGGCCAACAGGACCTTGCCGAGATGACTCCAGAGAAGAACGACGAGAAAACCAATCCGGCTACGGCCGCAGCCTCCGTACCCAAGCGTAAGATTGGCGGCCTGGGCCGGGGCCTCAACGCCCTGATTGAGGGCAGCTATGAGAAAAAAGGCGACCGCCCCAACGACCGGCTGGTGTCGCACCCGGTCAACTCGGTGGGTTTTATCTCGGTGGAACACATTGAGGCCAACCCCTACCAGCCCCGCACCCACTTCGACCAGCAAGCCCTCCAGGAACTGGCCGACAGCATTAAAATCCAAGGCATCATTCAGCCCGTCACCCTGCGGCAGCTGGGCACCAACTCCTACCAGCTCATCAGTGGCGAGCGCCGGCTGCAAGCTTCCAAGCTGGCCGGCCTGGAAACGATTCCCGCCTACATCCGCAAGGCCGACGACCAGCAGATGCTGGAGATGGCCCTGATTGAGAACATTCAGCGCGAAAACCTGAATGCCATCGAAATTGCCCTTAGCTACCAGCGCCTGCTGAGTGAGTGTAACCTGCGCCAGGAAGAGCTCGGCGACCGGGTGGGCAAGAACCGCTCGACCGTTACCAACTACCTGCGCCTGCTGAAGCTGCCGCCCGACGTGCAAATCGGCCTGCGCGATGCCGAAATCAGCATGGGCCACGCCCGCGCCCTCATCAGCATTGAGGACCCCAAGACCCAGGTCGAGCTGTTCCGCAAGATTGTGGCCGAGGAGCTGTCCGTGCGCCGCGTCGAGGAGCTGGTGCGCGCCGGTTTCGGCCGGCCCACGGCCCCGGCCAGCAACGGCAGCTCGGCCAGCGCTGCCCCGGCCCAACCCGTGGTGCCGTTGGCCGAGCTGCGGCGCACCGAGCGCCACCTCACCGACCGTTTTGGTTCGCGCGTGCAGGTGCGGCCCGGCCCCAAGGGCAGCGGCGAAATCAAAATCGCTTTCGATTCGGTCGAAGACATGCAGCGCATTCTGCACATTCTGCATCCATCCTAAGCTCCCCCTGCATAAAGCTTTCGGGCAGAGCGCTGCTTCTTTAGGCGAGTGCAGCAGGGCACGCGAGCGGCGTTCGGCCCGGCAGCCTTTTCCCACCGCTATTTCGTAAGGCGCTACTCGCCGCCCGGCTACTTAGGCTAAACCCGAGGCGTTTTCCGTTAGCAGGTTCGCTATGAAAAAATTGCATCATCTTATTGCTACGCTGGTCGTTGTTCTGGGGCTGCTGGCGGGCTACGACAGCTGGGCGCAGGTATTCGACCCCGCCGCGCCGACTCCGAACGTCGTTCGGCCCGACACTACCGAGCGCCGCGAAGTAGTGGTAAGCCCCGAAGCTAAGCGCAGCAAGGCCGCCGCCGACTCGGCTAAGCGCACCGAGCGCATGTTTCGGGCTTTTGGGTTTCAGGGAATTCGCCTCACCCGCCCCGGTAAAGCAGCCTTGCTGGCCGTGGTTCTGCCCGGCGCGGGCCAGATTTATAACCGGCGCTGGTGGAAGCTGCCCCTCGTGTACGGGGCGCTCGGCGGCGTAGTGTATGGCGAAATCTTCTTCCAAGGCCGCTACCGGATGTATGCCGATGCCAGCAACCTCCTGAAAGCCGAAGCCGCCCTACCCAGTGGTATGCGGCCCCAAAGCGATAAGCTTCCTCAGCCCGTCCGCCAGGAGCGCAGCATTGAGGCCATTGATAACGGCGTGATTTTCTATCGGGGCTACCGCGACATTTTCTATCTCTACATTGCCCTCGCATACAGCCTGCAAATCGTGGACGCCTTAGTTGATGCCCACCTCAAAAACTTCGACGTGAGCGAGGACCTGAGCTTGCACTGGGAGCCCACGCTGCTGGCCGTACCCGGGCGGGCCCTGGCCCTGCCCACCGCCCCCGGCGTTCAGTTTGCCCTGCGAGTGAAATAATAGCTGACTGCCGGCAAGCCCCCTTACCTTCCTGCGACGATTCAAAAAGCTCCCTTCGATAATCAAAAGCTGACCACTGCTTCATGAAAATTCTACTCATCGGCTACGGGAAAATGGGGCAAGCCATTGCCGCCTTAGCGGCCGAGCGCGGCCACGAGATTGCCGGCATCGTAGACCGCAGCGCCAGCCAGCTTGCCCCGGCAGACATCACGGACTTCACGCCCGCCACGGCCGATGTAGCCATTGAATTCACCCACCCCGATTCGGCCTTTGCCAACGTGACCGCCTGCCTGCGTCAGGGGCTGCCGGTGGTCTGCGGCTCCACGGGCTGGCTCCATCATTTCGAGGAAGCCCAGACCTTAACCCAGGAGCTGCAAGGCAGCCTGTTTTACGCCTCGAATTACAGTGTGGGAGTGAATCTGTTCTTCCATTTCAACGAATACCTGGCCGCCAAAATGCACCTGTTTGGCGGCTACGACGTGGCCGTGCGGGAGATTCACCACACCCAAAAAATCGACCAGCCCAGCGGCACCGCCCTCACCACTGCCGAAGGCATCATGCGCCACTTTCCCACCAAAACCCGCTGGCGCAACGGCCCCGCCGAAACGGCAGCCGAGCTGGCCATCTTCAGCGAGCGGACCGGCGACATGGTGGGTACTCACGTGGTTACCTACTCGTCGGCCGTCGACACCCTGGAGCTCAAACACGAGGCTCACAGCCGCGAAGGCTTTGCCCTGGGGGCCCTGCTGGCGGCCGAATGGCTGCCGGGCCGCGTAGGAGTATTTGGAATGAAAGAGCTGCTGGATTTGTAACCTCATCACCCATTGTCGGCGGCGGCAGTGCCCCGCAGCATTATACTGCGTTTCTTTGCCTGATTTTCACTGCCAAGCCCAAGCTTGCTCCCATGTCATTGCTCCAAACTACTCCCACCACCGCTCCCAAGCAGCCCAAGACCAAAACCCGCGAGTGGGCCGACTCCCTGATCTTTGCCGTTGTGGCGGCCACCCTCATCCGCTGGGCCACGTTTGAGGCGTATACCATTCCTTCGCCCAGCATGGAAAACTCGCTGCTGGTGGGCGATTACCTGTTTGTGAGCAAGCTGCACTATGGCCCCATTACGCCCCAAACCCCGCTGCAGGTACCCCTCACCCACCAAACCATCTGGGGCACGAGCCTCAAAAGCTACTCGGAGCTGATTCAGCTGCCGACCTACCGGCTGCCGGGCTTTAGCAGCATCCAGCGCAACGACGTGGTGGTATTTCACGTGCCCCACGAGTCGCAGTACCCGGCCGATTTGCGCACCAACTACATCAAGCGCTGCGTGGCCGTGGCCGGCGACACCCTCGAAATCAGGAACGGGCAGGTCTACCTCAACGGCAAACCCGGCGTAACACCCCCCGGCCTGCAAACCACTTACTTCATGCAGGTCGACAACCCCAACGACGAGGTGCTGGCCGCTCTGCGCGCCCACGGCGTGGTGGAATATGACCAGCCCGGCGGAGTACCCCAGGCCGTAGCCGCGGCCGATGGCAAGTTCGGCTATACCATCAGCTGCACGGCGGCTACGGCCGACTATTTCCGTAAGCAGCCGTACGTTAAAAAAATGACCGTGCTAGAACCCCAGGCGCAATTGTTTCCGGACGTCGCCGATTTTCGCAACAGCGAAGCCATGAGCGCCACTCCCCGGAACTGGTCCTTGGATAATTACGGTCCGCTGCCCATTCCCAAGAAAGGCCAGACCATCGCGCTCTCCCCCGCCAACGCCGCCATCTACTATAAAATCGTGGCCCGCTACGAGCACAACGCCGGCATCACCTGGCAAAACGGGATGATTTATCAGGACGGCAAAATGCTGACCAGCTACACCGTCAAGCAGAATTATTACATGATGATGGGCGACAACCGCCACAATTCCGAAGACTCCCGCTTTTGGGGCTTCGTACCCGAAGACCACGTCGTGGGCAAGGCCGTCCTCATTTGGTTATCGCTCGACCCCAACGCCGACTTCTGGCACAAAATCCGGTGGAGCCGGCTGTTCAACATCATTCACTAATCGCAGCACAGGGTAAGAGAGCCGGCGGCCTCGCGGCGCGAAACAATCCTTGCTCTCTGAATATCAACAGCTTACGCGAAAAGCCCCGACTTTACAACGAGTCGGGCTTTTCATGTATTAGAGAGTTGCAATAGGTACAAGCCTACTCTGATTTGGAAAGCTTCGGGCCGCTCGCGATGACAGAGAGGTTCGCGCACAGAGACGATCGTGGGCTACCACTCTATGGGCGTCAGCCCCTTGCTCTGCAGCCAGGCGTTGGCCTTACTGAACGGCTTACTGCCAAAAAAACCTTTATCGGCCGCAAAGGGCGAAGGGTGCACCGACTTTAAAATCAAGTGCTTCCGCTCGTCGATCAGCTCGGATTTTTTGCCGGCGTAAGCGCCCCACAGAATGAAGACCACGTGCTCTTTTCCTTCCGATACTTTCCGGATGACGGCATCGGTGAATTCTTCCCAGCCTTTTTTCTGGTGGGAAGCCGGCTCGCTGGCGCGTACGGTCAGGGTCGCATTCAGCAGCAGCACGCCTTGCTGAGCCCAGCGGTCGAGGTTGCCGTTCGTTGCGGGCGGCGTACCGGGAATATCGGTTTGCAGCTCCTTGAAGATGTTCTGCAGCGAGGGCGGGACGCGCTGGCCCTCCTGCACCGAAAACGACAGTCCGTGCGCCTGATTGCGCCCGTGGTAGGGATCCTGACCCAGAATCACGACCTTTACTTTATCAAACGGGGTGGCCTCGAAGGCGTGAAAAATCTGCGGCCCGGCCGGGTAAACGGTGGCCGTAGCATATTCGCCTTTGACAAAGGCAATTAGTCGTTGAAAATACGGCTTTTCAAACTCGTCGGCCACCACGGGCTGCCAGCTTTCGGCGATCTTTACCATTGAGATTTTTAAGAAAATAAACGGGGTTTTGCGGCGTTTTCTCAGGACTTTTGCGTAAAACCAATTCTGACGGGCCGCTGTTATGCCCGCAGCTACACTTTAGCTACGCTATACTATGCCCACCACCACTACGCAAGGGGTCACCGTTTCGGTTACGACCAACTACTTGCCCGACTATTCGAGCCCTGGCCAGGAACATTTTGTGTTTGCTTACAAAATAGAGATTCGCAATAATAGTGAATTCACGGTAAAGTTACTACGTCGCCATTGGCACATTCACGACGCCAACGGCGTCGTGCGCGAAGTCGAAGGCGAAGGCGTAGTGGGCCGGCAACCGGTGTTGGAGCCCGGCGAGTCGCACCAGTACGTCAGCGGCTGCAACCTGAAGTCGGGCGTGGGCAAGATGTGCGGTGCCTACCTAATGGAGCGCCTCGCCAACGGACAGCGCTTTTCGGTGGAAATCCCCGAGTTTACCCTGGTGGTACCTTATCGCCTGAACTAGCACCGCCTTCCCGCCCGGGTTCCTTCTCCCCTCTCCTCTCCCTTCTGCAAAAAGGGCCTGCCCTGGTCGATACACGCCCACCGCGGGCACATGAGGTATCCGCCGGTACGCCGCGTACCCAAACTATTAAACCGCGCTGGGTTGTCAGTTGCTCATTGTCCGTTGTTAGTTTGTGTTCGGGATGTCGTTTTCGCCAGTGCCGGACGCCGGACAGCTAACGCTTATTTTGTTTCAACTTCTCGCTTACCTCCGCTTTTGGCTGCGCTCGGGCAATGCCCACGGGCTTCATTCACCTTTTGTGTTCGGCCTGTACACCTCGGCGGTTCGACACACGGGTACTTTTAGCGCTTACGCCCTCATCGAGGCCCGGCGGCGGCAGTTGCTGGCTAGCCCAGCCTGCATCAGCGTCACCGATTTAGGGGCGGGCTCTCGTACTAGTGCGGGCCCGCAGCGGCGCGTAGCCGACATTGCCCGCACGGCCGCCAAACCTCCGCACCTTGCGCAACTACTGTTTCGGCTGGTTAACTACCTGCGGCCGCAAACTATTCTTGAGCTGGGCACTTCGTTGGGGCTCACCACGGCCTACCTGGCCGCGGCCGATTCCCGCCACCAGGTCATCACCTTCGAGGGCTGCCCCAACGTGGCCGCAGTCGCCCGCGAAACGTTCGCCACTCTAGGTCTGAGCAATATCAGCCTGGTTGAGGGCAACCTCGACCATACCCTGGCTCCTACCCTTGTCGGCTTAAACGCGCCCGTAGACTTTGTTTTCTTCGACGGCAACCACCGCTACGAGCCAACCCTGCGCTACTTTGACCTGTGCCGGGCCCACCGCACCGATCAGTCGGTTTTTGTTTTCGACGACATTCACTGGTCGGCCGAAATGGAGCGGGCCTGGGAGGCCATCAAAGCTCACCCGGAGGTTACCCTAACGGTGGACTTGTTTTACATCGGGCTGGTTTTCTTCCGAAAGAATCAGCCCAAGCAGCACTTCTGGCTGCGGACCTGAATACGGCGCCGCTTTACTTTATAGATTAGCAATTGCATGCTTGACCAGTCTTTCCCGCTCCGACGGCTCAGCGCTTCGCATGGCCAGGATAAGCTCAGCAAAGCGTATTCCATCGACGTCGACATTAGCTAGCGGAATATTCAGTTCCTGAAAGCCAAGCATTTGGTTTAATTTCACCAGACCTTGCCTGAACTTACCCTTCGTACGGGAGGGCTCAAACGCCTCGTCCACCACCAAACAGATAGCTTGCTGCCGGTATATTGTAGCGAGGTAACTATCCCGAATAATCTCCCAGTTAATGAATTCCGGATGCGTGGCGCGGCTGAATACGCCGACTTCGTTCACGATTATCTGCGGACGGCGGTCGAGCAGCCGGAGAATACTTACTGGAAAGCCCAGCCCGAAAAGCGCAATCAAGACCCCGGACACCCAGTGCGGGATCAAAGAGCAGCCTAACCCGACAAGGGCCGCGCACATCAGCATCAATCGCAGTGCTTTCCCACGCGAGTTGTACAGTCGAAACTCGGTCATGCTGGGTTCAAGCCTTCTTCAGGCGAGGCCTACACCGGCAGCCCGAGGGCTTCGCGCACCCGCGTTAGCTTCACCAGCAGCCCTTCCAGTTGGTCGAGCGGCAGCATGTTGGCGCCGTCGGATAGCGCGGTAGCCGGCGTGGGGTGGGTTTCGATGAACAGACCATCAGCCCCCACGGCAATAGCCGCTTTGGCAATGGTTTCGATGAGGGCCGGCTGGCCCCCCGTCACGCCGCTGGCCTGATTGGGCTGCTGCAGGGAGTGGGTCACGTCCATTACCACGGGCACGTCGAAGCGGCGCATGGCGGGCAGGTTGCGAAAATCCACTACCAGGTCGGAATAGCCAAACGAGTTGCCGCGCTCGGTCAGGATCACGTGCTCATTGCCCGATTGGCGCACCTTATCCACGGCAAACTTCATGGCCTCGCCGCTCAGGAATTGTCCTTTTTTGATGTTTACCACCTTCCCGGTTTGGGCGGCGGCGATGAGCAAGTCGGTTTGGCGGCACAAGAAGGCGGGGATTTGCAGCACGTCGACGAACTCGGCCGCCAGCGCGGCTTCGGCCGATTCGTGGATATCCGTCACGGTTGGCACCCCTATTTCCCGTCCCACTTTTTGCAGGATGCGCAGGGCGGTTTCGTCGCCAATCCCGGTAAAAGAATCCAGCCGCGAGCGGTTAGCTTTCCGGTAAGAGCCCTTGAAAATGTAGGGAATTTGCAGCTTATCGGTGAGGTGCCGGATGCGCTCCGCAATGCGCAGGGCCATGTCTTCGCCCTCGATGACGCAGGGCCCGGCCATGAGGAAGAACTGACCGGAATCGGTGTGGCGGAAATGCGGAAGCGTGTTGGCCAGAGCAGTGAGCATGGTCGAGGAAGAACTCCAACCAAGGGCTGGAAATTTTGTGAGCGATATTCCGGGGTAAGGCGCGCACGGGGCACCAACCGAAAGTTGGCGGGCCGTTACGCTTTCTTCAAACAAATAAACAACTCCCGGCCTTGCCGGGGCCGGAGCGAGTTTGTAGCGGCCTCGAAATGCCGAAAAGTGAAGTAGGGCGCGAAATACGCCCGGTACTCTTCCTTGGTGCCACCAAACGGTGGCTCCGGCCCCGGGCCAAAGTCAGTATCAAACAGCAACCCCATCAGCGTGCCCCCGGGCCGGAGCAGCGCCGCGCACTGTTGGGCGTAAGCAGGCCGTAACTGAGGGTTGAGCGCGCAAAAAAAAGTTTGCTCCACAATTAAATCGTAGGGTGGCGCGGCCGGCAGGGCGAAGAAATCAGCGAGCAGCAGATGTTCCCGGGGAAAATCGGGCACTCGGGCTGCCAGGGCCTGTAGTGGTTCGGGCGCCAGATCGGCAACGAATACTTGCTGAAAGCCCAGTTGATGCAGGTATTCCGCCTCGTAGGCCCGACCAGCGCCGGGAATGAGGATGCGGGGCTGCGGCTCAACGGCCAGTTGATCGAAGTACGCGCGCAACGGCGGGGTGATGGCCTGGGCATCCCAGCCGTCGCGGCCGGTGGCATAACGGGCCTGCCAATAGGCCGAATCTAATACCGGGAAAACCGTTTCCATACTGTTAAAACGTAGTCAAAACTTGCCAGGGCACAGAAGTCCCCTATTTTTACGCTAAAGGTAAGCGCTGCACTCCACCGCGAGCTTCTATTATTTCCCGCTTTTTTACGTTTAACTATTCTCTCATGAACCCTAACGACACCACCGAACCCCGCTCTAATAACAGCCGCGTCCTTCTTTGGGTAGCCCTCGTGCTCGTACTGCTAGGCATCAATGGTGTTCTGTTTTACCTTAATCAACAGAAGGGGCAGAAGAACGAAGATTTGACCACCGAAGTAAAAGCCAAGGATAGCAAGCTGCAGGAGCAAATCAAGCAGTACGAAGCGTTGAAAGCTGATTTTGAGCGGCAAAGCCAGGAGTTGCAAGCCCTGGGCCTGAGTAACGATTCGCTGGAAGCCAAGATTGCGATTGTCAATGCCGACCTGTTGAAGCTTCGCTCCTTCAAGGCTAATAGCTTCTCGCTGGCCCAGCAAAAGATGTTTAAGCAGCGGGCGCTGAACCTGGAAGGCCAGCTGCGGAAAAAGGACGCCGACATTGCCCAGCTCAAAAAGGACAACGAAACCCTCTACACCGAAACCAACTCGCTGAAGGAGCGCCAGAACCGGCTGACCGACACCATCAGCACCATCGTGCGCGCCAACGAGGACCTGACGGCCAAAGTGGGCGTGGCCTCCCGCTTGCAGTCCGAAAATATTAAGATAGCCATCATCACCTCCAAAAACAAGGAGAAGGTGGACGAGAAGGACGAGTATAATGTTAAGAAAGTAGAGAAGGTTAAGGTTACGTTTAACCTCGCCCGGAACGATGTATCACCGAAGGAAACCAAGGCCATTTACCTGCGCATCCTCGAACCCGACGGCGCGGCCCTCTACAATCTGAGCACCGGTGGCGGCAGCTTCATGGTCGACGGCCAGGAATCCTTCTACACCCAGAAGCAGGACGTGGTGTACGACAACTCGAAACAGAAATTGGAGTTCGTTTACGCTAAAGGCTCCGAATACAAGAAAGGCCGGCACACGGTCGAGCTGTACGAAAGTGGGCAGCTGATGGGCAAAGCCAACTTCACCCTGAAATAATAATTTATCGCTCATCGCTTCTTCCGATAGCTCCGGCTGCTATCGTTGCCGAATATTCTTCCATAAGAAAGCCCGCTTCACGTGGTGAAGCGGGCTTTTTACTGCCCATTATTTTGGCAGCCCCTGCCTTAAACGGCTGCTATCAGCGCTTCGTACTTGTCGAGCTTTGCCAGAACTGCCGAGATGTTCTCGGTGAAGAGCGTAATGACGGCCCCTTCGGGCGCCGCTTCGAGTACGTGGTCGATAGCATCCATCTCCGATTCGATATAGGTGATGGGCAAGTCCGGTTTGTCGAGCCGCAAGCCCCGCTCCATCAGCGCTTTGATTTCGTCGGCGGTCTTGCCCCGCAGGTCGCGGTCCTGGCGCAACACCACTTCGTCGAAAATGCGCCCGGCCACGCGGGCAAAGCTCAGGGTGTCCTCGTCGCGGCGGTCGCCCAGGCCCGATACCACCCCAATTTTGCGGGTAGCGGGCGTCGCTTCCATGAATTCCGCGAATTTCTGAATACCCGCCGTGTTGTGCGCATAGTCCACGACGACCTCGCACTTCGGAAACTTGTAGATGTTCATCCGGCCCGGGGTTTTCGCCGCCGATGGGATGAACGTGCGGAAAGCCGTTTTGATGTCGTCGCGGTCGAACCCCGCCAGGTAGCCGGCCAGGGCCGCCGCCAGGCTGTTTTCGATATTGAAGCCCGCGCGCCCCCCGAACGTGACGGGGAACTCAGCGGCCCGGTCGATGCGCAGCTTATAGCTGTTTTTGTAGATGGTGATGTAGCCTTGCTCGTACACCGCCGCTACGCCGCCGGCTTCGACGTGCTCAATGATGCGCGGGTTCTTCTCGTCCATGCTAAACAAGGCCACGTGGCAGTCCACGGTCCGCGCCATAGCATACACCAAATCGTCGGCGGCGTTAAGCACGGCCCAGCCGCTCTTGCGCACCGTGCGGGGCAGCACTCCCTTCACCGCGGCCATTTCCTCCACGGTGTAGATGTCGCGCATGCCAAGGTGGTCGGCGGCCACGTTCGTCACCACGGCGATGTCGCAGTTGTGAAAGCCCAGGCCCGAGCGCAGCATGCCACCGCGGGCAGTTTCCAGCACGGCGTAGTTCACGGTCGGGTCTTTCAGCACGAACTCGGCGCTAACACCGCCGGTACAGTCGCCCTTTTGCAGCTGCACGCCCTGAATGTAGATGCCGTCGGTGGTGGTGAAACCCACTTTGTAGCCTTTGCTGGCGACTAAGTGCGCGATGAGCCGCGTGGTGGTCGTCTTGCCATTGGTGCCGGTTACGGCGATGATGGGAACGCGCGCGGTAGCCCCGGGGGGGAACAGCATATCGACCACCGGGGCCGCCACGTTGCGCGGCAGCCCGTCGGCCGGCGAAATGTGCATGCGGAAGCCCGGGGCGGCATTCACTTCAATTACAGCACCCTTGCTCTCGTTAAGTGGCACGGCAATGTCGTTGGCCATCAGGTCGATGCCACAGATGTCGAGGCCTACAATGCCGGCTACCCGCTCGGCCAGAAGCACGTTATATGGGTGCATCTGGTCGGTTACGTCGCTGGCCGTGCCGCCCGTGCTGATGTTGGCCGTGCTCTTCAGGTACAGGGTTTCCCCCGCCGGCAGTACCGACTTCAGGGTCAGGCCCTTGCTTTGCAAGATGTCGGTCGTGTGCTTGTCGGCCTTGATGGCCGTCAGCACTTTTTCGTGGCCCACGCCGCGGCGGGGGTCCTTATTAACCTCATCAATCAGTTGCTGAATGGTGCTGCCGCCGTCGCCGGTGACGGCGGCGGGGGTGCGCTTGGCGGCGGCAATGAGCTTGCCATTTACCACCAGCAAGCGAAAGTCGAAGCCTTCAATGAATTGCTCCACAATCACGGCCCGCGAATACTCCTGCGCGGCTTTCAGGCCCGCGACCGCATCTTCCCAGTTCATAATGCGAATGGTGGCACCCTTGCCGTGGTTGCCATCGAGCGGCTTGGTCACGATGGGAAAGCCCAGCCGGTCGATGGCCTCGCGGAGCCCTTCCTCGGAGTACACCGTGGTACCGCGCGGTACCGGCACGCCCGCATCGTCGAGCATGGCTTTCGTGCGGTTCTTATTGCCGGCCACTTCCACCCCGGCATGCGAGGTGTAGCTGGTGGTCGTGGCCCAGATGCGCTTCTGATTGACGCCGTACCCGAGCTGAATAATGTTGCTGTTCTTGAGCGCGATGTAGGGGATGTTGCGGGAAGCCGCCTCGGCCACGATGCTGTACGTGCTGGGCCCAATAAACTCCTCTTCACGAATCTCGTGCAGTTCGTCGATGATGGGCTTCAGGTCGACTTTCTGCTCGTGGCACGCGGCTTCCACGATTTCGACGGCTGCCTCAATGGCTCGGCGCCCGGCCCGCTCTTCCTGGTAAGCAAACACCACGTACTCCACTCCCTCTTCGCGGGCGGGATAGGACTTACCCCAGTACACCGGCATGCCCGCCATGCGCTGCAACTCCAGGGCGACGTGGTAGATGACGTAGCCCAGGGGCTCCCCATCGTTCAACTGGTCTAAATCGAGGGGCGGGCGGCGGGTCGCGTGTTTGCCCCCGCTCATGCCCTTGGGCTGGGGTTGACTGATGTCCGGGAACAATTCCATCAGCCGGCTTCCCAACCCAGCTATGGTATTGGACCACTTGCCGGCCAACTCTTCTAAATCAACTTTGGAGACGATGAGTTTGGTGTGTTTCACAGACCAGTAGCTAGGTCCGCGCATAGTGCGTAGGTCAATTATTTTCATATTGAGGAAGGAAAAAGGCATTTGCCCCACCATACGTAGGGACTTCCGGCTTGGCTGCGAAATGTAGACATAATGCAGCCTAAAATCGCAAATTGCCTTGTTCGTACACGAAGAAAGCCCCGCCCCTCGCCGGGCAACTGAGCAAATAGGGCCTCTTGGTTGGGAACCAGTGGTAGCGGGCGAAACTCAGCAACTGCGGCTACCTAAGCACTTAATGTTCGTCCAGGGCCATAAGCCGGATTAAGGCAGTGAGCTGAGCATCGAATGCTTGAGGGCGTTCGGCACTCAGTGGCTCAGTGTTATAATCAGCACCTGACGCGGCAAACCCTTTACGTTCACGACACAGCGATCTATCTGCGGTTGGTAGGTTGCGCCTATTGGCGCGACCAAGCAGATACTCGCTCCGCTAGTGGTGCCTCCCGACTATCTGTTCAGGGAAGCAACAGTGGGTTGCAAGTCTTTTTTACCGGATAGGTAAGCTAACAATTTCGCGGTTTGGTCTCCCAGCAGCTTACTATAGCGCTTCTCGATCAAGTGAATGGCGTAGGCCAGCGAGAGCATTAGTAGCACTAGCAGGCCGAACAGGACATACTTATCCAGGCGGTCGCCAACGCGCTGATAAATGACAAATCCAATGCTGCCATGCACCAGGTATAGAGGGTAAGTCAAGGCCCCCAAATGGCCCAGCCAGGTGTAACGCTCGAAATTGATCACTCGATTAATAATCAGCAGAAAGACGCCGAAGAACAGGGTAACCGCTGCCGCTGCCACCGTAAATGAAAAATTGGGGTCACGGAAGAAGATGTGCAAGCCGGCAATTTCAGCGCGAACACTCCGTAGCGCCAGCAAAAACGCCCCCACCAATAAACCGTAAAGCGTCCATCTGTTGAACCAGTTGTTTTGTAGCATGTAGAAGACCATACCCGCCACAAAGAACGGAGCATGCGTCGGCTGGAACAGGTAGGTAAAAGCGAACATACCAGACGTAGGACCTGAAAAGGCGCTATACGCCAACCAAAGGGCTAACATCCAGGGCAGAGAGTGGTACAGGTTCCAGCTAATAACCAGCGTAATAAGAAAATAGAAACAGATTTCGGGAGCCAGCGACCAATAGGAAGAGTCCAGGTCCTCGATGCCCATGAAAGAATGCAGCATGGTTAGATTAAGAACTAACTCTCTGATGTTCACATCCAGGGAAGTAGACCACCCCACGGTTCCCGGTACAGGTCCCCACAGGCGCACTACGACAAACGTCAAAGGGCAGGCCACCCAAAAGGCGGGGTACAGGCGCTTCACCCGGGATATAAAAAATTGCTGCACTGTTTTGCCGTGGGCCGACAAGAGCACCACATAGCCGCTGATGATGAAGAACAGCTGGACGCCTAAAAACCCATAGCGGGTCACCCTACCTAGCTCGGGATACCTTACCGGGCTGAAGTCGTGTTCGGCCCAAGCCCGGTACGTGTAGTGGAAGATAAGAACGGCCAGGGCAGCAAGGAAGCGTAGTAAGTCGATTTCGTAAAAGCGAGAGGGCGCTTTATGCAGTTCTGGTTCCAATCCAATAATGCTACAATGCTGAGAGAAATGAGGTACAAAGATAGACAGTGAACCATATCACGAAGCGGGGCCTTTCGTCACTGCCAACGCTAAAACGTGCCGCACAGCGAGCCCCGTGACACCCCTGAATGCCAATTGCAGTTTGTAATACCAGCCATGGCGGAAGTCCGCGAGGCAATCTATGCCACGAGAAGTTAGTTTCTTTCTCTAAATTTCCCTGCCACAAAGCTATGGGATTGGCAATCTCACATCCCCTCCTGTGCTTATCTTCGTCTTATGGAAGTAGCCAACCACACCATTGCCGAAGCCACCACTACGGCTCCTTATCTGGATTACGCCGTATGCCGCGATGCCAGCAATCGTCCCGCTAACCACGTGGGAGACTGGCCGGTAGAGGGCGTTATTTATACCGTGCGCGTGGCCGAGAGCCGCGTTGAAGGAATTCCCTTGATCCATGTGCTGGGCTTTGAAGGCGAAGCCCCCTACTTCAATGCCTTTGCTCCTCATCGCTTCGAGATCCTGGAGCGGGTGTGGCTTAACTAGCAGTGTTTGTGCGTTTTTGCCTGATAACAACACCTTATCCTAAATAAGGTATAGAGCCTAGTGACGCGCTGTCCGTTTAGCATTCGTGACATTGTACTCAGGCTGCTTGGCGCGGGCCCTGCGTGCGTCGCGGACGCTAAACCCGATGAGCCGCCCGCACAGTACAGACCTATGCCAATACTACAGTCTGATTAGTATTTTAAAGCCTGACTGTTTCCACCGGTAAAAGCTCGATTCAGCTTGCGCACCATACCTGACAAAAATCTACAGCTTATTTTGCTGACGAACCACTAAATAACGTGGATATAAGCAGAAACTACTAGAGTGTGTGGACATTCATCTCATCCAATCCATTGCGGCCAGTAGGTGAGCGACGGCCAGAAAGGAGGTAGCG
>NZ_JACXAD010000035.1 GCF_014699115.1 Hymenobacter montanus
ACTAACTTCCATTCCAGGTCACTTAATTCATGGCGACGCATAGCCCAAAATTAACCCTACACTGTCCACACACCCTAATTAACCAGTGGTGCATTTTCATTCTATAAAGCATTCACCGTAGCTTAAGAGGCTGGCCCGAATAAATAAGGGCTCTGCGCCAATCCTGTAGTTGTTAGCCTCCGGGAGAAGACACCTTCGGTCGGGGCTTTGCGTTACCTTGCTTCTACTTATTCATTCCCACCCAAGCCATGTCTTTGCTCTTCAACGATTTTGCTTCCTGGCAGGCGCACTGCGCCGATACTGGTCAGCCCCTGCATCAGCCGGTCTTAAACTATGAGATCGAGCAAAAAGGCCGCACCGAGGAAGAAATATGGAATGGCCTGCAACGTGCCTACGACGTGATGCGCGACGCCGTGCACGAAGGGCTTACCGGCGACATGACTTCACGGTCGGGCATGATAAACAACGGCGCTAAAAAGATTGCGGCCTCGCCCGTTACCGTGCTCTCACCTGAATTCAAGCAGCTTATCACCCGGGCTCTGGGTGCCAAAGAAGTGAACTCCTGCATGGGGCGGGTGGTTGCCGCGCCCACGGCGGGGGCCTCGGGCATTTTGCCCGGCGTGCTGGTGACGCTGCAGGATTTGCACAAGCTCGAAGACCACCGAATTCTGGAGGGTCTGCTGGTGGCGGCGGGCATCGCCCTGATTATCGAGCAGAACGCGTCGCTGGCCGGGGCTGTGGGGGGCTGCCAGGCCGAAACCGGTTCGGCCGCCGCCATGGGCAGCGGCGCCATCGTGTACTGCCTCGGTGGGTCCGTGGAGCAGGTATTTGCGGCCGTTGCTATCACCATTCAGTGCATGCTGGGGTTGGTGTGCGACCCCGTGGCGGGGCTGGTGGAGGTGCCCTGCGTGGTGCGCAACGCCTCCGCGGCCGCCATTGCCTTCAGCTCGGCCCAGATTGCCATTGCCGGCGTCGACCCCGTTATCCCCGTCGATCAGTGCGTGGCCGCGCTCGGCGAAGTGGGCCAGTCCATGGAAACGCGCTACAAGGAAACTGCCCTCGGGGGCCTCGCCAACACCACGCGGGGCCGGGAAATCGAGCAGCGCGTACTGGTGCAGGATATCAACATTCTGCCCGATGATGGTGAGTGAAGCATGCCAAGTCGGCTTTTTAAACAGCTTCACCATCTAGGTAAAAGGCCGCTGCCCGAACTCCCTGCTTAATCAGGCCTCACACCGCCGTTTTTAACCGTGGCGCCATGGTAAGGTGGGCCAGGAATTCCAGGGCTGGCGCGTAGCGGGCGCGTAATTGCTGGTAGTGCTGCCAGGCGGCATCGCGGTCTTGGTTCATGGGTATGCCACCCGCCGCCAGCTCTTGCCACGCGAGCTCAAAATCGGCCCGCTGGGGTTCTTTGGCGTCCTCGCCCGGCAGGATGCTGGATGGCTCGGAGCCGGCTTTATCGTCGAAGAAGCGGTATACCCGATTCAGGGCCAGGCAGCCCGCTTTGAAAGTAAGCTCTATCTGGCGGGGCCGGGGGCCCTCCACGGCGGCAAAGAGTAAGACGGCGGTGTCCAGAATTAGGCCGCTGCTGGTTACCCAGGAGCGCCCGGGCTGGGGCGAGCGGAAGAAAGAGAGAATGGGTAGGGAGGTATGGCTTTCCTCAATCTCCACAAACCACCGCTCCCATTCAGCCCATTGCAACTCGTTGTCCTGCAGCGAGCTGTTATGGTTGAGCCAGTTCAGCAAACACGCGGCCGTGGGTGGGGTACCGGCCCGCAGCTCCAGCAACGCTACCGTGACTTCCCGCCGCGAAAAGGCCTGGTAAATGGTGGGCAGATACGACAGCAGCAGCGTGAGTAACAGCAGCCCCAACGTGGCTTCGGAGTAGGTAAGCGGCGTAGTGAAGCCGTGATGAGGGGTGGCAGAGCCCAGCGTGAGTAAGGAGCTATTGCTCAGTACGTAGCACTGCACCCAACTGCCTTCGCCCAGGGCCCAGTAGAGGCTGGTGTAGCCCAGGCTCACCAACGCCTCCCACACCACGGGCAGAGCCACGAGGGCCACCGGCGCGTAGTGAGCGATAATTTTGTCGCGGCGCTCGTAGGAGTGGGCCAGCTTAGCGACCAGGTCGAAGATGGCGCGGATGCCCACGAACACCCACACGTTCAGGCGTACTACCTCGTTGCGGGGCAGCACGAACGAGCGAATGGCGGCCGACAGGGTGGTGATGACGAGTATCACGCCCCCCATACCAGTAAGCACGCGCAGGGCCAACAAGAGGAAGTGCTGCATAACCAAGGAAAATGCTGCTTACGAGCAAATCCCCGGAAACGCCGAACCCTCAAGGTATTGCCGAACCTATTGTGGCGTCTTCCGGTGCTTCCACAGCTCCCGGAACGACTGCGGAGCCACGGCCAGGGCTTCGCGCCGCTTGTTCCAGCCCACCTGGCCTAGCAGGCGGCTGAGGCTCCAGTCTTTAATGCCAGCCGGCAGGACGTCCAGCGCCCAGCGGTGTTGCATGCTCCATTTCCAGAGGCCAATGGCTGCCCGCTCCTCGGTGGGGGTATGACCTTCCTCCACGCTCTGCTGGCGGTTGAGAAGCAGTAAGTTATGGAGGGGAATGCGCACCGGGCACACGCTGGTGCAGGCGCCGCACAGGCTACTGGCGTAGCTCAGGTGCTTGTGCTCGGGCAGGCCCGACAGATGCGGGCTGATAACCGAGCCGATGGGGCCGGAGTAGGTAGTCTCGTACGTATGGCCGCCGATGTTTTTGTACACCGGACACACGTTGAGGCAGGCCCCGCAGCGAATGCAGCGCAGGGCCGCCCGCTTGTCGGGCTGGGCCAGCAGGGTGGTGCGGCCGTTGTCGAGCAGAATCACGACCATTTCTTCCGGCCCATCGACCTCGCCGGGCTGGCGCGGCCCGAAGTACACCGTGTTGTACACCGTAACCTGTTGGCCGGTGCCGCTGGTGCTGAGCAGGGGCCAGAACAGGTCCAGGTCGGTTAGGCGGGCAATAACTTTCTCGATGCCGACCACCGCGATGTGCAGCTTGGGAAAGGTGGCCGACAGGCGGGCGTTGCCTTCGTTCTCGGTCACGGCCACCGCGCCGGCATCCGCAATGAGGAAGTTGCCGCCGGTGACGCCCACCTCGGCGGCGGTATACTTGTCGCGGAGCAGGTGCCGGGCCGTGAGCACCAGCTTTTGGGCGTCGTCGGTCGATTCCGTGCCCAGGTGCTTCACGAAGATGTCGTTGATGTCGGCCTTGCTCAGGTGCATGGCGGGCGTCACGATGTGGTAGGGCCGCTCGCCGTTCAGCTGCACGATGTACTCCCCCAGGTCGGTTTCTACGGACTCAATGCCTTGGGTGGCCAGGTACTGGTTGAGGTGAATCTCCTCGGTGGTCATGCTCTTGGCTTTCACCACCGTCCTGGTATTGCGTGCTTTGGTAAGCTTGCCAATTTCGGCCAGGGCCTCGGCGGCATCCTGCGCCCAGATAACCCGGCCCCCGCGGGCTGTGAAGTTGGCTTCGAACTGCAGGAGGTATTCGTCCAGCTTCTCCAGCACGGTGGCCTTGAGGTAGGCGCCCCGGTCGCGGGCCAACTCGTGCTGGTCGTAGAGTTGCAGGCCGGCGCTCACGGCCGCGTCGTACTTGCCGATGTTGAACCGGATTTTACGGCGGTGCTCCCGGTCGAAGGCTTTCGCTTCGGCGTCTTTGAGAAATTGTTCGGCCTTCATGAGCGCAGGGTTTCGCGAAGTTTTAAAAGGAAGTCTCGCTAAGGGGGGCTGGCTTATTAGTGGCGGAACCAGTCTGGGTAAAACAATTCCCTTGATTTTAAGTGATTGCTCCTAAGTGATTTGTGCCTGGGTAATCGCCTATTCAGGATGCCAGATGAGTAGGACTGCCTTCTCTAGACCAGTATTTGTGACCGGCTACTTAAGCCAATAAAAAACAAGTCTCGCTAAGTGGGGGCTGGCTTATTAGTGGAGGTTGTTGACTAGGCGAATGATGTTGCCTTTCAGTGATTCAGGAGTTGCTTGGCATGAATGGGGCTGAGGGTTTCGCGGGATTTTAATTCGAAAATTACCTTGTTTTCCACCAGAACGTCGAGGCGAAAGCCAATGGCCAGCTTCACTCCATCATAAATCACGGGAATGGGTACCTGAGTTTCCACTTCCAAGCCGGCTTTCCGTAAATCATGCGTAAGAGCCGCCTCGTACACCGACTCAAGAAGCCCGGGCCCCAAACGGTATGCACCCGAAAAGCAGCAGTACCAGCTTGGAAATCTCGCTTTCGCTCATACCCCAAACTTAGCGAGACTTCCCTTCAAAACTTAGCGAAACTTTGCGCTCAGGGTTTATTAGAATCCACCACAATGCGTTTCTCGCGGTTGGCCAGCTCCCAGGCCGTGTGGAATATCAATCGGGCCCGCTTCTCCATCTTATCGAATTGAATCTTGCTGATTTCGTCGGTCTCCATGTGGTAGTCGGCGTGGGTGCCGTTGAAGAAAAATGCCACCGGCACCTTGTTCACCGCGAAGTTGTAGTGGTCGGAACGGTAGTAGAAGCGGTTGGGGTCGGCCGGGTCATCGAACCGATAGTCTAAATGGAGCCGGGTGTAGCGCTTGTTTTGGGCTTCGTTGATGGTCTTTAGCTCCGAGGCCAGCTTGTCGGAGCCGATAACATATACGTAGTCGGCCTTGCCCTCGTGCTCAGGGTCGGTGCGGCCAATCATGTCCACGTTCAGGTCGGCCTCGGTATTAGTCAGTGGAAATACGGGGTGCTTGGAATAGTACTCCGAGCCAAATAGGCCCTTTTCCTCGCCGGTCACGCTCAGGAACAGCAGGCTGCGGCGGGGGCCGTGGCCTTCTTTCTTGGCGCGGGCAAACGCCTCCGCCAGGGCAATGATGGCCGCCGTGCCCGAGCCGTCGTCGTCGGCACCGTTGAACACCTGCCCATTCTGCACGCCCAAGTGGTCGTGATGTGCCGATAGCACGATAACATCGTTTTTCTTATCGCTGCCCTCAATGAAGCCCAGCACGTTTTCCGTGCCCAATGGTACGCGCTGGCGGACCGCCTTAATCTGCATCGGGACTACTTTGAACGGGGCCGGCACCGGCTGCTTGGTCGAGTTGATTTTGCTCAGGTACGTTTGCATAGCCGCCTCAGTGGTACCCAGCACTTGCAGGCCCACGGTGGCTGAAGCGAAGAACTGCGGCGCGCGGCTGGGATTTTCCTCGCTCGCCATCACGGTGGCGGGCCGGCTGATGTACGGCGCCAGGCGCGCGGCCTGCTTGGCAAAGTTGCTGGTTGGGTTAAAGCTGACGAAGAAAATCGTGCGGGCTCCCTTCTGTGAGGCCACCTGGGCTTTGGCGCGGTAGTCGTCGCCCCACTTGGTGGGCGAGCCGTCCGCGCTCAGCAGGGCTTTGCCTTCGGCGTCGGTGGGTTCGCCGAGCGCAATAAGCAGGTCTTTGCCCTTTATATCCAGTCCGGCGTAATCGGAATAGCCGGGCTGCTCGATGCCGTAGCCCACAAACACGGGCGTCACAGTAGTTTCTTCCGTAAATGGCGAGTCGCTGAGGCCGTAGAAATCGACCAGCCACTGGTAGCTGGTGCTGCCTACCTTGAGGGTGGCGTCCGGGGCCCAGGTCACCTGCTCCAGGTTGAAGCGTTGCTGGTACGGGTCCGCCGCCTTGGGTACCGGGCCCTGCAAGCCAGCCGCTTTGAACTGCTCGGCTACGTAGGCGGCGGCCATATGCTGGCCTTTGGTGCCCGTTTCGCGCCCTTCGTACTCGTCCGAAGCCAGCACGGCCAGGTGAGTGCGCAGGCGCTCCGCGGTTACCAGAGCAGCATACTTGGCGCTCCAGTCGGTAGCGCCCGTCTTCGGTGCTTGGGCCGGAGCTAAGCGGGTTTTCGGGGGGGTGACTTTCGCCTTGCCCTGGGCGTAAGCCGGGGCCGCGCTGGCCACCGCCAGCAAGGCAATCAGGAGTGTTTTATGCATTCTATAATTTAAGAGAAAGATACAGTAACGCGCAGTGGCGTTTGTTTATGAATTGATAATCAGAAAATTGCTGAAATTTGGGGCCGGTACTCGGGTATCTCTATCAGTCCAGTTGGTCTTACAGCTTCTGAATGAGCACTGTCGCGTAGGCCGCTACTCCCTCTTGCCGACCTACAAAACCCAGTTTTTCGGTGGTGGTTGCTTTGATGGAAATATCATCCTCGGCAATGCCCATCACGGCCGCCAGCACGCGCTGCATTTCGGCAATATGCGGGTTCACCTTGGGCTGCTCCAGGCAAATGGTGGAATCGATGTTCCCCACCTCATAGCCCTTCGAGCGCAGTAAGCGCATTACCTCGCCCAGCAGCCGTTTGGAGTCGATGCCTTTATACTGCGGGTCGGTGTCGGGGAAGTGGAAGCCGATGTCCCGGAGGTTGGCCGCCCCCAGGAGCGCGTCGCAAATGACGTGGATGAGCACGTCGGCGTCGGAGTGGCCCAGGGCGCCGTGGGTGTGGGGCACCAGAATCCCGCCGAGCCAAAATGGCCGGCCCTCCTGCAGTTGGTGAACGTCGTAGCCGAAGCCGGTGCGAATTTTCATGAGAGTGTGTAAAAAAGCCGATGCGGACACCGCAAAAGTACCCGCCAGCCAGTTCTTGGGCGAGCTGAGCAGCGCTTCTTATCTGCAGGCTGATGCCGGAATAGGCTGGTGTTTGACTAAAATTATTAGCTTTGCGTTGCTACTGGGCTTAGCTCGTCCGTTGGTCGGGCAGCAAATATTCAGCTATGGCTAAAATAAAGTACTCACTCATCCGTCGTCCTTCGGGTTAAAAACGACTCCGCTGCAAGCCCTGAAAAAAATGACGGAAACTTTGGGTTCATTAAAAGTTTCCATTGTATCTTTGCGGCGTCAGTTATGGAAATCAAAGACCGAATCCTGCAGCACGCGCAAAGGCTTTTCATGCGCAACGGCATCAAAAGCGTGAGCATGGACGACATCGCCGCCGACCTGGCGATGTCGAAAAAGACCCTCTACAAGTGGTTTGAGAACAAGGACCAGATTGTGCTTGACATGATGCACCGCCATCTCCTCGACACCCAACGCGAGTGTGCCAACGTGATGAAGGACGCCAACTCGGCCATCGACGAGCTGTTTCGGCTGATGGAATGGATGAAGCAGGAGTTTGCCAACGTACACCCCAGCATTTTCTACGACCTCCAGAAGTTCCACGCCGAAGCCTGGAAGCTGTGGCTCACCCACAAAAATGAATTCATCCTCTCCCAAATCATTGACAACCTGCGCCGTGGCATTGCCGAAGGCCTTTTTCGACCCGACCTGGACGTCGAGGTGCTGGCGCGCCTGCGCCTGGCTCAGATAGAGTTGCAGTTCGATGCCACGCTCTACCCGCCCCGGCAGTTCGGGGCCGAGCGCGTGTCGGTGGCGCTGGTCGAGCATTTCATGATGGGTGTAGCCACGCTCAAGGGCCACCGGCTCATCAACCAGTACCGACACGTCATCGAAGAATAATCCGCTTTACCCCGCTCATCCGTTACCCTTTTGCTGTTATGAAGATGCTGTTACCTCCCAGATTTCTGCTGCTGGCTGCTCTGAGCGCGGCCGGGCCGCCGACTCTACTTGCTCAAACCCAGCCTTCGGCACTGCCAACGGCACCGCTCCCGGCCGGCACCATGCCCCTGAGCCTGCACCAGGCCGTTAGCTACGCGGTGCAGAACAAGCCCTCGCTGCTGGCCACCCGTCTGGCCGAGGAAACGGCCCGGGCCCGGGTGGGCGAAATCCGGAGTGCGGGCCTGCCCCAGGTAAACATAGCCAGCACGGTGTCCAACAACTTTAAGCTGCAAAAAAGCCTGGTTGATTTCTCCGCCCTGGGTGGCGGCTCAACGGTTACCCCGCTCACGGCCGCCGACATCGCGGCCGCGCAGGCCGGGCAAACGGTGAACATCAAACCCGTAACGCTGCCCTCGGAGCCGGTGCCGCCGCAGGCTTTCGCTTTCGGCCTGCAGTACGCCGGCAACGCCAGTGCCTCGGTGTCGCAGCTCCTCTTCGATGGCTCCTACCTCATTGGCCTGAAGGCGGCGAAGGTGTATACCGACCTGGCCCGGAAGCAAACCCAGCAGGCCGAGATCGACGTGGTGGAGCAGGTGAGCAAAGCCTACTACAGCACGCTGGTGGCCCGCTCGCGCCTGGCGCTGCTGGCCCGCAACGTGCAGCGCCTCGACACGGTACTCTACCAAACCAACCAGACCTTCAAGGCCGGCTTCGTCGAAAAGCTGGACGTAGACCGCCTGCGCGTGCAGCGCAACAACCTGGTCGTCGAGTACCAAAAGGCCCAGCGTCTCACCGAGCTGAGCGTGGCCCTGCTCAAGTTCCAGATGGGCCTGCCCCAGCAGCAGTCCATCCAGCTCACCGATTCGCTCGGGGCGGCCGTGGTGGACGCGACAGCGCTGCGCCAGCGCCTCGGGGCCGCCAGCTTCAGCAGTGGGGGAGCCGGCCAGGACGCCGTGCCCACGGCTACGGCGCCCACCACCGATAACGCCCCCGCGCAAAACCGCGCCGACCAGCAAAATGCCCTCTCCGGCGGCCTGCCGCCGGCCGCGTTGGGGGCTCTGAACTACAACAACCGCATCGAATTCTCGACCCTGGAAACCCAGCAAGCCCTCGCCGGCCTCGACCTGCGCAACCGGCAGGCCGGCGCGTATCCGCGCCTCGTGCTCACGGGGGCGTATGGTTTCTCCGGCTCGGCCAAGTCACCCGGCGACCTGTTTGCCTTCCGCGGGCCGAACTCGCGCAGCAGCAACGGCTTTCCGAACCAGAACTGGTTTGGCTTTGGTAACGTGGGGCTAAGCTTGCAGGTGCCCGTGTTCGACGGCTTCCGTCGCCGGTACCAGGTGCAGCAGGGCCGCATCGCGCAGCAAACCATTGAGAAGGGCTTTGAGACCCTGCGCCAGAGCATCGACTTGCAGGATGCCCAGAGCCGGACCACGCTGGTGAATGCGCTGGACGTGCTGGACAACCAGAAGGCCAACCTGGACCTGGCCACCGACGTGGCCCGCGTAACGCGCATCAAGTTCAACGCCGGGGTGGGCTCCAACCTGGAAGTTATTACGGCCGAAACCGAGTTGCGCTCGGCCCAGACGAACTACTACGGGGCCATTTACGATGTGCTGGTGGCCAAGGTAGACCGCGACAAGGCTACCGGTGAGCTATACAACCAGGTAAAGAAATAACGACTGAAAAACAGAACGCCAACGATTTCTCTTATGCGCCCAATCCCCCTTCTTCTGTCCGCCCTTACGCTCGCTTCCCTGGCCGCCTGTGGCGGCAGCAAAGACCCTAAGGCCGAACTCGCCAAGCTCAAGCAGGAGCAAGCCGCCAACCAAGCCAAGATAGCCGAGCTGGAAGCTAAGACCGGCCCGGCCAAGCCCACCATCTCGGCCACGCCGGTGTCGGTACTGCGCGTGCAGCCCGAGCGCTTCACGAGCTACCTCGAAGTCCAGGGCCGCGTCGACTTCGACCAGACTGCTACCGTCGGGGCCCGGGCCGCCGGCAGCCTCACCAGCCTGCGCGTCCAGCGTGGCGACCGGGTGGGCAAAGGCCAGGTGCTGGCCTCGATCGACGCTTCCATTCTCGACGCCAGCATCGCCGAGCTCCGCACCCGCCTGGACCTGGCCCGCACGGTGTACGAAAAGCAGAAAGGCCTGTGGGCTCAGCAAATCGGTACCGAAATTCAGTTCCTGCAAGCCAAAAACAACTACGAAGCCTTGCAGCGTAACCTCGCCACCCTCAACCAGCAGCGGGCCCTCTACAACGTGGTGGCGCCCTTCAGCGGCACCGTGGACGAAGTACTGCCCAAGCTCGGCGAGGTGGTAGCCCCCGGCACGCCGGTGGCCCGCCTGACCAGCGGCGCGGGGGGTAAAATACTGGCTGACGTTTCGGAAGCCTACGGCAACAGCATCAAAGCCGGCGACAAAGCCATCGTAACCATTCCGGACCTGGGCACCGCCGAAATCCCCGCTACGGTGCGCGTGGTGAGCCGCGCCATCAACCCCACCAGCCGCACCTTCACGGTGGAGCTGCGCCTGAACGGGGCCAAAGCCCCCGACCTGCGGCCCAACATGGTCGCCACGGTGCGCATCCTGAACTACAGCCGGCCCAACGCCACCGTCATCCCGGTGGACCTGGTGCAGAAGGACGAGCAGAACAGCTACGTCTACGTAGTCGGCCAGCAGGCTGGCAAGCCGGTGGCGCAGAAGCGCATCATCAAAACCGGCGCTACCTACAACGGCAAGGTGGAAGTAACCAGTGGCCTTGCGGCCAACGACCAGGTTATTTCGGCTGGTTACCAAAGTTTGAATGAAGGCGAATCCTTAGCGGTTACCCTGTAGCGGCTGGCTCCCGGGATAATCCGACAAACGTAGCCGTCGGGCCAATGAAAGCGAGGACCGACAGCAGGTACAGGTGCACACGCGGCTCCCGGACCGTTTCGTACCAAACTTTTTGGAAGAGAGGATTCCAATGCTTTACGGCTTGATCAGCCGCTTGCGAGTTGATAGCCAATGAGCTGTTAGCGGTTAGCCTAAAAAAACAGTCTTTCCCCCGAGCTAATAGCTAACAGCTAGTAGCTAAAAGCGAATTAAAACTATGCAGGACATTGAAAAAGAATTCGGCCCCACCAGCTGGTCCATTAACAACAAGACCAGTATCTACATCATCACGGTGATACTGTGTATTGCGGGCATTTTTGCCTACATCAAGCTGGGCAAGGAGAAGTTTCCGGACATCGTCATTCCGCGCATCATCGTGGCGACGATATACCCCGGCACCTCGCCCACCGACATCGAAAACCTGGTAACGCGCCAGCTGGAGAAGGAAATCAAGAGCGTGAACGGGGTGAAGAATATCAACTCCACCTCCAACCAGGACTATTGCGTCCTGGACGTCGAGTTCAACTCCGGCGTGGATGTGCAGTACGCCAAGCAGCTCATCAAGGACGCCGTGGACAAAGCCCGCAATGAGCTGCCCAACGACCTGCCCTCCCCGCCGTCGGTAAACGAGGTGAACTTCTCGGAGCTGCCCATCATGAACATCAACCTGGCCGGCAACCTGCCGCTGCATCAGCTGAAGAAGTTTGCCGACGACTTCCAGGACAAGATTGAGTCGCTGCCCGAAATCACCCGCGTCGACATCGTCGGGGCCTTGGAACCCCAGGTGAACGTGGATGTGGACCTGGACAAGCTGCGCGCCTCGCGCCTGAGCTTCTCGGACATCACCCGCGCCATTGGCTCCGAAAACGTAACCATCTCGGGTGGTTCCATCGACGTGGGCAACCAGAAGCGGGCCGTGCGCGTGGCGGGCCAGTACACCAAGGCTTCGGACATTGCCGATATTCAAATCAAAAACCTGAACGGCGCCGCCGTGCGGCTCGGCGATATCGCGACGGTGCAGGACGCCTTCAAGGACCGGGAGTCGTACGCCCGCCTCGATGGCAAAACGGCCATTGCCCTGAACGTGGTGAAGCGCCAGGGCGAGAACCTGATCGACGCCTCCGACAAAATCAAGCAGATAGTCGAAGAGTCGAAGAAAACCCTGCCCAAGGAGTTGACCATCACCATCACGGGCGACACCTCGAACGATACCCGCGTAACCCTGCACGACCTGATCAACACCATCATCATTGGCTTCCTGCTGGTAACGCTGATTCTGATGTTTTTCATGGGCACTACCAACGCCCTGTTCGTGGGGCTCTCGGTGCCGATTTCGATGTTTCTGGCTTTCCTGCTCATTCCCATCTTCGGCTTCTCGCTGAATATGATTGTGCTGTTTGCCTTCCTGCTGGCCCTGGGTATCGTGGTGGACGATGCCATCGTGGTAATCGAAAACACCCACCGCATCCTGCACGAGCACCCCCAGCTGACTACCGCCAAAGCCGCCAAGTTCGCGGCCGGCGAGGTATTCGTGCCCGTGCTGGCGGGTACGCTCACCACGGTGGCGCCCTTCGTGCCGCTGCTGTTCTGGCCCGGTATCGTGGGCTCCTTCATGTACTACCTGCCCGTCACGCTGATTCTGACGCTGATGTCGTCGCTCGTGGTGGCCTTCATCATGAACCCGGTGTTCGCCGTGAGCTTCATGGAGCGCGAAGACCACCACAGCGAGGAGAGCAAGCCTAAACTGACCCGCGGCTTTCTCTTGGCCATGGCCGGGTTGGCCATTATTGCGGTTATCGGCTACTTCGCCGGCTCGTCGTTCGTTGGCAACTTGATGCTGACGGTCATTCTATTCTGTTTCCTCAACGTCTTCGTGTTCTCGAAGATGATTGCCTGGTTCCAGACCCGGGCCCTGCCCCGCTTCCAGAATGGCTACGCCAGTTTAGTGCGCTGGGCCATCGGCCACCCGGCGCTGGTGATGGTAGGCATGGTGGTGCTCTTCGTGGGCTCGTTCGTGGCCCTGGGGATCCGTGGCCCCAAGGTGGCCTTCTTCCCCAAGGGCGACCCGAAGTTTGTGTATACCTACCTGAAAATGCCGGTGGGTACCCGGGTGGAGGTGACGGATTCGATAACGAAAGTGCTCGAAAATCGCATCTACGGCGTTATCGGCCGCAACAACCCCGATGTGGAGTCGGTGATTACCAACGTAGGCATTGGCGCGACCGATGGCAGCGAAGGCGGGGCGCCCGGAGTGTCGCAGTCGCACCTCGGCAAGGTCGGCGTTGCGTTCAAGGAGCTCAGCGAGCGCCGGGGGCCGGCTACCAGCATCTACATGGACTCCATTCGTAAGGTGGTCAAAGGCATTCCCGGCGCCGAAGTCTCCGTTGACCAGGAGGCCAGCGGCCCGCCCACGGGCAAGGAAATCGCCATTGAAGTGGCCGGCGACGACTATGTGGCCCTGGCCAAGCTCTCGAAGAAAGTAACCCGCTACATCGACTCGCTGAAGATCGGGGGGGTTGAGCGCCTGCGCTCCAACCTGGAAGACCGCAACCCCGAAATTGCCGTTAACATCGACCGGGCCCGGGCCAACCGTGAGGGCATCAGCACCGCCCAGATCGGCATGGAAGTGCGGACGTCCATCTACGGCTCGGAGGCCAGCAAATTCAAAACGCCGGACGACGAATATCCCATCCAGGTGCGCTATGCGGAACCCTACCGCTCCGATGTCAACGCCATCGTGAACGCGCCGCTCACTTTCCGCGACGCCACGGGCCAGGTGCGCCAGGTACCCATCAGCTCGGTGGCCGATGTGACTTATGGCACCACCTACGGCGGCATCAAGCGCAAAGACGTGAAACGGGTTATCACCATTTCCTCGAACGTGCTCAACGGCTTTACCGGCCCCGACGTGGTGCGGAACATCCAGACGGCCCTCAAGGCTTTCCCCACGCCGCCCGGCTACGAAATCCGCATGGGGGGCGCTCAGGAAAATCAAAAAGAAACCAGCGACTTCCTGCCCCTGGCCGGGGCTCTCTCGCTGGGCCTCATCTTCCTGATTCTGGTTACGCAGTTCAACTCGTTCAGCAAACCGCTCATCATTCTCTCCGAGGTGTTGTTCTCGATTGCTGGCGTGTTTTTCGGCCTGGCCATTACGGGCATGAACGTCAGCATCGTGATGACGGGCGTGGGCATCATCGCTCTGGCCGGCATTGTGGTGAAAAACGGTATTCTGCTGGTTGAGTTCACCGATATGCTGCGCAGCCAGGGCATGCCCCTGCGCGAGGCCCTCGTCTTGGCCGGTCGCACGCGTCTCAACCCGGTGATTCTTACGGCCACGGCCGCCATCCTGGGCCTCATTCCGCTGGCCATCGGCTTGAATATTGACTTCTACGAGCTGTTCAACTCCGGCAACCCCCACTTCTTCATCGGGGGCGAGTCGGTGGTATTCTGGGGCCCGCTGGCCTGGACCATCATTTTCGGCCTGAGCTTTGCTACTGTCATCACGCTGGTCGTCGTGCCCGTGATGTACTTACTAAGTGAAACCCTCAAAGGAAAAATAAATGGGAAAAATCCGGATAACGTTGCAACCATTCCGGCCGAGGCGGACTCTGAACTAATATCCGCCGAGCAATCGCGGGTACTGGTTTAACAGTTTATGCGTTGATGGATCCCATTGGTAAGTTTTGTTGCAGCACTAACCACTGATGGGCTCCCTCGCCGCGCGACGCCTGCTACCTGATATCCCTTTTTTCGCAGCCATTATGTACGTTTCCGCCACTACTTCAGCCCCCGGCGCCTCCATTGAGCAGCAGGTTTTTCGCATCATCAGCAAGCGTAAGGCCATTCGGGCCAGCCGCGTGCGCAAAACCGCCAGCTTGTCCCGCGACCTGCGTTTCGATACGGTGGATGTCGTCGACATCATCCTGGAATTAGAGCGCAACTTCAGCATCGTTATCCCCGACGAGGTACCCCTCTACACGGTGGGCGACTTCGTGCGCTACGTGCGTGACCACGCCGCCGCGGCATAAATAACCCTAGCTGATAAAACGGAAAAGACCCCGGCCAAAAGGCGGCTGGGGTCTTTTCCGTTTTATCTTCGGTTACGTACGATATTTCCGGGCACTAGAAGGCTACGTAAGCAACTACGCGGCGCTTCACCAGCAGGTGCTTGAGGCTTTTCGTCAGTGCCTAGACCCAGGCGAATGCATTTCCCAAGCGCGAATGAATACAAAGCCAGTACGTACATGAGTAGTACGGTCTTACACCAAGCCTTTCGTTACCATTGTTTAGAACGGATAGCCGCTGCGGAACCCAGCGCCGGCCGGGACATCCACGCGTTTGTGCAATGGTACGTATGGTCACAGTTCTTAACGGAGGCCGAGCAGTATACTCCAGATGATTTCTCTTCGGAAGCGGAGGCGCAGGAGGTACTTAAATGGATTGTGCAAAGCACCCAAGTGTATTGCCAACAGCATTATGCCAGGCGAGTGCCCCGAGCGATTCAGGAAGCGGACGACCGACTCGTGCAATCCTTCATTGACCAAGCAGGTGAGCAGGCTACCGCACTTTTACAGACGGCAGCTACCAGGGTGGATACTCCGCCCGTGCCATTCCGCCGGGTGCTTACCCAACCCGAGTATCGGGAAGTATGGAGTACTTTCCAGGATAAGTGGGGTAAGCAGCGAAGCGGTCTATACATGGATCTACCCATTGATGCCCTTACGAAGCACTTATTGCAGCGAGGCGATACCCGCCTGTACTACCTCCACCCGTTTGCTCACCTGCAAAGCTATACCTTAGCCGCAGAGTGGCTAAATAAAATGTTTAGCTACGATGACGGGTACTGGATAGCCCTGGATTTTAGCTGGTATATTCTGGCCGATGGCAATGGGTACCCCAAAGTGGGAGGCCAGTGGTTGGAAGAATGGCTCAAGCATCACGGATAGGCGAGAATTAATATATAATAATATAAATACAATTTAACCGGGTTTCCTGCTATGCCCTTGCTACGTAATAACCCATCCTTCGAGCCTAGTTCTTTTGTTCCCTTTTAAGGCGTAAAATCAGTTATTAAAACGGAAAAGACCCCGGTCACTTTTTGGCCGGGGTCTTTTCCGTTTTATCGTTTAGAGTAGGGCTCAGCCTTTGGCGGGTGGGCTGGAGCATCCAACCCGCTAAGAAGTTAGCGCACGTTGCCGCCCGTGTCGAGGTTGCTGGCATCGGTGGCGTTACGGCTGCCTTCCCAGGCCCGCACGGTAGGGCCGCTGGTGGCACCCGTGGGCTGAGCATCGGGGCCGACTTCGTGGACGGGGCGGGGGCTGCTGCTTTCGGGCGTGCCCAGGCCCGAATCGGTATTCGGCGCCGCTGGAAGATTGGTGATACCGGCGTGCTTGGCCGACTCCTGGGCCAACTGGGCCCGGTCAGCGGGGGCCGCCGGAGTTGCCGGGCTGCTCGTCATGGAGGCCGCCATTTGCTCGGCGGCGGCCTTGTGGTCCTCAGCGTCGGGATTGCCTGCTACGGCCAGCGCGGGGCGAGTCAGCTCCCATTCGTGAAACTTGTCCATCTCGGTTTTTAGCGTGGTCGAAAACCAGGCCACCAGGGCAACGTCATCGAGCAGGCCCAGCACCGGAATAAAGTCGGGGATTAAGTCGATGGGGCTCAGGAAGTAGATAAGCACCGCTACTGCCGCCGCGATGGTGGTGCCCGGGACGCCCGTGTACTCGCCCGAAATCGAGGCTTTGATAAGCCGGAACATGGTTTGGAGCGTTTCCCAGGCTTCGTGAGCCAACGTGCCTACGTCATTTTTCTCGCTGGCTTTGTTGTAGGCATCCGTCAGCAGCTTCTTCAGGCGGGTGGGCTGGCGGATGTAGCCTTCGGCCGTCCGCAGAAACTTCTTGAAGAGGACCGAGCCGGCAACGTCGTTGCCGGTGGGGGGAGTTTGTTGTTTTTGAGCCACGGAGTGCGGAGTTAATGAATGCAAAAAGAAGAAAGGGGTAGCGGGCAATACTCGAGGTTAAATACTGATTTTCGGGGTTCTGGGTTGTTCAGAAGGTCGCCGTCGGTAAACCACAAGGCAGCGCCAGGAGCTTGTTTTCGGAACGAAGGTATTAGCAGCTTTTTTAATGGAGCCCGGAAGAAGCAAAGGCCTGCCTCCGTGAAGAAACAGGCCTTTGAAAACCGCCCGACAAGTGCCGGGAGTACCGCTTATTCAAACACCTTTACGATGAATACAAACTCCTGCAGCTTTTTGATTTGTTGGGGCCGGGGAGCGTAAGCTAACTGGCCGTAGCGGGGGAGATGGTAGGGCGCGACCGGCTTGGCGGCGGCCAGCGAATCGACCAGGCGCATCAGATAGGACGACTTGGTAGCAAACGCCGTATTCTGCGCATCGTTCTGGCGTCCGCTGACCACGCCAATAAGGTTGCCGCGCTCATCAAGTAAGGGCCCCCCCGAATTACCGGGATTCACCGGCACGCTGACCTGGTAGAACGCCGTGTCGCCCTCGAAACCCGAGCGGGCACTCAGGGCGCCTTCGCCGTACACTACGTCTTCGCGCGGGTAGCCCAGCGTAAATACCCGCTCACCCAAATCCACCTCCCCGGCCTTGATGGCGTAGGGCAGGCGGCCGAAGCCCAGGAACTTTTTATCGGTAATGCGCAGAATAGCCAGGTCGTGCTTCACATCGGAATACACGGGCTCTGCGTGGTAGCGCTGCCGGTCACGGCCTTCAACTAACAGCGAGTCGGCCCCCTGAATAACATGATAGCTCGTCACCAGATAGCCGTCTGAGGTCAGCGCGAAGCCGGTGCCACTGACTTTGTTCTCCTTGGGCACCACGATACCCGCCCCAGCCTTGTCGACCTGATTCAACAGGTCTTTCTGATTCTTTTTAATACGCTCCACTTCCCGGCTCAGCACGGTGTAGCCGTACAGCGAAGGTTTGGTGTTAGCGGCCCGCCACCACTCCAGGCCCAGCAAGGTGCTGAACACGGCCAGAATTGCCACCGAAGCGGCCACGCCCACGGTAGCGCGGTGGCCGTTCCAGAATTCGCGCAGCTTCTGCTCGGTGCGCGAAAGGCGCAGCATCGGATTCACCGAATAGGTTAGCGTAGCCGGCTTCTCGGTCGGGGGAGTAGCGATATACTCTTGCGCGGTATCGGCCGCCAGCATGGCCGCGTGCATGCTCCGCAGCTGCTGGCGCACGTTTTGGCGCTCACCATAGGCGCGCAAAGTGCTGGTCAGCTCGGTGAAGTCGGTATAGCGCAGGGCCAAGGCAGAGTCGGCCGCCAAGCGCGCTTCGAGATTGGCGCGGGCCGGCCCGGCCAGCTCGCCGTTCGCGTAGGCTTCAAATAAGGCGTAATAGTCTGCTTCGGTCATCATCTCGTAATTGTCAGCCAATAGTTTTTGGTGTTAGTTGATCATCAATAGTTTAATAGTAGTAGAAGCCGTCTTAGTTAGCAATTGACAACTCACAACTAATTATTAAAAACGTTAGATAGGTGCTTCTTTATAGTGGGCGAAGAATAATTTTTTCAATCGGACCAGGCATTTGTATTTCTGGTTTTTAGCATTGTCAGGGTTGGTGTAGCCAAATTCCGCGGTTAAGTCTTGCATCGATTTATCGAGCAGGTAAAATCCTTCCAGCAAGGAACGACAAGGTTCGCCCAAGTGGTTCAGGGCCTCGCTCATGGTGGTAAAGCGGCGGTCCTGTTCCTCAGCGGCGAGCAAGTCTTCCTCGGCCCCCGTATTCAGGTAGGGGCCGTGCTCCTCGTCGTCGAGCAAGCGCACGCCGAAGCGGCTTTTGCTCGTCAGACGCTTGAGCCACAACCGGCGGCACACGGCGTAGAGGTAGGTTTTAATCTGGCAGCTCAGCTCCAGGGAGCCATCGCGCAGCTTTTCATAAAACACCATCACGCCCTCCTGGTACACGTCCTGGGCATCGTCCTCCGAACCGCTGTTTTGCAGCACGAAGTGCGACACCATCGGCCAGTGCAACCGGTAAAGGTGAGCCAAGGCCCGCTCATCGCCACCGCGAATAGCGGCAATCAGCGCGTCGTCGGAAGGAGTCGAAGAAGAGGATATCGAATTGCCCCTACTCATTCATCTTTTGCCGTTAATACAGGGGCGGGCCACAAGTAACCCGCTGAAAAAATATTTTTCTTGGCCGGGTTACCTTTTCGATAAGCCAGGATAAAGGGTGTTTTTTAGCTAACCCATTTTCAAAATTACCCTCAAAAATGAACAACCTGTTCAAAGTTGCCGCCCTGGGCCTGGCCCTGACCGCTGGTCTGTCGTCGTGCGAGTCGAAAAAGACCGAAGAGACTACTACTGTTGAGACTCCTGCTGCTGGCACCGAGGCTACCACGACCACCACGACCACTGACAGCGCTGCCACTACTACGGCTCCGGCTGCTGACGCTACGGCTCCCGCTGCTGGTGCAGCTGCTCCTGCTGCTGGCGCAACGGCTCCCGCTGCTGGCACCACTACTACCACCACCGAAGAGAAGAAGTAATTGGCTGCTGGCTGGTGCCAGCGTCAAGCTCATTTAAGACAGCCCGGATTTTCCTATTGGAAGGTCCGGGCTGTTTTTTGCCTAGATTCAAGGTAATCTATCCTCGCGCCAACGGGCCTCGAAGGGGCTAAAATCTATTAAAAGCCGGCTCTACTCTATCAGGCTCAGCAAATCGGCCGCGATACCAACCCAAGGCTGGTGCAGATTGAGGGTGACGACTCGCACCGCGTGCCCGCCCAGGGTGTAGCGCAAGTCGATGGACCGGGTAGCTGCGGGGTACAGCAGGATGCCTTCCAGCGTTTGACCGGGCGCCGGCCGCTGGTTTTGTAAGTAAGCGTAGAGCTGGTAGAGGTGGGGCGCGATGAGGCGCTGCCGGTCGTAGCGCGGACGCAGGGCCGCCGCGTAGTATTTCGTGTCGAGGATGATTTTGCGATCGGGCGCGTCGAGGGTAATATCGGTGAGCATGGTAGGCAGCAGGGCCAGGTCGTTGGCCTGGCCCTCGGCTTGCCAGGCGATGGTTTCGGCGTACACGCGGTAGCGGCGCTGCTCGCGGCGGAAGAAGTTGCGGGTGAACTGTTCAAACAAGCGCGCCATTAGAGTTTCGTCGCGCCGAAAATCGATGAAGCGGCTGCGGCCCCGGGCAGTGGGCTCGGGCAGGGCGGTTTGCCACACCAACTCACACACGTGCAATAGCAACGCCGCCTGGCTGCTCGGCCGCTGCCGACGGAGCTCCCGAAACGTAGCCGCCGTAGGTGCAGCGGCCGACCCAGTGGTGAGCGCGGCGGGGAATCGGCGGCGTACCTGACTTACTTCGCGGCGCAGGGCCAGCGGCAAGGTAGCCGCTCTGGCCAGGGTAGCCAACGTTTGAGCCAGCAGGCGGTGCAAGGGAGAATGAGGGCTTAGCTCATCGAAGGTGCAAACGACGCGGCCTCGCTCCAGCAAGCCCTGGCTCATACTGGGGGCCAGCTCAACGCGACCGCGCACACTGGTCAGCTCGGTTTCCTGGGGTTCAAACGTGCGCGGCAGGCCCGTTTTAAGCAAACGTTGGGTGGCGTGGAGCAGCACCTGAGCCAGCAGTGCCAGGGGCCGATGAAACGGCAGTGACTCGGTAGCCTGCAGCACGGCGGGCTCGGGCAGGCGATTCCAGGCGTAACAGAGGAAATAGTAAAGCGTGGATAGGGGTATCACGAATTTGACGGAGCGAGTTTTACCCGGAAAAAAGGCCTGTAGAGAAAGAAACAGGCGTCGCTACTTTGGCTATTCAGGCCAGCAGCTTGCGTAGCTGCGCGGCGGCGGTAGCCGGCTGCTCGCGCCAGTAATCAGCCAGGAGCGGGCCAATTTCCTGCTCTATAATTAACCGCAGCCACGTGGCTGCCTGTTCCGGCTCGGGTGGTGGCTGGCAGAAATAGCTGTGCCCGACTTCAAAGTCCCGGCCTAGCTCGGGGTCATCGGCAATGGTTTGGTTGAGGGCCGATAGCCGGGTGCACAGCTGCTCGATCAGGGCGCTGGGTACTTGCCGGGCGGCCAGAAACCGCCGGAGGGGTGGCCCGAACTGCGGCCGCAGCTCCACGAAGGCAAAGCGCCGGCGCAGGGCGTAATCGAGCGGACTGAGGGAGCGGTCGGCCAGGTTGAGGGTTCCGATAACGTACAGGTTATCGGGCACGAAGAAACGCGGGGCTTCGGGCGGGGCGTAGGGTAGGCGCAGGGCGTGGGCCGGGCCGCGCTTGTCGGCTTCCAGGAGCAGGAGCAGCTCGCCGAAGATGCGGGGCACGTTACCGCGGTTCACTTCGTCAATCAGCAAAAAATACGGTCGGTCCGGGTCGGCGGTGGCCCTTTGGCACAGCAGCGGCAGCACCCCGGGCACCAGGTGAAAGCGGCCTTTGGCATCGGGGCGAAAGCCCAGCATAAAGTCTTCGTAGCCGTAGCTGGGATGAAACTGCACCAGCTCGAGGTGGCTTTCCTCCTGGGTACCCATCAGCAGCCAGGCGAGCCGGCGCGCCAGAAACGTTTTGCCCGTGCCCGGGGGCCCTTGCAGCAGCAAATTCCGGCGGCGGGCCAAGCCCGCCAGGGCGGCATCCAGTTCCGTTTCGGTAACAAACAGCTCGGCCAGGGCGTCGGCGCGGGTATAAGCCGGGGCCTCGTACGGGGCGAGGGGCTCCGCCGCGGTGCTGTCTTCGTCGGCCTCGTGAGCCAGGCCCGTGTATAGGTCTTTGGTTTGCTGCTGGGCGGTTTCGTCGCCATCCTGGGCCGAGCCTGGCGTGAGGACCGGCCGCTTCGTGCTAATGGTGAAGTCGAGGCTTTCCAGCAGGGCGTTGGTGGCGGCTCCGCCCGGCCGGGGCCACCGGGCCGTAGGGTTGCCGGTGGCCAGCCGGTAGGCCAGCTCCGCCACGGCGCGAGGCGGGTAGCGGCGCCCCCGGTACACCAGCTCGTACAGGGTGCTGGGCGGGAGGGTACGGCCTTCGCGCGCTAGCTGGCGCAGGGCTTGTAGCACCTGCTCGCGGGTGAGCAGAGACGACGAGCCCGGCGGGGCCGTAGCAGCGGTAGCGTTAGGAGGAGCGGGGGGCATGGCGGGCAAGGTAGAGCCGGAACGACAAACGGCGGCACCTGGAAAGTAGAAGCGTCATGCGCACCTGGGTAAAAACAGCTGCACATGACGCTCTAAGACAGCCAGTAAGGCCTTACGGAGCTACGGTGAACGTCCGGGTTACCGAGTTGTAGGGGCCGGGAATCAGATTGCCCGCGGCGTCGATGAGTTCTAGCTTCACGGTGTTCTGGCCGGCGGGCAGGCCTTCCATCTGGTAAGGCATCCAGCGGTCGAGCAGGAACTCCGACCCGTTGATGGTGGCCCGGACCCGGTTGCCGCCCGGTTCCAGGGTGGTGTTGACGAGGTAAAAATCCAACATGATGCACTTGGCATCGGCCCCCGAGTACGTGTCTTTCGGACGGCTATAGAAGAGGTTAGGGGCCTTGAGGTCGATGATGGGCGTGGTGGGAGGCATGCCACTGCCCACGTTGACGATGCGGAGGTCGTAGGCCCCGGCGTGTTTCAGGCTCTCGTGGTAGGAGCGCGATAAGAATGAGAGCACGACGTGCTGCCCGTCGGCCAGGGGTTTGGTAAACTTGGTCTCGTAGTGGGCCGTGTAGGGCTGATTGTCGACGATGTTATGGATGTGCTGGCCCTTCATGGAGTTGGCCATTTGGGCCATGTGCGGGCCCCCGCTCATTTTGGTGAGCTGAAAGTTGCTGACGGTATATTCGAAGGCGACGTTGCCGCTGGGTACGCTGGACATGGCGATGGGCGTTTGGAGCCGTAGCTGAGCCTCCGCAAACTTGGGCGAGTCGCCGAAGGGCGTCAGGCGAATGCCATTTGACTCCATGCTTTCGGTTCTGCTGGCCCCGCTGCCGCTGGTACTGCCACCGGCTTGGCTCGTGGAAGCGGGGCTGCTGTCGGTGGAACTAGCGTCGTTAGCAGAAGATTTAGCTGTTTCGCAGCTGGCTAGCAGCGCCAACGTAATGGTTGTGCTGCCCAGCAGCCAAGTGATGCGTTTCATGTAAAAAGTTCTCAGGAAAATGTAAATGGTAGCGTGAATCACGCTGCTTACGTCGGAGCCCTACCACAGGGTTTTGCTTAACTTGCACCGACGCTCACGGTGGGGATTAAACGGCCCCAAAGTACAATCTATATTTTAACATGCAAGACCAACTTCTCGACCAAATTCCCTCGCTAGATCTCGCCGATTTTCGGTCGGATGACCCGTCGCGCAAGGCGCGCTTCGTGCAGCAGCTCGGCGAGGCCTACCAAAACATTGGCTTTATAGCGCTGAAAAACCACGGCCTCAATGACGAGCAAACCAAGCAGCTGTACACCGATGTGCAGGCCTTTTTCCAACTGCCCGACGAAACCAAGCAGCGCTACGAGAACCCGGAACTGGCCGGGCAGCGCGGCTACATCAGCAAAGGTAAGGAGCACGCCAAGGGCCGCAACACCGGCGACTTAAAGGAGTTTTACCACGTGGGGCAGGTGGTAGAGGACGAAACCGACCCCATCAAAGACGAATACCCCGAGAACATTTGGCCCGCCGAAGTGCCGAGCTTTAAAAACAGCACGTTCACGGCCTACCGCACCCTCGAAGCGGCGGGGCAAGACGTGCTACGCGCTATTGCGCTGTACCTGCACCTGCCCGAAAACTACTTCGACGACAAGGTGAAGCACGGTAACAGCATCCTGCGTCCCATTCACTACTTCCCCATCGAAGACCCGGATGCGGTGCCGGCCGATGCCGTCCGGGCCGCCGAGCATGGCGACATCAACCTAATTACCCTGCTGATGGGGGCCAGCGCCGACGGCCTGCAAGTGAAGCGTCGCGACGGCCAGTGGATTCCCATTACCGCGCTGCCCGACCAAATCGTGGTGAACGTGGGCGACATGCTCCAGCGCCTGACCAACGGCGTGCTCAAGTCCACCATCCACCGGGTGGTGAACCCTCCCCGCGAAAAGATGAACACCTCGCGCTACAGCATTCCTTTCTTCATGCACCCACGCTCCGAGATGAGCCTGGCGGCCCTGGAGCACTGCGTGACACCTGATAACCCGAAAAAAGAAGCCGACATCACGGCCGGTGAATTCCTCAATGAGCGCCTGATCGAGCTGGGCTTGAAGAAGAAATAAGCACCTTCGGCACCTGAAAGAAAACGCGGCCCATCTTCTGAGGATGGGCCGCGTTTTTTGTGGCGCAGCAGGGTGGTTTCAGCTGGGTGACAGAGGTATTGTCCAGTGCCGAGCCGGATATGAATGGTTATGTTGGGTAACCTAGCCCTGGGGCGGTGATGCGGGCGAAAACCAGAAGTTGTGCTGCACGGCTTGCGGATAGAGCCCTGGCGCCGTGATGCTGACCGTATCCCCCCGCTGCACGGGCAGTTGTTTCAACGGACCCAGCGGCTGGGGCGTGCTGCCCCCCGCGTTCAGCCGAGCCACATACTGGCCCGAGCGAGCACGTGCCCACACTGGCTGAGCCACGGGCGGGCTGACCGAGAGCGAGTCGAACTGCCGCCGCTCGCGCGGAGCATCACCCGGCTCCAGACCCGCTACGTAGGTGCGCACCTGCCCAGGCGGTAAGCCAGGCGCAGGTTGCCCAGGTGGTCCTTGAGCGTGTACTCGCGCTCGTGGCGCACGGCCCCGCTGGTGGGGTTCAGGAACCGCAGCACCCGGCCTTCGGCATGGGGAAAGAAGCGCAAGCTGTCCTGCTCGTACTGATACGGTCCCAGGTAGTCCGTCCGCTGCATGGGCTTGCCCGTCTGGTACACCAGCTTGGCCACTTTCTGCCCCGACGCCGAGTAGCGGAACACCAGCGAGTCCGCCCCCTGCCCGAAGTGGATCAGCCGAGGCAGGCTCAAGTGGTTGTAGGCGATGCCGCTGATGCCCTTGTTGCGGTCCTGCGTCAGGCTCCCGTTGGCATCATACACATACTCCTCGCCCAGGCGCGTGCTCCCTTCCTGGAAGTCCCCGGCTAGGGAGCTCGGCGCCCCCTCGTAGCCCCGCGGGCGCGGCAGTTGGTTGCTCGTTACCTGGTCGTCAACGGCCAGTAACCCGCATCTGCTCCATCACTTGCCTTCGCTTACCTAGCGAGCTCACCATCGCAACAAGAAAGCATAAGAAGCTAGTAAGGAATATAGGTTTTGGGGTTATAGCCGGGACGAAATACAGTGGGTTTTCGAGGGGCAAACAGGTCGATTGCTTCCGGACTTATTGGGCGGCGTACGGCCTTAAACTTCGCTGTTGCGGGTGTAAAGAGTTCTCCAATATCGAAATGACCATAGAATTTTACGAAATTCGGCAGTTTCTGATAGTTAAACCCGCTGAAATACACGTAGTCCGCAATTTGTCCCTGATGCATGAACACCCACAAGTTGTCATCTTCATGCACGTTCTCTCCCCCTGGCCACGGCGTTCCGATTGCGCGGCTAATGCGTTCAACCACCGTAGTGGTGGGAAATACATAGAGGGTGTCCCAGGGGAAGTTGGCGACTTGGGCCACATCAATGGTCAGGCTGTCGCCGATGGGGCGGTCTTGAACGGCACTAATGGCCTGGGCAACCCGCTTCCGAAGCACTTGGTTTTCCTCGGGTAGCGAGTTACAGGCCGACAGGGTGAGCAACGCCCACCCGATAGCAAGGGTCTGGAACTGGCTGCGGCGTGGAAAAGTAGCCCCAAACGATAGCTGATTGAAGCACTTGTATGAAGGGAAAAGGAAGGTGCAAAACATAGTATACGAAATGGAGCAGCGTTGAAAAACTACTAATTGGCCCTGCCGACAGGAGACTAAAGATGCGAACAGCCTACCGGACGTGCTCGAGTTTAGCCGCTTCCTCTCGGGCTCTGGCTTGTTCTTGGTACTGCATTTGGTTAATGACGCCCTGGATCAGTTTGACTTGTCCCCCCGTTAGTTGTAGGGTGACCGGTTTGTTGGCGCCATTTAAAACGGTGAGCTTGCCGGTGACGGCCTTTGTGAGCAATTGTCCCACCAAGGCCGAGGGTTGAGCGGCCGGATACTGCTTGGCGACCTCTCTGCCCACCGCGTTATTACGCAAGTCCATTTGAGTGTTGCCCCCCTTGGCCGCAGTATCTGGATTCTGCTCGTGGGCATCGCCAAATTCTTTAGCCCGTTGCTGGCCTACATCTTGCGCATTCAGGGCCGAAAATAACCCATGTTTAAACGCGTTGGTGATGCCCCCATCTAATCGTGGCTTTGAAGGGTTGCTTGGGTCTTGCTCTATGCCCGATCCTGCCATTTGGTCTTGGAAGGATTCTACGTAGGTCTGGTTACCATGGATAAAAGCAGCATCCAGTGGATGTTCCGTAGCCAGGGCTTTTTCCGAGTCGTTTAGCTTTTGATAAGCCCGTCCAATACCGGTGTGCGCCTGCAATTGTGCGCTCATCCAAGACATCGCCGTGCTAAGTGCACTTCCAATCCCAATTCCGGTAATTGCGGGCCCCGGGGCCATCCCGTCCGTATCGAGAAACCGCAACGGATTGTCAAAACTGAACGTGTAGGGAGACCAGCGGGACATCTTCTCCGCCACTGGGTCAATGCTGGTCCAATGTGGGGCTTGGTTGTCATAAAAACGGGCCCCGTAATCCGACCACCCCACTCCCAAATCCACTTGCCTTTCCTTGCCATTGAACTGATACTGGTTCAACGGCTTCAGGCCAGGAGTAGCCCTGCTCACCCCAGCTAGATCGAGGCCGTACGGGTCGTAGTGGTTTTCCTGCACTTGTAGTCCTTGGCGATGCTCGACGGTGACATCGTCAAAGAAAACATCGACGTTGCTCTCGTTGCCCACATAGGCACTCACGTACCCGTCCTGCGGCACGACCACCTGCAAGCGCAGCGACTCATAGTTGTTCAACGCCGCCGCACTCAATTGCTGGGTCTGCTGGCTGACCAGGTTGCTGTCCGCGTCAAACACAAGCAAGCGCACGTAGCCCCGGGGCACGTCCCCGCTCAGTTGCGGCACCGACGCCAGCCTCGCCGCCACGCCTACTTGCTCACCTCGTCTAGCTCACCATAGAAATAGAAGGAATGAAGTGCTAGTAAGGAATATAGGCTTTGGGGTCATAGCCGGGACGAAGTACAGGCCTATTTTGAGGGGGAAACAGATCGATCCATTCCGGACTGATTGGGAGGCGTACGGCCTTAAACTTCGCTGTTGCGGGTGTAAAGAGCTGGCCAATACGGAAATGGCCATAAAATTTTACGAAATTCGGCAGTTTGGCGTTATTCACCCCCCTGAAATATACGTAGTCCGCAATTTGTCCCTGGTGCATGAACACCCACAAGTTGTCATCTTCATGCACGTTCTCTCCCCCTGGCCACGGCGTTCCGATTGCGCGGCTAATGCGTTCAACCTCCGCAGTGGTGGGAAATACATAGAGGGTGTCCCAGGGGAAGTTGGCGACTTGAGCCACATCAATGGTCAGGCTGTCGCCGATGGGACGGGCTTCAACGGCACCAATGGCCTGGGCAACCCGCTTCCGAAGCACTTGGTTTTCCTCGGGTAGCGAGTTACAGGCCGACAGGGCCAGCAACGCCCACCCGATAGCAAGGGTCCGGAGTTGGCCGCGGCGTGGAAAAATAGCCCCAAACGATAGTTGGTTGAATCGCTTGCATACCGAGAAAAGAAAGGTGCAAAACATAGTATACGAAATGGAGCAGCGTTGAAAAACTACTAATTGGCCCTGCCGACAGGAGACTAAAGATGCGAACAGTCTACCGAACGTGCTCCAGTTTAGCCGCTTCCTCTCGGGCTCTGGCTTGTTCTTGGTTCTGCATTTGGTTAATGACGCCCTGGATCAGTTTGACTTGTCCCCCCGTTAGCTGTAGGGTGACCGGTTTGTTGGTGCCATTTAAAACGGTGAGCTTGCCGGCGACGGCCTTCGTGAGCAACTGCCCCACCAAAGCCGAGGGTTGAGCGGCCGGATGCTGCTTGGCGACCTCTCTGCCCACCGCATTATTCCGCAAGTCCATTTGGGTGTTGCCCGCCTTATCTGGATTTGCCTCATGAGCATCGCCAAATTCTTTGGCCCGTTGCTGACCTACATCTTGCGCGTTCAGGGCCGAAAATAACCCATGTTTAAACGCGTTGGTGATGCCCCCATCTACTCGTGGCATTGAAGGGTTGCTCGGCTCTTGCTCTATGCCAGATTCTATCATCTTGGTTTGGAAGGATTCCACGTAGGTCCGGTTACCATGGACAAAAGCAGCATCCAGCGGATGCTCCGTAGCCAGGGCTTTTTCCGAACTGTTGAGTTCCTGATAAGCCCGTCCAATACCGGTGTGCGCCTGCAGTTGGGAGCTCATCCAAGACATCGCCGTGCTAAGTGCACTTCCAATCCCAATTCCAGTAATTGCGGGCCCCGGGGCCATCCCGTCCGCATCGAGAAACCGCAACGGATTGTCAAAACTGAACGTGTAGGGAGACCAGCGGGACATCTTCTCCGCCACTGGGTCAATGCTGGTCCAATGTGGGGCTTGGTTGTCATAAAAACGGGCCCCGTAATCCGACCACCCCACTCCCAAATCCGCTTGCTTTTCCTTGCCATTGAACTGATACTGGTTCAACGGCTTCAGGCCAGGAGTGGCCCTGCTCACCCCAGCTAGATCGAGGCCGTACGGGTCGTAGTGGTTTTCCTGCACTTGTAGTCCTTGGCGATGCTCAACCGTGACGTCGTCAAAGAAAACATCAACATTGCTCTCGTTGCCTACATAGGCACTCACGTACCCGTCCTGCGGCACCACAACCTGCAAGCGTAGGCTTTCATAGTTGTTGAGCGCGGCTTGGCTCAACTGCTGGGTCTGCTGGCTGACTAGGTTGCTGTCGGCGTCAAACACGAGCAAACGCACGTAGCCCCGGGGCACGCCCCCGCTCAGCTGCGGCACCGCCGCCAGCCCCGCCGCCACGCCTACTTGCAGCAGCGGCAGTCCCCCGCGACGCACGCCATCGGGCGGCGTCGGCTGGCTCGGGGCGGGCTGCAAGAGCCCGGTCAGGAACGAAGCCAGCGAGAACCAGAAGTTATGCTGCACGGCCTGCGGGTAGAACCCCGGCGCAGTCACGCTCACCGTATCGCCCCGCTGCACGGCCAACTGCTTCAACGGACCTAGCGGCTGCGGCGTACTGCCCCCCGCGTTGAGCCGGGCCGCGTACGAGCCCGAGCGAGCACGTGCCCCCACTGGCTGGGCCACGGGCGCACTGACCGAAAGCGAGTCGAACTGCCGCCGCTCTCGTTGCGCCTCGCCCGGCTCCAGGCCCGCTACGTATGTGCGCATCTGCCCCAGGCGGTAAGCCAGGCGCAGGTTGCCCAGGTGGTCCTGGAGCGTGTACTCGCGCTCGTAGCGGACTTGCCCACTGCTGGGGCTCACCCAGCGCAGCACCCGCCCTTCGGCATGGGGGAAGAAGCGCAGGCTGTCCTGCTCGTACTGATACGGTCCCAGGTAGTCCGTCCGCTGCACGGGTTTGCCCGTCTGATACACCAGCTTGGCCACTTTCTGCCCCGCTGCCGAGTAGCGGAACACCAGCGAGTCCGCCCCCTGCCCGAAGTGAATCAGCCGGGGCAGATTCAGGTGGTTGTAGGCAATGCCGCTGATGCCCTTGTTGCGGTCCTGCGTCAGGCTCCCGTTGGCATCATACACATACTCCTCGCCCAGACGTGTGCCGCCCTCCTGGAAGTCCCCCGCCAGCGAGCTCGGCGCCCCCTCGTAGCCCCAGGGGCGCGGCAGTTGGTTGCTCGTGACCTGGTCGTCAACGGCCAGCAACCGGTTGCCCGCATAGCGGTACGTCAACGCGTCCACCGGCCCGTACTGCGCCGGGGCCAAGCGCGTGGCCCCCGCCAGCAGCCCGCGCCGCCGCAGCGTGGCGATATTGCCGTTGTCATCATAGCTGACGAAGCTGAGCCGGTAGCGGTCTTCCTCCGCCCGCCAGGCCCCGTTTAGGCTGCCCGCCCCACCGAGTCGGGCCACGAAGTCGCCTTGGAGCAGGCGGTTGAGCGGGTCGTAGACGTAGCCGTAGGCCCGCTGCACCCCGTCGCGCCCCCGCCAGGTCTGCCCCGTCAGGTTCCCGTTATACTGCTCATATCCTTGGGTGAAGCCCCGCTCGTAGTGCAGGCTCAGGCTGAACAGGTCCCGCGGGTCCGGCGCGTACGGGTTATTCACGCTCGTCAGCCAGCCGCGAATGTTGTAGGTGTAGTCCACCTCTTGCCGCATGCGGCCCGTGCCCACGGTCTTCGTCAGCGACTGCCCCAGCTCGTTATAGGCCACCTGGGCTATGGGCGTGGGCTGGGCCTCGCCCGGCAGTTGCTGGCGCGTGCTCAGCAGCCGCCCCGTGTGGTCGTAGGTAAAGAACTCGCTGACCACCACCGGGGCATGGTTGGGGCCTTGGTGTACGCTCACCGTCTGCACCGGCTGGCCCGTGAAGTTCAGGCGGGTGGTCACCACGTCCGTGCCGCCCCGGGCGTTGGTTGCTTGTACCTGCACGGGGCGGGCCCGTTCGTCATAAAAGGTGGTCGTTGTCAGCCACGCACCCGCAGCGTTGGCCGCCACGCCCAGCACTCGTGTCTTCGTGCGGGTGATTAGACTTTTGGTCCGCAGTACGTCGGCCACCGGGGCCATGCCGGCCGCGAACTGCCCGTCCAGGCTCGGGTCGTAGGCCACATCCGCCGTGCCCTGGGCGTCAGAATCGAAGTTGTAGTCGTCGTAGTAGGTGACCGAGAGCACCTGTCCAGGCCCGAAACCCTGTTGGCCCAGGCGCGGGAATGCCTGGTCGGTGGTGTAGAAGTGGGCATAGGCACTGCCGTTGCTCGTGCGCTGCTCGTACTGCTGCCCCGCCTCGCGGTTGGCATCAGCCAGCGCCTGCAGCGTCTCCCGGTCCACCGTCTGGGCGTAGGTCACCAGGCCGGTGAGCACGACCCGCCCCAGCACGTCGTACTTGCTCCAGCTCCACTCCCGTCGCCCCCGCTGGGCCGCGTCCTGGCTCAGCACCGCCCGGTCCAGCTGGTCATACACCACCCACATCTCCCCCTCCGTGCCCGGCACCTGCTTGGCGATCTGTCGGCCGCGGGCATCAAAGCGGTAGTGGAACAGGAAGGGCACGGCACTGGCCGGCAGGGCGGTGGGCCGGTTGCCCAGGGCCAGCACCCGCTTGGTGGCTTCGGGCTGCAGCACGTAGCGCTTGTGGCCAAAGTCGTCGTAGACATACGCCGTGCGCAGCCAGCGCCGCCGCGTGTCCGCCCCGCTGCCGGTGCGGGCCCCTTCCACCTGGCGGAGCACAGTCTGCCCGAGCTTATCTTTCCACTCGATCGTGGCGTAGCCCCCACCCCCGGGCCCGGTCTGCTCGTCGGTGGTCTGCACCCCCCACAGCTCCCCGGGGGCGTAGTAGCCCTGGTAGCCGGGGTCCCGGTCCTGGGCCTCGTAGCCCGGGACAAAGCGCGGCACCGAGTCCTGGGCCGTGTTCGGCCGCTCCAGCCGCTCTTGCGCGTGCCCGCTGGTCAGCTGCCAGCTCTCGCCGGGCGCCGCTTGGGCCAGCACCCGGTTCAGGGGCGAGGGCTCGAACAGGGTTTCGGCGTAGGCCACCCCCGTCGGGGCCACCCCCCGGGCCGGGTCGTCGGCCGGCAGGGGCCCGAGCCCGGTCGGCTGGTAGAACTGCGCCTGGGCGGTCAGGGCCTGCACGTGGTAGCCCTGGCCCGTGGCCTGGGCCGGATCAGCCGGGTAGGGCAGGTACTGGCGGGGCTCGCGGCCCAGCCCGTCGTAGGCCTGGGGCTGGACCAGGTCCCGCCGCTGGGGCGAGGCTTGGTGCTGCACCGTCTGCACGGGCCGCCCCAGCCCGTCGAGGTACACCGTGCGCACGGTCACCGAATCCACCGGGGCCCGCGGCACCCGACTCGAGTCGGTCAGCGCCTCGCGTGGGGTCCAGGTGCGCACGAAGTTCACATCGCCCTGGGACGGAGCGTTCCAGTCGATGAGCTCGGCGAGGAGGGGGAGGATGGCCGGGCCCCGGTTGGTGTCGTCGGGGCGGTTGCGGGCCAGCGGGGGGTAGGGCAGCAGGTCGGCATAGACCATCGCCGAGTAGAGCTCGGTCGGGGCCAGGGCCCCGTCGGTGAACCAGCGGTTGTGCTCGGCTCGGCGGTAGGTGCCCTGCTCGGCGGCCGTGGCCACTTCCCAGCGCTTGGTGGCCAGCGTATCGCCGGGCAGGTTCACCCACTGCCCGGCCACCAGCCGCTGCCACTGGTAGCGGTAGACGTGCGCGGCGGCCGGGCCCGGCACCCGCAGCTCGAGCACGCCCCCGGCCAGGTAGCGGGCCGTGTCCACCCCCACCGGCGGGCGCTGCTCCCGCCCGTCAATCAGGTGCAGCCGGGGCTGGCCCGGGCCCTGGTAGAGCTGCTCGAGGCTGGCGAAGTCCAGCCGGTTGCCCGCCAGGCTCAGGTCGGCGGCCAGCCCCGTGGCCCCGCCCAGCTCCTCGACGCCGGTCAGCTCGTTGTCGGCCAGCGTGAGCAGGCGCAGGGCCGGGCGGGTGAGCACGGCCGCCGGCAGCGTGCCCGAGAGCCGGTTGCCGTGCAGGGTCAGGTGGAACAGGGTGCTCTGGGCCCCAAGCGTGGCGGGCAGCGCCCCGCTGAGGCGGTTATTGCTCAGGTAGAGATAATTGAGGTGCGTCAATTGCCCCAGCTCGGCCGGCAGGGGCCCGCTGAACTGGTTGTCGCTTTCGTTGGTGATCGCCAGGTTGACCAGGCCCACGAGCGGTCGCAGCGAGCCAGTGAAGCGGTTGTGGGCCAGGTCCAGGTAGTTGAGCCGCGTGCACTGGCTCAGGGCGGCGGGCAAGTCTCCGCTGAGTTCGTTATAGGACAGGTTCAGGTTGGCCAGGGCCGTGAGCCCGCCCCAGGGCTCGGGTAGCGGGCCGGTGAGCTGGTTGTGGCTCAGCTGCAGCAGCTCCAGCTGGGTGAGCCGGCCCAGGTCGGCCGGCAGGGGCCCGCGCAGGCCGTTGCTATTCAGCACGAGCTGGGTCACGTCGCCCTGGCTGACCGTCACCCCGTACCAGGTGGCGGCTTGGGCCAGGGTGGTGCCCGTGAGCCAGTTGGTGCGGGTGGTCCACTGCGGGCCGTTGGTGGCGTGGTAGAGCTGGCGCAGCACCCGCAGCTCGGTCGTGTCGGCCACCTGCCCCTGCTCCGCCGGTACGACCTGCGCCTGTGCCCCCAGGGCTGCGGCCAGGATAAATATAATGCTCATCAACAAACGATTTCCAGTACGCGGAAAAGAATAAAGAGCAGCCATAAGGAGCGAAAAAGCAGAGGGAAAGAACAAGAGGGAGCCGGGCCTTAGTGGCCGGCATAGTGATACTGGTGCTGGGAGAGCACCTGGCCTTGATCATCGCGGGTGCGTAGCAGTCGATTGAACAAGTCGTACTCGTAAGTAGTGGTGCGCCCATCGGGCGCCGTTTGGGAAGTCAGCCCCACCAGCGGTGCATGCGTGAAGCTGGTGATGCGGGCTTGGAGCAGGCGCTGTCGAAGTTGTGTAAAGGACGTTCGCAGCTGAGTCGGATTGGTCACTTGGCCCAAATCGGAAGCGCTCGTACCCATCGCCGACAACGCCGCCTGCACTTGGCTGAAGGCAGCGTTCTCCACGATGGCGATGGGCAAAGCATTCCGGTAGCCCCACAGATATGTAGTTGGAGCATCCAGGGCTTTCTGAATCTGCTGTAAGTTCGCCGTTATCAGGTCGTAGCGGAGCTGGGCCTTCGACACATAACGTCCGATGGGGGGCAGGTTAGGGGCTGAGGCCCCAAGGTTGGCCGTCGGCTGCGCCAATTCCAAGGCCAGCTGGGTTACGGGCAAAAAACCGCTGGTGGAAGACGGCTGCGCGTATTCTGTGTAGCTACCCCCAATGGTTTTAGCCTGGGCTAAGGTCTCTTGAGGGCTATAAATACTCGTAATGGATTCAACAACCGCACTGTGTTGATACTTGGTATCGCTACGCATCTCGGCCAATGCACCTATCGGAACGGCCGTATAATCTCCCGGGTAAGTCAGACTGGTGACCAGCGTCGAGCCATCACTGCGCTGGGTTTCCGTACGACTCAATTGCAGGTGCCCCTTGTTACCGGTATCGTAAAAGTAGGAGGTGCTGGTTTCCTGGAAACGAGTATCGTCAGCCGTGTCATACTGCCGCTCAACCGTATTAGTCTTGCGAATAAAGTGGGAGAGTATATAATATCTGTGGAGAGGAAATTTGCAACCACTGCAGCGAATGGTAATACCTAGTCCGCCCTCAGTTATTGCCGCGATGGGTTCGCGCACCACCCCCCGAATGCGAACTTCATTGACGGCTTCGTAGGAATCTGCTACCTCACTGATTTTGGAGAAAAGCCCGTTGTTACGGCGGTAGTCGGTTCGACTGGCTAAGAAACCGTTCAAGGGGTAAGGCAAGGTTGGTACGCCCGCTATGCGTTCCTGGTATTCGTATACGTAGTCCTCTTGATTATAATATTGATACACTGTCTTTCCGCCTTCTCCTTGTTGGCCCCGCACCTCTTCGACTAGGCTGTATCCAACCAATGCGCCTTGGGCGGTATTGCTCAACTGAATGTTGCTGGAAGAGCTTGATTGGAAAGTTTGGCAGGGTATTTCGCCGGTTGGCATCACCATATACCGATGGTACCGTGGCCGACTCATCAGGATACCCTGAGAGGATAGATGAGTTCCTAAGTCATCCCGCACGGTTTTGTCATAGTTAAAACGCCGGATTAAGCCGGGGTTTACGGAGGTGCCATCTTCGTCTATAATGGAGGCTATCCGTACACCCCCACCCACTTTTTTATAAGTGGCGACGTAAGCTTGCTCTCTTATGTCAAGGGAGATAAAAGCTAGCTTATAAACGTCTCCGATGCTGGCTGATGCCGATAACTGATAGTGACCCGGGGGTGCGTTTAGCGTTGCCGCGAAGGCCCCTACTCCACTATTAGCGACCGACCAGGTGGAGCTGAACGAGCCATCCAACTGACGCAGTTGCACGTAGGTATACTCGTCGCGGCAACTCTGATTGCATCCTTGAATCTCTAGGCGCACCGACACGTTTAGCGTTGTACTTCCGCCAATCACTCCCGGGGTTGGCTGAAGGGTAAACGTTGCAGGACCTTGCGTTTCTACGGATCCCGTTGGAAAAGCGCGCTGGTAGGCAGTTACCGTCCGGGTAACCCAGGGGCGCTCATCTTCCGGACGGATGTTGCCGTACTCGTTGGGTTCGTACGTAAACCGGGTTTTACCGCCGGTTGGGTACTGAATCTGTTCCAATATGCTGGCGGTCACCGTTGCCGGATTTGGTTCTCGGTTGGCTCCGGCAAATGTTATGCGTCGGTTACTGATGGGGCTTATGCCCTCGTAGCCGGGAGCTAGCGTGCGGTTATCAGCGCCATTGAAGAAATCCCAATGGTCGCGGCTGTAAGAGGTTTTATAGGGCAGTGGGCGGCTGTTATAAATAAATCGATGAGGCGGTTTGGCTTGCCCACCACTTCGTTCGATGAGCTGGTCCAGCCGTAGTCGCTTCCCGGCATAAGCGTGCTCTGTGGCCGAATACGAGTAATTAAAAGTGCCTTGTTGTTCGGTAGGGCTTACGAAATAGCTGGCGACGAGCTCAAATTCTTTGATGGGAGCTGCCAAGCCGCGCTCATAAATTTTGACGAATTGTAACCGTTGGCCATTGCGCAAATCTTCGCGCGTTTGCGCGTCCCGTTCGAATGTGACGTACCCCGTGCGAAAATCAATACGACTAAGGTAGAGTTCGTTGACAGCGGGCGTGGTATAGGCGCCACCAACAGGTGGTGCGCACGCTCCCCCCGCGCTCTCCATCGTAACAACTTGGCTTAAAGAGCTGACCTGAAAAACGGAGGTAGCCGCGTGCGCGTAGGTAAACGTGACTTCTTCCCCCGCGGGGGAAACAATTTTGGTTAGGTACCAGCTCTGGCCGTTTGACTCTCCGCCCGAGCTTATATAGCTTGTGAATTCCGCGGCGAAGAACTCATACCGAAAGCCATCGGCCGTTCGAATGGTGAATCCCGCTCCTCCGGCAGCCGGTGGCAAGTCGATTTTAACTTTTGCTTGTTGTAGTAATTGGGGTGTGCCCTGCTGGTCAAGAACGAATTTTCCGGATTGAGAAAGGAAATTATAAAAAAACGCGTCCGGCTCCCAATCGGCTTCTACGCTCGGCGGTTCATAGCAGTAGTCAACGGGTCGGCCACCAGCTTTAAAACCCGAGCAACCTGAAGTGTAGCCCGGATATGTGCTCGGGTAATCGAAATCTGGCATCGGGTTAGTGCTATTTTGATTTAACCCTGGGAGTAAATCATCCCGACCACGTATCGTGTGGCCCACAACGCCTCCTGCCTGTAACGACCAGCCCAGACCGACCCAGCTAGCTTCTTCACCCACCCGGTTGCCCCCCGCATGGTAGCTTAAGCTAATCGGCACGGTGATGTCACGAGACTTGATTTCGTAAAGCGGAATAGAAATAGTCGGCACCCCCGTGTACGTGCTAACAGGGACTTCCACGTATTTCCCCAGCGCAGCTACCGTAGGGCTAGGCGAAAGAATAGTAGGAAGCTGAGGGCCGCGAGTGGGCTGGGTATGTCCCAGCAACGGAATGAGCCAAAGGATGCCGGCCAGTAAACAGACCAAGCGAGTAGCGTTTTTTGCCATACCTAGTTAGAGTGTGTGGACAGTTAGCGTATCCAATCCAAGGCTGCCAGTAGGTGAGCGGTCGCTAAAAAGGAAACGGCGGTTTTCTCATAGCGGGTAGCGACTCCTCGGGCTTCTTTGAGGCGGCCAAAGAAGCGTTCGGCCTTGTTGCGGTCGGCATACAGGTTCTGGTCATAGGCCCGCCGCTCGGTGCGGCTGGTTTTGGGCGGCATGACGGGCTCAGCCTTGTATGCGGCAACAGCCTGCAACACGGCATTGGTGTCGTAGGCTTTGTCGGCGACGACGGCTCCGGGTGGCTAGCGCAAGGCAGCCAGCAACACAGGCAGTTGCGTGCAATCGGCCCAATGGCCCGGCGTCAGGACTAGATGCAGACAATTGCCCAGCGCATCGACCACGGCGTGCAGCTTGGTGGAAAAGCCGCCCCGGCTACGGCCTAACCGTTCGGCTGCGGGCGTACTTTTTTTTGCCCTGCCGCGGCTTTATGGGCCTTGACCATGGTCGAATCCACCAGCACCCAGGCGTAGTCGGGCTCTTGCACGGCCTGAAACAGCGCTTCCCATACCCCGGCACGTGCCCAGCGGCGAAAGCGCCGGGCCACCGTGTTCCAGGGGCCGAACCGCTCGGGCAGGTCGCGCCACGAAATACCGGTTCGCACGCGGTAAAGCACCGCGTTGACGAACAAGCGGTTGTCTCGGCCCCGACTCAGCCGCCCCAGCGTGTGGGGTTCGACTACCTTCCATTCTTGTTCACTTAATTCGTGGCGCCGCATTCGCCAAAGCTAACGCTTACTGTCCACACTCTCTAGATGATAGATACAAAATTAAATAATAATTCTATAAATAACCTAAAATAATGAAAGCTTCCCATTGGGGAAATATTTATCTTGCCGTGAATGTTGGACAAAAGCTACTCTACTGTAGAGCTCGTTCAGCTGCTTGTGCCAGCTACCAGCCAACGGCTGGGGCAGCTGTCCATCGCGTTGCATCCTCTGATTTGTTCCTCTACCGGTTACCGTCCATAGGCGGAGGTGTCGTACTGCACATCCGAAACGCGGGTAAGTTGCCGAGTGGTGCTACTCAACCTGATGCTGCTTCAGCCTGCAGCGGCCGGTCGAAACTTCTCTCCCGGACGATTTAGCCCGAACGAAGCCATAGTGCTGCCTTAATCAGCGGCCGCCAGCCGAAGTATCCTGCCTTTATTTCAGTTGGCCAGCTATGTAACATGCCGGGCCAAGCCAGCCACCAGCCGGAGTACGCTACCTTTATTCCCCGCTTACTGACACAACTGGCGGGCACTCGTTGTTCCGCTGCTACCCGGGCGCGGGATAGTCCCGCGTCGGCGCTCCTCATGGCTGGCCTTTATCTCCACATCCCTTTCTGCAAGCAGGCCTGTCACTACTGCGACTTTCATTTCAGCACCTCGCTGGGGCTGAAAAGCCGGTTGGTGGCGGCCATCGTTCGCGAGCTTGAGCTGCGCCACGCCTACCTGGGTCCCGGCCCGCTGCTGCAAACCATTTATTTCGGCGGCGGCACCCCCTCGCTGCTCACCGAGGCGGAGCTCGACCAGATTTTTACGGCCATCCACCGCCACTTTTCGGTGGCGCCCGGGGCCGAAATTACCCTCGAAGCCAACCCCGACGACCTGAGTGCGGCCAAGCTGCGGGAGTTGCGGGCCGCCTCCGTCAACCGCCTTAGCATTGGCCTGCAAAGCTTTTACGAGCCCCACCTGCGGCTGATGAACCGCGCCCACACGGCCGCCGAGTCCACCACGGCCGTGCGGCGCGCCCAGGCGGCGGGCTTCGAAAACATTTCCATCGACTTGATCTACGGCGTGCCCGCCCCCGGCCACCACATTTGGGAGGCCGACCTGGCCAATGCCTTTGCCCTGGACGTGCCGCACGTGTCGGCCTACGCGCTAACCATCGAGCCAGGCACGGCCTTCGGCCACCGCTTACGGAAGGGCACGTTCCGGGCTGCACCCGACGAGTTCGTAGCCAGCCAATTCGAGCTGCTGCTGGCGGCCATGCGGGCCCACGGCTACGAGCAGTACGAAATCAGCAACTTCTGCCGGCCCGGCCGCGAGTCGCGCCACAACGCCAACTACTGGCGCGGCGTGCCCTACCTGGGCCTGGGGCCCAGCGCCCACAGCTACGATGGCCAGAACCGGCAGTTCACCCGGGCCCACAACCAACAGTACGTCGCCGCCGTGCTCGAGCGCGACGAAGTACCGGTAACCGTGGATGCGCTCTCGGCTACCGACCGGGCCAACGAGTACCTGCTCACCACGCTACGCACGGCGAGTGGCTGCGACCTGGCCCACCTGCGCACCCACCACGGCCTGGACCTGGCCACCACCCGCGCCGCCTACCTCGCCGAGCTGCAAGCCAACGGCTGGGCCCGGCTCACCAACGAGGTGCTCACCTTAACCGACGCGGGTAAGCTGCTGGCCGACCACATCACCCTCGAGCTGTTTAGCGCCGGGTAGCCGAGCAGAATGAGTTTAACAACAGCGTCCCCAGGCATTTCTTAACCTGATTTAAACGGTGTCGCCCTGGCTCGACCTGAAGTGGTGGCGCGGGCGGAAAAATGGGGGGCCGCTTTGCCTCCCGAGGAGTCGTTTCCCGGGTCTAGGGGAAAAAGGAAGCCGGGGAGCGCGAAAGCCGGGCGGGCCCTTGGCTCGCCGAGGGGGCCCTCCCCGG
>NZ_JACXAD010000036.1 GCF_014699115.1 Hymenobacter montanus
CCACTGCGCATCCGTTAATTCGTATCGTGCTGCCATCCCCTAAGTTAAGCTCCAGCACTTTTCAGACACTGCCTAGAAGAGGTTTTTTCATGGGTGTACACCAAAAACGTGGTTGGAGGAAAATACTTGCAGCTTGCTCAAAATGTCTTGATCAATTCATCTGGCTACACCCTTCTCAAGCCGAGCGTGCTGGACAACGAAAGATACTAGTTTTTGAAAGCATAATTCTAGCCTGTGCTACCAAACAAATAGTCGAATACTACCATTGATCCCCTCGTGCTGAGGCGTTTCAGCCCGGCTGACGCTATTCCATAGTCAGGTGGCTTTTCAGAGAGAGGTATTTGCCGTACTTCAGGTGCACGTCCATGATGGTGGTGAGCAGCCCGCCCCGCGCGTGCAGGTGCAGCGGCCGGCGTCGTATATGGGGCGTTGCACCACGCCCTTGGGCTTTCCCAGTATGAGGCCTTGTTCGTGCCCGCAACCCCTGCTTCGTGCGCTCGGAGACAAAGTCCCACTCCAGTTCGGCCAGCATAGAGAAGATGATCAGCAGATCTTCTGGGTTATGTCGCGGTGGTTCTGCGGGTCCAGGTCCAGGCCCTGCTTAATGAGCACTAAGCAGCAGCGGTTCTGGTGAATCAGCTCCTCGATCAGGGCCAGTACTTCACGCAGCGAGCGACCCAGCCGCGAGAGTTCGGAGACAATGACCATGTCGTCGTCGGCGACCTTGGCCAGCAGTTCGGGCCGGCGGCGCTGCCCGGCACTCCGGCAGGAGGACCTTTCCACCTCGATCTACTCGTCCAGGGCCCAGCGGTGCTCAACCAGGTAGCAGGCGATGAGGTTCTTCTGGCTCTCAGCCGGCTGGGCACCGGTCGAGACGCGGACGTAGCCGAAAACCATGAGTAGGACAGGCTGTCACTTGCAGAAATATTCTGCCGTTTTCGAGCAACATTATTTTGCTGAAGCCAGCCCAGGCGAGCGATGTTCCGTTCGCGATGCGGGGTTGGCGTCAGAATTTATTGAGGCGTTGCAGCAACTCGCGCAGATAAGTCTGGCCAACGGGGAGGTACTTTCCTTCCACGATTACCGAGTTATCCTCCAGCGAATGAATGCGGTAGATATTGACAATGAATGAACGATGGATGCGCATGAAGCGGGTGGCCGGAAATTTTTCTTCCACGCTCCGCATCGTGCTGTATACGATGAGCTTGTTGTGGCCGGTGACGATGTGTACGTAGTCGCCCAGCGCCTCGACGTAATGCACTTCCTGAAAGGAAACCCGCACCAATTTGTTATCCACCTTGACAAAGGTAAAGTCGGTGTCGGGCGCGGGCAGCTGAATCGAATCGGTTCCGGCCAAGGGCTGCACCGAGGCTTGGCGCTGGGCCGCTTCGAGCGCCTTATGAGCCGCTTGCAGAAAGCGCGCGTAGCTGAGGGGCTTCACCAGGTAGTCGACGACGGCTTGCTCGAATGCTTCCACGGCGTATTCCTTGCTGCTGGTGATGAGCACGACCAGCGGCGGGTTCTGGAGGGTACGCAAAAGGTCGATGCCCGACATGAGGGGCATTTCTACGTCTAAAAACAGTAAATCAACGGGGTGGGTGCGCAGGAACTCAATTGCTTCAACGGGGTTAGTATAACTGCCGGCGGCGGTGAGAAAAGGCGTGTTGGTGATGCACTTGAGCACCACCTGAACCGAGAGCGTGTCGTCGTCGACGACTAGACAGCGCAGAGCAGTTGCAGACATAAAGGCGAGGAGAGCGTTAGGCAGGCGAATGTAGAGCTTGGCAGGGGCTTTAAGAGCCGATCCGGGCTGCGAGATGGGGATAAAGCTCGGCGAGCTGCTGGCGGATGGAGTTGACCAAGGGTTCACAATGAGACCGTTCGGGCTGACGGGCGGCGCCTTCCAGCTCGCCCAGCCGCGTGTGCAGGTCCGGCACGCCGAAATAGGCGACCTGGCCTTTAAGCTTGTGGGCCGTGCTGGCCAAGGCCGCGAGGTCGCTGGAGCAGGTGGTGGCCAACAACGCTTCCAGGGTGGGCGCTTCGGTGAGGAAAGTACCCACGATTTGGCGCAGGAAGGACTCGTTGCCGCCCGACAATTCTTCGAGCAGCTGCCAGTCAGGCTCCACGGCAGTGCTTAACGGGGAGGCAACGGCCGCCCCCGGGGCTGCCTGCTCCGGGGTATGCGGGGGAGGCGGATCGGTGGGCGCGGCGCGGCGGGTGAAGTGGGCCAGGCGGGTGTAGAGCACGGCCGGCTCGAAAGGCTTGGTCAGGGTATCGTTCATGCCGGCCGCCAGGGCCAGCAATCGGTCTTCCGGCAGGATGGAGGCGGTGAGGCCAATAATCGGAAACCGGGTAGCATCGGGAAAATGCTGGCGCAGCTGGCGGGCCGCTTCGTAGCCGTCCATGTCGGGCATCTGCACGTCCATGAGCACGGCATCGAAGGGCTGCGGGGCGCTAATGGCGGCTTGCACGGCGCGGCGCCCGTTTTCAGCCACCACCACCTGCACATTCCAGGCTTCCAGCGTTTTGCGGGCCACGAGCTGGTTTAAGGTATTGTCTTCGGCCACCAGCACGCGCAGGGCCGGCTCAAAAGGCGCGAGTTGGCCACCGCGCGTTTCGGGCCGCGCCACGCTGGGGTCGGCTATTTCGTAAATCAGCTCGAAAAAAAACTCCGAGCCCACGCCCTCCTGGCTGGTTACGTGGAGCTGGCCGCCGTGGAGCTGCACTAGGTTGCGGGCAATGCTCAGGCCCAGGCCCGTCCCGCCAAACTCCCGGGTGGTGGAGGTGTTGGCTTGGGAGAAATCTTCGAAAATAACCCCCAGCTTATCCGTTGGAATGCCAATGCCGGTGTCGTGGACGGCAAATCTCACCCGGGAGTGGGTGAGGGGCAACGGGGCCGAAGAAGAGGCCGGTACGACTTCGACCGTAACCGTGACCGCCCCTTCCCGCGTGAACTTGATGGCGTTGCCCACCAAGTTCACCAGAATCTGGTTGAGGCGGACGGGGTCGCCCAGCACGGCCGCGGGCACGTCGTCGGCCACGTTCACCAAAAACGATAAGCCCTTGCTCTCGATGGCAAACTTGAACAGCGCGGCTAAGTGCCGGACGGCTTCGGGCAGGCGGAAGGGCACGTGCTCGAGCGAAAGCTTGCCCGCCTCCATCTTGGAGATGTCGAGGATGTCGTTGATAATAACCAGCAGGTTTTGTGACGACGACTCAATGGCCGTCAGGTATTCCCGCTGTTCCGGGGTGGGCCGGGTAGCCTGCAGCAAGTTGGTAAGCCCGATAACGGCATTCATGGGCGTGCGAATTTCGTGGCTCATATTGGCCAGGAACTGCGCCTTAGCCCGGCGAGAAGCTTCGGCTGCGTCACGTGCTACCACCAAGTCGGCATTAATGTTTTCGATGTGGGCCTTTTGTTGGCGCAGCTCGGCGGTGCGCTCCTCCACCGTGCGCTCCAGCACGAGCTGGGTGTGGCGTAAAGTCCGCTCCCGTACCCACACGACCCCGAATACGATGCTGGCCAGACCCAAGAGCACCAGCGCGCTAAACCAGCGCGTGCGCCAAAACGGGGTGGCAATGGCAAATCCCGTGGGCACTACCGCGCTCCAGGGGCTCGCCAGGCCCCGGCGCGCCCGTACCTCCAGCCTGTAGCGACCGGCATCTAAGCCCGGAAACTGCATCTCGGGCGAGGTGCTGGGGCTGCTCCACGCATCGGAAAGACCCAGCAGCCGGTACTGATATTCCAACGGCGCGTTGCTAACCGCCAGGCTCACGCCTTCGAAAGTGAAGCGCAACCGGTGCCGCGTGGGCGACAATTCGCCCAGGCTGGCTACGGGCTGGGGGGCGCCATCGACTTCAGCACTCTTCATCATTAGGCCCGGCGCCTGTTCCCACGGGCGGCTGAGAATCTCGGGCAGGTCGAGGCGTACCAGGCTGCCCTGGGTGGCGGCCCACACGGCTGGGCGGGTGCCGGTGGTTAGCGCCAGCGGGCCGCGGCAATCGCGCACCAGGGTGTCGGTGGCCGCCACCAGGGGAATAAGCCTCCCCGTACCGACATCGAGTAGCGTGAGCCCTTGCAAATGCGAGATCAGCAGCCACTTGCCGGCATCCGCCGCCTTGCTCAGCGCTGGTAGAGGCAGCAGGCCGTACACATAGTTGGCCGATGGGCTGGGCCTGGTGTCGTAATGAAGCCACGTTTTGTCGGTTAGGCAATAGAGGCCCTGGCCCTCGGTGCCAACCCACACCCGACCGTTGGCATCGGTAGCAAAGCTGCTGACGCATAGGGCGCTATTATTTAGCCGGTAGAACGTGAAAAGCTCCGTGGTGGGGTTGTAGGCCGCGAGTCGGGTGCCCTGAGTGCCTATCCAGATCCGACCGCTGCGGTCGGCCAGCAGCGCGTGAATAGTGTTCTGCAACAGCCCTTGGGCCGTCGTGAAATGGCGCACGGGCAGCGCGCTGTCGGCCGGCAGCAGGTACAGGCCGTCGTTCGCCGTGCCCACCCACAGGCCGCTGCCGGCCGCGTAGGTCAGGGCCGTGACGGCGAGCGAGTCCGGGAGCCGGCCTAACCGGCGGGGAGCCTGCGGCGGGGTGTATTGCCAGACCCCATCGCCCGCGGTTCCCACCCAGTAGCCCCGCCCAATGCCGGGCCGCGGCAGCAGGGCGCGAATGGGCTTAGCCAGTTGGCTGCTTACTGGCTTCCCCAGCGTTCCGTTCGGAGTAACCAGTTGCAGGCCCGCGGCCGTGCCCACCGCCAAGACGCCCTGGGGACCGGTCCCCAGGGCCAGGGGCGGGGAGCTGCCACTGGGGGTGGGGTAGCGCCGCAGGTGGCGGTCGGAATGCCGCCACAAACCCTGGCCAGCCGTGCCCAGCCAGGTGTTGCCGTACCGGTCTTCGAGCAGGCAAATCGGCACCACCCCGGTGGGCAGGCGCAGGCGGTAGCGACGTAAATACTTGCCAATCGAGGTAGTATCGACGGGGGGCGGGCCTTTCGCTCCGCCCAGCCGGGCCTGAGCCCTGCCGGCGGGAGCGAATGAGCCGAGGGCCTCTTTTTTCACGGAAACGCCGCCCCCGTAGTGGCCTACCCACAGCTGTCCGGTGCTGCGGTCTTCGCGCAACGACACCACCCCGTTTTCGGCCAGCCCATCCTTTTTAGTGAAGGTGACGAAGCTCATGCCGTCGTAGCGCACCAGGCCTTCGTTGGTGCCGAGCCAGAGGTAACCCTGCCGGTCCTGCAGCAGGGCATACACGAAGGGTGGCCGCAGCCCTTCGGCTGGCCCGAATTGCTGCAAAAAGGCCTGCTGAGCCCCGGCGAACTGGGGCAGCAACAGCAGCCCGAGCAGCGTCGACAGCAGGAGGCCCGTTCGCCAGGCGTGTAGAAGTGGGACAAGTAGTTTCAAGCAGCAAGACTGGTTTAACTAACCAGCCACTTGGTTGTTTGACGCTACTAGGTAGACTACCCCGCCCCCTGGTCGTTAACCTTGCAGTTACAACCCATGAAGCTGAGCAGTAGTAGGGTGTGGATTGGTCAGGGTTTATTTAGCGGTCACCTTAAACTCAGTGCGGCGGTTGAGCTGGCGGCCGGTACGGGTAGTATTGGGGGCTACGGGGCGCGACTCGCCGTAGCCGGCGGCGGTGAGGCGAGTGGCGGCGATGCCCTGCTGGGTGAGGTAGGTAACCACGGCCTGGGCGCGGCGCTTGCTCAGGTCCTGGTTCCGGGCAGCTTCGCCGACGTTGTCGGTGTGGCCGGCCATTTCCAGCTTCAGGTCCGGGGTTTCCACCAGCAGCTTCTGCAGGCGTTTGAGCTCGGCGGTGCTTTCGGGGCGGAGGGTTGCTTTGCCGGTGTCGAAGAAGATATTACGCAGCACGATGGTGGTGCCGACTTCCAGGCGCTTCAGCGGAATGTCTTTCACCACTTCCGCGTAGGCCGCTCCGGCGGGCAGGTTAAAATTTTCGGAGTGGAACAAGTAGCCATCCTGGCGCGCTACGATGCCGTAGTTGGTGCCCGAGGGCAGGCTTACCAAGTACTTGCCCGAGGTGGCATTGCTGCGGAAGGTGGCAATGGTGAGGCCGCTGGTGTTGTCGATCAGGTCGATGGCCGCTTCGAGGGGCAGGTGGGTGGCGTCGTCGGTCACGGTGCCTTTCAGAATCGTAACCTGAGCGGTGGCCACGGTCACGGCCGGGGCCAGCATGTTTTGCTTCATGGGCGCGAAGCGCGAGGCCAATAGCAGATCTTCCTCACTGAGCAGGGGCTGCTTTTCCGGGCCGAGAAAGGTGATGCGGTAAATGTCCTTGGCGCCCAGGCCCCCGGGCCGGTCGCTGGAATAGTAGCCGTGCCGCCCCGAGGCCGAAGTAACGAAAAAGATGTCGTCGTCGGGCGTGTTGATGGGCCAGCCCAGGTTTTCGGGAGTGCTCCACTTGCCGTTTTCAAACACCGACTTGAAGATGTCGTAACCGCCCATCGAATTGTGCCCCTCCGAAGAGAAGAACATGGTTTTGCCATCCGGCGCCATAAACACGCCTTCTTCACCGTAGGCCGTGTTGATAGTCGGGCCCAGGTTCACGGGCGGGGTGCGGCCTTCGAGCTCGACCTTATAAATATCCGACCCGCCCAGGCTTCCCTCGCGCCGGTTGCTCACGAAGTACAGCAGCCGCTCGTCGGGCGAGAAGCTGGCCGACGTTTCGTGGCTGCGCGTGTTGATGCGCGAGCTCAGCTCCTTGGGCCGGGCCCAGGCATTGCCGCTGAGCCGGGCTTCGAGCAGGTCGCCGCCGTTGCTGCTGCTGTACACCAGCATGCGCTGGCCGTCGGGGGCCAGGCCTACGGTGGCGTTGTGGGCTTCGGTGTTGACGGGCGCGCCCAGGTTGGTGGCCGGGCTCCAGGCCTTGCCCTGCCAGGTCGCTTGGTAGATGTCTTCGAAAAAGCCGTTGCCCTCGGGGTCTTTCTTGCCCCCGGTTGAGCCCATCCGGCGCGAGGTGATGAGAATGGTCGACTCGTCGGCCGATACCACGGGGCCGTAGTCGGATTCCGCCGAGTTCAGCTCCGGCCCCGCGTTGTCGATAAATACCCGGGTGGGGTGGGCCATCAGCTGCTGGCCGTTCCGGCACTCCTGAATGCGCCGCCGCAAGTCGTTGGACGTCACCAAGCCGGCGTCGCCGTTGCGGGTGCTGCTGCTGATTGGCTGGGCCTGCTGGTACTCGGCAATGGCCTCGGCCCACTTGGCGCTCAGGTGCAGGGCCCGGGCCAGCAGGTAGTGGGTGCGGGCGTCGGCGGTGGCGTCGAGCTGCGCGGCTTTTTGCAGGTAGGGCAGGGCGGCGGTTTTGGAGAGGGAGTTGAGGTAGCAGTCGCCGATTTTAACGTTCAGCACCGCGTTGTTGGGGTTGAACTGCTGGGCCGCCAGGAAGTGGGACAGGGCCTGCATATAGCGCGGCGGGTCGGCGCCGTAGTCGGCGTCGCCTTCCTTCAGCGCGCGCAGAGCCTCGCGCAAGCCGTCCTTGTCGTTGCCGAAATGGTCTTTGGTGAAGGCCACGCTTTGCGCCCCGCAGGGCTGCCAGGAAGCCAGGAACAAGCAGATAAAAAGCGAAATAAGCGTACGATTATACATTTGGTTAAATTGGGATTGATTGCGTCGGGCTCGACCAAGTACTCGGAAGAACCAGCCTAGGCGCTGCCTAAGGCCGTGAAAATTTGAGTGAGATTGACACGGCGGCGTTATCTATTTCTCGGTACCGGCATCGGCCGCGGTGCCCGCACAGCCCGCTGCGGCAGCATAGTTGTCGCCCACGACCAAGCCCAGTTCGGCCGCTTTGCGCCAGTCCTGGCAGGCTTCGTCGGCTTGGCGCAGCATCTCACGGGCATGCCCGCGGTTCAGGTAGGCCTCGGCGTAGTCGGGTTTCAGCTTAATGGCCTGGCTGGCATCGGCGGCGGCCTCGGCGTACTTCTCCAGCTTGAGCTGGGCTGCGGCGCGGTTGTTCCAGGCGTAGGCGTACTTTGCATCGATGGCAAGGGCCTGGCTAAAGTCGGCAATGGCCGCAGCGTAGTCCTTTTTCTCGAAGCGGGCACTGCCTCGGTTATTGAATGCCAAGGGGTTGTCGGACTTTTTGGCGATGTAGGCATCGTAGTCTTCCAGGGCCAGGGCCAGTTGGCCGGCGCGGCGCTCGGTGGTGGCGCGGTTGAGCAGCGCGGGCAGCAGCTCGGGCTGCAGGGTCAGGGCCTGGCTGTAGTCCTCGACGGCCGCCCTGTAGTCGTTGAGCTTCTGATTGGCGCTACCGCGGTCGTGGTAGGCGTAAGCCAGCTGGGGGTCACTTTTGATGGCGCTGTCGAAGTCATCGCGGGCGGCCTTATAGTCGCCCTTCTCGAAGCGCAGCACGCCGCGGCTGTACCACGCCAGGGCGTAGTCCGGCTTGACTTGCACGGCGGCGGAGTAGTCCTGGTCGGCCTCGGTAAACTGGTTCTGTGCCTCGTGCACCTGCGCCCGGCCGAAGTAGCCGGCGTAGCTGCCGGGCTCGAGCTGCAGGGCGCGGTCGTAGTCAGCCAGGGCTTCCGGGTATTCTTTGAGCTTGTAGCGCGTGGCGGCGCGGTTGGAGTAGGCGGCTGTGAAGTTAGGCTTGGCGGCAATGGCCTGGTCGAAGCTGCGCAGCGCGGCCGCGTAGTTCTGGGCGTTGAAACTAGCCAGGCCGCTGTTGTACGCCCGTTCGGCCAACTGCCGGCCGGGCAGCGTACTAGCCCGCACCGAATCGACCTGCGCCCACGACGCGAGGGGGGCGCTTAATAAGCCGATAATAAGCAGATTCTTTTGTATCATTTCAATAATATAGAGCTATCATAAGAACAGGTTGGGCGAAGTTATTGGATTTTCTGCTCTTTACCTATATTTCTGCCCAAAATATTCCTAGCTGCCCCGCCCTAGTCAGAGGGGTGGCGAAATGCCTCATTCAACAACCTTTGGGGCACCAAAAAATCGGGTGGCGCAGCCGAGTAGCTCCCGGTGGCGCGGCCGGGTGCTGAACAACGGTTGCGGAGCTTGAAATGACGCGCGTGCCGCAGGCGCGACAGCAAGCCCCGCGTCCAACCAGGGTGGCCCGGGGTGGTTGGGCGGCAAGTTCGCACCCAGGCGGTATTGGGCGGGCGTGGCAGCTTGCGGAGGCAAAGCGGCGGGTTAATTGGTGGTGAGTGTGTAGATTTGGGCATAAACTTTAGGGGTGTCCGGCTCGCCCGGACTGAGAGCATACCCTTGGAACCTGCTCCGGCTGATACCGGCGAAGGGAAAAGTATCGGTGCATAGGTCGGCCCCGCGGACCCCTGTCATCCCTATTGTTTAGAGTCCGATTCGTTGCCAACGCCCTCAGTTGCCATGGTCTGCTACGTAAACAATTCCCCCCAGGAAACCGCCGATAATCAAACGATTAGCCAGCTCCTCACCCACCTTGCCCTAGCAGAGCAGCGCGGCCTGGCCGTGGCCGTAAACGATACCGTGGTGCCGCGGGCCGAGTGGCCCGCCCACGCCCTGCAAGCGCACGACCGGGTAACGATTATCCGGGCTACGCAGGGAGGATAAACCTTGGGTTTAGATTAGGGCTCAAAGCGTAGAACGTAGAGCTTAGAAAAGGTTGCAGCCGCAGGTATTTCCTACTTTTTTTCTCACTTTAAGTATAGATTCTCATTAATATAGAGCCTCATTTCTACCTTTTCCAGGTCTAAGTTCTGAGTTCTACGCTCTGAGCTCTAACATCTAAGCTCTAAATCCTTTAAAGTCTCATTTCCACCTTTCCAAGATTTGGTTCTGAGCTCTAACATCCAAGCTCTGAGTTCTAAACTATGAAGTTCTACGTTCTAACATCTAAGCTCTCAATTCCTCCGATGAAGAAAAAAGACCAGGCCCCGCATCAGACGCTGGTGGAACGCCAGCCGCTCACCGGCTCCCGCAAAATCTACGTGAAAGGCCAGCTGCACAACATTCGGGTGGCCATGCGCGAAATCGTCCTCAGCGACACCGAGCGCAAGTTCGACTTCGTGAACCCCACCGAGCAGAACCCGCCCGTGACGGTATACGACACCAGCGGCCCCTACACCGACCCCAGCGTAACCATCGACCTGAAAAAAGGGCTGCCCCGCCTACGCGAAAGCTGGATTGTGGAACGGGGCGATGTGGAGCAGTTGCCCGGCACCACCTCCAGCTACGGCCAGCAGCGCGCCGCCGACCCCCGCCTCGACGCGTTGCGCTTCGAGCATATTCAGCCCCCGTACCGGGCCAAGCCCGGCCACAATGTGAGCCAGATGCACTACGCCCGGCAAGGCATCATCACACCGGAAATGGAATACATCGCCATCCGCGAAAATCAGCGGATCGACGAGCTGGCGGCCACCGACCCGCTGCGGGCCCAGCACCGGGGTCACAGCTTTGGGGCCAACACCCCGCAGGGCTACATCACGCCGGAGTTTGTGCGCTCGGAAGTAGCCGCCGGCCGGGCCGTAATTCCTGCCAACATCAATCACCCGGAGAGCGAGCCCATGATTATCGGGCGCAACTTCCTGGTGAAAATCAACACCAACATCGGCAACTCGGCCGTGACCTCGAGCATTGAAGAAGAGGTTGACAAGGCCGTATGGAGCTGCCGCTGGGGCGGCGACACCCTGATGGACCTCTCGACGGGCAAAAACATCCACGAAACCCGCGAGTGGATTATCCGCAACTGCCCCGTGCCGGTGGGTACGGTGCCCATCTACCAGGCCCTCGAAAAGGTGAACGGCAAGGCCGAGGACCTGACCTGGGAGCTGTTCCGCGACACGCTGATTGAGCAGGCCGAGCAGGGCGTCGACTACTTCACCATCCACGCCGGCGTGCTGCTGCGCTACGTGCCCATGACGGCCAAGCGCGTAACCGGCATCGTGTCGCGCGGGGGCTCGATCATGGCCAAATGGTGCCTGGCGCACCATAAAGAGAGCTTCCTCTACACGCATTTCGAGGAAATCTGCGAAATCATGAAAGCCTACGATGTGGCCTTTTCGCTCGGCGATGGCCTGCGCCCCGGCTCCATCGCCGACGCCAATGACGAAGCTCAGTTCGCCGAGCTGGAAACCCTGGGTGAGCTAACCAAGATTGCCTGGAAGCACGACGTGCAGGTGATGATTGAGGGCCCCGGCCACGTGCCCATGCACCTCATCAAAGAGAACATGGACAAGCAGCTAAAGGAGTGTCACGAGGCGCCTTTCTACACGCTGGGGCCGCTCACCACCGACATTGCCCCGGGCTACGACCACATCACCTCGGCCATCGGCGCGGCGATGATTGGCTGGTTTGGTACCGCTATGCTCTGCTACGTAACGCCCAAGGAACACCTGGGCCTGCCCAACAAGCAGGACGTGAAGGACGGCGTGATTGCCTACAAAATCGCGGCCCACGCCGCCGACCTGGCCAAGGGCCATCCCGGCGCTCAGTACCGCGACAACGCCCTGAGCAAGGCCCGTTTCGAGTTCCGCTGGGAAGACCAGTTCAACCTGGCGCTCGACCCCGACACGGCCCGCGAGTACCACGATGAAACCCTGCCCGCCGAAGGCGCCAAAGTGGCCCACTTCTGCTCGATGTGCGGGCCGCATTTCTGCTCGATGAAAATCACCCAGGAAGTGCGCGACTACGCCGCCCAGCAAGACCTCACCGCCAGCGAGGTACTAGCCGCCGGCCTGGTGGAGAAGTCGCGGGAGTTCGTGGAAAAAGGCAGCGAAATCTATTTGTAGTACTTGGTTTTTGGTGCCTGGTGCTTGGTGCTTGGGATGTTCTGGTATTAGTGAGTTATCGTAAGCCTCCATGCTAAACATTAAGCTCCAGGTATCAGGCAGCAACAACCAAACTCCGAGAACCAACACCCAAGCACCAAGCACCAAGCACCAGGCACCAGGCACCAGGTACCAGGCACCAAAAACCAAGCACCAAAAACCAAGCACCAACAACCAAGCACCAACAACCAAGCACCAACAACCAAGCACCAACAACCAAACTATGCGCCCTTTCGCTCTTAGCATTGCCGGTTTTGACCCCAGCGCCGGGGCCGGCTTGTTGGCCGATGTGAAAACGATGGAAGCCAGCGGCGTGTATGGGCTGGGAGTCTGCACGGCTCTCACGGTGCAAAACGACGTGGCGTTCGAGCGCGTGTCGTGGGTGGCGGCGGCCACGATTCGCGACCAGATTCGGGTGTTGTTCACCCGGTTTCGGGTTGATTTCGTGAAGTTTGGCTTATTCGAAAGCCTGCCGCAGCTGCTTGAGCTGGTAGGCTGGCTCAAAGGGCAGAACCCGCGCCTGCAACTCGTGTGGGACCCCGTGCTGAAAGCCACGGCCGGCTACGAGTTCCACCGCTCGGCCGATCGAGAGCTGCTGCGGGCCTTGTGCGCGGAAATGGCCCTCCTGACCCCGAACCGGCCGGAAATGCTGCGCCTCTGGCCCGCCGAATCGGCCGAAAGGGCGGCGGAAGTGGTGAGTGGTTTCTGCCCCGTATTGCTAAAAGGCGGGCACGACGACGGCGAGCTAGCCACCGACGTGCTGTTTGCCAGTGGCCGCCGGCACGAGTTTTCGACGCCGCGGCTGCCGCACGGCGAGAAGCACGGCAGCGGCTGCGTGCTGTCGGCCGCCGTACTGGCGCAATTGGCCCAGGGCCAGAGCTTGGTAGACGCTTGCCGGGTGGGCAAGGCGTACACCACCGAATTCTTAGCTAGTAACGAGACGCTGTTAGGCTACCATAGCAGGGGCCTTAGCCCGTCGTAGCCCGCTGTGGCCCGCCACCATGGCTGCGGGCCACTTCTTACTCGCTATGCTCGTGCCACTTGGCGCCGGCGGCATGCCACTAAGCAAACACAACCATGAAAATCAGTAACCTGCATTACATTACCACTACCCCCGAGGCCGCCGAACTGGCTTGCCAGGGCGGGGTGCGGTGGGTGCAGCTCCGGGTGAAGAACCAGCCCCCCGCCGCCTGGAAGCAGCTAGCCCTGGAGACGCAGGCCGTGTGCCGCCGCTATGGCGCTACGCTGCTCATCAACGACAACCCGCGCCTGGCCCAGGAAATCGGGGCTGATGGCGTGCACGTCGGCCAGGCTGACATGCCCCCCGAGGAAGCCCGCGCCATGCTGGGCTCGCAGTTCATCATCGGCGGCACGGCCAACACCCTGGCCGACGTACAGCGCTTGGCGGCCGCCGGCGTCGATTACGTGGGCCTGGGCCCGTTTCGCTTTACCTCAACCAAGGAAAACCTGAGCCCGATTGTGGGTCTGGCCGGCTACGAAGAAATTATGCGCCAGTGCCAGGCAGCTGGGCTGAATGTGCCGGTTATTGGCATTGGCGGCATTGTGCTGGCCGATGTGGCGGCGCTGCTGGCTACGGGCCTGCACGGCGTAGCGGTGGCCGGCGCCATTGGGAACGCGGCCGATCCAACGGCCGCCGCCCACTTGATGATCAGGGAGTTAGCTGCCGTAAATCCTATTTAATTATTATGTTAAGTAAAAATCTGACCATTGCCGGCCGCACCTTTGCTTCTCGTCTGTTCACGGGGACGGGCAAATTTAGCTCGTCACTGCTCATGGAAGAAGCGCTGTTGGCATCGGGCTCCGAGTTGGTGACGGTGGCCCTGAAGCGCGTGGACGTAGCCGATGCCGAAGACGATATCCTGCGGCATCTGGCGCATCCCCAGTTCAGCCTGCTGCCCAACACCTCGGGCGTGCGCACGGCCCGGGAAGCGGTATTTGCCGCTCAACTGGCCCGCGAGGCGCTGGAGACCGACTGGCTAAAGCTTGAGATTCACCCGGACCCGAAGTATTTGCTGCCCGACCCCGTGGAAACCCTGAAGGCCGCCGAGGAGCTCGTGAAGCTGGGCTTCGTGGTGCTGCCCTACATCCACGCCGATCCGGTGCTGTGCAAGCGCCTCGAAGAAGTAGGGGTGGCGGCCGTCATGCCCTTGGGGGCGCCCATTGGCTCGAACAAGGGCCTGCTGACGCGGGAGTTTCTGGAAATTATCATCGGCCAGAGCAAGGTACCGGTGGTGGTCGACGCGGGCCTCGGGGCCCCCTCGCACGCGGCAGCAGCCCTGGAGATGGGAGCCGATGCCGTGCTGGTAAACACGGCCATTGCCGTGGCCGGGCAACCGGTAGCCATGGCCACGGCGTTTAAGCTGGCCGTGGAGGCCGGGCGCCTGGCCTACGAGGCCCGGCTGGCCGCCCCGGTAAGCCACGAAGCCGTAGCCAGCTCGCCCCTCACGGCCTTTCTGGATGGGTAGAAATTATAATTGCTAACCTAGCAACACGAGCACCAGAAATCCGGGCTGCTTTACAAGAGAAATAAGGAGAATCAGATCGGTTTAGAAACTAACGTAGCATCGGCTGTACCGTTCAAAGGAAGCACTCCGTAGGCTCCGGAGGAAACCAGTTCAACTATTAAAGTAGCCCCGCCGACCGGACCTACTAGACCACCAAGAGCTTACACCCGAAAGAGCCAAACAGCTCACACAGCCATTAACCACAACAAGTAAGCGACCAGGAGCAAAAGAATGATTTCACCCGAACGATCCGACGTCCAGACGATTGTAGAAATGGCAGAGGCTGCCCGTGTGAGTGAGGGGTGGAGCAAGTCTTGCCAGATTTTGCGGGAGGGACTAGTAGCGCATCCCGATAGCGTATTACTGATGGTCAGATTGGGTAAGGCATTGCGTTTCTGCAGTGGTTTTGCAGAAGCGAGAGAAGTTCTGCAACGGGCAGAGGCCATAGCACCCGACGATTATGAAGTACTCTACCAGCTTGGTATAGTCCTGCGGGCAGAAGCCGAGATCTGGGGTGCGTTCGCTGCCCACTCAAGTCTGGTAAAGAAGTTCCCAGCAGATCCAAATGCTAGGCACGTACTTGCCAACGATCACATTGTGCTGGGTTATCCTGACAAGGCATTGCCAGAATTAAAACAACTTATCGGGCAATTTCCTAGCCAGATGAACTATCGCATCAGCTACGCCGATTGCCTCAATAAAATGGGGCGATACACAGAGTCGATCGCGGTACTCAACGAGGTGTTAGAGCAGGACCCATTATGGGTCGATGCTCTGATTTCTCTCGCAGAAGCGAATCAGGGGCTAAGACGACCTAACCAGTGGACTGCTGCTGCAAGAAAAGCCTACGAACTAGACCCAGATAGCGCAGGGGTGCATTTATTGATGCACGATGTCTGTCTAGCAGAAGCGAATTTTGAGCAAGCTTTGAGACATCTACAACGTGCATTAGAAAGTCACCCTCGCTGCTTCAAAGCGCAGGTTGCTATGGGGAGCTTTTACTGGAATGGAAATGACGAAGATGGGGCGCGGGAGTGGTTCGAGTTAGCCAACAAAATTGCTCCTTGGGACGGTCAAGTTCAGGGTATGTTAGCACAGTTCCAGGCTGAAAATGAGGGAGGTATCCCTGATGAAACTGAGGGAGATATCCCTAAGATTGAACTTTTAGAAAATGAGGCACTAACTGTACCCTACGGAGGATTGCCCTACTACTTGGGTCGAATTTTCCTGGGAACTTACCATGACTACGAACGTGCTTTGCGTTTTTGCCAGCTTGCCGTTGAGTGCGCCCCTGAAGATGTAGATACCCGCAGATTACTCGGTCAAACCTATCTCGTGCGGGAAGAGTATGACGCGGCAATACAACAGTTACAACTTGTCGTCGAATGGTGTCCAGATTGGATCCAAGCGAAGGAAGAACTAGCTTACGCCTACCTTCAAGCCGATAAGCTATCGGAAGCTGCGACAGTCTATGCTTCGGTTGTACCATACCTTCCTGACAAAGCCGATGTTCACCATGGGTACGGCGTTACACTTGTAAATCTAGGACAGATAGAGGAAGGCTTAACTCATCTTCAAAAAGCAGTGCAGCTAGATACCAATAATGGCAATATGCTGTGGTCTTTGGCTTTGGCGCTCGAAGTAATCGATAGACCAAAAGAAGCGTTAGAAGTGGCTTTGAAAGCGAAGGTTTTGTTGCCAGAAAATGACCAAGAGATTAGCGAACTTGTCAACCGCCTTCAAGCCTCTCCTTGAAATAAGACGACTATAACCCAGTGTTCCATGTTGTTCTGTACAAAGCCATTTCTACGGAAAGCTGCGCTAATGTAGCCCTGCCCCTAACCAAAAATCCAACAGTCCAGGGGATAGCTGGCCACGACTACTCATGCCAAAATTCATCTGGCAGCCTTATGGTGCGTGCTCCAGCTTGTCGGGGCTACCTCATTGTTCAACAAGACGCCGCAAAGGCGGCGTAATACATTAAAATGAGCTTCCAACCCATTTTTGAGGCCCATTCCTGGGACGAGATTAAAGCCAGTATCTACGCTAAAACGGCAGAGGATGTAGTGCGGGCTTTGCGCACACCGCAGCGCACGCTGGAGGATTTCAAAGCCTTGATCGCGCCAGCGGCCGAGCCGTACCTCGAGCAGATGGCCCAGCTCAGCCACCAACTGACGCGCCAACGGTTCGGCAACACCGTGCAGCTGTACGCGCCCCTGTACCTGTCGAACGAATGCCAGAACATCTGTACCTACTGCGGCTTCAGCCTCGACAATAAAATCCGTCGGCGCACGCTGAGCAGCGTGGAGATGCTGCAGGAAGCAGCCGTGCTGAAGGACTGGGGCTACGACCATGTGCTGCTCGTAACCGGCGAGGCCAACCAGACCGTGGGCGTCGACTACCTCGAAAAAGCGCTGCGCACCCTGCGGCCCCACTTTGCGCACCTCTCCATGGAAGTGCAGCCGCTCGACCAGGCCGATTACGAGCGCCTCATTCCGGAGGGCCTGAACACCGTGCTGGTCTACCAGGAAACCTACCACCGCGCTGATTATAAAAAGCACCATCCCAAAGGCAAAAAATCAAACTTCAACTACCGCCTCGACACCCCCGACCGGCTGGGCCGGGCCGGCATTCACAAAATGGGCCTGGGCGTGCTGATTGGCCTGGAAGACTGGCGCACCGACTGTTTCTTCACGGCGCTGCACCTCGACTACCTGGAGCGCACCTACTGGCAAACCAAGTACAGCCTGTCGTTCCCGCGCCTGCGGCCGGCCGAAGGGCTGTTGCAGCCCAAAGTAGAAATGAGCGACCGGGAGCTGGTGCAGCTGATTTGCGCCTACCGCTTGCTCAACGAGGAGGTGGAGCTGTCGATTTCAACCCGCGAGAGCCCCGTCTTCCGCGACCACGTGGTGAAGTTGGGCATCACCAGCATCAGCGCGGGCTCTAAAACCAACCCGGGCGGCTACGTGGTGGCGCCGGAGTCGCTGGAGCAATTCGAGATTTCCGACGAGCGTAGCCCGGCCGAGATTGCCGCCATGCTGCGCCGCCAGGGCTACGAGCCGGTTTGGAAAGACTGGGACGCCACCTTAACCGCCTTGGCCCGATGAATGCTACTACCGCTCTCTCGGCGGCTGAGCGCCACCGCTACAGCCGGCATCTGCTGCTGCCCGAAGTTGGCGAGGTGGGCCAGCACAAAATGAAGGCCGCCCGGGTGCTGGTGGTGGGTTGCGGCGGCCTGGGCTGCCCAGTGCTGCAATACCTGGCCGCCGCCGGCGTGGGCACGCTGGGGCTGCTGGATTTCGACACCGTGGATGAGAGCAACCTGCAGCGCCAAGTGCTGTACGCCACCGCCGACGTGGGCCGGCCCAAAGCCGTGGTGGCGGCCGAAAAGCTAAGCGCCCAAAACCCGTTTATCGAGCTGCGTACCCACCAACTGCACCTGTCGGCCGCCAACGCATTGGCGCTGTTGGCTGGCTATGACCTGGTGGTGGACTGCTCGGATAATTTTGCCACTCGGTACCTCGTCAACGACGCCTGCGTCATTCTGGGCAAGCCGCTGGTGTTCGGGGCCATCTTCAAGTTTGAGGGTCAGGTGTCGGTGTTCAATTACCAAAACGGCCCCACCTACCGCTGCCTCTACCCCGAGCCCCCCGCGCCGGGCGAGGCTCCCAGCTGCGCCGAAATCGGCGTATTGGGTGTGCTGCCGGGCCTGGTCGGTACCCTGCAAGCAGCTGAGGCCCTGAAAATCATCCTAGGCCTGGGAGAGGTGCTAAGCGGGCGCCTGCTGGTAGTCGACACCTTGGGCATGCGCTTTCAAACCATCCGCTTCCGGGCCCTGGCGGCTAACCGGGAGCGGGTGGCGTTGGCGCCCGACTACGCGGCCTTCTGCGGCGAGGCCGCGCCCGAAGCGGCCCCGGCCCGGGCGCCCGAAATCAGCGCCGACGACCTGAAGGCCTGGCAGCATAGCGACCGGCCCCTGCAGCTGCTCGACGTGCGTGAGCCGTCTGAGCACGCCCGCCGCCACATCGGGGGCTGGCTGCTACCCCTGGGCCAACTGGCTGGCCGGCTGACGGAGCTGTCGACCGAAGTGCCCGTGGTGGTGCACTGCGCCAGTGGCGTGCGCAGCCAGCAAGCCGCTCAACTGCTGCTGAGCCGAGGCTTCCGGGAGGTGTATTCGCTGCGCAACGGCTTAGCCGACTACTGATTGCAGGGCCCGAAAGGCAGCCACCGGGTCGGGCTGCTGCCACACGGCGCCGAGTACAGCCGCACCCGCGAACCCGGCGCGTCGCACGGCAGCTATTTGGTGCGCTTCAACGCCGCCCAGGGCTATTACCGGGGGCCGGTAGCCGACGCGCCGCTGTAGTTGCCCGAGCGTGGCTGCCACCTCAGCCAAGTTGAAAGCGGCTGCATAATACTGCTTACTGAGGCTGTCGAAGATGGGGCTCAAGAACACGTAATCATAGCGGCGGCGGTGCCGGCTGATTTCGGCCAACGTGTGGAAGGAGGTAGACAGCGTTTGGCCGGGCCGCGGCGGCCCGGTGCGCCACGTGGCGCGGTGCGCAGCCGGAAGGTGCACGCCACCCAAGCCCAGCTCCGACACCAGTGAGTGGTGGGAGTGCAGCACCAACCGCGAATGAAAGCGCGCGGGAATACCGGCGACGTAGTTCAGCATTTGTGTTCGGCTCCATTCCGGCTTCCGCAAGTGGAAGCGCGCCAGCCCCAGCCCCAGTATCTCGCTTACCAGGAGTGCCTCGTCCGGAACAGAATGAGGCGGCGAGATGAGGAGCAACTGCATGGAATAGGGAAAACCATTAAGTTTTTATTGGGTTGCCCGGGTCCGGCCAGGCGGCCAGCACCGCCAGGATGTGATCGAGTTGCGCCTGTTTGGAAGCCGCTCGCCGGGCTGCCGCAGTGGCTGTCCAATACTGGTGGTGGGTGAGGAAGCGGGCTTGCAACTGAAACCAGGCGTGCTCGTCGGTAATGAGTTGGCGGGCCATCAGCTCGCGGAAGAGGGTGGCGGAAATGGCCTCAAAGTCGGGCCGGCCCAGGTAGCCGAGGTCGGCGTCGCACAATATTTGAGCTAAGTGGGTGGCGGGCTCCGGCGGGTATTTGGTGGCCATTATCATGGCGCAGATCTGTTCTATTTGCCCGGGTGAGTAGCCGAACCTTGGCAGCGTGGCCCGGGCCAGCTCGCTGCCTCGCGCCTCGTGGCCCTCGTAGGTGTACAGAAAGCCTGCGTCGTGGTACAGCGCGGCCGTGCGCAGGAGGGTCAGGTCTTCGGGATCGGTCACGCCTTCGGCGGGGGCCAACTCCATGGCTACTTGCATCACGTCGAGGGTGTGGTGCAGGCCGTGATAGTAGAGCGTCGGGGAAAGGCCGCGGCGCAACTCATCCACGATAAAGGTTTCGGCGGCTTGGAAATCCATGCTGAAAAGCGTCGGCTAGCGCGTGTTAGGCATTTAAATGGCGGAAAGATACCTCCGCCAAATTGGCTAACCCAACAACAAGCCGACAACGGCACTTTCGCGTCGGTGTTGGGTTGGACTACAGAATTGTTTAAGAACCAGCCCAGGAGCAACCAGATCCCTAGTTGCACTAGCTCACAAGGGCCTAGCACACGCTACAAAGGGAGCGCCTCACCAACTGCCCCATCTTTACCCTGAAGCCGGCCAAACGTGAGCGGCTGACTTTAAGATTAGCTTTCGGATAAGATTAATTAATCCGCCCGAAGGCATTGCAGCAGGATAGTGTGAGACCACTTGAGACGGGCCGCTCCGCGAATTGGCCTAATGATGGTTGAATCGGGTCGGAATGATCACCGGAGCCTTCTGATACGTCCAGCACTCCCCTCCGTTTTATTTCCGAACCGGGTTAGAGCTTCCGAATTGTGTTAAATGAGCCGCTATTTCTAATCACAACCCAGCCAGCCGGAACAGGACTGCCAAGCACCACTTGAACTTCGGTGCCGTACGGCGCGTCGTTCACGTTTTGGCTCGTATTGACCACCGAGTCAAAGCTGCTTTGGGTACGAATAGTCACCCAGCCAGTAGGAATAGGGCTACCTGATAATACCTGGACTTCGGTACCGTAAAGAGCACCATTTACATTCCGGATCGTGTTGTACGAGCCATTAGTTCTAACAATCCCCCATCCGTCAGGCACTGAACCGTTTACTTAGGAGGAGCCCATGCCGAATGGCTAAGCCTGAGAGGCTTTCCTGACTTTGCTAGGACGCGGTCGTACTGCCGCTGTTGTGCGGGCGCTGTCATGCAACAATCGCCGCTCATAAGTGCTGACGAATTATGGTGCTGAAAGGCGTACTATTTCATCATGAGACTATACATTTCCTGAGAGTAACTTATAGTCTTCTGTCGAACGGTTGACAAACAAGTAGTAATCGATGAGTCGGAAATCTCATTCGATTTAATACTCAAAATTAATATGATAATAGTATATAAACTCTTATTGAATCATCGGTGCTACATCAGCAATAAGGCTTATGCCAAATAAAAAAGACGGGCTATAAACCCGTCTTTTTTATTTGGCATAAGCCTTATTGACGACATCAAGCGCCTTTTAAATACATTAATTGCGGCCACCGAGAAACCGCGGGAAGCTGATTACGGTACCAGAGCCTGAGCTCGAACTTGAACTGGAGCCGCTACGGGATACACAGGTTTCAGTGCGAACTACCTGACCATCAACAAAAATTGTTGACGTGGTTTGCCCATTTGAGGACGAAGAGCGAACGCTTACATTGCGGCTGCTATAAGTATAGGTATTGCCACAAGCGGTTGTTACTGTGCTGCCCTGAGGGCGGCCTTGTGCATTAGCAGAAGGGCTAGTAGCCACGGTGAATATAAGACTAGAGGTGCACAGCCCAGCCCCTACGAGTAATTTAAGAATAGTTTTCATGATGAAGTTTGGTTAAGTAATTAAATGTATAAACAAACTTACACAAAGCGCTTTACATACACAATAGTTATCTTTCACTGCTACTAAAAGCTCGGAATAAGCATTTCCAGCACACAGGTATATTTTGCACCAGGCATTTGCAGGCATTGGCTATCTGCTGTTCTTCCATGGTCTACTAGAGGCTGTTATGCACTTGCAGCGTTCCTGGCCAGCATGAGGCAGGCGAAGACAACAAAATGCAGTTGTTGCAGCGTGGAACTAAGGCGTTCGTAATCGCGACCCAGTCGACGGAAACGACTGAGCCAAGCAAAGCTGCGCTCGACCACCCAGCGACGAGGTAGAAACCCGAAGCCAGTTTGGCCTTCGGGTTTTTTAACCACTTGCAAGTCAATATTGTGCATTGCCGCTGCCTCCTCCGGCTCCGGGCCTGTGTACCCCTGGTCTACGAAGCCTACCTGCACCGTTTGCCCCGTCACCTGCTGCACCTGGCGGCATAATTCGCCGACTTGTGCGCGTTCCTGCTCATTGGCCGGGGTGATGACGACACTCAGCAACTGGCCCAATGTATCGACGGCAATGTGCGCCTTGCTGCCCTTGCGCTTTTTAGCCCCATCGTAGCCCGCGCGGTGGCCGCTTTCGGGCGTGCTTTGCAGGGTGCGCCCGTCGAGCACGATGGCCGTGGGCGTCGCTGTTCGCCCGAGCAAGACGCGCTGCAACTCGTTTACATCGTGCACAATAGATTCAAATACTCGCGCATCGCGCCAGCGGCGCCACTGCTGGTAGACGGCCTGCCAGGGCGGCAAATCATGCGGTAGGTAGCGCCAGGGACAACCGGTGTGAGCCAGGTAGCGCAAGGCATTGAACAGGGCCCGCAACGGGTACTGACGCTGAGGCACTTCTTCGCGCATCAAGGCCAGATAAGGGGCGACAAAGGCCCATTCTTCTTCTTGTACATCACTGGGGTAGGTCCGAATAGCTGCCATGCCCCAAATCTCGGCACCAGTGCATAACAGGCTCTACTTTTCACAAATGGCGGGCTGATGAAGCGAATGAGCAGGTGGGTGAGCGGCGGCCTGTGCACCGTAGCGCGGGAGCGGGCAAAAAGCCCAGCCTACGGCGGCTATTCTCAATCTCAAGAGTTAAATCATAAAGAAGATAGCCACTAGTATAGTTGACGTGGGCTACGATGCCGGCAAACGCCTCAAAAAGCGTAAGCGCTTTTAGTCGACACGCTGAGCCACTTGTTGGCCAGCTTCGTCGTGGCAGCGAGTGGGCATGATGGGGCGACGGCGGGAGATGCGCGGAGCTCGGATTACAGGATCAGCTGCAAGCCGGGTTCGTAGCCGGCGTTTGGGTCGCCGCTTCCGCCAGCACTTGACCCAGCACGGTCTCCGATGGCAAGGCACCCACGCACATGGTCGCACACAAAGGCGCTTACCCAAGCCAAACGCTGCTTTACGGAGTGTAGTCATCGCTGGAGTCGGCGACGACTGGCGGCTGGCCAAAGACGACGAACCACAAACCTACCCCCGCCAATGGGTAGCTTTCTGAGATTAATAATTTACCGGGCTACGCGATTAATTCGACCAGATTCTTAGGGTTATGCCGCTAAATTGAGGAATTCAGGTAGCTTACCCATGTAAAGAATGCATCCTGCGGTTTTCTGCGTAGTTTGCGCTTGGCACGAGCCTTGTAGTGCCCACCCTTCAGGTCTATATATCTCAACCTTACTACCATTCTACGCGCGATGATTTCCAACACGAATCCCACCTGGGGTGGTGGCCGCAAACGTTTGTGCTGGAAGCTCGGGGCAGTTGGGGCGGCGCAATTTCTTTCGGCATCTAACCTTAAGCATTTGCTTCGCCCATGAAATGGATGCTGACCGTATTGGCCGCGTGGGCGATAAGCGGACCGTTGCTGGCCAAGCAGCGGTACTGGGAAGCGGATTACGATTCGCTGGCCCGCACCTTACCACGGCAAACCACCGATGCGGCCCGGCTGCGAACCATAGCGCACCTGCTCGATCTGCATCCCACTAACTCCCAAGCGCTGCCCTTGCTAAACCAGTTGCTGGGGCTTAATCAGCGCCTGCACGAGCTGAATGCCGGGCCGTACTACCGCCTGCGCGCGGGCCTGCTCCTCCGGCAGCAGGGCAAGGCCGTGGCGGCCCTTGATACCATGAAAGCCGCCGTGGCCGGCTTTGATCAACTGGGGCAGCCCATTCCCTGGCTGCTGATGGACTTGGTGAGGTTCTACAACCAGCTGAATGGAATGAAGGCGCGCAAGCAGTACTACGAGGAAAAGCTAGCATACTACCGGGTGCGCGGCGCCGTCGAAAACATCACCGCCTGTTACGTGTCGCAGGCGGCCTACTACCAGCGGGTAGGTGATTATAATCAGGCCATCAATAATAGCCTGCGAGCCGCCGACTTCGCGCAGCAGTTCAGTCGTAGAATATACATCAACGAGCTGCTGATAACGGGATCTATTTATGCCGAATGGGGCAATATCAGCAAGGCGGTGCAGTACTTGAGCAAGGCCCGGGCCCTGCCTCAATTCAGGCGGGTGCAGGGCCAGAGTCGGGTGTACACCTTCGTGGCCTTGTCGAAGCTTTACTTGCACGAGCGCCAATACCCGGCGGCCTTGCAAGCGGCCGACTCGGCCTTAGCCGTCCAGGTGCCCGAAACGCAGGAGCAGGGGATGGCGCAAGCGTACGGACTGGTGCAAAAAGCCGCGGTGCTGCTGCAGATGCAACAAGTGGCACCCGCCGGCCAGCTGCTAAAGCGGGCTCAGCAGTTCGACGATTCACTGCACCTGCCGATGTCGGACAAGCCCGGCGAGTTTGAACTCGACGCCACCTGGGCCCAGTACTATACCGCCCGCCAGGAGTACGACCGCGCCGAAACCCACTGGCGTCGGGCTTACGAAAAAGCAACCGCAGCCAAAATCGACCGCCTCCGCTCCAAGTACTTGCACCAGCTGGCAGCTTTCAACGATGCCCGGGGCAAGCCGGCCGCGGCGCAACGCTATTCGCGGGCCTACATCGCCATGGCCGACACCTTTAATGCTACTCAGGCTGCCTTTCATGTGGCGCAGTATGAGGGTGAGCGGGTCGAGCAAGCTCAGAATGCGCAGATCAACGCCCTGCGCCAGGCGCAGGCCGTGCAGAACGAGCGCCTGCGCCTGGGCAGTTGGCTGCTGTTCGGGGCCTTGCTGACGGTGCTGCTGGTGTCGGGGCTGGGGCTGTTCATCTACTGGCAACTGCGCGTGAACCGGCGCAACCTGAATCAGCTCCGGCAAACGCAGTCGCAACTGGTGCAGGCGGAGAAAATGGCGTTTCTGGGCGAGCTCACGGCCGGCATTGCCCACGAGCTGCAAAACCCGCTCACGTTTATGAAGAACTTCGCCGAAGTCAGCTCCGGCCTGGTCGACGACATGCACGGCCAGGACCAGAACGCTACCCGCAACTCGGGCCTGGAGCAGGAAATTCTGGCCGGCCTCAAGCAGAACTTGCAGCAAATCAGCCAGCACGGCCAGCGGGCTTCGTCCATCATCAAAGACATGCTGGAGCACTCGCGCTCGGGTACCAGCCAGCGCGTACCCACCGACCTGAACGCCCTGGTGGCGGAGGCGCTCGACCTGGCGTACCAGGCCTTATGCGCCCGCGACGTAACGTTCAGCGCGACGCTGACTACGGACTTCGACCTGGGGCTGGAGCCCGTGGCCGTGGTACCGCAGGACCTGAGCCGGGTGTTGCTTAACCTGTGCACCAATGCCCTGCACGCGGTGCGCGAACGTCAGCAACAGATGGTGGTGCCCGCCGGCGATGTGCCGGAGGCGGCGCCTTACCAGGCGACGGTAACCGTCAGTACCGGGCGGCTACCGGGCCGGGCCGTAGAAATCAGGGTACGGGACAACGGCACGGGCATGTCGGAAATGGTGCGGGCGAAAATCTTCCAGCCCTTCTTCACGACCAAGCCCGTGGGCGAAGGCACGGGCCTGGGCCTCTCGCTCAGCCACGACATCGTGACCAAGGGCCACGGCGGGACGCTCACCGTGGAAACCCGCGAGGGTCGGGGTACCGAATTTCGCCTCATCTTACCGTACTAGCTGCAATAGTACCAGCGAGAATATTATATTTTCGAGCGCTGAATTTCAAACTTTTTTAAGGGCCCAGTACTCCATAGCAACGCCCGCACAACAGCGGCCTACTAGCTACTATTTAACGTAGTCAGGTGAGATTATAAGCACTGGTCAATCGCCACGGCTTCAATTCCAACACTGTAGCGAGTTGGCGCAAGCCTTCTACCTTGACTAATACAATGATGATGCTGAAATACACATCGATAGTGTTTATGACAGAAGCAGTCAAATAATTATTTTGAAATTTAACACTAATCCATTTTGAGATTCTAAGTCTAATCCGAAAAACTATCATGTACACCGACGATGAACTCTTGGCGCTTCTGCCCTCGAAGCAGAAGGACTTCCTTACTAAATCGATCGGGCGTCATCTATTAGAAGTTGAGCGCTTTTTTAGCATTGATCTTCCATCTTTTCTGGAGGGTGGGCACTTCAATGAGGCTGACTACTTCTCTTACAACTCGGGCGCAGTGCAGCTTCACTTTGCAGACAATCTCACCTATGGACTTGATATATACGGAGAAGAGCTTTCCATTGTCATCCTGCCAGGGCATTTATCTAGTGACGGATTTATGAGACCCTACTGTCTTTCAGCAACTGCTGCGGCTTCCCGCAGTCTGAAAGATTGTCTTGGCAGGGTTTGTCAAGACGTTCGGATATGGACGCTGCAGGAAGATTTTGAGTCAGAAGAAGCGAAAGAGGTTGCCCTCTCTTATGTACTATCCGATGAAAGAGAGTTATTTTATTGCATCTACCTAGTGGATGATTGTGATAGTGGATATTTGCTTAGCGGTCAGGATATTTCCCGTGAGAGAGTTGCTAGTTGTTTTTCGATTGCGCGCGGAGCATATATTGATTCAAAAAATAACACTTCTCAGAACCCTAGTTACTACTCCTACATTTAAGGTTGTATTTGTGCGATATTGATGCTTTCCGGCATCTTCACGCCCCAACACTAAGGTGAGAACGGCCCATTCACCGTCCGCTACGTTGTTGGGATAAGCCTGGCGGTTAGGTTCCATCCCTACTGATTTTGCTCATTTTTCGTGTACATGCCTTAGCCCTGTTCCGGGCGTGCTTTGCCGTGCCAGCTTCAAACCCGGGCTGGCGACCCCATCTGTTTGTCGGGCCAGCCCCGGCTACGCAGATCGTTCGCTATTATTATTGCCAGCGCTTAATGTGTGCTATGTTGCATTCTTACAGCAGCAAATCTTTGGGCAAAAGCGAACCCACTGGCCTTCGCCGGTATGTCGCCTGTACTGATGACGCTGAACAGGGGCTTGCTCTGCCGCACATCAAACACCACCGCCGACACGCCCCAGGATTCCAGGTTAGTGAGCAGGTAGCTAACCCGGTAGCCCGCCATCACGGCCACGCGGCCGCCACCGAATGGCCCACCGCCCCCAGCACACCCAGAGCTCCGGTGAGAACCACCACGGCCAGCAGCACCCGCACGGCCAGCTTGTGCAACAGGTAGTGGTGTTCGAAGTAGGCGTACCCTTTACTCGCGTCACCATGGCTCCGGCTCCAAGGGTATAGCCCAGCGGTAGGCTCTGCTCGGGGTGGTGCTCAAGCAGCAGCACGTTGGCCGCTACGTACACTAGGACCGAGCCGATGCCCAGTAGAAAATAGTGCATTAAAAACAGTCCCGCGGTGCGGGTTTCACTGTTTTTGATGCCGAACAGGCGCTGCAGGGAAGAAGCCGAAATCATGCGCGAAGAAAGCCAACCCACCGGGCGGGGCCGGGCTATGCGGAACCCGGCCTTCGGGCCTTGCTGCGGCCGGCTCCGGGTGCGCTACCCAATCGTCTCGAACCAAAAAGGAGAAGCACCGCCGGTCAAGAGCTCCGTCGAAAAAGCTCAGCCATTTTGCTCGCGCGTCTTTCGCATGAAAGACGAAGGCCAGGCTTTAGAGGCGGAACTGAGCTCCTACTAGAATGCCGAAGTTCCGATGCTCCGGCGTTCGGGGCGCAACGATGGCCGGCTGCTTGCGATACGTAACGCGGTGAATGAAATCGACGCGAATGAATTTGAGGATGTTTTCAATGCCATAACCCACTTCCACGTAGGGTTGCTTGTCTAAGGTCGGAATCGGGGGCACTTCCTGCCCCTCCCTGGTAAAACGAGGCTGAGCGGTATTGGCTGCCGACAAGCTACCGTAAAGCACGTTGGCGGTGCCCACCAAGCGCAGGTTCAGGGCCCGGATGCCGGGAATGCTGTTCAACAGCAAGCCCTCGAAGTGCTGATCGAGCCGGAGCGACACCGAGTGGTCGGTAACGAACTCGAAGTAGTTCATCAGGTTGAAGGCGTTGGCGTTGTAAAAGGGTGTTTGGTTACCAAGCGGCGTTTTCAGGACGAGGTACGGCACCGCATTGGGAATGTAGCTGCCCTCGAGGCGGTAGTTCAGGCGGCCCAGCTGGCCCGTCGACACACTGTGGGTAATCAACAAGTTGAATTTCTGGTAGGGTGGGGGCGTGGGGTCCTGCGTCAGGTTGCTAAAGCCCAGCGTGTAGCGGAATGTAAACACCGGTAGCCGCTTCAGGCCGATGGCCCGGCGGCGGTTCTCGCTTTGCACCAGGTTTTCGTCGGGGGCGTAGCGCGACTCCAGCACAATTTCCGACAGCGTAATGTTGCTGCCAATGGGAGCGTTAGGACTACGGTCGGAAGTGCGAAAGTAAGCGAACTCGTGCAGGGGCTTGATAGCCTGGTGGCGCAGGGTCAGGGTTTGGGTAAACCCGTGGAATAAGTCGCGCTGCGCACTCAGGGCGTAGAGGTCGCGCAGAATGGGGCGGCCCTGCACGAAGCGCCCAAACCGCGACGCGGCCACGAACAAGTTGTTTTCGGGCAGGAAGTCGTTGTCCAGCAAGGCGGTCTGCTCCACGTCGTGCCGGTATTCAGCGCCGAATACCGTCCAGTGACGACGCTCAGCAATCAGGCTGGTCTTCAAGCCGTAGCCCAAGCGCTCGCTCTTGGTACCATAGGCCACGTAGCCCTGGGTGACCCAGTTGCGGCTGATGTCGGGGGTGGTGCGGAAGCCCAGGCGGAAGCGGCTGCCTTCGAAGTTGTTGTGGGCGTAGGTGTACAGAATGGGGCCCAATTCCCAGCGTCCGGCGCGTTTGTAGCCGTTCACAAACAGTTCGACCCAGTCGAGTACATTGCGCACCGACGGCAGCTCCCGGGCCGAGTCGAGCACGGCAAAGGTCTGGCGCTCCGACAGGCTCAAGGTATCGGGGCGGTGCTGGTCGAAATACCCGCCCCCGCCTTGGGGCAGTCCGCCGAGCAAGCCTCCGCCGGCGCCCTGATCGGCCGGCTCAACAAGCGAGGACACGATGGGCTGGTCGTAGAAACCCGGCTCGGTGTGGGGCTGGTTGCGCACGAAGTTGCTGCTCACCGTAGTGAAGCGCACCAGCATGGCAGCCTGTTTTTCGTAGGGGCGCACGCTTATCACCAGCTTGGTGCGGGCTGGCAAGCCGGGCCCCTCGCTGGGTGGAGTCAACTCCTGAAAGATGCGCAGGTCGTTAACGAAGTTGATGTTAGCTTCAGGGCTGGCTACTAGCTCGACGCGGCGTAGCGCGTAACTCTCGGCCGTAATCCAAATCGTGCCCTTGAAAGCCAGGTCGTGCGCCCGCTTGGGCGCCACGGCAATTTTGTAGCACCAGTCCTTGCCCACAAAAACGGAGTCCAGCAGGTCGTAGTCGTAGGTGAGGCGGCCTCCTTCGGCAATGGGCGAGATAAAGTCCTTGCCCAGGATGTTCTGCCAATTCGGGTAGAAATCGAAGTTCTGGAAATTGGAACCCAGCATCTGCGAGAGTACTGACCCCTCGCGCGGGCCCGCGCCGCGCATTTGCTTGTGCAGTAAATCTTCGCGCCGCCGCAGGGGCGAAAACCGCTGGTAAACCCGGGAGCTAACTTCGGAGGCAAAAAGCGGCAGGGGGGCGTCGGGGTCGGCCGCGGCGGCGGCCCCCCGGCGCACGGCCAGCGCCCGAATATCTTTGATAACCTTGCGCTTGGCCAGGCTGGCTGGTAACTCAATCAGGCTGGTTTCGATGCGGTTGTACGAGTCGAACTCGGCTGCTTGCAGGCTGCTACGCTCGTTTTGGGGCTTGTGCTTCTGCACTTCGCGCAGGATGCGGAAGGCGGGGTTCTCGCCGGGCCGTACGATCACTTCGGTAAGAGCTACGCCGCCAGACTTCAGGCGAAAAAGCACCGTTTGCGCCTCCGCCCCGGAAAGCTTGCGCCGCTGGGTCGCGAAGCCCAACGCCGAAACCGCAATGGAGTCGGGGGTGCCCGTCACGGCCAGTTTGAACCGGCCTTCGGCATCGGCAGTAACCCCGGTACTGGTTTTAGGAATAAAAATGGAGGCAAACGGCACTGGCTCACCGTTCGTAGCCTCCACAACTTGGCCGCTAATCACAATGTGTTGGGCTGCGGCTGGCAGTACCCAAAGGCACAGTACCAGGAGTAGCGGAACAAATAATCTCATACAAAGCAATTAAATGCTAAAACAGGTAAAATCTTATTAGTTCGGCAATTTACGCAATACGCCGGTACTTGCCAACTAGTTCCGAAGCGAAATGGGAAAGTTTCGCTGTTATCGCAAACTGGCTATTGGCTGCTGATAATCAGGATGCTTTGCGGTGATTAACCAAAGGTAAACTTTTGGGCCTGAACGGCACCAGTTCTGACCCGTACGTTCGTAATCCCTGGCACCTGAAGACAACTGATAGCGCCTCAATGGCTACTGGGTCTGCAGTGCTCCGAAAAAGCCTTATTATGGAACGCCTAGCCAAGGGTGGAATTATTAATAAGCAAGCGGCCCTTGAAGCGCTTGGTGTCCGGCCGTGGCGTCGGTGAGGCGCCGGTAGTAGCCGCCGGGGACGTATTTGCCCGGGCCAGATTCAGCTTATGATAGCTGATGCCGTAGCGCTCCATTTGCTGGCGATGGCGCACCGTCGTGAGCGCCCGCTGCACCGCAGCCGCGAGGTGGGTGGCCCCGCCGGAGTGGCCCGCAGCCAGCTTGGTAGTGGGCCACTCCGCTGGGGACTGGGCCGCCGTGCTCAAGCGAAACGAGGCACCAGTAGTTAGCCGGCAGCAGGAGCGAAAGAAGGCTTTCATGCGGTTCGTAATTTGGGTGAATCAGAACCCAAAGCTTTTCGTAAAAAAGCCGGCAAGCGTCTACCTAGGCTTAAGTAGACTACTGAGACGCGGCAAACGTGTCCATCTAGGTCTAGGTGGATGAGTAAATTATTGTAAGTCAGAGAATACTGCTAATTTGCGAAATCAGTAAGCGAGCAACCCACCACCGTCTTAAAAGGCTTGTAAAAGGTGGATTTTGTGTTAGATGCCGCCTGGTAGGCCCTGTTGGTTGGCAACTGCTAAGATAATGCAGAAGGGGTACAGTAGGAGAGCTATAAATCAAAGAACAGGGTCATTCGTAGTAATCCGGCTTTTACCCCCTGTCAGGCCGGAGACAACTAAAATCGAGCCCGGCTACCTAAGCACCTTTCCAAACAGGTAGTTGTGTCCGGTAATCCGGGCGCAGCTAAACTGGTGCATAGCCAGATGATTTTCGGGTTTTTGGGCCCAGCGAATGAGTAAGTGGCGAAAGTCGGTGAGTCAGGAGCGGGGGCGCTCTACGTTCCAGCGGCGTGCTTCCGGCCCGACTTTGTTGGCCAGAACTTCTTTGCCGCGAGGCCGTGGATAGGCTCTTAGGGTTGGGCACCGTTTAGCTCGACAGCTTTGAGCGGCGGCCAGACTCGTGAGGCTGGTGGTAAAAGGCCGTGTATACTTCGTAATGATCGGTCAGCGCTACCTGGCCCCTGGCGCGGCGTCAGCGAAAGTCGAGGCAATAAATAAAGCCGCCCCCAGCGCCGGCAGCTTGTCATCGGCCATTATCAAGGTCAAGGTGCCTACTTAAACAGTGCCAGGGCCTTGATAAAGGTTTGCGATACCCCCCAGGCCAGGGGAATGCCCACAAACAGCCAGGCCAGGACCACTGAGCCCCCCGAGCTGGTATCCGTATCGGGGGCGGAGGAAGTAGGTTGCGGATTCATAAGAAGTCGGGTTAGAAAGTGAAAAACCAGCGCCTAGTGGCCGGCGGAAGCCGCCGTTATGGTGCCTTTGAAGTGGTACCGCTCGTTCACGGCCGTGACCAGCAGGTTGGCGATGAGGCCAATGACCAGTAGGCTGGCCATGGTGTAGAACACGGTCTGGTAGGCGGCGGCTCCGGTTAGGCCTTTGGCCTTCTGGCTATCGTGCAGGTAGTTGACCAGCAATGGGCCCAGCACGCCGGCCGTCGACCAGGCCGTGAGTAGCCGCCCGTGAATGGCACCCACTTGCATAGTGCCAAATAAATCGCGCAGGTAGGCCGGAATGGTGGCAAAGCCCCCGCCGTACATGCTCAGGATAACGCAGCACACCATCACAAACAGCGTGAGCGACGCCCTAGCGGCCAGGGTGGGCACGAGGGCATAAAGGGCGATGCCCAGCCCGAAGTAAATCAGGTAAGTAGGCTTGCGGCCCAGCTTATCGGAGGCCGATGACCAGAAGAAGCGGCCCAGCAGGTTGAACAAGCTGAGCAAGCCCACGAAGCCGGCCGCCACGGCTGCTGTCACGCCCCGGCCCGGGCCCATCGACGCGTCGGAGAACGTTTCCTGAATGAGCGGCGAGGCGGTTTCGAGCACGCCAATGCCAGCCGTCACGTTCATGCACAGCATCACCCACAACAACCAGAACTGGGGCGTTTTGATGGCCTGATCAGCATCTACGTTCGCGGTGGTAATGAGGGCGTTGGATTGGGTGCTGGGGACGTACCCAGCCGGCTTCCAGCCCTCGGCCGGCACCCGGATGGTGAACACCCCAAACATCATAAAGGCCAGATAAACCAGGCCCATGACGATGAAGGTGGGCGCCACACCCATGGGGGCGGACTCTTTGAAGTGGGCCATGAGCGCCACAGCCAGCGGCGAGCCAATCATGGCACCGCCGCCAAAGCCCATGATGGCCATGCCCGTCGCCACCCCCGGCCGGTCCGGGAACCATTTAATGAGGGTGCTCACCGGCGAGATGTAGCCGATGCCCAGGCCGCAGCCGCCCACGAAGCCGTAGCCGAAGTACACCAGCCAGATGTTGTGCAGGTGCACCCCGAGCGAGGCAATGAGGAACCCCCCACCAAAGCACAGTGCCGAGGCCATCATGGCTTTGCGCGGACCCACGCGCTCGAGCCACTTGCCAAACACGGCCGCCGAAAGGCCCAGCAGCACAATGGCAATGGAGAAAATAACGGCCAGTTGTCCGGGCGTCCAGTCCAGGGCGTCGGGCTTATCCACGTTGCCGCTGATAAGCGCGCCCATGGGCTTTTTGAATACGCTGAAGGCGTAGGCTTGCCCAATGGCCAGGTGAATGGCCAAAGCGGCCGGCGGTACCAGCCAGCGGTTGTAGCCGGGGCCCGCTATGGTACGGCGCCGGTCAAGCAGAGAAGGGGAATTATCAGCCATAAATAACGGGTAGAATTGGATAAAATGGAGAATAGTAATAAGCCACTGGCTTCACCGAGGCGCCTGCTAAGGGTAAGCGAAAGGTAACGAGCTTTTTGACCGATTGATCACTTGAATTTCAAAAACATGCTAAACAACTATAGCTAACAAGAGCAGGCGGGAAGGTGCCCCGTCGCAGGAGCTATGACGCATGTGGCCTTATCCACTAAAGGCCGCGCTGGTTATTTGTTCAGGCTGAGCTTGCCGCTAGTTACGGGCACCAGGCCACCGGTTGCGAATGAGCCGTGGCAGAAGGTTGGAGGGACCAACTCTTGGGGCGGCCCGGTGCACTTGAGGGCAACTTCGGGGCCTGTTTTCGGGCTACACTATAGCCCATCTGCGTTCTGGCCTTGGCGAAGGCACTGCCCCGGTGAGCCCCAGTTGTGCGGGCAATTTTGTCATGGACTTGTGCGGCCCAATAATTGACCGGGTCCGGGTCGGGCTTTAACAGCAGGTCGGTTTGCTTAGCCCGATAAGGCAGCTTTTGAGCAACAACCTTTATTTATTCGGCAGTGGGGCAGCGCTCGTCATTGCCTAGAAGCCCTTCACCTACCACAAAGCCAGCTCTCCAACGGCGAAGAAGGCCTCGTTGGCAACATATAGGATTGGGAGCAAGGAGTAGGACAAGTGGGGTGGGGCCAAATGGGCCCCAACGATTATTCGGCTTTCGTCAGAATGCAGTACCCACTCAGGCCGGGTTTGAAGTATTTGAACCGGAATACGTGCACTTTAGCCGTACCACCTTCGGCTTTAACGTTGAGTTCGGCGTTATCCATTTTCAGCCCTTTACTATCGTAAGCAGTGAGCGCGAGCTTACCGGCAAAGTCTTTTTTGAACTCCAGAAACAAACCAAAGCTGTTGTTGGTGGAATCAGTCAGTTGCTCGGCCCGGCCAATGCTCACGCCTAAGTCTGCCAGTGGTTTGTCGGCGAAAACGGTGGTTTTGCCCGTGGTTTCGTCAAGCCCGGTAGCCACGGCTTTGACCCCTTTCCCAGCAATGACCGCGCCTTTTTTGGCTAGTTTCTCAATGGCCTCATCATCGAGCGTAGCCTCCAGGCCCTGCGCAGCGCCTGAAACGGTGTTCCCCCAGATTCTACCCGTGTTTTCGGCCTTCTTCTTCGTTTCGGCTTGAAACTCATCAGATCCCATGTAATCGATTGTCTTTTTAGCATAGGTGATAATCGAGAAAACGGTCACCAAGGTCAAAACAACGAAGGCAGCAAGCGAGCCTATCCAAGCTTTCTGGTTCCTCTTGATGAGCCCTCTAATAGTTAGCCCCAGGGAAATAAAGGTTAGGGTGTGTGGACAGTGTAGGGTTAATTTTGGGCTATGCGTCGCCATGAATTAAGTGACCTGGAATGGAAGTTAG
>NZ_JACXAD010000037.1 GCF_014699115.1 Hymenobacter montanus
AACGCCGCCCATGCCCGGTCACTGATTTCATCCAGATTGCTCACGAACCCAAAGATAATTGTCCGTACAGCCTAGTCAATTTTTAATTCTTCATTTTTAATTTTTAATTCTTTTCGTGGCTGTTTTCGGCGCTTAGGCCAACGACGGTTAGGCCGCTGAGTTGCCCAACGACCTGCCAGCCCTACCTGGTGGAGCCGGCGACGACCATTAAAGCAGCCCGCCCGTATTTTGCGCCATGACCCGCTTCGCGTACCTGCTCCTGTTGCTCCCGCTGGCCGCTTGCAATCAGTCGCCGCCCAAGGCCTCCGCTAAAGTCGCGCCCGTGATCCCCGGCCCCGACCTGGCCACCCTCACCGATAGTGCCGCCCCCCCTGCCCTGCTGGCCTACGGCCGCCAGTACCCCGGCTCGGAGGTGCTGATTAAAACCCGCCTGGGTAACATTCGGGTGAAGCTCTACGACGACACTCCCATTCACAAAGCCAACTTCTTGCTGCTGGCCCGCAAGGGAGTGTTTGATGAAACCATGTTCAACCGGGTGGTGAAGGACTTCGCCGTACAAGGCGGCCAAACCTACGGCGCCCGCACCATCCGGCTCAAGCGTTACCGCCTCCCACCCGAGATTCGGCCCGCGCATTTCCACCGGAAAGGAGCCTTGGGCATGGCGCGCTACGACGACGAGCAGAACCCCCACCGCCTGTCGTCCAATACCGATTTCTACTTTGTGGTGGGCGAGAAGTTGGCCCCCAACCAATCACAGGCCATGGCTGGTCGCCCGCTCACTCCCGCCCAGGTAAAAGCTTATGCCACCGTGGGTGGCGTGCCTTCCCTCGACGGCCAGTACACGGTATTCGGCGAAGTAATTGAGGGGCTGGACGTGGTCGACAAAATTGCCAATGAGCCCGTGGAATCCGATAAATGGCCCGTGCACGACATCACCATGAAAGTGGAAGTGGTAAAGTAGCGGGCTCGGTTGCTGCCGATTGGCGCTATTGGTCCTGCCCCGACCCTTTAACTAGCCCTGGCAGCCGTCTGCCAGGGTTCGAAGGCCCCAAGCTCTGCCAATGCAGGGCCAAGTTGCGAGCATGGGCTGAGCAAGTCCCCATTGTGGCACGAAGCGCCCGAAGTCGGCCGTGTTAACGGTTTGAAACTCCATCGGATAATTGGAAACCCGCGGCTTGCTACCGGGCCGTCGAAGCGTTGGGTAACGATCTGGGGCTGCACGGCGGCAATGGTTTTGCATCAACCTTGGATGGTTTCGAGCGGCCCTTTGAGCACTTACTCACACGCCAAAATGCCCAGGATTGCCCACTAGGGCAATAAAAAGGCCCATCTCCAGGGGAGACGGGCCTTCTCTTATCGGGAGGGAGAACAGTTTCTCACTCGCGATTCAAACAGCTCCTATCAAATAGCTTACCAAATTCGGGAGCGCTCGGCGGCAGCGCGCATCATTTTGTTGCCTTCCTGGCAACCGAAGGCTTTGTAGAACTCCGGCATGTTCATCAACGGGCCGTTGGTGCGGAACTGCGCGGGCGAGTGGGGGTCGGTTTGCACTTGCTGGCGCAGAAACTCGGGCCGGGCATTGGTGCGCCAGATTTGAGCGTAGCCCAAAAAGAAGCGCTGCTCCGGTGTGAAGCCGTCGATCAGCTTGCCAGCCTTAGCCTGCGGCGTTTTCTGGAAGGCCTGGTAGGCGATGGTGAGCCCGCCGAGGTCGGCCAGGTTCTCACCCATGGTGAGCTTGCCGTTCACGTGCACCGAGTCGAGCGGGGTGAACGCGTCGTACTGCTTGCCCACGATGGCGGCTTTGGCGTTGAACTTGTCGGCGTCCTCTTTGGTCCACCAGTCGCGCAGGTTGCCCGCGGCGTCGTACTGCCGGCCTTCGTCGTCGAAGCCGTGCGTCATTTCGTGGCCGATGACGGCCCCGATCCCGCCGTAGTTCACCGCGTCGTCGGCCTTGGGGTCGTAGAAGGGCGGCTGCAGGATGCCCGCCGGGAACACAATCTCGTTCATTGGCGGGTTGTAGTAGGCGTTCACCGTGGGCGGGGTCATGCCCCACTCGGTGCGGTCAATCGGCTTGCCGAAGTGCTTGGAATCTTCATTGCTGGCCCACACGCGAGCAGCGAGCAGGTTATTCAGGTACGACTCCCGGGTGATGGTCAGGGCCGAATAGTCCTTCCACTTGTCCGGATAGCCGATTTTTACCACGAAGGCATTGAGCTTTTTCAGGGCCTCGGCCTTGGTGGCTGCGCTCATCCAATCGGTCGCCTGAATGCGCTCGGCGTAGGCGGTACGCAGGTTCTCAATCATTTGCTTGGCGCGGGCCTTGGCAGCCGGCGAGAACGCCTTATCCACGTAGAGCTGGCCGAAGGCCTCGCCCAGAGCGCGGTCCGTCGAGCCGAGCATGCGCTTCCAGCGGGGCTGCTGCTGCTTAGCCCCGGTCAACACCTGGGCGAAGCGGAAGGCCTGGTCGCCGTAGACTTTGGGCAGGGCCGAGGTAACGCTGCTGACCAAGTGCCAGCGCAGGTACTGCTTCTGGTCGGCCAGGGGCTCTTCCTTCAGCATGACGCTCACTTCCTTCAGGAAATCAGGCTGGCCCACGATTACTTCCTGGGCCGCGCTCAGGCCATTGCCCTGGAGGAGGAGTGGCAGGTTGAGGTTGGGATACGCGGCGTTGGCCGTAGCCAGGCTCATCTTGTTGTAGTTGGCGTTGGGGTCGCGCAGGTCTACGCGGGACTTGCTGGCTTTGGCCAGGCGCGTTTCCAGGCGTTGCACGGCGGCGGCGTTGGCTTTAGCCGTGGCTTCGTTGTCGCCGAGCAGCTTGAAGACGTTGACCATGTACGTCTCGTACGCCGTGCGAATGGCTTTGGAGCGAGCGTCTTCCTTCAGGTAGTAGTCGCGGTCGGGTAGCGAGAGGCCCCCCTGCTCCATTTTCACCGCGTACTGGGTGCTGATTTTATCGTCCGGGGCCACGCCCGAGTTAAACCACACACTGCCGGCGTGGGCCTTGGGGTCGGCCAGGAAGGCCTGCATGCCCTTCAAATCCGGGATGGCCGCGATGCGGTCGAGGTGGGGCTGCAGGTACTTGAGGCCGGCCGCCTCAATGGCCGCCGAGTCCATCGCCGACGCGTAGAAGTCGCCTACCTTCTGAGCATTAGAGCCCTTAGGTGCTTTGGCGGCGTTTTTAGCGGCATCATTCAGGATGGCGCGCAACGTGGCATTGTTGCGGTTGGCCAGCTCGTTAAAAGAGCCCCAGCGGGTTTCAGATCCCGGAATCGGATTGTTTTTAAGCCAGTTACCCGAGGCGTAATGAAAGAAGTCCTCGCAGGGCTTCACCGATGGGTCGATGTTGGCAATGTTGATGCCGACGCCTTTCTGGGCTGCTGCCGCCGCGGGCTTTTTGGGTTGCGCCGTGGCGACCGTTGTAACCAGGCTGCCCAGGCCGAGCACGGCCAGGCTTAGCCGCCGCGCAATAGAAGTTAGAGCCATGAAATAAAGTTTGGATGGGGAAATGATGCCGTGAAGTTACAGACACGCGCAATTCATCAGGGTTGCACGAACGCCGCAAGCGGTAGTCGGGGTTCCGCCACCGCTTGCTCGCAAGGCCGCTGTGCTTTGTTTGGGCCAGTAATCAGCCAGATAGAATAGTTACGATTGGTAACCTTTCGGCTGGTTGGGGCAAGGGTTAGGCGGGGGCTAGAATATATGGTTGTGGTGGGCGGGATACGCACGGACTCGCAGAGTCCACGCTACACGGCGGCCGTTGAACATAATAGTTGTGTGTATTCTGGCCGAGCCGGTGGGTGGCGCACCGAGTACCAAGCCGGGAACGAAGCTGCTTGCCTGAAGTAGTAACTCAAGCAATTGGTTTACTGTTGCTGGCGAGATGCTCCGCTTGGCACGATGTTGTTCTTTTATTTAGTTACCCCTGTCCGGGTGCTGGATGCGCCCGCTTGGGCTGGGAAGAGATTTTGTTTCACCAGCCGTTTCTCAGTGGCCTCCTCCGGCCCGTCGCCCGTAACTTGCCGCGATGCCGCTCTACAACCGCCGTCCCGAGCTTCCACCCCTTCTGCCCCCGCCCCCCCTGGGCTTAGCTGACCTGCTGGGCCGCGTGCGCCAGGCCTTGCAGCAGCAGTTGGATGATTCTTATTGGGTAGTAGCCGAAGTAGCCGAAATCACCATTCCCCGGTTTGCCGGGGCGCACTGCTACCTCAGCCTTACCGAGCAAACCACCGACGGCCGCGGCATGCCCGTGAAAGCCCAGGCTCGGGCCACCCTCTGGAGCCAGCGCTACCAGCAGCTGGCCCCCGCGTTTGAGCGGCATACCGGCCAGGCGCTACGCCCCGGCCTGAAGCTGCTGCTGCGGGTACAGGTCCGCTTCCACGAGCAGTACGGCCTGAGCCTCGACGTGGTGGCCATCGACCCGAGCTATACCGTGGGCGAGCTGGCCCTGGAGCGGCTGCGCACCTTGCGCTTACTGGAAGAAAAAGGTCTTTTGGAACGGCAACAGCGACTCACCCTGCCGCTGGCCCCGCAACGCTTGGCGGTTATCTCCTCGCCCACGGCGGCGGGGTTCCAGGATTTCGTGCAGCAGCTCGACGAGGCCGCTTATGACTTCGCGCTAACGTTGTTTCCAGCCCTGATGCAAGGCGACGAGGCCCCCGCCAGCATTCGGGCGGCGCTGGCCGGCGTACGGGCCCGGCGGGGGCAGTTCGACGCCGTGGTGATTATCCGCGGCGGGGGCAGCCGGACCGATTTGCTGGCCTTCGACGAGTATGGGCTGGCGGCAGCCGTGGGGGCGTTTCCCTTGCCCGTACTCACGGGCATAGGCCACGAGCGCGACGAAGCCGTAGTGGACCTCACCGCCCACCGCGCCCTGAAAACGCCCACCGCCGTTGCGGTTTTCCTGGTCGAGCGCCTGGCCCGGCTCGAAGCCACGCTGCTGGGCTATGGCGAACAGATAGTGGCGCTGGCGCGCCAGCAGCTTAGCCAGCGCCACGCCCGCCTCGACCAGCTGAGCGGACGCAGTCGCTACGCTGCCCACCGCCAGCTCGATGCGGCCCGCGACGCCCTGCGCGAGCGCGCCCGCCACGCGGCCCAGGGCCCGCGCGAACAGCTACGGCAGCTGGCGCAGGGCCTGCTCCGCTTTCGGCACCAGTTGCCCCGGGCGGCGCGCCAGGCCCTGGCCCGGGAGCAGCGGGGCCTGCGCCAGCGCGGCCGGGCCCTGCTGAGGCGCTTCATCCGTCACCACCGGCGGCGGCGCGAGGACGTGCTTCGCCGCCGCTTCCGGCTGCAGCTAGCCCTGGAGCGCCACTTGCACCGCAACGAGCTACGACTGGCAGCTATCAATGGGCAGCTCAGGAGTAAGGGCCCGGCGTATAAAACCTGACAGAGTACTGTAACGCGGACTCCGCGAGTCTGCGCCAACGAAAGCCAACCGTATATAGTGCACATAAAGCTGACCACTAGCCCGTACTGCTATCAGCCAACTGCATAATAACCTCACCCTTAACCAGCACAAGCAGCCCGGCATCAGTGGTTATTCCGCAGCAGTCCAAGTAATAAGTAATCCAATCAAATAATTCCGTACATCAAAAGACATGACCTACCGCGAAGCCATTGAGGAGCTGGAAACCATTCTGCGGGCCCTCGAAACCGATGCCGTGGACGTGGACGACCTCACGACCCGCGTCGAACGCTCAGCCGAATTAATTCGTCTCTGCCGCCATAAGCTACGCCACGCCGAAGCCTCCCTCGACCGCGTGTTCGACACCCTGGACGACGAAGACGAAGCCGACGAACCTATTGAGGAAGAGGAGGATGAATTATCGGATGGAGAGGACGAAGACGAAGAGGACTTAGACGAGCACGACGACCTGGCGGGCGGGCCCGGCCGCGCTTGGTAAATTATTTGTCTGATTTTTTGAATAAGTGCGAAATAATACGTTAATTGTTTAAAAATATTCCACAAACTGTTATAGAATTCAATTTAAGCTGCTAAGAGCCTATGGATTATCAAAGAGCAGCAAGCTCATAATAATTATGATGTACCGTCGCTGAGGCAGTTGCTCGCTCATCTCTGTGGCGGCGAAAACCGGCTTAAATTCTAAAATGGACTATTATGAAAGCGTTCATCTTTGAATTAGGGGCCCAGCAACAGGGAGATGTTTGACATCATCTGCGAGCAGGTGATTCAGTCACCCGCCCAACATGGAGGAAACATTCTGCTCCTTTTCGTGGCCCCCTAGCTGGTATGCAAGCCCACTCTCCTACTCCTTAGATAGCGGCTGAGCTCTCGGGCTGCACCGATGATGCCTGCAGAATGAACGACGCAGTGAGCCTGGTTTGAGGCATACTCTGGCTCTATTCTTGGGCTGAGACAGCAGATCTTATCAACGCCAACTCGTCCGGCTGGTGTCTTAATTGAGCTGGTGGTAGCAGTTAGAGGGGCTAGTCCCCGCGTTTAATGCCTGATTGGCAGCGGGCTTTAGCTAGCCGGGACCCAAACCGCCGCGTTCGTCCAATAGTCCTTCACCCAATAATTGACTTAGTCTTACTTTTTCTTTTCTTTTGTATAATCTGCTCGCCGGCACCCTCACGTGACTAATACTTTACCGCTGTTGCTGCTTATCCCTACATCGCTCGCGCTCATGCTCGGGCTCGTGTGGTTTGTGGTGCGCTTTCAGCGCACGCAGCTACAGCAGCAGCACGAGATGGCGCAGTTGCACGAGGCGGCGCAGCAACAGGCCCTGGCGGCGGCGCTGGTGGCTCAGGAAGACGAGCGGCAACGCATTGCCGGCGAGCTGCACGATGGGGTCGGGACGATTCTGGCCCTGGCCAAGCTGCACCTGTACGCACCCGGCCGCCCGCCCTCGCCCGAGGCCAGCGCCCTCATCGACCAGGCCGTGGCAGAGGTGCGGCGCATCTCGCGCAACCTGCAGCCCGCTACCCTCCAGCAGTTGGGCCTGACCCAGGCCCTGCGGGCCCTGGTGCAGGCCGTGCCGACCGATAACGGCCTGGAAGTGCGCCTGGAGCAGGACGGCTGCCTGGACCGGCTTATTCCCCCGCATGAATTAATGGTGTACCGCATTGCGCAAGAGCTACTCACCAACGGCCTGTTGCACGCCGAGGCGCCGCACATTGTGCTGCGCGTGAGCGCGGAGCCAGGCCTGCTCACCCTCGTTTATTCCGACGATGGCCAGGGCTTCGACCTAGCGGCGCTCGAAGAGCTGCCTCCTCCCGGACCCCACGGCCAACCCGTGGGCATGGGCCTCATTAACCTCCGGAGCCGGGTGGCGGTGCTCGGTGGCCAATTACACTACCACTCCGAGCCGGGCGTTGGCACCCGGGTCGAAGCTGTTTTACCCGTTACATTGTTACCAGCCGGTACACCAAGCCCTACTTTTACCTTAAGTACATGATTTCTAACACTACTTATCCGACCAGCACCGGGCCGGTCCGCTTGGCTATCGTCGACGACCATATCCTGTTTCGGAAAGGTTTACGGGCCTTGCTCAGCGGCTACGCGGGCATTGAAGTGGTGTGCGAGGCCAGCAACGGCCAGGAGCTGCTCGAGCTGCTGGACCAGGGCAGCCGCCCCAACGTGGTGCTGATGGACATGCAAATGCCCATCCTCGACGGCCTGCAAACTACCCGCCTGCTGCGCACCCAGTTCCCGGGGGTGCGCGTAGTCATCATCTCCATGCACGACGACCCTTCGCTGGTGAGCACGGTCCTGGCCGAGGGGGCGCACAGCTACCTGGTTAAAAACACCTCACCGGAGGAAATGCGCAGCGCCGTGCTCGCAGCCGCGGCGGGCCAGTAAGGTGTTCTCAAACAAATAGTGTTGTAGGACGCAAGCCTGTTCAGAGGGGCTGTTGACGAACAAAAGAGCATTTTGTAGTAGCTTTTGTGGCGGCCCGGCCGCCAGCGGGCATCAGGGCGGCAACCGACGGCGCAAATGCGGGGGCTAGTCGTTGATGAAGCGTCTATTCAAGCCCGTGAGCCGGGCCGTATCGAAAACCGTCAAATCCAGGGTGGCCAAGCGCAACACGTACTGGTTTTGGCCTCTACATTTTTGAGCAGTTATTAATAGCGGTTACTCGACTGTACAATATTAACATATAATAAATTTTTATTACATTTACTTCCTAAACCCTTTGCTTAATAACTCCCTCATTAGCTCTTCTACTAAGAATTACAGCCGGAACAAGTATTTTGACCTAGCCTCTACCGAATGCGCTACCCACTACTCTCGCTCGTCTGTTCATTGCTTGTATTAAGCCTAGCTACCGCTACACCCGCGCAGACGTGGCAAATGCCCAACACAGACTTAGGAGTGCCCAAACCACAAGGGCCACGCATTCCCACGCCGGGCAGCTTGCCACAGGACCAGCAGGCCCGTACCCGGGCGCAAACTCAGGCGGCAATGGATGAGGTCGAGCGTTACAACGCCCAGCAAGCTGCTGGGCGCTCCGACCACAGCCTATCTGGGGTGCAAGCCGACATTGACCAGTTCGAGCGCGGGCGCCGCGAACAAGCCGAATTCAACACCCAATTCGAGGCTCGTAATAAGCCTCAGTACGAGGCTGCCTACCGAGTGCTGGTCGAAATGCTGGATGGGCGACGCCCGGCCAGTCTACCGCTAGCCGTGTTCGTAGTCGAGAACAGCTACGCGGCTGGCGAGTTGAGCTACGCCGCGTTCAAGGCCGAGCTGGATGAGTTAGCCACCATCTGCCGGGGCTTGGCCGGCACCGATACCAGCCCGACCGCCCGCTTTATGGCCCTGCACCGGTTGATGACCGACACTGTGCAAGTAAGCGACGCCGGTAAGGTTGTCTCCAAGCACCTGCCCTACCGCTACGACTTTGAGGACTTTCGAGGCGAACAGGACTACCACAAGATGTTTGTCACCAAGTTGCTGCGCAGCGGAAGCGGCCAGTGCCACTCGCTGCCACTGCTCTACAAGATGCTAGCTGATCGGCTGGGAGTGAAAACCTACATCAGCATGGCCCCCAACCACACTTTTATATCGGTCAAGGATGGTCGGGGAGCGCTTTACCGCTACGAAACGACAAATGGGCACTTCACCACCGATGCCTTTTATATGAGCTCCGGATATATCAAAGCCGGGGCCCTGAAACAGCGCACCTACCTGGACACCCTCACTTTACGTGAGAACCTGGCCTGTCAACTCGTGGACCTGGCCAACGGCTACGAGCACTACTACGGCTACGACGAGTTTGTAAAGAAATGCGCCGACCTCGCCCTGATATATTACCCGCAAGGGATGCAGGCGCGCATCCTAGCTCATAACGTGGCCTTGGCTCGCTTCGTCAAGCCTTGGAAGAAAGCCGGTCAGCCCGCACCGGAAGTGGCTCGCACCCTGCCTCAATTGAAGCCCTATATGACCGAGATAGAACGCTGGGACCGCGCCCTGGCCGCCGTTGGGTTTGAGGAAATGCCTAAGGACCAGTACGACCGCTGGCTCAACGCCCTGGAACAAGAAAAGGCGCGCCAAGCTAGCCAGCGGGCTGCCGCCCGCTTCGCCCCTACTGCCGCCAAATAATATGTCCTGATGAAACATCACTACCTACTGCTTTGGTGCCTGGCTCTACTCTTGCTCGGCGTTGGCTGTTCGCGGCGGGTGCTGGTACCGGTGGAGCCGCTGGCTCTGCGTATACCGGCCTATTATCCTAGTTCGGCAAAGAGTTGGCAGGCTGCACCACTGCCGGAGCAACTGGCGGGCGTACCCATCCGGGTAATTGTGCCGGCAGTTCCAGCCTTATTGGTGGCTCCGATGGTAGCCAACTTCTACGAGCCAGCTTATCAAGAGCTGGCCAAGATGCTCGATGGACGTTATCCTCTCAACTTTAAGCGGGCCGTGTTCCTGACGGAGAACGCTTACTTCGATAATCGCCTAAGTTATGAGGAGTTCAGCCAGCAAATCAGCGGCCTAGCTGCGGTCTGCCGCTTGTTGAAAAAAACCAACGAACCGTATTTTCTATACAACCGCGACGACAAGGAGAACGTGGCCCGTAACGCAGCTATCTTCCTAATGATGAAAGATAGCACCCGTTTACGCAAAGGTGCCACACTTCCCCCCTTCCGATACGACTTCGAGGACTTCGACGGAGATGATGACTGGCGCAAGATGTTTGTAAGCAAGTTATTAGTCACCCGCAAGGGTAACTGCCACTCGCTGCCCTATCTCTACAAAATGCTGGCCGATGAAACTGGCGCGCAAACTTGGCTTAGCCTAGCCCCTAACCACATTTACTTAAAGCAGCACAACCGAAAAGATGGCTGGTACAACACGGAGTTGACCAGCTATACTTTCCCTGTCGATGCTTGGCTGACCGCTTCGGGCTATATCAGCCGCGAAACCATCATCAGCGGGATTTATATGGATACACTCAGCGCCAAGCAAAACGTGGTTCTCTGCCTAGTAGACCTCGCCAAAGGCTATGAGCGCAGGGTGGGGCCAGTAGTAGCGGAGCCGTTCGTGAGCAAATGCACCAACCTAGCCTTGCGTTACTTCCCTCACTATATCAACGCGCAACTGCTTCAAGCTGAAACCCTGCGACGGAAATTTGAACGGCAAACTTCCAAGCCAGAAGCCCAACAGGTATACGCCGCAATGGAAGCTGCTTATACACGCATCTTTGAGACAGGCTACCGCGAGATGCCCCCACAGATGTACGCCGATTGGCTGCAATCAGTGAAAACTGAAAAACAGAAGTACCAGAAAAAACCTTAAGTCCTACCTGCTCATGCGCTATTTCTACGCTCTCTCGCTGCTGCTGGCCTTGGGCCTCGGCCGCTCCGTTTACGCCCAACAGCCCTTTCTCAAGTATGGGGTTACGGTAAAGGTTGCTACACTGAGCAACGGTCGGTTTCAGGAGTTTTTCACCAATGACAGCCTGCGCCGCATTGGCTCGGTGGTGTACGATACACATCTGCACCGCGTGGCTTACCTACTGCCCCCGGATTCACTTATGGGACACGCGAAGCCTGATATTACGAGCCGCTGGATGAGCCCGGACCCCCTAGCCGAGAAGTTTATGTATGTTAGCCCCTACGTGTTCGTAGAAAACAACCCGGTACGCTATATGGATCCTGACGGCCGAGAGCTTATCGACCCGAACGGGAAAAGAGTAAGTGTGCAGTTTAACCAAAATGGCAGTGTTACGCTAGGTAAAAATGCCACTGCAAATGAAAGACGGGTAGCTAGCGCAATGGCTCTCACTCCTACCGGACGCGCCCGCTTGAGCGCCATTGACAAATCAGATATTGGCGTAATATTTTATGTAGTTGATGGTAAGCCTCCTAAGGGCAAAACAATCTTATTGGGTGGCACTACTCCCCCCATTGATAGCTTTACTGGCGAGCCAACCAAGGCGAAATCCATTACGGTCTATACCGGCGCAATACAAATGTCGATAGATGGGAAAACAACTGATAAAGTACTAAATGGGCTCACGATGGAACAGGCTATTGGTGCCGTTGCAGCTCATGAATCAGTGCACGCGGTAGACAAAGAGCAGATAGCAAAAGAAACGGCTACTCCTCCCCCAACCCCCGCTGCAAGGGAGAAAAAGCCAGACCAATTAGAGAAGCAGGTCGCTGACGAAATTAGAGCAGGAAAAAAATAACGAATGAGACGCTTAGCCTTTTTGTTGCTACTACTCGGGCCGGTGCTTTGCAATGGGCAGAGTTTTAATCGACCACTAACAGAGGCAGTTAGAATGCCACGCCCGGCAATTCTTCAACTGATAGCACACCTTGAAAAGCACGAAAACTACCCGGTAATGCCTGAAAGGTTCACACAGTTACCAACCTTCAATGTGCTTCATCCCTCCCAACGGGAATTAACCGATGGTATCTACTATTTTATTTCAAGTGCTCATGATACGGGAAACTTGTTTATCAATCGAAAAGGCAAAATTACAGTCTTGCTAAATAGCTCTACAGCTGAGATACTAACCGCATACTCCACTTACCTAAAAAGGAATCCACTACCTGAAGCCACAGAAATAGCGTATTTATCTGCTATTTCTGCCTTTCTAAAGCACCAATACAAAAGCCGTAAGGAAATGATAAAGAGCGGCGCCCTACAAGAATTGAAGCAGGGTGCTAGGTAACGGTAAGAAAGCACGGCCAAAGGGGAAGAGCGTGGCAAGCCGGTCGGTTCCCTATCTGTTTGACAACACCCCAGTAACGCCGGACGCAGCTTCTAGACCAGCTCCGTGCTGGGGTCCCAAAACAACTTACTGAACTCGACCACCCGGTCTTCTTCTACGCGAATGCCTTCGGCTTCCAACGCTTCCTGCATGGCGAAAGGCGTCGCGTAATGCAACCGGCCGGTGAGGTGGCCGAGGCGGTTGAGTACGCGGTGGGCGGGCACGTACTGCTCAGCCGTATGGGCGGCCATCATGGCGTAGCCCACGGTACGGGCGCCATGACGGGCGCCGAGGTAGTGGGCAATGGCCCCGTAGGTGCTCACGCGGCCTGCCGGAATAAGGCGCACGACTTCGTGCACGTCCTGGAAGAAATTGCGCGATTCGGGCGCGGGAGCGGTGGGCGGCTTCATCGGGGCGAAGATAGTTTCGGTCAGCTTGATGCCCTTGTACGTCTATTTTTCGGGCGAGCAAGCAACCTTCCGGGCCAGATTCGCACTATACGGGTTACGTTGGATATTTCTTCTACCGTATTTGCTTAGCGACGAGCCGGCTGCTAAACATCGGCCATTGCTTACGCGTTCTTGCCACCTATGCCATTAGAACCGCCCACCACTGCCCCCTCCAAAAATTGGGACACCACCGCGACGCCCGCGCCCACGGTTGCCCCGCCCCCCACCAACCCGGCCCCGGATACGCCCCCGAAGCGTAAGCGCGGCTGGCTGGGCTGGCTGATTGCGGCCCTGATCATCGCGGCCTTGGCCTGGGCGAAAGTGCAGTACTTCCCCAGCAGCACCGCCGGCAAAGAAGGTGGTAAGGGCAGCGGCAAGGGTGGCCCCGGCGGGGCGGGCGGGCCCGGGGCTAAAGTGCCGGTGCAGGTGTACGTAGTAGCCGCCACGCGCCTCTCCGACCAGGTGGCCTCGACGGGCTCGGTGCTAGCCGATGAGTCGGTGACCATTCAGAGCGAGATTGCGGGCAAGATTACTAGCCTGAACATCCGGGAAGGCCAGCCCGTGCGCAAGGGCCAGTTGCTGTTCACCATCAACGCGGCCGACGTGCAGGCCCAGCTGCAAAAGCAGGAGTACAACCTCAAGCTTTACCAGGACCAGGAGCGCCGCCAGCGGGCCCTGCTGGAAAAAGAGTACATCAGCCGCCAGGAATACGAGCAGAGCAACAATGCCCTGCTCACTGCCCAGGCCGACTTGCGGGCCTTGCGCGTGACCCTGAGCAAGGCGTACGTGCGGGCGCCGTTCGACGGCGTTCTGGGGCTGCGCAACACCTCGGTGGGGGCGTACGTGTCGCCCGGAACGGCCATTACCACCCTTTCGCGGGTGAAGCCGGTGAAGATTGACTTCAACGTGCCGAGCCGCTTTGCGCAATCAGTACGTGTGGGCGACGTGGTGCTGGTGACCGACGAAGCCACGACCAAGCAAATCAAAGCCAAAGTTTACGCCGTTAACCCGCAGATTGACCCGGTTTCGCGTACGCTGCCCGTGCGGGCCATCTACCCCAATAAGAACCTGGAGCTCCGCCCCGGCGGCTTCGTAAAGGTGAACCTGGAGCTCGGCGAAACGGCTACGGCCCTGCAAATTCCGACCGAAGCCGTGGTACCGGTAGCCAGTGGCTACACGGTGTACACGGTGCGGAAAGGCAAGGCGGCCGTGCAGCCGGTGAACATCGGGGTGCGCTCGGATAAAGTCATTCAGATTACCAAAGGGCTGGCCGTGGGCGACACGGTTATCCGCACGGGCATTTTGCAGGTAAAGCCCGGCGACCGGGTGAGCATTCAGAAATAAATCTAGCCCCGGCACCTCAGATTTTGTCGAAATCCCGCAGCTCATGAACTCCGCGCCCGCGACCCTTACCGCACGAAACGAAGTCAGCATTCGCCCCGCGTACGAAGCCGACGCACGGGCTCTGGCCCCGCTGCTGACGGAACTCGGTTACCCCACCGCGGAGCCGGCGGTGCGCGATCGGCTGGCGGTGCTGAGCACGACGGGCGAGCAGGCGCTGGTGGCCGTTGCGCAGGGCCACGTGGTAGCGCTGGTGCTTCTGCACCGCACCTGGTTTTTGCACCGCCCCCCCGACGGGCGCATCGTGACACTAGTGGTGGCGGCCAGCCACCGCGGCCGCGGCATTGGCGCCCAACTGCTGGCCGCAGCCGAAGAAGTTTTTCGCCAGTGGGGCTGCGGCCGGGCGGAAGTAAGCAGCGGCGCGACCCGCGAAGCAGCCCACCGCTTCTACTGCCGGGTTGGCTACGAGGAGCAGCCCAAGCGCTTCGTTAAGCCGCTGTTGACCTGAATATTTTGTTCACCTTGCTTCCGTAGTGACTTTTCTCACGCAGGCCTGTCCCATAATCAGTACGCGGCCCCCGGCTGCAACGTACCAGCGCTATTTTGTTTTTACTGTTTTGCCATGAGTTTATCATCCGTAAGCATTAATCGGCCGGTGTTGGCTATTGTGATGAGCTTGCTCATCGTGATTTTCGGCGCCATTGGGTTCCGCTCGCTTGCCATCCGCGAGTACCCCAGCGTGGACCCGCCCATTATCACGGTGCAAACCAGCTACACGGGGGCCTCGGCCGACGTCATCCAGTCGCAGATTACCGAGCCGCTGGAAGAAGGCATCAACGGCATCGCGGGCATCCGCAACTTGTCGTCGACGAGCCGCGACGGGGCCTCGACCATTACGGTGGAGTTCGACCTGGACGTCGACCTGGAAGCCGCCGCCAACGACGTGCGCGACAAGGTGTCGGGCGCCCAGGGCCGCCTGCCGCGCGACGTGGACCCGCCCATTGTGAGCAAGGCCAATGCCGACTCTTCGCCCATCATCCTGAGTTACCTGAGCAGCTCGTCGCGCACCCTGCTGGAGCTAACTGACTACGCCAACAACGTGCTCAAGGAACGCTTGCAAACCATTCCCGGCGTGAGCGAAATCCGGGTGTGGGGCGAGCGCAAGTACTCGATGCGCCTCTGGCTCGACCCGGTGAAGATGGCGGCCCTGGGCATCTCGCCCGTGGACGTGCAGCAGGCCCTGGCTCGCGAAAACGTAGAGCTGCCCAGCGGGGCCGTGCAGGGCCAGAGCACCCAGCTCTCGCTGCGCACCATGGGCCGCCTGGCCACGGTCGAGGACTTCAACAACCTGATTCTGCGCGACGACCCCACTTCGCTGGTGCGCCTCACCGACGTGGGCTACGCCGAGCTCTACCCCGAAAACGACCAGACCATTCTGCGCCGCAACGGCATTCCGATGGTGGGCGTGACGGCGATTCCGCAGCCGGGCTCCAACCAGATTGCCATTACCGATGAGTTCAACAAGCGCGTCCGGCAATACGCCAACGACCTGCCCAAGGACCTGAAGCTCAGCACGGGCTTCGATAACTCGGTGTTTATCCGGGCCTCGATTGCGGAAGTAGAGCACACCATTGTGGAAGCGTTTGTCCTCGTGGTGGTGGTAATATTCCTGTTCCTGCGCGACTGGCGCTCCACCCTTATTCCGGTGGTGGCCATTCCGGTGTCGCTGATTGGCATCTTCTTCGTGATGTACCTGATGGGCTTTACCATCAATGTGCTGACGCTGCTAGCCATCGTACTGGCCATCAGCCTCGTGGTTGACGATGCCATTGTGGTGCTGGAGAACATCTACAGCCGGATTGAGGGCGGCGAAACCCCGCTGGAGGCGGCCAAGAATGGCTCGCAGGAAATCCTGATGGCCGTGGTGTCGACCACCGTGGTGTTAGCGGCGGTGTTCCTGCCGGTGGTGTTCCTGACCGGCATCACGGGCCGGCTGTTTCGCGAGTTTGGCATCGTGCTGGCGGGCTCAGTGCTGATTTCAGCCTTCGTCTCGCTCACCCTCACGCCCATGATGTGCGCGCGGCTGCTGAAAAAGGAGGAGACCCATAACTGGTTCTACCGCAAAACGGAGCCCTTCTTCGAGAAGCTGACCGGCGGCTACCGGGCGGCGCTGGAAAGCTTCCTGCAAAACCGCCTTTGGGCCTGGGGCCTGGTGCTGGCCACGGGCGTCGGCATTTGGTTTTTCATGAAGACCCTGCCTTCGGAGCTGGCGCCAATCGAGGACCGTAACCGCATCAGCATCAATGCCACGGCTCCGGAAGGCGCCTCCTTTGAGTACATGGACAACTACATGAACCAGCTCATCAGGGTATTACAGGACAGCACCCGGCGCGACGCCGACAACGTCCTGACCGTGACGGCCCCGGGGGGTGGCAGCAACAGCGGGGCCGCCAACTCCGGCATTGCCCGCGTACTGCTGAAAGACCCCGAGCAGCGCCCTCACTCGCAGCAGCAACTGGCCGATATCCTGACGAATACCGTGAAGAAGTACACCGGGGCCCGCGTGTCGGTAGCGCAGGACCAAAGCATTGGCACCGGCGGGGGGGGCGGGGGCGGCCTGCCCGTGCAGTTCGTGGTGCAAACCCAGGATTTTGACAAGCTCACCGCCGCCGTGCCCAAGTTCCTGGAAGCCGCCCGGGCCGACAAAACCTTCAGCTTCGTCGACGTGAACCTCAAGTTCAACAAGCCCGAGCTGCGCGTGGTCATCGACCGGGAGAAGGCCCAGAGCCTGGGGGTGAGCGTGCAGGACATCTCGCAGACCCTGCAGGCCGGCCTCAGCGGGCAACGCTACGGCTACTTCATTCGCAATGGCAAGCAGTATCAGATTATTGGCCAGGTGGCCCGCGAAGACCGCAACCAGCCGCTCGACGTGCGCACGCTGAACGTGAAGAGCCGCGACGGCAAGCTCGTGCAGCTCGACAACGTGATTACCCTGGTTGAGAAGAGCACGCCGCCCCAGCTCTACCGCTTCAACCGCTACAATTCGGCTACGTTTTCGGCCTCCCTGGCCAAGGGCAAGACCTTGGGAGACGGCATCGCGGCCATGCGGGCCATTGCCGACAAGAACCTGGACAACTCCTTCTCCACGGCGCTGGCGGGGCAGTCGCGCGACTTCGCCGAAAGCTCCTCGTCCATCCTCTTCGCCTTCGGCCTGGCCCTGGTGCTGATCTACCTGATTCTGGCCGCGCAGTTCGAGAGTTTCCGCGACCCCGGCATTATCATGGTAACGGTGCCGCTGGCCTTGTCGGGAGCGCTGTTCAGCCTTTGGTACTTCAACCAAACACTCAACTTGTTCTCGCAGATCGGCATCATCATGCTGGTGGGCCTGGTCACGAAAAACGGCATTCTCATCGTGGAGTTCGCCAACCAAAGCGTGGAGAAAGGCGCTGATTACATGCAGGGCCTGATTGAGGGAGCGACGGCCCGCTTCCGCCCCATTTTGATGACCAGCCTGTGCGCCGTGCTCGGCATTTTGCCCATTGCCTTGGCGCAGGGCGCCGGGGCGCTCGGGCGGCGGGCCATGGGCATTGGCGTGGTAGGCGGCTTGCTGTTTGCCACGGGCCTTACGCTGTTTGTCGTACCGGTTATGTATTCGTATTTCGCCTCAGCCAAGAAGCACAAACCAAAAACGGCGGCTGAGAAGCAACCGATGGTGGCGTAAGCTGAGGCTGAAAAGCCCCCTGAGAAGAGGGGAGATTTTAGCTTTGATTAATCGTTCTGCTCATTGAGCAAGGCCCTCCGTTCGAGCCTATGGCTCGGCCACCCCTCCTTGAGAGAGGGGAGAGTTTTTTGCCCTGATTTTCTTACATGAAACGCTTCCGCCTCTTTCTTCTTGCCCTAATCCCACTGGCCGGCTTGGCGCAAGTGCCCACCGCGCGGCCCAACCAGCTGACCCGGTCCGCTTCGGCGGCCCCGGCCCCCGCCCTCTCGCTTCAGCAGGCCATTACCGAAGCGTTGCAGCATAACTACGGCGTCCTGATTGCGAGGAAGGACGAGCAGATTGCCGAGAACAACGTAACCCGGGGCAATGCCGGCCAGTTGCCGGTTGTGAACGGCAACTTCACCCGCACCTTCAGCATCAACAACGTGCGGCAGGAGTCGTCGGCGCGGCCCGAGCCCAGCACGGCCGACAGGGCGCAATCTAACCTACTGAATGCCAGCGTGGCGGCCACTTGGACCATTTTCGATGGCCTGGGTATGTTCATCGCCTACGACCGGCTGAAGACCCTGCGCGGCCAGCAGCAGGCCCTCACCCGGGCCGCGCTCGAAGAAACCGTTGAAGCCGTGACCAACGCCTATTACGACGTGGTACGGCAGGCCGGTAAAATTATCTCCCTGGAAGAAGCCCTGAAAATTGGCCAGGCCCGCCTCGACCTGACCCGGGCGCGAGTCGACGTGGGCGTGAGCGCCAAAGTCGAGGTGCTCACGGCCCAGGTGGATTACAATGCCGACCGCAGCCTGCTGCTGCAACAGCAGCAAGCCCTCGCGGCAGCTAAAATCGCGCTCAACAATTTGTTGGGCCGCCCCCCCGGCGTCGAGTTCGAGCCTTCGGATAGCTTAATCGTGACGCGCGACCTGCGCGAAGAAGTCGTTACGGCCGGCATCCGGGCCAACAACCCGCGCCTGCTTCAGGCCCGGCTGGGCGTCGACGTGGCTGCTTACGACCGCCGCCTGGTGCGGGCCTCCCGCTTCCCGCAGGTGGGACTGACCACTGGCTATGGCCTCAACCGCAACGTGAACGGCGCGGCGTTTTTTGGCAGCCAGCTCGTCACCAACACCGGTCGCACTTACGGCCTTAACTACGGAGTGGTGGCTTCCGTGCCGATTTTCGACGGCCTCAACATCCGCCGCCAGGAGCAAAACGCCCGCGTGGCCGAGGAACAACGTAAGCTGAGCCTGGCGCAAACCAGCCTGCAGCTTGACGCTGACGCCGCCACGGCCTTCGCCCAGTACCAAAACTTCCTGCAGCTGCTCGACCTGGAAGAAGCCAACATCCGATTGGCCCGCCAGAACGTGGACATTGCCCTGGAGCGCTACCGCCTGGGCCTGCTCACACCCCTGGTGCTGCGCGAAGCCCAACGCTCCCAGCTAGACGCCGAGGTGCGGCTGCTCGACATCCGCTTCCAGGCCAAGCAGGCCGAGACGGCACTCCGGCGCCTCAGCGGGAGCCTGGTACAGGAGCGGTAGGCGGGCCAGCTCCGGCTCCCAGCGCTTTAAGCCCGGCATAAACGGCTGACGCTGGCCTCGCTGGTAGGTGCGGAGCAGCACCTAAGCCGCTACCCGGGGCTGAGGAGCTGGCACTCTCCAGCCTGATCAGGCTATGACCACACCGGGGCCATAGAGTCCACCGGGCGAGCATGGTCAAGCCGGACGAGCGACGGACAAACCAGGTGAAGTAAGTAGGGTTTGGGATAGTAAGGGTACCAGCCAGGCCCAAACTGGCTCGCCGCTTTCGTTTTTCCAAAGTAATAGGCCACCCGGGTCAGGCAGTGGTTATTCGAAGTCGTCGTAGCTGGTAACTCATTTGAATGCAGGCCCGAGGTGGCGCTGTCGGGCTGCTTCCCGAAGCTCCGGCACTGGTTTTTGCTGGCCGGGGGCAGCCCGCCATCCCATCAGGTCCGCCGCTAGGACCAAATTTTTTTGTCGTTGGTCCTAACGCTGAGGTTATTCATCCAAGCGAGCGCGGCCGTCATTAGGAAGGGAGAAGATCTCGTGGGCAACTTTGAAGGAGTGCTTGAGCCAAGTACTAGCTGCCCTCCCTTTCTACTTAAATGAGAACACGCTCTACCCTATTCCTGCTCCTGAGCACGGCCGCTACGCCCGAAAATCGGAGCGGCTACCCCATGGCGCCGGCCGACCGAGTGTTTGCCCGTTTGAATTTCACGGTTACCGGCCGGGCCCAGGCCACAAAGCCTGGCGGCCACGGCATCTACCGCCTGTCTTTCATCAGTGCCGACCCTAAGGTCAGCATCAACGGCTTAGCCACCACCCTGAAAATGGAATATCCGGCCAGCCCCCGCGGCCATTACTTCAAGGTGCCCAGGCGCCTGGTAAGCCCGGTTGCCCAGTGCCCGGGTGACTTTACTGCTGAAACCCCATCGGGACCGCGGTATCATAAGGGAATGGCAACGGGCCGCCACGCCAGCGGCCAGCCGGGCCCCGCCCCGAAGAGCGTGACTTTAACCCCGGTCCCCGCCCCTACCATGGCCACCGTGTCGCACTGGCCCACTCCCCCGGCCGGCCCCGTGCTACTAGCCTACTCCTGGCCCGCCAGCGGCAGCACGCAAGCGTTGGTGAGTGACTTACCCGGCCGTACTTGCTGCCCCCAAACGGCGCAAGCCGCGGGGGTTCATACCCTCCACGCCGACCTTAACGCGCTGCCCGCTGGTTCCTACGTGCTGACCCCTCATCGTGGACAGCAGCAAGATTCAAATCCAGAAAGTCTTAAGGCCGAATAAGCTCGCTCGAGCTTCCCGCAAAAATTAAGACGGGCACCATAGCCACCGTGCCGCGCGCTCAGTGGGACCAGGGGCAGACACACCGGGTGTCGTGGCTCACTCCTTACCTGAAGCTTAGCCTTGCTCTGACCCTACTGACTTAGCTACTTAAACCGGCGCACCTTCTTCCCGCCACAACCGCATCAAATTCCTTCCTTTCCACTCCACCTCTCCACTCCATCCCTTCTCCCACTTAATCTACTAATCCACTTTGCAAATGAGAATTCTACCCATTCGAAAAACCCTTTTCAGTGGCCTGTTGGCGCTCACTAGCCTGGGCGCCTGGGCGCAGAAAGGCAACCTCGAGCTGCGCGTCGTGGACCAGCAGACGGGGTTTGCCGTGCGCAATGCCCGCATCGAGCTCCTGAACGCCACCGGCAAGAAAGAGGAGCTCGCCACCCGGGCCAACGGCAAGCTGGCGTTGCCGAACCGAGAAGGTGAATTGTCGTTCTTAATCTCCGCTCCGGGGTATGCGCCGCTCTCCACGCATTTCACGGCCGGCACGGTAGCGCAGCTCAACGCCGAAATACAGCTAGACCGTCTTCAGCCGCTCACGCCTGAGCGGAATAGCCAGAAGCAGAGCGCGGCCTTGGCGCCCAACCAAACCTACATCGACGGCTACGTGAGCGACCGGGAGCGGGGGATGCCCCTGGCCGGGGTGCAGGTGCGCATGGGAACCGCCTCGGCCGTATCCGATGAGAACGGCTACTACCAACTGCTCCTCACCAGCAATGAGTCGCAGAAAGGCCCTAAGAAGGAAGAGTTTGTGAAAGAGGTCGCCGACGTCACGTTTTCGCACGACGGCTACACCACCTACCAGATCCGCAATTTCCGCGTGATTGGCCAGGACTACACCTTTAAAAACTCGTTGGCGCCCCTGCCCAAGGGCAGCGAAACCCGGGCGGGCCGCGGCTCGGTACCCACCGAAACGGAAAACAGCGTGCACGGCTTTTACGACAAAACTGGGGCCGAGCCCGAGCCGGAGCCGGAGCCGCTGCAGAAGCCCAAAGCCGTAGCTCCCGCGAAAGGGCCGGACGGCACGGCGGCCCGGGTGGCCGTACCCGCCAGCATCCGGGTGGGCACCAGCTGCTCGTGCAACTCCTGCTCGAGCGTATCGGTGATGTCGCTGGAAACCTACGTGCGCAGCGGCATCGACGATGAATGGCCGCCTTATTTCGGCGCCAACTCGTTGCGGGCCGGGTCGGTTGCTTACCGCAGCTACGGCGCTTACTACGTCATCAACCGCTCCAGCGGCAGCAGCTTCGACATTAGCAGCACTACCTGCCGCCAGGTATGGAGCAGCGCCACGAACAAAGACGCCGCGGCAGCCGCTGATTTTACCGCCGGCCAGGTGCTGGTGAAAGACGGGGCCATCTCCCGCCCCGAGTATTCGTCGGAGAACAACAACGCTGGTTGCGGCAATGGCTTCGCCGGCACCAATACGGCCGGTGCGCCCTGTATCTCGGACCCACTCTGCAAGGGCCGCGCCACCTTCGGCCACGGCCGTGGCATGTGCCAGTTCGGCTCGAAGTTTTGGGGTGAGAGCGGCAAGTCCTACACCTGGATACTTGATCATTACTACCAGCCCATCAATATCGTCCTCCAAGGGGGCGCTACCACCCCCCAGCCTCCTCAGCCGCCCCAGCCGCCCGTGACGGACACCACGCCGCCCACCACCAGCATCACCGGCCCCAGCAGCGCCATGGCTAACTTCACGGCCACCTTCACCGACGCCGACAACCGCGCCGTCGCCGCCCGCTTCTACCAGCCCCTGGAATGGCGCAACGGCGAGTGGCGCGCCAACCGCGGCAACGGCTTCTACAACGATAACTTCGGCGCCGCCACCCTCCACCCCGACTACGCCCTCGGCCTGGCCGACTGGCAAGGAAGCTGGGCCCCCGCCCAGGGACGCCTGCGCCAGAGCAACACGACGGCCACCAACACGGCCCTCTCCACCTTCCTCTCTCAGCAGGCCGGCAACACCTACCTCTACACCTTCGCCGCCAAGGTCAACAACACCACCGGCAACCGCCGCTTCGGCCTGCACATCATGGCTTCCGACGTGAGCGTGCGCGAGCGCGGCAACTCCTACCTGATTTGGTTTGCCCTTGACCAGCAAAAGGTCTCCCTCATCGAGACCATCGACAACGTTCTCACCCCCCGTGCCTCGGCCGACGTGAGCATACTCGGCGGCACGTTCAGCGACTACAAAGTAGTGTATAACACCACGACCGGGGTGCTGAGCGCCTACCTCAACAACCGCCTGGTCGTCAGCTGGACCGACCCCACCCCGCTGACCACCGGCGCGCACATCTCGTTGCGCACCAGCGAGGCCGACGTGGAGTTTGATGACCTGAAGGTGCTCAAGTCCCGCGGGACCACGGCCTTGATCACGGTTGGGGCGGCCAACAGCAACGACGTGCGCACTTCGGCCTCCCCCGGGGCCAAGATCAAGTCCCTGGTCAAGGATGAGGCCGACAACTGGTCCGAGTTCGGCAACCTCGACGTCAACATCACCATCCCCGCCTCCCTCACAGGCCAGGACGCCTCCGCCGTTACGGTATATCCTAACCCGGTAACTGGCGGCAAGCTCACCATCAACTACGCCCTGGAAGCGGATGCGGAAGTCAGCATCGACATCTTCGACGGCCAGGGCACCAAGGTGAAGACCCTGGTGAGCCGGGAAACCAAAGGCACCCATCAGGTGGTGGTACCGGCCCAGTCGCTCGGCAAGCAGGGCTTCTACCTGGTAAAGGTTTCCACCGGCGACAAGAGCCAGACGGTCCGGCTGCTGAAAGACTAGGCGGTTAGCCCTGACGGAAAGGAAAAGCGCGGCAGTCCGACAAGGCCCGTGACTTTTTCTTTCCGTCAGCTGACTGCTTGGTGCGCCCGCCTGCGGGCGCCGGATGAGTTCAGCCATCCCGCCCCTCTGCTGGCTTTGATTAACGGTTGACTTTGGTCGGCTGACTCTGTACTGTCTTCCCTGATTTATTTCATTCACCCATGAAAAAATCTATTTGTACCCTGGTAGTAAGCGCCTTCTGCGCCTTACCCGGGGCCGCCCAGGCGCAGCGGGCGCAGGCCGTCTTCTACCAGCAAGATCGCCTGTATACGGCGGCCCCCAAAGGGCAGCCGGTGCTGGTGGGCAAGCAGCTGGCGACCAAGCCCGGCCGGCTGGCCGCTACGACTACGGTGGCCCTTTATCCCCATGAGATAGATGCCTCTTTGACGATTCCTGCCGACATGGTGTTCTTCCAAGGGCTGCAGTCGCCCCACCAGCCGGAGTGGGTGTACCTGGAGCGCGCTGAAATCGGCAATGCCTACAACCTGTGGCTTTATACGACCACCACGCGCCGCAAGCAGTTGCTTTTCAGCCAGCCGGACAGCCCGGTGGCGGGCTACGCCCTGAAACCCATCGCGTGGTCAGCTGACCAGCATGTGCTGTACCTGGAGGCCCTGAAGTTTGATACCGACCTGGAGCACGAAGGCGTGTGGTCGTTCGACCTGCGTACGCGGCAGGTGCAGCGGCTGGCGCTGGCGCCAAAGTATTTCTCCACCCCCGTGCTTTCGCCCGACCGCCAGCAGCTCCTGTACGCGGTGAGCACCAGCGCCCGGCGTGACTTGCTGCATGGCTTCGCCGATGAAGTAGCCGTGTACGATCTGGCGACCAGCACCGAAACCATCGTAGCCCAGCAAAAAGATGTGCCGCACAGCGTGGCTGGGTGGGCTCTCGGCCCGCTTACTGCCGCCGACGCCGACGCAAGCGCCAACCCAACGGCCCCGGCAACGGCCGCGCGCACTTCGGGCATCGACTACCGCCTGCCCTGGGATGCCAACCGGCAGTATTACGTGTCGCGCCACGGCACCCCAGCCCCCACGGGCCCGCACACGCCAACGGGCAGCCGCAGTACCATCTACGACGGCATTAGCCCGCACGGCTACGCTGCAGTTGACTTTGACACCCCCAATGATGCCGACGATAACGTGCGGGCTGCGGCTCCCGGCACCGTGGTATCGGCCGGCTACTGCGGCGACGACTGCGGCTACGGCAACCTGGTCGTCATCCAACACAGCGACGGCACTCGCACTTACTACGGCCATAACAAAAGAGTGCTGGTAAAAGCGGGCCAAACGGTGCAAACGGGCACCATCGTGGCGATTGAGGGCACGACGGGGCGCTCGTCGGGCGACCACATTCACTTTGAGTGGCGCGCTGCCGGGGGTAATGTCGCGACCCTCGGCACCTTTTCGGACGTGGGCCAGCCCCGTCAGGGCTGGAAGTACTTGTCGACGACTCCGAACGGCGGCGGTACCCCGCCCCCGGTGCCGACCGACACCACCGTACCCACTACGAGCATGGCCACCACCAACGGCAGCAGTACCCAATCGGGCGACTTTACGGTGAACTTCACCGACGCCGACAACGTGGGGGTGGCCGAGCGCTTTTACCAGCCCCTGGAGTACTACGCCACGACCAGCGAATGGCGCGCTAACCGGGGCAATGGTTTTTTTAACGATAACTTCGGCACGGGCACCCTACACTCCGATTACACCCTGGGCGCCGATGACTGGAAAGGCAGCTGGTCGGTGGTGGGGGGCCGCCTCCGGCAGAGTGACCTGGGGCCTACCAATACGGCTATTTCGACCTTTTTGTCGCAGGTGCCGGGCAACACCTACCTCTACCACTTCGCCGCTAAACTGCTGGGCGACGTGACCGCCCGAACCGGCCGGTTCGGCATTCACATCATGGCCAGCGACGTCACGCTGCGCGAGCGCGGCAACTCCTACCTGATCTGGTTTTCCAACAACGACCAGAAGGTGCGCATCATCGAAACCAGCAACAACGTGCTCACCGAGCGGGCCAGCGCTGATGTCACCATCCCGGCGGGCGAGTTTGCCGATTATAAAGTCAGCTACAATACCACCAACGGTGAAATCCGGGTGTACCAGAACAACCGGCTGGCGCTGACCTGGACCGACACCACGCCGTTGACCAGCGGCAATTACCTGTCGTTGCGCACCAACCAGGCCCAGGTGGAGTTCGATGATCTGAAGGTGTACAAGGCGCGCGGCACCAGCCGGTCCATCACGGTGGGCCCGGCCTTGTCGAAGGACCTACGGCAAGTGTCGACGAGCAGTACTACCCCGGCCGGCAAAATCAAGAGCCTGGTCCGCGATGCCAGCAACAACTGGTCGGCCATGGGCAACCTGGACCTGATTATCACCCCGCCGGCCGCCGCCCAGGCCGCCGAGTTTCAGGCCGAGCTGTATCCTAACCCCGTCGAAGCCAAGGCTACCCTGGCCTACGACCTGCCGAATACCGGCCCCGTAACGGTGGCCGTGATCGACGGATACGGCAAAAAAATACTGACCCTCCTCGACAGCTCGCAGGTGGCCGGTGCGCATGAGCTGCCACTCGCCCCCCTGGCCAAGCTGCGGCCGGGCACCTATTACGTGCACATTCAAGCCGGCGCCCGCTCGAGCGTACGCCGCTTCGTGAAAAACTAGCTCTTGATTACCTGCTCTCGCTCCCCTGGGCCCACCGTGCTTCAGAGAGGTACGCGCGCCGGGAATGCCCGCCCGGGACGAGGCAACCAATCGCTGCTCCTGAACAAAACATTGCTCTACCCACTTCATCCACTCTTTTCATCATGAAGCACACCACCCATCTTTTTTTACTACTACTACTAAGCGCGGTATTCGGGCGGGCCCAGGCCCAAACGGAAAACGCGGCGCCGGCCGACCAGCCCCGGCTGCGTGGCGAAGGCAAGGCGCAGGTAACCCTGGCCCTGGACCACGACCAATCGCTGGCAGCCCGGCAAAACCTCCAGGTGACGCCCGGCGGGGCGAGCCTACGGGCCGGCCAGACCAAGGGCGTCCTCACCTCACAGCCCATCCGGATTTCGCTCACCGATCCGCTGCCGTTTGTTTCGGTGGTACCCATCTGGCACGGCCAGAACCTGTTCCATACCAACGTAACGCTCGAGGTGCGCACCTCCACGAACGGACGTAAGTGGAGCGACTGGCAAAAAACCAGCTTCGAAGGCCATGCCGACGACGTGGCCACGCGCCGCGTGGGCAAGATGCTGCAGTTCGAGCCCACCATCGGGTACGTCCAGTACCGGGCCACGATGAGCAGCCTCACGGGCTCAGCTCCCACGCTGACCCGCCTGGAGGTAGTCTTCTTTAGTCCCGGCGAAACCCCGGCCATAGCGCCCGACGCAGAGAGCCAAGCCAACCGCGCCAGCGCTGCCTGTACCAAGCCCTCCGTCGTCTCGCGGGCCAGCTGGCGAGCCCGGGCCCCCGTGGGCTCGCGCAACTATAGCAAGGTGACCCACTTGGTGGTACACCACGAAGAAGGCTCCAACACAGCGAGTGACTGGGCGGCGCGGGTGCGGGCTATCGAAGCCTTTCACATCGATGGCAACGGCTGGGCCGACATCGGCTATAATTACCTGATTGACCCCAATGGCGTCATTTACGAAGGCCGCTCGGGTGGCGACAACGTGGTTGGGGCTCACTTCTGCGGCGGCAATACCAACACCATTGGGGTCTGCATGCTCGGCAGCTACACCAGCATACGGCCGACCGCAGCCGCCTTAGAAAGCTTGAAAAAGCTGCTGGGCTGGAAGGCCTCGCTGGAGGGCATCAACGTTACGGGCACGTCTAACCACTATCAGGCGGGCGTAATCCCGAACGTGTGCGGCCACCGCGACAACAAAGGCTGCACGTCGTGCCCCGGCGACGCCCTGTATGCCTACCTGCCCACGATGCGCACCAACATCCAGAGCTACATCAGCAACAGCTGTGGCTCTACCCCCCAGCCTCCTCAGCCGCCCCAGCCGCCCGTGACGGACACCACGCCGCCCACCACCAGCATCACCGGCCCCAGCAGCGCCATGGCTAACTTCACGGTCACCTTCGCCGACGCCGACAACCGCGCCGTCGCCGCCCGCTTCTACCAGCCCCTGGAATGGCGTAACGGCGAGTGGCGCGCCAACCGCGGCAACGGCTTCTACAACGATAACTTCGGCGCCGCCACCCTCCACCCCGACTACGCCCTCGGCCTGGCCGACTGGCAAGGAAGCTGGGCCCCCGCCCAGGGACGCCTGCGCCAGAGCAACACGACGGCCACCAACACGGCCCTCTCCACCTTCCTCTCTCAGCAGGCCGGCAACACCTACCTCTACACCTTCGCCGCCAAGGTCAACAATACCACCGGCAACCGCCGCTTCGGCCTGCACATCATGGCCTCCGACGTGAGCGTGCGCGAGCGCGGCAACTCCTACCTGATCTGGTTTGCCCTCGACCAGCAAAAGGTCTCCCTCATCGAGACCATCGACAACGTCCTCACCCCCCGTGCCTCGGCCGACGTGAGCATACTCGGCGGCACGTTCAGCGACTACAAAGTGGTGTATAACACCACGACCGGGGTGCTGAGCGCCTACCTCAACAACCGCCTGGTCGTCAGCTGGACCGACCCCACCCCGCTGACCACTGGCGCGCACATCTCGTTGCGCACCAGCGAGGCCGACGTGGAGTTTGATGACCTGAAGGTGCTCAAGTCCCGCGGCACCACGGCTCTGATCACGGTTGGGGCGGCCAACAGCAACGACGTGCGCACCTCGGCCTCCCCCGGGGCCAAGATCAAGTCCCTGGTTAAGGACGCCGCCGACAACTGGTCCGAGTTCGGCAACCTCGACGTCAACATCGCCCTCGAACCCACCTCCAACCCCTCTCTTACTGGACAGGACCCCGCGGCTTTCCGCGCCCAGGTCTTCCCCAACCCGGTGCCGGACGCCGCTACCCACGTTGCCTATTTCCTTGACCTGCCCCAGCAGGTGACCATGACCGTAACCGATCTGTGGGGCAAACCGCTGGTGAAGCTGCGCAATGGGGTGCAAGCCGCTGGCCACCACGAGGTAAGCCTGGGCACGCAGGAATTGAAACCGGGCGTGTACCTGCTCCGCATTGAGGGGGCCGACGGCCGGGTTGAGCTCATGCGCATTCTCAAGCAATAACGTAATCACCACCAACGAGTCAATAGAGGCACGTGGTCTTCCCCGGGAGCACCACGTGCCTCGTGCTCGTTTAATACTCCCTCACTCTTCTCCGCTTGTTGAAATGAATTTCACTTTTTTTCGCCGCTCCTGTGGCTTGGCTGCTCTGCTACTAGCTGCTGGCTGTGCCACCCCCGACGATACCGCCGAGGGCCCTAAGGGTACCCCCAGCGCGCAAAACGCCCTGGCTGGCCTCGCCTGGACGGCGGGCACCCTACAAAGCGGCATGCTGGTGCCCATAACGGAACTGCGCGACTTACCCGGCATAAACGACCCGGCCGCCGGGGGAGGCTTGGCCGGAGCCCCCTTCTGGAAAAGTAACAACCCCGAGGCCATTACCGGCGAAGGCTGGCTGATGACCAACGGCGATAATGCCCCGCAACGCGGTGGTCAAGCCACCCCCCTCACTGGTGCGATAGCCGTGTACTTGTCGCACCTCAACTACACGGGTGAGAAGAATAACCGGGGCCAGACCACGACTAACCGCAAACTCTATATTCACCTCCTGGCCAGCAACCCCAGCCCGCAGGCAATCACCATCACGGGCAAGGGCACGCTAGTAGCCAACAATAAGTGGCGCTTCCGCCCAAGTACCCCGTTGTCGGCGAAAAGCGCCTGGTACTTGTGCTCGGAAGCCTGGACCAACAATACGCTCACCAACGTGAGCCAGACGGTGCAACCATTCAAGGTAGTTGAGCTGGCCAAGGTGCTGCTGCCCGCCCAATCCACCGGCCAAGATAGATACGCCACCGAAGGCCGCTACGAGTTGAATGTGGCCGGTGGGGGCGCTTACCTGTCGGCCGTGGCCACCTTCGATGGCAACCTGGACCGGGCCGCCGCCTTTTGCACTGGCAGCACCGCCAAGCAGGCCGATGGTAATGCCGGCAGTCCCCTTGTCGTTCCCAATCCGGATACCGGTAGTGCCTATGGACGCGAGGCCGGCATTGCCACCCACTCGGCCTACAACAGCGGCGACGTAAACCTGACGCTGCCGGCCAGTGGCCCGGCCTACCTGGCCCTGTGTTACAACACCAACCGGCGCAAGCCAGCCATTCTCGGCAACTCCACGGTATTCTACCAGGAGCAAAGCGCAACGTATACCATGCGCCTGCTGTCCTCGTCGCAAACCTGGGCTGGATACGGACACAAGTACAACGCCAAGCTGGTGCTGACCAACCCCACCGCCACCCAGAAAAACGTACGCATCTCACTGGGAGCCAACCCTATCAACGTTCCCACAGAGGGTAATAGCAATAGCCTGGTGTTTGATGGGCCGGTCCAAACCCTGGTTAACGGTGCCGCCGGGCAGGTGCACCAGGTGGTCCTCTACAACAACCAGTACGCAACCAACCCCCGCGGCCCGCAGCGCCAGGCCCTACGCACGGTGCCAGTACCCGGCAACGGCACCGTGACGGTGAACGTGATTTGCTATATTCCGGGTCTGGTCTTCGGCGCGGGTCAGCAACTGGTGCTCGAATCGGGGGTTTAAGCTCCGGCGGCCACGCAGTGAACCCCACCAGGTGGGCTACCTCACATTTGCAGCGATGTCCGTCTGGTACCCGGCGGCACCCTCACAAACAGGCCCCCGGTTCTTTCCCACCGCGAAGCCCGAGAAGGGGAACCTAGCGTACTGGGTTGGGGAAATGGCTGTACAACATTCTTTGGAAAGCCGGGCCGCTTGCGGCGTGGTGTTCCCCGAGTTCTAAAGCCCGCCTGGCCCGGTTAGCCAGGCGGGCTTTTTACGGTTCCCCGCAGCCGGCTTAAGCAGTAAAACGGGTTGGTAAGCCGAGGGAACGGTCCCTCACGCGGCCTAGAGCAAGCCCGCCAAAAATTCGGGAAAGAACCGGCCTTTGCGGCTGGGCTCTTGCTTGGACTTCAGGCCAACTATTTCCTAGCCCTCTGCGCCTGGGCTCTTGCTTAGGCGCGTGTTCCCACCATCATGCCTTGGGCTTGTCGGAGTTGGCATCCCCCGCAACCAATTAGTAGCCGCAGTTGCCTGGGCGGCGCTCAGCCGGGCTTTGTTCCTGCTTCTTCGCTGTTGACCGAACTACTTAGCAAGCAGATTCGCGCTTACGAGCAACCCGGGCCCGGCTTATTGAGGGAGCTAGGCTGTGTCTGAAAAGTGGCGCTGCAGGATACGCCGAATACAGGCCAGTTGCGCCATACTGAGAAAGTGCTGGT
>NZ_JACXAD010000038.1 GCF_014699115.1 Hymenobacter montanus
GCTCAGCCCCGCTTCACTACGCTGTACTTTCGTCGGCAGCCGGTTGGATACTATAATCGTTCTGGACATCAAAAAAAATACTGAGGAGCTAGGTAACGGCGGCAGGACCGATGCTGGTTTGCGGCTGGCCGGCGGACCCGCTGGAATGGTGCCGGGAAGCCGCAGCGGCCCCACTCATTCCAATGGTTCCACCAGCGAGCCATCCAGCCCCTAATACGATACTTGGGCGCGCAGAGCGAACCGAGGAGCTACTTATTCTTTACTGATTGGGGGTGACCCAACGGCCGGGAACCCCGGTAAGGTGAAGCACTGCCCCCGCGAAAGCAGGTGTACCCGCAGGTCGCGGATAGAAAATACTTCGCCCGGGCGTACCTCGTAATATGGTGTTGCCGATGCAGTCGTGGCCGTCGATCACGACCACCATGCCATTGCCAATTACTTCCATCTCCGCGCCTTTGGTTACGAGCACCGCGGTGTCTTCCTCCAGGCCCAGCCCGATGCAGCCGGGGTTAGTGGCAATAATCTGGGCCATGCGCACGATGCGCCCACGGGCCACGAAGTGCGTGTCGATGGCTACGTCACGCAGGAGCTGCAGGCCGGTGGTGATGTGGATTTCATCTTTGCGAAACCCGGCGTCGTTACGGCCTTGGTAAATCATGGGCGTGCTCATGGCGGCCGCGCCGGCGCTGGTGCCGGCAATAACGATGGGCTCCGCCAGGTACCGCTCGGTGAGGCGCCGGAGCAGGTGGGTGCCCCCCAGGATGGCGGTAAGACGGAGTTGGTCGCCCCCGGTAAACATGATGCCATCGGCCCGATTAATGGCCGCCAGGGCTTCGGCCTCGTTGGCCTGCTGCCGCTGCCGAATATTAAGCACCTCCACGTTTTCGATGCCCAGGGCCGTGAATACCTCCACGTATTCCTGTGCTGCCTCTTCGGGTACTTCCGAGGCGGTAGGTATCACCGCCACGCAGCGTTTGCCGGGCAACTCATCCACGAAGCGTTGGAGAATAAAGTCGGCCGATTCGTCGTAGTCGGCTTCGGTACCCCCTTCCTGGCCGGGGGCTTTGCGTTTCTCGTGGCCGCCAATGGCCAGCAACAAGCCCTTAGGGCGCTGGGTACGAATGGTCATAAATTAAGATTCAATGAAGGGGCCGCGGTGATAAACACCGCATTCCCTGGTTGCTACCTCCACAGACGCCCTGGCGGAACCCGTCAGCCAAAGCGCCTGCGGAGGTAGGCCGGGCAGCATAGCGGCGGGCAAGCGCCATACTACCCAGTTCATCGGTCCGATTAGGATAGCCCGTAACGATGAACCCGTAGGATTCTACGGCTAGCGAATAGGCTCGTAGATGTCATAAATACGGAATTTGAGGACTATTTAATCCGTATTTGAACGTAAGACCGGGTGGTGCCACGAATGGCCCGCAGGGCTTCGTGGTACCACTACTCGTAGAACCATAGTTGCACGCCCCGCTGCTTAGTGGTACCACGAGCCGCTCCGCGGAATTCGTGGCACCACGCCGCCCCCACCCTGGGCTCGGGCCAGGAGGTAGGCAGTTCCTTGCTCACTCGTCTTTCCAGATGCCTACGTAGGGTTCGCCATTGCCCACGCGGTAGGCCCGGCGCATGAGGTTAGAGTTGAATTCCAGCGCGATGTTGCCGTCCTTGTCAATGGCAATCATGCCCTTGTCGCCTTTCAGGTCTTCGTCGTGCAGTTGTAGGGCAGCCTGGCAGGCAGCGGTCAGCGGCAGGCCTTTGTACTTCACCAGGGCGTAAACCTCGTGGGCCAGAGCGCCGCGGACGATGACCTCGCCATCGCCGGTGCAGGATACGGCGCAGGCGTCGTTGCTGGCGTAGGTGCCGCCGCCCAGCACGGGGCTGTCGCCCACCCGGCCTTTGAGCTGGCCTTCGATGCCGCCCGTGCTGGTGGCCACGGCCAGGTTGCCGGCCTGGTCGAGGGCCACGGCGCCCACGGTGTCGTGGCTGGCGGGTTGAGCCAACTCCTGCTGCTTGCTTTCCAGCCATTCCCGCTGGGTTTTCTCGGTCAGGAAATAGCTCGGGGGCTTCAGGGGCAGGCCGTATTCGAGGGCTAGCTCCAGGGCCCCATCGCCAGCCATGTATACGTGCGGGCTCCGCTCCATCACGGCGCGGGCCAGGCTGATGGGGTGCTCCACGTAGCGCACGCTATTGACGGCCCCGGCTCGTAGGTTGGAGCCGTCCATGATGGCGGCGTCCATCTGCACTTCGCCCTGCTGGGTGAGGCCGCTACCCCGCCCGGCGTTGAAGTGCTCGTTGTCTTCGAGGCTGCGCACACTGGCCTCCACCGCATCGAGGGCGGTGCCCCCGCGGTGCAGAATTTCCCAGCCGGCTTGCAGGGCCTGGCTCAGGCCCTCGCGCTGCCGGGCTTCTTCTTCGGGGCTTAGCTGGCCCGGTTTCATGGTCACGGCTCCGCCGTGGATGACAATTGCGTAGTTGCTCATATGCCTAACTGATGGAGTAAGTTGCCGGTCGCCTGCCCGCAGATAGCGGAGGCGGTAGTAGCCCTACCGGCTAGGGACACTAAAATTGAGTTGGAACCAGCCCCCGCTGGCCTCGCGGGGGCCGGGGCAGTTGGCTGTCTGCCGCACGAGGCCGTCGCCGCAGGCTAGCGAATCTGGTGGGAAGCGGACGGGCAGGTATCCCAGGCGGGGCGCTGGTCTGCTGAGTTTCTTCCATGACAGCGATGCCCACCCAGCAAAGTAGCCTCAATTGTCTTCCTGAAAAACCGGATAACCGCGGGTAAGTAAGGCCCTTGCCCGGGGCGGCGCGCTGAAAAGAAATAGCCTTTTGCCGCCGGCGGGGCAGCCCAGGGATGAATTAGGAGGCATGCACTGAATTGGTGGGTAAACACTCACGCTCTACTAACGTACCGTTCCTGAGTTCAGAGAAGCGATAAACACGGGTTTTAACGGGCAGCTCCCGCTTTTCTTTCTCCGTATTCTTACGTAGACGCGGCCAGATTCGATTGCTACTTATCTGACGTTGACCCAACCTCACTTCATTGCCCAGACTCCGCTCAGGGCTCTTTGCCCCAGGCGCTGCCATAACCCTCGATTTGACTCTTGAGTAAATCAGGCACTTCTGCCCTCGAGGCCCTGAGGCCAGGGCGGGCCGGATCAGGCGAAGGGTTGAATGGGTGCGCTGCGATTTTTGCCCGCGTTTGAATTCTGACAACCCGTCGGCGCAGTCTCCGCGTTGGGCGGGTGTGGGCGGGGTTACCGGCTCGGGCGGGGCTGCGTTTTGCTGGTAGCTATTCCACCCGCCTCACCCGCAGATAATCCAGCAGGGCCTGGTTTACTTCCCCATTCATGTTCGCATTGGCCGGCTCGTAGGCCAACTTCAGTGAGTGGGGGCCTTTTTCCAGGCGCACTAGAATGGGGTTCGAGAAGCCCCAGTTCGACCACTCTTCCACCCCGCGCTGGGGCAGCACCACCGTGCCGAGCAGCTTGCGGCCGTCGCGCAGGGTGCGGATGGCGCACCGGTTGTTGGTGTTGATGGGGCCATTGCCATTGGCGTAGCGAAAGTCCAGGGCGTAGACCCCCGCCGCCGACACGGTGACGGGGATGGTCAGGGCCGTGTTACGGGTTTGGCTGATTTCAATGAAGCCGTGCCCGGTGAAGCCCTTATAAGCCAGATTGGCTTTGGGAGCCACGGTTTCGAGCTGTACCCACCGGGCGGGGATGGTAGGACCCGTTTCCAGGGGCTCGCTGGCGAACGACTCCCGGCCGGCATCGTCGACGGCGATAACCTGGTATACGGCGAAGGGGCCCGCCGGCACCACGTATTCGGAGGTCTTAATGGTGGTAACCAACACGCCGTTGCGCAGCACCTGATACTCCTCAGCATCTTCGGACTTGCTCCAGGTGAGGCGCTGGTTGGCGTAGGTTACGGTTGGGGTCTCGGGCGAGAACCGATTCACCACCCGGTTCACGGGGGCGGGGGCGGGAGCTTCGTTGCGCAGCACGAGGCGCACGGCGTGGCGGCCCGTGAGGCTGGCGGGCACTGCGGCATCCGGCAGGGGCTGGCCGTCGAGGGTAATGGTGGCAATGGCGTTGCCGAAGCCCTCCATCTCAATGTCGAGCACGGCCCGGCGGTAAGGGAAGCCCGTGAGGCGGCGGCGGCCCTGGAAAGCCTGCGGCACGAAGGGCTGGAACACCAGCCGGTCGGTCTGGTACTGCAGGCCGAACAACACTTTATACACCAGGCTCAGGCTGCCCGAGAGGCTCCAGAGCATGTTGCTGGAATTGATTTGGGTGCCGGCAAAGTCGCCGTTGCCGGCCACGTAGTTTTCCTTGTTGGTGAGGAAGAGGGCGGCCGGCCGGTAGATGGCGGCGATGCTCTCGGTGAGCGACTGCTCGTTGCCGACCTTGGCGGCGGCCAGGGCCCAGAAGCTCTGCACAAAGGGCCACACGGCGTTGTTGTGGTAGGGCGGAATACCGGGAATCTGGGGGTAGATGCAGGAAATGCCGTAGGGCGTGGTGGGAGTTTTGGCCACCACCTGCTGCGCCCGGCTCCCCTCAGCCACCCCGAACAGCACGCTCAGGGCCTCGCCCAGCGCTTCGGCGCGGGGCGAGAGCGCCAGGGCCGTGCGGCCGTAGAGGTACTGGCCGTAGTAGCCATAGCTGGGCTGCCAGAGGTGCTCGTTGATGGCGAACTTAATGGCCTCGGCCTGGCGGCGGTGCCGGGCCAGGATGCCGGGGTCGCCGAGCTTGGTCGCCATCTGAGCCAGCACCACGTTGGCCTGGTAGTGCACCACGTTGGTGCCCAGGTTTTCGGACTGGTAGATGTCGGCCGGCTGCATCCAGCGCGGGTAGGTCTGCTCGCGCCAGTCGAGGAACGACGACTCGCCCCGGACCAGGCCGGTAACGGGGTCGTAAGCGTTCTGCCGGTCGTCGATAATGGACTTCCGGATGATGGGGTACACCTTGCGCAGCCAGGCCTCGTCGCCGGTGACCTGGTAAATTTCCCAGGCCGCCGTGGCCCATATAACGCGGTCGGTGGAGCACGGGTAGGCCCCGCCGGTGCCGGTGTCCTGAATGATGCGACCATCGGCCGACACCTTGCGCAGGAGGCTCTTCATGGCCACCCGGGGCTGCAAGATGGCCTGGGCCAGAATAATGCTGTAGCTGATGTCGCGGGTCCAGACGCCGGCCCACTCCTGGCCGGTGCGGAAAGTGCTGTCGGGCTCCACCGCCCGGCGCGCTTCCTCCAGGGCCAGGTTGTAGAGAGCGTCGGCCAGGGGGTAGTCGGAGCTGTACTGGGGAAAGTCGGCGGTATTAATCCGCTGCTTCCACTGGCTGGCTGTCGTTTTGGCCGCGGCGGGCTGGTTCAGCGTCAGCGTCACCTCGTAGATGCCGTTGCCGTCCGGGTCTTTCAGCTCCAGCCCCGGCTTGTTTACCAGATTGTCGAAATCCCAGCTCAGCGGAGCCGCCCCCCCAGCCACGTACACGTGCTTGAAATCCTGTTGGTAGAGCTTGTCGCCCTTGAAGGTGGTGTAGAAACCATCTTTCTTGAAAGCTGCCAACACCGGCCGGAGATCCAGCTGAATTTTTACCAGCGTGTTCGGCGCCAGGTAGGTAGTGGCAGGCGCGGGCGTAGCATCCACGTAGCGCTGCCCAAACACGATGGGCGGCGTCTCGATTGCGGCGCCACCCGGCCGCGGCACGGCTACCAGCAGGTGGTTGAGTCCCGGCGTCATTTCATTATCCTTGCCATTGAGGCTGAACTTGAATTCTACCCGGGGGCTTTGAGTTTCATTGGCCGGGCTTTGATAGTTCGACACTAACTCCGTAGCAGAGAGGGCCTCAGCCTCGAATCTATCCTGCACTACCCGGTCGCGGTAAAGCCTGTAAGCGGCCGATTTCCAAATGGGAATTTCGGGAACCGGAGTCGCCGCAGCTACGGGCACCGCGGGCCGTTGGGTCTGGCAAGCACCCAGCAAGCCCAGGGGTAGCAGAGAGCCGACAAAAAGGGAACGGAAGTTCATTAATAGCAATAAACAGAGAAGCACAGGGGTAGAGTAGCGCGCAAATTACGGAGTTTTCTACCGGCCCGGGTACGGGAACAAGGGCGCCGCTTGCCCGTTATCATCGAACAGGACTCGTTAGAAGGCCCTGATGGTCTAGGATTCAACCGCGAAATGCCGTTCGGGGCGCGGCATTCCGTACAACCCCATCTCCCACCCTACTCCATGAAGCGACTACTCTTTTTACGGATTGTCCCCCTCCTGCTGCCGGGCCTGCTCGTCGTTCTGGCCGCTCAAACGCCAAAACCCGGCCGCCTGGAGCAGACCTTGCGAGTCAGCCGCTGGAAGCAGCGGGTGCTGCTGGTCGTGGCTCCCTCGGCCAAGCACCCTGACTTTCGGCAACAAAAGGCCCTGCTGACGAATCAGGCGGCGGGCCTGGCCGCCCGCGATTTCCGGGTGCTCGACGTTTTGTATGACGAGCTTTCCGACGCCGACACGCAATTCCTCGTGCGTGAAATTGGCCTCCAGCCCCCCGCCTTCGCCACCGTCATCATCGGCAAAGACGGCGGCGTGAAAGCGCAAAGCCCCCGCCCCATGGCACCAGCAGCCTTATTCAGCACCGTGGACAAGATGCCCATGCGGCAAGCGGAAATCCGCCAGTCACGCCACCATCAACCACCCAAATGACATTCCGATAGAATAGCCGCAGAGCGGCGACAGGTTGGTAGCAAGCCAAGCCGAATGAGCCCGAAAGCCGCGTAGCGGTGACAGAGCCTCTAGCCGAAGCTGTCGCTGCGGCTTTGCCCCGCAACCCATTACGCATTCTACCAGCTTGCCCGCGCAGTCCGGCTATTTTTCTTCGCTCCAACTAAATAAATACCGGGGGTCATATTCTATTTCAAACCGCTTCAAAATATCCAGGTACTCTTCTCGAAACGAAAACTTCCTATGGTGCTCCGGTTGGGTCAGGATATAATTGATTACGCTGTCGAGCTGCGACTTGGCGTAGGAGAAGGCCCCATATCCCCGTTGCCATTCGAAGCGGCCAGGCAATAGCCGGTTTTCGTTGAGCCATTTGGTGGAATTGCTTTTTACCAACTGCACCAGCTCCGCAACCGACTGGTCAGGATGTAGGTCGACCAGCAGGTGCGTATGATCAGGCATACAGTAGATAGACAGTGCTTTGTGCTGCCGGTCGCGCAAGATGCCACAGAGGTATTGCTGAAGACGTTCACGCACTGTTTCGGCAATCAGTTGCTGACGACCCTGAACGGCGAAAACCAGATGGATGTAGAGCTGGGTGTAAGTATTAGTCATTACAATATATAGTTATATAAAAATATAAATCTATTTTAAATCTGTCACCACTACGCGGCTTTCGGGCTCATTCGGTTTGGTTTGCTACCAACCTGCCGCCGCTACGCGGCTAGAATGCTCGTCCTACTTTTCACTGGGGCATTTTGATGCAATTTGGTATGCCTGTCACCGCTAGGCCTCAGCTCTTAACTGAATTCTTATCCGGTGCCCCCTCTCCTGCGGCTTCGCGCATCAAGAGAACCAGGGTCGTGCCCCATAGGGGTCCCGTGAGGCCCCCGCTACCCCAACGACTTCGTAAAGCCCACCTTGATCTTGAGCTGGAAATCCGCAATCACCTTGAATATTTCCTTCAGCGTCACCTGCTCCACCTTGGTCAGGGTTTTCGGGTCCAGGTAGTTATCGGGCGGCACCTTGTCGCTGATGATCTGCACGGCCTGCTTCTTCAGGCGCACGCCCATGAGGTAGTAGTACGATTGCAGCAGCTCCTGGGCCTCTCGCTCCGTGAACACGCCCAGGGCCTTGAGCGCCTCCAGGCGCTCGCCGGTGTTGGTGGCGAAGATGCGGTGCTTGAGGGCGTACATCCGCACTAGGTCCACAATGGGCGACATGGTTTTTTTGAGGTTAAACACTTGCTGCGTGCCCACGGTGAAGGTGCGGATGTTGCGAAAAAACGTGAGCGGCGGCTCGTACTGCAAGGCATTCACGGCCATGTAGTGGAAGAAGCGGTCGACCGGCTTTTGCAGCTCCACGTCCAGGAAGGCGTGCAGCTCGTCCATGATGCCGGGGTCGCCGTAGAGGTAGCGGCAGTCGAAAGAGGCGGCGAACTGCATGCCGGTTTCGGGGTTCGAGTCGGTCATCCACTGCTCGTAGTTGCGCTTCCAGTGCGAGAGCGAGTGCGTCCACTGGGGGTTTTTGGCCATGAAGCCGCCCTCACAATAGCTGAACCCGATTTCGTTGAGGCGGTCCGACACGAGCTCGGCGAAGTGCAGGAAGTAGGCGCGCACCAGCTCGCGCTGCTCGTTGGCTTTGTCCTCGTAGATGATGGCGTTATCCTGGTCGGTGAGCAGGGTTTGCTCCTTCCGGCCCTCGCTGCCCAGCACCATGTACACGAACCGGGCCGGCGGCGGGCCCAACTCCCCAATGGCATCCTCAATCACCTTCAGCGCGATGGTGTCGGACACGGTGGTGATTACCTGGTTCACGATCTCGGGCTTCACCCCGCGGTTCAGCAACTGGTACACCATCTCCGGCACCTGCTCCCAGCGGCGCTTGAGCTCAGGCACGGCCTGGGCCTGTTTCACCGACTGAATGAAGATGAACGGCGACTGGGCCTGGTCGTCGGTGAGCAGCTTGGTGCGGCTGAGCGAGCCCACGTACACGCCATCGGTTTCGACCAGCAGGTAGCGGGTTTTGGTGCGGAACATCAGCAAGATGGCCTCATACACAAAGGCCTTGGTGCTGATGCTCACCACCGGCGCGTCCATAATGGCGCCCACGGGTTGGTGAGGGTCGGCTAAGCCCGCTACCACTTTATCGCGCAGGGTTATGTCGGTTACGAAGCCGGTAATCAGGCCGTGGCCGTCGTCGTTGATGAAGTAGCAGCTGGTGCGGGCCGCGGCCATGCGCCGGGCCACTTCGTAGATGGGCGTGCTGGCGGGGCAGGCCATTACGGGGCGCAGCTCCAGGGTTTCGATGCGCCGCGAAAACAGCTGGTCCGACGAAAGGTAATTCTCGCCAGCGCTGCTGGCCGGGCGCACGAAGTGGGCGTACTCCTCGTTGAGCATGCGCTGGCCGTAGCGCGCCGTGAAGAAGTGAAAGAACTGCTCGTAAGCCAGGCACAGCGAGCGAAATTCGCGCCGGTGCAGGAAGTACACGCGGGTGTCGCGCTTGGCCAGCACCGTGCGAAGCGACCTCTTCTTATTAAGCAGCACCGAGATACCCCCGTAGCACTCGCCGCGGCGGCTGTACTCGGGCACCCGCCGATTCTGCTGGCTATCGTAGAAAAACGTCTCGTACTCGCCTTCCACAATGATGTCGACTCCCCGCAGCTTGGTAACGTCCTGGTAGTAAATGATGGTCTCGCGGGGGTGGTGCACTTCCACCAGGCCCGCCGACACTTCGGCCAGCACCTCCTCGGGCAACAGGTCGAAGGGCTTTACGGTGCGGAGAAAGTCAAGTCGCTCGGTCATGTTGGTGCTTGGTTGTTGGTGCTTGGTGCTTGGTGCTTGGTGATTGGTTGTCAAATGTTCGCGGCGGGTGGCAGTGGTTAACCCATCAAGAAAAAGGCCAACAGTACCAGCGCCAGTCCGGCCAGCAGCAGCCAGGCGGCCACGCCTACCTTCGGCCAGAGCTGAGGCCTCTTGGCCGATACTGGGGCCGCCAAGCTTGCGGGGCCCTGCCGGGCTACGGTCTCATCGGTAATTGTTCCCTGTCGGCGCAGCTCGAAATAGCAGCGAGCGGTGGCGCGGGCATCGGCCAGGGCGTCGTGCTCTCGTTGCAGGGGCTCGTGGAACAGGCGCTGGTACAGTTCGCCCAGGCGCAGAAAGCTCTGGGTGGGGTAGCGCACCAGCGGGCCCGTGGCGCGCATGGTGCAGAAAGTGGGCAGCTGCTCCAGCGGGTTCGCCAGTCCGGCACGGTGGAAGCTCACGCCCATCATGTGGAAGTCGAGCTGCATGAAGTGCGCCACCACCAGCGGCTGGTAGGCCAGCAGGTCGCGTTGCAGGCGCTGCATTACGGCGTGGCGCGGCTGGCCGTGGGCCCGCAGAAACTCCAGCGTGAGGCCGTGGATGCTGCCCGAAGCGGGGTCCATGTCGTAGTCGCTGGGCTGGATGTAATGGTTTTCGGCCTTCACTTCCCGCCCATCGGCCGTGCACACCACCCAGGCCAGCTGCGCGATGTGCGGCCAGGTATCCCGGCTCGAATACGGCTTATTCCAGTCGCGCGGCACGCCCGAAGTCTCGGTATCGACGAAGAGGAGATACTCTTTCAATGGGCCGTTGATAGTTTAGGTAAGGAGCATTCTTGGATTCGGTGTACCTGCACGGGAACCTCACGGGACCCCTACGGGGCGGGCCCTACCGGGTACGACCCCGGTTCGCTGGAGGCGCGAAGCCCCATAAGGGTCCTGTGAGATTTTCCCACCTGCGCCCGGTACACGGAGCTGAATCTCGCTATAATAAGCAGTTGGCAATAAGCAACTGGTGCGTGTTCCAGGCTTACGCGACCGCAGCGTGTAGCAGACGCGCGCCCGCCGGAAACCGTTCCGTTTCGTTCACGCCTCACTCCTGCCCTTCCCGGCTACGGCTGCCGCCAGCGGGAAGACTCGCGCAGCAGCAGTTCGGGTTGGAGCACGATTTTACGGGGCGAAAGCTGGCGGGTACGCTCCTGCACCATTTCCAGCAGCAGCCGGATGGCGGCCCGGCCCATTTCCTCGCAGTGCTGGTCGACCGACGTGAGCATGGGTTCGGTGAGCGAGGTAAAGGTTTCGTTGCTGAAGCCGGCCAGGGCGATGTCGTAGGGAATGCGCAGCTTGTGCTCCTTCAGCACCTGCAGGGCGCCGACGATGGAAAAGTCGCTGGCCGAAAACACGGCGTCGGGGAGTTGAGGCAGGCTCAGCAGCTGCTTCATGCCCTGGATGCCATCCTCCATCTTCATGTCGCCAAATACCACCAGCTCTTCCTCCACCGGCAGGTGGTGGTCGCGCAGGGCCTGGCAGTAGCCCAAGTAGCGGTTTTTGTAGATGTTCAGGTGCTGCGGACCACCGAAGTGGGCAATGCGCCGACAGCCCTGGTCGAGCAGGTGCTTCACCGACTGATAGCCTCCCTGGTAATCGTCCAACACCACCGCGCTCACGTCGATGCCATCGAGAATCCGGTCGAAGAACACCAGCGGAATGCCACGCTTACGCACTTTCTCGAAGTGCTTGAAATCGCGCGTGGTGCGGGATAACGACACCAGAATACCGTCAACCTGCGCGTTGATGAGGGTTTCGACGTTCTTCTGCTCGTGCACGTAGTCTTCGTTCGACTGGCACAGCATCACGTTGAAGCCCGCCTTGTTGGCTACGGCCTCGATGCCTTTCATCACCAGGGCAAAGAAATGCCCATCGATGTGGGGCACGATAACTCCCAGCGTGTTGCTGCGCCCCTTGCGCAGGGCGGCGGCTAAGTGGTTAGGCTGGTAATTGAGCTGCTCGGCCAGCTTCCACACGCGCTTCCGGGTGGTTTCGCTGATTCGGGAGTACCCGTTCAGAGCCCGCGAAACCGTCGAAACGGCGAGGTTCAACTCCTTGGCAATGTCGGAAATAGAAGCGCGTTTGAGAGCCAAGGTGCTGGAGCGAAAGATTTTTGCGGTACAATGATACGGAGCAGCCAACTCCCCTTCGATGAGGAAGGGCTACCACCAAGCCGCGGCTACGGGTCGCAGCCCTGGCACGACTCGCGCGGGCATCGTTCCATTGTCGTTCAACGACTTCAACCGCCTCCGTTATCACTGGTCCGCCCAGCGGCTCGCCCCGTCGGAGGCGGACCGCTGGGCGTTCACTCCGTCTCTTTGTAGTGCACCTCGGCCAGGCCGCGCAGCTTATCGGCGCTGAACTCGGGCGTGATGTCCCGCTGCGGATCGCCGAGCAGTTCGTAGCCCACCATAAACTTGCGCACCGTGGCCGAGCGCAGCAGCGGCGGGTAGAAATGCATGTGCAAGTGCCACTCGGGGTGCTCCTGCCCATCCGTCGGGCGCTGGTGCAGGCCAAACGAATAGGGAAAGGAGATGTTGAACAAATTGTCGTAGCGAATCGTGAGGCGGCGCAGGGCATCGGCCAGGGCGTCGCGCTCCTCGGGCGTGAGCTGGGTAATATCCTGCACCGGGCGGCGCGAAACGACCAGGGTCTCGAAGGGCCACACGGCCCAAAACGGCACCAGCACCACAAAATGCTCGTTTTCGAGCACCACCCGCTGCTTTTTCTCCAGCTCGAGGGCCAGGTAGTCGGCCAGCAGCGTGCGGCCGTGCTCCTGGAAATACGCCAGCTGCTGAACGCCTTCCTTGGCGGGCTCGCCGGGCACCGTTCGCTGGGCCCAAATCTGGCCGTGCGGGTGCAGGTTCGAGCTGCCCATCATTGTGCCCTTGTTCTCGAAGATCTGGACGTAGTTGATGTCGGGCCGGGCGCCGAGGGTTTGAAACTCGTTCACCCACAAATCCACCACCTGCCGGATGGCGGGCACGCTCATCTCCGGCAGCGTCAGGTCGTGGCGCGGCGAGAAGCAGATAACGCGGCAGATGCCCGACTCGGCCTCGGCCCGCAGCAGCCCGCCTTCGTTGAGGCCGCCGGTGGGCACGTCGGCCTGCAGGGCCCCGAAGTCGTTATCGAACACGAAGGTGGATTCGTACTGCGGGTTCACCTCGCCCCCCACGCGGGAGTTGCCGGGGCAGAGGTAGCAGGTAGGGTCATAGACGGGTCGCTGCTCGACCTGGGGCTTTTCCTGCTGGCCCTGCCAGGGGCGCTTGGAGCGGTGCGGCGACACCAGCACCCATTCGCCGGCCAGGGCATTGAAGCGGCGGTGCGGATGTTCAGTGCTATCAAAAGAAGCCATAAATCAGAAAGTGGGAAAGGATGCGAAAGAAGAACTAGGAGAAGCCGGATAGCGCGGCGCGGAACGGAAAACAGGAGTTGAGGAAGCGGCAGGAAGTGGGAGCAGGAAGCAATCAGCCCGGCATGCCCAGCATTCTACGCATCAAGCAAACCACAAGGCAGCTCACACTCAGCAGCAACTCATGGTAAGCTCCGCGGTTCGGCGCCGCGGACGCCAGCCGAGCAGGCCGCTCTGCTTTCCCTCACCCTTACTTACTGGTCGCTGCTCATCACCAGCTCCTGGCTAACGGCCCCTACCCCCGCCACAATCGTGGTCTGATAGGTTTCCAGCGTCAGCCCAAACCGCTGCTGGTATACCGCGCTCACGCTGGCAATGAACGGCTCCACCTGCTCGGGCGCCACCAGGTTGATGGTGCAGCCCCCGAAGCCGCCGCCCATCATGCGGGCCCCGAACACACCGGGCGCGGCCTGGGCCGCCTCAACCAACACATCCAGCTCGACGCAGCTTACTTCGTAATCGTCGCGCAGGCCGGCGTGGGAAGCGTACATCTCCTGGCCGAAGGCGGCCAGGTCGCCGGCTTCTAAGTGTTGGGTGGCGGCTTCTACGCGGGCGTTTTCCTGCACCACGTAGGCGCAGCGGCGGAAGATGAGGTCGCCCAGCTCGGCGCGGTGAGCTTCGAGCTGTGCGAGCGTCGCGTCGCGCAGGCTGGTTACGTCCGGGTAATGCTGCTGGAGCAGCGCCACGCCCCGCTCGCACTCCTGGCGGCGGGTGTTGTACTCGGAGCTGGCCAGGCTGTGCTTCACGCCCGAGTTGCAGAGCACAATGCGGGCTGCCTGGGTGTCGAAGGGGAAATACGTGTAGTCCAGCGAGCGGCAGTCGAGCCGGATCACCTGGCCCTCGTGCCCAAACAGGCTGGCGAACTGGTCCATGATGCCGCTCTGCACCCCGGCGTAGGTGTGCTCAGCCTTCTGCGCCACGTGGGCCAGCGCCATCTTGTCGAGGCCGGCGTGCAGCAGTTGGTCGAGGGCGAAAGCCAGGCCGCACTCCACGGCGGCCGACGACGACATGCCCGCCCCGATTGGAATGTTGCCACTGAAGACACAATCAAACCCGGGCACGGCAACGCCGCGCTGCTGCAGCTGGGCCGCTACGCCCAGCAGGTAGTTGGCCCAGTCAGTAGTGCTGGGGCTGATAGCGGCCGCGTCGGCCAGCTCGAAGGTCTCGCCCAAGTCGTGGGCCACCAGCCGAATGGTGGTTCCCCCGTTCAGGCCCACGGCAAAAAAAATCTCTTTATCGACGGCCGCCGGCAGCACGAACCCCCCGTTGTAATCGGTGTGCTCCCCAATCAGGTTAACGCGGCCGGGGGCGCGCACCAGCAGGGGTTCGTAAGCGAAGCGCTGCTGAAATTCGGAGTAGACGGCCTGAGCGAGGGTGGTGGACATAGCTGAAGGAAGGAAGTGGTTAAGGCGTAAGGAAACAAGCAGATAAGCGGCGCTATGGGATGCCGCCTGGGCGGCCAGCAGCGTTTGCCACCGGAAAAGTAGCAAGTATCCGCATCAGTTGCGCAAACGTTTGCCTATTAAATTTCCAATCCGGCTTTCCTCGTTGAGTTCTCCCGTAGGAAATGCCCGGGCCGGCCTCAATCGAGCAGTTCAGTTACTGGCCGCGCAAATCTCGGGCTCGCCCTGCTTCTCTAAAGCTACCTTTATTGGCTGGCCAGCGTATAAAAGGCCCTTGCTTTTTCTATTGAGCAGAAACCCCAAACTCCAGAGCCACTTTGTTATTATCTAAGCCAACGCCTCGAAAGTCTTGAATCCAGTATCGAGGATGTTTTGCTTCCCGGCAAGCATCCATCCGCTTCATAAGAGCCATCACAGCCGCTCGCTTCCAAAAGTTCTCTTCAAAGTATGACCTTAAGGATGCCGGGTTCTGCAGGAAAATTGTCGCTGAATCAGGAACAGAGACATTTTTCATATCCTCATCTTCAAAATAAGCGCGATCTTCCGCATAATACTCCTGGGCAATTGCAAATAGCTCACTACCTACCGCCATTCGATCTTCTGCTGTCAACTCGATAACCAGCATCCTTTCTCCTCTTGTCCGAAAGTGGTCCCAGCCTAGATCATCAAGTTCGATATCTTCCAAGAGTACGTTTTCTCCATCAATAAAGGCTCGCATTGTTTTCTTTACAGATAAGACTTGAATGCATCAATGCTTCTATCGGAGCTACGTTTGATACGGGCAGATGGTCCAGATTCTTCACCACTTTTTCTCCCATCGGCCTGAATGTCTGCCAACAGGAGCAAAAAAGAAGGAGGCCAGTCCGATTAGCACTGGCCTCCCCTTCCCCTGCTTGAAAGGAGAACGGACCTGCCTACTGAGCCAGCGGCTGAATCTCAAATCCGGCCTCCTCCACGGCCTGCACTACCTGGCGGGCCTTGGCCGGCTCAGCAGTAACGGTCAGAATCTTATCGGCGCTGCCAGTGTCTACTTGCCAGTTGGCGGCGCCCACTTCCTGGTTTAGCGTCGGAGTAACGGCCCTGATGCAATTGGCGCAGTTGATGTTGGTTTTAAAACGGAGAGTTGACATGACTAATAATGCTAAGGGTTGGAAAGCTGGGGCGAAAACCGCCCCTCATACACTGCTGGGCAGCATGCCAAAATTACCAATCGAAAAAGAGCGCTTTCGCACACAATTTTTCCCTAAAGCTGCATAATTAGGCACCCCAAGCCCGGCAAGAGTCACGCTGGCGACTTAGCCCGGTTTCAGGGTCGGGGTACCCCAGGCAACCGGCATACGCACCGGAAAATGACGCTAGGATTTCTTCTCTAGCTCCATCGAGCAGACGGGGCACTTGCCGGGCTTGGTGCTTTGGCTACCAGCGCAGCCCATAGGGCACTCGTAGCGCGCCTCCACGGCGGGAGCGGCCCCCGGCTTACTCGCCTCGGCTGGGGCTGCCGACGTCGCGGTGGCCGGCTTCTGCTCTCCGCAGCTGTTCAGCATTAAACCGCTGCCGACCAGCGCGGCGCATAGAAAAAAACGAAAGCGAAAAAGCATAGCAAGCAAATGAGTGGCGGACTACGTAAGCTCCAGGACCCTGGAAAGGCCCCGGCAAACAACAAATTTAGCGGACCAGGTTCCTCACGGGCGGCCCCGTGGTAGGTGAAGCCTTCAATTGAGCCGCGCCAAAGCGGTTCTTCATAAAAACGGTTTTTGGGTACTACCCAAAAACCGCCTGAGTCCCTGCCCCAGTTGGATTCCCGGCCTGTCTACATAGGGGGTCTGGCGAAGCGCGGGTCGGTAATGAATGTCGAATCGGTGAGGGTGCGCAAGAAGGCCACAATCTGGGCCTTCTCGGCCGCCGTGAGGTCCAGCGTGAGGCTTCGCTGGCGCGGGTCGTTGGTCGTGTTGAGCAGCAGCGGGTCGATGTTGGGGCTGTTGAGCACCACGTGCTCGTTGTAGTGGTCCAGGACTTGCTCCAGGGTCGCGAAACGGCCGTCGTGCATGTAGGGCGCCGTCAGGGCAATATTGCGCAGCGAGGGCACCCGAAACTTGCCGTTGTCGGTGGGCTGCCCGCTGACGCCTCCCAGGCCCCTATCGGCCGGAGCCAGGTCGAGGCCATTATTGCTGAAGGTGTGGTTGGTTTGCAAATCGCCGCTGTGGCAGTCGCCGCAGTTGCCGCCGCGCCGGGTGCCGTCGGGGTGGGTACTGAACAGCACCAGGCCCTGCTGCTCGTAGGCGCTCAAGGCGGCGCGGTCGCCGCGCCGGAACCGGTCGTAGCGCGAGTTGCTCGAAATCAGGGTGCGCTCGAACTGCGCCAACGCCTTGAGGATGTTTTCCTCGGTGATGGTGCGGCTGCCAAAAGCCTGGTTGAACAGCGTCGGGTAGGCGGGCAGCTGCTGCAAGCGGGCTGCCCCGACGGCCAGCGACTGGTGCATCTCCACGGGTTTCTCGATGGGGATGCGGGCCTGGGCTTCGAGAGTGGTAGCGACTCCGTCCCAGGTCAGCCGGGGCTCCCAGAGCAGGTTGGCCAGCGACATGGAACTGCGCGGCGACTCGGCCCGGTGCACGCCCACGGCGCGGGCCCGCCCATCGGTGAAAGCCAGCTCCTGGCGGTGGCACGAGGCGCAGGCCACCGTATTGTCGAGCGACAGCGCGGTTTCATAGAAGAGCCGCCGGCCCAGGGCCACGCCCTCCACGGTGAGGGGGTTATCGGCCGGTGGCGTGGTGGGCGTCGGGAAGTAGCTCGGCAAAACCAGGTTATAGGCCGTGGGCGTGGGGGGCCCATCCGGCCCGGGTGGGTCGCCCTCGGGCCGGCAACCAGCCAGGCTCAGCAACACCCCCAGACTTACTACAATGACTTTCATACCCGGACAGTTTTGAGGGCTTGATTGGAGTGAGTTGCGCACGGCGGGCGCCTCGCGGTCGAACGGAGCGAGAACGGCCGCCTGCGAAGTTACACCACTACAGCAGTTTTCAGAACCGCGGCTGTGGAAACCTCACGTGCCCTCGGCCGCGGTCCGCCAGGGTTTCGGCGACGCATTGCGCTATATATGACGCAATAACTATTAATGGCGCGCCTTATTCGTCTCATTCCTGGCACCCACGGCAAGCTGCTTCTCCTTCCGTTGCGGGCTTTATTGCCTTGCGGCTTGCTCGGCTACTGCTGCAGCTCGAAGCTGATAATCGTACCGCGCCCCACCCGGGAGTTGATCGAGAGCTGGCCGCCGAGCAGGGCCACCCGGTTGCGCACCCCCGCCAGGCCCATGCCCGCCAGGGGCTGGGCGGCCAGCGACTCAGGATCGAAGCCTTTGCCATCATCCTCCACGCTCACCTCGATGCGGCCTGCTTCGTGCGCCACGTGCACCATTACTTCGGTGGCCTCGGCGTGCTTCATTACGTTGTTGAGCAGCTCCTGCACCACGCGGTACACGGCGATTTCTACCTGCGGGCGCAGCCGCTGCTCCAGGCCGGACAGGTGCAGGTGCACGGGTAGGTGCGAGGGCGCGATGCGCTTGCGCAGCTCCTGCAGGGCCGTGCGCAGGCCAAAGTCTTCGAGAATGCCGGGCGTGAGCTCGAAGGAAATGGTGCGGGTGGTGCGAATGGCCTCGTGCAGCAGCTTTAGCGAAGCCCGGGGGGAGGCCGGCGCCCCGGCCCGGCCTTCCAGGTTGAGCTTGGCGGCGTAGAGGAGCTGGCCCAACCCGTTGTGCAGGGCTTCGGCAATGCGCTTGCGCTCGGTTTCCTGGGTGTGGAGGATGGCCGACAGCACCTCCTGCTGCTGGCGCAGGCGCAGCTGGGTAGCCTCCTCGGCCAGCCGGTTGCGCTCGGTTACGTCGCGGAATGTGATCAACCCACCGACGATCTCGCCGCCCTGGCGCAGCGGCACGTGGTAGGCATCGTAGTGCCCCGGGAAATCCTTAAATCTCTGGCTGGTCAGGACCACCGACTCGCCGGCCAGCACCCGGCTCACCAACTCCTGGGACTGGGGGCAGTCGAACTGGGGCAGCACCTCGAACAGGGAATGGCCCAGCATGGTGGCCCGCTCGTGGCCAAAGTAGCGCGTGGCCTGGCTGTTCCAGGCAGTAATGCGGCCTTCGTGGTCGAAGGCCACGATGCCGTCCACGCTATTTTCAAGCAGGCTCTGGGTGAATTCCTTTTCGGCTTGCAGCTGCTTTTTCTGCTGTTCGGCCTCGGTTACGTCCACCGAGAGCACCACGGCCTGCTGCCGCTGCTCGTCGAAGAAGCCGTAGTTCTGGAACGTCACGGGCCGGCCCTCGGCGCTGGTTCTGAGCAGAAACTCGGCCTGCCCCCCGCCCAGCACCGTTTGCAGGGGTTCGCGCAGCGCCGGAAACTCCTCAAACGCGTTGCGGCCGACCAGCTCGTCGTCGTGCCGGCCGATGGCTTGAAGGCCCGCCCCCACCGCTTCCAGGTACTGGCCATCGGGCCGAAGCCGGGCCAGCATCATAGGCATGTTGTTGAGCAGTTGCTCCAGCAACAGGGTTTTATAGTGCAGCTCATTCTCGGTCGCGTAGCGGGTCGTCACATCGCGCAGAACCCCCGCGAAAACCAGCATCTTACTGCGGGCATCGACCACGGCCCGGCCGGCCGACGACACGTAGCGCACTGCCGCGTCGGGCCCCACCACCCGGAAATCCAGGGCCAGCGGGGTCCGTTCGGCGAGGGCCTGTTCTACCGCCGCCCGCACGCGCTCCCGGTCATCGGGGTGGAGGCCGTCGGTGAACCCCCCCGCCGGTACGGACCCGGGGTCGAACGGCCGGCCGAAAATGGCCTGGGAGCGTTCGTCCCACCGCAGTTCGTTCCGGCGCACATCCCAGGTGAATACGCCGGTTTCCGAGGCTTCCAGGGCCAGCTTCAGGCGGGCTTTGCTCTCGCGCAACTGGGCCGCGGCTTCGCGCTCGGCCGTCACGTTCCGCCACAAGATGTGCACCAGGGGCGCGCCTCCCCCCACCTCGATGGGCGTGAGCACGGCTTCGACCCATATTTCCGCGCCCGATACCTGGTGCATCACGAACTCGCACCGCTGCGAGCCCGTGCGCAGGGCGTCGGCCACGGCTGCACGTAACACGTCGGCGGTGGGCCGGCCATCGGGCTGCCGGTCGGGCGCCGGGGCCCAGGCGGGGTGGCCCACCACTTGCTCCTTGTGCGTGGCGCCCAACAGGCGCAGCGCGGCGTTGTTGCAGTCCACGTACACAAACCCCTGAACCAGCACCACAGCGTCGCTGCTTTCGGTAAACAGCTTGCGGAAACGCTCCTCGCTGGCCGCCAGCGCTTCGGTGGCTTTGCGCCGGGCGGTGATGTCCACCACGGCCAGCCGACAGCGCGCGGTGGCGGTGCTATCCAGCGGGTCCCGCGCCTGCGAGCCCTCGATCTGAGCGTAGAAGAGGGTGCCGTCCTCGCGTTGCAGGGGGAACTCGCAGCTCAGCGGGCGCTCGGCGGCGAATAGCCGGGCCATAAACTGCCCAAACTCCATCCGGTGGGTGGGGGCCACGAACAGGGCAAACCGCCGGCCCACCAGGCGCTGGCGCACGGTGCCCAGCAGCTGGCTCCCGCACAGGTTAAGCTGCTCAACCAGGCCCGTGTCGCTGAGGGTGTAGTATCCCACCGGGGCGAAGTCGTACAAATCCAGGTACTGCGCCCGGGTACTCTGCACCTCCGCCTGCGCCAGGAGCAGATCTTCGTACTGCATTTCCAGCTCTATCTGGTGCACTTGCAGCTCCTGCACCAAGCGCTGCAAATCCTGAGGCGAGTGGTGCTCGGTGGCCGTCGTAACCAAGTGGCGCCGCCGGTCGGCGCGGGCCCGCAACGCCAGCAGCGCGGCATGCACGTCGGGCGACGGGCTGGCAGGATCGTCGTCGTACCGTTTCAGGTCCGTGGTAGAATTGGTATTCATAGCTGATAGCAGGAAGAGCGAGCTCGGGCGCGCCTGGCGCAGGCTGGCAATCAGATAGCCAGAAAAGACAGGAAGAAAACCAAGTAGTCAGGCAAAAATAACCATATAGTTTGTACCGACTTGGGTCAAGACGTATTCGATACGAAAGGTCTGAATGCTAGTATCCGGGACGCACCCAATACTACTTGCAACGGTGTCAAAGCAGTTTGATCTTGTTGAGTTCGGGGCGATAGGGCGGTACAACCAGCAACCGCAAGCCGGGGTGGGCCCATGCCGCTTGTTGCGCTTGTACCAGGTGGGCCCGGTGAATGCTTGAACGGCGAGTAACCTAAACACTAGAACCAACGGATTTTGTCGTTAGTCCTAGTATTTAGGTTATTTATCCAAGTGGGCGCGGCCGGGTTTAGGAAGGGGAAGGTTCCCGGGGCAACTTTGAAGGAGTGCTGGCCCCCGGTACTGGCGGCCCGTGCTACCGGTGGTCGTCCGGGCGCAGTGGCCCAGCCCGTGCGACGAACCGGGCCTTTGCCAGGACCTTGGACTCGCGCATTGTTTAGGGCCTGTTGTGGCCTTGCTACTCTGCTTGAGAGTTACTTACCCGGGCATCCCGGCCGGGCGATTTAGCAACCGCTCAGCTACCGGGTAGCGGCTAAGGGCGAGGACCGTTCCGGCTCATTATCTATGAACAAGGCCTCAATACTCGCCAGTTGATGACACGCCCCGCCCCCTCTCGCTTAGCGTACTGCTCCGGTCTCCTGCTGGCCCTGCTACTGCCTTCCGGCTGGTCCGGTTGGGCTCCCCCCCCGAGCGTCAGCCGCCCAGCCTACCAGACTCGGAGCGCGCGCCCTCCCGAGACTCCGGTAGCTTCTGCCCAGGCTCATCTGCTGGTGCCGGGCGCGGGGGTGGGCACCAGGGGCGGGCCGGGGCTTGACAGCCAGCCGCGGATACCACGCCTGGTACTACGGAAGGCGGATGGCGGGCCGCGGGCCGCGGGCACGCCATTTCGCTGGCACTGGCACGCTATCCGCTCGGCGGGCAGGTTACCCCCCCTGGCGCCCCGGCCGTACTCCTGTGCTCGGGTCACCACCGGCCCTACGGGACGAGGGCCGGTGCCCGCAAGTTTGCGCGGGAGCGCTGCCAAGGGCTGTTATCGCTGGCGGGACGAGGCCCCCGCTACGGGGCAGCACGCCCCGTCCGCTGGCCGATACGTACGCAACAGTGTCTTGGCCCATGGCGCCAAAGAGGACACCCTGGGTCACCGCTCCCAGCGCCACCGCTCTGGGGGTTCTCCGGCGGACCTGCTCACCGAGGTGGAGCCGATCCGCAGTCTGCGGGCGCTGCCGCTGCCCAAGGAGCTGCGCCTGGCCGCGCGCCCCGCCCCGCAGGCCGTGCTCGCGCCCTACGAGCGCGAAGGCAGCGGCGCGCTCACCGACTTCCAGGGCCAGGGCCCGGCCTTCACCCCCGCCGGCAGCTGGACCATCATGGGCGGCCAGGCCCGCACCGGCACGAGCACCTACCAGCCCAACGAACGCGCCGAGCTCGTCAGCGCCCCCGTGTTGCTCGACACCGCCCTGACCGACCGGGCCTACGCCCTGATGGGCTTCATGCTCTACTTCGACGAGCGCTACGCCCTGGAAACCGGCCACGACGTCGGCGCGGTCTACCTGCAGCACGAGCGGCCCGACCAGAGCTGGAGCCCGTGGAGCCTGCTGAGCCAGCGCACGGGCCAGCGCCCCGGCCCGGGCCTGCGCACGACCTACCTGAGCCTGCGCGACCCGGCCCTGTGGCAGCGGCGCGTGCGCGTCAAGTTCGTGCTCGAGAGTGACTGCGCCGCCCAGTACGAGGGCTGGACCATCGACAACGTCGTTTTCCGCCAGATCGTCACCACCCCCCAGATCCGCACCGCCTTCGTCCCCGGGCTCCCCATGGCCCCGATCGGGCCGAACACCGGGGGCCTGCCGCGCGTCCGGCCGGGCGATCTGCTCCACCCGCCCATCAACGGCCTCCAGCGCTGGCTCGTGCCCGCCCTCGAGCGCCTGCAGCAGCACCCCTGCCGCCTGGACGTGACCTTCGTCGTCAACGGGGCCTACATCATGTACAACTCCATTGTGCAGGACCTGCCCCGGCTGGTCAACAACAACCTCGACCAGCTGGCCGAGCTGCTGCAAGGCGCCCGGCAAAGCTCCTGCAAGCGCGTGCGCTTCGTCGTGGCCGGCGGCCGGCAAGACCCGCTGCCCGACGGCACGCGCTTCAACTACGCCGTGTTCGGGGCGGGGGGCGAGGGCTCGAACGCCCACGCCAACCTAGTGCTGACCAACCTGACCGACCTCAAAGAAAAGGTGCTGGCCAAGGTGGCCCGCAACTGGGACCAGAACACGATCCGCCCGCAGAACGGGGCCTTGCTGCTCAAAACGTACCTGGACACCTACTACGGGGCCACGCCCGAGCCGGGCGTCAAGCGCGTGATCGTCGTGCTCAACAACTCCGACGAGTTCGACAACTTTGATTTCAGCCACGGGCCGGTCGTCACGGCCCCGCAACTGCGGGCCCAGCTGGCGGCCCAGGGCGTCACGCTCCTCGTCAACACCCACCCCCAGCTGGCGAACCGGTACGGTTTGGGCGTGCTCCAGCAGGCGGCGGCGGTGACCTACCAGGACGCCGACCCCCAGCACATGCTGCTCGACCTGGCCGCCGCCGCCGCCTGCACCCCCCAGGACGAGCCCTGTAACGACGAGGACGAGGCGGTGCGCCTGGTGAGCGTGGACTTTCAGGGCCCCGACAACCACCCCATGCAAAAGCAGGCCGTGCGGAAAGAGGACCCGTGGCAGGACGACGCGTACGCCGACGCGGGCAACCTAAAGATCGACTACCCCGAGTGGCAGGCCGCGGAGCAGGAGGGGCCGCCGGCCGTCAACGACCCGGTGGCCCAGACCTGGCAGACCCCAGCCGTGATGGAAGTCCAACTGCGCGTGGGCCGCACGGCGGCCAAGGCCGGGACCCTGGCGGTGTACCGGGACGGGGCCGTAGTGGCCAGCAAGACGGTGAGCCTGCAGCCCGGGCTCAACACGATTGCCGACTGGACGTGGGACCAGCACGTGGCCGACGTCACGGGCGAGCAGCAGGTCAACCTGACTTGGCGCTTCACCCCGGATGGGGCCGACCAGCAGTTCGTCGGCGCCTCCTCCCACACCTTCTTTATCATGCTGGATAAGCTGGCCTTGACAGGCGACGATAAATACGTCGGACGAACAGCCAAGCGGATGCAGTTCGTGGCCCAGGCCATTGCCGACATTTGCTGCAACCGGCAGAATGCCCAAGAACCCGGCGTGGACGAAGATGGCTTGTCTATTACCTACTACACGGTGACACCCAAAAAAGAAGCCGTCTTCAAGGTCTTTGAATACTTTGAAACGAGAAACATCAATTTTGATCCCCTCTGTGCACCATGTTTGTCGAACAAAATACCATGGGATATACTTGACGGACTCAACAACGGCTCCGGAGACTGTGGAAGTTTGGCGGACCTCATGCAGGTGACACTGGGAATGGGAGGCGTCGAGGCCCGGCACAAATACCTTTTTGCTACCACCAAAAACGACTTTTCCTTTTATAAAGATGCCAAAGAAGGGTGCGTAGCGGATTTAATCGAAAAGCGGGACTTTGTCATTGATGGACAGACAAAAACCTTGCAGTTGATGTACAAAAATGGAGGAGATCCAAATATAAATATAAAAGAATCGGTTACTGTTGCAGAAGGGTTTCTAATAGCACCTGGGGTAGGCATTTGGGATGATCCTGTTGATGTGCTAACCAATTTTATTTGCCCCAATACCGTAGAATCCGGCAACTATCAGGTTTGGGTAGAGAATCAAGGAAACAACATAGGAACAGTACAAGAAATTCCTGGTCATTACCCGGAGCCGTTTCCTTTCGACTGTTCGGCCATTACCAGCTACACCTACAAGGGCCAGGGCAAGGTTAAGCGCAAGACAAAAACCAAAACGGCAGCTGCCTCTGCTTCTCGGGCTGGCACGTCTGCTGCGGTAACCGGAACACGGGCGGCAAATCAGGCAGCAGCGGCTGCTCCTCTGGAGGTGTACCCCAACCCGTTCCAGGACGAGTTTAGCCTCAGCTACGAGCTGCCACAAGCCGACGGGGTCAGCGTGCTGCTCGTGCCGCTCACTGGCGGGCAAGCCACCTCACTGCTTACCGGCAAACAGCAAGCAGCGGGCCGCCAGCAGCTCACCTTGCGCAGTGGGGGTGTGGCCCCGGGCCTGTACCTGCTCATCGTCCGCGGCCGGCGCGGCTTCGAGCTGCGCCAGAAGCTTGTCAAGCTGCCCTAGGGAACGGCGGGAGGCGGCACCACTGCTGCCCCCCGCCAGGCGGCTAGGTCCCGGACTCTGCTTCCCGAAAGCACTAACGGCACCCCGGCAGCTCGGCCCCCCTGCCCAAGCCGCGGCCGGCGTAGCACGCTCTACGGCAGCAACCTTATTCGCTTCTGGTATTTTTCCCATCATCGGTTGCCTAAAGACAGGTGGCCAGAGCACCCATTCAGCGCTAAGGGCGCCCCATGCCGCTGTTGGTGGCGGTCTTACTTTCCTTCATTTTCCTCTCTGCCATCCTGTTCTACTACCCATGAATACAAGACGCGTATCCTTCGCCTGTGCCTGGGGCCGGCTGCTGGCCCCATTACTGTTGCTGCTACTGACGTCTCCGCCTGGCGGGGCTCAACAAGCGTCTCGTCAATCGACCCGCCCGCCTCATACTTCTCGTTCTCATTTAATGAGCCCATCCAAGTTCGGAGTGTCTTCCGCACAAGCCGATCCTCGCAATGCCCTGGCCCGAACGACCACGACCGCAGTCCGACAAGACTCACTCTTTACCAATCCCTCCTTTGAAGGTACCACTCCGCCTATATTCAATCGCGGCGCTCCGGGGGTCCCTCTTATTCTTCCAGCTGGTTGGGGGAGGTGCAGCTCCATAGTCCCCGATCTATTACCTGGATTAGATCAGGGCCGCGGTAGTACTCTCATCCCTGCAGATGGCAATGCCTATCTTGGATTACACACGGCAAATGGTCACATTAATTACTTCAACCAACGATTGCGCGTGCCGCTCAAAGCGGGCGTTACCTACACATTTTTGGTCGACGTAGCCTATGCCCACAACTATGATCGATATTTTCCTTACCGTGAAGTCCCCATTACTTTACGCGTTGAAGGGGCTTCGGGAGGGTGTGGGTCTTCTTCTCCCCCCTTGTGGAGTAAAGTCATCCCGATGGACCGCACCACGTGGCAAACCGATACGGTGACCATTACACCCGCTGCCATTGTCACCAATTTACAATTTTCGATAACAGGTACTACTTCCCCCGTTTATGGCCCTGGAGGTGTAATAACTGAGGCTACTACAGGTGCAGTACTGATTGACAACCTGCGCACGCTACCGAGCCTAGCGCTGCAGCGAGCCGACGGCACAGCGCAGGCCGCGGGCAAGTCCTTCCACCTGCTCTGGCAACCTGTGCTCACGGTGGGCGGGCTCGACAGCCTAACCCAGCCGCAGCGGCGCGGCACGGTCACTACCTTCCAGGGCGGGCGCGTGCCCCTGCCACCGGCCCTGCAGGTGACCAGCGCCCGGGGCTTCTACTTCTACCAGGAAGCCGCGCCGGCCACCGGGCAGGACACGTTGTTTTATGGGCTGTACGTACGCAACACGCCCCTGGCCAACGGGGCCAAGGACGACACGCTGCGCCACCTCTACCAGTGCCGCCGCACCTTCGGCTCGCAGGCCGGCCTGCTCGCCGACTCGCTCCAGCCGCTCACCCTCGGCACCCCGCCCGCCAGCGCGGCCCAACGGGCGGCCCCGGTCCAACGAGCCGCTTCGGCCTTGGCCCCCAGCGCCGCCCCTGCCCCAGGCCCGGGCCGCCGGCCCACCGCGCCCCAACGGCGCCCGGCCCCCCGGCCCGA
>NZ_JACXAD010000039.1 GCF_014699115.1 Hymenobacter montanus
TGGGTCACCGAAGCCGACGCGAAAAACTGGTTTGACCATTGTGGCTACCACGTACACTAACTTGAGAAGTGCTCTAGGAACGGCTGTGTGAGCGCGGCGGAAGATTAAGGTTGATAAATAACTGCGGAACCTGCTCAACAGAGTAGTCTCGGTGCGCGCCCCCAACTACCTTTACTAACTGCTGTCTGCCACACTCTTTGCATGAAAGTTTATCAATTATTCTTTGGCCTAAGTATGGTCGCCCTGCTGGCCGCCTGCGCCCGACGACCCACGAGGCTGGAGATTTACGACGTGGTCATCAACCACGTGACGGTGGTAGACGTGGTGACGGGCCAACTACAAGCCAACCAAGTGGTGGCCATCTCGCGGGGAAAGATCATAACCATTGAGCCGGCTGATAAGGGCAGCTACGCCGCCAGGCAGTACGTTAACGGCAACGGCCGCTACCTCATTCCGGGCCTGTGGGATATGCACGTGCACTTTCGGGGCGGCGACAGCCTGATTGCCGCCAACAAAAAGACCTTGGCGCTTTTCCTGGCCCACGGCATCACCACGGTGCGCGACGCCGGGGGCGACATGACGCCCAGCGTGCTGCAGTGGCGCCAGGACATGGACGCGGGCAAGCTGCCCGGCCCGCGCATCTTCACCTCAGGGCCCAAGATTGATGGCCCGCAGGCTTACTGGCCCGGCTCGCTCGGCGTGGAAACGCCCGCTCAAATCCACCAGGCCCTCGATTCGCTGCAACGGCTGCGGGTGGACTACGTTAAAATCGACGACAGCACGATTTCCGGCCCGGCCTACCTCGAAACCATCCGGCAAGCCCAGCGGCGGGGCCTGAAAACCACCGGCCAACTGCCCGGCTCCGTAACGTTGGGCCAGGCCGTGAAGCGCGGCCTCGACGCCACGGAGCACCTTTATTACGTTTTCAAGGCTTGCTCCGGCAAGGAGGATAGTCTCACCACCTTGGCGGGCAATAGCCTGAACCCGCCGGGCGCGTTGGGGCTGTTTGCCGGGCTGCCGGCTGCGTACGACACCTACAGCCCGGTAGCAGCTGCGGACATCTTCCGGTTAATGGCCAAGCACCACACCGCCGTCGTGCCCACGCTCTACAGTCAAAGAAGCCTGGCTGAGCCGTCCAGAAACGACCACCGCCATGACACGCTACGAGCCTATCTCGACCCAGGGATTCAGGCCACGTATGCGCGGCGGTCGGCCAAGGCCCGCCAGCAGTCGCCCTCGGCCCGGGCTTTCAGTCAGAAGCTGAATACCAAGCTTACAAGTCTGGTGCCGCTGATGCAGCAGGCGGGAGTCACCATCCTGGCGGGCTCCGACAGTGGGCCCTTCAACTCGTTCGTTTACCCGGGCCACTCCCTGCAGGAGGAGCTGACCCTGCTGGTGCAAGCCGGCCTCACGCCCCTCCAGGCGTTGCAAGCCGCAACGATTAATGGGGCTAAATTTATGGGGGCGGCGGGCCGCTCCGGCACCATCGCCTTGGGCAAGGACGCCGATTTGGTACTGCTAACCGGCAATCCGCTCCAAAACATCGGCAACATCAGGAAAATCGATGCCGTGATTTCGCGGGGCAGGGCCTATCCCGCCGCCGCGTTGGCCAACCTGCTGCGGAACGTCAAAAACCAATAGGGCGCCTGTTGCACTTCGTACAATAAGCTACCGGCTAAAACCCAATGCCGACCCGCAGCCCGGTGCCCAGTCGCTCGCCGCTTTGCAGCGCGGTGTAGAAATCAACGCGCAGCACTTTGATGATGTGCTCGATTCCTACTCCTACTTCCACGTAGTGCCCCGCCTGCGTGGTGGTGAGGTAGTTCAACGACACTACTTCCTGCCATTTCAACTGGCGTACCAAGGGAATATAATTGAGAAAGAACCCGTTGAAATGATGGTCGTAGTGGGCTTCCAGGTAGGTGTTGTTGGTACTGAAGCGGTAGTAGTCCAGCAGTTGAAAACTGCTGAAGTTGCCGGCCAGGATGGTTTGGTTGCCCGAGAAGTGCCGGTAGTCGGCGAAGGTCAGCCCCTCCTGCTTGCCCACGAAGCCGCCCACGTTCACGCGTAAGCTACTGGTCCCTAGTAGTCCCAATGACAGGTTGTCGCGCACGCCGGCTTGCAACAGCAGGTAGCGCACCTCGGCTCCGAGCACCCGCGGTACGGCCAGGCGCCCCTGCACGTTGAAGGTGGGCCATTTCGAGCCCAGGTTGAACTTGCCATCGGGCCGGCTGATGTAGCGTTGGCCGGGCCGGTAATCCACCGATAGTGATAGGGCGAGGAGGCGGCTGCGGCCAAAGCCGGTATCGGGCAGCTCTTCGCTCACGGGCCGGTTAGGCGTAAAGGCCCGCCCAGGCACGTCGCGCAGCAGGCGGTCGGTGGTATTGAACAGCTCGCGGCGGTCGAAGTAGCCGGCGCCGGCCCGTAGGTTCAGGCCATTCAGGGGCTCGGTGAAGTAAGTAAACTCGGCGCCGTCGCGACGGTAGAGCTTGGCGTAGTTGCGGTTGTCGAACAGCGTGTAAATGGTATTGATGGCCGGCGTGAGCTGGGAGTTGCGGTCGAAGTTCTCAATGGTCCGGCCCGCCACCACCCCGATATGCTTGAGTTTGGCCGGGTGCAGTTGCCAGTTGGCGGTCAGGCTGGGGTTCAGCTGCTCGCTGCTAAAGCCGTAGCGCAGCGTGGGCGTCAGGGTGACGAAGCGCCGGTCGTCGGTGCGCTGGCTGAAGATGGCTTGGGCGTTAAGCACCGCCCCTTCCACGGTGTTGTACTGAAAGATCTGAGCCACCGGCTGCACCGTGACCGATTGTTTTTTGAAGGTATTGACGTAGGTGTAGCCTCCCAGCACCAGGTTGATGGGCTCGAACTTGTTGCGGACTTTATCGAGCGAGTCCTGATAGGGCCGCGAGTTGCGGATAACCTCCGTGCTGTCCTTGACGTGGTAATCCTTCCGTTCTTCCGCGGTGAGCGGCACGGGGCGCACCTGGTCCCAATACGCCGAGTCGCGCTCGTTTACGCCTTTCTCCACCAGCTGCACTTCGCCGCGCGGCATCCGGGCAAAGGGGTCATTTTTCAACGAGTCGCGCTGGGCGCGCTTCACCTGCCTGCGCACCTGCCGGCTGAGGCCGCTCAGGTCGGGCTTGCGCTTCCGGATTTGGGCCGCGGTCTCCTGCTCCATCGGGGCGGCTTTGCCCTCGGGCGCGGCAGGCGGCGGGGTTGTGGCGGCGGGCGGCGTAGGATAGGTCGGTATCACGTTGGCATAGTTCGACAGCACGGCGGTGATGTAGCCGGAGCCCTTAAAGCCCAGCCCCGACAGGTTGGCGCGCACCTGCTGCGACTGAATAAGCCAGACGTTGGGGTTGCCGGGCGCGGGCGCGTACTGCTGGGCCACGTGCAGCTCGTCGACGTAATCAATCTGGGCGTCTTTGTCGAGATTTAGATCCACGGAATGAATCCGCCAGGAGCCGTCGACAATGTAGATGAAGCCCGAAAAAACGGGGTCGGTGCGCCGCCGCGGAATCACCCGGATTTTGTGCACTACCACCCCATTTTGCGGGGTGCTACCCACCAGCTCGTACTTGTAGAACAGCATGGCATTACTGGCGATGGGCGACACGAAGCCCCGCTCGGAAAAAGCCGGCTTGATCAGGTTCTCGTAGAAACCCAGGTTGCGCCCCGCGCTGGCCCGGTTGAAGCTCAGGCCCCGCGAGTCGCCACTCACCCGGCTCGAAATCATGCGCTCCTTGATGACGTTGGGCTGGGTGAAGCTGAAGTCGGAAAGGCTTTCGGACAAGTAAAAGATGCCTTTCTTGATGTCGGGGCCGAGCTTAAACAAGCCCATAATTTTGGCTGGGGTCTCGTTGATGCGCCCCAGGCTTTTGATGTAGATGCGCGCCCGGTAGGCGGCAACTTCGCGCCGGTAATAGGCCCGCCACTGCTGCGCCTGCTGAATAATGGCGTAGGCTGGGTCACGGTCGCTGGACTTCACCACCACTTCGCCCAAATTGTAGGCTTCGGGCTGCAGTGTGACGTTGACCGTCAGTACCGAGTCGCCCCCGAGCACGCGCACGGGCTGGACTTGCGGCCGGTAGCCCACGTACTGGAATACCAGCTCGTACTGCCCGGCGGGCAGCCGCAGCTGGTACTCACCCTGTTCGTTGGAACCGGTACTCGTGGCCGAGCCGCGCACGGCCACATTGGCAAAAGCCAACCCTTGCTTATTGGCCCCAGTCACCGTACCCCTGATTACCCCAGCCTGACTAAAGCGTGGTAAACCAATTATAAGTAAAGCGAAAACAAGTGAACGGAACGTAAGCACTGGCATACCAAAATCAGAAAACAGCGATAGAAAAGGCTCGCCTAAGTTACGGCCCGGTTCCACCTGATGCCATTTGAAGTAGAAGCGTTGCCTGGGGGTTTATGTTGCTGCTACGGCCCCCGCAACCCACCGGCTTCGCTAAGCCTCAACCCGTTTTTTCAACACCGACACTGCCTTAGCTACTCCAATAGGACTTATATAAACCACTGGCTATTAATAATTACATTAGTTTCGCGGTCGCAGGAGCGCCTTTTCCTCGGCTAGTGTCGCGGCGGCTAGTATACCAGGCGTTCAGGCCCACTCCCAGCAGCACCAGCGCCATACCGACGCAGGTGGCGGGCCCGAAGCTTTCGGCGAAGAATAAGTATCCCAGCCCGAGGGCGTAAAGCATGCCCAGATAATTGAGCGGCGCCACCCGGCTGAGGCGTTCCAGCTGGTAAGCGCGGGTCATGGCCACCTGCGCGGCCTGGGTGAGCGCGCCGCACGCCAACAGCCAGAGCCAGTCGGCTCCCTGCGGCGTCTGCCAGTGTAGCAGGCAGCCTACGGTGGCCAGGGGCAGCGAAATCAACGGAAGGTAAAAGACGATGACCATCGGGTGCTCGCGACCTCGCAACTGACGAATGGCATTATAGCCCAGCCCCGAAAGCAGCGCTCCCAACACGCCAATGGCCAGGAATACGCGGCCGGTGCCAACGGGCCCGGTCGGGTCGACCACCGCCACTGCGGGTCCGCTTTGCTGCACCAGTACCACGCCCCCAAAGCTCAGCGCAAAGAACACCCATTGCCAGGGGCGCACCGCTTCGCCGACCATCCAAATACCCAGCACCGCCGTAAAAATCGGGGCCAGGTACTGCACGGTGACGGCCGTGGCCAGCGGCAAGTGCTGCAGGGTCAGGAAGTAGCACATGAGCGCCAAGGCCCCCGTACTGCCCCGGCTGATAAGCAGAAGGTAGTTGTTACCGAACGGGGCCACACCCAGGCGCCGCAAGGCCGCGAAGCTGGCCGCAATGGAGAAGAGCGACCGGAACAGAATAACTTCCAGGGCGGGCAGGTGGTGCAGGTGTTTTACGCAGGCATTCATGCCCGCAATTGATAAGGTGCTCAGCAGCATCAGCCGGATGCCGGGGGTTATCTCATTCAGCATTCAATAGGTAGCGGCTAACGACAGGCTCCGGCTGGTTTATATTGCGGGTGGGCACTCGAATAAGAAACGAACTTCGACCCGCAATGTTAGTAAGAGGCACACGATGGCAGCTGAACGGCTGCTGGCTGCTGATTGATATTCGCTCCATGTTTAAAAGCCCCGACAAAACGCCCAAGCAGTACACGCCCGGCGAAGCCCTGCAGAAGATTGCCGCTTTCTGCGCCTACCAGGAGCGCACCCAAAAAGAAGTCGAGCAGAAGCTCCGCACCTACGGGTTGAATGAGGACGAAGCCGGCGAAATCATCATTCGCCTCAGCCGCGAAAAGCTGCTTGATGAGGAGCGCTTCGCCCAAGCATTCGTGCGCGGACACTACCGCCACAAGAAGTGGGGCCGCCGCCGCATTATGCAGGAGCTCAAGCAGAAAGGGCTTAGCGAGTACTGCATCAAGTCGGGGATGAGAGAGATTGACGGCGAAGAGTACTACCAGAACCTGGTCGACCTCCTGGAAAAGAAAGACCGCCAGGAAAAAGAGCCGAACCCGCGGGCGCGCCGGATGAAAATAGCGCAGTACCTGACCAGTAAGGGCTACGAGCAGGACCTAATAAAAATCGCGCTGGACGATTTAGGCAAGGTTCCGGAAGAAGAGTAAGTGGCGCGGAGGCTTCGCGCCGCGTTCCCGCGCCGGTAAGCAAATCGGGGTGGTGGTTGCGACAGCACAGGAGGGTCATGGTTTTACGAAACGTCGTCAAGGCCGCTTCCCACCCGCACGGTGGCGCTTTGGCTCACGCCTTACTGCTTAGGCCCGACCGCGGGCAGCCGCAGTTGCTGCCCCAGCACCACGCGCCGCCCCGTGAGCGTGCGCAGCATGGGCAGCAGTAGCTGCTCGGCATTGCGCTGGGTTTCGGCTAGTATGCCGGCCTGCAGGGCGGCGTTGCGCACCTGAGCCTCGGCGTATTTGTAGCCTTCGTCCACCAGTTCGGCATCCTGAAAAAAGCCGTTTTCGGTGCTAAAAACGCGGCTTTGGTTGTGGTTAATCTGGAAGCTGCACAGCTCGGGGGCCGGCAGCGCCACGCGCACCACCGAGTCGCCCTCTACTACGATGTCCTGGGGCTTCAGCTTGCGCAAGTCGATGCAGCCCACCGCCTCGCCCCCCACCACCAGGGCTACCTTCGACTCCGGCAAAAACCGATAGGTGCGGCGCTTGTACTCCACCACATCTTTGAAGCGGTAGCGCACCAGCTCCAGGCGGCCCAGGGCTTCTACCTGCTTCAGCACGGTATTGTGCGTCACGGTTACCTGCGGCGTAGCCTCGCCCAGCGAGCCGAGCCCCCCGAGTACCGGCCCCACTTTGCGCCACAGAAACCAGCCCAGGCCCACCAGGAACAACAGCGGCAGCAGCCGACGGATAACGCGGATTAGGTTCATAGCGGGTAAAGTACGGGCGCCGGGCCTCAGCGTTCGGCTCAGCCACCCCTTAGCTTTGCGGCCATGCGCTTATTCCCCGTCTTTTATTCGCTCGGCCGGCGCCTGTGGCCCCACCACCCCGCGCTGCTGGCGGGCCTCTGGGTGCTGGTGCAAGTAGTGTTTCTGCGGCAGTTTCGGGGGCCTCACTTCGCCAACGACAGCGCCCGCTACCTTGAGTATGCCACCGCCATCGCCGAGCGCGGCTACTTCGAGCCGGGGCACAACCTGCGCTACGTGCTATATCCCCTGTTTCAGAGCATCTGGCTGGGGCTGGGTTGGGGCTGGTGGGGCATCATCGGGGGGCAGCTGGCGGTTTCGGCGTTGGCTACACGGTCGGTATACCAGGGTACGCGCCGGCTGGCCGGGGGCAGCCAGCTGGCCGCGGCCCTGACGGCCTTTCTCTTTATCGCCTGGCCCGACATCCAGCGGTTCAATGTGTTTCTACTCACTGAATCCTTATTTACTAGCTTAGTAGCCTTATCGTACGGAGCCTTCAGCCGGATGCGCGACGGCCGGCCCAGGGACTGGCTCTGGCTGGTTTTGGTGCTGTTGCTGACGGCTTTGGCCCGGCCCAACGGCTTTCTGGTGGGGCTGGCCGCGGGGCTGGCCGGGCTCGACGCGTTGCGGCGGCAGCCCAACCGCCGACCGTGGCGGGCGGCGCTGTTGCTGGTAGCCCTGCTCTCCCCGCTGCTGTGGCGGGGGCTCAATCACCAACTGGCTACCTACCATTTGATCGATACCTACCAGCGGGGCGAGCTCATCTTTCGCTATCAGCTCTGGGCCGTGCACCAGGCCCAGCCGCTAAGCCTGCCGCCGCCCGGCACCGGCCCGGTGATGCGGGTACTGTACTTTGCCGTCCATAACCCCACGTATTTCGGGCGACTGCTCCTGGGTAAGCTGTTCGTTTTCGTTAGCTATCTCAAGCCCCATTATTCCCTGGCCCACCGCGTAACGGGCGTGCTGGTGCTTTGGCCAGCCTACTGGCTGGCAGCTCTGGCGGCCCGAAAACGAAAAATCTGGCGCCCGGCCCGGGTGTTTTTAAGCGCGGTCTTCATCCTTCAAACCATCATCGTCATGCTCACGGTCGACGACTGGGACGTGCGCTTTTTAGCACCGGTACTGCTGGTGGTATTCGCCCTGGCCACATTGGAAGTAACCACCCGCTGGCTCACTGCTACAAGCTCACCCCGCCGTTCAGGCCTTCTCATAGTGGCCAGGGGCTAAACTTACGCTAAGCCGCTCATGGTTGAGCCCAGAAAATATATAACTTGCTTGTGCAATAGCGCCCATACATTTTAATAAAGAGCCCAATGCTGAATTCTAAATGGGTAGACAACTTGCTCCTTTCTGTAAAAAAAGGAGCACTTTTAAAACACAAAAACGAAGTCAGCGCGGGGCATGAATTCATCGAATTATCAAATTCGATTATCCGGTATAAAATTGTTGGTTCGGGTGCAAAAACGATTGCGTTTGTGCCGGACCCGCCTAATGTAATTGAGCACTACGAAGTGCTGGCAGATTTACTGAAAGACGAATACAAGGTCGTGCTTTTTGAGCTACCCGGCCTGGGATTCTCATTACCCACAAAGCTAAACTTCGACTATAGTCTTGTTAGCTATGCAGACATTGCGGCTGAGCTACTCCAAAAATTGAATTTAGGCCCTACTATATTGGCATTTCCGTGTGTGTGGGGGTATGTAGCAGTAAAAGTTGCAGAAAAGCATCCCGCCTTGGTGGAGGGCATCATTACTATGCAAGCTCCTGCCTGGGAACATGAATTGGCCTGGGCCAAAAAAATTGACACTTATAACCTAGTCAATAAACCTCTGGTAGGCCAGCTGGTCATGTTTCTCGCAGATAAGTGGGTAGCGCGGAAATGGTATGACTACGCGCTTCCTAAGCACAAGTATGACGCGAAGTTCTATCAATTGAGTGCGAAGAAACTCCGCCAGGGAGGCTGTTTTTGCCTGGCTTCTTTAACGCAGGGGCTTTTCCACCAAAAAACTCAGCCCACTTTTATCAAAGTAGACGCCCCGGCTATTACCATCTGGGGTGACCTGGATAGGTCACACAAGAGAAGTGACCCGAATTCGTCAACAAGCTTCTTTTCAAACGCTCAGGTCCACCACTTCGAGGGCTGTGGGCACTTCCCGGAACTTGAAAGCCCAAAAGAATTCGTGCAAGTGCTGAAGAAGTGGCAGGCTGCGCAAGCTTGAGACTAAGTCATGCCCCCAATAGTGGCCTGTGTTAAAAGGTTGGTCCAAAAGGTAAACGGACGGGTTAGTAGTCTGCTCTCCGTTGAAGACCAGCAGCATCTCGGTGAAAACTTCCAGGTCGGCGAAGTGGTGGAACGAGGATTCGCTAATGCCGACCGGTTTGGCCAGCACTTCGATTTTTGAGTTATCGGGGCTGCTAGCAGCAAACAGCGCGTAGCCCGTTTGCCGCTAGATGGCGGTAGAGTCTTTTTCATGCGTTGAGGTGCATTGCCTCGTTTTGACCGGGCCCCTCTCTAGTTGTTACGCTGCCCCCACGCCCGCCGCCAGCCCGGCCAGCGCTACGTCGGCCACCTGTCGTAGGGCACCAGCGTCGGCGTTCATTTTGCCCATCACCTTGAGGCCATTGAGGGTGGTGAATACAAAGGCGGCCAGCGCGGCCGGCGGGTGCCGGCGGGTGATGTTGCCCTCGGCCTGCCCGCGGGCCAGCACCGCCGCCAGCTGCGCTTCTATGGCCCGCTGATTGGCCACCACTTCCTGGGCCACCTCGTCATCGTGCGGAGCCACTTCCACGGCCGAGTTGACCATGAAGCAGCCGCGCTGGCGCTGGGCACCCGTCGATTCGTCCACCGTAGTGGCCAGCAGCTCGCCCACCAGCGCCAGCGCCGGGCGCGGCTGCGCCAAGAACTGGCACACGATCCCGCCCGCCTCCTCGCGGTAGCGGCGCAGGGCGCGTAGGTAAAGGCGGCGCTTGTCGCCAAAGGTGTCGTAAAGGCTGAAGCGGTTGATGCCCATGCCCTGCACCAGCTCTTCCATCGATGTGGCCTCGTAGCCCCGTCGCCAAAACAAGTCCAGGGCTTGGCCGAGCACGGCGCTTTCGTCAAATTTTCGGGGTCGGGCCATAAGGGAAGGCGTAAATGGTCGGGTGAAACTACGAAAACGGGTGCGCTTCAGGCCGCAAGGCAACGACACAAATGCCGATTTTGAAACAGTTGACAGTAGGGATGAGCACAAAATTATTTTAACTAAACGATTATTCCGAAAGTATCTCTACCTTTGTTTCGGAACGAACGTTCAGAAAACTTAAACAATTCCCTTTTATGAAACGGTTAGAAACCAAAGTAGCTCTTATTACGGGCGGCAACAGCGGCATCGGCTACGCGACTGCGCAGGAGTTCATTGCCCAAGGGGCGCGCGTCATTTTCACCGGCCGCGACGCGGCCGCGGTGGCAGTGGCCGCCCACGCCCTGGGCGAGCAGGCCCACGGCCTGGTGTCGGACGCGGGCGTGATGGACGACCTGCGCCGGCTCCCCGCGCAGGTGCAGCCGCTGGCTGATAAGCTGGACATCCTGTTCGTCAACGCGGGCGTGGCGTTTTTCAGTCCCGTGAGCGGGGCCGACGAAACCCACTTCGACGACATCATGCGCATCAACTTCAAGGGGGCGTACTTTACGGTGCAGCAGTTGCTGCCGCTGCTGCGCGAGGGGGCGTCCATCATCTTCAATACCTCCGTCAACGCCTCGGTGGGCATGCCTAACTCGGGGGTGTACGCCGCCAGCAAGGCGGCGGTGCTGGCCCTGGGCCGGGTGCTGGCCACGGAGCTGGCCCCGCAGGGCATCCGGGTGAACTGCATCAGCCCCGGCCCGGTCGAGACACCCGTGTACGGCAAGCTCGGCCTGCCGCAGGAGCAGCTCGACGGCTTTGCGCAGGTGCTCAGCCAGAAGGTGCTGCTCAAGCGCTTCGGGCAGCCAGGCGAAATCGCCAAAACGGCGGTGTTCCTGGCGTCGGATGAGGCCTCTTTCATCACCGGCACGGAACTTACCGTAGACGGCGGCATAGCCGTGAATGCGGTGCTGAACTAAGCCCCTCCCGAAAATAACAAGGCCGGTTTGCGTGGTGCAAACCGGCCTTGTCAGGGGTAGCGCGGTGCTTATCCAGCACTCCCAAACCGTTGCCGCCAGCCTGCCTAGGCTTGTAAGCCGCCGGTGTGAATAGCCACCACCGTGCTACCTCGCCGGAAATAGCCGCGCCCAATCAAGTCCAACACGCCAAAAAACAGCTTGCCGGTATAAATTGGATCCAGCAGCACCCCATGCCGCTCCCGGAACTGCTGAATGAAGGTCAGCAACTCGGCCGAATGCTTCGCGTAGCCGCCGAAATGGTAGTCGGTCTGGACGGAGTAGTTAGTAAAAGTCTGATCTACTGCCACCTCGGTCAGCGCGTCGATTTCGGCGCGCAGGAAGCCGCCGTTCTTAAGGGCCACAACTCCCACAACGTGGCGCTGGCCCGCCAGCCCCGTAAGCAGCCCCGCCAGCGTGCCGCCGGTGCCCACCGCCACGGCGAGGGCATCGAACTCCGTGCGCTGGCCGATTTCGGCGACCAGTTCCGCGCAGCCGGGCAAAGCTAGGGCGTTGGTACCTCCCTCGGGCACCACGTAAGCGGGCCCGAGATGCGCTAGCTGCTCGGCGATAAATGCCGGCTCGGAGCGCCGACGGTAGGCGGTGCGGTCCAAGTAGTGCAGCGCCATGCCATCGGCCACCGCCTGGGCCAGCGTGGGGTTGAGCACCGACAAACCCCGGCCCTCGGCCGGAGCATCGCCCCGAATCAGCCCGATGGTGTCGAAGCCATACAAACGGCCCGCGGCTGCCACGGCAGCTACGTGGTTGGAGTAGGCCCCGCCAAAAGTGAGCAGCGTGCGCTGGCCTTGTTGCCGGGCAGCAGCCAGGTTGTATTTGAGCTTGCGCGCCTTGTTGCCCGGCAGGTCGGGGTTGATCAGGTCGTCGCGCCACAGCAGCAGGCGCACGCCCTGAGCATGAGCTACGGGCTCGTTGATTTCCTGCAAAAGCTCGTTCACAACTCATTAGGCTAAAGGGTACCGGAGCCGACTCATCGCCGGGGACCTGCCCCGAAGCTAGGCGACCAGCGTAGCGGCCCCCGTAGCGTCGGCCACCCGCTGGCGCCGTACGGCGTACACGCCGGCGCCCACCATCACCAGCAGTAGGGCCAGGCTGGCGGCCAGCGAAACACCGTTGCCCACGACGTACGACTTGGGCGCGAACTTAAACTCGATGGTGTGCGAACCGGCCGGCACCGGCAGGGCCCGCAGCACGTAGTCGGCCCGCAGGTGGGGCACCGGCTTGCCGTCGATATACGCCTGCCAGCCCTCGGCGTAGTAGATTTCTGAGAAGACGACCAGCCCGTCGTGGGGCGCGTTGTAGCGGTACTTGAGTTCGTCGGGGCTGTAGTTGGTCAGGGCAATGCTGGCCCCGGCAGCCTCGTAGGTCGCCGCTTTTTGCTGCGGAAACTTACTCACATCCACCACCGCTTCGGTGGCGGGGTTGAGGGTGTTGAGGGCCGCCATTTCCTCGTCGGGGCTCTTTACCGTTTTCACCTGGCTCACGAACCAGGCGTTGCCCAGCGCGCCGGGGTTGCGCTGCACTGGCTGCTTGGCATCGCCCGTAATGAGATAGCGGGTGTTCAGCATGTTGAGCACCTGCTGATTGTTATTCGAAATCTGACGCTCAATCAGGTCCTGGTAGCGGCGCAGCTTGGCTCCGTGGTAGCCGCCGATGCTCTTGTGGAAGTACGACGTCTGCGCCTCGTTGAAGGGGTTTTGCATGTTCAGCACGCGATAGCTCAGGTCCTTATCCCGTAAAATCAATTCGTCGGCCGGAGTGGGCTGGAAGCTGGCCGCGATGGTTCCGGACTGGAACTTATCCGTGCCGAGGTAGCGCTTGTCCACGCCCCACAAGTCAACCAGCACCAGCAGCACCATGATGCCGGCGGCTGGCGCCATGCTTAGCCGGCCCTTGAGGTGGAAGTACAGCACGCCCAGCGCCGCCCCAATGAACAGCAGCCCCCGCCACACGTCGTTGCGCAGCAAATCGGCGCGGTCGGCCCGCAGGGCCCCGAGCAGCTGCGGCGTGAAGCCTTGCTTGGTCAGCTCCCCATCGATGGGCGCCGCGAAGTCGAAGCTGAAGCTGGCCAGGTAGGCCAGCACGCACAGGCCCGCGGCAATGGCCCCGGCGTACAGCACCTTTTGAATTAAAAATGAAGAATTAAAAATTAAAGCTTGCTTCTGGTCGTTGAGCTGTCCAGCCACAAGTGAGGCATTTTTAATTTTTAATTCTTCATTTTTAATTCCTCCTCCCAACACCCGGCTCAGGGCCAGCGCTCCCAGAATGGGCATGGCCAGCTGCGCGATAACCAGGGCCATGCTCACCGCCCGGAACTTGTTGTAGCCCGGCAGCCAATCAAAAATCAAGTAGTTAAAGGTCTCGAAGTTCTTACCCCAGGCCAGCAGAACCGACAGAACAGTGCCGGCTAGCAGCCAGTAGCGGATTCGCCTGTCCACCACGAAAAGCCCGAGAATGAACAGGAAGCAGACCACGGCACCCATGTAAACCGGCCCGGCCGTGTAAATCTGCTGGCCCCAGTAAGTTGGCATCGCGGCCAGGTACTCGGCGGGCAAGCCGGCCTTGGCGAGGTTGGAGTCGGAACCCAGCGGCATGGAGCTGGCCCCCCCGTAGAAGTTGGGAATTAACAGCGTAATGGTCTCCCCCACCCCGTAGCTGTATTGGAAAGCATAGTCGCGGTTCACGCCCGTGCTGGTGTCGTCGGGGTCGGTGGCGGGCGCCTGGCCGGGCACGGTGGGCGGCGGGGCCTTCAGCTCGGAACGGCCGCGGTTGCTGTATTTGCTGTATTCCAGCGTAGTGTAGAGGCGACCGAAGCTGACGCCCACCGCCAGCGCCGCCCCCAGCCCCAGCAGCGCGGTGCGCTTAAGAAACTCGGGCAGGCCGCCGGCGCGAGCCGCCGCCACCAGCTCGATAATCCCCAGGATAGCAACCAGCAGCAACAAGTAATAGGTTATCTGCAGGTGGTTGGCCCGCATGTTGAGGGTAAAGCCCACGGCAAACAGGGCCGCCCCCAGCCACTTGTCGCGGCGGTAGGCGACGAGCAGGCCACCCAGTACCAGCGGGGCGTAGGCCAGCGCCAAGCTCTTGGTGTTGTGGCCCGCGGCCAGAATAGCCAGGTTGTAGCTCGAAAAGCCCAGGGCTACGGCGCCAGCCACGGCCACCAGCGGCCGGATGCCCAGCACCACCAGCAGCAGGTAGCCGCACAGCAGGGCCAGAAACAGGTTGGCTACTACCGCCGGCAGCCCCAGGGTTAAAGCCTTTTGCAGATACCCCGACCAGTCGCCCGGAAAGTGCAGGCTGATCAGGTAAGTGGGCATGCCCGAGAACATGGAATTTGTCCACAGCGCTTCGCGGCCCATAACTTTGGCGTATTCCTGCGCCTCATGAGCCCCACCCTGGAACTGGGTAATGTCGTGCTGAATCAGGCTCTTGCCCTCAAACACAATGGGTGAGAAGTACACGCAGGCCAACACCACGAAGAACAGCACCGCCAGCACGTGCGGCAGAGCCCGCTGCCACCACGGCGCGGACGAAACAGAAGAAGCAGAAGGAGCAGCAGCCATCAGGGCAAAATGAAAAGGACACAAAAACGTGCCCGAAGGTACAGTAGAACCATGCGAAGGGCCCACTGGCACCGCCGCCACCCAGTGGCCCACCGCCCACTCAGCCACCCAGGCCTCGTCGCTCGGCTTGCGCCGCCTGGCGGCTTGAGGCCGCCCAAGATCATTTTACTTCCTCAAAATCAACGTACTCCCCACCCTTGAAGCCCGGCGGCTTTTCACCCTTCGGAGTTATCGGGGGCACGTAGTCGACGCGCACTTCGCCGGGGGCCGGGGGCGGACCGGGCCGCGACTGGGGCGGCACTCCGAAGCCGCCATTGCGCATCTGCTTGCGCACAAAGCCGGTCAGCACCACTCGCAGCACAATGGGCAGCACGTAGCGCACGGCAAAAAAGAGGAGAATAAGGATTAGCCAGAAACGCATAAGTGCTTCAAACGTGAGTGCCGCCGCAAGGTACAATTCCAACCGGTCGTCGGAACCACAATGGGTCGGCCCCGCAACACATTCGAGCCCGTATTTGGTGCCGGCCCGATAGCTGGGCTCTTTGGCTGGCCGCTTTTGCCTAGATCAGGCTATGGCAATAGCTGCCCTGGCTTAGGTAGCAGGATTCAGCCTCCGTTAAACGCCATCCCGTTACTACCCCAACGCCGCGTCAGCGTCCACGCCAGGCCCGCGCTACCAGACCGGCCACCAGCCCACCCACGGTGTACCAGGCAACGGTCATCAGGCGGGTTTGGGGCGTGCGGTTGCTGGGGGCTTCGCCCAAGCCGAGCGGGCCGGGCAGCACCACGCCCCCTACCCCCGCCGCCAACCCCAGCAGCAGGCCGCAGCGCACAGCGTGCCGCCCGCTCCCTACGAAGCTATAGTAGAGCGTATTGGACATAACATCGGCGGCCATGGTCAGGCCAAACAGCGTGTCGCTATCGGGCGGGGGCGCCCCGGCGTTGCTCAGCAGTTTGCGCAGGCCGCGCATGCCCAGCACGTCCATGCGCGGGGCGTCGACGGGGCGCTGGTGCCGGGCAGCCTCGTGTAGGATAGTTAGGGCCACGGCGCCGGCCAGGCCGGCAGATAGGGAAGGCAGGAGTTTCATAGAGGAACAGATTAGCTGCCATTCATAACGCCGGCCCCGCGGTGGGGTTGTCAAACTTTTCCGCCGTAGGGGTTGCGCGGCTTCTGGCGCAGCGCCTATCTTTGCAATCCCTTCTAAAATTGTTAGTCGGGAAACAAGCCTCTTTAGCTCAGTTGGTAGAGCAGCTCATTCGTAATGAGCAGGTCGTTGGTTCGAGTCCAATAAGAGGCTCCTCTCTCCCTTACCGGAACGCCCGGAAAACCGCTTCTCGCACCGCGAAAGCCGTTTTCCGGGTTTTTTGCGTCTGGGGGAATCGGTACTCCTGGGCGCGAATCTTTCACTTTACGGCGGGACACACGCCCCCCGTAACGCCCCCTCCCCGGTATGGTAACTCAATCCGTTCTTTGCACCAATAAAAAAGACAAGGCCGGGGGTGCCCTTTTAATCGACCGGGATTACGCCAGTTGATTTGTTCCAACGCAGATAGTGTCGTGCAAATCAGCCAGCTGCTTGGCTTCGGCGCAGGTTTGGCCGCTGCCGTACTCGCCCACCCACTCGCACACCGAATAGCCGTGGCTGTGGGCAGTGTATTGCTGTTCCCAGTCCAGGTGCTGCCGGGCTTGTTCGGGCGTGTCGTAGGGGAAACGGTGGGGTGGTCGATGGAATCGAACGCGCCAGGGCTTGGGCTCCAGGCGGGCGCGGTAGCAGCCCTGGGCCAGGCACAGGCGCACGTACGTGCTGTCGGCCCGCATAGCGGCAAATACTTCTTGCGCCTCTGGGCTAGCTGGCGTTAGCAGTAGATGCGTCACGAACAGCCGAAACCCGAGACGCGTACGGTACACCCGAAAATTCCAGCTCGGATACAACTGTAGCCAAGCCGCCAGCCGTAAATCGAGTTGCTCCCGCGGGACTAACGGCGGCGCAGGTGGGGGTGGGTTGAACAGCCGCTTGAAGAAGCCGATGAGGCTGAACGGTGTGGGGTCGGGTAAAGGCCGGATCAGATCCTGATCGTCCACGTCGATAAACATCACCTGAGCCGAGTTCAGCACCCGGCTGCCGTAGTGGTTGCGCGTGATGGCCGCTATCAGCTCCCCTTGGCTATTCATCACGCGTTGCTGGAGTTGCTCCCGCAACGGCCGCGAACCAACAGGATACTCCTGCGGCCAGCTTTTTTCGGCCTCCAGCCAGGCATGCCGGCGCTGGAGGAGTTCGGCGGCCCGGGCTTGAGCATCAGCGAGGCTGATGTCGCTGCCGGCGTAGGCAACGAGGTCAGCCTGCCCATTGGCAACGGTGCCAGCAGTCTGCCCATTTGTTGCTGGGTGATGCTGCGTTGCTCGGGCCCAGAATGTGTATACCTGCATAGACAAGGAGAAGGGAGATACCAGCCAAATGTAAGTGTAGTTGGCTCTATTGGTCTGCTTATCTGTTCAAATTCCAACGTGTTAGATTACGGTGGCGTGCAATTCGGAGGAGCTATGGTGCTGGTGGTTGGCCGCCTCTGCTGCGCTCGCCGCTGTTGCAGCATCGTTGGGCGGTGGCCCTGGTAAATAGTTAGAAGCTCATCGTGCCGTAGCCTTTACGCTGCCAGGCCAGACTATTAGGAGGTGACCCAGCGGTGACTCTACAGTGGGTACTAGTGGCTGCTCTATAAACTGCTGTAGCGTAGCCTGCTGCTAGGCATACTCACGAAGCAACTTGCTGTACTTTTTGCGCCCCCTCTCCATTTGTCCCGGTGTCAGTTCTGAGTACCTACACCTGCGGCTATCGTCCTTTGGTGCCTTCTTTTGCATGGCGATGAGCACCACACTATGAGCGCCCAGCACGTCGGCGTAAAGATTGCTCCCAGGTCGCGCAACTGGTGGTTTTGAAGTCTGCCCTATTAGGGTGCGGCGCTTCTTCGGGCTATCAATATGGCAACAGGCCGAGGAGCACTAGCAAAATGGCTACAAAACCCGCCACCTACGCTTTCCGCAGCCTCGACGGCTACGCCACCATAGCAAAGACCTCGGGCCCTTGACGGCCAGATGCGGGTGTAATATGAGCAGATTTAGCGACTGAGAAGCTTTTTGTCATCGAGCTGCTGGTCATCAACGAGTACCGGTAACTGTAGCCCCTTTCGGGTAATCGTCTTTAGGAAAATTTATCTCCCACCTTGTTAGGTGAAGCTTTACCAGGTGCTCATTGCCTTCAGAAAATAATTAAAGGGCCGGCTATACCGATACACGCCCTTCTGAGCAGTTGCCTAGCACAACTGCGCAGTTGCCAACCTGCATTCGGGTCGATATTAAGCGAAAAAAGGCCCGCATCGGCGGGCCTTTTGGTGATGTACTAAGTACCCTATCCGGCTACTCCGGCACTTTACTTCACGTTCAGCAGGATGCCCAGGTAAGCAACTCGCCCAATCTGGGGGCCGGCAATAATTTGGACATTGTTGCCATTGAACATATTGGACACCCCGGCCTGAAACGTGGTGGATAGGTTTGGGACTGCGTAGCCCAGATACACATCAGTAGTGCTGTACGTGCTAACCCGGCCGATATCGAAGGGCATTTCCTGCTCATGGCCTTCTACCCAGCGGTAGTTAACCGAGTAGGTGAGGTTGCGCAACACGGTGCCGTTGGCCAGAAGATTGAACTTGTGCTTGGGCGTGTTGAAGTAGGTGATGAAGCCCTTGGGCAAGCTACTCTTATTGAGCACGTTGAGGGAGTAGTTGCCGCCGATGTTCACCGCCTTGCTCATGTAGTAGGTGAGACCGATTGTAGCGCCCTGGGTATGTACCTCCTGGCTGTTGTTGGTGGCCGTATAAATAAAACGGGCGGGTGAGACACTGGGGTCGGTAAATCCGGACAGGTACCCATCAACCACCTGCTGATAGGTGGGCCGGGTGCCGTCGACGTTGCCGATGAAAGAGATGCCTCCAATGAAATCGTCGTAACGACTGCTGAAGTAGCTGGCATCAACGTACACATCCGAGCTGATGGCGCCCTTGTAACCAATTTCAAAAGTACCGACGCGCTCAAGCCTCAGCTTTTCAATCGTCACTTCGAACCCCTCCAGCGGCGCGCCCAGCGTATAGTACTCACCATCCTTGTTGATCTGACCGTACCCCTTGAAGCCATTGCCCACGTTACCGAGCAGAATGCCGCTGGCCGCGTCGGCGTGTAGGTACTGGTCGAGTTGAGTGGGACTGCGGAAAGCCTTGCTGTAGCTAGCCCGGAAGTTGTGCTGCATGTTCTTACCCAGCGAATACACCACCGCGGCCCGGGGAGAGAATGAGGGCGAGAAGTTCATGAAGTTGTCGAGGCGGCCCGCTAATGACAGCTTCAGGTGGTCGTCGACCAGGGTTCGGGTCAGCTGGCCATAGCCTCCGTACTCGTAGTTTACGATGCGCTGGTCATCGGTGTCGGCGAATAGTTTGCCGCCCGAGCCCAGGCGAAACTGACGGTAAGCGCCGCCCACGGTCAGGTTGGTACTGCCCTGGCCGAGCTTGAAGCTATGCTGAGCGCTGACGTCGTTCAGAAAAGAGTTGAAGTTTAGCCGCGCGCCCTGGCTCAATTTGTCGTTGTTAATGCCCTGGTTGCGCAAGGTCGTAAACTGGGAATCAGTCGGTTTCAGCTGGGTGCTGTTGGCTGCAGCCTGCGCGGCGGCCTGCGCGCTGGCCATGCTCAGCGGGCCACCGGGGCGCCGAGGATCCCGAGCAGCGGTGTACGCTTGGTTATACGTAAAGAAGTACTGCTGGGCATACGACAGATTGCCGCCACCCGGCGAATTAGCAATGGCATAGCCGAGCTGGTCCATCTCGTAGCTGTTGCCGGAGAAGTCCTCGGTGGAATAAATACGGATGAAGCTATTTGTACTTTTCAGCTCGGCCCGGTATTGGTTGGTGCCGAATCCCTTCATCCGGAACCGGCTCAGGTTCTGGTAGGTCGACGTACCTACGCCGCGCTTGGCTTCGACGGTTAGCTTCAGGTCGTTATTCACCAGGTACGATACCGCGCCCTGCACGCGGTAGGAACGCGTTTGCTCGTCGTCGGCAATCAGCTCCTGCTCCGTATAGCCCGGGGTATACACGGTTTGGCCGTACAGCTCCGGGTTTACCGTGTAGCCCGGATCCTGGAAGGGTGAGTAGGTATTAGGAAGCTCACCGTAACGGTTCACGGCATCGTAGCCCAGCGGGGATCCCAAGGGGTTGATTGAGTACGATACGGGCTCGTAGTTTTTGGCAATCCAGTCTTTGGCCTTAAAGGCGCTGGCATTGAGCTTGAAGGCAAAACGCTCGTTCAGCTTCTTGGCGTAGCGCACCTGGCCGTCGAGCAGATTGCGCTCGCCGCCGCGCAGGCGCACGCTCAACCCTTCGTACACAAATGGGTCTTTGGTATTGAAAAGCACTACGCCGCTCAATGCGTTGGAACCGTAGAGGGCCGAAGCGGGCCCGTGGATGATTTCAATGCTTTCCATATCCAGCTCCGGGATGCCGACCAGGTTGCCGGGGCTTAGGTTGAGCGACGGCAGAGCGGTGTCCATGTAGTCGACCAGCTGAATTACCCGCTCCGACTTAGCGGTGTTAAAGCCGCGGGTGCTGATGCTGGTGAACAGCATCGAGGCCGAGTTTACGTCCACGCCGGGCAGCGTCCCCAGGCCAGCCAATATCTCGGGCGTGCTAATGCGCTCAAGCTGCCGGCCCGATACCTTGTCGACGGTAACCGGGGCCCGGAGAATGTTTTCTTCTACCCGTGAGGCCGATACTACGGTCTCGCTCAGTAGCGCGGCGCTGGGCACCATCCGGATATCCAGGGCCAGATCAGGCTCAGAGAGTTTAATCACCTGCGTCTCGTAACCCAAATAGGAAACAACCAGCTCCACGGCCCCGGCCGCGAACGAGGCGTTTAGCGCGAATTGCCCCACCTGGTTGGTAGCCGTGCCGATGAAAGTGCCCTTAATAAAAATTGTGGCACCGGGCAACGATTCGCCAGCAATGGTTTGCACTACGCCGCGAATTGGGAATTCGCTCGGGTCGGTGGGCGGGGCCTTAAATCTGCGCTTACCCGCTATACGCTTGGCAGCAGTTCTTTTAGTAGCCGACTGTCGCGGATTACCCTCACGACTAGGTACTACAGCTGCCGTAACAGAAGAGGCCTGCAGTAGAGCAGCGGCGAGCAGCACTGAGTAGATATGGTGCATTTGAATAGTAGTAAATGAAATTATTATAATAAAGTCTAAAACTACCGGCCGAGGTTAATATTCCCTAGATTTTTTATGCAAACTGTTCTTAGTGCCTGTTAAAGCAGTAAAATAGCCCGATTAAATCTTTTTTATGACAAAAATCGAAGACTATATTGTTTTGTATTTTTGCAATTTAAATTATAATTGCTTGTGCCCCTACGCTCCGCATGCTAGCTCGCATTCAGCCGTATTAATAGGTTACCCGGAACCGCTGGCCTAATGATGGGGCGATTTTGAACTTAAACCATAGAGCTGCACCACTCCGAAAGGAGTCTCATCAGGCACCTGCTCAGAATGAGCATAGCCAAGCCCATCCGCAACCGTGGAGGGTTACGGCTTGACAACTCAGCACAGTCACGCTCAAAACGGCAGTAAAGCAGGCGTTGGAAAAGCAGGAAGGTGCTACTCCTAATTCAACTCCTGAAAACGAGCCTGTATACAAGGCTGATTTCCGAGCCACGTAAGCCGGGGGCCGGTATGAAGGCCCCGCCCTTGGCCTACGCTAAGCAATATCAACTGCCGCCACGGTGTTGAATGACGCCACAACTCTCACCACTTCTGCCAAAAACGCTGGCTCGGCTTCGATGTGATTGCCAACGACGACGACATCGGCCCCCGCGGCCAGGGCAGCGTACACTTTCTCGCCCGTGTTGAGCCCCCCACCCACGATGAGCGGCGTACTCACCGCTTCGCGCACTGCTTTAATCATGGCCCCGGACACGGGGTTTCGGGCCCCGCTGCCCCCGTCGAGGTACATCAGCTTCAGGCCCAGCTGCTCGCCGGCCAAGGCGGTGCACGCGGCAATGGTGGGCTTGTCGTGCGGCAGCGGGGCCGTGCCGCTCACGTACGAGGCCGTCGTTGGGTGGCCCGAATCGACGAGCATGTAGCCGGTGGAGAGCAGCTCCAGGCCGCTGGCTCGCAGGCGCGGGGCCGCGACTACGTGCTGACCAATCAGGAACTCGGGATTGCGACCCGAAATAAGCGACAGCAGCAGTAGCCCATCGGCCGGGCCGTCCAGGTGCAGGCTGTGGCTTGGAAACAGCAGCACCGGCACCGTGGAGTGCGCTTTAATCAACGCAATGAGGGCAGCCTGGTGCGAACTCAGCACCAAGCTGCCCCCCACGAAAAAGTAATCGACTGGATGAATTGCCGCCAGACTCAGCACGTGCAAGAGGCTGGTTTCGGTTATATTATCCGGGTCCAGTAGCACGGCCACCGCCTTGCGGCCGCGCTGCCGGCCCGTGCAAAGCGCATCATATAGAAGAGGAACGGGTGGACGCATCCGGGGAATCAGGAGAAGCGAGCGAAACAGCAGGAGTTCCCTCGGTTCGGACGGGTGCGTAGCCGGGGGAGCTCGCAAGGTCGACATTTTTGTCGGCTGGGAAAAGCTCACTCACCTTTTTCGTCACCATAGCCAGCACGACGGCGGCGGCCTGCGCCACCAGCATTTTGCCAGTATCCGACTTTAAAAAGGCCTGTAACGCTCTCCCAATCAGGTCGGAGCCGGACCAACGGCTTTCTATTCCATTGTCATCGTCGAAGGCGTGGGAGGTTGGCAGGCGCCGGCTATCGTCGTACGGTAAGTCCTGAAAAGGATCATCTTCGAAGTCTTCCGGGTCGTACGGTGATGGCTGCTGGCGCAAAGCACCGTGCAGATCAGCCCCGGGCTTAGCCGAATACGATGCCTGCACCCTGGCCGCGGGGGTGGTCGACCTCAAGTCGTCATCCTCATTGGGCGCCTGGTCGTAGTCCGCAAAGACCTGGGCCGATTCCGCGGCCGACTTCTGGTACCTCTTGCTTGGATATCGCTGGCCATTACCCGCCGTAAAATACTCCGCGCCAGCATCGTCGTAGCCGCCCTGCTCACCATCGCCGCCGCGCCCAAAGTCCTCATAACCAAAATCGCCGTCATGGCCTAAATCGGCGCCGTAAGCGGGGTCGTTGTACTGCCGAGCTTGGCGCTGGTGCTTCTTCCTGCTAAAGGCTTTGGTGATGAGCCAGATACCACCGACCAAGCCGGCCCCTACCGCCGCTACCCTGCCCACCTGCACCGATTTTTCCTTGAGGTTGTCGACGTCGCCGCGCAGGGCCCGCTCGTACTCCAGCTTTTTTCGTTCGAGAAATTCTTTTTCTTCGCTGAACAAAGGGTTGTGCAAGTCACTCATGGCAGGCTAAGCTTGGCGTTTGTCAGATTTATAGATAGTATCCTTGAGCATCTTGTTGGCAAGGCCCTGGAAGGCCGCCTTGTCGACCCCCACCAGCACCAGAATTAGCATGAGCAGGTAGATGCCGGCCACGATGCCGAACCCCAAAAAGGAGCTTTCGAGGGCCGAGTTGAGGGCTAGGCCGGCAAATATGCTCAGGAAGATGAGAAACAGCAGTCCCAAAAGCGCCAAGGTGACGCCATGAATGGTGCTGACGAAAATGGTCGAAACCTTTTGCTGAACTTCCAGCCGCACGAGGTCGATACGGGTGTCGAGGTAGCCGGTCAGATTGCCAATGAGGCTGTCGTTGCGAGGTGTTTTGGAGGTGTCGTCGTCGAAGGCCATACGGCGCGAAATTGGGGTGGCAGAAAAAAATAACCGCTTCATTACCGCAGAACTATGGAAAAGAAGCCGCGGACTGAGCCAGTTCTACGGAAAATTTTGGCGTGCGGCTGACTTTTGTGCGGTCCTTTGTGTTTGGTCCCCAGCGTGAGTCAAAATCATTATCAAGTCCTTGGAGTAGCTCCCACTGCCCCGGCCGCTGAAATCAAGCGGGCCTACCGGCAGTTAGTGGTCCGGTATCACCCCGACAAGCACGGCGGTGACGCCCGTTACGAAGACCAGTTTAAAGCCGTTGCCCTCGCCTACCACGTGCTCGGTGACCCGGGCCGCCGCGCCACCTACGATTTTCAACTGGCCCAGGCGGCCCGCCGCGCCGAGGAAGCGCAGCGCCAGCAGCAGTACCGGCCCGCCAGCCAGCACGTGTACGGCGTGCCCATGCCCCCGCCCGCCCCGCTACGCACGCGCCGGCCCGCGGGCAGTACCGAGCGGCATTATCAACGCATTCCGCGCCAGCCGGCCCGCTTCACTCGGCGCGACTGGACGCTGACCCTGCTGTTGGTGCTGGGCATTGTGCTGTTCGGGCTAGTGCTGAAGGTTACCATGGACCGCGTGACAGCCACCAGCAACTACGCCGAGGGCCTGCGCGCTTACGGGCAGGGCCAGCTGGCCTCCGCCTACAGCTTCATGGATGAGACCCTGCACTTCCGGCCCGACTACGCGCCGGCTTTGCGCCGCCGCGGCGAGTTGGAGCAGCTGCTAAACCACAACCCCCGGGCCGCTCAGGCCGACTTTGAGGCCGCCCTGCAGCACCCGCAATCCCGGCGGGTGGCGTCTGACATCCTCCTGCGCCTCGGGCGCTGCCAAAGTGAGTTGGGCCGCCCCGCGGCGGCAGAACTCAGCTACACCCGCGCCTTGGCGCTCGATAGTACCCTCAGCGCTGCCTACCTGGCCCGGGGCGAAGCCCGGCTGCTCGACCTACACCAGCCCGAACAGGCCCTGGTCGACCTCAGCTACGGCTTGGCCCAGCACCAGCGTGCCAAGGCGGGCGTCCCGTGGCACTACGTGCAGGTTCGGGGCTTGGTTCTCACGGCCCTGGGGCGCTACGACGAGGCCCGAGCCGAGTACTTCCAGGTGTTGCAAGCCCGTCCCCGCGACGGCCGCACCCACTTCCTGCTCGGCCGGCTAGCGGCTCAAACCGGCGACTCGGGCGCTAGCTGCGAGTTCTATCGCCGGGCCCTGCGACTGGGCTACGAGTTCGCTCGCACGGCCGAAGAGCGCTGTAACCCCGAGCGTTCACTTCCGTCAGATAGTCTGCCGAAGTAGCCTTTGAAGTTTTAGCCGGAGGGCAACCATTAGCTGAGGAAGTGCTTGCGCCTGCGCTGCTCAACTACCCCAAACGCAAGAAACCGCCGCTGGCCCAGAACCAGCGGCGGTTTCTTGCGTTCGGCACAAAGCTACTACTTGGGCAGCAGCACTTTATCGATAACGTGGATTACGCCGTTGCTCTGCATTACGTCGTAAGTCGAAATGCTGGCCGTATTGCCCGACTCGTCGGTCAGCACCACGTTGTGGGCGCCGTTCATGCTCGCTACCAGGGTGCCGCCGCTGACGGTTTTCAGCGAAGCCTTGCCCTTGCCGGCTTTAATGGCCGACATGAGTTTGTCGGCGGTCATGTTACCGGCTATTACGTGGTAGGTTAGAACTTTGGTCAGGGTAGCCTTATTTTCGGGCTTCAGCAGGGTTTCAACCGTACCGGCGGGCAGGTTTTCGAAGGCGTCGTTCACCGGAGCGAATACGGTGAAGGGGCCTTTGCCTTGCAGCGTTTCTACCAGGCCGGCCGCTTTCACGGCGGCCACTAACGTGGTGTGATCCTTCGAGTTCACGGCGTTGGCCACGATATTCTTGTTGGGGTACATGGCCTCACCGCCTACCATTACGGTGCCGGGGGTCATCATGGCCTGGGCCGAGACCGTGGTGGTGAGGGCAGCGCTCAAGAGGGTCGCGATGGCAAGCGAAAAAAGGGGCTTTTTCATTTTTATAAGTAAATGGTTAGATGTTGTAAATGGTACCCCACCTACGTTGCTGGTTTCGCGAGCGGATTGCCCCGAAAATAATTTTGTAAGCCCGGCCTTTAAATCGCATGATTCGAGCGTGTTCATCAGGCATACTGGTACGGGCTGAATCAAAACCCACAAGCCTGCTTCCAAACACGCCAAGCACCTCAAGACCTGTGGTACCTTACTCCGCAGAAATTTATCTGCCCGCAGAGGCCGCAACCCTACCATCTGTACTCGGAGCCAACGCATCTCAAGCTGAAGCTATCCAGTTAGCACCAGGCCAAAGGAAAACAAATAGCCAACCCAAGTTGCGGACTAGCCTGGTAGCGGTCGTACCCGGTAGGGCGGGAGGTTGGGAGAGCATGGTACCCCGGGCCAAACCAGAGCCAACAGCCGAAAGTGTCACCGCTACGCGGCTCTCACCCATCTAACCTCTTTAAGTACTACCAACCTCCCGCCCTACCGGGTACGACCGCTACGCGGCTCTCAATCACAGGGTCTCGTTGAAGTACTACTAACCTACCGCCGATATGAGGCTAGGCAGTGTCTGAAAAGTGCTGGAGCTTAACTTAGGGGATGGCAGCACGATACGAATTAACGGATGCGCAGTGG
>NZ_JACXAD010000003.1 GCF_014699115.1 Hymenobacter montanus
GCCAACGCCGCCCATGCCCGGTCACTGATTTCATCCAGATTGCTCACGAACCCAAAGATAATTGTCCGTACAGCCTAGGTCATTAGGTGGTAATGAAAAAGTTGGGTATGTGAAAGGTGAATAGCAGATGCTATCCAAAAGACCGTTTATACTAAATACCCTCTCTGTTTTTAGGGTAGTAGCAGGCGATGTAGGAATTCCTGCAATACTCCTAAACTCTAAATCGTAGCTGTATATAACACTAGGCCACAAAACATTACTGGGTATATTGCCTACACTTCGCGCTGTAACGGCCACAATGTGTAGATTATCGCCCAATTTAGTTGTGACTAGATCGCCTGATAAGATTGGAGCCATAGGTCCCGACATTCCCTGAGCGCCCGTTCCTCCTTCATAAACTGATAAGTATACACGCCGCGCTGCCTTCAAGGCTAGCCAAACTGTTACCGATGCATTCTCGGTGCGGCGCAAAATAGGCCCAGCCAATATCAGCGGCAAATCGGACAAGCGTGAAGCAAGAGAAGACCAAGCCATTATTTCTCAAGTAAACAACTGGTTGTATTGATTTTGCTCTGCAAACCCTAAACAGGGTAATGTCAGAAAGGGTACTTACAACTTTGGTAAGCATTTATAAACGTGAATCTAGAACCCGAACCTTCCAAACTGTGCACCCTTCCACCACACCCGGCCACTATACTCGAACTTGCGGGCTCCGCCTTGGCTCATTAGTGGCCGGGGCCCCACTCGCCCTGGCAGTTGGCGGAGTACTGAGCCGTTTCGGGCACCAGGGCGCAGATGGTGCCGACTAAAGTGCCGCCCAGCGGCAAAAGACGTGCACGTGCTCCCAACTATTCGAACGCATAATACGTAGCATGCCAAGGCATTACCCAGCATGCTCCCGCCTTTCATGAGCAGGCCCACGTATGGGCAGCCACCACCGTTGGTGACGTCGTTCCCCTGTCGGCTCCCTACAGCCGCCAGTTGGCGCGCTGCGGTCGTCTCGGCGATAGCTAAGGCTTGTGTGGCAGCAGCGCAGTATGCGGGAACGAGCATGGGACAAGGGTAAGCGAGGGACCTGGTGGAAGGCTGAATCGTGGGTGGGGCCACGCAACTGAAAGGAAGGGGCAAGCCCGGCGTGTGGCGGCCGGAAGTTTATACTTGGCGGGGCGGGCCACTATAGGTCCGTTGTGAGCAGGCGCGCAGAAATCGGACGGAAGAGGTAGCGTCCGGGAGGCAGTGTTACCCGCGACAAGGATACAACGCGAACACGACTTTCGCAGTATGGCAGGAGTAAAATATTTTTGATATTATCTAGTAATATTAAGGAGTTTGTTGGGGATGAGTAGATTATCGGTAGCTAAGCGTCGAGCCAGTTGAGCAGCACCGTCAGGGCGCTACCGCAGAGGTGTAGCGAGCGGCGGGTAGGGCGTTTGCTCCAAGAGGGCGTGCAGCAAGACGTACTGGGACCAGTGCCGACAAAACCTTCGCGCCGCACCGTTGGCCGGGCTAGCGGCGGGCGGGTAGCTCGAGCCAGCGCCAGTTGGTACTCCGGCACCACCAGCACCTCTAGGGTCAGGGTGAGCGCAGCGGCCCCCAGGGCCTGGTGGTATTGCTCGGCCTCCACCTGGGTGGTGAGGCGGGCATTCCCCACCGGCTCGTAGATCTCTAGGTGTATAGTCCCATAGAGTAGTGGAGTGGTGTTTAGCACCGAATCTCGCCAGCACATATGGGACAAATACTTCACGGCAGCGCCCGGACAACTCCGGCAGTACGGCGCCTTATCCAGCTCCCTTATAAGGTGCACAAGGTGCTGACCGACAACGGGACCCAGTTCGGCAATATATCCCACCAGGTGTATACCTGGCGGCACCTTTTCGACCGCGTGTGCGACGAGCACGGCATCGAACACCGCTTCACCAAGCCCGCCCACCCCTGGACCAACGGCCCGGTCGAGCGCTTCAGCCGCACGCTGAAAGAAGCCACCGTGCCGCGCTACCATTACCAGACTACAAATGAACTCAACGACCACTTGCAAGCCTTTTTGCTGGCCTACAACCATGGCAAGCGCCTCAAACGGCTAGCGGGTAAAACCTACACGAGTTCATCTGCCAGCAGTGGCACCTGAACCCCACTATCTTTATCCGCGACCCTACCCAGCTCACCCTGGGACTATACACCTAGTGTGGCGGCGTGGACTAGCGCTTAGGTATCTTCGCCCAGCTCACGGGCTCGGGCGCCCGAACTGAGGGCCGCCGGGCTGAGCAGGCGCTTTTGAGTGGGGGCGCCCCCACTCGTGCCGCCCAGCCGTTGGTGCTCATACGCCACCACCCGGCATGTGGCCCGGGGGCGGCCACCAGGCCAGCCAGATTGGTCAGGCGCAAGCCGCACGGCAGCAGTTGGAAGTAGGGTTAGCAAGGCCTACACGTCCCATACTAGGTCCTCGAAAAGCTGGATAGTGCTAGCCTAACTGAGCGTGACCACTACCAAAGGCCGGAAAATGCTGGCTACTTCCTCGAGTATTATCTTTTGCAGGTTGGCTTTCACGGAGCTATATTTTGGGGATACTGCGCACTAGATTTATAAGAGCGGCCCCCAGAGGAAGGTAAAAAAATACCAGCACCACCCAGCCATACTCCATCCATGCAAACTCTTTGCTCCATCCATTGCTAAGCCAAATCGGCAGTGAAGCTCGCCCCAAGGCCACTATCTTGGCTGTACCAGATGATTTCGGCCGCGACAGGAAGAAAATGGGAACGTATAGGGCCAGCACAAACGGAGCTATAATGAACAAGCTTGCCAAAGCTATTGGGGTAGTTTCAGACAGAAGCAGGGTCAATAGCATTGCCAGACGCGGTTAAGAGCATGTACATTGTTTTATACTGGGGAAATGATAAGTTGGTGCTGAGTTGCAGGGCCGAGCATAGACTCCAGCATTCGGTCGGACACCTGAAACCAGAAATTATACTAAATCCTGTGCCGCGGTAAATCCACCCGAAATCAAGTTATTTGATCATATCCCACCGCTAGCTCCCAAACAGGCACCTTGTTCAGCAAAGCATTTCCGGCCAACGGTGTGAGCCGAAGCGGTAGATAGTGCGTAGCGCAGTAGCGGTTATCCAGGGCGTGTCCGTAGTGGCAAGTGAAACGGTTGAGCCAGCAGGCCATCAAGCTGGGGCTGCAACTCCAGGCTTCGCTGCAACCTTTGCAAAGCCTGGGTAGCTCCTTGGGCAAAGGAAAAGAATACTCGCTCATAGTCTCTGAAGCGATATCATTTCCGTGAATGCCTCCTGCAAAGCTCAAGCCATTGTGTACAAGGTTAGCAGTGTACGCTCGGCTTCGGTCCTGTGGCACTTCGCCCGTTGGGATGCGTCTGTGCCGCTTCGCCACCGTTGTCTTTTGTAATGGGTGAGGTGCCGTATGCTAAGAGGCGTTCCTGACAATGCGGGATAGAGCATCGTCAGGAACGCCATTGCACGGGCGATGAAACACTTGCTTCATCATTTCCGGCGAGCTCTCGGCCCGAAAGCTACGCCACCACATCGTGGGACTAGACCGCTAGTGGCCACCACCGTAAGCGGGGCGCCCCGTCTCCGGCTTTTCGAGGTTGCGATTGGGGTGGCGCACCCCGGCGTCGAGTGCTTCCTGCTCAAGCCGGGCTTCGGTTTCGGCGTCGTGTTCGATGGCGGGCATGTTGCCCACGGCTTTGGGCTGCTCCGTTACCGTGGGGCCTCCTTTGTTTTCGCCGGATTGTTGGTTGGTGTTATTGCTCTTGTACGGCATGATGAAGGAACGTTAGAAAGGTGGAAGGAATGGCAGTTTCTCTTTCGGTGGTGCCGGCCGCTGCCGCGGTTACTGGTCGATGGCGGAGTCGCTGGCGCCGGGGTCAGTAAGTTCGGCGTTGGTGTCGGTACCGGTGATGGGCTGAATGGCGCGCGGTTCCATTTGGCCCATGCCCACGCGGGAATTAGGCTTCAGCATTTCATCGACGCCGGGGCGCCGGTCGTGGGCGTCGAGCTCGTCGACGGGGTGGCCGCTGGGAATTACCCGCTCATCTTCGTCGTCGGGCAGGTCCTGGTTCGGGCGGTCAGCCAGCGTCCCATCGGGCAGGCGGATATTGTCCGGAACTAGGCCCTGGCTCAGGCGGTCGGCGTTGGCATTCACGGAGAGGGCCGTTTCGCCGTTGGCCGAGTCGGTGCCAAAGCCTTCCTTGCCGTCCCGGTTGCCGAAGCCGCCGCGGGCCTCTTCGTTCTTGGGAGGGTCGGCGTTGGGAATGTGGTGGCCGGCCTCCATTTCTTCGTTGGTGGTGTCGTCGTTGATGACGCGGATAGGGCGATTATTGGGGTCGATGGCCATTTTCAGAGGAGGATTTTGATGAAACGACTGGGATTAAGGTGTACTTTGGTTTGGCCGTTTGGGTTGTGTCTCCTTAAAGCCCGGCTTCTCCCTCTTACCCGCTAATCTCCTTACCCTATGTGGGTCGAAACTAATCATAGTCTGCGCCGCCGCTTCCGCTTCGTGGACTTCAAAGCAGCCTTCGCTTTCCTCACCGACGTCGCCGCCGAAGCGGAGCGGCTGGACCACCATCCGTGGTTCAGCAACGAATACAACGTGGTAGAATTCCGCCTGCGCACCCACGACGCGGGCAACACCGTAACCCGGCGCGACCACCAACTGGCTGAAGCTATCGACGCGGCGGCCGCCCGGTACGCGGCGCTCACGGAGGAATGCTAAGCCGCCGGCTACTGACTTTCACTGCTTCATTCGGTAGGGCTCGTTGGACCCAGCGTTTACCTTTGCGCCATGCCTAACACGGTCCTTTACTTGGTGCCCACACCCATTGGCAATCTGGAAGACATCACCCTGCGGGCCATCCGCATTCTGGGCGAGGTGAGCACGGTGCTGTGCGAGGATACCCGCACCAGCGGCCGCCTGATGCAGCACCTGGGGCTGAAAAAGCCGCTCCTCTCTTACCACCTGCACAACGAACACCAGCAAGTACCGCGCTTACTCGACCGGCTGGCGGCCGGCGAAGCCATGGCCTTGATTTCGGATGCCGGCACTCCCGGAATTTCCGACCCGGGGTTTCTGTTGGTGCGGGAGTGCCTGGCCCGGGGCCTGGGCGTGGAGTGCCTGCCCGGGGCCACGGCTTTCGTGCCGGCCCTGCTCAAGTCCGGATTCGGGGCCGAGCGATTCACATTTGAGGGGTTTCTGCCGGCGAAGAAAGGTCGCCAAACCCGCCTGCGCGAGCTGGCCTCGGAAACCCGGACCATGATTTTTTATGAGTCTCCGCACCGCATCGTCAAAACGCTGGGCCAACTGGCCGAGGTGTTGGGCCCTGCCCGGCCGGCTTCGGTTAGCCGCGAGCTGACTAAATTATTTGAAGAAACCGTGACCGGTACCCTGGCCAGCCTGGAAGCTGACTTCGCGGCCCGTCCCACAATCAAAGGAGAAATTGTCGTTGTCGTCGAAGGAAATCCTGCCCCGCCCGCCCGCGAGCCCCGCCCCGGCCGCGAAGACCGAACCCACCGCGCCGATGACGAGGGCCTCGACGGCGAGGAGTAGCCTCCTCCAGCACCCGGTAGTACTGGCTGGGCTGGGCGCCCTGCTACTGTGGGGGGGCTGGGCTCCGCACCCCACGGCCTGGCTGGTGCCGCTGTTGTTTATTGGCTGGGTGCCGTACCTGGTGATGGAGCGGCAGCTCACGCTGGCCGGCGCTCGCAAACGTCGGGTATTTGCCAGCACGTACTTGTTTCTGGTGCTCTGGAACGCGCTTACTACCTGGTGGGTGAGCTACGCTGAGCTAGCGGCCGGCATCGCCGCCGTGGTGCTGAATGCCCTGCTCATGTGCCTGCCCCTCATGGCCTTCAGGCAAACCAAAAAGCGGCTCGGGAACCGCCTCGGCTACTTGTCGCTGCCCGTATTCTGGATTGCCTTCGAACAGCTGCACCTGCACTGGGACATAACCTGGCCCTGGCTCACGCTGGGCAACGGCTTCGCGGCGGCCCCGCAGTGGGTGCAATGGTACGAGTACACCGGCTTTCTAGGCGGGTCGGTGTGGGTGTGGGCGATGAACCTGCTGATATTTAGAGTCTTAATTAAAAATGAAAAATTAAAAATTAAAAGCGCAGCCGGCCCCGATGCCGATACCGGCACACGCCGCGTTGCATCCGACGAGTCATTTTTAATTTTTAATTCTCAATTTTTAATTCCCCTCCTAGCCATCATCCTGCCCATACTCCTATCCTACCTCATGGGGGCGGTTTACCAGGAGAAAGGCCCCAGCACCGAGGTAGTGGTCGTGCAGCCCAACGTCGACCCCTACGTGGAAAAGTTCGAGGGCGGCGCCAAATTCATTTCCTACGACGAGCAGTTGACCCGCTTGCTTAGCCTCTCGGAACGGCACCTCACTTCGCAAACGCGCCTGGTGCTCTGGCCCGAGACGGCCCTGGAGGAGTCATACTGGGAAAGCACGATTGAGAGCAACCCCAAAATCCGCCGCATCCGGCAGTGGCTGGCCCAGCACCCCGGGGTGGCCTTGCTCACGGGCATCACCACCATCGACTCGTACCCCAACCAGGAAGCGGCCAGCGAAACCGCCCGCTACCGCGACGATCTGGGCTATTACGACGTCTTCAACACGGGCGCTTATTTCGCTGATGCCACGGCCCCGATTGCCTTCTATCACAAGTCGCGCCTCGTGCCCGGAGTAGAGAAAATTCCGCCCCTGCTGGCTTCCGTCATTTCCCACATCGACCTTGGCGGAACGGTGGGCAGCGTGGGCAGCCAGGCCGAGCGTACGGTGTACCCCGCCCCGGCCCCCGCGCCGGCTCTGCGCGTGGCCCCAGTCATCTGCTATGAGTCTATCTACGGTGATTTTGTGGGTGAATACACCCGCCGCGGGGCCACGCTGCTGAGCGTCATCACCAACGATGCCTGGTGGCACGATTCCCCCGGCTACCGGCAGCTGTTTAGGTACGGGGCCTTACGCTGCATCGAAACCCGCCGCGACTTGGCCCGCTCGGCCAATACGGGCTTCACGGGCTTCATTAACCAGAAGGGCGAAGTTATTCAGCGAGAACCGGCCTGGGTGCCGACGGCCAGCCGGGCCACGGTGCACCTGAATAAGGAAGTAACGTTTTATGCCCGTTTCGGGGAGCTGATTGGCCGGGGCACGCAAGGGCTGGCGGTGCTGCTGTTGCTGGTCGCTTTCTGGCAAGGCCGCCGCCGCCTGCCAGCCCGGGTGCCCGCCGCCTGAATGGTACCAAAACGCTAATAAGCGTTTCCACCTTGATCAGCCGACGTTACGCAAAGCCCGGCAGACTGCCCCGGCAAGATGAGTTGCTGCACAGTTGCCTCTTGATTTAGTTTTATTTTCTTACTGATGCTTCCTGATTTTACCGAGCTCTCTCTTAACCTTGCCGGGCTGTGCCGTACCACGGCCCAGTTCATCCGCCAGGAAGCCACTAGGTTCGACCGTAGCAAGGTCGAGCACAAAGGCGTCCACGACCTGGTAAGCTACGTGGACCAGGAAACCGAGCGTCGGCTCGTGGCGGGCCTGCGCCAACTGCTGCCCGCTGCCGGCTTCATCACCGAGGAGGGTACGGTGGGCCCGGACTCCCAAACCGAGGAGTTCACGTGGATAATTGACCCGCTCGATGGTACCACGAACTTCGTTCACGGCCTGCCGGTGTACTCCATCAGCGTGGCGCTCCTGCACCGGCACGAATTGGTGGTGGGCGTGGTGCACGAGGTAAACCGCGACGAGAGCTTCCGGGCCGTGCGGGGCGGCGGGGCGTTTTGCAACGACGAGCCCCTGCACGTCACCGACGTCCCCGACCTGAACAGCTCCCTCATAGCAACGGGCTTTCCTTACAAAGATTTCGGCAAGCTGGCCGATTACCTGCAGCTCCTGGGCGCGTTCATGAGCCGCAGCCACGGGGTGCGGCGCCTGGGCTCGGCCGCCGTAGACCTGGCCTACGTGGCCGCTGGGCGCTGCGAAGCGTACTTTGAGTTCAATCTGAATTCCTACGACGTAGCCGCCGGCATTCTCCTGGTGCGGGAAGCGGGCGGGCAGGTCACGCAATTCCTCGAAGACGGGGACCCCCTGTTTGGGCGCGAGGTGGTAGCGAGTAACGGCCGCGTACACGTCGAAGTACAGGAGACCATCAGGGAGTTTTGGCGGGTGTAGAACTTGCCCCAGCATCTCGTTGCGTTGAGCCACCAGTCGGTGGTCTAACGGCTGAATTCCTTGCGTCCGCGAGCTGCTTCGACTATGCCCGGCATAATGGCCAGGTATGCACTGAAGTATATTGCGCTGTTGTGCAGCGAGCTATTTTTATGGCCAGTACGTAGTAAACTATTCCCTTCATAACGCAGTTTATCCGTCATGCTTCTGCTCGCTCTTACCGCTGTCGACCTCCAGTATTGCCTGATTGCTGTCCTCTTTGTGGTGGCAGCTTTTTACGTGGGGCGCATCTTCTGGCGGGCCTTCTTTAGCAAGACGGCGGCCGGCTGCGCCAAGGGCTGCGGTGGAGCCTGCGGAACCTTGGACGTGGACCAGCTGCAACGCACCATTGAGGCGCGGGCTGCCCAATCGGGCCGCCGATAGGCTCAGGGCTACGGCCCATATTTTATGCTGTCGCAGATAACCCGCCCCCGCCTTGGCTGCGTATAGCCCAAGCGGGAGCGGGTTGCGTTTGCAGCCGCTGCTCCGCTTACTACCTCTAATTACCCCATCGCCATGCAGGACAAAGAAGAAGAACGCTCGCTAGTAAATGTTGAGAAAAAACTGTCAGCCGACGGCTTCATCCAGGACTTCAACGTTGTGGATGGGCGCCTCCACACCATCGGCAACGACTCCAATCGGACGTACGCACCTGACGAAGTAACCATTGTAGACTTCTACCGCTTCGAGGGCGAAAGTAACCCCGATGATATGTCCATTCTCTACGCTATCGAAACCAACGACGGCGTACGTGGCACCATTTCCTCGGCCTATGGTACTTACGCCGACTCCGACGCCCTGGAATTTCTCACTAAAGTGGAAGACTTGGGCAAAAACCTAACCAAGGGGCACAAGTAGGTAGCTGGGAAAAGCCGGAGTGTAGCCACTTACTAAACTTCTGTGGCATGCGGCCTTAGCTGCTCTGCTGCATTCGTGGAGAGGGCTTTTCGATGTAAAGTCCGTGAGCTTTAGGCGGCTTTCTACATCGACAAAAAATACGGACAGTTTATTGACAAACTGTCCGTAAGTGATTAAGCAACTGATTAACAGGGATATTAAAGTTTAGCCGATGCGCTTGCGGTAAATATATACCCACTTTCCATTTCGCCTAACCTTCCGATATTCCACCACAATCATATCCCCGTTTTCAGTTGCCGGCATGGTGCCTTCTTGCGCGATTTTCATCAGCACCCCATTGCTCCATACGTACGTTTCAGTCCAGTTTTCAGCAGCGCTGGAATGATTGCAGGTACTACTGATCTGTTGCTGGGCCTTATTTACGCTGAAGCACGGCATTGCACTAAGCGTCCCGTGTAGGAGCATAGATTTTGTCTTGGGCCGGTATAGATATACATCCTCAAACAGCTGCACATTTCCACTGTTGCTTCGATAAAGCACATCTTCATAACCGTCAAAATTGACGTCCTCAAAACGCCAGACGTCTTTGTCTCCATTCTCCAGCCGGACCAATGCGTCTTCTCCCAGCTCAAGCGTGCTAATCAAGGCGTTGCTGCCGTTCAGAAAAATCAGTAATCGATTTTCCTTATCCACGTAGCCATGCAAGTGTTGCCCCTGTAGCTTACAGCGCACTGCTACTTGAGCATGTACCGAAACAGGCACGGCAAAGCAAGAAAGCAGCGCGATTACGAATGCTTTAATCATAACCAGCTTTTTAGCAAAGAAAAGCATTTATCCGGCATTTGATCTGGATTTTGCCGGGAGTAAGGCTGCTGTGTCCCTATTCTTAGTTTCTTAAAGCGGGTTCTGCTCTTCTGAACTTATACAAGCAGGGTTTTAGGCGCCTTCGCTGGTTCCTGGAGTAGTCGCCTGAACCTCTCGCCGCTACAGTGAACCAGGGCACACGCCGCCGGATCACTGGGTATCAACTCATAGGGCGAACCTCGGGAGCTGCCTACGACCGCCTAGGGTACTCCAGCCCGACAATCCTGCTAAGCTACCCCCACACTTTAGTGCCTTCCGAGCAGTTGCGGCACATCTCGATCTGGTTGCGGCCTCTAAGCAGGCTGCTTCGGAATTGCTGATACTTGGGGCCGCGCCAGACCTGGCGGAATGTTGCCGTTTTGAGGTCGCCCTGGCGGTACTCGGCGTCTTTGTCGAAGCAGCAGGGCACCACCAGGCCATCCCAGGTGATGACGCAGGAATGCCACATTTTCCAACAGTGGTTTATCAGGGCATTTTTCAGGCTCCAGGTGCCGTTGCCAGTGGGCTGGTAGCGCGAATAGTAATCGATGGTGGGGATGAGCGGGGAGCCATGCTGGTGGTCGTAAATCTGGGCTGTTTTAAACCAGACGTCGTCTACGCCCAGCGCTTCAGCGAGCTGCCGGGCGTCGTCAATCTGGTGCTCGTTGGGCCGCACCACCAGGAATTGGAAAATAATCCGGGGCGTGCCGGACTTCAGCTGCTTGCGCCAGCGGACTACGTTGCGGGTACCTTCCAGCACTTTCTCAAGCCGGCCCCCCACACGGTACTGCTGGTATACCTCCTGGGTGGTGCCGTCGAGGGAAATGATCAGCCGGTCGAGGCCACTTTCCACGGTGCGCCGGGCGTTCTGGTCGCTCAGGTAATGGGCGTTGGTGCTGGTGGCGGTATAAATTCCCTGGTCGGCCGCGTAGCGTACCAGGTCCAGAAACTGCGGGTGCAAGTAGGGCTCGCCCTGGAAATAAAAAATCAAGTACCACAGGCGGCTGGCCACCTCGTCAATCGTCTGCTTAAATAATGCTTCCGGCAGCATGCCCGTGGGCCGGGTGAACGAGCGCAGGCCGCTGGGGCACTCAGGGCAGCGCAAGTTGCAACTGGTAGTGGGCTCAAAGCTCAGGGCCAGCGGCAGGCCCCAGTGCCGGGCTTTACCGGTGAGCTTGCTCAGCAGGTAGGAGCCTACGATTTGGGCGGCGTTCCAGACGCGGAGCGGCGTGGCTTTTGATAAAACGTTGAGGCCGTCGGCGAGCAGAGACATAGGAGGGAGAAAGCAGTAGCGCGAACTTTGCGGTCCGCGTCCCTGGATGGCGCCGGGCTACGGCGGGGACGTGAACCGCAAAGTTCGCGCTACTTAGGCTATGCCGCCGCGGGCTCTATTTCTTGCCCGAAAATTCGATGGCGCTGGTATAAGTGCTGGCTTTGCCAAACGACTGGTTTATTTCGTCGATGGCCGCCCGGCTGCTCAGGCGCTTGGGCTTGGTGTTGACGAAGGTCCCGTCTTCCCCAACCAGGAAATAGGTCGGCACATCCTGCAAGGCGTACGCATGCGCCACCGCCGACCGCAGGCCGCCCCCCGCTATCCGCGCTTGCACGCCGGGAAGCTTCTTCACGGTTACGAGCTGCCGCCAGGCCTGCTCATTCTCATCCAGGGCAATGTTGACGAAGGCAATGTTCTTGCCCTCAAACTTGCGAATCAACTCCTGAGCGTAGGCCAGGTCGCGCAGGCACAAGCCATTGGTGGTTCGCCAGAAGTTGATGTACACCAGCTTGCCCTGGAAATCGCGCAGGCGCACGGTGTCGCCCGTTGCGGTGGCCAATTTGAAATCGGGTGCGGGCGAGCCAATGGCAAACTCCTTGTGCCGGTTGAAATCGTCCTGCAGCGTAGGGTAATACTGGCCTTTGGCGTCGTAGTTCTGGAAATCAGCCAGCATAGCCGCCGACTGCTTCACGTGCCCAAAGCGGAACGACTCCTGCAAAATGCGCCCCAGGATAATGACCCGGGTAGTGCCGGTAAACTTCTTGCTGGCTAAGGCATACGAGGCCGGGTAAAAGTCCGGGTCGGACCGCTGGTGCTTGTCTTGCGCCACGGCAAAGTGCACGTAGTTGAGCAAGAATTCGTGGTACATCTCGCTCTGAATGGCGTTGGGATTGTTGAGCAGGCCGGGGTCTTCCAGAAAGCTGTAGTAAGTAGGGCCCATCTTCAGGCGCCCTTCGGTATTTACTACTTGCTCCCGCAGGTCCTGGAACATCAGGCGGTCGTTGGCGTAGGAGTACGTTACCTCCGCCAGCGCGTAATTGTAAAATTCCTGGGTGAAGGATTGCTTCGCCGCGTGGTCATCCAGGAAGAAAAGCTGGTGCTTGCGGCGGTACTCCAGGAAGGACAGAAATGGTGCCTCGTAGAGCTGGATGTTATCGGGCAGCACCTGGAAGCCATCGTTTTCAACAAATTGCTCGTCGGCTTCCACTAGATAGTTGTTCGCATTAGCCGCCTGCAGCCGGTGAATCTGCGACTCGGTGAGGTTGGACCCATTGCGCAGCTTGGTGCTTAGCCCCGTAGGCACATCATTGGCCTTGAACTTCAACGAGCCTGACATGTCGCTGCCCTTGAAGCGGACATCCATGTCGGTGCCCGGGTCCAGATAGAGCGGAGCCACGTCGTCGCCGTACACTAGGTCGGCTTTGGTCGGGCCGGCCAAGGGCACCACTAACTTGAACTCACCCTTAAAGTTCAGCCTCACGCGAACCAGCTTGTCTTTGGCGTCGAGCGGGTTATCCCGTATCGAAACGGCTATCGAATCGGCCGTAACGCCGTTCACCCGGCCGCTCAGAATCGCATTGCCGACTATTACGGGAGCCGTTCTGACTACGGAGCCCGTTTTGCCTGCCGCCGGCTTAGGTTGCCCATAGCTCAGCAGGGGGACCATCAATAACGTCGTACTCAGTAAACGACGCGCGTGAGTAGATAAAGATGACATCATAAAAGAGGCTAACTGCGGACGACCCTCATCGCCCATCAAAAATCGACATAATAATCCTTATTACCAATTGTGCCTTTCCCTATCGATTCGCGGTAAAAGCATATCAGCGATCCGAAGATACGGCATTTTGATTTATAAAATCCAAAACTAAGCCACTTGATCTTTTTTATTTTTTCGCAAGTCGCTCCTTCGACCAGGGGCCCGGCTCACTGTCGAGACTAGATACCGGATCTTTTCTATCAGCCAAACAGGCCGTTAAGCACTTCATCGAGGCGGCTAACGGCTTGTACTTTCAAGCCGAACCGGGCCAGGTCCAAGCCTTTACCGTTGAAATGAGAAACGTACATTTCGCGAAAGCCGAGCTTTTCTGCCTCGGCCAGGCGCTGGTCGAGGCGCGATACCGCCCGAATTTCGCCGCTCAGTCCAACTTCGGCCGCCAGGCACACGTTGCCGGGAATCGGTAAGTCGTTGAGCGAGGAGACTACCGCGGCGCACACAGCCATGTCGAGGGCGGGGTCGTCGAGGCGCAGGCCGCCGGCAATATTTAAAAATACATCGTGCTGGCCCAGGCGCAGGCCGGCGCGCTTCTCCAGCACGGCCAGCAGCATCTGCAGGCGTTTGCTGTCGAAGCCCGTGCTGCTGCGCTGCGGCGTGCCGTAGGTGGCCGGGGTTACGAGGGCCTGCACTTCCACCAGTAGAGGGCGGTTGCCCTCCAGGGTGGCCCCGATGGCCATACCGCTCAGGCTTTCGGCGCGCTGCGAGAGCAGGATCTCGGATGGGTTGCTCACCTGGCGCAGGCCGTCGCCCTGCATTTCGTAGATGCCCAGCTCGGAGGTGCTGCCAAAGCGGTTCTTGGTCGTGCGCAGGATGCGATAGCTCAGGTGCCGGTCGCCCTCAAACTGCAGCACGGTATCGACCATGTGCTCGAGAATTTTGGGGCCAGCAATACTGCCATCCTTGGTAATGTGGCCGATGAGCAGCACTGGGGTGCTGGTTTCCTTGGCAAACTTCAGGAACTCGGCGGTGCACTCGCGAACCTGGCTGACGCTGCCGGCGCCGCTCTCCACCAGGGTGGAGTGCATGGTCTGGATAGAATCGATAACCAGGATGTTGGGTTGCACCTGATCGACCTGCCGGAAGATGTTTTGGGTGTTCGTCTCCGTTAAGATATAGCAGCCGGGGTGCTGGCCGTCGGCCAGGCGCTCGGCGCGCATCTTGATCTGGGCCTCGCTTTCCTCGCCGCTCACGTACAACACCCGCAGCTGGCGCAGGCTGAGCGCAATCTGCAGCATGAGGGTGCTTTTGCCGATGCCGGGCTCGCCCCCAATCAGCACCAGCGACCCGGGCACCAGCCCCCCGCCGAGCACGCGGTTCAGCTCGCCGTCGGGGGTGATGATGCGGGGCTCATCTTCGACCAGAATATCGCCTAAGGGCACCGACTTCGCGGCCTTGGTGAGGTTGCCGCCCGGCACGGTGCTGGCCGGCTTCCACTGGCCGGTGGAGGTGGCGGCCGTTTCTTTTTGAATAACTTCTTCGACGTAGGTATTCCACTCGCCGCAGGCCGGGCAGCGACCAATCCACTTGGCCGACTGGGCGCCGCAGGACTGACAGAAAAATACGGTTCTTGCTTTCGCCATAAAGGGAGCTGTTGAGTAGGATAAGCCAGGATATAATAAGGCTTTAGACTCCCAAAAAGTGCCGGTAAAATAGCCTTCCAGTTGAAATCCAGTCGGCTTACTGGGTGGTCTTTCCTTTTAGTGGCAGGGCTTACGGTTGGGCCACCAGTGTATTGTACTGCCTCACCAATTCGGGGGCGTTCTCGACCTGGTAGCGGGGGTGGCGTTCGCCCGCGGCCTTATTGGGCGAGCGTTGCAGCTCGGCTACCAGCGTCGGCGCCTGCTGACACAGCTTGCTCATAAACTTTATAAAGTCTTTTTGGGCCCGGGGTATTTCCTGCAGCTCGCCGCCGGCCAGGCGCACATACCAGTAATATTTCTCGTGCGTGCCGGTAGAAACCCACACAGGAACTGCTAAGGGAATGGGCAGCAGCATGTCGTTCTTGGTTTTGGCGTAGCCGAAAATCTGCATGGGTCCCGGGCCGCCCAGGTTCTCCGCCAGGATTTTTAAGGGCTTGTCCCGCATGTATAGCGCTTCCAAGGTGTGCCCATCCACGCTCATGCTTTGTAGCCGCTCGATGCTGATGGCTTTGATCTTGGGTGGCGGCAATTGGTCGGGCGGCACTTCGTAGCATTCTACCTGGTTGACCAGGCAAGTGCTGTAGTCCTCAACATAGCCTCGAACCTGCTTGCCACTGGCGAAAGTGAACTGCGCGGGGAAGTACTTGGGCTTGCCGTCGCGGGCCGCCCGCACCGAATCGGTGTGCGTAGCCGCCCGTGCCGACCGTTGCGCCAGGGCCGGGGAGCCCCCCGCCAAGCACGCCACCCCCACGGCAGCAGTGCGGAGCCAGTTGCCCCAGAAGCCCGGGGCCGCAGGCAAAAGTATTCTATTCATAAAGTATTCCTGGAGTCGGGCCGTCTGCCAACGGGCGGCAAGATACGGCTCAACGAGGCGGGTTGCTGCTCAACTTTTTGCCCTTTGCTGGGTTGTGTCGCCATGTCCGAACACATCCTTTCGACTGTTGGTGAGCTAGGCACCATCACCGCCTTTGCCGACCTGCCCCCGGCCACGCTGGCCTGGTTAGTAGCCCACGGCGAGCGGCGCGAATTTCCCGACGGCAGCACCGTGGTGCAGCCCGGCGACCCCGCCCAATACCTAATGGCTATCCTGCAGGGCGGCCTGCAATTCTACTCCGTGCAGAAGGGTGGGCGGGAGCCCCGGTTCCGGGCCGAAAAGGGGCAAATTACCGGCGTGCTGCCGTATTCCCGGCTGCAGGTAATTAGCGGCTTCGGCGTGGCCGTGGGCTCCACGGTGCTTTACCTGCTGCACCGCAACCTTTTTCCGGAGCTCGAGCAGGTTAGCCCCGACCTCGTGCAGCGGTTGGTGGGCTTGATGAGCGACCGGGCCCGGGACGAGGTGCGCAGCCAGGAGCGCGACGACAAGCTCCGCGCCCTGGGCAAGCTTGCGGCGGGCCTGGCCCACGAGCTCAACAACCCGGCCGCGGCCATTGCCCGGGCCGCCCAGGCCCTGGCCGAGCGTGCCGCCACCAAGCCGCAGTTGTTGCAGGAACTGCTGGCGCAATGCCCCAATCCGGAGGCTTTGGGTGCCTTCGCCACCCGGGCCGTACCCCTCGCCCAGACCGGCGGGGCCGTCCAGCTATCGCCCCTGGAGCAGGCCGAGCGGGAGGAAGAGCTCGCCGACTGGCTGAGCGCGCAAGGCGTAGCCGATAGTTTCCGCTTGGCGCCGGGCCTGCTGGAAACGGGCCTGACCGAAAAAGTGCTGGCGACTGCCGCCGAGGTTCTGCCCCCCGCGGCCCGCCCCGCGGCCTTTGCCTGGCTCGAGTGCCAGCAGACTACGCTTCAGCTCATCCGCGAGGTGCAGGAGGCGGGCAGCCGCATCAGCAAGCTGGTGGCCGACGTGAAAACATACTCCCACATGGATCGCGACAGCAGCTTCGACCTGCTGGACGTGGCCACGGGCCTCGACAGCACCCTCAACATGCTGAGCTTTCAGCTACGCCCGAAAAACGTCCGCCTCGTGCGCGACTATGCCCCCGACCTGCCCCGGATTCGGGGCCAGGTAAGCAGCCTCAACCAAGTGTGGACTAACCTGCTCGACAACGCCATCGATGCCCTGCCCGCCCAGGGTGGCGAGCTGACCTTGCGCACCCGCCTGGAGGGAGATTGGGTGCGGGTGTTCCTGATTGATAATGGCGCGGGCATCCCGGCCGAGGTGCTGCCGCACATCTTTGAACCCTTTTATACCACCAAGCAAGCAGGCGCGGGCTCCGCCTGGGGCTCGACATTGCCCAACGCATCATCAAGCAGCACAACGGGCGGCTGGAGGTAAGCTCCGTGCCAGGCCGCACCGAATTTTGTGCCTGGCTGCCCATTGTTACGCCGCAGGCTTAAATTTGGTCGTTCCCACCCTGTCAAGACCGAGTATCCAGCCTCCGCCCATTCACCCCGCCCGAATGTAGTTGAGGAGGTCGTTTGGGGTATTCGATGGACCAATCCCCGCTTATACCTGGGGCGGTGTAAGGGTTCTCTTCTTGGCTCAGGCAGGCGTTTCCTGCTCAATATTCTTTCCCATGACTGCAAAAAAGCCTATCATCCTCGCCGTCGACGACGACTCCCAGGTGCTGGCGGCCATTGTGCGCGACCTGCGCCAGGAGTTCAGCCAGGACTACCGCATTGTGCGCGCGAGCTCCGGGCCGGAGGCGCTGGCGACCATTCAGGAGCTAAGAAGCAAGGAAGAGGCCCTGGCCTTGATTGTGGCCGATCAGCGCATGCCGGAATTAGAGGGCGTAGAATTGCTTACCGCGGCCCGCGAGCTCTTTCCCGATGCCAAGCGGGTGCTGCTCACCGCCTACGCCGATACCGAAGCCGCCGTGCGGGCTATCAACTCGGCCCGGCTCGACCACTACCTCATGAAGCCGTGGGACCCGCCCGAAAACTTGCTTTATCCCACGCTGCACGACTTACTCACGGCCTGGCAGATGGCCCACAAGCCCAAGTTCAGGGGCGTGCGTCTCATCGGGTTTCAGTGGTCGCCGCTTTCGCACGAGCTAAAGGATTTCCTGAGCGGCTACCTGGTCGGCTACCAGTGGCTGGACTTCGAAACCAGCACCGAAGCCCAAACAATGGTAAAAATGAAAGGATTCAGCGCGAGCGACTTGCCGCTGGTAATCACTGCGGACGGCAGTGCCGTGGCCAACCCTACCAAAGCCGCCCTGGCCCAGCACCTGGGCATCACCACCCGGCCCCTCCAGGAAATGTATGACGTGGTGGTAATTGGCGCCGGGCCCAGCGGGCTGGCCGCGGCCGTGTACGGCGCCAGCGAAGGACTCAAAACCCTCATCATCGAGCGGCAGACCCCCGGGGGGCAGGCGGGTACCAGTTCCCGCATCGAGAATTACCTGGGCTTCCCCACCGGCCTGAGTGGCGCCGACCTGGCCTTCCGCGCCTGGTCGCAGGCGGTGCGCCTCGGGGCCGAATTTCTGGCTCCCCAGGAAGTAACCGAGCTCTGCGTACAAGACGGCTACAAGGTTCTCACGCTCGGCGATGGCAGCAAAATCAGCACCAAGGCCGTGGTGCTTACTACCGGCGTGAGCTATCGAACCCTCGACGTGCCGGGCATGGACCGCCTCAGCGGGGCCGGCGTATATTACGGGGCTGCCCGCACCGAGGCCCGCAGCTGCGACGAGCAGGACGTGTACATCGTGGGCGGGGGCAACTCGGCCGGGCAGGCGGCCATGTACCTGGCCACGTACGCCCGCCGGGTGTTCATCGTAATTCGCGGGGCCAACCTGGCGGCCAGCATGTCGGCTTATCTCATCGAGCAAATTCGGACCACGCCTAACATCGAGTTGCTGCCTTTTTCTCAAATCAAGGAAGTGTGCGGGCAAGACCGCCTCGAAGCCGTGATAATCGACCGCAACGGCACGGTGGAAAAACGGCCGGCCCGGGCCTTGTTCGTGTTCATCGGGGCCAAGCCCAGCACCGAGTGGATTTGCAACCAGGTTATCTGCGACAGCAAGGGCTACCTACTCACCGGCCGCGACCTCGTGGCGGACCCACGCTACGCTACAGTTTGGAAGCAAGACCGCGAGCCGTATTTGCTCGAAACCTGCGTGCCCGGCATCTTCGCGGCCGGCGACAGCCGGGCCGGGGCCATGGCGCGGGTAGCTTCAGCGGTGGGGGAGGGCAGCATGGCCATCAAGTTCGTGCATGAGTACTTGGACGAGTAAGCTCATTTAGCAATGACCCGCCGTTCAAGTGGCGCCTCCAGGCCCATATGAACGGCGGGTCATTGGCCCATGCTAGCGGTTCGCTGAGTTTACTCCCCCATAACCAACTGCTCGGGCAGGTGCAGCAGGTAGTCGCCATAGCCGCTCTTGCGTAGGGGTGTGGCGATAGCGCGAAGTTCGTCGGCCGTGATAAACCCCTGGCGGTACGCTATTTCCTCAATGGCCCCCACCTTCAGGCCTTGGCGCTGCTCGATTACGCGCACAAACTCGCCGGCTTGCATGAGGCTTTCGAAGGTGCCGGTGTCAAGCCAGGCCGTGCCGCGGCCGAGGATGCCGACCTTGAGCGTACCGCGTTGCAGGTACTCGCGGTTCACGTCGGTTATCTCGTATTCGCCGCGGGGGCTGGGCTTCAGGTTGCGGGCGATTTCGATGACGTCGTTGTCGTAGAAATACAAGCCGGGCACGGCGTAGTTGCTCTTGGGCTGGGCCGGCTTTTCCTCAATGCTAAGGGCTTTTCGATCAGCATCGAACTCGACCACGCCGTAGCGCTCGGGGTCTTGTACGTGGTAGGCAAATACGACGCCGCCGGTGGGGTCGCTGTTGGCTTTCAGCAATTCTTCCAGGCCCTCGCCGTAGAAGATGTTGTCGCCGAGTACCAGGGCAACTTTATCATCACCAATAAAATCGGCCCCAATGACGAAGGCTTGCGCCAGGCCGTTGGGAACTTCCTGCACGGCGTACTGAAAGTCGCAGCCGAGGCTTTTGCCGTCGCCGAGTAATTTCTGAAACTGCGCCTGGTCGTGGGGCGTCGTGATGATCAACACTTCCCGAATGCCCGCCATCAGCAGTATCGATAATGGGTAGTAAATCATGGGCTTATCATACACCGGCATAAGCTGCTTGCTGACGGCCAGCGTGAGTGGGTGCAAGCGAGTGCCGGAGCCACCGGCGAGGATAATACCTTTCATTTTTGAGGGGAATGAGTGAGGAGAAGTGGAGATTAGAGGAATTGGTTTAGGGCCGCTCGCAGCTACTGCCAGTGTTTCACAACTGCCAGCAACTTGTCGAATGACTGCTCCATAACCTGGCGCCGCGCTACTTTATAGTCTGGATCAGGATCCAGCTCATCAATGGTCTCATCCCATTGGGTCAGCACCGTGCGTCGGCAATCGGCGACGAATTGCGGATTAAGTCGCGTATCACTGTAGTATTGGCTCAGCATGGTTAGGATTTCTACTGCGGCCATACAGTGGTTGCTTTCCTCGTCGGCATCAGCCAACTCCGGGTTTTCTACCACCTCCATTAGCTTTTCCACCAGAGGGTTGGCAATGTCGCTCAAGTAGTCAAGCGCGTCATCGCTATCAAAATTACCGCTGCCCCAGGTTCCCATGTTAGCTTAGTTTGAATGGATGTTGATGTCTTTTTCCGACTATGAGAGCCTGTTCGAAAAATAGCTGTCCTTGAAAAAAGAACCGCATGCTCCTCTGGCATTCGCGAAGCTGCAGCATCTTGACTTCGAGAGTATGTTCAAAGAGTAGAGCTAATCGAATGAATCACTCTCGTAGTAGAGATGCTTCGACCAGCGGACGCCAGATAGGGCAGGATGTACCGCTTATTTTCCGGATGGGCTCTTAGTTACGTTCCGCAATAAATTCCTGATTGGCCCGGAACCACTCCAGGGTCTGGCGGAGCCCTTCCCGGATGCGCACCTGCGGTTCGTAACCCAACAGGGTCTTGGCCTTGGAAATGTCGGCCAGGGAGTCGCGGATGTCACCGGCCCGCTCGGGGCCAAATTTGGGGGCTAAGCTCGAGCCGGCTTCTTCGCGCAGGATGTCGTACATCTCCACCAGGGAGGTGCGGTCGCCTACGGCAATATTGTACACCTGGTGCAGGGCCTCCGGCCGTTGCACCAGGGCGGCGCGAATGTTGGCCTGCACGCAGTTCTCGACGAAGGTAAAATCGCGGGTCTGGCCGCCGTCGCCGTTGAGCGTGGGCGGTGTGTTTTGCAGGATGGCGTCGATGAACAGCGGAATCACGGCCGCGTAGGCCCCGCCCGGGTCCTGGCGCGGGCCGAAGATGTTGAAATAGCGCAAGCCGATGATTTCCAGCCCATAAGTGCGGCCGAACACGTCGGCGTACAGCTCATTGGCGTACTTGGTGACGGCGTAGGGCGAAAGCGGCTTGCCGATCCGGTCTTCCACTTTGGGCAGGCCGGGGTGGTCGCCGTAGGTGCTGCTGCTGGCCGCGTACACGAAGCGCCGCACGCCGGCGTCTTTGGCCGCGACGAGCATTTGCACGAAGCCGCCCACGTTCACGTCGTTGGTTAGCACGGGGTCTTTAATGGAGCGCGGTACCGAGCCGAGGGCTGCCTCGTGCAGCACTACGTCGACGCCCGCGCAGGCCGCGGCGCAAACGGCAGCCTCCCGAATGTCACCCTCCATGATTTCGAGGGCGGGGTTGCCGGCAAACAGCGCCAGGTTTTTGTGGAACCCATTGGAATAATTGTCCAGGGTACGCACCTTTTTAACGCCGTACTTCAGCAGATACTCCACGATGTTTGAGCCAATAAAGCCCGCGCCGCCGGTCACGAGAAAGGTAAGGTTGTCGAGTGGCTGCTCGTGGAAGGGAATCTCGTACACGATGATGAATGTGGTAAAATGTGACAATGGGAGAAATGTGAAAATACTCTAGCGCCAAACAGCACCCATCTTCACATTTCCCCATTGTCACATTATCGGTTACTGTATTGCTTCTGGTTGTATTCCTGGTAGGCGCCGCTGGTCACGCTATTCAGCCACTCCTCGTTGGCGAGGTACCAGTCCACGGTCTGGGCCAGGCCCTGCTCGAAGGTCACGCTCGGCTTCCAGCCCAGCTCGTTCATGATTTTGGAGGAGTCGATGGCGTAGCGCATGTCGTGGCCGGCGCGGTCGGTCACGAACTTGATGAGCCGGCGGGAAGTGCCTTGGGCCTGGCCGGTTTTTTCGTCCACCACGTCACAGAGCAGCTCAATCAGCTTGAGGTTCTGCCACTCGTTTACGCCGCCAATGTTGTAGGTATCGCCGTTTTTGCCCCGGTGGAATACTGCGTCGATGGCTGTGGCGTGGTCTTTCACGAACAGCCAGTCGCGCACGTTTTCGCCTTTGCCGTACACCGGTACGGGCTGCCCGGTCCGCAGCCGGTGAATGGCCAGCGGAATCAGCTTTTCGGGGAAGTGGTTGGGGCCGTAGTTGTTCGAGCAGTTGCTCAGCTTGATGGGCAGGCCGTAGGTGTGGTGCCAGGCCCGCACGAAGTGGTCGGAGCTGGCTTTGGAAGCTGAATACGGAGAGCGGGGGTCGTAAGCGGTTTCCTCGGTAAACATTTCGGGGCCGAAGTCCAGCGAGCCGTACACCTCGTCGGTGCTCACGTGGTAGAACACGTGGCCCTCGTAGCCGCCGGGCTGCCACAGGTGACGGGCCGCGTTCAGCAGGTTCACGGTGCCAATGACGTTGGTTTTCACGAACGCCATCGGGTCGGTGATGGAGCGGTCGACGTGCGACTCGGCCGCGAGGTGAATCACGGCATCCGGCTCCTCGTTGGCGAACAGCAGGTCAACAAAGGGCTGGTCGGCAATGTCGCCCTTGATGAAGCGGTAGTTGGCCGCGTCCTCAATGTCGCGCAGGTTTTCCAGGTTGCCGGCGTAGGTCAGCGCGTCGAGGTTGATGATCTGGTAGTTCGGGTACTTCGTCACGAACAGCCGGACGACGTGGGAACCGATAAAGCCGGCGCCGCCAGTAATGAGGATTTTCATATTTAAAGAATGTGAGAAATGGGGAGATGTGAGAAATGTGGAAATTAGTGTGAATCAGAAGCAGGTTCCTCTTCACATTTCCACATCATCTAAATTTCTCACATTCAAAGGGTCTGCTGCCATTTCCAGGCGCTAGCCAGGGAGTCAACCAAAGAAGTTTCCGTTTTGAAACCCAGCACCTGCGCAGCCTTCGTGGCATCGGCGTAGATGGCGGGCACGTCGCCGGGGCGGCGTGGGCCAATGCTGTAGTTCAGCTTCTGGCCGCTGGCTTGCTCGAAGGCGTGCACCACTTCGAGCACCGAGTTCCCCTGGCCCGTGCCCACGTTAAAGGTTTCCACCGTTTCGCTGGCCTTGCGGTCGAGCAGGCGCTGCACGGCGGTGATGTGCGCCTTGGCCAGGTCCACGACGTGGATGTAGTCGCGAACGTTGGTGCCGTCCACCGTGTCGTAGTCGTTGCCGTTGATGGTCAGCTTCTCCCGAATGCCGGCCGCCGTTTGGGTGATGAATGGCACCAGGTTGTTCGGTACGCCCAGGGGTAGCTCGCCAATCCGGGCTGATTCGTGAGCCCCGATGGGGTTGAAGTAGCGCAGCAGGATGGTGCGCAAGGTATTGTTGGGTGCGGCCGACACGTCGTGCACGATGTCTTCGCACATTTGCTTGGTGCGGCCGTAGGGCGAAGAAGCCGGCTTAGTGGGCGTGGCCTCCGTTACGGGCAGGGCGTCGGGGATGCCATACACGGTGCACGAAGACGAGAACACCAGGTTTTCGACCCCAAACTCGGGCATAACGGCGAGCAGGGTCAGCAACGACCCCACATTGTTGCGGAAATAAGCCAGCGGCTTCTGCACCGATTCGCCCACGGCTTTGTACGCGGCGAAATGAATAACGCCGGCAATGTCCCCCTCGGCCGCGAACACGCCGCGCAGGGCCGCCTCGTCGGCGCAGTCAATGCGGTGCGTGGGCACGGCCATGCCCAGAATGGACTCGAGGCCCGCCAGTACCGATTCCTGCGAATTGCTGAAGTCATCCACAATAATCGGCTGATAACCCGCCTGGTGAAGCTCAACCACGGTGTGGGAGCCAATGTAGCCGGCCCCGCCGGTAACCAGAATCTTTTTCATAGTTCTTAGTTTTTGGTGCTTGGTTGTTAGTGCTTGGTGCTTGGTATTTTAAAGGTGGGGCCAGATAACCTGCTCACTAGAAGCCAAGCACTAGGCTCCATGCACCAAGCACCAACAACCAAGCTTTTACAGGCTCCAGTAGTGTAGCTCTTTCATTTTGCCCCGGTACAGGCCTTTGATGTCGACCAGGACGGCGTTGTCGGAAGTGATGGATTGAAAGTAGGCCTCGTCTTTCGCGGCGTAGGGCTGGTGGCTCACGGCCACGATAACGGCGTCGTAATCGGTTCGTACGTCGTCGTTGTGCGTCAGGCGGAAGCCGTATTCGTGGTGCAGCTCGTCGGAGTCGGCGTGTGGGTCGACAATGTCGACGTTTACCGAAAAGTTTTTCAGCTCCTGAATGACGTCGGCGACTTTGGAATTGCGGATGTCCTCTACGTTCTCCTTGAACGTCGCGCCCATCACCAGCACGCGGCTCTGGGCTACGTTCTTCCCCTTTTTGATCATCATCTGCACCGTTTTGCGAGCAATGTAGGCCCCCATGTTGTCGTTGGTGGTGCGGCCCGAAAGGATGACTTTGGCGTCGTAGCCAAGCTCCTTCGCCTTGTAAGTAAGGTAGTAAGGGTCGACGCCAATGCAGTGCCCACCCACCAGGCCGGGCGAGAACTTCAGGAAGTTCCACTTCGTGCCGGCCGCTTCCAGCACCTCGTACGTGTTGATGTTCATGCGGTCGAAAATCATCGACAGCTCGTTCATCAGGGCGATGTTGACGTCGCGCTGGGTGTTTTCAATGATTTTGGCGGCCTCGGCCACCCGGATGCTGCTGGCCCGGTGCACGCCCGCGGTCACCACCAGCTCGTAGACTTTGGCGATGGTCTCGAGCGACTCGGCGTCGCAGCCGCTTACTACTTTCACGATGCGCGTGAGGGTATGCTCTTTATCGCCGGGGTTGATGCGCTCGGGCGAATAGCCCACCTTGAAATCGTGCGGAAACTTCAGTCCCGACAAGCGTTCCATCACCGGGATGCAGTCTTCCTCGGTGCAACCCGGGTACACGGTGCTTTCAAACACCACGTAGTCGCCTCTTTTCAGCACTTTGCCCACCGAGCCCGAGGCCCCGAGCAAGGGCTTGAGGTCGGGCTGGGCGTGCTCATCGATGGGGGTAGGCACGGCCACGATGTAGAACTGGGCCTGGCGCAACACTTCTATCGAATCAGTGAAGGTGATGTCGCAGCCTTCGAAGTCCTTCTTTCCCAGCTCGCCGCTGGGGTCGATGCCCCGCTTCATCTGGGCCACGCGGCCCGCATTAATATCAAAGCCAATCACCTTGAGTTGCTTAGCAAATTCCAGGGCAATGGGCAAGCCTACGTAACCGAGGCCAATAACGGCCAGAGTGGCCTCTTTACGCAATAGTTGGTCGTACACTTGTAGTTGTTGATTGCTAGTTACTAGTTGCTTTGCTAGTTGCTGATTTTCGGCAACTTGTTATTCACGCCCGCTATCGGCCGCACCGAATTTCCATCCGGGCTAATCTCGTAGGTCTCGCCGCTTTCGGGGCAAGTGGCCCGGCCGGTGGCATCGAAGGCCAGGCGGTGCCCGTAGGCGCTCATCCAGCCCTGCGGGCGGGCGGGTGTGCCGTATACGAGGGCGTAGGCCGGAACATCGTGCGTTACCACGCTGCCGGCGCCCACGAAAGCGTACCGGCCCAGCCGCACGCCGCACACGATGGTGGCATTGGCTCCCACCGTGACGCCCTGCTCCAGGTAAGTGGGTTGGTATTGGCCGGCTCCCTTGCGAGGCACGGCGCTGCGCGGGTTTTTCACGTTGGTGAACACCACCGAAGGGCCCAGGAAAACGTCATCTTCGCACACGACCCCGCCGTAGAGGCTCACGTTGTTCTGCACCTTCACGTTACGTCCCAGGGTCACGCCGTCGGCCACGAACACATTCTGGCCCAGATTGCATTGCTCGCCAATGTCGGCACCCGCGCAGATGTGGCAAAAGTGCCAGATGCGGCTGCCGGAACCTATCTGGCAGCCCTCGTCGAGAATAGCCGTGGGATGGGCGTAGTAATCAGCAGTAGAGTGGGGCATTCGGGGCGGGCGGGCGGTTCAGCCCGCAAAGGTAAGATGAAGCGCGGGGTTGGGATCGTGATTTCAAGTAATTCATGCGTTTTCGGTACGTTATAGGCCAACTTACACCCCCGCCCACCTCAGGTTTTTAGTGGAAGTTTCATCACAGTCAACCGCCAATAACGACCGGTGCGGGAAATATATATTTTATCGTTAAATTCTTAACCTGCTGCGTTCAGTGCCGGGCTCCTGATTAGTGCCCGCCGAACCATACTCGCTCAACGAGTTGCGCCCCGGGGCTGACTGAAACCCGCGAGCCCGTGACCCGGCCGGGCCTGAGCAGCATCAGCTGCCAGGTGCCGTCGGCAGAAAGTTATGGCGACGTAAAGCTGCCTTGATACCCATTCGCCATTTGGCCGCTGCCTTACGAGCGGAGAGCAAAGGGGGACTCATAGCTTCACGCACACGTTCTGAGCTTCGGTGAAAAATCGCAGAGCCTCCAGTCCGCCCTCGCGGCCAACACCGGAGTTTTTCATCCCGCCGAAGGGGGTGCGCAGGTCGCGGTGCAGCCAGGTGTTCACCCACACGATGCCGCTGTGCAGCGACTGCGCCAAACGGTGGGCCCGGGTTAGGTTGGTCGTCCAGATAGTAGCCGACAGGCCGTAGTCGGTGCTGTTGGCCCAGGCCAGGACTTCTTCCTCGGTATCGAAGGGGGTAAGGGTAACGACCGGGCCGAAGATTTCTTCCTGGTTGGTTCGGCAGTTGGGGGGCAGGTTTTCAAAAACCGTGGGCTCCAGGAAATAGCCATCGGCGCAACGGCCCGGTACGCTGACGCGCCGGCCACCAGCCAGCAGCCGGCCCCCTTCCTCGTGCGCCAGCTTGATGTAGGCCAATACTTTCTGCAGGTGCGCCTGGCTCACCAGGGCGCCTTGGGTGGTAGCCGCTTCGAGCGGGTCGCCTACTACCTGGGCCTTAAGCTGCCGCAGGAACTCGGCTTTGAACGCCTCGTAAACGGGTCGCTCAATGAATATGCGGGAGCCGCACAGACAAATCTGCCCTTGGTTCGCGAAGCTGCTGCGGATGCTGGTCGCCACGGCAGTTGCCAAATCACAGTCCGCAAAAATCAGGTTGGGGTTTTTGCCGCCCAGCTCCAGGCTCAGCTTCTTGAACAGGGGGGCCGCCGTTCGGGCCAGGTGCCGCCCCGTAGTGGTGCCCCCGGTGAAGCTGATGGCCTTGATGCCGGGGTGCTCGACGATGGCTTGCCCGCAGCTCGGCCCCGTGCCGTGAATGATGTTGAGCACCCCGGGCGGCAAGCCTGCCTCGATGCAGAGCTCACTCAGCATGAAAGCCGTGGCCGGAGTGATTTCCGAGGGTTTGGCCACCACGCAGCAGCCCACGGCCAGGGCCGGCGCGATTTTCCAGGTGAAGAGGTACAGCGGCAGGTTCCAGGGCGAAATGCACCCCACTACGCCAATGGGATGGCGCACGGTGTAGTTCAGGGCTATGCCCTCCTGCAGGTGCGCCTCGGTCGCAAAATGCTCGGCGGCGGTGCCAAAAAAATGAAAGTTAGATGCCGCCCGGGGGATGTCCATTACCCGCGCCAGGCTCAGGGGCTTGCCATTGTCCTGGCTTTCGGCCTGAGCCAGACGTTCCAACTTGGCATCAATCAGGTCCGCGATCTTAACTAGCAGGCGGCCTCGTTCCTCGGCCGGCAGGGCGCGCCAGGCCGGCAGGGCGGCTTCGGCCGCCGCTACGGCGGCGGCTACGTCGGCAGGGCCGGAGTCGGGAATCTGCCCGTACACCTGACCGGTGGCGGGTTCCATGTTATCGAGGTAGCGGCCCGACTGGGGCGGAATGAGGTAGCCGTTGACGTAGTTCTGGATATGGAGCATAAGCCAAAGAACGGAAACTGGCTCCATCAAACCGCAAGTCCTTGGCAGGGCCCACCGCGGCGTAGGCTACGGCTTATGGTATAGTTCTAATGGCTATCGTGTTGTTTTTGCATCACTGCTGGCTCAATTTTCCTACACCCTTTGATGCGCCTTTGCTCAACGACAAGTTTGCGGCTGATCGCTCCTTCCAGCGCTGGCACAAGCATTGATATCTGGAATGGTCTAGACGTTGTTATGGACTTGTGAGCGAAATTAGCGGGTATGGAAATCACCCGCCGCGCTTACCCCAGCGACGTGACCGACGAGGAATGGGGCTTTTTAGTGCCGTACCTGTTGCTGGTGCGGGAAGATGCAGGCCAGCGGCAATACCCGCTGCGGAAGCTGTTTAACGCCTTGCGCTACTTGGTGCGCACGGGCTGCACTTGGCGCTACCTACCCCATGATTTGCCGCCCTGGGCCACGTGCTACCAGTAGCTGATTTGAAGACCAATTGATTAATTATGTCTAATAATTCAACTTTGGCAGCCAATACCGATACACAGCATAGCAAACAGCTTGCTCCTGCGGCAACAACGGCTGTCAGGAATACCAGCAGTGAGGCTGGCAGTGCCTACCACGTTGAACTACGTGGCTACAGTGCCCCAGCTTCAGCTCAAATGCACTTTCCCAAGCCTCGAGCAGCCAGGCCGGTAGCACGCGAGCCTGTTGGTATACAGAAAGGCTCACTATTGGGGCAGTTCGTGCCTATGAACTGCACGCCTATTTCGAGCTGCGCATAATAGCAGCTCGAAATAGGTTTTAATGCCACCGCTAACGTGAGCGGGTACTCGGTGGGCCTGGTCGCAACGGTTTCATCCGGGGCAGCAGGATAACGAGATACGCCAGTAATAGCAGTGCTACCACCAACCGGTTGGAGCCGCATCGGGCGAAAGCATGTGGTTTTCAAGGCATGATAAAAAGGATATTTCATCAAACCATGAATTGGCAACTTACGCATAAGGCGTGCCCGCAGGCTTCGTTTTCGCACCGGTTTAGCGTTACAATGGAGCGGGAGGCCGCGGCAGGCCGTCATCGGTTTCGCGTACCAGGTAAGGCGGCCGCTGTTTGGACTGCATAAATAGCCGGCCCAAGTATTCGCCCATAATACCCAGTACTAACAACTGAATGCCGCCAATGAATAGCACACTTACCAGCACAGACGACCAGCCCACCACGGCCCGAGTAGTGAAAAACGTGACGTACAGCGCATACAGCGCGTAGGCAAAGGCTAGCACCGAGACTATCGCACCAGCCAACGTAGCAAAGTGCAGCGGCCGGACGCTGAAGGAGGTGATGCCGCTCAAGGCCAACTGGACCATCTTGCCTAGCGTGTATTTGGTGGTGCCGCGGAAACGCGGCTCGGGCGTGTATTCCACCCTTTTTTGCCGGAAGCCTACCCAATGAATGAAGCCGCGCAGAAACAGTTCCACATCGGGGCTGGCCCGTACCACATCGGCTACGCGCCTGTCAATGAGGCGGTAGTCAGCCGTACCAGGCTCAAAATTTACACTCGACAGCGTGTTCATCAGCTTGTAAAACGCGGCCGAGGTCCGGCGTTTTAGCCACGGCAGCTTTTCGTCGTCGCGCCGCTGTGTGTATACGATGTCAAAGCCTGCCAGCCAATGGCCTAATAGTTCAGGAATAAGGCGTGGTGGGTGTTGTAAGTCAGCATCAAGCGAAATGATGCAGTCGCCGCTGGCATAATCAAGCCCTGCCCGCAGGGCGCTCTGATGGCCGAAATTGCGTGATAGTAGGACGTAATGAATTTCTTCATCCTGTTCTCGCATCTCGCGCAATACCCGACCTGTATCATCCCGCGAGCCATCGTCGACAAATATCAACTCACGTTCGTACCGGCCAGTTAGGTTCTCCTTTATGCGGGCAGCGACCTCTGGAAGGTTTTCTTCTTCGTTATAGGCCGGGACGACGACGGATATTTTCATAAGTAACCTAAGTTGCGAAGTAGATCGGAGGTAAAAAGTCTGGTGGCGGGTTAATTTTAAGGTGTGCGGTGTAGCTTGGGGCATGGTTTACACGCAGCCATGAATTGCGCCAATGAATAGATTCGGCGCAACGGATACAACGGTGGACGGGCTAAGTGCTTGGCCCACCAAGGCTACTTCCAGCCGGCGGCCGTGGAAATAGCACGGCAATACGCCCAGCCTGACCGCTTGCTGTTGGAACGCAGCTCGCTGCGGCGGCCGAGAAAAGCACAACGCCAATGCTGGGAAGCGCTGTAACTTATGTAGGTTAATGAAGCGTGGACGTCTGTAGGCCGGACGCAACACCAGGGGTGGCACTGGTTGGCTGCTGAACGGACAAGCCGGCGCATCGTGGCTCAGGTCTTGGGCAACCGGGGCACCGCGATGCTGACGCGGCGCTGGAACACCTTGCCCCGTCGCTACCATCACACGTGCTACCTCACCGACGCCTGGCGGGCCTATCCGCAGGTGTTGCCAACTGCGGCCCACTGCGTCGGCAAGACGGGCACGCAGGTGGTCAGAGTTCTCAATGGCAAGCTGCGCCATCGTTGCTGTGAGCCGATTCGGCGTTCCTGTTCGCTCAGCAAAGGCCGAACCAGCCACTGCAACCGCGTTAAAATTGCCATCGACGGCCATAATTTAAAAATCACCTTGGGGCAAACGGTAGCAAGGTACGGCGTCCTCGACAATTTTCTGTGTTTCACATGCTCACATGCTCACCTGACTCATTCCTAATCATTACGCTATATCTTGACGGAGAGTACGCCCTAGATCACGATGGGTAACCCGGCCCCATAGAGAGCCACTTTCCTAATTGGTCAACCATAAATAGCTAAGCAATATAGGGCGGTTCTGATCATCGCGCGTCTGTGCAGCCGAAACATCTTACGCGCAGCAGTAGAACAGAGCCGTTTCTGGGTTGGTATACCCGGAGCGATCGGAACACGGACTCAAATACAGCCCTAATCAATTAAGTAAGGGTGCCTAAGCTCAGCAGGACATATTCCTTTATCCGGTTACGGATGAGAGCATTTAAACAGCTCGACTGTGTTATTACTATACGCAGAATGCTTCGGCTGCATGGGCGTCTGATGAGCTTTTGGCTACGGGTGTTTTACGCGTATTATGCCCTTTCGAGCCAATAAAGTTATTTTTTAGCTACGGTTACTCGTTTCCAAGAAGCTGTTTGAGTACACAAAAATGGTCCTGCTCCAACCAGCGGCCGCCAGATAGAGCAGGACGTGCAAAGGTGATTTTTTCGCTAACTCAAACAGCTACTAAGTTATTTCTAATTAACTCCTGTACGAAAGTGTCGTAGCAGGCTTGATTCTGCGTTGGCCAGTTCACCAAAGGTATTTTTTGCAAAGAACATAACACGCGTCAGGAACTGGATCTAGCGGCTTGGTTGCGGCTCGGCAGTAATGTTGGTATCAGAAATCAGGTACAGCGGCCGCTGGCGTACGTTAGCCGAAAGCCGGGCCAGGTATTCACCAATAATGCCAATCGAGATGAGTTGCACCCCACCCATAAACAGGATACTCAGCATAAGTGAAGGCCAGCCAGGCTCGTAATCGTGGCTAATGAACCGCGAATACAAGGTATAAATGGCTACCAGGAAGGCGATACCCGACACGATAAACCCACTTATAGTGGCAATCTTGAGTGGCACATCAGAAAAGGCTGTGATGCCATCCAGTGCCAAGCGAATCATCTTGCGGTAGGTATACCCCGTTTCACCCCCTACCCGCTCGGCGCGGTCATACTCGATAAAAGTTTGGCGGTAGCCAATCCAGGAAATCTGCCCGCGGATGAACTTGTTCTGTTCCGGCATTTGCCGCAGCCCTTCCACCACCTTGCGCGAGATGATACGAAAGTCGCCAGTATCGACCGGAATAGAGATTTGGGTAATGTTAGCCAACAGCCGGTAAAACAGCCGCGCTGTGAGCTTCTTGGCGGCACTTTCGCCCCGGCGCGAGCGCCGCTTGGCATACACCACCTCAAAGCCTGCATTCATTTTCTGGTACAGCAGTGGAATCAGTTCGGGCGGGTCCTGCAGGTCAGCGTCGATGATCACCACGGCCTCACCAGCAGCACGGTCGATGCCGGCCGTGACAGCAATCTGGTGACCAAAGTTGCGGCTCAAGTCGATATAGCGCACCCGCTGGTCGCGGGCTACCAAGTTCAGTAGCAGAGGTAAAGACTGGTCACGGGAACCGTCGTTGATGAAGATAAGCTCAAAGCTGCCGGGCAGCGCCATCGGTTCCAACACACTCAGTAGGCGCCGGTAGAGTTCGTAGATGTTGGCTTCCTCGTTATAAATAGGAATGATTACAGACAGTTCCACGTGGGGTGAGGATAAGGATGGTGGTAAGAAGTCGGGCTAGTTTTTGAACCAAGGCAAACACGCTCATGTACAGTGACAGGTTGGAGTGACGCAGCAACTGGTTTTCGGCCTTCACTTGGCCTCCTAACCGGCTGTTGGAGGCCTCGCAAACTAGAGGCAGTCGCCGGTAGCGCTCTCCTTGATAACTGGTGAGGGCCGCCCTGAAATCCACTGGCGCCCTAAACGTAGGCCGCTACCAGGAAAAAGCTGGGCCGCATTCCAAAAGGAATTACGCTTGGCGAGCAGATCAGCCTGCTTCAGGGCTGCCCAGCCTCTGCCGGGAGTGGAGCCGGCGGTCGTTGTTCATCACATCGTACTCGTTCTAGAGGTAGGCGTGGGTGGGCATTGAAAGACATAAAAATTAGGATCGACCGCAGAGCCTTTGCCTCATCTTTGATGTGTTCGAGTGCGTCAGAGGCAATCATCAGGTTAAAACAGGCTCTACAAAAGCCAGGTTGGTCCTATTCATCACCGCTATGTTGGGTGCTACACCCCGAGCCTTGGTTAACTCGACGTTGGAGCTACTTACATTGATGCTGGCAAGGCCGGTATGGAAGGCAGTCTGGTACCATTGAATCAGCGGTCCACCTAAACAGCTAATTTCTAGAATGGCCGACGTCTTCGGTAACTGCAGGCTTGTGATAAGGTCATGCACCGCGTCGCGGCGGTTAGCAAACCACCAATGCTGTTCTGCCAATTGGTACCTGGCTTCATAAGTCATAAGTTAGGTTCATGGTCTGGCAAAAGTACACAGTACTAAACAGTCGCGCTGTTTCCGTTGCTGATTTAGTGTAGCATCAACTCATATTGTCTAAGATGTATAGTCCCAAGGTGAGCTGGGTTGGGTTTCGGCTAAAGATAACCAGGCTCTTTTGCTCCTATATGTCCACAAATTCGTGGGAGTTTTGCCCAGCAGGTGCTTGAGACGTTTGCTGTAGTTATCAGGCAATGAAAAGGCTTGCGGGTGCTCGTTGAGCTACGCAGTGGTTTGGTAGTGGTTAATGGTGTTGTGGCCCGGTCAGTTTGGGAAGGCGGTGCTCGAGGCCATACTCGTCGCAGACAGGCTGCCAGGCGGACACCTGCCAGGGGCTGTTACCAAACGGCGCACCATTATCTGTCCGTACTTTAGGCACTATGCGCTTTATAGAAAATTAGGAAACGGCCCCAGCATCCGGCGCAAAAGTCAGCGGCCAGCTTCTCGTACGGTCGATGGCGACGAAAAAGCGCATCGCGTAATTGATTGGTAGACACGGCCTGTCCGCTGTGCGCTTGGGCAGAGCCCACATGCAAGCAGCCCACCGGGTAGTAACTTTTTTTCTTTTCCGCCAACTCCGGGTCCGTGGGCGACTCATGCCGTGGGGCAGTGCAGGGCCAGGCAGAAGAGGTGGGGTATGGCTTCGGTTCTGGTGAAGCGTAGAGACAGTCGCGTCCAAGGGCAACTGGGCGTGGTAGCGAAAGGCCCCGGCAATGGTCTCTTCTTCGGCTGTGGTGGGGCGTTTACACCACTTGGTCACCGTTTTGGGACTGGCCTCGTGGCAGGTAGCTAAGCTTTGTAAGCTTTCCGAACTTTGTAGGAATAAGCCGCCGGAGTTGTTCGGGCGCTGCCGTGAAGCAAGTCACGCATAGGCGCTGGCGAGGTTCGGTAGTTAAGATCACGGTACTGTATTCTCGGACCGTACAGCTAGCCAACGTTAACGCCATGCACCAGAAAGTAATCGAATCACCGCGTAACATCAGAGCGTAACTCTCCGTTGCGGCATAGTTTGTTTTCCTTGCCGAGTGTCTAACTTTGCCATTTCTAATAAGCTCTTCTCAACCTTCTTCATGAAAAATATTGCTGCTTTATTAGCCCTAATATTGCTTGGCGCCTGCTCCTCAGACAAAAAATCAGGTAGTGCATCAGGCAATAAAATTATTACGGCAAACGACTTTGAATCAGTAGCTGGCTGGAACGTCGACCCACTCATTTTAGATCGGGGGCGGGCCCACTCGGGGCAGTATGCCATTAAGGTAGACGCGAGCCATGAATTCAGCTTAACTTTCGATATGGCGCTGGGAATGGCTACTCCCAGCAAAATCAAGAAACTCCATCTGGAAGCTTGGGCGTTTTTGCCTAGCAATAAAGCAACTGGCGTACTGGGCATCCAATTGATGGGAGGCCCGTCAAATTCCGACATGCTATACGGTGACGGAATTCAGCTTGGACAAGAAGTGAAGACTTATAATAAGTGGGTGAAGGTCAGTAAAGAATTCACGCTTCCCGATAATATTACTGCTGCCCAGCATATTCGTCTTTCGCTGTGGCGGGCGGATGCCAGCGACTTTGTGCTGGTGGATGACATTGAGCTGAGTATCAAGGAATAACTTCATTTAGCGCAAGCGGCTTACCATGAGATACTGGATTGATAACATTCCATCCAGAAATCATTGTTGTGGTTGAATAAGCTGATTGGTAAGATTATTTCTCTTTTATTCTAATGAATAAACGTTACTGGTTGGGCTTGTCCGTAGTACTGATAGTACTGGATATAATACTTACGTATTGGCACAACTATCAGCTCCCACTTGACGGCGACTTGGTGCACATAGTATTGCCAGCCCCGTATTATGCCAAGGTGCTAGAAGACCCCTTTGGGTGGGGCGTGTTGACGAAAAACGAGGCATACGCCGCGACCAACCGTTTTTTCGCTCATGCCAGCATGAGCCTGTACTGGAAGCAGGTGCCCCGCCTGCTCCAGCATTTTACGTCCCCTATCAATAGCCTGTATATAGCCAGTGCCTTATTTAATACGGCTGTTCAAATCCTGATTCTAGTTATCCTAGCTGCTTATGTGCGGCTGGGAGCTAGGATTAAATCCAACAGTTGGAACTTCTGGCTGGGAGTAGTTTTAATGACCCCATTGTTTCAGACGGCGGGATTCGCGGAGCAAATGGGCATTGTTAATCATGCTATTACCTACTCTTTTTTCTATGCCCTTCCCATCGCGCTATTACTGCTGATGCTCTGGCCCTTTTTCAGGGCTGCCTGCTTGAACCAGCCACTTCACCTTCGTCCCTGGCAGATGGTCCTACTAGTGCTGCTAATGGTAGTAATAGCATTTAATGGCCCGATTGCTACAGCTGCCGTGGCAGTACTGATGATTTGTATTGGGCTGTATTGGGCTAGTCAACAATGGCAGCACCGCGCCTTCCGGCTAAGAGTAGGATGGCTCTCTGGGCAGGCAATCTCACTATTGGTCATTCTGGCCATCTTCAGTATCTATTCAATTTATATCGGCCAAAGCAATATAGAGAATGTTAATACACATACTCTATCGGAGTTGTACCGATTGCTGCCTACTGGCTTCCAGCAGCAGATAACATTGGATTGGGGCTTGCCTTTGCTTATTGGGGCCTTGCTGGTCAATCCTTTGCTGATTCGCCTTTTTGTACCGATTTCTTCAGAGCGCCAACACATTCTGAAAAGCCTGCGGTGGGTGGGGCTGTTTGCGGTAGTATTTATCCTGTTACTACCCTTCGGAGGCTACCGCCCTTATCGGCCATACCTTATCAGAGGCGACTCAATTCTGCCGATTCTGATCGGGCTGTTTTTCGCTTATGGAATATCCACGCTCTTTCTGTTAGGGCAGTTAAGGGGGCGCATCCGGGCCTGTTATGCAGTTGTTGTCGCCTTATTTTCGGGGGCCTTCATCTATGCTGACCTTATAATAAAAATGCCCTATAACAGCGACTGCGAACGATGGGCCTTAGAACAGATAGCCCAATCGCCTGACCCCGTGGTGCATATCTCTCCTTATTGTACTCTTCTGCACTGGTCTTCGATGAACGATTCCCAGGATTCTAAAATTGCAGGCGAGATGCTGCATTATTGGGGCGTGACTACTACCGCGAAGCTCTACGACCAAAAGTAAACTCGTCGAGCGAACCAGTTGAGTACACAGATTTAACGCCACCCCTCTTGATGCGGCTATCCTGTAACAAATGGTGACATCTTGGTATACTGTTCCTGCTATTACTCTCTAATGTACCTACACGATTGGTTGGTAACAATTCAGCAAGGGCAAGATCTGACGGCGGACATAAATGGAATGATATCATTTTATTTCTGATGTCTTAGTTTCAACTTGCCAGCGTCTAGCCATCAGTAGTAAAAGACGATAGAGTCATGCTGATCTTCTGTCGGGTAACCGGAACTTGGACTGTCAATGTGGATTGTGTTACGTTGTAGGAGGCCAGCATTCGATCTTAAACTTTTATCTTTGTTGATTGATCACAAATTTTTCTGGTTTAGTAGGCATGAAAAAAAATCTGTATGTGCTTCTCCTTTTGGGGATGATGGCTTCTTCCTGTAATAAGTCCGATAGTACGGAGAAAGCTATTAATTTGCTTGCCAGCAACGATTTCGAATCGTTAGAGGGCTGGGTAGGCGAAACACCCTATAAATCTCTGACCAAGGAAAGAGCGCACTCAGGCCAGTTCTCAATCCGCGTTGGCCCAGATGTAGAATACAGCAATGGGTATAGTAACGAGCTAAGTAAACTAAGCCTTATTAAACTTAATAAAATACGGGTGCAAGGCTGGGTATACCTACTGCCAGGCTCATCGCCGGCTACTCTAGTGATAGAGGTCATGAATCCGGGAGAGGAGAAGCATCTTCTGTGGGAAGGAGTTGAACTTGCAAAAGCTACGCAGGAACGTAACCATTGGGCTAAAATAGAAAAGGTAATTACGTTGCCGCCCGATATTAAACCCACCAATCGGTTGAGGGTGTACCTATGGAGCGCTGGTTCGCAAACGCCGGCTTACATCGACGACCTACAGATTATACGTGTACTGTAGCAGTACACCTTGCCGCCCCCTCTCCACTTTGGTACTATTTAGTACTAGGGAAGCGTAGCCCGCAGGGTAAGAGATGACTTTGGGTGTACGCTTCCGCATTCGGTAAGCCAGTCGTTAGTAGAGGTTAATCCGCTTGTTTAAATTCGAGTGGGGTCATAAAATTCAAGGTCTGATGCGGCCGTTGCGTGTTATAGTCCAGCCATTCGTCTACGAGTTGGCGCACGTGGGCCAGCGACCGAAATAGGTGCGCGTCAAGCAAATCGCGACGAAACGAGCCGTTGAAGCACTCTACAGTAGGCGTTTTGGGTCGGCTTGTCGGGCTGAGTCCAGCGCAAGGTGATTCCCTGCGCCTCGCACCACTCGGTCAAGCAGACGCTAATAAACTCCGGCCCATTGTCGGTGCGCCGCTGCGCCGGTCTACCACGATACTCGATTAAACGTACCAGCGTCTGCACCACCCGGGCAGCAGGCAACGAAAAATCGATTTCTACGCCCAGCAACTCACGGTTATCGTCATCGAGCACGTTCAGCGTGCGAAAGCGTCGGCCATCGGTCAACAGCCCGTGAAGTCGAGCGACCAGCAGGTGATAGCCGCCGCGGGCACTGCCAAAGGCTGCCTGACGCGGGCAGACACCCGCTTTTTCAGCCGCTGGGGCAGGTTCAGGGTGAGTACCCGATAAATGCGCAGGGTGTGCTTGTGATTACTCATCAGCCCATTCTTACGCCCGCCGTTGGCTCCAGCATCCAGAAGTCCCAGCTGAGATGCCGACCGGTTAATGTCCGCAGCGCGTGCTGCACAGACTCGTCGTTGCGCCCCTGCTCCACCAGCTGGTAGCTGCCTGGGAAAGCTCGAGGCACACGCCCGCCGTTGGCTCCAGCCTTTGTTTACTGAGCCCTGCGCTGCCTGGCGGGGCGTAGGGCTACTTCCTTTTTCGCAGTATCTGCTCGATGGCTTGGTGCTCTACGCTTAAATCAGCCAACATCTGTTCGAGGCGTTCATTCTCTTCCTCTTAGTGCCTAGGCCAGGTTAGCCCGGCTATGCTGGCCCCGGCATACTTGCTTTTCCAGGCATAAAATATCGCCTCGCTCAGGCCAGGCTCGCACACGATTTGTGCCACGGTCTGCCCGCTGGCTTGCTGTTGGAGAAGGGCCACCATCCGGGCTCCGGTGAATCGCCCTTTTTCATTTCGCAATTGTCAGGTAGTGAAAGTACGCTTTCCTCTACGCACAACTGGCTCTCTATTTAGGGATGCGTACAACGCCCTGTGCCTGGGCAGTGCTTACCTTTGTTTTAAGAGCCGCGTATCACGCTGGCACAGTCAAATTTTAGCGCCATATGGCATCTTTTCGATTATCTACTAGCCTTTTCGCCCAGTTGCTCATTTACCTGCTACTGCTAGTGGAGTTGTTGCTATTTACTCGGTTTAGAGCAGGTATGGGAGCCTATTTAAGTCCGGTAGTACTGTACTTAACTTCGGTAACTGCTTGTGTATCATTCTACTTATATGCCCGCTACCGCCCTTGGCCAGTGCCTGAGGCCGCACATCCACGACCAAAGGCCCGCCAAACGTGGACCCGGTTCCTGGCGTTGTTAGTGGCCACTACGGTCGGCATCTGGGTTAGCACTACAGAAATCAGGCATATTGTACGCGACTTCATCATCAATATCAAGTACTCCGACGTCATCCCAGCTCTGAAAATATTCGTTACGCGCTGGTTGGTTGGAGCCGAAGTCTATACGCCCCTAACGTGGGAGATGGGCTATCTGGATCTGCCCACATATTTACCCGCCACTTGGTTCCCCTTTGTAATTGCCGAGCAAACAGGGTTGGATTACCGCATTTTGGCTTGGAGTATCTTCGTGCTAGGCTGTGGCAGTTACGCCATGGTGCTCTGGCGGCGGCAACTGGCTTGGCTTCCGACCTTGGTACTGGCTTTAGTACCATTCCTGAGCATCTATTTGATGCAGCTCACTGATCCTTCTTCATTTGGTCTCACCGTTGAAACCTTAATTATCGGGTATTACTCGCTGCTAATATCCGGCATTCTGCTACGCTCCTGGTCACTAGTGCTGATAGGGCTGCTGGCGTGCTTGCTATCGCGGTATTCGTTGGTGTTCTGGGTGCCCCTTCTTTTGGGCATGATGTTCTTCCAGGATTCCCGGCGCCGGGTCCTGCTACTGGCGGGAGCCCTGCTCATCGGGGTCTTGTTGCTGTACATAGTACCCTTTCTCTCGCACGACTGGACCATGCCTGGCCAAGTGCAGGCATATTATACCATGGCCGCCGTAGGTGAATGGGTTCATCTTAACGAAAACGGCCTCCCGCTACACTTATACAATGGAGTCGGAATGGCGCCGTTCTTTTATAAATATGCATCTGGCTCAACGCTAGAAAAAATGATGTTACTCAAGGCTGTGCATGTTATTCTCCTACTAGCTATTGTAACGGGAGCTGGGCTACTCTATTGGCGTCAGCGGTCTCCCCGCATGAACTACCAATTGTATGCTGTGGTGGTTTTGAAGCTCTATCTGGCCACCTTTTATGCGTTCGTTCAGGTGCCGTACACTTATCTAGCAATGGTAGGGGTATTTACTTCTGTGTTTATGGTATTGATGCTATCTGCAACGTCGGTGCGGGCAGCCGTGCTGGTTGAGCCTGATCAGTGATAACACATACAGTTATAATCTTCACTCTTTACTTTTTTCCTGCTGCTTGAATTCATGCTTCATTACCCCCTTTCCTCTTCTGCTCACCATGTTTGCCCTGAGTGGCTGCCATTGAGAAGCCTCCCAGCTCCACCTGTCAATAACGTTTTAACAATCAAAAATTTACATGATTTTGACAGCTGGTTAGCCAATTCACGGCCGCCGCTACGCTGAGTTGGGAAAGAGCCCACTCAGAAGTTTAGCTTGGGTTATGCCAAGATCCAGTGGCGCTTGGCACCCGACTGGCTGGCCAAGCTCACCGTCAGAGCCGGGGTATCGCTTCCCAGCGCCCACGCCGAGCAAGCTGGTCACTGAGGTGAAGGAGGCAGGCCTAACGCCCCTAATCTACTTTGGGATGGTCTAGCACTTAACAAAGCCGTAACAAATGGCGGTATGTGGAGCAAAGGATAATCATGCCCAACGCCGCCAAGCCAACGAACCGCCTGCAGGTATACCTATGGCTTGCTGATGGCAAGTTACTGGTTTACCTCGACGACCTGAAAATTAAGCTGGTAGAGTAGGGCTTAGCTAACTTACCTCACTATTTCCACTGGCAGGCGTAACTGCACTGCCCAGTCCTAACTGCGTAACCACTGGTTTGTTAATGCGGACTTTATATCCCTAGTTTCGTTTGCTGTTTCCGCTTTGATTTTAATATAATGCCAAAAACTCTCCTTCCTTTTTTTGTTTTCCTGTTGGCTGCCTGCAGCGGCCCGGGAGCTGACCCTAACGAGGCCAACCTGCTTGCCAGCAACAATTTCGAATCGGTAGATGGCTGGACCAGCGGTATGCCGGTGCCTTCGCTCACCAAAGAGAAAGCTCACTCCGGACGCTACTCTGTCATTGTGGATCCTAAGGTCGAATTTAGCTTGGGTTATACGAACTTTCTGCGGGCGCTTTCGGCATCTGCTCTGAAGAAAGTCAAGGTGCAGGCTTGGATACTGGTGCCCAACCGAAATGCCGCAGCCAATATTGTTCTGCAGATCGTTGACTCGGCGGACTTACAGAGAAAGCCTTATTTCTGGCAGGCCCTGGACGTTATGCAGCAAGTTAAGAAGGACAACCAGTGGGTGGAGGTAGCGCAGGAATTTACTCTGCCCGCCAATACGGCTCCGACCCACATGCTTTCGACTTATCTGTGGCGCAGGGGTGACCAACGCGTGTACATGGATGACCTGCGTATTCTGAAAGTAGAGTAGTTTCCGAAAACGCCTGAGTGAGCAAGGCCTCCTCGTGCTACAGATTAAAGTCTCTTAGCTTCCTGTTTTTCTTTGCTTATGCATTCTTCCCGCTCTGGCTTTTCTTACTCCCTGGTTGTCCTTGTTACGCTCTTTTTACTGATGCTCCAGGCCAGGCTTTGGGCACCTTACTGGGACACGCATAACGTGCAGGCTATTCTGACCTGGGATGCCATGGGCTACTACCTTTACCTACCTGCCAAGCTCATCTACAATGACCTTGCATACCTGCGCTTTGTGCCCGACATAATGCGTGAGTACTCGCCTAGTTCAAGCTTCTACCAAGCCTTCCAGGTACCTGATGGGCCGGAGGGCGCTCTAGTGATGAAGTACACCTGCGGACTGGCCGTGCTCTGGACGCCGTTTTTCTGGCTGGGCCACTGGGCGGCGGGCTGGCTCGACTACCCCCAGGATGGCTTCTCCGCTCCTTACCAGGTAGCCATTGCCTTTGCGGGCTTGTGCTATGGCCTGCTGGGCCTAGGCCTGTTGCGTCGAGTATTGCTGCGCTACTACTCCGAGGTGGCGACGACGCTGGTGCTGGTGACGCTGGTACTGGGTTCCAACTACCTTCAGTACGCGGTGTTCGACTCAGCTATGGCTCATACCTACCTATTCACGGGTTACGCCCTACTGCTGTGGCTGACGGTGCGCTGGCACGAGCGGCCCAGCCGTGGGCGGGCCTTGGCCATTGGCCTCACCCTGGGGCTGCTGATCCTGATACGGCCTTCGGAAGCCGTGGCTGGGGTGCTGCCCCTGCTGTGGGGCGTAACCTCACTGACCGCTGCCCGTCAGAAGCTACAACTGCTGCTCACTCGCTGGCCCGACGTACTGCTGCTGGCGGCCGGTGCCTTGCTGGGCGTATTACCCCAGGCCCTATACTGGTACTGGGCTACTGGGCACTTCCTGTTTTATAGCTACGGTGACCAGCACTTCAGCTTCCTGCGCCCCCATACTTGGGAGGTGCTCTTCAGCTTCCGTAAGGGCTGGTTGTTATACTCACCGCTGCTGCTGCTACCGGTGGCGGGGCTTGTGGTGCTCTGGCGTCGGCAGCGGACGCTAGCTGTGCCGGTACTGGCTTACTTCCTGCTCAACCTGTGGGTAGTATCGGCCTGGGATATCTGGTGGTATGGAGGCAGCCTTGGGCAACGCGCCTTGGTACAGAGCTATGCCGTGCTGGCCCTGCCCTGGGCTGCGGCCCTAAATTGGCTGCTGGCACCCGAGCGCCGCGCCCTGGTACAGGGCACGGCCGTGGTGTTGGGGGGGCTGCTGCTCAGTCTCAACCTGTTTCAGCACTGGCAGTACATGCGTAGCATCATTCATCCCGAGGAGATGAACCGACGCTACTACTTAGCTGTATTCAATAAAACCATGCCCACGCAGGCGGATTATGCATTACTGGACGTGAAAACCCAACTACCCCGCGCCGAGCGGTACTACCAGCGCCGGCTACTGGGCAAACTGGACTTCGAACAGGGGGCGGTGGATACGGTTACAGGAATTACGGCCGAATTGGGCTATTTCAGCCGACAGTCGTACCACGCTGATGCGGCACATGCCTACAGCCCGTCGCTGACCCTGCGCCTGGGCGATACCGGCATGGCGCCCGGACAATACCTGCGAGCGTCGTGCCGGGTGTACAGCGACTACGGCGCCTGGGCTAACAAGCTGGTCATGGTTGTGGAGCGCGCCGGCAAAACCATTGTCTGGAATGGCGTGCGCCTGCAAAACAACCTGAGCATCAACCGTAATTGGAACGAGGTATACTTCGACGCCCCATTCCCGGAAGAGGCTCAGCCTGACGACGTGCTTAGGGTATACATTCTGAATGAGCAGGGGTCAGGCTGCTTCATAGACGACTTGCAGGCTGAGGCTTTCAGCCCGAAATAGCCAGAATCCAGACTGGCGGCGGGCCTTATTGCCCTAGCAGGCCGTACTTTAGGATGCAATAGATGGCGCGAAAGCCGTCGCGCCAGCCAATCTTCTTGCCCTCAGCATAAGTGCGGCCGTAGTAGCTAATGCCCACTTCATAGATGCGCGCACCTTTCACCCTGGAGACCTTAGCTGTTACTTCGGGCTCAAAGCCAAAGCGTTTTTCCTGCAATTGCAAGCCCTGAATGATATCGCGCCGAAATAGCTTGTAGCACGTTTCCATGTCGGTCAGGTTGAGGTCAGTCACCATGTTCGACAGGAAGGTAAGGATGTTGTTGCCGATGCTATGCCAGAAAAACAAGATGCGGTGCGGGTTGCCACCCAGGAATCGCGACCCAAACACCACGTCGGCAAAGCCTTTGAGGATGGGCTTGAGCAGCAGGTTATACTCCTCGGGGTCGTATTCCAGGTCGGCGTCCTGAATGATGACGTAGTCGCCGGTAGCCTCGCGAATGCCCGTGTGCAAGGCTGCCCCCTTGCCTTGGTTTACGGCGTGTTCGAGCAGGCGCAGGCCCATTTCCGGATAGCGCATGGCGTAAGCCCGGATAGTGTCGGCCGAATCATCAGTGGAACAGTCATTGACAAGGATGATTTCCTTGCTAATATTATTCACCAGTTTCAGCTCACGCAATAAATCCAGAATCTGGTGGATGGTGCGGGCTTCGTTGTAAACCGGAATGACGATGGAGAGCGTGTCAAATTTTATCAAAACGGAGAATTTGCTTAAGCAAAAGTAATAGAATTTGACCATCAGCCGGTGGCTAACGCTCAGCTAGCAACAATGCTCCCGAAGCTTGGCATTGAGCCAAACTTACTACCTACAAACTGCCGGTTCGGCCGCCATCCACGGGCAGGTTGATACCATTAAGGTAGCCTGCCGCTGGAGAAGCCAGAAAGGCTACGGCCGTCGCTACTTCTTCGGCCAGCCCAAAGCGCCGGGCCGGAATCAGCTTCAGCATTTCATTTTCAATCGCCTCCATTGGGTGGCCGGTTTGAGCGGCTTTGTGCGCTACCAGGGAGTGATGGCGCTGGGTAAGGGTGGCCCCGGGCAATACGTTGTTCACCGTGATGCCGTGCGGCCCCAGCTCATTGGCCAGGGTTTTGGCCCAACTGGCTACGGCCCCACGGATAGTGTTGCTCACCCCCAGCCCGGGCAACGGAATCTTGACCGACGTGCTGATGATGTTGATGATGCGCCCGAACCCTGCCGCCCGCATGCCCGGCACCAGGGCTTGGGCCAGCAACTGATTGCACACCACATGCTGGTTGAAGGCTAGCTGTAGCGCCGCCACCGGTGCCTCCAGCAAGGGGCCGCCGGGGGGGCCGCCCGTGTTGTTTACCAGAATGTGGAAGCCGCCGGGGTGCTCGGCCAGGTACGCGTGCACCACGCGGGCCAGGTGCTCAGGATTATCGAAATCGGCTACAAGATAATCGTGCTCCTGGCCCGCGGGTACGGGCAGGGCCGCGGCGCATTCGCGTAACCGGGCTTCGTTGCGGGCCAGCAGCGTAACGCCAGCGCCTTGAGCTGCCAGCGCTTCAGCAATGGCCCAGCCAATGCCCTGGGTCGAGCCGCCCACGAGGGCGCGATGCGTGGTTAGGGGAAGGCTGCTCATAGATGGCGCAGGGGAAAATAGGGTAGGCTAACGGATGGGAGGGGTAAGCAGCACATAACCTCCAACAAGCTGCTCGCGGTAGTGGTAGGGCTGCAAAAGCTGGCGCAAGTAAGCATGCACGGGCTGGTTGCGGTAGGGTGGGCTGATAACGAAAGCCGCGGGGTCGAAGGTGCGCAGGAAACGCTGAACCTGTCGCGGCGAAGGCTGTGCGGGCGGCACCGTGTCGGGCTTGGTTTGTATAGACAGGAGCGCATGTAGCACCGGTTCCTGGTCGAGCGAGGCAAATAATTCGGGACTTACCCGCGACAGGCTGCCAATAGGCAGCTTCTTGTGGTGGAACGTTTGATAAAACGGCTGCTCGAACTCTACCGCGCCCACCAGCCGGCTCCCATCCAGAATACTCAGCGGAATGGGCACCAACGTGGTTCCGGGCAGCTTGGCTACCTCTTCAAAAACCGGGGGGACCATCGTCACCGACGCCCGTTGATAGGGTTTGGGCCAGAACTCAATCATAACAATTGCCGCTAACAGCAGGCTCAGCGCGTGTTGGCTAAGAGTGCTCCAGCGGTCGCGCCAAGCAGCTTCCAGGGCGCTAAATGTTATGATAGGCAGGAATAAGCCAATCATCATGATCCAACGAGTCGGACAGCGGATGTTGTTGACGAAAGGAATAAAATGCTGGAATGCCGTGGGCAGGTTTAGCCGGTCGTGGCCATAGATGCGGAGTGCCGGTACGGTGAACATAAGAAAGATAACCAACACCCAGGCGAGCGGGCGACCTTGAAGATCCTGGAAGCGCCACGATACCGGGCGACGACGTACCACGCGCAGGCCCCACAACAGCAGCGCCAGGAGCGGCAGGGCGTACCCGATAAATATCGTGTTTTCGAGCGAATCCGGCATGTTGAATACTTGGGGGTTGTGGTGGAGTCGTTCGACCCACTCCCAATGCACGAAGTGGCTGGTCGGTGGCGGCATGAGGTACGACACCACGTCGCCACCCCACCAGATGCCATTGTCTTTAAGCCCGGCCAGGTGCATCAGCCGGATTAAGATGTGGCTGCCAACCAAAATGCCCACCAGGTACAGCCACGGGCGTGGCCGGCGCCACTGAATGTGCCCGATGCGAAACCAGAACCACGCCGCGTAAATCAGCGAGAAGTGGATGAGGCCAAACAGCACGTAGTAGTCGCTGAGTAGCGTGATGATGCCCAGCAGCAAGCACAGCGCTACGGCGCGCCAGCTGCGCACCAGCGGTAAAAACAGCCCCTCCCGAAATACAAACGCCCGCAGAAACATCAAAACGTAAAAAGGCACCGTGGCCGTCAGCACCAGGTTGTAGTGCTCAGGCAGGCGCTGCATCTTGTAAGGGGCATAAGCGAAGATAAACCCGCTCAGCAGGCACAGCAAGGGGCTTCTCACCCACCGGCGCGTAAGCAGATAGGCCCCCGCGCCTGATAGCGCGTAGCTCAGCAGCAGGGTCGTGTTCAGGGCCAGCATGTCGTCGCCCAATACCACGCTCAACAGCCCGATAATGGGCGTGTAGGTGTGCATCACCAGCCCCGACCCATGCGGATAAAACAGCCAATCGGTGTAGTAAGGGTTGTGGCCGCTCAGCACCGCCTGGCGAAAGTGCCAGACATTCCAAAGAAACTGGTAAGATTCACGGCCCGGTGCGACCAAGAGCGACGAAGAGAAATCGAGGGCTAGCGGCCAGGTGAACACCAGAAATAGCGAGCCATAAAAGGCTAATAGCAGCATTAGGCGCAGCCCATTTCTCATAAGACGATGACGGCAGACGAAACAGCCTCGCCCAAAAAGAGTAGGAGGATGCCGCCGACCTGAGACAAAAGTAGCGCAGCCAAATTACAGCCAGCATTAACCACCGAGAGCCCCGCAAAACTGACGGCGCAGGGTTGTATTGGGGGCGTCTGGGTCGTACCACTAGGGTAGTGGCGCAGTTGCGGGGCGAGCAGGGCGTCATCCTAGACGCCGAGCCAAGCGGCAGCGTGGCACAGGCCTTCCCCGCGTCACTTCCCGATAGCTGCTAAAAACGCCCGAGCGGGCCCAGCAGATTCAGACGGCTCGCGCTGTATCTTGCCAGCAGTTGAATGCTCCCGCTTCTTTACTTTTTACTCTTGTCGCCCCATGATACCCCGCCCTTTCAACTTCCAAAAGTGGATCGATGAGCACCGCCATCTGCTCAAGCCCCCGGTCGGTAACCAGCAGGTGTTCAAAGACAACAAAGACTTCATCGTGATGGTAGTGGGTGGCCCCAACGCCCGTAAAGATTACCACGTGGACGCCGGCGAAGAGTTATTTTTTCAGCAGGAAGGCACGATGATAGTTAAGATCATTGAGGATGGCCGACCAGTCGACATTGAAATCAACGCCGGCGAAATGTTTCTGCTGCCCCCCAACGTGCCGCACTCGCCCCGCCGCCCCGCCGGCACCGTGGGCCTGGTACTGGAGCGCTATCGCAGCCCCGGCGAGCTCGATGGCTTCCAGTGGTACTGCGAGAACTGCGGGAATAAGCTCCACGAGGAGTTTGCTGAAATCACCGATATCGTGGCGCAGCTGCCGCCCATCATGAATCGGTTTTGGGCGTCGGAAGAGCTGCGCACCTGCGCCAGCTGCGGCACCTACATGAAGGCGCCCGGGGAGTAGATTCTGGCTTGCAGTAGCTAGTTTCGGGTTGTTTAACCACAAAATGAGCCCTTCAAAACCGGTAACTCGCCACCAGAGACCTGCCCCGTGCTGAGCATCGACATCCATACCCACATCCTGCCCGAGCGCTGGCCCGACTTAGCCGAGCGCTACGGCTACGGGGGCTTTATCCGGCTGGAACACCACAAGCCCTGCTGCGCCCGTATGATGCAGGATGATAAGTTCTTTCGGGAAGTACAGGACAATTGCTGGGACCCCGCCGTGCGGCTGCGCGAGTACGACCAGTTTGGAGTACAGGTGCAAGTGCTGAGCACGGTGCCGGTCATGTTCAGCTACTGGGCCAAGCCGGTCGACTGCCTCGACCTGAGCCAGTTACTCAACGACCATATTGCCGACGTGGTGCGGCGCTACCCCACCCGCTACGTGGGCCTGGGCACCCTGCCCCTGCAAGCGCCGGCCCTGGCCATCAAGGAGCTGGAGCGCTGCATGAGCATCGGCCTGGCGGGGGTGCAAATCGGTTCCCACGTCAACCGCTGGAACCTCGACCAGCCGGAGCTATTCGAGGTGTTTGCCGCCGCGGAGGCGCTGGGGGCCTGTGTGTTCGTGCATCCCTGGGATATGATGGGCCAGCAAAACATGCCCAAGTACTGGCTGCCCTGGCTGGTGGGCATGCCCGCCGAAAGCACCTTGGCCCTCTGCTCGCTCATATTCGGTGGAGTGCTGGAGCGGCTGCCGAAGCTCCGGGTGGCGGTGGCCCACGGCGGCGGCTCGTTTGCCAGCAGCATCGGCCGCATCGAGCACGGCTGGCAGGTGCGCCCCGATTTGTGCGCCGTCGACAACCCTCACAATCCGCGCTCCTACCTGGGCAGGTTCTGGGTCGACTCGCTGGTGCACGACCCGCTGATGCTGGAATACCTGGTGAAAACCCTGGGGGCCGATAAAGTCATGCTGGGCACCGATTATCCGTTCCCACTCGGTGAGCTGGAGCCCGGCCAGCTAATCAAATCCCTGCCGTTGGCGGTCGACATTAAAGCCCGAATGCTGGGCCAGAACGCGCTCGACTGGCTGGGGCTAACCCACGAGCAATTCATACCTGCCCAAACCAGCTTAGCTTCTCCTTAAATTAACCAGTCGCAGGCGCTTGGCTACTAGCACCCAGCCCCCACCTCATCCATTTGAGGCGGATTCCAGTCTGATTCCCGGTCGTCAAGATGACGCTTGGGGCCTGAGAAGCCGCTCTCGCGCTAGCCCAGTGGCGGGGCCGCTGTTCTGCTCGGCTGGCAGTCTCACGCCTAATACGCCTAAACTAAGTCCTGGTCCTGCCTGTGCGCCTCCGGATGCTGGGGCTGGGCCCGGCAGTGCTGGGGTAAGGACGTTTTCACTTCGCCACTTCTGGCTAGCATCCCCGCCGCAGTTGGCTCGTACTATCAGCGTCCCGTCGGCTGGGCCGTCGTCCTGCCTCGGCTGATTTTTTCTTTCTTCGCTTAATTCTTACCTGCATTGCCAGTGCTTCTTCCCTCTTTCGCCGCCGACCTCGACGCCGCCGACCCGTTGGCGGCCTTCCGCCAGGAATTTCATATTCCCCCGGGCCCCAACGGGCAGCCGAGTGTTTACCTGTGCGGCAACTCGCTGGGCTTGCAGCCCCAAAGTGCCCGCGCCGCGGTGGAGCAGGAGTTTGAGGCCTGGGAACAACTGGGCGTGGAAGGTCATTTCCACGGCGAGGCGCCCTGGCTGCACTACCACGAAACCCTGGCGGCTCCCTCGGCTCGGCTGGTCGGGGCCCGCCCCCTCGAAGTGGTGGTAATGAATAACCTGACGGTGAACCTGCACCTGCTGCTGGTCACGTTTTACCGGCCCACGGCCCAGCGCTACAAGATTCTGATGGAAGGCGGCGCCTTTCCCTCCGACCAGTACGCGCTCGAAAGTCAGGCCCGTCTGCATGGCCTCGACCCCGCCGAGGTGATTGTGGAGCTGATGCCGCGCCCGGGGGAGCACACCCTACGCACAGCCGACATCGAAGCCACCATCCAGGAACTGGGCGACTCGCTGGCTACCATTATCATCGGGGGCGTGAATTATTACACTGGGCAGGCCTTCGACCTGGCCGCCATTACGCGGGCCGGCCACGCCGTGGGAGCGTTGGTGGGCTTCGACCTGGCCCACGCCGCCGGTAATCTGGAAATGCACCTGCACGACTGGGACGTGGACTTTGCCTGCTGGTGCTCGTACAAGTACCTCAACTCGGGCCCCGGTGGTACGTCGGGGGTGTTTGTTCACGAGCGGTTTGCTCATCGGCCCGACCTACTGCGCCTGGCCGGCTGGTGGGGCCACGACCCGACCGACCGGTTCCAGATGAAAAAAGGATTCCGGCCCATGCCCGGGGCGGCGGGCTGGCAGCTTTCCAATGCCCAAATCTTTCCGATGGCCATTCACCGGGCCAGCCTCGAGCTCGTGGACCGGGCCGGGGGCATGGCCGCCCTGCGCCGCAAGAGCGAGCAGCTCACCGGTTACCTTGAAACCTTGATCCAGGAGCTAGGATTACCGAGCTCGCAGTTGGAAATCATCACCCCTGCCGACCCCGCCCAACGCGGCTGCCAGCTCTCGGTGCTGGTGCACCAGCGGGGCCGCGAGCTGTTCGACTATCTGGCCCGCCAGGGCATCATTGCCGACTGGCGCGAGCCCAACGTCATCCGCCTCGCACCCGTACCGCTCTACAACTCGTTTCAGGACGTAGCCCGGACGGGAGCCGCGTTGCGGCAATTTTACCATTCCTAGCTCTCCCTAGCTTTCGGGGGTATTATCCATGTTCGTGAAGCTCCTCTCCAAACTGCTCACTTTAATTACCGCAACCTGATTCCATGGAAGATTACGCCGCCAAGATGCTGCTCAAGACCGACGCGGCCCTGCGCGAATACGTGACTGGCCATGCCCAATACCGGGAGGCCGCCGTGCTGGCCGCGTTGGATGAATTGCGCCGCCGCGGGCACCCGGCCCCCGAAGAAGCAGCCCTGCGCCCCGGCCTTGAAGCGGCTGCTACCGCCCAGCGGGCCCGCGAGGAAGCCGCTGAAACCGAGCGACGGTCGGGGGCCGCGGGGGATAACCTCGAGGAGGCTGACCCGGCGCTGTATTCACCGGTCAGCATCGTTCTGTTTTCGGTGCTTCCCATGTTCACGATGCTGACCGGGGGCGTACTGATGGGCATGAACTTGTACCGGCTGGGGAAAAAAAGGGCCACACTGGGCTTGGCCTTTTTTGTTATTGCCTACCTATACATTGGCTCTCTGCTCTTCAGTTGGGCCGTACTAAATTGGGGGCTGAGTCCGGTGTTGGGCGTTTTGCTTTTCAACCTGCCCGCGGCCCTGGCTTACGTATTGTGGTTTTGGCCGCGTTATGTGGGCGCGACCAGTTTTCGCAGCCGTAATGTGCTCGTACCAATCATGGTATGGATGCTTCTGGCGTGGGGCCTGCAAAGAATTACGCCCTATCTCATCCGGCAGCAGCCCAAAGAGGTACGCCAACAGCTAGAGCGCATGATGCCTCCGAATCAGTAGCCCCCGGTTGCGCCGCTTATATGCCGTTCCACTCACTGGGCCTACCTGGGGCCGACGTGCTTTTTGACCCATCTTTCCTCTCCGCTGCGGAAGCGGATGCGTTCCTGGCGCAGCTGACGGCCGAGGTGGCCTGGGAGCAGCGGAGCTTGCGCCTGTTCGGCCGGGAGCACCCGCAGCCGCGCCTCACGGCCTGGTACGGCGACCCAGCGGCGCGCTACACCTACTCCGGCCTGGCCTGGGAGCCCCGCCCCTGGACGCCGGTCCTGCGGCACCTGCGCCAGCGCCTGGCCGCCGCGGCCACGACGGCCTTCAACAGCGTGCTGCTGAACTACTACCGCGACGGCCGCGACAGCATGGGCTGGCATTCCGACGATGAGCCCGAGTTAGGGCCGGCCCCCACCATTGCTTCGCTGAGCCTGGGGGCCACGCGGCGCTTTCGGCTGCGTCCCCGGCCCGGGGGTGGGCAGAACCATGCTCCGTTTGGCCTGGACCTGCCCAGCGGCAGCCTCTTGCTCATGCGGGGGCCCACCCAACAGCACTGGCAGCACGCGCTGCCCAAAAGCGCGCGACCCATTGGCCCCCGGCTCAACCTCACCTTCCGGTGGGTGGAGCCGGGGGCCAATGGGCCCGAGCTCTACTCGGCATCTTAAGCCTTAACTTACCAGAAGTCGTTTCTAACTAGGCCCTGGGCGAGGTGCCAGCTCCAGATGCCACAGGCCAGGGGCATTACTGTAGGGCGCGGTGTTGAAATCCAGGGTGAGGTGCACTCCAGATGCCACAGGCCAGGGGCATTACCCGTTCACTAAAGGGGATGATCCCAACACCCCCGCCGCCAGTGGCATCTGGTTGTCGCGCAGGTGTATTAGTAACCGGCGAGGAAAGCACCGATTCCCAACTGTCAACCGCCCGCTGGGAAGTCGCCTGGGCCTGCGGAGTAAATCCAGATAAGCAGCGGGGCGCCACACGGGTATGCATGTTTTTGGAGCGGGGCAGGCACACGACCACTGGTACCGCAACAAAGGTCTAGCCGACGACTGGCTGAATAGCCGCCCTAAGCAGCGAAAGCAGGAATCATTTTTTCATTCAAGAGAAAGGGGAGTGGAAAAGAATGTTAAGCGTAAATCTAGAAGACCGGCATACGCTTGATAAGTCGAAGATAAATCGATGATACCCAGAATATAAACACAATGACCGCTGCCGCTGCCCCGTATCAGCTTACCCGACATTACATCCGGCCCTGCTCACGAGTTAAAAGGAGATATGTGGCCCGGACGACGAGGTGCTGGTCCCCTGCGCCGCCGCAGTAAATATTCCGCATCCGGTATCAGGCACAGCCGCAAGGCGAACAGTGGGGCTGCGGTAGCGATATAATTACTATAGAATATTTCTTGTGGTCAGGACGGTAGCGTATGTAACTATTTCCGTTAGGTGTGGGGAAATTTTCAGATTTACTGTGTAGATTTGAAACCCAACACTACCTGACGCAGGAAGTGTTTTATTTTCAGCATTTGAAACAACCCTTTCTAATTTCCCATCTTCACCTCATCAACAGAATGACAAAGATCTTTACCACGCCCGGCGGCCGGGCGCTGATAGTAGCGGCGCTGTTGGCCACGCCAGGGCTGACCGTCGCTCAACAGGCGCCGCTGAGCCGGGCATTGTCGGCGCTGAGCAGCAAAGCTTCGCGCCAAGGGCTAAGCGAGCAGGACTTAGCTAACCCGGCCGTCACGAGCCAGTACACCGATGCCAGCACCGGCATAACTCATATATACTTGCGGCAGCGCCACCAAGGAATTGAGGTGTACGGCGCCGTGGCGAACGTGCACGTGGCCAGCAATGGCAGTGTTGTGGCTATGAATCAGAATTTCGTGCCAGGCGTAGCCGCCGCAGCGCGCGCTACGGCTCCCACGCTTACGCCGGCCCAGGCTGTAGCCGCCGCGGCGCGCGCCCTCAACATGCCCGCTCCCCGAGCGTTGAGCGTGGAGCAGGCGGGCGAACCTGCCGAAGGCATGGTATTCAATAATGGAGGGATCTCCCTGGAAAAGATTCCGGTGAAGCTCATGTACCAGCCCACCGCCAGCGGCGAGTTGATCCTGGTTTGGGATGTGACGCTAGCTCCCCAAAACGCAGAGCACCACTGGAACGTGCGCGTAGATGCCCGCACGGGGCAACTGCTCGACAAAGTCGACTACACGGTTTCGGAGGAGGTTTCCTTCGCTGAGATGACTCAGCAGGTGTTGGGTTCCCGCAACTGGTCGCAGGTACGGGCTACGCCCGCTGCGGCCACAGGTACGGCCAACCGCGTGACGGCGCCCAACTCCTACAATATATTTCCGCTCACCATCGAGAGTCCGAGCCACGGGCCGCGCCAAATAGTCACTGACGCGGCCAGCACGACGTTCTCGCCTTTTGGTTGGCACGACGTGAACGGAGTAGCCGGCGCCGACTCCACCAACACCAAGGGCAACAACGTGTATGCCTACTTGGACCGCGACAATACAAACACCTACCGGAAAGGCAACAGCCCCGAAGGCGGCCCGACCCAGATTTTCGACTTTCCTTTCAACCCGGCGCTGGCGCCGCTCGCCAACAAAGACGCAGCCATAACCAACTTGTTCTTCTGGAACAACTTGATGCACGACGTAATGGCTAGTAAAGGCTTTACGGCGGCGGCAGGCAATTTTCAGGTAAAAAACTACGGCAACGAGCCTGGCGCCAACGATCCGGTGCTGGCGGAAGCCCAGGACAAGGCAAACCAGGCTCCTTCCTCGGAAACCCGTAACAACGCGAACTTTAGCACGCCGCCAGATGGTTCTTCCCCGAGAATGCAAATGTTCGAGTGGGATGGCGCGACGATCCTGAACGTTACCGCCCCCGCTACGTTGGCGGGCCCTATTACTGCGCGGGAAGGCAGCAATGGCCGTAAGTTAGCTGTTGTGGGCCCCATCGTAGGCAATTTGGTGGCTGTCAACGACGGCTCCGCTCAGCCTACGCGCGGCTGCAACTCACCATTCGTGAATACGGCTGCCATCAGCGGCAACATCGCGCTGATGCGGCGCGGTAAGTGTAACTTCTCCTCTAAAATCAAGAATGCCCAGAATGCCGGAGCCCGCATGGTTATCATGATGGATAGCATTCCCTCGCCGTCGCCACTGTTAACCATGGCTGGCACGGCCCCGGATTCGATAGGTATTCGCATTCCGTCGGTGTTCATCTCCAATGCCGATGGCCTTCGCCTCAAGGCTGCTCTTGACGCGGGCCAGACGGTTACCATCCGATCGGCTACAGAAGTGAATCGCGACGGTGACTTCGACAACGGCGTCGTATCTCACGAGTACGGCCACGGCATCTCGAATCGCCTCACCGGTGGCCGCCTGAACACCTCCTGCCTCAACAATCTTGAGCAAATGGGCGAAGGCTGGAGCGACTTTTTTGCTCTTTGGATGACTACGCGCCCCGGTGACGTGGGCACTACGGGCCGCGGCATCGGTACTTACGCTTCTTCGGAGCCAACTACTGGCCCAGGTATTCGCCCCAAAAGGTACAGCACCGATTTCAGCATCAACGACGCCACTTATGCCCTCATAGGCACTGCTGGCTACAATACCAGCGACAATGTGCATTCCATCGGTTACGTGTGGTGTTCTGCCTTGTGGGACCTGAACTGGAACATGATTGCCCGCCATGGCTACAATCCCGACCTGATGGCGGCTACCGGCGGCAATAACATGACCTTGCGCCTGGTGCTGGAGGGACTGAAGCTGCAACCCTGTAGACCTGGCTTCCTCGACGGGCGTGATGCTATTCTGAATGCGGACATTGCGCTGAATGGCGGGGCCAACGTCGATCTCATTTGGCGTACCTTTGCCCGCCGTGGCATGGGCTTCGACGCCGTGCAAGGCACCAGCAACAACCTTGTGGATAACACGGCCGGCTACGCGTTGCCGTCATTCCTGAGCACCGCCAAGTATCTGAACGAGCAGCAACTGGAAGTATATCCCAATCCTGCCGCCGACCACGTGCTGGTGCGCACGCAGGTGAGCAGCAAAACCGCCGTTTCAGTGGAACTGTTGACGCTAATGGGCCAAGTGGTGCGTACTGTGTCGGTACCAGCCAACACGTTGCAGCAGAGCGGCGTAAACCTGAACACGGCAGAACTAGCCACCGGGGTTTACATCGTGCGCCTAACTACTTCGGAAGGCATCATCACCAAGAAGGTATCTGTGCAGCACTAACCCAACAGAGTTGACCCACGGGTCCTGCTTCGTAGAAAACCCGTCTGACCACCCGTCGGACGGGTTTTTTTACGGTTCCTGAGCTCGGTTTCTTCCGTGTGCCAGGCCTTACGATTCTCCTCTGGTCTCACGGTCCGACGCGGTGCTGCTCCACCAGCCGAAGGCGATTTTGCGCCCGGTTTCTGCGCCGACAAGTACTATAAGCGGCTGTTCGCCGGCTACTGGGCTAGGGAATCTACGGCATCAGCAGAGCCAGGGCCAAGAGGCCACCAGTGCTGTTCCCCGGCTACCGCGCTCGCTGTTAGGTTGCCGAGCGTACCCACACCTAGTTCCACCGATTCCGCCGTTTGCTCATTCGGTGAGAAGAAGTGGCCCACTACGAAGCCTTGCTACACCTGGCCTGCGCTAACACTATCTGGCTACATTCGCTCTTGTTTTGGGATAGGTTCTAAGTTAAGTAGCACACCTAAGGGGCTTACGAACCATGTTTCTCCCCTGAAGGGATTGAGCAAGCTGCATAAAAATTCCCGCGGGCGTTTACAGAGCAGGCACTAAAGAGCACCAGCAGAATCCACGCGGCACGGTCCGCATCCGTACTTGCTACATGTATGCTACCGAGGTCACAAACCGTGATTTTGTCGTGTTCACGGTGAGCCCAAGTCAGGACCGGCCCTTACCATTGCCTCGCTGAGCCTAGGGGCCGCGTGGCGCTTTCGGCTGCGCCCCCGGCCCGGGCCTGGTCCTGGTCCTGCCCGGCGGCAGCCTCTTGCTCATGCGGGGCCCACCCAGCAGCACTGGCAGCACGTGCTGCCCAAAAGCGTGTGGCCCGTTGGTCCCCGGCTCAACCTCACCTTCCGGTGGGTGGAGCCGGGGACCAACGGGCCCGAACTCTACTCTGCTGCTTAGACCTTATTTGATATCAAACAGTAGCCCGAAGTATCCGAGGCGGCCATAGCTGGGCGCGCCGTACACTTGCAGGTTAGCCGTATTAAACAAGTTGGTGGCGCCGACCTGGAACGTGGTGTGAATGCTTTTGAGGATGTAGCCTACTTGCGCATCCACGGTCTGGGCTATCGGCACGGTGCCGGTGGCAAACGTCGATTCGTAGAGGAAGGCATCGACCCAGCGGTAGTTGACATTATAGCTCAGCTTGCGCTCCAGCGCGAGCCCATCGACCCCCAGGTTAAACTTGTGCCGGGGGGTATTGAAAAACGACTGCGTTCCAGTCTTAAAGTCTTTGGTGATAAGATCATTGTAGCTGTAGTTGCCGCTCACGGTAAGGGTGGTTGCTACGGCGTAGCTCAGCGTAAGGCCCGCGCCCTGGCTTTGCACGCGCTGGTCTACGTTAGCCGCAATTTGAATAACGCGGGTAGGGTTGGGGTTGCCATTGGCCAACGTCGGGCTCTGAAAGCGTACGCCCGCTCCGGCCCCGATTTGCCCGGTGCTGGGGCGGGTGCCGTCGATGTTGCCGATGAAGTTTTGAGTAGCGATAAAGTTGTTGTACGTGTTGTAGAAGTAGTCGAAATCGACGTACAGCTTTTTGATCAGCTGGGCGCGGTAGCCCACTTCGTACGTGTTTACTTCCTCCAGCTTGAGGCTCGGGGCGCTGTATTCGTAGGTGGCCAGTTCGTCCGCCCGACCCGGGGCCAGGATGCCCGGAAGTTTGCCAGCCAAGGCGGTGGTATAGCCCTGGAAGCCCCCGCGCACGTTGCCCAGCAAAATGGCCCGGCCCACGTCGAGGCGAATGTACTGGTCATTTTGGGTAGGTGCCCGGAAGGCCCGGCTGAAGCTGGCCCGGAAGTTCTGCTCCTTGTCGGCTCCCAGCGAGTACACGGCCGAGGCACGGGGCGAAAACGCGGTGCCAAAGTTCTGAAACCGGTCGACCCGGCCAGCGGCGGCCAGCTTCAGGTGGCTGTCGAGCAAGGTTTTGCTGGCCTGAGCGTAGGCTCCATATTCGTAGTTTTTGATGCGTGCGCCGTCCTTGCTGTCTTCAAACAAGCTGCCGTCGGATCCCAGCAAGAACTGGCGGTAGGCCGCGCCCACGGTTATGTCGGCAAAAGGGTTGTTGTATGTGTATTGCCCACTACCATCGTTGATAATAGAGCGCAACAGCACCCGGGCGCCCTTACCCGGTGTCGGGTCATGGATAATCTGGTCGCGGGCTTTAATGAAGTCCGGATCGCCGGGACGGAGCAGCGGCGCATTGGTATTGGCCGCCTCGCGGGCCGCCAGGGCGGCGGCATCGGCGTTGTTGCCATTGGCAGTGTAGGCCTGATTGTATACCGCGGCGTACGTGCCAAAATATCGCTCGGCGTAAGTGCCGGGGCGGGTACCGCCGCTGCCGTTGGGCACGCTGAAGCCCGGGGCCGGCTGGGTTTGCAGGAAGGCGCCCAAAAAGCCAAGGTTATAGGAGCCGGTGCCCTGAGGATTGCGCGCACCCGAGAAGTCGTAGGTGGTGTAGCCCCGCACAAACCAATTGCGGCCTTCGGCTTGCACGCGCGCTTGGTGCACTCCGCTATTGATGAACCGGTAGCGACTAGCGCTTTGGTAAGTGGTGGTGGTCGAAGTGTACCGGTAGTCGATGGTGGCTTTAACCGAGTTGCTGAGCAGGACGGCCAGGGTGGGGGCAATCTTGTACGAATTCGTTTTGTCGTCCCCCGCAATCAAGTCCTTCTCCGTGTAGCCCGGCAGGAAAACCGTCTTCCCAGCCAGTGCCCCACTAGTGAAGGTGTTGCCGATGTCGCCGTAACGGTTTACGGCGTCATAGCCCAGGTTCGAGTTGACGGAGTTATTGCCTGGCTCAATCAGCAAAGACGTCGCGTCCTTATTATCGGCAATGAAATCGTCGGCTACGGTGGCTCCGCCGGAGATCTTGAAAGCAACTCGGTCACTAATTTTCATGGCATAACGCAGTTGACCATCATACAGGTCGCGGGTGCCACCGCGCAGGCGCACGGTCAGGCCGGGCGTACTAAAGGGGTCCTTGGAGTTCATGAGCAGCACGCCGTTGAAGGCGTTAGCACCGTAGAGGGCGGAAGCGGGTCCGTGCACGATCTCCACGCTGGCTATATCGAGTATCGGCATGCCCAGCAAGTTGCCGTAGTTGCCGCTGAGGCTGGGCAGCTGAGTGTCCATGTAGTCGGCTAGCTGAATAACCCGCTCCGAGCGCGAGGAGTTGAAGCCCCGGGTGCTGAAGCTGGTGGTGAGCAGGCTCGAGCTGCTGATGTCGATGCCCTTGAAGCGGCCCAGCCCGGCCACCAGGTCCGGCGTCGTAAGTTGTTCTATCTGGCGCTGGTCGAGCTTTTCTACCGTTACCGGTACCTGGCCGATGCTTTCTTCCACGCGCGAAGCAGCTACCACCACTTGGTTAAGTACTACGCTTGGACGCAGGACGACCGCCAGGGCATTGTCGGGGGCGCTCAGTTGTAATTCCTGAGTTTCGTATCCGATGAAGGAAACCGATAGGGTTAACGGTCCCTGCGAGAAGTCGGCCTTTAACTCGAACTGGCCCTCTTCGTTGGTACTGTTCCCCTTAAAAGTATTCTTAATGATCACGGTGGCCCCGGGCAGTGGCATGCCGGCTTCAGTTTGCACGGTACCAGCAATGGACTCAGTGTTCTGGGCCCAGAGTCCTAGCGGTAGCAGCAGGAATATAACTATAATTATGTAATTTTTTCGCATGATTATGGGGATTAAGGATGATAGAGCCCAAACATAGTAGCTAATTCAGTAATTAGCGAAATACCAATATCGCTTCAGTAGAGTAGGTTGTAATAATATTTTGACAAATAGTGTATTAGAAGGCATAGGGCAAATAATAAAACTGGTAAAATTATATCCATCGCCATTAGAGGTTTGTTTCTCCCCAAAGCAGCTCAAAGCATAGCTGAATAAAAATGAGGCAGTTATCATTGATAGCTGCCTCATTTTTACGGCTGACTGAAATTAAAATAAGCTCTAATACCTAATGCTGGGATGCCCCGACAGCTGCGGGTCTCCTTCTTCGCTTACTACGTAAGAGCCGACCTGCAATACCACAGCGACCGGAGGCAGCGATACGGCGATCGGTAAGCGACGGCGCCAAGCCGCCGTGCTGGGGTGAAACTGAGAAACTGTGATTTCAGGTAATGTCAATGCCGTGGTCCGGCGGCTGGCAGCCCGGTAACGCCACCGCATATATCCTATCCGCTTATATCGAAATCGAAAGTGTGTCATAGCATAAGGAGGTTTTATTATAATTATCCAAAGGTCTCATTGCCTTTGATTCGTTTCTGGCAATTCCGCCCAACGGAGCCTATTACTCGGCGAAATATAGAAATGCCAGGCTGAAGGAAAGTGAAAAGCATTCTTTTTACCTGGTAAGGCCGGAGTAAGTTAATTTGCCCGCTACCCGCGTAGTAGCTTCGTTGCCCCACCTGTCTCGTCCCCGCATGGCTTCTTCCGTTTCATCATCAGCGGCTCCCGAAAAACTCACCGTAATGGGAGCGGGCTTAGTTGGCTCTTTGCTTTCCTTGTACCTGGCCCGGCGCGGGCATGCCGTGCACGTATTCGAACGGCGGGCCGACCCGCGCCGGGCCGGCTTTCAGGAAGGGCGCTCGATTAACCTGGCGCTGTCGGACCGCGGTTGGCGGGCCCTGGAGGGCGTGGGCATAGCCGATGACATTCGGCGGGTGGGCATTCCGATGACTGGCCGCATCATGCACGACCAGCTTGGCAACCTTACCCGGCAGCCGTACGGGCAGGATGGTCAGGCGATATATTCCGTTAACCGCGGCCACCTCAACCGCCGCTTGCTCGACTTAGCCGAAGCCCAACCTACGGTTCAGCTCCGCTTCGGCCAGCAATGCCTGCACATCGATTTGAAGCAGCAGCACCTGCACCTGCTCGACACGGCCACCCAACAGGAGCACACCGAGCCCTACACCCGCCTGTTCGGCACTGACGGGGCATTTTCGGCCGTGCGGGGCGCTCTGCAGAAAACCGACCGCTACGATTACTCTCAGCACTACCTCGAGTACGGCTATAAAGAGCTAACCATCGAAGCCGGCCCCAACGGCACCTGGCAACTGGAAAAGAATGCCCTGCACATCTGGCCCCGCGGACAGTACCTGATGATTGCGCTGCCCAACCTCGACGGCTCGTTCAACTGTACGCTGTTCTTTCCCTACGAAGGCGCCGAGAGCTTTGCCGCGCTGCCAACGCCGGCCGACGTAACAGCCTTCTTCGCCCGCGTGTTTCCCGACGCCGTGCCGCTGATGCCGGCCTTAACTGAGGAGTTCTTTGCCCATCCTACCGGCTCGCTTGTCACCATTCGCTGCTATCCGTGGAAATACGACGATGACGTGCTGCTGCTCGGCGATGCCTCGCACGCCATCGTGCCCTTTTACGGGCAGGGCATGAACGCCGGCTTTGAAGACTGCAGCGTGCTGAACGAACTCCTCGACCAATACGGCGATGGGGCCTGGCCCACCGTTTTCACCGAGTTTCAGGCCCAGCGCAAGCCCAACGCCGATGCTATGGCGGACCTGGCCCTGTACAACTTCATCGAAATGCGCGACCGGGTGGCTGACCCCCGCTTTCTGCTCCAAAAGAAAATCGAGGCCAAAATCGCCAGCCAGTTCCCCGGACGCTGGACACCACTCTACTCGCAGGTTACGTTTTCGCACACGCCCTACGCCGAAGCCTGGGCGGCCGGCCAGCGCCAGGATGCCATCATGGCCCGCCTCATGCCGCACATTCAATCGGAGGCTGACTTTGACCAGCCCGCCGTGCAGGAGTTAATACGGCAAGAAATGGCCGTACGGCCCTCGTCAGCATCTTAGCCCAATACGTACGCCGGTGGCCTGGCCTTATTGGAAGTGTACCATAGTGCCATCGAAACCCAAACGGCGGCTCAATGGGTTTATCAGGCAAACAACTCAATTGCAATAGCTAAGATAGCTATAAGGCCTACGTTAAATTTTTTTCAATTGCGGATGATAGTGATAATTTGCCCCGTGAGTGGTTACTTTATACCGACGAACGGGCTTCTTTGCTCGTTATAGCTTCTACTGCCTACTCCATTCCCTTCCGTAGCTATATGTTAACATGCGCTATTATCGACGATGATGAGATCAATCGCCTGACCCTGGAGCACTATATCGAGCTCACTCCCAGTCTCAAACTTATCAGCTCGCTGGCCGATGGCATTGCCGGGCTTGCTTTTTTTCGGGAAGGCAACCGGGTTGACGTGCTGTTTCTGGATATTGAAATGCCGCATCTCAGCGGCATGGACTTGTTACGGGTGCTCACCGACCCGCCCGAGGTCATCATCACTACGTCGCGTCAGGACTTTGCCGTTGATGCGTTTGCGCTACGGGTAGCCGATTACCTGATGAAGCCCTTCGATTTTGCTCGCTTCACCCAGGCCGTGGAAAGGGTACAGCCCCGCCAAAGTCCTAAAATCGGCCAAGCTACTGTTCCTACTGTCGAGGGGGTAGGCCACACTGACTTGTTTGTGAAAGTGAACAGTCGAATGGTGCGCATCAAATTTGATGATGTACTGTACGTCGAGGCTTTGTCCGACTACGTCAACATTGTTACTCCCAAGCACAAGTACATCGTTTACACCACGCTGAAGGCCCTGGAGAGCCGATTGAGCGTATTCACTAACTTTATTCGGGTGCATCGCAGCTACTTGCTCAACACCCAGCACATCGATTCCATTGAGGATAATACGGCTAATCTGCGCGGCGGCCACTTCGTGCCCATCGGCAAGTCGTACCAGGAGAGTTTTTACAAAAGCCTGCAGCGTATTTAAACCGTCGGGCTAGGCTCGTCAGCCTGTTTATAAGCGGGCCGCTCATAAAAGGGTCGGAGCAGACGAATGACGTCCAGGGCGTCGGCCAGGGCTTCGTGAGCTACTGCGCAGTCGTCGAAGCGGGCGCGCGCCTTACAGATGCTCATATTAGGCAAGCGCGCGTCCTTGTGCCAGTTAAGGTAAAAGGCGGCGGGGTCGAGCATGGCGGGGTCGGCGCGCACGAGGGTGCCCCAGCCCGGTAGCTCTTTGAGGAAGCCCAGGTCGTAGGAAGCAATGTTTTTACCCGCCATGGTCACGACCACGCAGTCTTTGGCGTCGGGCCGAAAGCCGTGGGCCAACAAAAACTCGCGCAACTGAAGTAGCAGCTCGGTTGGGGTGCACAGCTCGGGGTTGGGCGTTTTCCGCGCTAGTTCTACTAATAAGCGGGCATTCAAGGCCAGGGCGCCCGCCGTGCCCACGTATTCGGGGTGGCGCACCAGGCGCCGGAAGGCGGGTAGCTCGGCTAAGGGCCGCGGGTGCCGGGAGTCTTCGATAACGGCAGCCAGTTCCAGCACCTGGTGGCGCTGGGGGGCGGGGCCGGAGGTTTCGAGGTCGAGGGAGACGTAACGCATGAGTAAGTGTACGAACCAACCCGGAATGGTACTGTCCCCTTGGCCTGATAGCTACCAAGCGCCTTCTCAAGCAGACCGTGGGGCGCATTAGCCTGGTTCTCTCGAAAAGCATTGTCCGCAGTGTTGGCGATGTCGTTGGGGCCGTGTCGCAAGGGTTGTTTTTCTAGCGGGAGCAGTCCGATGCTGCTCGTTTGGGGCAAAGCGAGCTTGAACCGAAGAGGCAAGCAAAAAGCTGAGTAAGCCAGTAAAGTCAAAAGGGCTGCTTAAGCGTGACAAAAACGGCCCGGATAGGTCTTATTCGAGTAGCGAGCCTTCTTTTGTTTTGCTTGGCCGGAGAAGCAGCCCGGCAGCGTTGACCACAATGGGCATCGGTTCGCCGGAGTGCAGTTGGCTTACGATGTGATACTCTATCAAGTGGTGCTGTTGCCGCCGCCCTGGACTTCCGGCTCATCAACGAATGGGTGCGCTATTGACCGCTATCTCTGGTTGACCGCGGACCTGCAAGGCCCTGTTGAAAACCCGGACTACTATTTCACGGCCACTGGCCCGGAAGCTGCCGAAGCTGCCGACAACCTGATGCTGACGCAGGGGTGGAGCCGATTTAAGTGGGAAGACGTACTAGCCGCTCCCAAGCCCTTCGACTTCCTGCCGGAGCTTAATTGGCCCCTGGTGGAGGCGCAGTTTACCCAGGCCGGTACCAATAGGTCCCGGGGTGGGGTGACGGCCTACCTCGCCGCTCCCAGCCGCATTACTCAGCTCAGCATCGCTCAGAGTAATGCTCAAGGCCGGGCCTTGTTTGAATTGCGGACATTCCATTCGCCGAAGGAACTCGTTTTGCAGACAGAGGCCTGGCAGGATAGCACTTGCAAGATGACAATCCTCGACCCGTTTTCGACGCGCTATACGACGGCCCCACTGCCACCCTTTGGCCTCACCCCACGCTTTCAAAGCGATTACGCTAAGCGGCACCTGCAGGCTCAGGTACAGCAAATTTTTGCCGGCAAGTACCAGCCGCGCTCCGCCCAAGTACGGGTCGATAGCTTATCCTTTTATGGTAAGCCCAATGAAACGTATCTGCTGGACAAGTACACCCGCTTTAAAGTAATGGAGGAAGTGCTGCGCGAGTACGTACCGGGAGTAGTAGTCCGAATCCGAAAAGACGGCTTTCACCTGCTGGTGGTGGATCAGGTGAATAAAACCGTGATGCAGGAAAACCCCATGGTGCTACTAGATGGAGTGCCGGTCTTCAATATCAATAAAATTATGGCCATGAATCCACTCAAGATTCAGCGGCTTGAGGTTGTTGATGGCCATTATTTTCACGGCCCAGTGGTGTATAGTGGCATCGTCAGCTTCACGACTTACAAGGGCGACCTGGAAGGATTTCCGCTCGATGCCCATGCCTTGGTGCAGGAATACGAAGGCGTACAGCAGCACCGGGAGTTTTATGCTCCTCGCTACGACACGCCGCAGGCCGCTACAAGCCGCTTGCCCGACTTGCGTAACTTACTTTATTGGAATCCCAACATTACCACCAGCAAAGAACCCCAAAGGCTGGAATTCTACACCGGCGACCAAGCCGGCCGCTACTTGGTGGTGTTGCAAGGACTCGCTGCTACTGGGTTGTCGGGCAGCCACAGCTTTGTGCTGGAAGTGAAGCCAGTACTGTAGTCTGATAGGCCTCGTGAGTCCTGCCATATTATGGCGTGGAGCAGGGAGCTTTCGTTGCACGGGGCGAGGCAGCTGGTTTACACAGGCACAGGCCACGCTACATGTTAGCCGCATTAGTCTATGGCTTTGAGCCGTGCTTGCAAAACCTTATTCCTTGCAATTATTTTCTTGCCTATGTTTATTGATTAATCACAAATTAATTGCATTATTCAATCGAAATAATTAAAACAAGATGCTGTTTATCAGCTGATTAAATATTAATGCTTTGCTGGGCTAATGTGGTAAAGTGCAAACAAAATCCTTTGGCTATTGTAATTGCTTTACTCCTCTGATAAAGTACATTTGCACAATTATCAGGGATAAACGAGTTAATAGTTCAGTGTTTAAAATACATTTATTAAATTAATCGCATATGAAGAAAATTCTTTTTCTGTTTAGTCTTGGCCTGGGGCCACTCACTCCGGCGCTTGCGCAGACGGTAGTCAACCTCAGTAATACGGTCACTAACCCCGATCCGCTGCCCTTTGGGCTAAATTGGTCCGAAGCCAATTCCTCCCGCGACCTCACCGCCCTGAATAATCATACCGGCGACCCGGGCTTTGGTCGGCAGATTATCCGCTTGAAAGGCATCTGCGACGGCGGGAGCGACACCTATGCCGAGCACACTACCGACCCCAGCACCGACTACTACCAGACGCTGTATACGGGCATGTTCGACGGCGGCGAAATCCGCGTCTACCGCGAAACCCCGACCGGCATCACGCTGGTACGCACCAGCACCATTATCAACTTCTACGCGGATGACCTTGCGCCCAACCACCACCGCATCACTTTCGCTTCCGGCCCCACCGTGCAGGCTGGCGACATATACGTGATTTCGCGGGAAGCCAACGCCGACCTTAACCAATACTGCCACCCCCGCCTGACCTGGGTTCGGAACGGGAATAATACGTGGAGCAAAAATGTAGACGACCAAGACGGCCTCGGCAACGAGGCCGACGTGACCAAGGAGCTTAGCACTGATGTTCCTCCCAATGGGGGCACCACCAGTTGCAAGATCAGGAACACTAATCCCAACAACCGGGAGGTCGGCATCGGGCAGTATTTCAGCAACAGCCCCGAGAGCGGCGAATTTTCCTTTGAGCCGGCCAAGACCTATCGTTTCACGGTGTGGCTCAAGCAAACCGGCATCGCCGGGGGGACCGTTAACCTGAAATCGAGCGGGACCGGTATCAACCACAATTTTACGGTCACCGGTACTTGGCAGCAGTATACGTTCGACGTAAGCGGCGTGCAGCCCATCGTCAATGGCGGAGCAGTCGACTTCCTGAGATTAACTTTCAATGGCGTCGGCACGCTGTGGATTGATAACTTTACGCTGCACGATGCGTCGTACCCGCTGTTTGCCCTTTCGCCGGCCATCGAGCGGGAGTTAAAAAACTTCAAGCCCTACAACCTGCGTATCTGGAGCGGCCAGACCAACCAGGAGTTGGGCACCAACATTGGCGACTGGACGGATACCGAACTGCAGAGTGCCCGGTTGTGGTCGCCGAATCAAGGCCCGGTAACCGGTGCGGCTCTGAAGCTGCCCACGGTGCTGCCCCTGTGCGAGGCCAACAGCATTGCTCCCTACCTGATTTGCAGCCCCTCGTTCAGTGAAGCGGATTTTCTGGGTCTGATGGAATACCTGGGCGGGCCATCTACTACGCCCTACGGGGCCAAGCGGGCGGCTCAGGGCCACCCGACACCCTACACGGCCAGAATGCCAAAAATCTACATTGAGTTGGGTAACGAAACCTGGAACCAGCTCTTTGCTCCCTGGGACTATAATTTTAATGGGCAGCGCTACGGCAAGTTTGCGCAGTACTTTTACAATATTATCAAGTCGAGCCCCTACTACGATGCCAACAAGTTTGAGCTCCTGCTGGGAGGTTTCCTGGTAACGGCTGACCAGTATGGCTACGGCCAACAGGCCGTGACCCAAGCCCCCGACGGCAAGCAGATGATGCTGGCCAACTACGTGGGCGGCTTTGATGGCTTGAACATCCCCTCCTCGCCGGCCTTCGCCGACTCGGTGCAGCAAACGGCTTTCTACGCCCGCTGGATAACCCGTAACATCATCAACGACCACCTGGCCACCCGCGACCAATTAGCGGCCAGTGGTAAGCCCTACAAGCTAGGCATCTACGAAGCCGGGCCGGGTTACGCGCTTCCCGATCCCACTAACCCTTTCGACCTTCAGGCCGAGCGCATCGGCAAGTCGCTGGGCTGCGCCGTCGCTAACCTGGATGCCTTTTTATACCAGAGTGAAAAAGGCTTTGGGGTCCAGAATTTATTTCTGTTCGCCCGCGGCTTCAACTGGACCTCCCACACGGCAGAGTCGCAGGGGCTGCGCCCCCATAATCACTTCCTGGCGCTGCAAATGCGTAACCGCTTCGCCAAAGGGGCCATGATTACGACCACCGTGACCGGCTCGCCCACCACGTACCTGCCGCTGATAGATGGCAATGGCAACGGCACCTACGACTCGGGCTACGGGGAAGCCCCGGCCGGCAACTACGAAAACATTGCGGCCTATTCCTTTAAAAACGCTGATGAGTTTAGCGTGTTCGTGCTCAACCGTAGTGTCACGGCTAACACTCCCGTTACCTTTAACCTGCCGGCCGGGGCTACCATGGACAGCTTGCGCCTCTACAAGCTTACTGGCGACCCCACCGGCAATAACATCAGGGCGCTGAATTACCAGATCCAGCAGCAGCGGTTTGAGATTCCGGCTAACTCCACCAGCTACTCCTTCACCATGCCGGCGGGCAGCATCTATCTGTTCACGACCAAGAAAAGCAATCTTCCGTTGTCAAGCTCCGGGGCCAAGGCCGCAGCCGGTACCTTGTCCGTGTTCCCCAACCCCGCCGCCGACTACCTCACCTTGCAGGCCCCGAACGCGACCAGCGGCCCAGTAGAAATCCTGAACAGCACCGGCCAGCGGGTGCTGCGCCAGCAAGTTTACCGGCCGGGCCAGCAGCTGCACGTGGGAACCCTGCCGCCTGGTGTTTACTCCGTCCGCTTCGCCGGGGCTGCCAGCAAGTTCGTCATTAAGTAACCGAGTAGAGCTGCCCGACGACCAGCCCCTGCTTTCGGGCGCTTGGATTCGGTTACTACGAAGGTCACCAATTTGCCCGCGGGCTTCGTTTCCAGCACTGGTTTTGTGCTGGAAACGAAGCCCGCACTGGTTATGCTCGGATGCTTCCGGTCGCAGGAATAGCTTCCCTACCAGTAAGCGAATGAAGGTACCGGCCAGCCCAGTTTGCGGCGGCTTGCAGAGGGGCCTTTCCCGAAATTTAGCGTAGTTACATTGCCACCAGCCTTTAGGTCCAGGCTACAGGTTAGAACTCGACTGTGCCCAAGATGGGCAACTGAGAGAAAGCATAATGCTTAAGCACACGAGGGCACGTCTTATGGTTGAGCTGATAGGGCAATATTGTCGCACAAGAAGCAACGGGAGAATTGACACTACTTACACTGGCTCGGCTCACTGGGTCGCCAGGGCGAGCAGATCGGCCGTCAATTTATTTTCGAACACATCCCTGGCGGGGGAATCGAAGTAGGTCCCGATGTTGGTAAAAGCCACCAGTGTAAGATCCAGAGCGGGCAAGTAATACATCTGAGCGGCGGCTCCTACTCCGCTGCCCGAATGCCCAAACGCCCGACCGTAGGGGGTGTCAACCCCAAAAAGGCCCAATCCATACTGAGTGCCCGTTATGCCGGTATCGACCCATCGCGTCATCTGTTGAAGCGACTGCCCATTCACCAGTTTTCCCTTCCCCAAGGCCTCGATAAACTGTCCCAGGTCGTAGGCCGAAGAGATCAACCCGTCGTCGCCGAGGAAACTACTGACGCTCGCTGTTTCGAAGCCCGAATAGTCTTCGAGGACACTATCGCCATCGCGATCAAAATAGTTGCCGCTAACCAGGCCCCGAGGCCGGGGGTAGCCCGGCTCGTTTTTGTAATAGATATCACGCAGACCCAACGGCTGGAAGATGCGCTCCGTGAACCGATAGGCGTGGCTACGGCCCGTGACCTGATCGATAAGCAAAGCGGCCAGCAGGAAATTGGTGTCTGAGTAGCGGTACCCTGCACCGGGAGCAAAGTAGGGAGGATCCCCGGCGATATAGTTTAAATATTGCTCCGCAGTATAGGTACGCAACGGGTTAGCCACCTCATCCGCCACAAAAGCTTCGTCTTCTAAGTAGTTGGTAATACCAGAGGTATGATTCAACAGCTGCCGTACCGTGGCCTGATCGGCGTTGCGAATCGGGCCGGTGATGGTAGCTGGCAAATAGGCGGTGATTCTGGTGTCGAGGTCAACCTTCCCTTCTTCCACTAGCTGCATGACGGCCGTGGCCGTAAAGGTTTTCGCAATGCTCTGGGGGTAATTGAGCGTGCAAGGGCGCATCAACTCTCCAGTTTGGAGGTTGGCTTTCCCCGCAGCCCCCACCCATACGCCATCTCTCGGCGTCTTGATATATACTACCACACCCGGTAAGCCCTTCTGGATGTAGCTGTCTACCAGAGCTTGGTAGGCAGCCGCTTTGGGGTTAGCGGGGAGGGTGGGCGTGTGGCACTCCGTGGCTGGTTCCAACGGTTCGTCTTGTTTATTGCAGGAGCTGAAAAGCGGGCCGGTTACTAAGACCAACAACAGCGGGGACAGGGTCCAGAAAAATTTCATGATCCAGGAAGTTTTCATGCGATGGTACTTGGGGTTAGAAATGGTGGCAACATCCGTTGCCCGCATCGACTTACCCAATGGCGAGTCTTAACACAAAATTTGAATGCTCCGGCGTCGCCCTAGCCCGCTAATCTGCTAACCCGACGATTTCATCCGCCAACCCCGTCTGGCCTGAGCCACCTTTCCCTGAAACAGATTTGGCGGACGAAATTGCGGCGTTGGCGGATAGTGAGCAGGCAATCTTCAGCCATCAGGCTACCTTAGCCGGTAACTCCTGAGCTGCTACATGCCCCATGCGCCGCCGTACTTTTCTCAATCACGCTTTGTTCTGGGCCCTGTTTCTGGCCACGGCGTTGGGATACAACACGATAGTCCATCATAATGGCAGCTTCAGCCTGGGTCTGTTTTTGGCGGAATTTAAACGGCCGGATACGTACGTTGAGTACGGCCGAGTTGCCACCACTTTCTATGTCAGCCTATGGGTGTTCACCCATCATTTCTTTCCCAAGTATTTTGCGATTACCTTCTTGCAAATATTGCTCTTAGGGGCCTGGGATGCGGCTTTCAGTTACGCCCTGTATTACCGGTTTATTCCCTTCCTCACCGGAACGGTATTGCTTTCCGAAACCGACCCTGGCCTAGGGCGCTACTTTATTGATCAGTGGATTGCCAGTCTATTATATGTGCTATTGGCTTTGCTTTTCAACCAGGGCCAGCAATATTTAAAAAATGAGGCATTGCGCCAGGAGAAAAACGCCATCGAACTGTCATTCTTGAAAGCCCAGCTCAACCCGCATTTTCTCTTCAACACCCTAAATAATCTGTATGGGTTGGCCTTGACTGAGCCGGTGCGCATGCCTGACGCTCTGCTCAAGCTCGCGGAGCTGATGCGCTACATGCTCTACGAATCCAACGAAACCCTTGTCGAGCTGGTCCAGGAAATCGATTACCTCAACAGCTACATCGCGTTGGAAAAGCTGCGCCACGACGGCGGGGTGTACGTGGATTTCACGGTCGAAGGCAATATCAACGGCTACCAAATCGCGCCCTTGCTGCTGATTTCCTTCGTGGAGAATGCCTTCAAGCACGGCAGCATCGATAACCCCCAACAGCCGGTGGAACTGCGCCTGACCGCTCGCGGGGGCCAACTGACCTTTTCGTCTCACAACCAGATTGTGCGCAAGAACAAAGACCAAGTAGGCGGAGTCGGCTTGCAAAGTGTGCAGCGGCGCCTAACTCTACTCTACCCTGGCCAGCACCAACTCACTATAACGCAGGAAGCCGGCTGTTTCCACTGCTCCCTGGAACTGCAAGGTGTGGCCCGGGTATCCCAGACAATCAAGTAAGTTTCTTTACTTTCCTCTGTCTATTCTGATTCCTTAAGTCACTACGACCATATGCCGCTCAATGCCATAGCCATTGATGACGAACCGCTAGCTCTGCGGGTGATAGCGGACCACGCCCGGAAAATACCGTTTCTAGAGTTGGTGGCCACAACTACCAACCCCATCGACGGTCTATTACGGGTGCAGCAGGGCGGCATCGACTTGGTACTGCTGGACGTGCAGATGGCCATGCTCACGGGCCTGCAGTTTCTACAATTGCTCCAGAATCAATGCGCTGTCGTTCTCACCACTGCTTACCCTCAGTATGCCCTCGACGGCTACGAGTATGCCGTCGCTGATTACCTGCTCAAGCCCATTTCTTTTGACCGGTTCTTGAAGGCCGTGCAACGCGTGCACACCCAAACACTGCGGGCACCGCTACTCCCAAACCAACCCGCCGCTGCTTCATTGAGCCCAGAAGTGCCAGGGTACATTTTTGTTAAGACGGATCACCGGCTGGTAAAAATCAGCCATGCAGAAATCTGCTACATCCAAGGCGGCAAAGACTATGCTACAGTAGTCACCGGCACGGATAAGGTGCTGACCTTGAGTAGCCTAAGCAAGTTGGCGGAAAGCCTGCCGCAGCCCCATTTCCTGCGGGTCCACAAGTCCTACCTCGTGGCGGTGGCGAAGATAGTAGCAGTGGAACGGCAGCGCATCTACCTCGGCGAGGCCGTTATCCCCATTGGTGACACTTACAAAGAGGAGTTTGCGCGGGTAGTGAGAGGCTTATAAGGTCAGGGGAGAACGTTATATACTATTAAAATAATAACTGTGTTTTGTGTAAGTAAAGGAGCGCACTAGGATGGATGTTGTTGGTCAGCTATTGCAAATCAATAACGGTAAAACCGGGGTCTAGCGTCTGCGCCCTTACTTCGCAATTCGATTGGGATCAAGCCCAACACGGCCGCTCGTTGTAATAAGACGTAGCGGATTCTAAATGAGTAGCTATTAGCAGCCATCATAAGTTAAAGCTACATACGGATGGGCCAACCTACTTGTCCTGCATCCCGTTTTCACTTCCTATGACCGACAACATTGCCGCCCCCGCTAAAAAGCTTTTCCTGCTCGACGCCTTCGCGCTGATTTACCGCTCGCACTTCGCGTTCAGTAAAAACCCGCGCATCAACTCCAAGGGCATGAACACCGGGGCCGTGCTCGGCTTTACCAACACGCTGGTCGAGGTGCTGCAAAAAGAAAAGCCCACGCACATCGGCGTGTGCTTCGATGCGGCGAAGAAGACGTTTCGCCACGACCAGTTTGCCGACTACAAGGCCCAGCGCCAGGCCATGCCCGAAGACATTGGCATTGCCATCCCCTACATCAAGAAAATCATCGATGCCTTTCACATTCCCGTGCTGATGATGGACGGCTTCGAGGCCGACGACGTGATTGGCACCCTGGCGCAAAAGGCGGAAAAGGAGGGCTTCGAGGTATTTATGATGACGCCCGACAAAGACTATTGTCAATTGGTGACGGACCATATCAAAATCTACCGCCCGGCCTTCATGGGCAACGCGGCCGAGGTGTTGGACGTGGCCCACGTGCTGGCGCGCTTCGAGATTGAGCGGGTGGAGCAGGTGATTGATATCCTGGGCTTGCAGGGCGACGCCTCGGACAACATTCCCGGCATTCCCGGCATCGGCGAAAAGACGGCTAAGGCACTGATTAAGCAGTTCGGCTCGGTCGAAAACCTGATTGCCAATTCCGACCAGCTCAAAGGCAAGCAGCAGGAAAACGTGCGCAACTTCGCTGAGCAGGGCCTGATGAGCAAGGAGCTGGCCACCATTCACGTGAACGTGCCTTTGGAGTTTGAGGCCGACAAGCTGGTGCTCGACGCCCCCGACGAGGCTAAGCTGCGGGAGCTGTTCGACGAGCTGGAGTTCCGGCAGCTGGCGGCCCGGGTGCTGGGCGGCGGCCCGGCCCGCCCCCCGGCCGGGGTAGCCAAGCCCGGGACCACCGGTGCGCGGCGGCCCCGGGTGGTGGCCGGCCAGGCCTCGTTATTTGGCAACCCCGGCGACGAAGCTGTGGCCATCGGGGCTGAGGAAGGCGAAACCGGCCAATTCGGGGCGCCCACCGGCCCCCGCCGCCGACTCGAAGACGTGCCCTACCACTACCACCTGATTGATACGCCCGAGCTGCGCAAGTCGCTGCTATCCTTCCTGCTGCAGCAAACCGAGGTCAGCTTCGACACCGAAACCACGGGGCTCGACATTATGACGGCGCGGCTGGTGGGCCTGAGCTTCTGCTGGCAGCCGGGGGAGGCCTACTACGTGCCCGTGCCCACGGAAGACCCGGCCGCCGCGCAGGCCATTGTGGATGAGTTCTGCCCGTTCTTCGAGGCCCGGCACATCCTCAAGATTGGCCAGAACGTGAAGTACGACCTCACCATTCTGCGGCACTACGGCGTAGAAGTGAGCGGGCAACTGTTCGACACCATGCTGGCCCACTACCTCATCGAGCCCGACATGCGCCACAACATGGACGTGCTGGCCGAAACCTACCTGCACTACTCGCCGGTGTCTATTCTGGACCTGATCGGCCCCAAGGGCAAGAAGCAGAAAACCATGGCCGACATTCCGCCAGCCGAGGTGAAGGACTACGCCTGCGAAGATGCTGACGTAACCCTGCAGCTCAAGCACGTGTTCGAGCCCATGCTGAAGGACCTGGGCCTGCTGGGCTTGCTCAACGACGTGGAAAACCCGCTGGTACCGGTGCTGTCCAGCATCGAATACGAGGGCGTGAGGATCGACTCGAACGCTATGAACGAGTACTCGGCCGAGCTGCAAGGCTATATCCAGGAGCTCGAGGGGCAGATCTTTGCCGAAGCCGGCGGGCCCTTCAACATCGGCTCGCCCAAGCAGCTGGGCGAGGTGCTTTTTGACAAGCTTCAGCTGGGCGGCGGGAAGATCAAGAAAACCAAGACCGGCCAATATGCCACCGGCGAGGAAATCCTGAGCGTGCTGGCGGCCGATAACCCCATCGCGGCCCTCATCCTGGAGCACCGCCAGCTCACCAAGCTGCGCAGCACCTACGTCGAGGCGCTGCCTCAACTGGTGAGCGTAGTTGACGGCCGCGTGCACACCAACTTCAACCAGGCCGTCACGGCCACCGGCCGCCTGAGCAGCACCAACCCCAACCTGCAGAACATTCCCATTCGCACGGAAAAGGGCCGCGAAATCCGTAAGGCCTTCGTGCCGCGCGATGATAACCACGTGCTGCTAGCGGCCGACTATTCGCAGGTTGAGCTTCGCATCATGGCCGATTTCTCGGGTGACAAAACCATGATTGAGGCTTTCCGCCAGGGGCTCGACGTGCACGCCAGCACCGCCAGCAAGGTCTTCCACGTACCCATCGACCAAGTCGACGCTGAGATGCGCCGTAAGGCCAAGACCGTGAACTTCGGCATCATCTACGGCATCTCGGCCTTTGGCTTGGCGCAGCGCATCGGCATCAGCCGCAAGGAAGCCACCGACATCATCGAGACCTACTTTCAGGAGTTTCCGTCGGTGAAACAGTTTATGGACGACAGCATTAACCGGGCCCGCGAGCAGGAGTACGCCGAGACCTTGCTCAAGCGCCGCCGCTACCTGCGCGACATCAACTCGCGCAACGCCACCCTGCGCGGCTACACCGAGCGCAATGCCATCAACGCTCCCATCCAGGGTACGGCCGCCGACATCATCAAGATGGCCATGATCAACATTTACCACTGGCTGCGCGAAGAGAAGCTGCAAACGCGCATGATTCTGCAGGTGCACGACGAACTGGTATTCGACGCTGTACAGGAGGAGGTTGACTACATCACGCCCAAAATCAAGGAGCTGATGACCAACGCGCTGCTGCTGCCGCACGGCGTGCCCCTGGAAGTGGAAGTGGGCACGGGCCGCAACTGGCTGCAGGCGCACTAGCCGGGTTGGCGCCGCTAATAGCTAATGCCTCAACTGCTCATTTTTTAGCTCATAAAAACAGCAAGCCCCGGCAACCTGAGTTGCCGGGGCTTGTTTGATTTACTCCAAGTCAATCAGGTGCACCCTATTCGAGCACCACGCGACGCGTGAGCACCTGCCCACCGGCCGCGACGCGTAGCGTGTAGAGCCCCGGTGCGAGCGAGCGGGCGTCCACCGTCTGCTCGGCCGCCGGGCGCAGGGACTGGCGCAGGACACACTGGCCCAGCGCGTTGAACAGCGACGCCTCGCCCGCCTGGGCCGAAGAGCGGTGCAGCGTGAACTCGCCGCTGGCGCTGGGGTTGGGCGATACCAGCAGCCCATCCGCCTCGGCCTGGGCCCGGGCGGCGGACACGGTGGAAGCCGTCGCGCAGATGCTGAAGGCTCCCAGGAGGTCGTTGAACTGGAAGGTATGTACGCGCACCCAGTAGGTAGTGCTGGCCGTGAGCGAAGTGAGGTCGAGCGCCGGTGCGGCCACGTTCGACTGACCACCCACGCAGCGCACGTTCACGAAAGGCCCCGTGCAGGAAGTCCCCCGTAGCGCCTGCACGATGCTGGCGGAGGACCCCGTCACGCTAATGCGCACGGCCGTGCTGCCGGGTCCGGTGGCGGCGGTCGTGAAGCTAAACCAGACGTCGCGCGGCGTAAAGTTGACGCCGGTGCAGGCGCTGGCCGACACGGACGGACTAGTGGTGATGGTGGCTCCGAGGTTAGTCGTGTTCAGCGGCACGCAAGTGGAGTTGAGGGGCAGCACGATGGCGGCGCAGGGGTCGTCGTTGGTCGGGGTCGTGGCGAAGTTTATCGGGCCGGCCAGGGGGCTGGTACCCGCTGCTCCGCCGCAGTTCTGCCGCACGTAAAACTGGTACGCGGTGCTGGGCTGCAAGGTAGTGAGCGTGAGCGGCGACGTAGCGCCTACCACCGAGGTGCCGCTGGTGGCGGGGTCGAAGCCGGCGGGGCCGTAGATCAGCGTTGCGGTACCGCCGCCACCGCCCAGCGCGAAGCTGAGGGTGGCGCCATTTTGGGTGGCGTTGCTCGCGCTCAGGTTCGTTGGCAGGGGGCAGGCCGAGGGTTCCGTAATGGTGAGTATAAAGTCCTTGGTTTCGCCCAAGCCGAAGTTAGTGCAAGCATCGGAGGGGCCATTGGTGTTGGGCGTGCGGCGTGAGCGCACGCGCAGCACCGTTTGGCCCAGGGCAGCCGTAGCCGGCACCGTGATATTCACCGTCGAAGGCAGGTTGACGCCCGACGATACGGCTACCTGCACCCATTCGCCGGGCTCGAAGCTCAGGCTGTGGTCGGCATCCAACCAAGCCGAAATAATGTCGTTGGCGCCAGTTGTAACGATGAGCTGGTAAGTGCTGCCCCGCTGCACCGTGGCCGTAGTGCTGCCACTGGCCGGATAGCTGGTGTAGGCCTGAGCCGGCGCACCGGACGAGGTGCAGGTGAGGCCCGAGGCATTGAGGGTGGTGCCCGATAAATTGATGGCCGTGATGTTATCCGGTCCACACGTGCCGCCAAGGTTCGTAGCGCAATAGCCCGCGGTCGTATTAAAGGTTACCGTAGTAGGCGGCGAGGTCAGCCCACCCCCGCACGCGGCGGCGACGGTAGCCGTGTACGTGGTGTTAGGTGTCAGCCCACTCAGGGTTACCGGCGAAGCGGTGGGAGCCGGCGACAGGGTTTGCAGGGGGCCTCCAGCGGCCTGGTACGTTACCGTGTAGCCGGTGGCAATGGCCGGCCCCTGAAAGGTGAGGGTGGCCGTGGTGCCGGTAACGGGAGCGGCTCCGAGATCAAAAGGAGCGGAGCAGCCAGCGCTGGTACCGGGCTCGAAGGCGTACATCTGGCCCGCCGCGGGGGCCGTAGTGATGGTTCTGGTTTCGGTGGTGGAGCTGGTCACTGGCGCCGCCGAGCTATTGTTCAAGCTGAGAAAAGCCGATGGGTTCATGGCGGGCACCGGCCCCGCCAACCCAATGGAAGCCCCGAAGCTCGGACCCGTAGCCGGGGCCATGCTCTCGGGCCGGTAGATGTACTCGATCCGGTTGGTGCCCTCGTACAATTTCACCTGAAACGAGATAACCGGCCCCGTAGCTTGGTAGCTCCATTTCCAGTTCAGCCATTCAAACGTGAACACGCGGTTCGGGGCCGTGCCCGAAGTTTGGTACGAAGCGCGGGCACCGGCCGCGCTACCGGCCAGGTCGTCCCACAGGGGCGCGAGCAGCGGCTTTTCAGTGGCGGCCGCATTCGTGCTGAGCTGGTTGCCCACGTTGTAGCTGGCGTTGGCATTAAAGGATAGAAACCCATTGGAAGACGCTTTAACGCCCGTATACGCCACGCCACCAAATACAAAGCTGAAGCCCAGGGGCAGCAGCGTCGAGCCGGAAGTAGCGTCGTCGGCGAGTAGCACTGGTACATTAGTGGCGCTGTTTGCCAGTGGAGTGAAAGTGCCCGCCGACGCAGTAAACGAGTACCCATTAACCTGGGCTTGGGCCGGGCACACCGCCGCGCCCCCGATTACCAGCAAAGCCGGCAGCAGCCAGCGTCGCCACAGAGAAGTAAAAACCTGCATATAACGAGAATTAGGTGAATGAAAAAACGAAGAAATTTATTGATTATGCAAAGCTAAGGCGTTATGCTCTACTGTGCGACGAAATGTTTTGACAAAAAAACGTATAATTTATCCTTTATCTGAATGCTGAATTTTTGTAAAAGTAGTTGACTTCTTTTTTGCATTTTAAGGCAACATTGGTGGGCGGGCTCGCAGCATTGCCAAGCGGAGTACAGCATGAGTAATTAACGCAGACAGCTTCCCAGAAGCTATTCAGGTGGTAATTTAAGGATTTTAACAAGGGCTCAAGAATTCGTGATTTCCGATATCCTGGGAGCGCGACTCGCGCTACTCTTGCCGGTTCATAGCGGAAAGCGCATCCGTTTCCCTCCCGGATGGGGATGTGTTAATCACCTTTTTTTTACCGCGTAGTTATGGGCTTGGCGGTATTTTGCGCGCTAGTGTTGCCGGGCATGTCCATTAATATTACCCTATCCCACCGCCTTGCGGCTGTCGGCCCTGGTACCAACGCGAAACTAGTGGTCCGGCTATTTCTAGCCCGGGCTAATGGCGGGGGCGCGGTACGCTACCGGGGCCTGGCCAGCGTCGCAACAAGTAAGAAGTGGCCCCGCATCACACGTACCTGCGATGGCTACCGTTGCTACCCTCCCGTTTTCCCACCGACATTTGAGTTGCAGCCAGCTACCCGCCTGTCGCCTATGAGACATTCTCTCCTCTTTCTGCTTGTGCTATTGTGCTGCCCGTGGAGCCGCGCCCAACTGTCGCCCACGGCCGCCACGCTGCTGGCCCTGATGCAGCAGGCTAACGTGCCGGGGACGCAGCTGCTGTACACGCGCAACGGCAAGAAACAAGCATACGCGCTGGGCCAGCGCACCGCCGGCCAACCAGCCGTCGTACAGACCACCACCACTTTCGAGGCGGCCTCGCTCGGCAAGGCCGTGTTGGCGTATACCACGCTGCGCCTGCTCGATCAGGGTGTGTTCAGCCTTGACAAGCCCTTGCTGAGCTACTACGCTTACCCGCGCCTGCAAGGAGCGCCGAACGCCGACAAAATCACGGCTCGTATGGTGCTCGGTCACACCACCGGTCTACCCAACTGGGCCACTAACCCGCTGAGCCCGGAGTGGGCCACCGCGCCGCTACGCCTGAAATACGCGCCCGATAGCTGCTGGAATTACTCCGGCGAAGGCTACGTGCTGCTGCAAAAAACGCTGGAGTACCTCACCAGTAAGTCGTTTGAGACGCTGGTGCAGGAGGAGACTTTCGGGCCGTTGCGGATGACGCACAGCAGCTTCGTGTGGAGCGAGCAAATGGCTGCTAATGTCGCCTCGGGTCATGACGGCCAGGGAAAGCCCGCTCCCATCACGCACTTTTCCGCCGCTTACGGCGCCTTTAGCTTGCTCAGCACTGCAGCCGACTATAGCCGGTTCTTGCAGGCGTTGATGACGGGTAAGAAGCTTAAGCCGGCCACGGCCCAGCTACTCCGTAGCCCGGCCAACGAAGCCCAGCGTTGCGGCAAGCCGGCGACGTCCACCGACCCACTTATCGCCTGGGCTTGCGGCGTGGGCTTGGCCACCACCAGCCAGGGACTGGCCCAGTGGCAGTGGGGCGACAATGGCAGCTTCAAGGCCTTTTACATGACGCTGCCCGGCAAAAAAGAAAGCCTGGTATTCCTCACCAACAGCTCCAACGGCCTCAAAATGGCCGATGACCTGCTGCGGCTGTTCTTCGGCCCGGGCGAGTATAGTGCCCTGCAGTGGTTGTCTGAATAGTTTACTTTACTGACGGGGCGGCTCCATATCGGCGAAATCATTCAGAGTGCCCGCCGCCGGCACCTCGTCCAAGGCCAACGCGGCGGCTCCATACCAGCAAAATCATTCAGCCGTGGTGGCGGCACCTCCAAACCTGAAAGTAGGCAGCAAATGAAATGATTAGCGTAGTGCGCATCGTGTAATTGCGTATGTCGCTAAACGATACGCTGCAAAGTAGAGGTGCAAAATGCTGACCCTCTAACCCTTACTGTCAGTTTAGCAATAAGAAGGCTATCCAATCCCCACAAACTAAGAGCTAGCCAACCCAAGTTGCGGACTAACCGCGTGGCGGCGGTAGAGCATGGTACCCCCGACCAAACCAGAGCCGCGTCGCGGTGACAGGTCAACGCCAAGAGCCGAAGGTATCACCGCTACGCGGCTCTCACCCACCGGACCTCTTTCAATTCCTACCGGGTACGACCGCGACGCGGCTCTCACCCACCGGGCCTCGTTGAAGTACTGCCAACCTTCCGCCGCTACGAGGCTAGTTCGCAACTTGAGTTGGCTACGCCTCCACCCCCACCGTGCGCCGGATGCCCAGCTTCTTCATGCGGGCTTCCAGGGTTTTGGGGTTGATGTCGAGCAGCAGGGCCGCCCCGTGGGCACCGCTTACCCGGCCGCCGGTTCGGTGCAAGGCGGTGAGGATGTGGTCGCGCTCCTGCTCCCGCATGGTTTTGAGCGGAGCCGTGCCCGAAACAGTGGCGTCAGCCGCTCCGGATGTTGCTGGGGCCGCCGCAAACCCCGCGAATTCCAGAAACGGCCCCTGGCTTACGATGATGGCCTGTTCCAACACGTGCTCTAACTCCCGAATGTTGCCGGGCCAGGAATAGGCTCGCAGGGCCGCCAGGTCGGCTGGGTGCACCTGGCGGCTGGGCTTGCCCAGGCGCTTGCTTAGCCGCTGCACGAAGTGGCGCAGCAGGGGCTCAATGTCTTCCCTACGCTCGCGCAGGGGCGCTAGTTGAATGGGAAACACGTTGAGGCGGTAATACAAATCGGCTCGAAAGCGGCCCGCGGCTACTTCATCAGCCAATACCCGGTTGGTGGCCGCAATTACCCGGGCATCGGAGCGCAGCACCCGCGTGCCGCCCAGGCGCTCAAACTCTTTTTCCTGGAGTACGCGCAGCAGCTTGGCTTGCAGGTCGAGCGGCAGCTCGCCGATTTCATCCAGGAAGATGCTGCCACCATTGGCCAGCTCGAACTTGCCGATGCGCCGCTCCACCGCCCCCGTGAAGGCGCCTTTTTCGTGGCCGAACAGCTCGCTTTCGATGAGCTGGGCGGGCAGGGCCGCGCAGTTGAGCTTGATGAGGGCACGAGCGTGGCGGGGCGAGGCGTTGTGCAGCTCGCGGGCTACGAGCTCTTTGCCGGTCCCGGTTTCGCCCGAAATCAGGACCGTTGTGTCGGTAGGGGCCACCTGACGGATGCGTAGCTGGGTTTGCTGCAAGGCCGGGCTGTTGCCGACGAATGCTCCGGAATCGGCCCCGAAGCGGGCGGAAGAGTTGATTTCATTAACCAAGTACGTCCGCTCCTGCTCAACCTGGGCCTTAAGCTCCTGGATTTGCTCGAAGGCGAAGAGGTTTTCCAGGGCCAGCGCAATCTGAGGCACCAGCCCCACTACCGTCGCCAGGTCCTGGGGCCGGAAAGCATCGGGGCGGGCCGCGGAAAGGGTGAGTATGGCCGCGCCATCAGGCCGCTGCCAGATGGGCACCACCAGCAGGGCGCGGGTGTGGTAGTGCTCGTACACGTAGCGCAGGCGCGGGTAGCGCACGGCCAGGGCCTTGAACTCGGGGCCGGAGTAAATAGCCGCGGTTTGCAGTAGCTCAGTATTCTGCTGATAGATCGTGCTCTTATCGGCCAGGATTTCGGCTTGGTCCCGGTCCAGGCTTAACGCCTCGAGCGGAGCCCCGGGCGCTGGGCGCAGGAGTTCAGCAAAAGCCTGAAACTCCTTTTCCTGCCCCGCCCGCTGCACCCGAATGCCGAAGTACTCGAACGGCACCACCCGGCTCAGCTCCTCGGCCACGGCCCGGAACAGTGGCTCCCGCTGCTTGATGCTAAGCAAAGCGTTGTTGATGTTCAGCTGCAGGGTGCGTTCCTGCTCGCGGCGGGCTACTTCCTCAAAAGCCAGGGTGTTAGCTACGGCCACTGCCACGAGCGCGCCAATCTTCTCCAGCAAGCGCTCATCGGCGGGCGTCAGGTTGGGCGAGTGGCGGGCCGCCAGGAAGAGGGCCCCAATCAACCGGCCGCCGGTGCGGAGCGGCACGGCCGTGAGCTGCGTGATCAGTAGCTGCTGCATTCGCACAAAAGGCTCGTAGTCTGGGTAGTCGGCTAAATAATCCGACAAGGCAATCTGGCGCACTTGCGGGTTGGCTACCAGCTTTTCAAGGGGCGAGCCGGCAATGGGCGTGAAGTAGTTATTCCCGGCGGGTAGAGCTAAGTCACTTTCTTCGGTTCCGTAATAGTCGCGCAAGAAAAGACGCTTGTTCTTCAGCTCAGCGTCAAATACGCTGATGCCGATGAGATCAAACGGAAAAATCAGGCGCAGCTTCGTTGTAACGACTTTAAACAGCGAGTCTTTGTCACGGCTAGTTGCGATAGCATCATTGAGATGCAGCAACAAAGTTTCGTCTTGATCGGGCATGAGCGAGGGCAAAGCGGATTCAACCAGCGTAAGGCAAGACAACGGCTGGCTTATTTATTCAATAAGCAAAAGAAACTCTAGGTTCCTGAAATATCAGGAGAATGAATTTAGGAATTCCCATTATTTAAGGAAAACCACTAATGACCATAAAAGTTGTCGGGAGTCTTAATGCTTACTAAAAGCCCGTTCCAGCGGCATGGTGGGCTTTTCAGCGATAAGCGCGCTGTCCGGGCTACCCTTGGCACGGCGTTCGGTAAGCGGCAAGGGCTACACTCCCGAACTTCCCATGTCTTCTCGTTTTTCATCATCAGCCACCATTGCCTTTACGGTAGCATTATTTAGCGTGGGTACTGCTCAGGCCCAAAGTGGGTCGGGCATCGACGTTATTTCGGATTCGCTAACGCTGGAAGGCACGGTGCGCTCCGTCCTGGATGCCAACCCCGGCATCACCTCACTCGAAGAGCTGGCCAATGCCGCCAGTGGCCGCCTGGCCCAGACGCGCACCGGTTTCCTGCCCCAGATAACCGGTACGGCCACCTACACGCGCATCGACCCCGTCGTGAAAATACCGCTGGGAGCCGAGCCGTTCCAGATAGCGCCTAACAACAACTACGACGCTCACATCACGGCCCAGTACCTGCTGCTAGACTTCGGCAAGAGCGAGGCCACGGTGCAGGTGGCCGAAGCGCAGGTGCAAACTGCTCGCGACAACGTAACCGTGAGCCGGCGTGACCTGGCCTTCAATGCCGCGCAGGTGTACTATAATATTCTGTTCCTGCGCGAAAGCATTAAGGTGCAGGATGCCCAGATTGCTTCCCTGGTCGCGCACCGCAAGGAAATGGAGAAGCGGGTGCAAGGCGGCGTCAGCACCCGTTTCGACGTAACGACCACCGACGTGCGCATCACGCAAGCCCAAAACACGAAAATCGACCTCGAGAATCAGCTCCGCAACCAGCAAGTGCAGCTGGCGCGCCTGCTGCATAAACCCAATCAAGCCGATGTTCCAATAAAGGGCCGGCTGACTTTCGAGCCGCGCCCGGTCGACGTGAACGCTGAAGTTGCGAAGGGCCTGGAAAACCGCCCGGAGATCAAGCTGGCCCGCGATGCCGAGAATACCGCTACACTTCAGCAGCGCTTGGTGGAGCGCAGCAACCTGCCCAGCCTGGGCGTAGGCGGGCAAGTCGGCACTAAAAATGGCTACCTGCCCCAGCTCAATCAGCTTAGGTTCAACACGGTAGGGGTACTGCAGCTCTCGGTGCCGATTTACGACGGCAACAAGAACAAGAATCAGCGCGTGGAAGCCTTGGCCAACGCTCGCAGCGCCAACGCCCGCACCCAGGACACCCAGGAGCAGGTTCGCGCCGACGTGCGCCAGGCGGCGAACAACCTCGAAGCCAGCCAGGCCCGCTACGCCAATGCGGAGCAGCAAATTGCCCAGGCTACCGACGCCCTCACCCGCGCCCAGGGGCGCTACCGCTACGGCGTCGGGCAAAACCTCGACGTACTCGACGCCGAAACCCAGCTGGCCCAGGCTCGCCTGGCCCGCGCTCAGGCGATGTATAACTACACCCTCGGCCAGTATCAGCTCAAGCGCGCCACCGGCGAGCAGATTTGGTAATACTTGCCGCCGATGGGCAGGTGAGCAATGAAGGGAGTATCGCCTGATTTCTCCAACGCTTCGCCTAAGCTCGTTCAGTCTGTTTACCCTTGCTTACCCTCCTCTTAACAATGACCATCCTTTGTCCGCTCGATTTTTCGGCCGCCTCGGCGGGGCTGGTGGCGTACGCGGCGGCGCTGGCGGTAGCGACCGGGGCCGAGCTGCGGCTGCTGCACGTGTGCGAGCCGCAGCTCGGCCCCACTGGTCAGCCGCTGAGCTCGGGACCGGCGGCCCTGCCCGAACCTTGCGCCGAGCAGTTGCAGCGCCTCCGGGCGGCGGCGGAGCAAGCCGGGGCCGCCCCCGTGCACACTGGCATCGTACCGGGCGAGGCGGCCCTCGAAATTGTGGCGGAAGCCCGCCGCCAGCAGGCCGACTTAATTGTTATTGGCGCGCACGGCTGCACGGGCCTCACCCGCTTCCTAATGGGCACAACCGCCGAAACGGTATTGCGTACCGCCCGTTGCGCTACCCTTTTGGTACGTGCGCCCTTAACCTCCTAAACAATCCAAAGAAATGAGAACCGTCGGCTTGGCCGTAGGGGTTTCTCCCTTTCTCGTTCTTGTTTCCCACTCCGCTTTATTCTTCATTCCTCATTCTTAATTCGATTAAGATGGCTCAGACCGAAACTGCTCCCGTCGTATCCAAAGCTCCGGTTCCTTATCCGAACGCAACCTCGACCGAGGCCGAGGCGCCCCCGGAAGAGCCGAAGCGGCGTAACCCGCTCGTATTAATTGTTGTAGCCGTAATTCTGCTGGCCGCCGGCTACTATGGCTGGACGCGCTACCAGTTTGCCCAAGCCCACGAAAGCACTGATGACGCCCAGGTGGAGGGCGACGTGTACCCGGTGCTGCCCCGGGTAGGCGGCCCGGTACTAGCCGTGAAAGTAGGCGACAACCAGCCCGTTAAACAAGGCGATGTGCTCGTTATCCTCGACCCGGCCGATTATCAGCAGCGGGTGAACGCGGCCGAGGCCGCTCTGGCCGCTGCGCAAGCCCAGGTGGTAGCCGCCCGCGCCGCCGTGGGCACCGCCCAGGCCAACGTCCGCACCGCCCAAACCACCATTGGCGTCAGCGAAGCCAATCGGGCCCGCTTGCAAAAAGACCTTCAGCGCAGCACCTTCCTCCGGCAGCAGGACATCATCCCGCAGAGCGAGTACGATGCCGTGCAAGCCAACCTGCGTGCCACCACGGCCCAGCGCGCCACCGCCACCGACCAGGTGAGCGTAGCCCGCCAGCAAGTAACGGCCGCTCAGCAACAAGTAGCCGTGGCCCAGGCCGTGGTGAAGCAGCGCCAGGCCGATCTCGACAATGCCCGGCTCCAGCTTAGTTACACCACCATCACGGCCCCGGAGGCGGGTATCGTGAGCAAGAAAAACGTGCAGCCGGGCCAGGTAGTAGCTCCGGGCCAGCAGCTGTTCGGCATTGTGGGCAGCTCCCGCACCTGGGTGGTAGCTAACTTCAAGGAGACCCAGCTGGAAGACATGAAAGTAGGCCAGCCCGTGAAGATCGAGGTCGATGCCTACCCGCATGAGGAGTTCCGGGGCCACATCGAGTCGCTATCCGCCGCTACCGGGGCCCGCTTTGCCTTGCTCCCGCCCGATAACGCCAGCGGCAACTTCGTGAAAGTAACGCAGCGCATTCCGGTAAAAATCGCCCTCGACAAAGTTGACCCCCAGCACCCCCTACGCGCGGGCATGAGCGTAAAGGCCACGGTACAGGTGAAGTAGAAGTTGGTGCTTGGTTGTTGGTGCTTGGTCACTAATGACAAGGCCGCGCAACTAGCGCGTGTTATGCACTGAGAGGAGCATTTGCGCGTCGCCGAAAACCACGCAAGACGTAAAGAAGCACACTCGGGCACTTGCTCCGCTACGGTGCATACCTGATACGGCCCAGGAAAAACGGTGGTTGACTCAAAAACCGCCGCTACCCGCTACATAGCCCAGAACACCAAGCACCAAGCACTAGGCACCAGGCACCAAGCACCAACAACGCATTACGATTATGGAAACCGGATTTACTAAGTGGATTATCGTCGTGACGGTGGTCCTCTGCGTTTTGCTGGAGCTTATTGATACCAGCATCGTGAACGTGGCCCTGACCCAGATGATGGGCAACCTGTCGGCCACCCAGCAGGAGGTGAGTTGGGTGGTGGCCGCTTATGGCATCGCCAACGTTATTGTTATTCCCATGACGGGCTTCCTGGGTGAGCAGTTTGGGCGCAAAAACTACTTTTTCTTCTCGGTAGTGCTTTTCACCCTGGCTTCCATGGCGTGCGGCCAGAGCACCAACCTCTGGGAGCTGGTGGCCTTCCGCTTCATCCAGGGCATTGGGGGTGGCGCGCTCATGGCTACCTCGCAGGCTATTCTAGTCGATACCTTTCCGCCCAAGCAACTGCCGCTGGGCCAGGCCCTGTTTGGCATGGGCGTAATCATCGGCCCCACCATTGGCCCCACGCTGGGCGGCTACATCGTGGATAATTACGACTGGCCCTGGATTTTCTACGTGAACGTGCCGGTGGGCATTATGGCGGCCATTTTCACGCTGCTGTTCATCCGCGACCCCGACCGAATTAAAAATGCCATTCCCCGACCCTTGCGGGAGATCGACTGGGCCGGCATTGGGCTGTTGATTATGGGCGTGGGCTCGCTGCAGTTCGTGCTGGAGCAGGGCGAGAGCAGCGACTGGTTCGAAGACAACACCATTCTGCTGTTCAGCACGCTGGCCGCCATTGGCATTGTGGGCTTCATCTGGCGCGAGCTTACGGCCGCTCAGCCCATTGTCGACCTCCGGGTGCTGGCCAAAAGCCGCAACCTGGCCGTAGGAGCGTTTCTGTCGTTCGTACTCGGCTTCGGACTGTTCGCCTCGGTGTTCGTGTTTCCGATATTCACGCAGCGCATTCTGGGCTTTACGGCCGCCCAAACCGGCTATCTGCTGCTGCCCGGCGCGCTGGCCTCGGGCTTTATGATGCCGCTGATTGGACGGGCGTTGCAAGCCGGCATTTCGCAGAAGTTTATGATCCCGGTCGGCTTCGTCATCTTCTTCATCTTCACCTTCTGGATGTCGTCGCGTATCTCGCCCACGGCCGGCGAAAGCGACTTTTTCTGGCCCCTGATGGTCCGTGGCGTAGGCCTGGGCCTGATTTTCCTGCCCATCACCACCATGAGCCTGGCTGGTTTGCAAGGCAAGGACGCCGGTCAGGCCGCGGGTATTACCGGCATGATCCGCCAACTCGGCGGCTCCTTTGGCGTGGCTATCGTGGGTACCTATCTCGAGCGGAGCATTGCCGCCAACCGGGTGGCCCTGCTGCCCAACATCTCTCTCTACGACCCCGAAACCGTGCAGCGTATCCAAGCCTTCACCCAGAACTTTTTGGCGAAAGGCTTTCCGCTGGAGCAGGCTCAACGGCAAGCGTACGGCGCCCTCGAAGGGGTTTTGATGAAGCAAGTATCCCTTATCACGTATTCCCAGGTATTCACGGCCCTGGGCATTTTCTTCCTGGCCTGCTTGCCGCTGATTTTACTGGTAAAGCGCGTCCGCTCGGGGGGCAAGGTAGATTTGAATGCTGCTCACTAGCCGGCGTGGGCAACTAATTACCTTACTGTGGGGCGCCAACCAGCTCCGCTAACTATTTATTGTTACTCGGCTGATCAATGAAGGGGAGGGCTGACGGCACGCTGGGGCTGGCGGCCCTCCCGTTTTGCGCTATCTAGAAGCTAGATCGGTGGTCTTCTATTCCGCTTTCATACATTCAGGAAGGCGGTTTAACCTCGGCAATCAGAGGAATATTGCTCTTTTGTTTGTTTATTGGAAAAGTTATATTAGTTGCAAGCAAGGGGATGGTAAAATTATGGCGACGAAATACCATGTCTTATCCTGCTGAAAGGGCGGTTTATCTAAAACATTGAAAAATTGTTTAATTATTGTGCACCAAAAGCTAAACGACTAAGTAAATTCGTGTGTTCACAACGCACAAAAAGACTCAAGGATCATCCGGAGGCGTTGTTTGCTCTTCCATGAATATTCCTCTTCTAGATCATCTGCAGTCGCTCGCTAAAACCAGTGCTTCGCCAGCTTCCAAGCTGTTACGCAGCCAGGCAGTGGCGACGGTTGAAGCGGTACGAGAGGCCCTGCCGGAATTGCTGGCAGTTGCAGTTATCGATATTGAAAGCGGGCGGTCTCTGGCAGCTCATAGCAACACCCCGGCGCTAACGCCCGCCAAAGCGGCTCGTTATCACACCGAAGTGGTGCGCCAAAAGCGCCAGGCTTTACAGGCATTGTCGCTGCCCGACGAAAAAATCGAAGACATCCTCATTACCCTGCGCGAACAGCTGCACCTGCTGCGCATTAGCGCGGATGATCAGCGCCTCTTGTATTTGGTAGTGAGCAGCCACGACACCAATCTGGCCATCGCCCGCACGGTGCTCCGGATGCACAGTGAGTAAATGCTGTCAGTTTTAATAGTAGTCCATTTATTTTTTTCCTCTTATTCAAATTTTAATTTTTTAAGTAATGGCGTATTCTACAAGCACCCCAGTTGGCCAAGCCATCCAAAATATTATTAATGATTTGCCCCAGTTGATAGCCGTGGCTGTCGTGGATACCCAATCGGGTATGGCCATGGCCTCGCATTCCAACTCGCCAACGCTTAACCCCGAAACGGCCGCCGCCTACAACGCGGAAGTCGTGAAGCAGAAGCATAAGGCCATGACAGCCCTGAAGCTCACGAACGAAAGCATCGACGACATTCTGATTACGCTTACCACCCAGATTCACCTCCTCAATCTGGTGGATGGCGGTAAGAAATTCATCTATCTCGCGGTGAACTCTCGCGACACCAACCTAGCCATTGCCCGCGATGTATTGCGCCAGCAAGCAGAACTAATTAGATAGGCAAGAAACCGGGCGCTAATACAGCGCCCCGCCTATGCTGCCTAAACCAGACAATTTAATTCCTGAATTAAATCTCACACCCATTATCAATTGCCTATATCATGAAACTTACCGCTTCCCCCTTCAATCCAACCACGGGTGAATTGCTGCCCGTATATCGCGATGCATACCTCCGGGGTGACTTATCGCACGAAAACACGGTAGCCGTTGAGGCTTACCTAAAAAGCAACCGGTCGCTGGGCAACGACACGCTCCGTCGCTTCCACGACATGAAACAGGATGGTGAGCACATGCGGCCCGTGGGCTGGGTGCAACGCCAGATGGATCTGATCCGCACGGAGCCGAAGCGTTTCCGGCAGCGGGCCGCCGCCCTGGTTATGGGAGCGGTCCTCGTCGCCGGGGCTTCGATGGCTACCACGCACGTGTCGAACCGCAACCTAGTAACTAATAAAGCCCTCACTGTCGACGCGACCAGCCTGAGTGAAGGCGAATTAGCCGAGGCTTCGAGTGAGGCCAGCGCGCGCACGGTAATGGTGCAAGGCCGCATCCTCGACGAGAACGGCCGGCCCCTGGTGGGCGCCACCGTAATCGATAAGGTTTCCGGTCAGGGCGTGGGCACCGATGCCAACGGCAATTATTCCATGCGGCTGCCCGCTCACCAGGCCAAGAAGCTGCAATTCGGCTACGGTGGGTACGCCGACGAGGAAGTTCAGGTCAATGGCTCCTCGGTCCAAAACGTCACGCTGGTGCCCCGCAAGCACCTGGAAGGGCGCACCAAGCGCCACCGGTGGTTGTTTTTCTAGGCCAGGGGCGGATGCTCAACTCCAATAAAAAAGGACCGCAACACCAGTTGCGGTCCTTTTTTGTTTGATTATACGGGTCGGGGCATCAGTCAGCCAGTGCGCACCAAGCCTGGCGCCAGGTCTCTACTGGTACTGAATGTAAAGCGGCTTGGGCGTGAGCTGAGCCAGCACTTCGGGGGGCGTCATCAGGTGCGAATTTTTGGGCTTGATGTCGTACTCGTAGAAGAGCTTGAAGCCGGTATACTGCACGGGCTGGGTTTGAATATAGTCGTGGTAAGAGTCCTTTTTCAAGGTGGGGCTGCCCCAGCCGTCCATGTGCATCACGATTTGCACGCGGGGGTCGAGCTTGATGTTTTTGTAGTTGGTAATCATGCCCTGGGTGAAGCGATGCACGGTGAGAACCTTGGGCGGCAAGTGGTTTTCGCTTACAATGCGGGCCAGGAAGCTCACGGCATAGTTCACGTCTTTGGCGTCGTAGGTACCAATTTTCTTGCCCGGGCGCACGCCCTTGGTTTCCATGGCGAACTCGGGGTCGATGCCCATGTGAACGATGGGATCCTTGAGGTAGGGCTCCAGCTTGGGCAGCTCGGCCCGCAGGTTGCTCAGGCCCACCTGCACGTCGAGGAAAATAATGCAGTGGTGCTCCTTGGCCCAGTTAATGGTTTCTTCGATGGTGGCCCTGGAGTTCATGAGGCGATACTTGCCGTCTTTGCCCGCGGCACCCTGGGCCGTGATGGTGACGCTGTGCAGGGCCGGCTGGATGGGCAGGCTCGGATCGGCTGCTTGCCACTGGGCCAGTACTTTCTCGAACTTGCGGAACATCTGCTCCTTGGGCTCGCGGCCCAGAATGCCCATGCCCTTCGAGCGGATGTTGCCATAAAAGGCCACGATGCGGTGGCCCGGCAGGATGGCGCCGGGCAATTGCCCGCTCTTTTTCACGATGGAGTCGGCCCGGAGCGAATCACGCCGCATGGCCAGGGCTTTCAGCTTAATGGTGTCGACCGGAGGGGGGGGGGCGGGGGTACTACCAGCCGTTGCTGCGGCTTCCGGCTTTTTGCCCTCTTCGGGGCTGGTTCTGCAAGCGGGCAAGCTGGTGGCAACCAACAAGCCCAAAGTGGCGGCCACGACGGTTCGACGTGGTATAAAAGAAGTCAACACTGAATTAAAAACAAATTAGGAGGTCGCTAGGGCCCGCAAGTTAGCCCTTTTCGGACGCCCGCCGCCGCGCTTAACCTGAAAAAGCGTTGGTACAGGTCGGCGCTGCCAAGCCAGGTCAGCACTTTAAAGGTAGTTTCTTGTAATATGTAATAATAGGGTTGGCAATAGGCAGTAATCAGATAATTAGCATTTCGATAAACCGCCGGTTTATTTTTATTTCCGCAGCGGCTTATCGATCAAATTCGCTGAGCAAGGCGAACAGGAAGCCCACTATTTCTCCTGCCGGATCTGGTCGGCGAGCATTATCAGCCGGGCCCGAAGTGCGAAAACCACTGTCTGCCCGAGGCCACGATGGCGTATTGCGAGGTAAGATTCCGCCGTTTTCGCCGTTTATATCTCGCTTTTTTTCATAATGAAAACCATATTATTTCTTTGTTTCGGTCGGCTGGCGCCGTAGCTGGGGTATTCTGACAGCGGCTGAAAGCTCCCTTCTAAAGCCTGATTGCCGCTTCTTTTACCGGCTTAGAGATTTGTTCGGCCTGAGTAAGATGTAGCGTGTAAAGAGTAATTAAGCTGGGGAAATAAATTCAGCTTTTCGATCGTAAAAAACTGGAAACCATAAAATTGATTTTCGGTAATCCGATGCCCCAGTAGCAGCCGCACACTTATTTTACTTTTTCTTTAGGGCTATGTGGCTGATGCTTTTGGGAAAAATTCACTGATGCCAAGCACCGGCATTAGCGAGTGGAGCGCCGGCTTTGCCGCGTTCAGCTAAATAGGTCATCGGCCATTTTATTTTTTTTGAATTTGTTTCCCCTTACCTGATACTTGCTTCGTATACATGGCGCGGCATTATATTTGGCGCTATCAATCATTTCACTCTACAGTTAAAACAGCATGGCTCTAAATTTTGATGACTTTCAGAAAATCGTGGAAAAGGCGCAGCAAGCCGACGGCGTGAAAGCAGACCTGAAACGTGCCCTGAAAAAGGTAAACACGGCCTTGGGTAATCTGCAGGCCGCCCTCAGCGAGGCTGACGCCGTACTCTCCGACGAGTACGTATCGGCGCCCAAAGAGCGCAAGCCTCGTCAGCCGCGTGCTCCCCGGTTGGGCGAAGACGGTACCCCTAAGAAGCCAGGCCGGCCGAAAAAAACGGCATAAGTACCGAACTCTCAATGTGAGACCGGCCCCTGCTTTACCAAAAGCAGGGGCCGGTTTATGTATATTCCTACGGGTAGCTACCCATTACTACCCGCTACTAGCTCTTCTTCTCAGTCCCGGCCGGTGGGCCCAGCACCTTCACCTTGTCCGCTTTGGCCAGGCCCGACAGTACTTCCACGTTGATGCCGTCGGAGAGACCGGTTTTTATCAGGCGCTTTTGAAACTGCTGGGGGCCGGTTTCTACTTCCACGAATACGCTGTCCTTGTTGACCTTGCCGAATTGCAGCAGGCTTTCCCGAATGGCCAGCACCTGCTGGCGGCGGCCCAGCACGATGTCGCCATTCGCCGAGTAGTTGGCCCGCAGAAACTGGCCCGGCTTGAGCTTGAGCCGCGCCCGCACCTGAAACTTAATCGCGCCCTCTTCGGCCAGCCCTTTGGGCGCGATGTACTCGAGGGTGGCCGGGAAACTCTGATTTTCGAGGGCGCCAATGGTCAGGTTCAGGTCCATGCCTTCGCGTACCTTGCCCACCTCGCTCTCGTCGATTTTGCCCTCGAACACCAGGCTCTGCATGTCGGCCACGGCGGCGATGGTGGTGCCCTCATTGAAGTTGTTGCGCTCGACCACCGACGACCCCACCTTGACGGGGACGTCGAGCAGCAGGCCCGTAATGGTGGAACGCACCAGGTTGAGCGAGCCGCCGGTGTTGCGGGAAGCCCCGCGCTGAGCAATCTGCAGGTTGCTCTCGGCCGCGTCCATGGCCTGCTGCTTGGCCCGGTAGTCGGCCAGAAAGTTGAGGTATTCCTGCTCGGCAATGACTTTCTGCTCAAACAAAACCCGCTGCCGGTCCAGCGCCACTTTGCTCGTTTCCAAGGCAATGCGCGCGGCCTGGATGCTGGTTGTGGCGCTGTTGACGTTGGCCGCGTTGGCCACCGTGCGAATGCGGGCGAGCAGTTGGCCTTCCCTGACCGGCTGCCCGGCCTCCACGTACAGCTCCTCCACGATGCCCGACACCTGGGGCTTGATTTGTACTTCGCGGCGCGGCACGATGCTGCCCGTGGCCACGGTCTTTTTCACGATGTCGGTCACGAAAGGCGATTCCGTAGTGTAAGTGACGGGGTCGGTGTGGGCCTGCTTCCAGAAATAGTAGCCCAGCCAGCCAAATCCGGCCAGTAGCAGCAGCAGCAACAGCGAAAGGAACACGCGTTTCATGAGAATTGGTAAAGGGAAATGTTATTCATGTTGTTAATGCCGGCTCGAGCAGCGCGCCGGGCTCCGACAAGCCTGGCCGATGGTTCTGGCCTACCCCGGAGGTCGGGGCTATTCATCTTTCAGGGCCACCACGGGCTGGACTTGCGCAGCTTTCAGGGCCGGCACTAGCCCGGCCACGGCGCCGGCCACGACCAGCAGCGTCACGGCCGTGCCGGCCACGCCCAGGTTGACCTGGGGGTTGGCGAAAAACCCGATGTTCTGGCCCGCGATCAAGGCATTGATGCCGGCCATGAGCGCGGTGCCCACCAACAGGCCCAGCAGCCCGGCCGCGGCCGTGATAACGATGCTCTCCTGCACAATCAGGCTGACGATGCTCCAGGGGGTAGCCCCGAGGGCCTTGCGGATCCCGATTTCCTTGGTGCGCTCTTTCACCACGATGAGCATAATGTTGCTCACCCCGATGATGCCGGCGAGGATGGTACCGATACTGACCAACCAGCTAAAGCCCGTGATGCCGGTAAACAGCCCCTGCACCCGCGCGTACTCCTCCTCCACATTAGCCGAGCCGAGCGCCCGGTCGTCGGTGGGGGCCACTTTGTGCTGCCGGGCCAGTACCTGCTTGGCCTTGGTTTCGACCACCGCCGCCGGAATGCCGGGCTGGGGAAGAAAGGTGAAATAGCTCACCCTGTTCACTTGGTTGAAGGTGTTTTGCAGCGTGGTAAGCGGAATAATGATGGTTTGAGCCTCTTCCTGGGCATTTTCGGGCTTGCCTTCGGCCTTGAGCAGGCCCACCACCAAAAAGTAGATGCCCTTGATGCGAATCTGCTGGCCCAGCGGATTCTGATTGCCAAATAACACCTCCGCTACCCGGTCGCCGATGACGGCCACTTTGCGCCGCTCCCCAATGTCGGGTGCATTGATGAACCGGCCCCCAATCAGGTGCAGAGCCTTCACGGCCGGGAAGCCGGGGTACTCGCCGTTCACCGAAAACGACGAGCTCTTGGTGCCGTATTGCACGGTAAAGGTGCCGTCGAGCGAGCCGCGGGGCAGAACGAGAGCCGCTTCGGGCACCTCCCGCGCCAGGGCGGCCACATCGTCGTTGGTAAACTGAATGGAGCGGCCCACCTTCAGCCCCGCGTAAGGCACGCTGGTGCGCTGCGACCAGATAAACACCGCGTTCTTGGCCACGTCGAATTCCTTTTCCACACCATTGCGGAAGCCCCGGCCGGCGCCGAGCAGGACCACCAGCATGAAAATGCCCCAGTACACGCCGAACGCGGTCAGGCCCGTGCGCAGCTTGTGGCGCCGCACCGTGCCGAGAATTTCCTGCCATTTGTCGAGGTCAAACATTAGTACGGAAAAGCAAAAGGGGCCAGCAGCGTAATTATAAACGGGGTTTTTCTACTCGGAACGGTCGTACCCGGCGTTGTATTTGGGCTCGGGGCAATCATTCTTAGAATGGGATTTAATCGGCGCGCAGGGCTTCGATGGGTTTAACGTTGGCTGCCTTAGTGGCCGGCACTAGCCCGGCCACCGCGCCCGATACTACCAGCAGGGCCGTGGCGCTGAGCGCTACGGTCAGGTTCACCTGTGGGTTATCGAAGTAGGATGAGCTGCCCCCGGCTTGCTCCAGGGCGTAGCGCACGGCGTCGAGCAGGGCCACGCCGGCCAGTAGCCCTAAGTAGCCCGAGACGCTGGTAATCACCACCGATTCCTGCACAATCATGCTGACGATGCTCCAGGGCGTGGCTCCCAGCGCCTTGCGCACGCCGATTTCGCGGGTGCGCTCCTGCACGATGATGAGCATGATGTTGCTCACACCCACCACGCCGGCCACCAGCGTGAGCACGCCAATCACGCTCACAAACAGCTGAATGCCCTGGAACAGCCCCTCGAATCGGGCCACTTCTTCCTCGTTATTTTCGAGCTCCAGGGCCTGTTTATCCGCGGGGTCGAACTGGTGGCGGCGGGCCAGCAATTGCCTGATCTGCTCTTCCAGCACCTTCACCGGTGTGCCCTGACGGCTGCTCACCCCGATGCGCTGCACCTGGTTGTACTGGTTGAACGTGCTTTGGAACGTGGTGAACGGCACAAAGGCCCGCTCCTCGTTGCGGCCGTTGTTGCCGGTGTTGGTGAACGTACCCACGATGCGGAAAAATACTCCCTTCACCCGCACGTACTTGCCAATGCCGCTGCTGTCGCCAAACAGCACTTTGTGTACCTTTTCGCCCAGCAGCATCACCTTGCGCTGCTCGATGCCGTCGAGCGGGCTCAGCAGCCGACCCCGGGCGAGCCGTTCGCCGTTGATCTGGAAGAACTCGGCGTTGGCTCCGAACACCTGGTAAGAGCCGTTTTTGGTGCCGTTAATGATGGTGTATTCGCCGAAGAGCCGGTTGCGGGTAGCGAGCAGCTCCACGCCGTTTACGTGGCGGCGGATGGCCTCCAAGTCGTCGTTGGTGAATTTAATTTCCCGGCCGGGCTTCAGGCCCTGCCAGGGCAGCGACGTTTTGCCGGCGCTCACGAACAGGCTGTTCTTCGCTCCGCTGCCAAACTCCTTCCACACGCCGTTCTCCATGCCTTTGCCCGCGCCCAGCAGCAGTACCAGCATGAAGATGCCCCAAAATACTCCGAAGGCCGTCAGGAACGTGCGCAGCTTGTTACGCCGCATCGTGCCCAGAATTTCCTGCCATTTGTCAAGGTCAAACATCTAATCAATGGTTAACAGTTATCAATCAGCCGGCCGCCGGTAGCGGAATCGCTTGGGGGCGGGCCGACGATAAAAGATTGATGCATCAGCTATTTCTGGCAGCCTTGCCGGACTTTTTCGAGGCGGCCCACCACTTCTTTTACGACGGCTTCGTTGGTGGTATAAAGCGGGAACTCCAGGCTGATGCTGCTGCCCTTTTTGCGGCTATTTGCCTTGACTTGAAAGTGTTTTTGCCCATCATCGTCCGTGGCCGGCTCATACGTCAGGGCCGTTACGTCCGCCCACTCGAAGCTCATTTTCATTTCAAAAATGCCGTTGTCCATTTTCACCGCCCAGCCCGATTTGCCGCGGTTGAAGCTTAGGCCCAAGGGTTGACTGGTGTGTGCCTTGGCTCCCCGGTCGCGGATCAGTTGCTCGCCGCCACACCCGTTGAGGGTAAGCGTTACTTCCTGATTGGGATTCTGGGGGTTACGCATCAGCCGGTTGAGCTGCTGCGCCACTGCTTGGGTTTCGGCCGGGGGCACCTGGGCCTGAGCAGCGCCAGCAGCGCCAAATAGCACGAGCAGGAGAGCGGAAGTTTTCATGATAAAAGGTAAGAAAAGTGGGGCTGGAAATGGCCCGGCCAGGGGTTACTCGTTTACTATCAAGCCATCGCGCACCCGAATCATGCGCTGGGTTTGGTCGGCGATGTCGTTTTCGTGAGTCACAATAATTACCGTCATGCCCTCGCGGTGTACCTGTTTGAAGATGTCCATTACTTCCTGCGTCGTCTGGGTGTCGAGGGCACCAGTGGGTTCGTCGGCCAGAATCAGCTTGGGCTGGCTGATGAGGGCCCGGGCAATGGCGACGCGCTGCTTCTGGCCGCCCGACAACTCGCTGGGCAGGTGGTCGGCCCGGTCGGCCAGGCCCACGCGGTCGAGGTAGTCGAGCGCCAGTCGGTTGCGCTCGCGGCGGCTCACCTTTTGGTAGTACAAGGGCAGGGCTACGTTTTCCAGGGCGCTCTTGAAGCTGAGCAGGTTGAACGACTGAAATACGAACCCCAGGAACTGATTCCGGTAGTGGGCGGCCCGGGTTTGCGACAGGTTGCGGTCGATGCGGGTGCCGGCCAGGGTGTAGTCGCCTTGGTCGAAATCGTCGAGAATGCCCAGGATGTTCAGCAAGGTGCTTTTCCCCGACCCCGACGACCCCATAATGCTCACCAGCTCGCCCGGCCGGATGTGCAGGTCGATGCCCTTGAGGACCTCTAACCGGTGGGCGCCCACTTCGTAACTCTTCCGAATGTTTCGCAATTCAATCATAGACCGCTGGCAACCATGCACTCGTGCTGAGTTTTAATACTTGAGGCTGCGCGGGAAACATCATTCCAGCGCAAAATCCACCGCCCGGGTAGTCCGGCAGCTTGGGGCGTTTTGCCCGGCTGCCTGGCCGGCCCGGCCAATAGATGCAACTTCGGCCACGGTAGTTGCCTGGTCATTCGCCATCGCGCGGGTTAGAAGCGCAGCGCTGAGCAGGTCTACTGCTTGCGGCACCGTCGAAAGGTAATAAGCACACGACAACCGGCGGCCTTTACCGGCTACTACCTCATCCCGGAGCGCGGTAAACGCGAGTCGTACTCACGTGGCTCCGCAACCAGGCGCGGCGGGTCCCGACTCAGCGAGGGTGTTCGATTAAGGTACGTCTGCTTTGCCCGGGCAATAGGGTAAAATCCGGTGAATCTAGTCCAAAGCCTGCTCTCTAAAAAACCTTTGGTTGCTATCGCCTTAAAAGCCCCTACCCCTGGATAAATGAAGGGCGAATAAAGCCGTTTGCCCTAGTCAGTTAGCTCATTTTTCATGGATTGATGCAAATAATTATTCGAAGTAGATCCAAATGCTATGAATCAACAAAAAAAAGCGTTATCATTGTGAATATTTTTAGGTAATTCAGCACTTCCCACATGAAAACAGCTTTGGAGATGGCCCACGAGGCGTATACTGCCCGTAAACAAGCAGAGCGTCAGGAACAAATGATGCGGTTGCGCCAGGAATTACAAGCTTCGCTCCCCCGTCAGGCCGCCGGGAAACGGGCGCTCAATGCTACCAAGCGCGCCAAGTCAGTAACGTCCTCACAGCAAGAAGCCGAGTAAGGATTAAATCTTATGGCGTAATCGGGAAAGTGGGGCTGGTTTGTGTCAGCACTACTTTCCCGACAAGCTATAAGTGCCAATATGGTAGTGGAACCCACTAACCTATACCGTGGTGTGCGGACTGTCGGATCTAGTGCATAGTGCAATCAGCGAGGCCGTCGCGGACGGAGCCATAAGGTTGTAGTCTGCAGTAGTCCTATTTAAGGGTGCGAGGTCAGCAGCAGTAAACAAGAATCAAGGGCTCTGCAACGTAATGGCATAGTCACTGGGTTCGATACGGGAGATGTAATATACTGTCATCCTGACCACGCAAATACCTTATCCCGCAGAAACAACAAGCGGTGAAAGACGGCCGAAGCCTTTGATGGGGTGGAGTAAGCCTACTCTATTCTCAAACGGAAAGACGTCAGCTTTCCAGGCATAATGCCGAAACTAGGTCCTTTTTCCTTTAGGAGCAGGCCTGGATTTGGGCGCCGGGTACACAAACTGCTTCTGCTTCAGCCAGCTTTCTATGAAGTGCGGGTCGGCCGAGAGACAGCCTACTACGCGATAGTTGGAGCGCAAGGCTGGAGCAGTGGCAGCTTCTTCGTCTACTACGGTGGACTCACCTAGATAAGTGGAGTGAATGAAGCGTACTTCCCCCTTGTCTACCAGCAGGAAGCCTACGTGAAAGTCCAGCCCCACCACGTACAGACCGTCGCCGAGCTGCTGTACCTGCTGCACGAAGCTGCGCTGTGGCACCAGGCTGTAGCGGTGAATGTGGGCTTCGTCAGTTAGATTCTTAACCAGGCTTTCGGAAGTTGTTTTGGCCAAGGCCACGCGTTCGAGCCGTATTCCGGCATCTCGTAATGTAGTCGTGACGAAGTAGCCGCAGGCAATACTGCCCCGCTGTGGCGTTTGGGTGGTGCCATAGAAAGCCCAGGGTGTGCCGTACCAAGTGGGCCAGATATCTGTGTGGAGAGCGGTAATGAGCAGTTGCCGGGCCTGCCGTTGCAGGGCCGCTTTTTCAGGGCCGGTGTCAGCTTGCTGATAACGAGTGGCCAGGGCGGTACGGCGTTGGGCCAGCGCCCGCAGGCGCTGAGGGTAGCCGGCCGTATCGGGGGCCACTTGCGCTAGTGGGGCTGCTGGCTCGGACTGGAATGGGCGCAACTGATAGTAGGTTAAGCTACCTAGCAGGACGAGCAGGAATACCACTTTAATGAGAGTTGCTGTTGGGCATTTCATACAGACCCAACTAACGAACCGCTTGTCATTTATTGCATTATTAGCGCATCATATTTAATTGCTGCATGTGGAATCAACAAGTCTTCTTCTCATTGGCCCAGGGCGACAACGTCCGCAAAATGGAGCGGCCAGGGCACGGCTTGGCCTCGCGTCCTGGCGAGTCCTGCAATGGACCAGCGCTGACAGCGCTCAGGTTTTCACCTCGCTAAACCTAGCAGCATTCGCTTGCGTCTGCCAGCAGCGGCTGGTAGCCCCACGCAGGCCGTAAGCTCCATGTACCAGGTTCAGCCCGTGGATGAAGGGTGGCTTGCTCTACAGGCAGTAAGTGCCGACGGAGGCGATTGTAGTCCGCTGAACAGCAGGCCAAGTAGCTTGATAAGCCGGCTGGCCATGCACCCCTCTGGCAAAAACAATTCCTTATTTGGCTTTGCGGAATAAGTAGCGGGTCATGAAAATACCTTGCTGCGATTGTCCGCCCGTGCCCTGAATGGTTTGGGTAAGGGGCGTGGTCTGATACAGTTCCCAGCCCTCAGCGGTAATCTCGCTGAGGTACCGCACAATTAGCTCTTCGTTGTTGCGCACGTTGCCCATGTTGATCCCCAACAGCGAGAATAGATTTTCCATGTTAGATTCCTTCGTGCCCTTCCACTCCGGCGTAAACAGTACCCGCGAGCGGCCCAGGCCGCCGGGCACGATGCTCTCAATGGTAGTCATTTGCAGGAACTGGTAGCCCCCCTTGGCTTGGGCCCGCGTCGGGTGAGCGAAAGCGAAACTGGTCATCAAGAGCAGGACCATCAACGTCCGGCGAATGGATAAAGCAGGCATATAATACAGAAGGAAAGAGAAAAACGAGGTCGCAAAAATAGTTGTCGGGCCAGGGCCGCGCCTATTGTACGTGGTGCGCCCCACTTCCGCTGCTGGTGCTGAAGTTTGCCAGACAGGCGTTGCCTTTGTAGCATACGTTGCTGCCGCCTTCGGTACGTATGCTACCCCAACAATTTTTCAGCAGCCGCTGGCAGCCACCATCGACCTCAGCAGTTCGAGGGGTGGCCCTGGTTAAAAGGTCGCTTTAAAAGACCCATTTGGCTTGGAGCGCATTCACAAAATGGGAGGACTACTGCCTTGCATTGTGCTCGGCTTCCTAACGTCACCCTCCGCTGGTGTGTGTCCAAGAGTAGTAACGAGAGGCCCTAACAGGTTACGATGCCATCTGTGCCCATTCCTGCCAAATTAGCTGGCGCTGGGGTACGCCCGGCTAAACCCGGCTGTTGCTTAGGGCACACTTACGGGCGGTTTGGCAAAGGAATTGGGCCTGCGGCTGGCAGGTAAAGCATCAGGCTTGCTCCGCTTAGGCCCAGGCTGTCGACGTGCGCGGCGAAGGGCCGGCCAGTCGGGCGCACGTGCATGTGCATCCAGGTGGTGTGGTGGGTGAACACTGCTTGGTGCTGCCTTGAAAAAAAGCCCAACAGTTCTGCTGGTTGCTGGGTGTAGTGGCCGCGATAAGCGTAACGGTGGTGATTGTCGTGGGTATGCTGCCCGCCCGCGGTGGGCCACTGCATTACGTGCCAGCCCACGTAAGCCGGCGCCCCGGCCAGCCGGAATGCAAACGGTGCGTTCTGAATACCTCGCTGCCGGGCGCTACGCTCCACAAAAGCTTCCAGTTCGCTGGCGGTGCGCACCGTAGCGGGCACCGGTTGGGCCTTCCAACGCGGCACGGCACTGGTGACCAGCAGCGCTGCCCGCCCTTGGGGCAGGGTATCCGTCACCAGTCCCGTCGGCGTGACGCGGGTGGTAGCGACTCGACCGTTCCAAATTAACAGTTCACCCTGCAAGCCTTCGGCCACGCCCAGCCCGTACAGGTGTTGGCGGCGCAAGGTGTCGAGGGCCACTTTGGCGCTAAGGTCGTTCTGGCGCATGAAGTTGCGCATGGTGCCGTACACGTGCACGGCCGGCGGCCCCGTCGGGTAAGCCGCCGTCATGAAGGTCCCAGTCAGGGCTGGCAGCAGCCCGAGTTTCAGGAACTCACCAATCGAGAAGCTATGCATATCCGAGCAAAAAACGGTAGTCCTGGAAAACCACCTGGCCCTAGCGCAAGCGGTTTTCGGGTGGGCGTGGTGGATTACTTCTTGCAGCTTGCCGGGCAGCCTGACGGCATGGAGGCTGGGGTGCAGCCTGGCTTGCAGGCCTGGGCTGGTCTACAGGCTGGTGAGCACGTAGCGGCAGTTTTCGCCCGCAAAGGAGAGGCTTTGGGCTTGGAGCCGGCGAAAGAGAGCGTGGAAACGGCCAGCAAGCCGGCCAGCAGAAACTTAGACATAAGAGTTAGTTGAATGAAAGGGTGAGAAATGCAAGCGTGAACGTTCGTTTGCTTAGGTCCGCTTCGCCTCCAACTCTTGCGCTGCTACTGCTAATTTTTATTGCCCGGCCGTGCAAGGCTGCCGGGCAGTTGGGCACGTGTTCTGGTTGCCGCCCCCAGCCATCCTGCCCGGATGCGGGAAGGCGGGTACTTTCCAGAGCAGGACCACCGCGGCTCAAGAGGGCGCCGCGAGTTGTTGCTCCGCCAGGATTGAGTTCAGCAACTAAAACCGCGACTGTGTGGGCGTGGAGTGCAGCGTGCGGGGTGGCTCTTTAACCCTTGGCGAGTGACGTTATACCAACGCTACTCTACTGGCCGAAATACAGCACATCGGTGCGCAGCACGTATTTACGGCCCTCGATTATGGGGCAGCCTTTGTGGCGCAACTCGTGCCGGAAGCCCAAGGCAGTTCCCCGCCGCGGTGCCACGCTAAGCGTCTCAAATTCCGTTTCGCCGCCCTTGAAGCCCTCGTTAAGATACAGCAGAAATGTCCACCGACTGGCCACCTGCTCGCTCTGCCGGATGCGGCCATCCTTGTGCTTGTTGAACCGCTCTCCCACATCATAGCGGTAGAAGCGGAACTGCTCGTAGAGGCCTACCGCGGGGGCGCCATCCGCTTCGTTGGGTAGCCAATTCCGCACGCGGTGCCAGAACCTATCAGCCAGCGCGGCGTCGGTATACTCCAGGCGGTAGTTGTTGCGAATGCCCTTCAGCATCTGCGTGCCCGTGCCGGTAGCTACGCCCGCCTCGGCAAAACCAAGCTGCTCGCTTCGTGCAATTAGCTCGGCACACTCCGCGGGCGAGAGAAATTCTGGGATTTCGAAGATGGCATCGGTGAGGTAGCGGGCTTGCATAAGGAAGGCATAACAGAAAGAACAAGAGTAACCACCAGCCTAGCCGTTAAAGTCTGGACGGTTGAGTGGTTTATTGGCCAGTTCTCCCCAAGTTAAATTATTGCGAATCACAGGCCGAAAGCTGATCCGACGTCGTTTTATTGTACGTGATGCACCCCGCTTCCGCCGCTGGTGCCGGAGTTCGCCAGATGGGCATTGCCTTTGTAATGCACGTCGCTGCCGCCCGAAGCACTGGACGATAGCTCGCCACTCACCGTTACGTAGACATCAGAACCGCCGCTGGCGTCGACTTTGGTGGTGCTGCTTGGCAGGGCGTAGGCCTTGTAGTCAGAGCCCCCGCTCACCACTACGTGCTGACGCTCTACGCGGCCGGAGAGGCTCACATCGCTACCGCCCGAGGCTTCAACCTTAAGGGATTTAGCAGTCAGTGCCATTTTCACGTCGCTGCCCCCGCTGGCGTTGATGTGGAATTCTTCGGCCGTGAAGTTCGACTCGCTTTTCGCGTCGGAACCCCCACTCAGGGCTAGTCCCATAAGCCGGGGGCAGGTGATGTACACGTTCACTTTGCGGGCGGCGCTCAATAGGTTACGCCACGAATAATTCCGTTCCCACCCAATGGTGAGCGTGCCGTTTTTTACTTCGGTCACCACGTGGGCCTGGGCTTGCGGCGCGGCTTCGACCACCACGGACGTGGTGGGCCCCGAGGTCAGAAATACATCAATGCCGCCACTGGAGCTGACCACCTGAAAATCGTTCAGCTGGCGTGGCTGCTTGACTTGAGCTTCCGCCGTGCAGGCGGTGACGGCGACGGCCGCAATCGTAAAAAAAGAGGTAAGGGAGCTCTTCATGATCAAAATGGAAGGCGTAGGGGTAGCACATCTTGAAACCACTTCAAGGAGGGGATACGGTTCAGCCGGGTACGGTTCGGGTACATTCTCTATTGCGCTGTAAACATAAGAACTATGACCCCGGACTCCTCTGAGTACTTAAGTATTTGATTGGCATCGCGCTCGCTTTGCCAGTTGCTCGCGTCCGGCTGGTCTGGCTGCCTGATTCAGAATTCGGTATATTGTACAAAAAAATATTTTTAACATTCTGCGATGAGCTATTAGCTAGCCTGTGGATTGAGGTAGTTAGCTTTGTAATATTCTTTCTTATAAAATAATTTTTCCTTATCGATGAAGTTTCCTTTACAAACCCTGTTGGTCACCGGCTTGCTGAAAGCAGCCATTGTATCCGCTCATGCTCAAGCAGTCCCGGCCGCTCAACCGGAAGCTCCAACTGCCCCCGTCAGTGCCGTGCCCGCGGCGCCGGCTGCTTCGGACCCGACCGCTGAGCCTTTGCTGCCGCCGGCCCTGGTAAAAGGTAAGTATAAAGATTACTTATATCGGCGCTATGCCACTGATAAAGAGGCTCGCGCTACTATTCACATGTTTGGTCGCAAGCAAACGGGTGGGGCCTTTTGGTTGGTCGGCGGGGCGGCAGTTCTGGGCTTCATAACGTCGCAGACCGGAACCAGAACCAATAGCTCGGGCACTACCACATTCGAGGTTTCGCCCTTGGGGTATTTAGTATTCGGGGGCCTTCCGGCTGCTATTAGCATCGGCAAATTTGCCCGTTTCAGCAACGGTGAGCTGTATAAGGTATTACTGGATTACGACAAGACCCATACGTTCCCAGGGTATATTATTGGGAAGATGGGCAGATCAGACTATCAGTAAAATCGTTTTTCAGCAGTAGAGCTAGCTAGCCAGGACAAGCAAGCCCAGCCACGAGATACGCAAGAGCGTGCGCTCAAGCATTCCGTGGCCGGGCTTGCAGGGTGAGCGGCCGCAAGTCCCAGCGCCGTTAAAAGCTGAGTTGAGGCGGGCAGCGACAATCCTCGTCGGGTTAATCCCGCTTGCCCTTCAGCATTGTTTTTAGCGCGGCTAATTCGTCGCGCAGCTTGGCGGCTTGCAGGAAGTCAAGTTCCTTGGCGGCGGCTTCCATCTGCTTCTCGGTTTGCTTGATGAGCTTTTCCAGCTCGGGGCGGGTCATCATGGCCACTACGGGCTCGGCGGCCAGGGCCAGCGCGACGCCGTCGCTATCGGGTCCTGCGTAGCCCTGAGTCTCTACCACCCGGTAGTCCGACAGCGCCGTCTGGCCCAGGATTTCGGCGTGGCTCTTGCGCACCGTGCGCGGCGTGATGCCGTGCTCCTCGTTGTAAGCCAGCTGGGTGGCGCGGCGCCGGTTGGTCTCGTCAATGGCCCGCTGCATCGAGCCGGTGATGCGGTCGGCGTACATAATGACCTTGCCCTTGTCGTTTCGGGCGGCGCGGCCCATGGTTTGAATAAGGCTGCGCTGGTCGCGCAGAAAGCCTTCCTTGTCGGCGTCGAGAATGGCTACCAGGCTTACTTCCGGCAAGTCGAGGCCTTCGCGCAGCAGGTTTACCCCGATGAGCACGTCGATTTCTCCCAGCCGCAGCTTGCGCAGGATTTCCACCCGGTCGAGCGTTTTCACGTCGGAGTGCACGTATTCAACCTTGATGCCGAGGCGGTCCATGTACTTACTCAGCTCTTCGGCCATGCGCTTGGTCAGGGTAGTCACCAGCACCCGGTCGCCTTGCTTCACCCGCTCATCTACTTCGTCCAGCAAGTCGTCGATCTGGTTCACGCTGGGCCGGATGTCAATCTCCGGATCGAGCAGGCCGGTTGGGCGGATGATTTGCTCCACGATGATGCCGCCGCTCTGCTCCAGCTCGTAATCGGCCGGCGTGGCCGACACGTACACGGCCTGCCGGAACATGCTCTCAAACTCGTTGAAGGTCAGCGGGCGGTTATCCAGCGCCGAGGGCAGGCGGAAGCCATACTCAATCAGGGCCGTTTTGCGGCTGCGGTCGCCGCCCCACATCGCCCGAATCTGGGGCATAGTGGCGTGGCTCTCGTCCACTACCAGCAGGTAGTCGTCGGGAAAATAATCGAGCAGGCAGAACGGCCGCGCGCCGGGCGTGCGCCGGTCGAAGTAGCGCGAGTAGTTCTCGATGCCCGAGCAGTAGCCCAACTCCCGAATCATCTCCAGGTCGAACTCCGTGCGCTCCATGATGCGCTTGGCTTCGGAGTCGCGGCCCTCCTTCTCGAAGTAGGCGTGCTGCAACACCATGTCGTCCTGAATTTCTTTGATGGCCGTGTTCAGGGTCTCTTTACCCGTCACGAACAGGTTGGCCGGGTACAGGGCCACCCCGTTGGCCTCGTCGCTGAGCTTCTTGCCGCTCACCGGGTCAATCTTGTGCACCGACTCAATCTCATCCCCAAAGAAGTAGATGCGGAAAGCATAGTCGGCATAAGCTGGGAACACGTCTACCGTGTCGCCCTTCACCCGAAAGGTGCCGCGCGAAAACTCCACTTCGGTGCGCGAGTACAGAATCTGCACGAACTGGTAGAGCAGGTTGTTGCGCGTGTAGCGCATGCCCGGCTTCAGGAAGATGACGTTTTTGGCGAACTCCTCCGGGTTGCCAATGCCATAGATGCAGGATACCGAAGCCACGACGATAACGTCGCGCCGCCCGCTGAGCAGGGTCGAGGTGGTATGCAGGCGCAGCTTCTCGATTTCCTGGTTAATGGCCAGGTCTTTTTCGATGAAGACATCGGTGCTGGCGATGTAGGCTTCCGGCTGGTAATAGTCGTAGTAGCTGATGTAGTACTCGACGGCATTGTGCGGAAAAAACGCCTTGAACTCGCCGTAGAGCTGCGCCGCCAGGGTTTTGTTGTGGCAGAGCACCAGGGCCGGCTTGCCCGTTTGGGCAATGACGTTGGCCATGGTGAAGGTCTTGCCCGTGCCCGTGGCCCCGAGCAGGACCTGGGCGGGCTCGCCGTTGTTTACGCCCTCCACGAGTTTGGCAATGGCCGTGGGTTGGTCGCCGGTCGGCTTGAATTCAGAGGTAAGTTGGTACTCCATGCAACGGTTAAGGTAGGCCGAAAAGGTCAGCCTAACTTAACCATAAACCCGGATTTTGGGTTTCGTCGGAAGCAGAAAGCAAGCGCCCGGCCGGCCTCAAGCCTACCGGCCGAACTCCACCCCCGCTTCCAGACCGAAGCTGTAGGGGCGGCTCTGAGCGAAGTAGCTCTGTACGGGGTGGGCATTCAGGGGCACGAGGCCGAGCTCCGCCACGGGGCCCAGCGTGAAGGCCCAGTTGCCAACGCCGGGGCGGAACTGAGTGCCCGCTCCGCCGCGCACGCTGCCCAATACCCGGCGGTAGGGTGTACCGGCCGAGAACAGCGAATAGGTCCGGGTAGCTTCGGGGTTATCCGCCACCTCACTGCGCACGTCCAGCAGAGCGCTTATGATAGCACCGAGGCGCCCGTAGAAGCTCCAGCCCCGTTTGGCCGGGTTGCCGTAGCGCACCTCCACCGGAATGCCGGCTGTCCGATAGCGGAAGCTGGTGGTGCGCAGCGGCCCGGTGCTGAGAGATCCCAGGTCCAGGAGCTGCTCCCCTACAAAGGCGGCAGTGGAGGCCGATTGAGCGGTAGCCTGCGCAACTTCCGCCCCGGTGCTCAGCGACCAGTGCCCGCCCAGATGGCACCGGGCCACGAGGGCCAGGCGCTGGCTGAGGCCGGGGCGCAGGTGTTGGCGGTATTGGGCCGCTGCCGCTTCGGTCAGAGCGGGAGAATCCGCGCCCAGCGCCGGGTTGTAGTCGTAAGCCGGCTCGATGCCAACGCGCGAAAAGTTAATATTGGGGTTGAACGCGCCCACTGTATAGCTGGCGCCAAAGTGCCATCTGCGGGTCGCCGAAGCTACTGCGGGGGTGGCCTCGGCCGGCAACGCCAACGGAGCCAGGCCATTGGGTAAGGGGGCGGGGCCGGTCAGGGCCAGCGAAGCCGGCTTGGTCGCCAGCAAGCTCAACGGTTCGGCCGTGGCCGAGACTGCGGATGTCGAGGCCACCAAAGCCGGTGAGCCACTAATCACGCCAGGTAGCGCGCCGCTGGCCGCCGGGCCAGCGGCGGCCGCGGTGACTCGGGTTGCCCCGAAAGTCGGTTCGCCATTGCCCGTGAGACCAGTTGCATGCGAAGTTTGGCCACCAATAGCTTGAGGCCGCGCTGCCGGGGTGGCGCGGCGGCTGGCCGGGGCGGCTGCGGTGCCCAAGGTGCCGCCGGAGCTGATGCTGGCCAATACTCCACTTCCGGTACCGCGCAAGCTCGCGCGGTGCCCGGCAGCTTCCGCTCCATGTTTATAGCCCAAACGGCTGCCGGTGGCTGCCAGCCCAACGCCGGTAGTGCGGCTAGCCGGACTGGCGCCGGAAGATTGGGTTGCCGAAATAACGCTACGGGATGGGGTCCTCATCGCGTTTTCGGCCGTTTTTGCCGGGCCAGTCGCTCCCGCAGAAGACGCCCCGGAAGTAGCCGAAGCCCGGCTGGCGGCTAGTGGAGCGGACGATGGGCTGACTCCGGTGTTGGGGTTGCTTACACGGGCCGGGCCGGCGGGCCCGGCGTTAGTCGCCGAAGTACGCGCCCCGGAACTGCCCGCGGCTAGTTCATTGGCCTTGTCGGCCGCGTGGTGCGCCCACCAGCCCGTGCCGGCTAGGGTGGCCAGCAACAGGCTCGCGGCGGCTACCCAGCGCGTTACTGCCAGGCGGCGCCGATAGGTTTCGTTTTGGCTGGTCAGCAGGGAATTATCAATCTGGTCCCACAGCAGGGGCGGCGGGGGCACGGTGGCGTCGTCGCCCAAGTGGTGGCGGAATAATTCCTCCAGGCTGCCGGTAGATTTGGGCATAGAATTTTTATCGATAGGATTAGCTGACATGGCGGGTTGGAGTGCCGAGGCGCTCCAGTTTGGATTGTAAGATGACGCGGGCCCGGGAATATTGCGACTTACTCGTGCCCTCGGTAATACCTAATAATTCTCCGATTTCCTTGTGGGTATAGCCTTCGATGGCGTATAGGTTAAAAACCATGCGGTAGCGCGGCGCCAGCTCCTGCACCATTGCCAACAGCTCCTGAAAGTTGTAGTTGCTGAGGGTGAACTCCTCGCTGGCCAGGGTTGCGGGGTAGTCACCGTCGCTCACCGCCACCAGCGACGCATTGCGGCGGTGCTGGCGCAGGGCGGCGTTGATCATGATTCGACGAATCCAGAATTCCAGCGGGCACTCGCGCCGGAAGCTGGCCAAGGTGCGGAACACGGTCACAAAGCCTTCCTGAAGCACGTCTTCCGCTTCAAAGGTGGTTTGGGCGTAGCGCAGGCACACGGCCATCATTTTGCCGGCATACTTGTCGTAGAGCAGCTTCTGGGCAAGCGAGCGGCCCCGTAGGCAGCCATCGATCAGCTCGGCTTCGGTGGGCGGGTTGGCGGTCATGCTGCGGCTGGCCGTGAGGCGCGGCGAAGACGTTTGGTCGGGCAGCACGTCGTCGGCTCCAAAAGCAAACCAGGTCGCGGTACTCATGTCGGCAGCCGGTAACCCGAGCCGGTGGGGGAAGCAAGCAGGAAAGGTAATTTTTGCAGCATGGCAAGGCCAGTCAACCCAGAAAAAGTCAGCCCGACAGGGGCTCGTTGCTAGGGGAGACCCATTGCTACGAAAAGGTTGCAACCCGCTCGTAAAGAAGCGGGCTAGCCAGGAGCATAGGAGCACGAGAGAGGACATCGTCAAATATATTGAATCGGGCCGCACAACAATCGAACGACTATCATTGTATAACTAATGTACCTACACTATTTTGCGCCCTTAACAAATTGTTTCCCTGAAACCACTACCTGGAGGAGTGGTTTCGCCCACCGTTCTTACTTTTTCACCCAACTCTCTTTTTATGAAGACCCTTGTATTGTTTTACTCCACTTATGGCCACATCTGGAAGATGGCTGAGGCCGTAGCCGAAGGTGCCCGCCAGGTTGCTGGCAACGAAGTGGTGGTGAAGCGTGTGCCAGAAACCCTGCCCCAAGCCATCTTGGACCAGATTGGGGCTACGGCCGCGCAACAGGCGTTTGCTCACGTGCCCGTAGCTACCCCGCAGGAGCTGGTGGAGTACGACGCCATCATCTTCGGAACGCCCACGCGCTATGGCAACCTGTGCGGCCAGATGCAGGCCTACCTGGATAGCACCGGCGGCCTCTGGGCCCAGGGCGCCCTGGTAGGCAAGGTGGGCGGGGCCTTCGTGAGCACAGCTACCCAGCACGGCGGCCAGGAAACCACTCTTCGCGCGTTCCACACCGAGCTGCTGCACCACGGCTTCGTGATAGTAGGCCTGCCCTACGCCTGGCAGGGCCAGATGGGCCACGAAGAAATGACGGGTGGCACTCCCTACGGTGCCAGCACCGTCACGGGTGGCAAGGGCGAGCGCCAGCCTAGCGAAAACGAGCTGGAAGGTGCCCGTTTCCAAGGCCGGCACACGGCAGAAATAGCTCAGAAGCTAGCGGCTAAGTGAGGTCAGCCCGTACGCGGGCCCAAGCGCTGACAAGCCCATCATCACCTATCCGCTAAAGACAGATTATCTGGGTTAGTGGATGCGTAACCCTGATCGTACGAGCCGTTGAATGTCAGGTATTCCGCGGCAGATGTTGTAGTCAGGATGAAATGAAAAGCCCCGGCTCCACAACGAGCCGGGGCTTTGTGCAGCTAAACTATGGTCCTGGTAAACGTGGTGGTTGAGAGTAACGCATATGGTGTCCTGCTGCCCGGAGAAATGCCTAGCGGCCTCAGTGTGCGTGCCAAATCTGCCAGGCCGCCTCGGCCTGTAAGCACAGCATCTCGAACCCATTCTTCACCTGGGCGCCGGCGTCCTTGCCTTTGGCCATGAACAGGGTTTCGGTAGGGTTATATACCAGGTCGTAGAGATAGTGCTGCGGCGTGAGCGCCTCGTAAGGCAGAAGTGGGCACTCGTCGGTGCGGGGGAACGTGCCCACCGGCGTGGCATTGATGATCAGCGAATGCTCCGCTACCAGCTTGGGGGTGAGGTCGTGATACGTCAAGCCCACGCCTAGGGGGTCGCGTGTCACGTACCAATGCGGAATTCCCAAATCGCGCAAAACCACTTCAACGGCTTTAGCAGCGCCGCCATTCCCCAGAATCAAGGCCCGGCTGGTGGCGTCGCAGTGCGGAAAGAAGGTGCGCAGCGATTCCCGGAAGCCGACGTAATCGGTGTTGTGGCCCACCAGCCGGCCGTCGGGGGTACAATCAATAACGTTCACTGCGCCCACGCGGCCGGCCGAAGAGGCCAGCTCATCGAGATAGGGGATTACTACTTCCTTGTAGGGCACGGTCACGTTTAGCCCCACCAGGTCCGGATGCGCGGCCAGCAGGCCCGGCAATTCCTCAATAGTAGCCAACTCAAACAGGTCGTATTGGTACTCCGTCAGCCCGAGTGAGTAAAATTTCTGAGCGAAATAAGTCTGTGAGAAAGAATGGCTGAGGGTTCGGCCAATGAGCCCAAACTGACGCATAGTGAGAATGATAGATAGATTGGATAGCCCAAAATAACACAAAAAACCGCTCCGGATAGGCTCATCCGAAGCGGTTTGAGGCGAATGACCCCGTACAGCGGAGCTGATAAACCAAACTCAGCGCCCGCCCGCGGCCGGCGCACTGCCCATTCTGCTTCTGATAAAAGATATCATTGGTGGCAGCAGCGACAAGACTATGATGCCCAGAATCACGAACTCGAAGTTCTTTTTTACCGCCTCAATGTTACCAAACAGGTAGCCAACCGTAGTGAGCAGCACCACCCACAGCACCGCGCCCGCAATGGAGTACGAGGCAAAGTAGCGGTAAGTCATGGTGCCCACTCCGGCCACGAACGGCGCAAACGTGCGCACAATCGGCACGAAGCGCGCCATGATAATGGTTTTGCCGCCGTGCTTGGCGTAGAAGGCCTGGGTTTGCTCCAGGTATTTACGCTTTAAGAAACGGAAGTCTTCGCGAAACACCCGGGGCCCGATGTAGTCGCCCACCAGATAGTTCACGTTATCGCCGATGAAGGCCGCGGTAATCAGCAAGGGAATCAGCACCCATAAGCTCAGGCCCGTTTCCGGCCGGGCCGCCAGCGCGCCGACCGCAAACAGCAATGAGTCGCCGGGCAAAAAGGGAAACACGATGACGCCTGTTTCGGTGAAAATAATGAGAAAGAGGACCAGGTAAGTCCAGGTGCCATAATTCGATACCACATCCACCAGGGTGCGGTCGAGATGCAGAAAGAGATCGAAGAAATGCTTGAGGGATTCCATGCCGAGCATAAAGTGAACCACAAAGAAAACCTACTGTTGCTGCACCGAACGATTTAATGAGGTTGCGGGATAATCGCTTTTATTATATAGATTGTATAAATTCAATAAATGGCTTGGTTTTATCGGTCCGGGCGCAACTATTTTAGAATCAATATTTGATTTATAACGAAATAAGTAGAAATTGGCGCAATCACTTCTTAATCATGTGTTATTTTTTAAATATCCTTTTATTTAAGAACAGGCTGTTCTTAGTTAATTGACGCTTCCCTTGCTTTCAGAAGTAGCTTTTAGTATTGTATTCCGCGCACCCGATAACCCGGTTAAGCCGGGCTAATCTAGAGTCCTAAACCCTATAATGCTAGCTGCAGGCCATACTCGCTGGCCTGTTCTAATACGAGTACAAAGTATACGCTTACAGCTTTTTACCCGCTACATATGCCATACGCTTGCCTTTTATTATTTACGCGCTTATTTCTATTGGCTCTGACGTTGGCCCTGCCTCTTAAGGTCTGGGCGCAGGCCCGCGTCGCGGGCCCGGAAACGCTGGCTGGCACCATATTTACCGGTAGCGGGGTGGAGCTGCCCGGCGCCACAGTGTTTCTAAAAGGCACTTTCATCGGCACCAGCACTAATGCAGAAGGCCGGTTCTCCTTGCAGGTGCCGCAATTCAATCCCCCCGTTACGTTGGTGGTGTCCTTCATGGGCTACATCACCAAAGAGGTGGAGCTTTCCGCGCCCAGTATGGAATTGAGTATAACACTGGAGCCCAGTCCGTCGGCGCTCAACGAGGTGGTCGTAGCCGCCTCACGCGTGGAGGAAGCTATCCTACGGGCCCCCGTTACCATCGAGAAGGTGTCGAGGCAGCAGCTCGAAAAGATTGCTACCCCCGAGATTCTCGGGGGCCTGGGTCAGTTCAAGGGCATCGATGTGAACTCGGCTTCGATGCTATTCACGAGCGTGAGTACGCGCGGCTTCAACACGGCGAAGTCGGAGCGTATCGTTCAGCTCTTCGACTATGCCGACATGCAGCTGCCCTCGCTTAGCCTAAGCCCCGGCAACATGGTAGGCATCCCGGAACTGGATATGGAAAGCATCGAGATAGTCCACGGGCCCGCCTCGGCCCTGTACGGCTCTAATGCCCTCAACGGCGTGGTGCTGTTTAATTCCAAAGATCCATTCACCTACACCGGCCTCTCGGCCCGCCTCCGCGGCGGGCAGCGCGACTATTTCGACGGGCAGCTGCGCTACGCGGTCCGCTTGAGCCCGAAGGTGGCCCTTAAGTTCAACGGCAGCCTACTATCGGCCAAGGAGTGGATTGCGGATGATTACTCGGCCTCGTCCAACTCCCGCTTTCCTACGGGCTCACCCCGGGGCTGGGACGCCATCAACCGCTACGGCGACATCATATTAGCTGATAACAACCCCGCTAACCCTGAGCTGTACCGCTTCGGTGTCCAAGTTCCCGGATTTACGGAGCGCGAGCTGCTGGCCAATGACGACCACACCAGGTCTTACCGCGTGATGGGCACGCTGGCCTACCTCATTCGCGACGACCTGAAGCTGACCGTAGAGGCCAAGCGGGCGGTAGCTACCTCCACCTACCAGAACTTCAGCCGTTTCCGCCTCCGTGATTTCGGCACCAACCAGTTTCGCGCCGAGCTCAAGAATAGCCGCGGGTTCCTGCGCGTGTACTCCACCCAGGACTTTAGTGGCCAGTCGTACGAGTTGGAGTCGCTGGCCGGTTTCCTGGCCACTTCCCGCATAAGCGACGACCCCAGTATTCGATTCAACTACGCGGAGCAGTACATGAACGACTATATCAACGCTTACTATCAGTTTCGTCAGAATCAGCCGTCCGGCTCGCAGCCCCAAAATCAGGAGGCCCTGGCTGCCGCCCGCGCTGTAGCCGATGCGCAGTGGCAGCAACGGGCGGGCTCGGCCCGCATTCAGCAGCAGCGCGAAAGCATTATTGCCAACGATGTGCTGCGCACCGGCTCGCGTATTCGGTTTGGCTCTTTCATGTACGATGCCAGCTTACAGTACCGCTTCGCCCTGCCCTTCGAGCTCGACCTGACTACGGGCGGTGCCTACCGCGAGTACCGCCTGGGCTCGGAAGGCCGGTATTTCTCCGATACGCCCGGCAACCGCATCCGCAACTATGAGTACGGAGCCTATGCGCAGCTGACCAAACCCCTGCTCGACCAACACCTAAAGCTGGCCGTGGCGGGGCGGGTCGACAATTTCCAGAACTTCGACGCGGCCTTCTCGCCCCGCGCCTCGGCGGTGGTCTCGCTGGGGGCAAAGCGCCAGCACAACTTCCGCCTCAACTACAGTAGCGCCTTCCGGGCTCCCTCGGCCCCGGAACAGTACTACGCCATCGATTTGCCGCGCTACTTCGTTTCTGGCAATTTAACCGGGTTCCGAGGGTATAGCTTCCTTAACGTGGACCCCGCCACGGGTAGGCCTGAGGTACTGGTGGCCCGCAACCCGATGACCGGCCAGTTGACGGTGAATCCGCGCAGCCCCGCTTTCGAGCAGGCTATTGACCCCTTGCGCCTGGAACGCGTCGGCACGTTCGAGATAGGCTACCGGGGAATGCTGTTTGATAAGCTCGATTTCGACGGCAGCCTGTATTGGAGCCGTTACAACGACTTCGTGGGGGCTACCAACATCCTCAGCAACGTCGATGGCTCGCGCCCGACAACCCAACAGCTTACCGATGAGCAGAACTATCAGAGCGGCTATACGGTGTCGGGGAGCCGCACGCGCTTTGTCTACGCCTGGGTGAACAACCCCGCCCCGGTAGATACGCGGGGTGCTACGGTAGGCGCGGTGTATTACTGGATGAAGCAGCTGAATATTTCGGCCAATTACACCTACAGCCAGCTGACCAACGAGCCCCGGCCTTACGGGGCGTTCAACTTATCCTCCTTCTTCAATACGCCCACCCACAAGTACAACGTAGGAGCGAATGGCTTGCTGGCCCGCAACCTGAGCTACTCGGCCAACTACCGCTGGGTAGAAGGACACTTCCAGGAGATGCCCTTTGCCAACGGTAATGTCAAAACCTACTCCACCATCGACGCACAACTCGATTACAGCGTTCCGAGATACAAGAGCACCTTGCAACTCGGGGTTTCGAACTTGCTGGATGGAAACAACGTGCAGATAGTCGCGGGGCCGAAGATTGGACGCCTCGCGTTCTTGGGTTTGCTCGTAGACGTAAAGTAGGCTACTGCCATAGCCGCCCCGGGGCTCGGGCGGCCGGGGGCTCATCGTTCCAGCTTCGGCCCACAAGGAAAGGAGGCGAACCTTTCAGCTCATTATTCTACGTTCCTGGGTTGCGTCCGTAAGCCAGAGCCGTCTACTCTGTTACGCGGCCTGGCGCATAGCGGGGGCGTGGGCCGCTACGAACCGGACGAAGTCATCGACGTGAACCAACGGCACCTCGTCGGGAATGGTGATGCTGAAGCGCCGCTCCAGTTCCAGGATGATGTCGACAATGTCGACCGTATCGAAGCCTAACTCCTGGCTCAGGCTGCTGTGCCGACGCAGGCGGCCCGGCCGAATGGCTTTGCGTTGGCGAATGACGCGGAGTACTTGCTGGGCAACAGCGGCTTGGGCTTGGGCAGCCGTGCCGCGGGTGAGGGAGTGAACCATAAGTAGGAGTACGAAAGAAGTTAAAAATACTCGCGCCGCCAGGGCGGGCGCACTCTTTGGCTGGTGGCCGTTGCTACTGCCAGCGCTGCCAGGTGTTAGCTGCCGAGCGTTACTCGAAACTTCGCGCTTAGGGTAGCGGGATGCGGTAAGTAACCTCGTGGGCGCCGCCAAACAACCCAAAGCCAGACTGGATGTTGGAGTGCAGCGGCGTAGGCTCGGCAAACGGGTTCCCCTCGCCATCCTGATAACGGTGCCTGGACAGCAGAAAGCGGTAGGTATCCGGGGTGAGGGTACTGATGATTACTTCCATGTAAGCGAGTGGGCAGCTACCCGGGATGCCGCCACAGTAGTCTTTGTCGTACAACACGTCGGAAGAAAATGTGAAGCGCTGACCGTTGACATTGGTATCGGCGTAGGGTGAGACGTTGGAAGTGCTCGTGAAGGACTGGGAAAGCTGGAGTCGGCCGACCTCAATAGGATTTTCCCGCCTCGTGAAGTCGGGTACTACTGGCTTCCAAGGCCCATGATTGCCCTGAGCGTCGAGCAGACGGGCGGTGGCCATGTAGTAGTCGGTCGTCGCGGCATTGTCCTGAATCGTGACCGTCAGACGGGCTCGGCTAAGATGGGAATAGCCTGGTGAGATGGGCAGAGGCGTGAGGCTGGCGCCCTCGACCACCGTGGGGAAAGGCATAGTTAGCGTGCTTTCCACCGTCTCCAGCCCCGGCACCGTGGCCCGTAGCGTATACGTCTGGCCCGGCTGGCCCCGCAGCTTGCGCACCGGTCGGTAGTAGCCCTGGTGACCAGCATAAGGGCCAATAGCAGGCGTAAAGGCCTTAAACTCTTCTACCGTCTGGCCGGTCTGGTCTGCTATCGTGACGGTGGCGTCGGCGCGGCCCTTGTCGCCTTGGCGACTGAAAATCTCCTGGCTCGCGCCGACGTAAAGCCAGCCTCCGGAGGGGTCAGTAATGGTATCGGCTGGCTGGTTGCGCAGCAAATACAGCAGCGACACGCGGGGGGTATGGGCGGGAGCAGGGACATTCACCGAGGTTTCGCAGCCCGTAGCCACCCCACCCATGGCAGCGAGTAGTAGCAAAAAGCTGTGGTTTAATCGAAGCAGGTTCATGAGGTGAATACTTTAGTGAGGGTGTTTAGAACAGGCAGTCAACTCTGAAATCAGAAGCTTTTGCTGGAAAAGGGAATAATCGGGATTAAGGCAACCTGTTTGCATACCGACAAGCGCGGTCGCATAAGCTTATTGCTGAGCAACCTGTGCCCGCCAACAGCACTGCCAGGCCGGTGAGAAGAACCAGTAGTAAGATGATAAAAAGGTCAGAAAATCAACGGGATAAAGCCGCCCGAAACGCTACGCTTAAGGTAGCGGGATGCGGTAAGTGACATTATGGGCTCCGCCAAATACCCCGAAGCCGGACTGTATGTTGGAGTACACCGGGGCGGGCTCGGTAAAAGGATTTTCCTTATTATCAAGATAACGCCGCTTAGACAGCAGAAAGCGGTAGGCATCCTGGGTGAGGGTACTGATGGTCACTTCCATGTAAGCCGGGCATCTTTGGTTTCGGTCACACTTGTCTTTGTCATACAACACGTTGGAAGCAAATGTGAAGCGCTGGCCATTGACATCGGTATCAGCATAAGGGAAAATGTTGGCATCATCACTGAAGGAGGTAGTAAGCTGGAGCCCGCCAACCTTAATAGGATTGTCCGGGCTCGTAAAGTCGGGGTCTACTCCCCAGAAAGGCCCGTAGTTGCCCTGGGCGTCGAGCAGGCGAGCGGTGGCCATGTAGTAATCGGTGGTCGCGGCATTGTCCTGAATCGTTACTGATAGGCGGGCTCGGGTACGACCGGGGGCCCTTGTTGAGCTAGGGAGGGGGGTGAGGCTGGCGCTCTCGACCACCGTGGGGAAAGGCATGGTTAGCTTACCTTCCACCGGCTCCAGCCCAGGCACCCTGGCCCGTAGCGTATACGTCTGGCCCGGCTGGGCCCGCAGCTTTCGCTCCGGTCGGTAGAAGCCCCGGCGCCCGAGGCCATAGTACGGGCTGGTAGGGGGCGCAACCGGTTGGAACTCCTCTATCGTCTGGCCCGTCTGGTCCACGATCGTAACGGTGGCATCGTCGCGGCCCAGATCGTCCTGAAGACTGAAGACTCCCTGGCTCGCGCCAACGTAGAGCCAGCCTTCGGAGCCCGAATACTGATCAACCATGGGCTCATTACGTAGCAGATACTGCAGCGACACGCTGGGGGTATGCGCGGGAGCAGGGACATTCACTGAGGTTTCGCAGCCCGTAACCAGCCCACCAATGACAGTGAGTAAGAGCAGAAAGCCGTGGTTTAATCGAAGCAGGTTCATGAGGTGAATTCCTTGAGGTTAAAATATTTGTAAGCAGGCAGTTAGCGCTTAAATTAGAATCGGAAGCTTTTGCTGAAGGAGGGAATAATCGGGAATAAGGAAACCTGCTTGTAGGTTGATTCCTCGAGGTTCCCGGCCGCGTCTACCTTACCTTCCTTAAGGTAGAGGTAATAGGGGTTGCGGCGGCTGTAGGCGTTGTAGAGGCTGAAGCTGTTCACTACTTCGCCCCACTTCTTCTTCTTGGTTTTGCTCAGGTCGAGGTCGAGGCGGTGGTAGGCCGCCATGCGGTAGTTGTTGCGGCCGCCGTAGTCCTGGTAGTTATCCTGCGAATTGCCGAGCGAGAAGCGGCCCTGGGCCAGGGTGGTGGCATTACCGGTGCCGTACACCCAGGAGCCCGACAGCGTCAGGTTGTCTTTTAGCTTGTGAATGATGACCAGCGAAGCGTCGTGCCGCCGGTCGTACTTGTAGGGGAAGAGGCGGCCCTGGTTCAGTTCCGGGAAGCAGCGCGTGCTCCAGGCCAGCGTGTAGCCGATCCAGCCGGTGGTGCGGCCCGATTTTTTCTGCAGAAACAGCTCACCGCCGTAAGCCCAGCCGTTGCCGCTGGTCACCTTGTCTTCCCAGTTAGTTTCGGTATTGCCTAAGAAGTTGGCCCCTTCCTGGTATTCAATCAGGTTGCGCATGGGCTTGTAGTAGCTCTCGAAGCTGAGCTCGTAGTCCTCACCTTTAAACCGCAGGGCGCGGGCCGCGCCCAGGCCAAACTGCTGGGCCTGCTGCGGCTTGATGCGGGCGGTGGCCGGCACCCACAGGTCGGTGGGCAGCCCGATGCCGCTGTTGGCGAGCAGGTGAATAAACTGGCTGGTGCGGGCGTAGGACGCTTTCAACGACCAGTCTTCGGTGAGCAGGTAACGGGCCGCCAGCCGCGGCTCCAGGGAGGGATAGAGCTTCTTGGCGATTACAAAGCTGTTGAACCGCAAGCCAACATTCACCTTCAGCCGCTCGCTGAGGCGGTAATCATCTTCCAGGTACAGGTTGGCTTCGTTGCCCAACTGCCGGTTTACCGTGTTGATTTGGCTACTCACACCGCCGATATTGTCGTTACTCTGCAGGGCGCCGGGCCGAAACACGTGCCGGATGAACTGCCCGCCGAAGCGGATATAGTGGTTGGGGTTGGGCGCGTATTCAAAGTCCGATTTCAGGCTCAGGTCCCGAATGTTGGAGAGGTAGCTTAGGCTAAACCGGTCGCTGCGCAACTCATCGTTAACGCGGTAGCGGCTGCTTTGGTCCACCCCCACGTCGAGTTGGTACTGACTGTAAGTGAAGTGGGTGTTCACGAATAGCCGGTCGTTGATAATCCGGTTCCAGCGCAGGGCGGCCGTCAGGTTGCCCCAGCCCAATTCCGAACTGCTTTGATCGAAGGTTTCACCAGCCTCCCGTCTGGAGTTGGAGTAGAACGCATCCTGGCCGGTATAGGCGCTCAGGTAAAGCCGGTCGCGGGGGCTGACCTTCCAGTTGAGCTTGCCATTCAGGTCGTAGAAATAATACCCCAGCGAACCTTCTTCCCCCTCTGACCGAAGCTGCGCCTTGATAATAGGGCGGGCCAGGATGTCGATGTAGGTGCGCCGGCCCGAGACGATGAACGAGGCCACGTCTTTCTTAATCGGGCCTTCCAGCGTGAGCTTCGACGCGACCAGGCCGATGGCACCCTCGCCGTGGAACTTCTGCATGTTGCCCTCCTTCATCGAGATGTCCAGCACCGACGACAAGCGTCCGCCGTACCGGGCCGGGAAGCCGCCCTTGATGAGGTCCACGTTGTTGATGGCATCGGCGTTGAACACCGAAAAGAAGCCGAACAGGTGGGCCGCGTTGTATACGGGCGCGCCGTCGAGCAGAATGAGGTTCTGGTCGGGCGAGCCGCCGCGCACGTACAAGCCGCTCTGGCCTTCGCTGCCGCTTTGCACCCCGGGCAGCAGCTGCAGCACCTTCAGCACGTCGGTTTCGCCAAAGAGCCGGGGCAGGCTCTTAATTTGGGTAATGGGCACGTTGATGGTGCCCATGCGGGTGCTCTGCACGATTTTCTCTTCCCGGCTGCCCACCACTTCCACGGCGGCCAGCTCGTTGGTGGCCACTGGCAGGCCGAAGTCGTGGCGCACGTTGCCGGTGCCCGAGGCGGTCCATTGCGCCTGCTGGTAGCCCAGGTACGAGACCAGCAGCCGTACCGTGTCGGCCGCGGGCAGCGTGAGCGAGTAGAAGCCGTAGGTGTTGGTGGCCGTGCCCAGGCCCGTGCCCGGCTGCACCACGGTCACCCCAATCAGGTTTTCGCCCGTGGCCGCGTCGCGCACGTAGCCGCTGAAGGTGATGGTTTTGGACTTGGTCGCCGCTGGCTTCTTCCGAATAATGATTTGCTGGTCCAGCAGCGTATAAGAGAGCCCTCTGGCCGAGAGCACCGCATCGAGAATGCTCTTGACCGTTTGAGGCCCGGCGGGAATTCGCACCGGCGCGGCAGCCGCAACCACGTCGTTGCTGTACCCGAAGCTTAGCCCGGTCTGCTGGCTGATTTCGGCCAGTACGCTGCCCAGCGTGCCGGTGGGGTTATTCAGGCGAATAGTCCTGGCCAGCGGCGAAGCCGGCGGCGCCTGGCCGAGCCCCGGGAAGCTGGCCCAGCAGCCCAGCAAAAAGACAAAGCAGACCAGCCTGCCCACTGCATTAGTGGTAGTAAACATAAAAACCAATTGATGATGAATGAATTAAAAACCGGGCGCCGCTACTGGCAGCTGCCGCCCTCAAGGGCAGTGAATCCGGGTTCGGTAACGGCCTTGGCGTCGAAGGCCAAGGCCAGGGTTTGCAGCACTTTATCGAGGGGTTGCCGCTCAAATGTGCCCGTGAAATGGCAGGTTCCCAGGGCCGAGGCCCGCAGGCGCAAGTCGTGGTGATAGTACTCGGTTAGGGTAGCAACTACTTCGCTTACGGGGGTGTTGCGAAAGGTGAGCACGCCGGTTTTCCACGCCAGAAAGTTTAAGTCACTGGTTGAGTCGCGTCGCACCTGCTGGGTAGCCGGATCGTACATGCCCGTCCAGCCCTTGGTGAGCAGCACCTGCTGGCCGGACCGGGCTAGCCTCACCCGCCCCGTAACCACGCTCACCTGCACGCCGCTCGTACGGGCCGTCACGTTAAAAGAAGTGCCCAACACGGTGGTTTCGGTGCCCTGGGCCTGAATCACGAACGGTTGGTGCTCGCGCAGGTGCACCACTTCGAAGTACGCCTCGCCCTCGAGCGTTACCTGGCGGCGCTCGGCGGCGAATGCGGTAGGGTAGGAGAGCCGGCTACCCTCATTGAGCCACACCCGGGTGCCGTCGGGCAAAGTCAGCACCTTTTGCTGCTGATTCTGCGTCTGCTGCGTTATCAGCGTGGGCTGCTGCCAGTAGTATACCCCCGTGCCCAGCCCCAGGGTAAGGAGGATCGAGGCGGCGATGCGCAGCCCCCAGTGTTGCCAGGCGGGCCGCTGCGGGCGGGCTATCGGCGCCGCCTGGGGGTTCACGTGCACGGCTACGAAAGGATTATCCCGCCGCATACCGGCTTGCAGGCGTTGCCAAAGGGCCGCCGAATCTGGCTGAGCCTGGGAGTAGTCCTGGCGCGACTGCTCCCACACCCGCGCCAAGTGCTCGAACAGGCGCTGGTTGCGGGCATCGGCTTGGCACCAGTCCCGTATTTGTTGCTGCTCCGCTTCGGTGCATTCGCCCGCCAGGTATTTGGTCAGCAGGTCCCAGTTGGCCTCGGTGTTCATGCCTGCCCGCGAGCAAAGGTGAGAAATCTAGAGCGGGCGAGTCTGAAAAAAGGATGGTAATTCATGAGCAGGCAAATAAGGTAGCGTGCAGATGTGAGAGTGAAGACGTCTTAAGCTGTTTATCCCGGGTTCTGTAGCTAAGGCGATAAAATGGACCGGCACCCCTAAGCCAGCTTTAATTTTTTTTGAGAAATCTGGCAGACTGCCCGAAAAACGTGTTTTCAATAGAGCGCTTACCCCCAAAATGGCAGCATTAATCCCCAGAGCAGCAGCAACTCATAGCCTCGTAGCCCCGCCCTGAGCTTACGCAGGGCAATGCCCATCTGGGCCTCCACGGTTTTAACGGAGAGATCGAGCTGAGCGGCAATTTCGTGGTAGGTAAGCTCCGCGTTGCGGCTTAGGTTATAAATGACCCGACACTTTTCGGGCAGCTCGGCCACGGCCCGGTGGATGGCTTCCGCCAGCTGCTGTACCTGCAGCGGCGTATCGGCCTGCATGGGCGCGGGCAGATCCTCCGGTAAGTCGCCAGCGGGCACCTGCTTGGCATACTGGCTTTTCAGGTAGTCCAGCGAGCGGTGCTTAACGGCCGCGTACAGATACGACTTGAGCGAAGCCGAAATGACCAGCTCCTGCCGGCGCTCCCATAAGTACAGCAACACATCCTGGATAATGTCTTCGGCGAGTGCGGGTAGCTGCACATATTTCAGCGCGAACCGGAATAGCTCGACGTGGTAGCGATCGAATATCAAGGCAAATGCCCGCTCACTGCCCTGTTGGAGCTGAACGAGCAATTCCGCCTCCGGATAATCAATGGCGTCGGACATTATCGCATAAGGATTTAGAAACGGAAAATGCTGAAATGCTGATAAGAGGGTAGTGGGAGTTGGCTGAGTATTCGTAGGAAGTCTTTGCCGGGTTATAACGGAAGTTCTGATAGCCAAGGCCCAGGCACGGTAAGCTGGAGCCGGAGTGCCTGGGCCAAAGAAATTACCTGAGCTACCTCGGCAACTCCTGTTAAATATAAGACTAAGAGGCTCTGATTTCCGTGCCCCGGTCGACTCCTGCGCTGCTCCTGGGCTTTGCGCCCTGAGCAAACCGGGAGCATACCCGGTAGGGCTCGCCCGGCCCACGGGACATTTCACCAGTCGGGCCCGAAACACGGAATAGAATAACTATCCCCGGGGCATCGACGTGCCTGGCTTGCCGGTTTTAGCCGCCGGGCGGAACATGGGGTCCACGGCATCCATGTCGAGGAAGTGCGAGAAGGTGTCGCCGCGCAAGCCCAGGCGGATGGTTTCGAGGCTTACCACTTCGTTGGGCGCGATGTTGCCCAGGTTCACGTTGGCCCCCAGCAGCTTGATAAACCACACCTGCTGCGCTTTTTGCGGGGCCTCCCACAGAATCTTCTCGGAGGGAATTTTGGTCAGAATCTCTTCGACCAGGCCCGAGCGCACCTCGCCGGTACTGCGAAACAAGCCCACGTTGCCGCCCTCGCGGGCTTCCCCAATGACCTTGATGGCCCCGGCCGAGAGCTCGGTTTCCATCTGAGAAATCCACTTGTAGGGGGGGATAATCTTCTCGGCATCCTTCGAGCCTACCTCGCTCAGCACCCGCACCGACTTGCTTAGCTCGCGGATGTACTCGCACTTACGCTCGTGGTCGAGGTCGATGCTGCCGTCGGATACTTCGGCGTATTCCATGCCCATGGTGTCGAGCAAGCGGCGATAATCGTCGAACTGATTCCGAATGATGAACGCCTCAAACAGCGTGCCGCCGAAGTAAACCGGGATGCCGGCCGCCCGGTAGATTTCGAGCTTACGCTTCAGGTTAGGCACCACGTAGGAGGTGGCCCAGCCCAGCTTTACCACATCGGTGTAGGTACCGCTCACTTCAATAAAGTCTTCCACTTCGCGCAGGCTCATGCCCTTGTCCATGACCATGGTATAGCCTTGCTCGCGCGGTTTGAGGGTGCGTTCCGGGAGTTGGGAAAGATCGTAATTCATTTGTGGGAGCGCTGATTTTAGGATGTATTAACAGGCTGATGGGCCGAACCGACCGTATGCTACGGAACAGCAAGGCATCCGCAAGCTCAAAAAAAACCGCCCGCGTTGGCGCGGGCGGTTGCAAAAGTAAGGCAATATTACGAGGTGGTATAGGATGAGTGCGGGTAAGGCTCCTTCACCGCACGAGGGCCTAGTCGTCAGAGCGAACGGCAACTCCTACGTGTCTTTTTGGAATTGCTCAATCAGTTTCTGCAGTCCGGGCTGGTTGCGGAGCTCCGGAAAATAGTCAAACAAGAGCACGTGCTGCTCGTAGTTGAGCGTGAGCGCCGTTTCCAGGGTAGTGTAGGCTTCGCGGAGGCGGCCATCCGCCAGCAGGTAAGCGCACAGCATGTAATGGAAATGCGCTTCGTGCGGGTGCAGGTTCACGGCGTGCCGCACGAGGTCCACCGCTTCGGAGTAGTGCCCTTGCTCGTAGAGAATGGCGCTCCAGCTAACCCAGCCCTGGACCTCGTCGGGGGCTACCTCCGTGGCCTTTTCGTACGATTCAAGCGCGCTAACCACGTTGCCCACCTGGTTCTCGGCGGCCCCGAGGGCCGACCAGTACTCGCCGCTTTCGGCGTAGAGCTCGGTGGCCTTGCGGAAGTAGTGAATGGCCTCGAACCACCGCCCTTGCTCTTGCAGCAGCACGCCCTGGCCAAACCAGGCCTCGTCCATCTCGGGGTTTAGCTCGAGGGCCTTGCGGTAGTAGCGGCGGGCGGGCTCCCAGTCGCGGAGCTTTTCGTAGCATTCGCCGATGTTGCACAGGGCCTCATCCGTGGGCTCGCCGGGGGGGTAAGCCAACTCAAACTCCGCGATGGCTTTCTGGTATTCCTGCTGGCACACGAAGGTATCGGCCAGCCAGTGGTGGGCATCGTGAAAATCGGGGCTGATGACCACCGCATAGTCGAACGCCTCGGCGGCCTTCGTAAAGTCCTCGCGGCGATACCAATACTGGCCCAGGTTGTACCAGGCCGTGGCCGAATACGGGTCATCATCGGTGAAGCGCCGGAAGAACTCCTCGTGCTCTTCGAGGCGGCCAGTCACCTCCAGGCAGTGCAGGAGCTCCTGCACCCCGGTTTCGTTGTCGGGGTTGAGGCGCAGGCTCTGCTTGTAGTGCTTCGCCGCGCTCTTGAATTTCTGCCAGCTTTGAAAAGCCAGCCCCAGGTTAAAGTGAATGTCCTCACGCTCGGGTTCCTGCTCCAGGCCCGCCCGAAAGAAGGCTACGGCCTGCGCGAACTCGCCCCGCTGCGTGCTGATGATGCCGCGCGTTACAGCCACATCCGCGTTGGTTGGGTCGAGGGCGGCCACTTCGTCGATCTGGCGTTCGGCTTCGGAGTAGTCGCCGCGCATGGCCGTTACCTGGGCCCGGTCAATCAGCAGCTCGGTGGAGAAAGGGTACTGGCCCAGGGCGGCCTCGCAGGCCTGCAGCGCCTTGCCAAATTCCGTACTCGTGACGTAGTGGTCAATGATGTTCTCAAAGTCCTCCAAATCGAAGAAAACAGGCTCTTGCTGTTCTACCATGCGCTCGAAACGGCGCACGATATCCAGCACGGCTCGATGGTTTTCAAAATGTTCGTTCATGCGCATAACATCACAATTAAGTGGATTAATCCGGTCTTGTGGGCTGCCCGATCCGGCGGCAGGGTCCGTAGTACCAAGCCACCCGATAAAGTCCACCCACTCCACTTTAGCGGTTCTCTATCAATAATAACAAATGTTAGTCAAAACCGTGCATTTCGACTGTTGCTAAGATACGATAACTGCCGCAGAGCCTGGCAAGTTTGCCGTTAATTCGGCCGCGCACCACGCCAGCGTATCGGTTAGCGGGCGAAAGCCAAGCCCGGTAACGCTTTGCACTTTAGTGTGCGAATACACCACGGGCAGCCGGCCGGCCCGGGCCGTGTCTTTGGTAATCAGGGGTCTGGCTCCCGTGACTACGGCGCGGGCGTGCTCCAGGCGCCAAATAATTTCGGCCGCCCAGTCGGGTACGGCCAGCAGCGGCGGCCGCCGCTGCATGGCGGCCGCTGCTTGTCGAAAAAAATCAGCCAGAGGCAGGGCTTCGGCGCTCAGAATGTACCGCTCGCCGCTCGGGGCGGGCTCGTCGAGCGCCAGGGCCAGGAGCTGGGCCACGACGTCGCGCACGTCCACGAAGTTAATCAGCCCCCGGGTGTAAAAGAGGTGCTGCTGGTGAGCGTAGCGCAACAGCCGCGTGCTGCTGCGGTCCCAGTCGCCGGGCCCCAGCACCACCGACGGGTTGACGATGACGGCCGACAGCCCTTCGGCCACGCCCCGCCACACTTCCAGCTCACCTAAGTACTTGGAAGTAGCATAAGCGGGGTGGGCGGCCCCGAGGTCCCAGGTGCTCGCTTCGGTTACGGTGAGGGGCTGAGCCGGCCCGGACTCCTTGTGTGTTGCCGGCCCACCCAGGGCCGCCACCGACGACACGTGCGCCAGCCGGATGCCGGGCTTTTCCAGGCAGGCATCAACCACGGCGGCCGTGCCCTGCACGTTCACGCTGAGCAGTAAATCCTCGTCTTGCGGCGCGTACGATACCAGCCCCGCACAGTGAAATACGTGGGTAACGTCGGGCGTGAGGGCCGCCCGCAGCAAATCGGTGTCGAGCAGGTCGCCGGCCAGCCATTCCACGCCCGGGGCGGCCTGGGGCGGCACGGCGCCCCGGTGCAGAGCCCGTACGGCGAGGCCCCGCGCCCGCAGCGCCCGCAACAGAAAAGAACCAATGAGGCCCGTGCCGCCGGTAACAAAAATCATGGGTTGCGTCTCTGACTGCCGGGGGCGTATTAAGAAAGTTCGGACAAAAGCCTGAGCTGACCCCGAGCCCCGGCCCGGCCAGCGGTTAAAGGGTAGTGTTTAGCAGCGGCAGCTTAAGCAGCTTCTCGGTGTAGAGCTGGGGCAGGGTCCGGTTTAGTAAGGTTTCGGTGTGCCGCAGGTGATGGGTATCGGTGCCGACAAAATCAACCAGGGCCGCGTCGATCAACTCTTCGGCTACTCTCTTAGCGGCCGGTGAGTAGTAGCCCGCCAGGGAGTTCAGGTTGAGCTGGAGCAGCACGCCGTGGTCGTTGCGGAGCTTCTCAAGCTCGGCCAGGCGTCCGTAGAGGTAGGTATAGCGCTCGGGATGAGCCAGTACGGGCCGGTAGCCCTGGGCCTTCATCTCGAAAATGATTTCGTACAGGTTAAGCGGCTCATTCATGTACGAGGTCTCGAACAGCAGATAGCGCTGGTCGGCCCCAAAGGTGAGCATCTCGGTACCGTCGGCCAGCTTCCGGCCCAGGAACTCGTCGAGGTAGTATTCCGCGGCACAGTCGAGCTCGACATCGGCCAGTCCGGCGCTGGTCGCGGCTTCGCTTAGCTGCTGCAGGGCTGCGCGAATGCCCTCCGGTGTGTTCTTATAAAAGTCGCCCATGATGTGGGGCGTCATAATCAACTTGCGAAACCCCAGGTCCCGCAGGGCCCGGAGCAGGTCCAGGGAGTGGGCTATGGTCTCGGCCCCGTCGTCGAGGCCGGGTAGCAGGTGGGAATGCATGTCGGCCCCCAAGCTCGCCAGCGTTGGCACCGGCGCTTGGATGGCCGGCTTACTCCCAAAAAGCCGTTGCAGAAACCCCGCCATTCCGATCGAGAAATAAGGTTAGTTGAAAAACTTCTTCAGCTTTTCGCTGAAGGTGAGCTCCCGGGCCTCGGGCTCTTCGTAGTACCCTTGGCCGCCGTAGCCGTACCCGTACCCGTAGCCATACCCATAGCCATATCCGTAGCCATAGCCCGAGCCAGCGGAATTAGCATCGTTCAGGATGGTGCACAGGCGCGTGAAGTTGTTGCTGCGCATGAGCCGATTCATGTTCTTCATAAAGGCTTTGCGCGAATACTCCGCCCGCACGATGTAGAGCGGAATGTCCGCCTTGCGCATAATCAGGATGCCGTCGGTGACCAAGCCCACCGGGGGAGTGTCAATCAGAATGACGTCATATAGCTGAAACAGCTCCTGAATCATTAGGTCGAACTTGTCGCTCAGAATCAATTCCGACGGATTAGGCGGCGTGGGCCCGGCCGAGATAAACTGCAGCGACTCGATGGAGGTCGGCTGAATACATTCCTGAATGCTGTGGCGCTCGATAAGGATGGTGCTGATACCCTTGACGTTACCCGCCCCAAAGGCCAGGTTTATCTTGGGCTTGCGCATGTCCAGGTCCAGGATGATAACCCGTTGCCCCGAGAGGGCGATGATGCCGCCCAGGTTAACCGTAACGAAGGTTTTGCCTTCACCCGAGATGGTGGACGTCACCGAAATAATTCGCTTTTTCTTTGCCGAGCTGATGAAGTCAAGGTTGGTTCGGATAGAGCGGATGGATTCGGAAATGGCCGACTTAGGGTTCTTGTCAACCACCAGCCGGGATACTTCCATCTTTTCCTTGTCGTAAGTCGGAATGATGCCCAGCACCGACGCGCGGGTGTTGCGTTCCAGCTCCCGCACGTTCGAGATCGTATTATGCATGAAGTAGCGGACCGTAATCAGCCCCAACCCCATAAATAAGCCGCCGGCCAAGCCAATGGCGTACACCAGCAGCCGATTAGGAGAAATCGGCGCGGCGGGTGGCGAAGCGGGTGATAAAATCTGAAAATCGGCCGTGGTACCCGCTTTCTCGATGTTGAACTGCACCTTGCGGTCCATCAGCTGCAGGAAAAACTTGTCGTAGAGCTCCAGCGGTCGTTGCAAGCGGGCCAACTCGGTTCCTTTGGCCGGTAAGTCGCGCAAGGTGCCGTTGAGCTCGCCGCGCTGCTGGTTGAGCCGGTTCAGTTCGCTGCGCAACAGCTTCTGGTTCTGCAGCAGCAGATTCTGCACGCTGGCCCGCACGAACTCGATATCGGCCTTATTGCGCTTTACCGGCTCAGTCTTGTCGGTATAAGAACGCAAAATCCGGCGCAGATTCCACTGCAAGTTGTTCAGTTCATTGAGCTGCTGCACCAGTTGCGGATCTTCGATGCCCGCAATGGTCGGCATGCTTTCCTCAACCGTTTGGTTTTCGTTGCTGGTAATGCGGTCTCGGCGGGCCATCTGCGCTATTTCGGCGAGGAGGCTCATCTTATCGACTAGCTTGAGCCGGTCGGCCTCCAGCTTTTCCATTTTCTCGGTAACCGTTGCCAGCTCGCCCTTGGTGTCGTACGTCCCCGTCTTTTGCACGAACTTCTGCAGGCGGTCCTCGGCCCGCTCCAGGTTCTGGCCGTTCTCGTCCAGGATCTGGTCCAGAAAACGAAGCTGGCGGGTGGTTGCTTCCGACTTGCGGGCCAGCTTTTCCGCCAGGTACACCGAGTCTATTTTGTTAACAATGTCCTGCGCTTTGCTGGGATTGAAGTCATTAAACGTAATCTGAATGGTATTGGCATCGGGGTTGACAATCTCAACCGTCAGATTTTTGTCCAGATACGCTTTTATCGTGTTGTCGTTCTGAATGGTGAAATGATAGTTGGCTTCCCGGGCAAGGTCGTTCAATTCGCTGGTGCCCAGTACTTGCAGGGTAATACCGGGTAACTTGATGGTTTGCCCCAGCTCGTATTCGCCGCTCACCGGCCGGTTCGGGCCGATAAACTCCAGACTGAACCGGTTGGGAGCGGTGAATTTCAAATCAAACTTGCGGCCGTATAGGGTTGGGTCGGTAATGCGGTATTTCACTTGAAAGGGCGAAACACCGTACAACTCCGATTCCAGCACCGTCCCTTGCACGTAGTAGTTTACGTCTAGGGCCAGAAAATCCTTGAGGCGCTGGTAGATAATATCCGACTTGATCAGCTCGACCTCCCCGGCTAGTTTGGTGGAGCGGGTTTTATCGGGCGTGGTAGGCACCATTTGGCCGGCCAAGCCGAGGGCCGTCCCCTCATTCCGCTCGTCAATTTTCAGCAGCGACGCCGATTTGTAAACCGGTTTGGTGTAGCGCAAATACAGCCAGGAGGCCGTTACGCCCAAGGCCAGCAACAGCAGCATCCATAGCAGGCTCCGGCGGGCCACCAGCACGAGGGTAGCAATATCCAGGCTGATGGCGTCGTCCTCGTCGTCGGTTCCGACTGCGGTGGGCGGCTCCGGAAGGCCGGACGCTCCGCCCGTGGCGTTGCGGATGAGCTCCTCTAGTTCCGTGTTTTCGTTTGTAGCCATTATGATGCTAGCGCCAATTTCAGGCCTTCAGTAAATATAGTAGCAATGGAGGGTTCACTGCTTTGCCTATCGACGGAGCTGACTGATAATAAAATAGGTAGTAGTTAAGAGTAACGAAGCAACGCTGAGAACAGGACCAAAATCCGCTAACGCATCGAGCAGCGGGCGGCGGATGGGTTCCACGTAAATTATATCATTCGGCTCTATCTGCAGGTTAGCCCGCCGCATGCCATCAAGGGTCGATAAGTCAATTTGCTGCACCCGGGGGTTCTTCAGGTCGCCCCGGATAATGCGAATGTTATTGGCCCGGCCGCCGTTGCGGTATAGGTTGCCGCTATTGCCACCCCCCCCGTCGATGCCGCCGGCTAAGGCCAGTACTTCCAATAGGTTCATGTTGTCGTTAGTGAGCGAAATAACCTGCCCACCAGGAGCCCCCAACACAAAAACCCGGTTGTTAGTTACGCGCGTGGTCACGAAAGCATCTTTGTAGAACTCGTTGTAGCGCAAGGCCAGCACGCTATCGGCTTCGAGCAGAGTCAGGCCGCTCACCCGCACCCGGTTGATGAGAGGCAACACCACCGTGCCGTTGGCTTGCACCAGAAAGTCGGCCCCGCCGCTGGCCGGGCCGGCGCCCTGGCCGACATTACGGGTACTGCCGCGCCCGGTAGTTGGCGCCGGGGCCGTTCCTCGGCTCGGCAGCCCGCCGCCGGGCTGGCCAAACTGCAGCTCGCCGTTGGGGTCAAGAATGCGCTCCCCTTTGTTGGTATTCAGGCGTACTTCCAGGAAATCGTTGGGCTGAATGACGTAATTGCGCTCGCTTCGGTTAATGGCCAGGCGCAGCTTGGCGCTATCGAGCTGCCGGCCCTTGCTATCGGTAAGCTGGAATAAGGTGCGCTGGTTATAGTATTTAGTCGTGACACACGACGAAAAAAGCAGCATGGCGGGCAGTAAGAGCAGCCCAAGGTGCCCGAGGCGACGAAAAAAAAGTTTCGGCATGAAGGCCAATTAGAGCGAAAACAAACGTGAAAACGGAAAAAGCGGTTAGCAGAACCAGATTTCCCTCCAAAAGGCCCAAAAGTAACCATTCTGTAGTGCCCATTCAAAAACAAGCCCTTAGGCACCCTGCCGCGGTAGCGGTTTACAACGGCGTTAATCGTAGTTTTACGGAGCCAAAACCAGCAGTTGATGGTTGTGCTAAACATCGCTCTTACTTTTTATCCCAAAATCCCACCCATTCTCTTTACTATGGAAGTTGTAGCCACCGAAAACCAAGCCATGATCGCGCAGATGGTGCGCGATTTTGGCGCCCAGCACATCAAGCCCAACATGATGAAATGGGACGAAAGCCAAGAGTTTCCCATCGACGTATTCCACAAGCTTGGGGAGTTGGGCCTGATGGGCGTGCTGGTGCCGCAGCAGTACGGGGGCTCGGGCTTCGGGTACGCCGAATACGTAACGGCCATTGCCGAGCTGGCGAAGATTGACGGTAGTATAGGCCTGAGCATGGCGGCCCACAACTCGCTCTGCACCGGCCACATCTTGCAGCACGCTTCCGAAGCCCAGAAGCACAAGTACCTGCCCAAGCTGGCCTCGGGCGAGTGGATTGGGGCTTGGGGCCTGACCGAGCCCAATACTGGTTCCGACGCGGGTAACATGCGCACTACCGCCGTACTCGACGAAAGCGGCGAATACTACATCATTAATGGCGCCAAAAACTTTATTACGCATGGCAAGTCCGGCCACGTGGCCGTGTTGATTGCCCGCACTGGCGAAGTGGGCGACTCCCACGGCATGACGGCTTTTATCATTGAGCGGGGTACGCCCGGCTTCGAGGGGGGGCGCAAGGAAGACAAGCTGGGCATGCGCGCTTCCGAAACCACGGAGATGATTTTTACTGATTGCCGCGTGCCCAAGGAAAATGTCATTGGCCAGGTGGGGGAGGGCTTCGTGCAGTCGCTCAAGGTCCTCGATGGGGGCCGCATCAGCATCGCGGCGCTCAGCCTGGGCATCGCGCAAGGCGCCTTTGAGGCCGCCCTGCAGTACAGCAAGGAGCGCCAGCAGTTCAACCAGCCCATCAGCAACTTCCAGGGCATCGCCTTCAAGCTGGCCGACATGGCTACCGAAATTGAGGCTGCCAGCCAGCTCACGTACCGGGCCGCCGACATGAAAGACCGCGGCCTGAACGTGAATTTGGAATCGGCCATGGCCAAGCTGTACGCTTCGGAGGTGAGCGTACGCGTAGCCAACGAAGGAGTGCAGATTTTTGGCGGTTATGGCTATACCAAGGACTACCCCGCCGAGAAGTATTACCGCGACGCCAAGCTGTGTACCATTGGCGAGGGCACCAGCGAAATCCAGAAGTTGGTAATTGCCCGGGCCCTGCTGAAATAAGATCCCTAGAGGTAACGGGACGTCCGCTCCTGGTCGCCGACACCCGTTAAATCTGTGATTCAGGGGGAAACCACAAAAAAATCTGCTTTTCCCGTCGCAATCCAGCAAATCTGTAGTTATCTTTGCGGCCCGATTTACTCGGCTTCCCTCTGAAAATCTCCCTCACTCCCTGATATGATTATCATTCAAATCAAAGACAACGAATCGGTTGACCGCGCCCTGAAGCGCTTCAAAAAGAAGTTTGAGCGCACCGGCGTGCTGAAAGAGCTGCGTCGTCGGACCTTCTTCCAGAAGCCCAGCGTTACGGAGCGCAAAATGAAGCAGAAGGCGGTGTACAAGCTCGCCACCTACGGCCAGCCGAACGAATAGTCTACTTTTTCGGGTGCCATTAGCCTGGTAAAACCGGCTGATTTGCCAGCAGAGCAAATCAGCCGGTTTTTTCGCGTTCGTACCGGAAAGATTTGCTTGCCGGAAAATAAAAAAGCACTACTTTGGATGCCCGGCCCAAACGCCGGGCATTTTCGGTGTTGGCATGGATGCTTTTTTCGATTTCCTGCGCTTTGAGCGGCGTTACAGCTCCCATACCGTCCTTTCGTACCAAACCGACCTCGGTCAGTTCGCGGCATACCTGAAGGCGGCCTACGACTTGGCCGACCCTGCCGAGGCTACGCACCCGCTCATTCGCGGCTGGGTAGTGGAGCTCATGCAACAAAATCTGGACCCGCGCACCGTAAACCGTAAGGTTGCCTGCCTGCGCTCGTACTATAAGTTTCTGCTGCGCGCCGGGCGCATTGCCACCAACCCGATGTTGCGCATCAAAGCCCCTAAAATGGCCAAGAAGCTGCCCGAGTTCGTGCCCGAAGAAGCACTGAATAGCCTGCTAAACTCGTTTGAGTTCGGCGACGACTTTGCCGGACAGCGCGACCAACTGGTGCTGGAAATGCTGTACGGCACGGGCATTCGCTTATCCGAGCTCATCGGCATTCACGCCGACGACGTGAGCCTGGGCGCCAGCACGGTGCGCGTTACCGGCAAAGGCAACAAGCAGCGGCTGGTGCCATTGAACCCGTCGTTGAAGGCAGTGATTGAGCGCTACCAGGCCCGGCGGGCTCACGAGTTTGGAGCGGTGGCCGGCCCGCTGCTACTCACTGACAAGGGAGAGCCCATGTACGAAAAGTTTGTTTACCGCACGGTGAAGCACTACCTGAGCCAGATTACCACGTCGAGCGCCCAGCAGCACCCGCACGCCCTCCGGCACGCTTTTGCCACTCACTTATTGGGCAAGGGAGCTGACCTTAATTCCATTAAAGAGCTGTTGGGCCACGCCAGTTTGGCGGCTACTCAGGTGTACACCCACCTGTCCGTCGACCGCCTGAAATCCGTATTTGAGCAAGCCCACCCCCGGGCGTAAGTTTCCTTTACCCTTTTACCTTCTTAATCAATTCCTTTATGAAAGTACAGATGCACTCGGTGCACTTCGACGCCGACAAGAAACTACTTGACTTTGTTCAGCAACGTCTCAATAAGCTCGAGACTTTTTACGATAAAGTAACCGGTGGCGAGGTAATTATGCGCCTTAACAACAAGGATGGTAATGAGAACAAAACCGTTGAGATAAAGCTCCTGGTGCCCGGAACGACGTTGTTCAGCCAGGAAGACGCCGCCTCGTTCGAAGCCGCCGCCGACGCCGCCGCCGAAAGCCTGCGCCGCCAGATTACCCGGTACAAGGAAAAAACACTGAGCCACTGATTCAGCCGTAAGTTAATTGCTACTAGCTAGTAGCATCTTGAAAAAAGCCCCGCCTGATCAGTCAGGCGGGGCTTTTTGTTTCGGAGGAGTAACCTCAGCTAGTGCCAGCTCAGTTACCAGCTACTTACAGCCCGAACTCGGCCTTGATTTGGGGCACGTAGTCCAGCTTTTCCCACGTGAAGGTTTCGAAGGTTTTTACGGTGCCGTCCTTCATCGTGGCCTGCACGGTGCCGGGCTGGCGGCCCATGTGCCCATAGGCCGCCGTTTGGGCGAAAATAGGGTTTTGAAGGCCGAAGCGCCGCACAATGGCGTAGGGCCGCAAGTCGAACAGCTTGTTCACCTTTTCGGCAATTTCGCCATCGGTGAGCGTGGTGTTATTAGCTCCCTGGGCTTTGGTTGTGCCGTAGGTGGTGACGAACACCCCCACGGGCTGGGCTACGCCGATAGCGTAGGCTACCTGCACCAGCACCTGGTCGGCCACGCCGGCCGCCACCAGGTTTTTGGCAATGTGCCGGGCCGCGTAAGCCGCCGAGCGGTCCACTTTCGAAGAGTCTTTGCCGGAAAACGCGCCTCCCCCGTGAGCACCCTTGCCGCCGTAGGTATCCACGATGATTTTGCGGCCGGTGAGGCCGGAGTCGCCGTGGGGGCCGCCGATAACAAACTTACCCGTCGGGTTGATGTGGTAGGTGATCTGGTCGGTGAACAAGGCTTGGGCGTCGGTGCTTAGGCCAGCCTTTACCCGGGGAATGAGGATGGCCTGCACGTCGGCCTTAATCCGGTCCAGCATCGCGGCTTCCGATGAGTCGAACTCGTCGTGCTGGGTGCTGATGACGATGGTATCAATGGCTTCGGGCCGGTGGTCGTCGGAGTAGCGAATGGTGACTTGGCTCTTGGCATCGGGGCGCAGGTAGGGCATGTCGCGGCCCTCGTGGCGGATGGCCGCCAGCTCCTGCAGTAACCGGTGCGAGAGGTCCAGGGCCAGGGGCATGTAGTTCGCCGTTTCGTGGCTGGCGTAACCGAACATCATGCCCTGGTCGCCCGCGCCCTGGTCTTCGTCTTTGGCGCGCTCCACGCCCTGGTTGATGTCGGGCGACTGCTCGTGCAGGCGGTTCATCACCTCGCAGGTGTCGGCGTTGAAGAGGTATTCGGCCTTATCGTACCCGATGCGGCGGATGGTTTCGCGCGCGATGGGTTCGGCATCGACGTGAGCTGAGGATTTGATTTCGCCGGCGACCAGGACAAAGTCGGTGGTCACGAGGGTCTCGCAAGCTACTTTGGCCGTGGGATCTTGGCGGAGGTATTCGTCGAGGATAGCGTCAGAAATCTGGTCGGCAACTTTATCGGGATGACCTTCCGAAACCGATTCGGAAGTGAACAGATAGGGCATTGAGAGAGCAAAAAGAGCGAAAAAGGAAAGAAAGGCGCCGGCTAAATGGAAGCCAACAGAGCGGGCACGAGGCAAAACTACGGAAATCTGGTTTATTAGCCACCAAAAAAGCGTACGGGAACGCCGGCGCTCTCAGCAATCAATGCCGGTCCAGTAATCAGTGGTTCCGGCTAGGGGTCATGCTCCTAGCTCCGCAGTTGGAGTTTGGGCGCTTCGACTAGCGAGCATAGGGAGTAAGTGAAATGGGCCGTGCTGCCGAGCGTAACGCCGCCTCGGGCGTATGGTCGTTGACCGACGGCAGCACGCGAGGTGCTCCGCTACATTCGGCAGAGCCGTCTAAACAGGCAAAATACTTTCCCAAGCAGCTCGTGTCCACCTCACCAGCTCAACAGCACGTTCGGGCTCTTACCGGCTGGGATGGCTTCCTTTAATCATCGTCATCTTTTCGGCGCTTTTGCTCGGGCATCAGGAAAGCTCCGCGGCGGGGGGCGGGCATGAGGGCACTCTCACCCTTCACCGATTTCCACACCACTTCGTTCAGGTCCAAATCCGGGGTGGCGTCTTCGCTAGCCAGGTTAAAGTGCTCGGACCGTTCCATGCTTGGGTTCCAGGCTACGTTGCGCTCCTCCAGGTTTACCCGGGCCGCCTTGGCGGCGTACGGGCGCAGGTCGGGCTGGGCCTGAAAGCAGTTGAACAGCGGCCGGGCGGCGGCATCGTACTGGCTCATGGGCGGCAGGCCCAGAATGAGTTCCATGGTGCGCAACACGCCCGAGGTCGAATACATAGTGTGTTCGACCGCTCCTCGCTTCGTGTAGGGGCTGATGACGAAGGCCGGCGAGCGGTGCGCGTCCACGTGGTCGGGGCCGTTTTGGGCGTCGTCTTCCAGCACGAAAATCACCGATTCTCTCCATAAGGAGCTTTGGGTGAGGTGCTCTACCAACTGGCCCAGGGCGAGGTCGTTGTCCGCTACGGCCGCGGTGGGAGTGATTTTACCCCGGCGCTGGCCGCTGGTGTGGTCGTTGCTGATCCGGATCGTGTTGAACTGCGGCACGGCGCCCCGGGCGAGGAGCGAGTCGAAGTCCTGGGCCCAGAGGCGCACGCGCTCCACGTCCTTAACATCCATATTGAAGCCGGGGTATTGGGGGCTAACATGGCCTTCCAGCGATTTGAGCGAGGTTTTGCCTAACTCACCAAACTCGCCGTAGGTGCGGTAGCTCAGGCCGGCCCGCTGGCAGTAATCCCAGATGTAGCCGTCGCGCGGGTAGGCAACTTTGCGGGTGCCCTCGTAGTCGTAGGTGCCGCCGCGCCCGCCGTAGCTGGTCGGCCAGGTTTTTTCGGTGTAGTCGGTAGCATAGGCCGCCGTGCTCCAGTTGTGGCCATCGGCGCTGACTTCGGCGTTGACGTAAAAGTTGTCGAGTAGCACGAACTCGCGGGCCAGGGCGTGGTGGTTGGGCGTCACTTTCTCGGGGAAGAGGCAGAGCGAGGCATCTCCGTTGCCTTCCTTCATATCGCCCAGCACCTGGTCGTAGGTGCGGTTTTCCTTGATCACGTAGAAAACGTGCTTAATGGGCGACTTTTCCCCACCGAGGCGAGGGACCGGGTTGCGGGGCGCGCCGGGCGCCAGGGCTGCAGCTTGGGGGTTGAACGGTGAGTTGGCGTATACCTGCGCCGAATAAGCCTTTAGCTGGCTTTCGGTGGGCGCATCGATAAACGATAAAGTGCCCTTGAACAAGCTGCCGATGTACTGCACGGCGGCCTTGGTCGTGCCCAGGTGCGAGCCGCTGTCGTCGGTTTTTTTCACGGGTTGGGGCCCGGCCGGGTTAGCCAACGAAGAAAAGCCCTTGCCGTTGGCCACCAAGATCTTTGAGTTGAGGGTTTTTACGCTGGTGGGGTACCAGCCCGTCGGAATGAACCCCCTGGATGAGCTCTTGCCCGGCACCGACACATTGAACACGGCCAGGCAGTTGTTGTCGGCATTGGCAATATACAGCGTTTTCTCGTCCGGCGACAAGGCCAGCGCGTTCGTTGTCGAACCGGTTAGCTTGGTAGGGTAGAGCGTCGTGGAAATGACTTCGAGCACCTTCCGGCTTTTTGTGTCGATAACCGAAACCGAATTATCGTTGGCGTTAGCCACGAACAAGTACCGGCCGTTCCGGGTCTGAATGAGTTCGTTGGGGTGGCTCTCGGTGGCCAGCTCGCCCGTGACGCGACCGGTTTGGGTGTCGTAGAGCACCAGCTTGTCGCCGCCCCAGAGCGTGATGTAGAGCGTCTGCTGGTCGGGGGCCAGCAGGCAGCCGTACGCCTCGTGGCCCAGGGCGAGCTTCGAGATGATGGCCTTGGTGCGCAGGTCCACTACGTACAAGGAGTTGTCTTCCTTGGTCACCACGTACAGTCGCTGCCGGGTTTCGTCGAGGTCCAGGCCCGTGGGGCTGATTTTCTCCTTGGGCCAGGCGGGCCCCAGCCGGAGCGTATCGGCCCCGGCGAACTTGCCCTGGGCAATGCGGTAGGCCAGAACGTTGTTGTTGTTGCCGCCGGAAGCGTAGAGCCGGCGCCCATCAGCGCTAAACTTCAGCCCGTACCAGGATTTGCCAATGGGCGTCTCGTCCAGCAGCCGGCCGGCGCGCGGGTCAATCAGTTGGATGCTTTGCTGGCTCTGCCCGTTGTTGGTGACGGCCAGCAGCCGGCCCGAGCGCGTGAGCTGCATGTTCAGCGGCAGGTCGCCCAGCGGCACGGCCGGGCCCGTACCGGCCGGGCTCAACGACCAGCCATTAGGCAGCAGGATGCGGGCGGCCGGCGCGGTGCCGGGCGCCGGATTGGTAGGCTGCTGCGCCAACGCGGGCAGCGCCGAGGCCAGCGCTACCAGCCGGATGGCCGCTTTCAAAACATGGATCATCGCGTACTAAAAATTGATTAGGAGCCTGCCGCAGTGGAAAACAAGGGTACGGCGGTTGGCTAGTCGGCTATCTGAAACGCCTAATTAAAACGCGTAGCGGGCCCCGAGCTGAATCTGGTAGGGCGTACCGTTTTTCTGAATGACGCCCACGCTGGGGTTGATGGCGTAGACGTAGCGCTGGGTAGCTTGGTCGAAGCCGGTGACGTTCAACAAGCTCTGGTTGCCCAGGTTGAAATTGCCGCCCCAGTTTTTGTTGAGCAGGTTGGCGAAGTTAAATACGTCGACCGACAGCTCCAGCGACTGACTGCTGAAGGTTTTGAACACCTTCATGAGGCGCACGTCCACGGTGCCCACCAGGGCCTTGTTTTCGCCGCCGTTGCGCTCGGCAATGTGGCCAAAGCTTTCCCGAATATAATCCTTGGCCCGGCTGTCGGACTCGTTCAACACCCGGTTGAGGTCGGTGCGCAGGTTGTTGGGGGTGTCGGGGTTATTGGGGTCGAAAACAAAGGCTAGGTCATTGCGGGTGCCGGTCTGGCCCACAAAATCACCGTTAATATCGGCATTTACCAGCAGGGAATAGCGGGTGCCGCTTATGCCGCTGAAGCGCGCGTTCAGGCTGAAGCCCTTCCAGACCGGCGACACGCCGTAGAGCACCAGCTTGTGGCGGAAATGATTATCGGAGTAATTCATCTCCGAGAGGCTGCGGGGGTCGCTCTTTACGGGGCGAAACGTGGAGGTATTGGCCACGTTGCCGTTGTAGGAGGTGTTGTCGCGGGCATCGTTCCAGGTGTAGCTGGCCGTGAACGCCCCGCCGTGGGGCAGCCGCACCTCGGCATCCAGCACTACGGAGACCGTGCGCAGCTTAGCGCCATTGGTCAGAACCAGTGTACGGCCCACCTGCTGCGAGCGGCGGTTGAGCACGTTGTTGGTCTGGCCCCGGCTGGAAATCGTGTTGGCCGGCACGAAGACGGCCCGGTTTTCCTCGTTCGTCAGCCGGAACACGGGGTCGCGTAGGTTGGCGTCGAGGTACACATAATTGTTGTCGGTACGGGCCCCGAGCACGTTCACGCCGACCCGCAGCCACTCGTTCACGATGCGGTTATAGCTCAGGTTGGCCTTGTACACCGTGGGTACTTCAAAGTTGGGGTCGGTCAGGTTGATGGTGGCCACCGGGGTGGTGCCCGCCAGCACGCCCGGCACGGTGGAGGGGTCGCGGCGGTAGCTGGGAAAGTCGGGCCGGGGCACGAGGTTGGGCACCGTATTATCGTTGGGCCGGGTCACGTCGACCGCCGCCAGTCGGGTGCCGTCGTTCTGGATGTTATTGAGCTGGGCGTAGTTTATGACGTAAGCGGAAAAGATGCCCCCGCCGAGGCGGAAGATATCCCGGTTTTTGCCACCCACGTCCCAGGTCAGCTGCAGGCGGGGCTGAATGTTGTCCCAGTCGGTAATCTGCGCGTCGGTACGCAGGCCCAGCTCCTTTTCCACCAGCGGGTTGTAGGCGGCCGGGGTCAGGTAGCTCGTCACGTCGTAGCGTACCCCGAACTGAGCGCTCACGTTGGGATGCGGGTTGAAGGAGGCCTGGGCAAACACCGAAGCATCGAGCACGCTGTGCCGCACGTCGGGGATGCCCTTGAGCGGCACCTCGCGGGCGTAGCGGCTGGGGTTGAGATTGTTGAACTCCTCCAGGCTGTTGAAGAAAAAGCGCCCGTTCTGCTCGTTCGACACGTAGTTGTACAGGCGTGTGAGCATGTTGTCGGTGCCGAAGGTGAAGTTGAAGCGCCCGGCTGTCAGGTAGCTTGTATTCACGAGCTGAAACTGGTTGACCTGCTGGGTCTCGGGCGTGAAGCGCTGCCCGCCGAGCTGCACGTCGGTGCGGCCCGTGCGCCCGTCGGGCAGCACGGAGCTCACCGTTACGATAGCCCGTGGAATGTTACTGGCTGGCAACTCCGGGTTGGGCTCAATCCCATTGCGCGAGTAGGTATACTGCACCTTGAGCTCGTTGAGCAGCTTGCTCGACAGCGCCGAGCGTAAGGACAGCGCCGTGCTGTTCTCGCGGGAGCTGAAGCCCGACCAGGTCTCGTAAAGGTTGATGGCCGAGTTGTCGTTGGTGTTGGCGGGCTCGTCGGTGTCGCTGTAGTTGTTGCGCAGGGTGAGGCGGTGCTTATTGTTAAGCTGCCAATCGAAGCGCGTGAAGAGGCTGTTCGATACGTTGCGACGGTCGAAGGAACCAGTTTGCGGCCCACTGCCCAGGCCGTATTTCTCCCGACCAATCCGAATCACGTCGTCGAGCGCGGCTCGGGTGATGCCCAGGGCCTGTTCGTCGGCTGGCTGCTGAATGTCGGCAATGAACAGCGGCGCGGCCTGCTGCTGCCGGTCCAACGCCACGAAAAAGTGCAGCTTGTCTTTGATGATTGGGCCTCCCAGGCTGAAGCCGTACTGCGTAGTGCTGAAGTTCGTGGTGCGCTTGTTGCCCCGGATGTCGTTGGGGCTGGCCAGCCAGTCGGTCCGCAGATAAGTGAAGGCCGAGCCCGCGAACGTATTGGTGCCCGACTTGGTAACCGCGCTGATCGTGCCCCCGCCCTGCCGGCCCTGGGTCACGTCGTACACGTTGTAGGCAACTTCAAACTCGCGAATGGCTTCCAGCGACAGCGTAAAAGTACCGCGGCCAATTGGCCCACTGGTGAGCATGTTGCGGGCGCTCAGGCCATCAATGAGGTAGTTGGTCGACGAAGCCAGCTGGCTGCCGATGTTGGTGCCGTTAGAAGTCGGGGCCAGGTTGGCTAAGCTGGTAAAGTCGCGGTTGAGGGCGGGCAGGCGCTTGACTTCCTGCGCCGTGATGGCGGTGCTGCTGCCCAGCCGGTCCACTCGGTTGGTCAGGCTGTTGCCCGACACCACCACTTCCTGCAGCTGCGCCGTAGCCTCGCTCAGCTGAACGTTGACCGTAATTCGGTCGCCCTGGTTAAGCATGTAGCCCGTGCGCTGCTGCGGCGCGTAGCCCACGAAGCTAACGTTGAGGTCGTAAGGACCGCCCAGCGGCAGCTGCTGAAACCCGTAGCGCCCGTCGGGGCCAGTGGCCGCGCCGGTCTGGAAGCCCGTCGACTTATTGCGCACCACGACTGTTGCGCCCGGTACGGCCGTACCCTTAGCGTCTACCACCGTGCCCGCGAAGGAAGCATCCGTAGATTGGGCCAGGACCGGATAGCTGAGCGGTGCTACCAGCAACGCCCAAACAAGCCCGGTCATCCAGGACAGCTGCCGGAAAGATAGTAAAGCAGTTTTCATGCAAATACGGGGAAGGTAGGTGAATTGACCCCGTAAAAGTATTCTTCATTCAAGCAGGATATTCTATAAAATATTATATTTTACAGAAGTATAATGCTGAGATAATGTTGCCCGTACATTACCAAAAAACGGATTAACTAAGATTTTTCTTAAAATATCGTGTTAGTTTTATTCTGTTTCTACCATGCAGAAGCCGCCTACTTGCTTCAGGGAAAGGAAATTTTTGGTTTGGGGCGGGCCTGCCGCAGGCGGGGAGGTTACATTAAGGTTATCGTACTAGGTCTGAATGGAATCGGTGCCAGGCTCGCTCTCTAGCTTTGCGTTGAGCTTCTGCGTTTCTTCCGGTTGCGGCGGCCTAGTCGTGGCCAGCTTGCTGGTGACACCCGCCGCCGTTGCCCAAATCCCTGCCGCACCTGACGCTACCCGCCGGGTCCGCCTCCCCGAACTCACCAATGGGCCCTAGCCAAACGGGCCTCGTATGGGGGCGGGTGTCGCCTTGCGGCGCGATGCCGAGTTAAGCTGAAACTGTGAGCTAAGGGTCCGCACCCGTGGGCGCCGCGGGCTGGAACTTGAAGCAACGGGCTTTCTTTAGCAAATGCTAATCAAGAGCTCTTGCCCGAGCCCAAAGAGCCCAAACGAGCTGCTAGTACTTGGGGCGACTTCGCCGGGAGTTGAACCATACCCGGTAGGGCTTGCGGCCCCTACCTGAAAACTCCTTTCCTAACTCACGAAAAGATTCGGCTCCATTTTCTCGCACACCAGTACTACGGGCCGGCTCCGCAGGTCAGTGGTGGCGAACAGATAAACCTCACCGCCCTCGCGGATGCCGGTTCGCCGCCGAAAATCAGCCACCGTATCGGGGAAATTACGCGTCGTAACGTGTGCCCGGGCTTCCGGGCCCAGGTAAGCTTTCAGGGCCGTCCCATCGGCCTTCTCTACGGCCAGCACGCGAAAAATGCGGCCCGGGAAATCCGTCCGGAGGACATCGGCGGTGTACAGGTGGCTGTGCTGGTGCAGCTTCAGCAGCTCGAAGGCCGTGCCCACGCTTCGAAATGCGCCCGCTTTGAGCACTGCCGCGTTGGGCTCGTACAGAAACTGCTGAGGTTCGGCGTAGCGGGGCGTAGCCCGGGCTTCGCGGGCCCGGTTAAGGCGGAACTCCTGCTGGCTGCCGTCGCGGCGCAGGTTGAGGGCATAGCGCTCGGGGTCGATGGCGGGCTCCTGGCCCAGCTCGTAAAGCACTTCTTTCACCTCGTTGTCGACGGCTACCACCCATAAGCGGCGCACGTGGCCGAGGCCCTGCACGGCGTGCTCAATGTCGAGCATAGGCGATGTCTTGAGCAGAATTCGGGTGGCTTTGTGCAGCAGCAGGGGCAGCAGCTTCACCACGTCGGGCTCGCAGTCGCGCAGCAGGAAAATCTTGCGGGCGGCCGTGTCGCGCCGGGCTGGGTCGAGGTACAGCCAATCGAAGTGGTGTGGCGTGTCTCGGAGAAACGTCACGGCGTCGGTCGGGTGCACTACCACGTTTTCCACCCCCAGCTGAGCCAGGTTGTAGCCGACGATGGCGGCCAGCTTGGGGTCGCGCTCCACGTAGTCGACGTGCGCCACGCGAGCGGCGAAGTGAGCCGTATCGGCCCCAAAGCCGCCAGTAAGGTCGGCCAGCTGCTGGCCGTCGACTAAGCCAGCTTTGAAGGCTGCCGTTCGGGCCGACGAAGCCTGCTCGACGGAGAGGGCCGGTGGAAAGATCAGGTCGGGGTTGTCGGCCCAGTCCGGCAGTTTAGTACGGGCTTTCTGGCGGGCCTGAATTTGGCGGACCAGTTCCGGCACGGGCAGGCTGGGATGACGGCGGGCTTGGAGGGCCAGATGTGCGGGGTCGTCGTGCAGATGCGCGGCCACGTAGCGCCGGGCCGCTTCGGGCAAAGGGTAGTCCATGAGGAAGACTATACGGAAAAGAGACGCGTTCAGCGAACCGACCAGTGTAGGCTCACCAAGGGCTGGCCCAGCGCGGCCTGGCTGAACCCTAGCTGACTGGGCCGTAGCCGGGGCCAGATGCCACCCTGGAATTTGCCAGAGCTGCTTAGGTCGGCATTGTAAGCATCTACCGCGCGCTGCAAGTAGTTATTGGTGTTGCGGTTGATGAAAATAGTCGCCAACAGGCTGGCCACGAACGCTCCGGCTGCCACTTGCTGAGTAGTGTTGAAGTACTGCGGGTCGCCGTGGGCGAAAATTTGCTGGCCGTACACGCCAAAAGAACCCACGGCGATTAGCCGATCAATCAGGAATTGCGTTTTTTGCCGTCTATAAAGATTCAAGTAGCTGAGCGCCTGCTGGTTGCCAGCTAGGTAGGGCCGCAGCTTTTGCCCAAAAAAGCCGGCCGTTTGGTAAGTGTCGCGCACTCCCGGAGCCAGGAAGTCGAAATTGTGCTGGGCGCCATTCAGGCCGCGCTGAGCATCTTCGGGCAGCAGGCGAATGGTGGCAGGAGCCGTTTGGCCCGCAACGGCGGCCGAAAGGCCAACCAACGCCGCCCCCGTAACCACGCCTCGTAACCACCAACGTGAAATAGCCAATCGGTTATTTTCGTACATATTACAAAGGTAAACTAGGCTTAGTGAAAGGTTAGCCAGTAGCTTTACCCGATATTTACTGCGCGAACTCTAACAAAGCATCCCTAGCGTGCGTTCAGGCCCGGTAGATTCAACTTTTTTCGGCGACCCAATTTCATTTTACCAAGAATTTTTAAAATTATGACCACAGCATTCGTTCTCCGTCGCGCTTTTCAAGCCGTTTTACCTGCCACGCTGCTGCTGGCCGCCTGCGGCAAAGATGACAAGCCCGCTGACCCCGTCCCCGTGGTCGACCAAGGTCGCATTAAAGTCCACCACGCTGCTGCCAGTGCCAACGTACCAGTCAAATTTTTATTTGATGACGTGGAAAAAGCGACGCTTAGCTATGAGTTGAACTCGAGCTATTCGGGCTATCAAGCTGTGAACACTGGTAGCCGCAGTATCAAGGTGAACGTTGCTGCATCGGGAACCACGGCTACGTCACAAAATGTGACGGTGGAGAAGGACAGGAATTACTCCTATTTTGCCTATGCAAATAGCGGTTCGGGCGTAGCAGGGTTGTTCATACCGGATGATCTTACCCCACCCGCTAGTGGAAAGGCTAAAATTCGGCTTGTGCATCTAGCACAAGGCACCTCAAATCCGCTAAAGCTGTCTTCCGAATCCATAGCTGGATTGATAGATGTGAACAACATCAACGTTGTTGTTGCAAATTATACCCCCATTCCCCCTGCTACAACTCCTCCAGCAGGGTCAACGGTGGGAGCTTCTTCTTTTGTGGAAATACCAGCTGGTCCTTATAACATTGCCATTACTTATGGAAGTCCATCTGTAGCTGTTACACACGTTGGAGACGGTTCTGGTTCTGGAACAGGGACAAAAAATTACGAGGCAGGCAAGATCTATACGGTTGTATTTCGCGGCAGCAGCGCTTTGTTAGATCCAGCTTTGCAGCCGAAAGCGGTCGTTATATCGAACAATTGAGGTCATAACGACCTGAATTGTTCATCGTAGGACCTAGAAAAGCCCGTGCCACTCAGGTGCGGGCTTTTCTAGGTCCTACGATGAACAAATCAAGTATCTTTGTAGTTAAACCCCCGTAACTATAAACTAACCCGCATCATGGTGGAAACCACGACGAAAACGTACGTTCCGTACAAAGTAAAGGACATGAGCCTGGCCGAATGGGGCCGCAAGGAAATCCGCTTGGCTGAGGCCGAAATGCCCGGGCTCATGAGCTTGCGAGAGGAGTTTGGCACCTCGCAACCCTTCAAAGGGGCCCGCATTGCCGGCTGCCTGCACATGACCATTCAAACGGCCGTACTCATCGAGACCCTCAAGGCGCTGGGCGCTGAGGTAACGTGGTCGTCGTGCAACATCTTCTCGACTCAGGACCACGCCGCCGCCGCCATTGCCGCGGCCGGTATTCCGGTGTATGCCTGGAAGGGCATGAACGAGGAGGAATTCAACTGGTGCATCGAGCAAACGCTGTTTTTTGGCGAAGACCGGCAGCCCCTGAACATGATTCTTGATGATGGCGGCGACCTCACCAACATGGTGCTGGACCGGTACCCGGAGCTGGCCGCGGGCATCAAAGGGGTTTCGGAAGAAACCACTACCGGTGTGCTCCGCCTCTACGAGCGAGTGAAAAACGGCACGCTGCCCTTCCCCGCCATTAACGTCAACGACTCGGTAACGAAGTCGAAGTTTGACAACAAGTACGGCTGCAAAGAGTCGGCCGTAGACGCCATCCGCCGGGCCACCGACGTGATGATGGCGGGCAAAATTGCCGTGGTCGCGGGCTATGGCGACGTGGGAAAAGGCACGGCCGCTTCGCTGCGCGGCGCGGGTGCCCGCGTTATCGTCACGGAAATTGACCCCATCTGCGCCCTGCAGGCCGCCATGGACGGCTACGCCGTGAAGAAACTCGCCAACGCGGTGAAGGAAGCCGACATCGTGGTGACGGCCACTGGCAACTGCGACATTCTCACTGAGGAGCATTTCCGCAGCCTCAAGGACAAAGCCATTGTCTGCAACATCGGCCACTTCGACGATGAAATTGACATGGCTTGGCTGAACAGCAACTACGGCCACACCAAGGACACCGTGAAGCCGCAAGTCGACATCTACACCATCGAAGGCAAAGAGGTGATTATTCTGGCCGAAGGGCGCCTCGTGAACCTGGGCTGCGCCACCGGCCACCCCTCGTTTGTGATGTCGAACTCCTTCACCAACCAGACCCTGGCCCAGCTGGAGCTGTGGCAGCGCGCGGACCAGTACGAAAACCAGGTGTACACCCTGCCCAAGCACTTGGATGAGAAAGTGGCCCGCCTGCACCTCGCCAAAATCGGAGTGGAGCTGGACGAGCTAACCTCCAAGCAAGCCGATTACATCAAGGTGCCGGTAGAAGGTCCCTTCAAATCGGACCTGTACCGCTACTAAGCCGTAATTAGCTTCCAGTAACAGCAAAAAACCGCTTGGCAGAGTGCTGAGCGGTTTTTTTGTGGCGTAATGGTAAGGACACCGGGAGCGGTAGCGCTCAGCAAGCCCGCAAACTTCCCGCCGGGGCTGGTGAATAAAGCCAGGCCAATTAGCCACCCCCAACATTCTTTTTCGCACTGGGTGGGCGGCCAACGGTGAACGCTATTGATGTACGTCTGGGGTCAGGCCCATGTTAGCGTAGCAGAAGCTCCACACGTCGGCCCATTCGGCAATCTGAAGCTGAGTGCTTTTGCCCGCGCCGTGGCCAGCGTTCACATCCACGCGGATGAGGGTGGGGTTGGGCCCGGCGTTGGCGGCCTGCAGGGCGGCGGCGAACTTGAAGGAGTGGGCCGGCACGACCCGGTCGTCGTGGTCGGCGGTGGTGATGAGCGTGGCGGGGTAAGCCGTGCCGGGCCGCAGGTTGTGCAGGGGCGAGAACTGGCGCAGGTTTTCGAATTGAGCCGGGTCGTCGGAAGTGCCGTACTCGGGCGCCCAGTTCCAGCCGATGGTGAACTTGTGGTAGCGCAGCATGTCCATCACGCCCACCGCCGGCAAGGCCACCTGGCAAAGGTCCGGCCGCTGGGTCATGGTGGCCCCAACCAGCAGGCCGCCGTTCGAGCCCCCGGCAATGGCCAGGTGGCTGGTATCGGTGTAGCTGTTGGCTTTGAGGTAGTCGGCGGCGGCGATGAAGTCGTCGAACACGTTCTGTTTGTGCGGGGTCATCCCGGCTTGGTGCCAGGCTTCGCCATATTCGCCGCCGCCGCGCAGGTTGGGAATGGCCAGGATGCCGTTGTTTTCGAGCCAGAGCAGCCGGGCCACCGAGAAGCCGGGCGTGAGCGAGACGTTAAATCCGCCGTAGGCGTAGAGGTAGGTTGGGTTCTTGCCATCCCGCACCACGTCGTTTTTATGGACGATGAACATGGGGATGCTGGTGCCGTCCTGGCTCGCGTAAAAGACCTGAGTAGTCACGTAGTCCAGCGGATTCACGTCGGTTTTGGGCGCGCGGAATATGGTGCTGGTGTTGGTAGCTAGGTCGTACCGGTAGATGGTGGTGGGATACGTAAAGGAGGTGAAGGCGTAGTACGTCACCTGGTCGCCGCGCCGGCCGCTGAAGCCGCTGGCGGTACCAATGGCCGGCAACTGCACCTCGTGCTGAAATAAGCCCGCCTCCGAATACACATTGATTTGCGAGCTGGCGTCGTGCAGGTAATTCGCTACGAGGTAGCCGCCCACCTGGCTCACGCCCTCCAGCTTGTTCGGGCTTTCGGGGAGCACCTCGTGCCAATTGGCTTCCTGCGGGTTCTTAGGGTCGATACGAACGACGCGGTAGCGCGGGGCTTGGTAGTTGGTCAGCACCAGGATCTCGCCATCCAGGCTGCCGATGATGCTGTTGTTGTATTCGTAAGAAGCAATGAGTGGAGTCCAGGCGCGGGCTGACCTGGGGTCGCGCAGGTCGCGCACCTCCAGGCGGTTGCCGTCCGACTTGCCATCGGTAAGATAGAGGCAGAGGAACTGCTCGTCTTCGGTGGCGTAGGCGATGCGGAAGCCCAGCGCCATTTGCGGGTTTTCGTACACTAGCTCGTCGGCCGACTGCGGCGTGTTCAGGCGGTGGAAGTACACCTGGTGGAACTCGTTCATGCCCGTCAGGTCGTTCTCCCCGGCTTTGGGCGCCTCGTAGCGGCTGTAGTAAAAGCCGTTTTTAGTCCACGAGGTGCCCGAGACTTTCACCCAATTCAATTCTTCGGGCAGGAGCTGGTCAGTGGTCAGGTCCAGGATGCGCACCTGGTGCCAGTCGGAGCCGCTGCTGCTGGTAGCGTAAGCCAGGTAGCGGTGGTCGTTGCTAAATTCGATGCCCGCGAGAGCCGTGGTGCCGTCGGCGGAGAACTGGTTGGGGTCGAGCAGGACGCGGGGTTCCTCAGCGCCGCGCTGGCGGTAGAGCACGGCTTGGTTCTGCAAGCCGTCGTTCTTGCTGAACACCAGCTCTTCGCCCACCTGCTCGGGCACGCCGTAGCGCTCATAATTCCACATGGTGGTGAGGCGGTCCCGAATTTTATCCCGAAACGGAAGCTGGGCCAAGCACCCGAAGGTGGTCTCGTTCTGGGCCGTGATCCAGGCCTTGGTTTCGAGCGAATCAAGGGCTTCGAGCCAGCGGTAGGGGTCCGGGACCTCGACTCCGAAGTACGTGTCGACAAAATCTGATTTAGGGGTGTTCGGGTAGCGCACGGCGGGAGGAGTCAGGAAGAGCCAGGCCGGCCCGGCGGGTGGGCTCGGCGTTCTCAGGAATAGTGGTTTCAGTCAGGGGCTGATGGCGCGGCAGGCTGTTGCGCGCGGGTGAAGTGGAAGCCCGGCAGGCTGCCAGGGCCGCTAAGGCGGCAAACAACCAAGCAGGGCTTTTCATAGCAAAGGAACAGAAGAAATAAAGTCGTATCGGCTAACCACCGGTTTTACTGCTGTTCACGCTGTCGCCCCGCCGCCGAGGCTGGACTAGCAGCCATCAGGCCGACTGCTATGGTTAGCCCAAATGCCCATCAGCAGCGCTGGAGGGGGCGGTATCTTCCGAAGCTGGCGGGGTGGCCGCGTTTTGCTCGGGGGCCGCCGTTGCCTGGGCTACGGCAGTAGCTATGAGCTCAGGTAGGTTGGCCCGCAGCCAGCGCAGCTCCTCATCTACGCGCTGGCTCACCAGGCGCTCTACTTCCAGGCGCTGGGCCGGGCTGAGGTTGTCGGCCGCGGGGGAGGGTGGCGGCGTGGTAAGGTCGGGGGTAGCGGCCAGCACCAGGGCTTCGGCGCGCTTCACGCGGGCCGCTGAGTCAGCCACGGCCGCGCTGGTCTCGGCGGCGGCCGCCTGGGCGGCTTGAGCTGCCTGCTTGGCGCTGAGGGTTTCGCGGCGCTGCTGCCGCCGCCACTGGCCCAGCGTCACGCGTAACATGATGTAGAGTACCAGGCTCAGAATACCCAGAATGAGAGCCAGCGGCGCGGCAAACTGATCGAGCAAATTGCGCGGGCCAGTAGCTGGCCCGGGGGCCGTCGGGGCGGGGGCCGCGTCGCGCTCCGCGGCGGCTTGGGCTTCCGCGGCTTCGGCAGGGCCCGGGGCGCCGGCCGAGGGCCCCGCCGCTTCGGCCGGGGCGGGAGCCATAGCTGCCGGGACGTCGCCCAAGGGGGTTCCGCTCACCACGTAGTTAGTCAGGGCTGTTTCGAGGGCGGCCACGCGGGCCATGCGTTCGGGGTCGCGGCGCCGGGCGGGCGAGCTTTTCAGCTTAGCGATGATGGCTTTGGCCAGGGCGGCGAGCCGGGCGGGGTTGTCTTTCTTGCCTTGGTAAATGGCGCCCCGGCCCTCAATGGCTTGGTAGAGCAAGCTGTACACGCGCAGGCTGTCGGGCCGGATGCTGCTGGCCAGGGCTTGCAGGTTACCATCTTCGCAGCGCACCGTGCTTTTCAGGTTGGGGCGGCCGGCGTCGTCGTACACGAAGCGGACGGTAGCGCACCAGATCTGCACCTTAGCCTCGTCCAGAGATGGCTGGCCCAAGGGAGTTTGGCCGCGGGAGGGGGCACTCAATCCGAAAAACAGGGCGGCAAGTAGCCCAACCCAAGCGTGGCGAAAAGTCATAAGCAGCACAATATCGGCCGAAAAGTACGGTTTCAAGCGCAATTTATTATAGGTTTGATACTAGGCTATAGGATAAAGACGGGCATTACCGCCGGGATAAGCAAGGAAGTAGTACGAGGGCGGACCCAGGACTTAACTGTAGTCAATTTCGGTATTATCTCCGATATTGAGCGAGTGGTTCATGCCCCGAAACGAAGCGTCGGAGCCCACGATGCAGTCGTGCATCACGGCTGAGCGTAGCTCCGAGTACGAGCCGATAATCGAGTCGCTGAGAATGGTGCTCTTGATGATGGTTTTGTCGCCAATGGCAACGTTGGGGCCGATAATGGACTGCGAAATCTGGCAGCCGCGCCCAATGCTGACCGGGGGAATAATCACCGAGTCGGGGAACTGCGAGTAATCCCGATTCTCCAGGAATTCGGGCTGGTTGAGGAGCCGGGCGTTGGCTTCGAGCAGGGTTTCCTTGCGGCCGCAGTCAAACCAGTTATCCACCGAGCAGGTCGTCATCACCTCGCCCTCCTCGATAAGGCGCATCAGCGCGTCGGTGAGCTGAAACTCGCCGTGGGTACGCACGTCGGCCTCGCGCAGCCATTCCAGGGCCCGGGCCAGCTGCTCGGGGTAGGCCAGCTTGTAGAGGCCCACCATGGCGTAGTTCGACTTCGGGATCTTCGGCTTTTCAACCACCTTGCTCACCCGGCCATTGGCCCCGGTTTCGACCAGGCCGAACATGCTGGGCGTCTTCACCTCCTTCACGGCCAGCACCGAGCCGGGCGTGGCCATGAGCATCGGCAGGTCTACGTCCACGATGGTGTCGCCCAGCAGGATGAGCACGCCGTCGGGGTCGTGGCGAAATTCCTCGCGGGCCAGCCACAGGGCGTGGCCCAGGCCCTCGCGGGGTTCCTGCACCACGAAAGTGGCCTTCAGGTCGGGGTAGTTACGGCGCACGTAGCTCACAATTTTATCGCCCAGGTACCCCACGATAAACACAAAATCGGTGAGGCCGGCCGCTTGCAGGCGGTCGATGATATGGCCCAGAATGGTGTTGCCGGCCACCGGCACCAAGCTCTTGGGCTGCGTATGGGTGTGCGGACGCAAGCGCGAACCAATGCCCGCGACGGGAATAACGGCTTTCACAGGGGTAATGGTCTGATAGAAGGATATATTGCGGGGGCGGTTGTTCGAAGTTCTTTACTGCCAGAAAGAATAGCGGTGCAGCTTGGTAAGCGAGGCAAGCTACAACCGCAAGTGCGAACCTGCGTACTTTGCCGCACCGGCCTAACCGTGCGGAGCGGTTCCGGGTTTGGTTTTCTTTTTTTATACTGGCGTCCCAGTATTATTTAGCTCCACCACCTCATCCCATTAAAATGAAACGCTTTCTTCTCTATTTCGCGGGTTTGGCCCTGCTGCTTACCCAGTCATCGTGCGGCTACAACGGCATGGTGCAGCGCGACCAAGCCGTGAAAGCCCAGGCCGGCAACGTGCAAAGCGCTTACCAGCGCCGCAACGACCTCATTGGTAATTTGGTGAATACGGTGAAAGGGGCCGCCAAATTCGAGCAGGGCACCCTCACCGCGGTTATCGAGGCCCGGGCCAAGGCCACCAGCGTGCAGCTGAATGCCGCTGACCTCACGCCCGAGAACATTCAAAAATTCCAAGCCGCCCAAAGCCAGGTATCAGCCGGCCTGGGCCGCTTGCTGGCCGTATCGGAAAACTACCCCGACCTGAAGGCCAACGCCAACTTCCAGGAGCTGCAAGCCCAGATTGAAGGCACCGAAAACCGCATTAACGTGGAGCGCAACAAGTTCAACGCCGCCACCAACGATTACAACACCTTTGTTCGCTCGTTCCCCAATAACTTGTTCGCGGGCATGTTCGGCTTTCAACCCAAGCCGTATTTCGAGGCCGACCCGGCCGCGAGCAAGGCCCCCACGGTTCAATTCTAATGAGGAGCAAAGCAGGGGAGGAAGGACAAACCCGGAAGCGGGACTTTGCTCACTCTTCCCTGTTGCTTACTCGGGCCTCACTTCTCACTGATCAAGATGAAATCTCCTCTCTCTCCCGCCGAAGACGCGGCCTTGGTGGCAGCCATCCGGCAGGCTGAGGTTACGACTTCGGGCGAAATTCGGGTGCACCTGGAAGATACCTGCCCCACGCCCGAACCTTTGGACCGGGCTGCGCAGGTGTTTGTCGAGCTCAATATGCACAAAACGGCCGCCCGCAACGGCGTACTGTTTTACCTGGCCTGGAAGAGCCGGCAGTTTGCCGTGATTGGCGACGCCGCCATCAATGCCGCCGTGCCCGACGATTTTTGGGAAGCCACGAAGGAAGCCGTGCTGGAGCAGTTCCGCCACGAACGATACGTGCTGGGCCTGGAGCGGGGCATTACGATGGTAGGGGAGCAACTGAAGCGCTATTTCCCCTACGACGCCACCACCGACGAGAACGAGCTGGACGATTCCATCTCCTTTGGCGGCGATAAACCGGCTTCCGACGCATGAAAAACGCCCCCGCTCCCGCTCGTTTGGTGAGGCCGCTCCGGCCGGCAGTTGACCCGGCCAACGCGGTGGGGCGCCCGTGGTGGCCCGTGCTGCTGGCGTGGCTGTGGCTGCTGCCCATCCTGGGAGCCAGGGCCCAGAACGTGCCGCCGCGCCCTAGTCCGCCGCGCCTGGTGAACGACCTCGCCCGCCTGCTGCAGCCGGGCGAGGCCGATGCGCTGGAGCGTAAGCTGGTGGCCTACAACGACAGCACCTCGTCGCAAATCGCCGTGGTAACCGTGCCCAGCCTCGACGGCAGCGAAATTGCCGACTACGCTCAAAGTCTCTACGAGAGTTGGGGGATTGGTCGTAAGGGCAAGAACAACGGCATTCTGGTGCTGGTGGCGCAGCAGGAGCACGTAGCCCGCATCCAAACCGGCTACGGCCTGGAAGGGGCCGTGCCCGATGCCATTGCCAAGCGCATCATCAGCAACACGCTGGTGCCCGCATTTCGCCAAAACCAGTACTACGCCGGCCTCGACCGGGCTACCGACCAGCTCATTGCCCTGGCCAAGGGCGAGTACCAGGCCGACCCGGCCGATGAGCGTCCGCAGGGCCGGCGCAGCGGGCGCGGGTCGGGCGTGCCCTTCTGGGTAATAATCGGCATTCTGGTGCTCATCTTCATCATGCTACGCAACCGCGGCGGGGGCGGGCGGGGCAACCGGGGCTTCGGCGGTGGGTTTGTGCCGCCCATCATCTTTGGGGGCGGGGGCTTCGGCGGCGGGGGCGGCTTTGGCGGTGGAGGCGGAGGCGGCTTCGGCGGTTTTGGTGGCGGCAGCAGCGGGGGCGGTGGCGCCAGTGGCAGCTGGTAGCTGGGTAGGCTGGCAATAATTGCTGAGCGAATGAGGAGCAGTCAACCTTTCGGGCGCGAGCTGAGTATCTGTTCCTATCCGGCGGTAAGCGCTGCGGGCATTTCCTTTTACCTTTCTCTTCACGCCATGAATGCTTCTCGAATTTCCCTGTTTGTTTTTCTGGGCACCTTGGCTACTACGCTCACGGGCTGCGAGGCCATCGGCACCATCTTCAAGGCTGGTGCCTATACGGCCATCATCGGGATATTTCTCGTGGTAGCGCTGCTGTGGTTCATTGTTAGCAAGATGCGCGGGCCACGTTCTTAGTCGGGCCCGAAAGAAAACCGGTCATCAAAAAGGCGGCTCCCAGTTCGGAGCCGCCTTTTTGATGACCGGTTTTCGGCAAGGCAATACTATTCCGCTTTCTTGTTCGGCATGGTACCAATGATGTGGTCCCACAGCGTACTCGACACGCCAAAGGCTACTTCGTCCTGCCGATAGTGGTGCTGGCTGTGGTGCGTCCACCACACTTTCAGAAAGTTCTTCGGGGGCGAGTAGGCGTGAATGGCGTAATGCACGAACAAGTACGTGGCGTACCCAAACGTGAAGCCCGCCAACAGCCCAAACGCATACGAGCCGAAGGCGAGCCGGAAAATGAAGAACAGCAGCGACGCCACGAACACCGTCACGATGGGCGGCATGGCCAGCCGGGTTTTATCCTTGGGGTACTCGTGGTGCACGCCGTGCAGGGTGTACTGAAACTTGGCCCGCGCCGGCGAGGTGGCCGGAATGTGGTACAAGTAACGGTGCACGGCATATTCGACAAACGTGAAGGCGAACAGCCCGAGCAGGAACAGCCCGAACGCCGAAAAGCCCGACATAAAGCCATGCGTAAGGCCGTAATACAGGCTCAGCACGGTGGTGAGGGCGAAAATGCCTACGGGCAACGCAATGTGCGTGTGCGAAAGGCGCTCCAGAATTGGGTTCTGGAAGAGTTGGGCCGAGCCTTTGTGCTTGGGCCGTACCGGTGCAGGGGTGGCTGGTAGGTTAGAAGCTACGGCCGGTTCTTCGGTGGATACTGGTTGCATGGAGAGAACGGGCAAACGAATCAAGTAACAAAATTACGCGTCGGGCGGTAATTCGCCCCTTGGCGTCGGGGTAAACCCCGCTGCGGCGAGCCGGGCCACCACGGCGGCCACCGTGCAGGCAGTGCCGCGGCATCGCACGCGGGCCTGGGAGTAAAACTGCTTCCGGGCTGCCAGGGTTTCATGCAGCCACTGTTCGGGGCGGTCGGCCGTAGCCACTAAGGGGCGGGTGGCGGTCTCGGTCGCGGCGGCCAGGCGGGCGGCAAGCACCGGCTCCGGCACGTCGAGCCAGAGCGTGCAGCCGGCGGCATTCAGCACCGTGAGGTTATCGTGGAAGCACGGCGTGCCGCCCCCGGTAGCCAGCACCAGGGGCCCCGGCCGGGCCGCCACTTCCCGCAGGACCTTCGCCTCTAACCGACGAAAATACGCTTCGCCCTGCCGTAAAAAGATGGCCGGAATAGCTTGTCCGCCCCGAGCCACGATTTCAGCGTCGAGGTCCAGAAAAGGCAGCCCGTAGTGGGCGGCCAGGGTCCGGCCCAGGGTGGTTTTTCCCGAGCCCGGCATGCCAATGAGAAAGAGCTTCAACGAGAATTAGAGCGGTTTAATGAATGATGGATGCCCCGCGCGTCAACCTTGCCCCCAGTTCCCGGTTCGCTTGATGCACGAAGCCACAGGAGCGGAGGAGCCAGGCGTACATCGGTGGTGAAACGGCTGTAAGGAGTGAGAAATATTGAGCTGGGTCAACCGAGCTTTACCCGCGGGTCGAGCAGGGCGTAGAGCACGTCCACGGCAATGTTTATTAGCACGAAGAGTGCCGCCACAAACAGGGTGGCCCCCATTACCACCGGCAAATCCAGGTTTTCGACGGCCCGCAGCGTTACCGTGCCCAGCCCCTTCCAGTTGAAGATGTATTCGATGAAGAACGCACCCGCCATAAGCGAGGCCAGCCAACCTGAAACTGCCGTTACCACCGGGTTGAGCGCATTGCGCAGGGCGTGGTGCACCACCGTGGCCGACCGGCTCAGGCCCTTGGCCCGGGCCGTGCGGATGTAATCCTGGCTGAGCACGTCGAGCATGCTGGAGCGAGTGAGCTGGGTGATGATGGCCAGCGGCCGGATGCCCAGGGCCACGGCCGGCAGCAGCAGGTTGCGCAGCACCAGATAGCTTTCACCCGTGAAGGGGTCGGTTTCGTACAGTTGCCCGGTGAGGCTCAGACCCGTCCAGGAGCTCCAGTAAAAGCCGAAGGTGACGGCAATGGCAATGGCCGCCACGAATGAGGGCACCGAGATGCCTAGCACCGACGTGCTGACCAAGGCCCGGTCCAGCCAGGAATGGGGGCGCAGGGCCGCCGCCACCCCGAAGGCCACGCCGCCGAGGCTGGCAATAGCCATCGCCGCCAGGGCTAGCCACATCGTGCCTGGGAAATAGTCGAGCAGGATGCGCAGCACATCCTTGTTGCTCTGGAAGGAACGGCGCAGGTAAGGCATTTTCAGCACCAGGGCGCGGTGGCCCACGGGCAGCAGGGCCAGCCCGCCGTAGCGGGCGCGGCCGGCCGAGTCGCGCGGGTGCAGCCCCAGCGGCGACACGTCGTTAAGGTAGCCGGCCAGGCGCAGGGGCAAGGGCTGGTCGAGGCCCAGGTCGGCGGTAATAGCGGCCTTAGTGGCCAGGTCGGTGCGCTGGCCCGCCAGCAGGGCCGCGGGGTCGCCGGGCAGCACGTTGAACAGCAGAAAGACCGTGCACGCCACCCCCACGAGAACCAGCAGGCCCTGGGCCAGGCGACGGAGAATGAAAGGAAACATAATGGCGGCGAGACCTCGCCTTGGTGGAGTGGTCGATGAGCGATAATTAGCGGAGCTATTTGAGGTAGCTTTTAGAACTCAGAAATTAGAACCCAGAACTTAGAACCTAGACCAAAGCAAGGAGCCGGGTGAGGGCTAAAAAAGCTTAGGTTCTAAGCTCTAACGCAGCATCCGTCGAAACAGAGAAGGCAGATAGCTTCTGATGAAGGCACGAATGCCCGCCGCCAGGGTGGCGGTGGCAGCTGGGGGTTATTGCAGCTTCTCCTCTACTTTGCCGATGCTGGGAATATCGTGGTAGTGGTACTTGCCCCGCACTACGCCGTCCTTCAGCAGCAGGAAGCCGGGGTTGGAGCGAATGATGGATTTGAGCACCGTGGCATCGGCGTAGTAGAAGGGCACGGCGAAGTTGGCGTTGTGCCGGAACACGTCGAACTCCGCTGGGCTGCTGCTGGTGATGATGAGCGGCAAAATGTTGGCGCGCGACTCCTTGGCATCAGCGAACAGTTTGTTGATGAGGTCGTAGCGGTCGCGGTCGGCCTTGTCGGTATTCTGAACGATGAGCACGAGCTTTTTGCCGCGCAGCAGCTCGGAGGTATAGTCGCCCTCGTCGTTCCACACCCGGAAGTCGGTGATCTTGGGCCCATCCTCGGGGTTGAGCGGCACCATGCTCTTGTAGGTCCAGGTCGAATCGGGGTAGGTCGTAAACTCCTGGGTTTGCCCATTTTTCTCCATGATGTACTTGTAGCGGAGCGGGGCACTGGGCTTCATCAGCTGGCCAATGTTGTTGCCGACTTTATAGGGTAGGAAATCAAAGTAGGGCAGGTGCCCCAGGGCCCGCACGCCGATGCCGATGGCAATGGCCGAAGCAAAGGTCATGGTCATGACGCCCGGGGTGCCCTGCACGAAGGAGTGGCGCAGGAACCGCTGGTTGAAAAACACAATGGACCAGAGCGCCAGTAAGAACAAGTCTTTCGTAAACGACGTCCACGGGGTCAGCTTAATGAAATCGCCGAAGCAGCCGCAGTCGGTTACTTTGTTGAAGGCCGCCGAGTAAAAGGTCAGAAAGGCAAAGAAGACCAGCAGGGCCAGCAGCGCCCGCAAGGTGTTGCGCAAGTACCAGCGCAACAGCAGGGCCACGCCCAGAATAACCTCCAGCGAGCTGATGACGATGGACAGGCTGCGCGAGCTGTTGGCCAGGGCCCTAAACAAGCCGCTCAGCAAAGGCACGTCGCGCGAGAAGACGTCGAAGTATTCCTCCAGCTTGTAGGCCGTGCCCACGGGGTCGTTGAGCTTGATGAGGCCGGAAAAAATGAACAAGGCCCCCAGCAAAAACCACGACACCCGCGTGAGGGTGCGTAAGCGGTGCTGGACAGAAGTGGCCGGGGGGAGGGAACCAGGAGTTGACATAAGACAAAGTAAACCGGTGGCAAACGGCTAGGCAACGCGCAAAGTTTGGGAGGCGATGAGCAGGACGTTCTTTCTGCTCATGGCTTTACCTCTATCCGGTCATTTTTTCTCTTCCTCCCTGCCTTCCCCTCGCAAAATCAAGGCGAAGACGGCGTAGTTCAGCATATCGCGGTAGCTGCCTTCCACACCTTCGCTTACGGTAGCCACTCCGCCATTATCTTCCAGCTGCTTAACGCGGTGCAGCTTCATCAGAATGAGGTCGGTGATGCTGGCGACGCGCATTTGGCGCCAGGCTTCGCCGTAGTCGTGGTTTTTGGCCAGCAGCAGGCGGCGGTTTTCCGCGGCCTCGTGGTCGTAGGCCGTGGCCACCGCCTCGGGCGTGAGGTCCAACGGGGTGTCGGGCGGCAGGTGCAGCTGCATCAGGGCAATAAGGCAGTAGTTGATGATGGCCACGAACTCCTCGCTCACGTCGTCGGCCACGAGCTGCACGCCGGTTTCCTGGATGGTGCGGATGCGGTTGGCTTTGATGAAAATCTGGTCCGTGACCGAGGGCAGGCGCAGGATGCGCCAGGCCGTGCCGTAATCGTGGGTTTTGGCCAGGAACAAGGCCCGGCAGCGGGCCAGCAGCAGGTCGTAGTGGTCGGGGGTGGTCAAGGGGAGGGAGGAAAGTAGTGGGAAGGGCCGCCGCGGCACCTTCGAGGCCGCAAGTTCGCCTTGCCGGATGGATATTGAGCGGCCGTAGCTCCCTGCCCCATTGTCCATGCCGTCCGTTCCCCTGCCCAGCCGCTCAGTGGCTCATGCCTCTCTCCATCCCTGCCCTCATGCGCTACTCAGTCCGCATGGGCGCTTGCTCGACTTGCATCGGCCGCAGGTAATGGGCATTCTCAACCTGACGCCCGACTCGTTTTTCGCCGACAGCCGCCTGGCCTCGGAGCGCGACTTGCTGGCCCGGGCCGAAGCCATGCTCGCGGCCGGGGCCGCCGTGCTCGACCTGGGCGCCTACAGCACCCGGCCGGGGGCCGACCACATCGCCGAAGCCGAGGAAGCCCAGCGGCTGCTGCCCGCCATTGCCCTGCTGCGCCGACAGTTTCCGCAGGCGTTCCTATCGGCCGATACCTTCCGGGCCTCCGTGGCCGCCGCGGCCGTAGAAGCCGGGGCCGATATGGTGAACGACGTGGCCGGCGGCACCCTCGACGCGGCGATGTTCGCAACCGTGGGCCGCCTGCGCGTGCCCTACGTGCTGATGCACCTGCGCGGCACGCCCCAAACCATGGCCCAGCTCACCGACTACGAGGACGACGTGGTGCTCACGCTGCTGCGCTACTTCCGCGACGCGCTGGCCGCCCTGCGCCAGGCCGGGGTGGTCGACGTGCTGCTGGACCCCGGCTTTGGGTTTGCCAAGACGGCTGCTCAAAGCCACGAGGTGTTGCGCCGACTGGCTGAGCTGCAGGTGCTGGGTCGGCCCTTGCTGGCCGGACTGTCGCGCAAAAGAATGGTGTATGGCCCGTTGGGGCTCCGTCCCGAAACGGCCCTGAACGGCACCACGGCCCTGCACATGGTGGCCCTGCAAGGCGGTGCCCGGCTGCTACGAGCCCACGACGTGGCCGAGGCGCGCCAAGCCATTGAGCTGTGGGAATTGGTCAGCGGGGAAGGAGAGGAGAAAGAAAGGAGCTAGAAATAGACTTAGCTCGCCAATAAACTGCGACGGACCGAAAAGCAGAGTCGCGCTCTGTATTTTCTGCTGAGCTCGCCAGCAAGATCTCTCCATGATTGGGAGCTTAGTGCATCTTTTTCGATTTTCTGGCTACTTTAGTACGAATGACCACTCGTATTACCGAAACCACTAACTGATTGGGATTACTTCGCAGCCGCGCCAGGTGACGACACTAGGCGACGACATTGGTTCGCCAGCTATTGCCGGCAGCATTGGCCACTTTTCAACGCCGCATGCGTTCGCCTTCGGCACGTCGCTCTTAGCTCAGCATTTGAATTGCGAACAGTGTTGCTACTCAACGAAAGACGGTATTATCGACGGTACACAAACCGATACCTCCTCGCGAACGTTAGATTACCTAATTAGCCTGGCCAATGAGTGAACCCGAACCCGAAAGGCACCCTTACAGAGGCCGTTTAAACAACATCCAGTTCACTGAGCCCGTTTTGACTACTCCGCGTTCCACGAGACCGGGTCCAATCTTTTCTTTATCCGCACTCCTGCCGCTTCAGCTTTTTTAAATTTCTGCTTCGGCGCTGCGATACGGGTAAGCTTTTGAAACACGCTCCTATCTGCCCCAACGCTCCTTTTTCCTTGTAAGATGACCGGCCCATTCCCCATCAATTTCCTGCAGTTTGGCTGGATTGACGCGGCCGATGTGCTTCTGGTTACGGTGCTGCTGTATCAGCTCTACAAGCTATTGCGGGGCTCGGTGGCGCTGAACGTGGCCTTGGGGCTGGTGTCGTTTTACCTGCTGTATCTGGTGGTGAAGGCTACCGGCATGGAGGTGCTGACCAAAATCCTGGGTCAGTTTATGAGTGTGGGGGTGTTGGCCAGCATTATTCTGTTTCAGCAGGAAATCCGGCGCTTCCTGCTGAGCGTGGGCAAGGCCACGGCCCTGGAACGGGTGCGGGGGTGGCGCTGGGGGCGTCCCTCCCTGGACGCGCCGCTGTTGGTGGGCCCCTTCGTCGAAGCGGCGAAGAGCTTGTCGGCTAAGTATACGGGGGCCCTGATCTGCTTTGCCCAGGCGTCGGACCTCACCGCCTTCGCCGAATCGGGCGACCGGCTCGATGCCGAAATCAGCAAGCGCTTGCTGCTGTCGATTTTCAACAAAACCAGTCCCCTGCACGATGGGGCCGTTATCGTAACCAACGGCCGTATTCAGGCCGCCCGCTGCATTCTGCCGGTGAGCGAAAACCCCGACGTGCCCGCCTCGCTGGGCCTGCGCCACCGGGCCGCCATTGGCTTGAGCGAAATTACCGACGCCGTAGTACTCGTGGTGAGCGAAGAAACCGGCGCGATGAGCCTCGTGTACCAGGGCGAGGTGTACCGCGACCTCTCCACCGCCGAGCTGCGTGCCCGGCTGAATGAGTGGCTATTACGTGGCGAAACTCAGCCTAAAAGCATGAGCCCCGAAACCAACGCCATCGCGTAAGGCGGTTGGCCATTGCTGATTAAGGGCTCATCTGCATAGGGATAGAAGAATCAACCAAGCACTTTGGGCTGGTCAGCCTACCAGCCTGGGCTGCTACCACGAACCGGAGTTCGCAGGGCACCTGATCGGTTAGGAGCTACCCACGCAACCCTGCCCCAATAGCCTCGTTAAAGCCAATAGATTTAGCCTGACTTTCCAATAAAATTAGCTACATGAAAATCGAAGTTTCCAAGGGCCAGGATAAGGGTTTTCTGCCCGACGGCCGCCACACGGTCGAAATTACCGATATTGAGGAAGGCGTAAGTGAGCACCAGCAAGTGCCTTTCTTCGCCGCTCGCATGGAGAATGAGGATGGCTTTGTAAGCCAGCGCTTCTACAACTCCGAAGCCGGACGCCCCATCATTCTGCAGTTGTATACAGCCGTTGGCATCAAGCCCGAAGAAGGCAAGACCCTTGATACCAAGCAACTCATCGGCAAGCGCCTTTCCGTGGAGGTTGGCGACCATGCCTATGCCGACCCCGCGACTGGCAACGAGCGCAGCATTCGGCAGGCCACGGGTTTCCGGGCTGCTTAGCCAGTTTTTTAACTGAAAAAGGCCACTGCCCATCGGGCTAGTGGCCTTTTTGTTGGCAGATGCTAATGCCAGGTTCCCCTTTCTCTTGGAGAGGGGGCCGGGGGTGAGGTTCCCCTCACGGGGTGTTCTGGACCACCTGTCCGGCGGGCGATTGCGCCGCGCCGGGCTCTTTCAGGGTTCCTAGTTCCCGGCCGACTTCCTTGAAAGCGGCAATGGCCTTGTCGAGGTGCGCGCGGGTGTGGCCGGCGCTGAGCTGCACCCGAATGCGGGCCTGGCCCTGCGGCACTACGGGGTAATAGAATCCGACCACGTAGATGCCCTTGTCCAGCATGCGGGCGGCGAACTCCTGGGCCAGCTTGGCATCGTAGAGCATAACGGGCACGATGGGGTGCTGGCCGGGGCGAATGTCGAAGCCGGCGGCGGTCATTTGCTCGCGGAAGTAGCGCGTGTTTTCCTCGAGCTGGTCGCGCAGGGCGGTGCTTTCGGTGAGCAGTTCGAGCACGCGCAGCGAGGCCCCCACGATGGCGGGCGCCAGCGTGTTGCTGAACAGATACGGCCGGCTGCGCTGGCGCAGCATGGCGATAATCTCCTTGCGGCCCGAGGTGAAGCCACCCATGGCCCCGCCCAGGGCCTTGCCCAGCGTGCCGGTAATGATGTCGATGCGGCCCATTACATCGCGCATCTCATGAGTGCCGCGGCCGGTTTTGCCCAGGAAGCCGCTGCTGTGGCATTCATCCACCATCACCAGGGCCTGGTAGTGGTCGGCCAGGTCGCAGATGCGGTCAAGCTGCGCGATGGTGCCATCCATCGAAAACGAGCCGTCGGTGACGATGATGCGGTGGCGGGTGCCTTTGGCCTGAGCAGCCTGCAGCTGTTTTTCCAGGTCCGCCATGTCGTTGTGCTGGTAGCGGAAGCGCTGGGCCTTGCACAGGCGCACGCCGTCGATAATGCTGGCGTGGTTCAGGGCGTCGGAAATAATGGCGTCCTGCTCGTCGAACAGCGGCTCGAACACGCCCCCGTTGGCGTCGAAAGCCGCCGCGTACAGAATAGTGTCTTCGGTGCCCAGAAATTCGGCCAGCTTCCGCTCCAGCTCTTTGTGAAGGTCCTGCGTGCCGCAGATAAAGCGCACCGACGACATGCCGTAACCGTGGGTGTCGATGGCCGCTTTGGCCGCCTTAATCACCTCGGGGTGCGACGACAGCCCCAGGTAGTTGTTGGCGCAGAAGTTCAGCACCTCCCCGGCTTCGTCGGTTTCGATTTCGGCGCCCTGGGGCGAAGTAATGATGCGTTCCTTTTTGAAAAGGCCGGCGTTCTGGATTTCCTGAAGCTGCCGTTCGAGGTCGGGCTGGAGCGTGGCGTACATAGTTGCGGGATGACTTTAATTACTAAACCAAAGATACAGGTTGGAAATACCACGTTGACTTAAGCGGCGCTTTTGCCTGGCCTACCGGTGATCCCACTACTTTTACCTTCGATGGCAATTCAGGAAACACAGGCCCCCAGTAGCTGGATTACCTCTTTTCAAGCGCCGAGCTGAGTGCCTGCTGGCGGTGCCCGCGTTATTTCCGCTCTCGCAAGGCCGTTGGCGGACACGCCAACGACGGCGACCAGTTGCTGGCAGCCCTGCGCTACGCCCACCCGGTTGACTTGTACAAGCTCTTGGTGCAATTGGGCCTACCCGTAGCCGCCGCCGAAAGTGATGAGGTTTTTTGGAGCCTGATAGGTCACGCTGGCCAATGAGCGAGCATTAATCTGGGTGCGAAACGTGCCCGTACAGCAGCTTGAAGTTGCCAGGGTCGATCTCCCCTTCACGAAGTGACTACGAACTCTTCGGGCTAAACAATCCGAAAATTAATGCTTTGATTAGCCAGGCGGAAATGAGCTTGTGCGCGGCTGAATACAATCCTTTGAACAGTACTCCACCAACAGTATTTTTGACTTTCTCGCAGGTAAAGGTAGTGCACCTGAAGTTGAGATCTCTAAGCCCTCAACTTGGATAATCACCTTACACTAGTTATCAGAAAATAATTACCTTTAAAACAGCGTATTTTTATGTTTTTCAAAACCTTAGTCGCAGCTTTCTTTCTTGAGAGTGAAGATAATAATGATTCATTAGAACAGTTGGTGACGCTGGCTGGAATGACAGACCAACACTACTTGAGTGAAGATAAAAAGGTAGCATTAGGTATCCATGACCCAGGCATAGAAATAATTTATGGACAATGGGGTGCTTTTGAAGATGCTTGGGCAAGGCTTGATAAACTTGCGTATCATAACTGCTTACAGATTTATTTTTCCATGAGCCACTTCCTCGATCTGTGCTCTGAAAACACGGATGATGAAAGTCTTCCTTTAGAACAAGATTCCTTACTGCCTTTGGCAACGACTTTCGGTAATGCCTGTGAACAATTACAAGCAGAAGTGGCTTTCTTAGATACCCATGCTCACTATGGTGATGAAACTTGGATAAACAAGCAAGGTAATCGGGATTGGGTTATAAATTATTACTCTATGCTGCTAGAATTTAACATCAACGCACTAGCTGATGAGCGATTCGGACTTCTTTATTTGAATGAGTACATGACTCAAATTTGGGACTCAAATCCGGTACGTGAAAATCGTGACATGATATTACTTAGTAAGGGACGTTTAACGTTTGCTCAGCAAGGAGTGATAAGGTGGTTGTAATATCAAATTACGATTTTTATGAGCATAAGTAATGAACATCCAAAAAGATGTTCTTCCTAAACCTAGAAAACCAGCAGGCCGCCATCAACCAGGACTTGCACCGGTTGGCCGGGCGCCGGGGAGCCGACAAGAACGTGGTTTTGCGCATCGAGGAGCACGGCCCGGAAATACAGCGGAATGCTCATGCTGATGCGCCCGGCGTCGGCCACGCGCATGTCGGGGGTGGTTTCGTAGCGGACACCTGCACGCGCTGGGTAGTGAGGTTAGTGCCGGTGGTGTAAAGGTCGCGGAAGCGGGTGGCGCCGCCCCGGGATGGTTGCTAGGCCAGTGCATGCAGCTCGCCCAGGGTGAGGTTGGGCTTCTGGGTTTTGCGCGCCACCAGCTCGCTCAGGTAGGCGGCAAACGCGTCGCTGCGGTACCAGCCGTACTGCTTCACTAAGCGGTGGCGGCCGCCGAAGAAGATAAATCGGCCATCGTTGAGGCGCTGCACCGGCGTGGCGTTTACTACATCGATAACCTCATTGGCCGAGTAGCCCACCGCCAGCAGCGCCGCCTGAATGGCGCCGGCCGAAGTACCACCCACGCGCTCAATGCCTTGCAATATTCCTTGCTGCTCCAGCTCCCGCAAGGCGCCGCCGTAGGCAATGCCGCGGATGCCCCCGCCCTCCATCACCAGGTTGCAGTAGCGCGGCTGGGCGCTGGTCGTGGTGATATACTGAGCAGGGCTATTGCAACGCCCCAGTTCCGGAGAAGACGAGCAAGGTTTGACATCCGGCCAAAGATACCGTCAGGCTCTGCTGCATTGGCTTTAGAGGGCAGCTGGACCGAGGCTTCCGGCGTAGGGAACGGCCGCGAAAAACGGGTTGCCCAGCTTGGCACTGCTAAAGCATTGGCAGACGCTAGAATGCGTACCCTCACCGGTATCTTTGTGCCTGCAACTCAATTCCCCATCCCACTCAACATTAAATTTTTCGCATGGCCACCACCTCTTCTGGCGACCCCGACACCCCTGTTTTACCCGGCTCCGTGCTGGTTATTGGCGCCTGTGGCCAATTAGGCCTGGAGCTGGTGGCGGCTCTGCGCCAGCGCTACGAGCCTACCTGCGTGGTAGCTGCCGACGTGCGCCCCCCCAAGAACCCCGAGCTGCTGGCTGGGGGCCCTTTCGAACTGCTCGATGTGCTCGACCGCACCCGCCTCGACAAGCTCATTCGCCAGTACCGCCCCAAGCAGATTTATCACCTCGCGGCCCTGCTCTCGGCCACGGCCGAGAAGAACCCGCTCTTCGGCTGGCAGCTGAACATGGATGGTTTGCTCATCGTGCTCGAAGCCGCCGTGGCCCACGGCGTAGCCCAGGTGTACTGGCCCAGCTCCATCGCCGTGTTCGGGCCGGACACCCCCCGCGATAACACCCCGCAAGTCACCGTCATGAACCCGAACACGGTGTACGGCATCAGCAAGCTGGCCGGCGAGCAGTGGTGCGAGTGGTACCACCGCAAGCACGGCCTGGACGTGCGCAGCCTGCGCTACCCCGGCCTCATCGGCTACAAGAGCCTGCCCGGCGGCGGTACCACCGACTACGCCGTTGATATCTACCACAAAGCCGTGGCTGGCGAGCGCTACGAGTGCTTCCTCGAAGCCGACACCTACCTGCCGATGATGTACATGCCCGACGCGCTGAAAGCCACCCTGGACCTGATGCACGCCCCAGCCGACCAAATCAAGGTGCGGACCAGCTACAACCTGGGGGCCATGAGCTTCTCGCCGGCCGAAATTACGGCCAGCATTCAGCGGCACGTGCCCAACTTCCAGGTGAGCTACCAGCCCGACGGCCGCCAGCAGATTGCCAATTCCTGGCCCGCCAGCATCGACGATTCCGCCGCCCGCCAGGACTGGGGCTGGCAGCCGGATTTCGACCTGGATAAAATGACTGCTGACATGCTGCTGCATTTGAAGCAGCTGCAGCCAGTATAAAGAAGCGGCTGAGGGTGGTGCCACGAATTCCGCGCAGCGGTTCGTGGTACCACTACTCCCAGAACGGTAATTGCCAGGGCAGCTCAACAGCTAGTGGTACCACGAACCGCTGCGCGGAATTCGTGGTACCACCCCCGTTCCGTACAGCGCGGATAACCCCTCGAAAGCAACAGGAAAATTGACCACCTCACCAGGTCTTCGTTCGCAACCCCGGCACCGTCGGCGGGCAACTCGGCGGCCAACATCCTGGGTTACCGCCCGCCGCTCATGCGCCGGGGGTAATTGAACAGGACTGAGGTGGCCCAGGGTACCAGAAACAGGGCTACTGTGAGCACGGTGAGGCCCACATCGGCAGTCTCGCTGGCCAGAAACACGCTCAGCGGGTGCTGCGGCCGGAAGTGCTCGAACAATGAGAGCAACAGCTTCAGCCCCAGCAACGCAATGATGGTGAAGGCCGCCGTTTCCAGAAAGGGGTACCGACCCATCAGCAGCACGAAAACCTGCGCCACCAGGCGCATGGCCAGGATACCAATAAATACGCCCACCACCACCAGAATGATGTTTTCGGTGAAGGCCACCACGGCAAATACGTTATCGATGGAAAACGCCAGATCCATCAGCTCAATCAGGGCGACCGTGGCCCAGAACTTTCCGACCAAGCCTAAGGTGCGCCGGTAAATCCAGCTTTCCTCTTTCACGATGTCCTCGCCGTCGTCCGTGCCGTTGGGCCGGAAATGGTCGTACACCAGGTACAGCAGGTAGAGCCCCCCCAGCGGCTTCAGAAACCAGAATTTAATCAGGAACGAGGCGAAGACCAGGCATATTCCCCGGAATATGTAGGCCCCGAAGATGCCATAGCGCAGGGCTTTTTTGCGTTCTCCCGGGGGTAGATCGCCCACCATGGTCGCCAGCACGGCGGCATTATCCACCGAAAGCAGACTTTCGATGACGACTAAGTTGCCCACCACCGCCAGAGCGGCCAGCGGGTTGTCGATGATTTGCTGAAGGGGCGCGTACATGTAGGCGTAAGACAGTGGAAAGTTAAGCCCGCGACGTGCGGGAAGGGTGCTCTGGATGATTGGCTGGGTCCAGCATCCTATCCATTACCTCCAAAGCTGCGGCCCGGTTTTTCCCATACAGCGTGTGGCCCTGGCCCGGTAGCCGTTGTACGGATGCGTTGCCCAGGCGGCTGGCCAGTCAGGCAATATTGCCGCAGCCCCGTGCGCCATCGGTGGTACCGTGCCAGAGGAGGACGGGAGCCCGCACGTCTTCGAGGACTAAAGCCGGCCGGTGGCACCAGGTTTGGGTATCGTCGTACACCCCGGCCATAGTTGGCGAAGTGTTGTCCCGCTGCCTTCCGGAGCAGCGCCCGGAAGGTGGGTTGCGTCGTCATGAGCCGCTTGGCCGGGCGCTGGTAAATACCCCACGGACCTATCCCCGGCAGGTCGGCCACCAGAGTCTGCCATCCCAGCCTGGCCAGTACCTGGCAGGTGGCAGCTAGCGCTAAGCCGGAAAAGCCGTGCTGAAATTCCACTATCCGCCGAGCGGGGCTGTCGGAGCGCTTTAAGCCCAGGGCCCGGCCACTGGGCAGCTTAACGGGGAGCGGCGGGGAGCTGGGTACGGGCATGGCGGTTGCATACGGCCGAGCTGCGGACTGGTTGGGCCCACCCACTCGCGCAGGAAGCTTCCGCTGCTAGCCGCATCGCCTTCGGGCGGCCGTTTGCGTAACATCCCGGCACACACTTCTGCCGCTGCTTCGCCCATTATGATAGTCAATTCCACTCCCGCCGGCTGGCAAATCATCTATCAGCAGGCCCACGCCCTGCTGGCCATGCAGCTGGCGTGGGCCTGGCCGCCCACCCTGCCTGCCGACCGCTGGGTCGGCCTGCTCGCCGCCATTGCTCAACACGACGACGAGCAGGAGGCCTGGCGCGACCGCGGGGGCCACCACGGCCTCACCGCCGCCGGCGCGCCGGCCAACTTTACTCAAAAGCCCTTTTCGCTGGCACAGGCGACGGGGGTACTGGCTGCCGCCCGCTTCCAGGGCCAATGGCGCAGCTTGCTCACCAGCATGCACCTGAGCTGCCTCTACGAAACGCTGCGGGGCAGCGACCCGAAAACAACGGCGTTCCTGGACGAGCTGCGGGCCGGACAGCAGCGCTGGCGGCGGGCCCTGAGAGTGAAAAAAGACGAAGCCCAGGCGGCCTACGACTTGCTGCACTGGGCCGACCGCCTGTCGCTCATCCTCTGCCGGCACGAGCTGCCGGAAATGGGCCGCGCCCTGGAAATATACCACGGCCCCGACCAACGGCGCTACGACGTGCGCCAATCCCCCGACGGTTCCATGCACGTGGAGCCCTGGCCCTTTGCCCCCGCCGAGCTAGTGGTGAGCGTCGAAGCCAGCGTGCTGACTCAGCTTCAGTTTGCCGATGATGCCGCGCTGGCCGCCGCGCTCCGTGCGGCTCCGGTCGAAACGCTCCGCTGGACGCTCCGCCGCGCGAAAGAATCGACCTGAAAAGCGGACGCTCGCCCCTTGCTGCCTGGCCTTATTCCAGTTGGCCACGATTGGGCGCGGCAGCCCTTGCGTTAGGAAAGAATCTGGGCGTTGGCGAGGGTAGTGCTGGTCCTGGCCGGACTGCTGCTCAACGGCTTTTGCGGTCTCCTGGTGGGCTCGGCCAGCATTTGTCCGGCTGCTTATCAGCCCCGGCCAGTGGCTTTTAAGTACGACCAGACGGTACCAGTGGCCGCCTACTCAGCCAACGCCGCCACGTCCGGGCCGTACTATCGTACTATAAGGCGGCATTCTACCTTTCCGCCGCTTATTTTTTTGTAGCATGGCACACTATACATTTTCTGATATTCTGACCGTTCTCAAATCTTCGGCCTCTGAGTTCAGCAACAACAACTCGTTCCGGCATTCGGCGGCGCTGTCGTACTACACCATTTTTTCGTTGCCGCCCCTGCTGCTCATCGTCATCACGATAGCCAGTACCGCGTTCGGAGGCGAGGCCATTACCGGCCAGGTTTATGGACAGATTAAGGGCCTGGTGGGGCCCGATGCGGCCAAGTTCCTGCAAGACAGCATTGCCAAGTTCACCCTGCAGGAGCGGGGACCCCTGGCCACGGCCATCGGCGTGGGTACGCTGATTTTCGCGGCCACCACCTTCTTCGTGACCCTGCAGGAAAGCATCAACGACATTTGGAACCTGAAGGTGAAAACTGCCGGCATCGGCATCGGCGAGTTCATCAAGCAGCGGCTGCTGTCGTTTGGCTTGATTCTGAGCGTGGCGCTGCTGCTGCTCATTTCCTTCGTGGTGAGTGCCGTGCTCAGCGCTTTCACCGGCTGGCTACAGCAGCAAATTCCCGAGGTTGGGGTTATCGCCATTCGCCTGGTTGACTTCGCCTTGTCGCTAGGGGTCACCACGCTGCTGTTTGCCCTCATCTACCGCTTCCTGCCCGATGCCATCATCCGCTGGCGCGATGTCGGCATTGGGGCCTTCATTACGGCGCTGCTCTTCGTGGTGGGGAAATTTCTCATTGCCTTCTACATCGCCAAGGCCAACCCTGGTTCGGCCTTCGGGGCGGCCGGCTCGGCCATCGTGCTGCTGGTCTGGATCAACTATTCCTCGCTCATCATCTTCTTCGGGGCCGAATTCACTCAGGAATTTGCCGACGCCTTCGGCCAGAAGGTCCAGCCCAAAGCCCACGCCGTGCGCGTACGGCTCGAAGAAGTGGCCCCCGGCGAATCAGAGGAGGAGCGGCCGACTGGCCGCCCCCACGCTACGGGCCGCTGGCGGTCCTAGCTGACTCGGCTGGCGAAATGTCCTTTTATTAGGCTTGAAAATAAAATTTAGTATAATTTATCTATCTGAAATTCAGTAAAATGTTATTAATTAGGGCAGATAAGTGATAAATTTTAGGGCGTTGCGAAAGGTCTGCTAACTCCAAATTTCGAGTTGCGACTATGCGCGAACAAGGGGCCATCTTTGGAGAAATTTATCCCCTCCATGAAAACACCCTTATCCTTTCGTTGCTGGAGCTTGGTCCTGGCCCTGGCCTTCGCCAACCGGCCGGCCCTGGGCCAAAGTCCTGCCGAGCGGGTGGTCGTGGTGAGTCCCACCGTGGGTGAGGTCATCGATGGGGCCGAAAAAGCCCGTTTCGGACTATTCCCCTATTATGCGGCCGATGACTTTGAGGAAGCCCGGTTCGTGCGCAGCTTGGCCGCCGACAGCGCCATCACCCTGCGTACGCGTCTGCGGGACGGCCGCCAGGTAGCACGGCCCTTCACATTGGCCGAGTTTGAGGCCGTGCGCGCTGGCATTGCCCGCCGCTTACAGGAAGTTGGCTCGCTGTCCCCCGAGCCAGTCGCTACCCGCAGCAATGCTAGCCCCTCCGGCAGTGCCGCCCTAGCTCCGGCTAGCAGTGGTACCCCCGAAATTATTGGCCGTACCTACAGCGTCGAATTGCGCTCAGGCAATCGTTTCATAGGGGTGCTGCGCTCGGCCACGGCCGAAGAGCTGGAGTTCGAAACCAAGGACCTGGGCCGCGTGCGCGTGCAGCGCGCTAACCTCATTGAATTTGTCCTGCTTAACCAAGGGCAGGCCCGGCGGGGGTATGATGACGTAGGTAATGGGACCCGCCTCTTTTTTGCCCCTACTGCCCGCAACCTGCGGCGCGGCGAAGGCTACGTGCAGGACATCGACATCTTCCTGCTGGGGGCTAACTACGGCATCACCGACAATTTTTCGGTGGGGGTGCTGGTGCCCGTCCTGCCAGGGTTGGGGCTGAGCGTATTCGCCTTCACCCCGAAGGTTAGTGTGCCCCTCACCGATAAATTCACCGTGGGCGCGGGGGTGTTATACGCCAGGGCGTTCGGCTACGGGGGCGGCATCGGCTACGGCGTGGCCACCTACGGCACGGCCGACGATAACGTAACCATGGGCTTGGGCTACGCTTTTGCCGGCGGCGAAGTCAGCAGTACGCCCGTGGTGGTGGTGGGTGGCGCCAAGCGGCTTTCCCGGCGCACTTCCCTCATCAACGAGACCTACATCGTGAACGGTGGGGTCGGCGGGTTATTTGGGCTGCGTATCGCGGCTTCCCGCGTCAGCGGCAGCCTCGGAGGCCTGTACTTTAGCGGCTCTGAAGGGGGCCTTTATCCCGCCTACGCCGAGGTTGCTTACCGCTTCGGAAAAATCAAATAGAGAATGTCGCAGCGGTCTTCATAAAGAAACTGCCCCGGGCGTGGCACCACTCGATACGAATCCCAGCCGAAAAGAAAACCGGGGCCAAAAGCAGCAGTCCACGCGCTGGCTGCTGCTTTTGATTACGTCCGACCGGCTTCGCTACGCGGCCAGGGGCTTTTCCTTCACCGCCAACTGCCCGCAGGCCGCATCAATGTCCTTGCCCCGGCTGCGGCGAATGTTGGTTTGCACGCCGCGGTCGGCCAGGTACTTGTGGAAAGCGGTGAGCTTGTCGTCGCCGGTGTTTTTGTAGTCAGCGTTTTCGATGGGGTTATACTCAATCAGGTTGACCTTGCACGGCAGCCATTTGGTGATTTTGAGCAGGTGCTCGGCATCTTCCGGGGTGTCGTTGAAGCTCTCGAATACGATGTATTCGTAGGTGACCTTGCGGCCGGTCTTTTGGTGGTAGTGCTGCAGAGCCTCTTTCAGCGCGGCCAGGGAGTTGGCTTCGTTGATGGGCATGATTTCGTTGCGCTTGGCATCGGTGGGCGCGTGCAGCGAGAGGGCTAGGTTGGCCTTCACGTCGTCGTCGGCCAGCTTCTTGATCATCTTGGCAATGCCGGCCGTGCTGATGGTGATACGGCGGGGGGCCATGTTCAAGCCGTCGGGTGCGGTAATGCGGCGCACGCTTTCCACCACGTTGGCATAGTTAAGCAGGGGCTCGCCCATGCCCATGTACACGATGTTGGTGAGCGGCGTGCCGTACTGGCTTTCGCACTGCTCGCGAATGCGCACCACTTGGTCGTAAATCTCGGCCGCGTCGAGGTTGCGCTTGCGGTCCATGTAGCCCGTAGCGCAAAACTTGCACGTGAGCGAGCAGCCCACTTGCGAGCTGATGCAGGCCGTCATGCGGGTGTCGTGCGGGATGAGTACGCCCTCCACGATGTTGCCGTCGTAGAGCTTAAAAGCCGACTTGATCGTCCCGTCGTTGCTGCGCTGGTGGTTCTGGACCGTCACCCCGTTGATGACGAAATGCGCGGCCAGCAGCTCACGGGTAGCCAGCGAAAGGTTATTCATCTCCTCAAACGAGGAGGCCGTATTTTTCCACAGCCACTCCAGTACCTGCTTGGCCCGGAAAGGCTTCTCGCCGTGCTCCACCATGAAAGCCTTCAGGTCGTCGGGCGAGGTTTTGCGAATGTCGCGCTTGATGGGCGCGGGGGCGAGGGGCAGTTCCAGAAGCATAGTACAAAGATACAACGGGCCAGAGGCCTGGGTTCCGATGGCCAGCAACTTGTGCCAGGGCTAAGTGCCTGTGCAGGTTGTAACGCGGACTCTGCGAGTCCGCGCCCGAGCAACTTGTGCCGGGGCTACGTGGCTCCGGAGGCGGCGCTGCTCCAGCCGACCAAACGCCCGTGCGGAGGCTAACGTCTCTTAATTGTGCGCAACACTCAGCGCATAAGCTGTAAAAGCGCGGTAGTCTATAGGCAATGCTGGTGGCCGTAGTGCCCGCCGCCCGGGCAGTGCGGAGGCAGTCGGGCCCAAGCTGGCTATCCTTGAGCCGAAGAGCCTGGTCGAAACGCAACAACGCGGGCGTGAAGAACCAGGCCGACCCGGATACGGCAGGCAGATGGCCACCCGAGCCGGAATTTGAGCAACCCAACCGAATATCCAGGCAAAGCACTCGTTCTCACTGGTCCCGCGCGTGGTTACGGGTTTCGGGTCATCCTACATTATTGGTCGTTGGGCCTAGCCGATACGGCGTTCATCCAACCTGACCCCGTGGTGGTTAGGACCCCACGCGATTACGACCTAGCTTCGTTACTGCTTGCTCGGTGGCCACCTGTAAAGCGTTTCCTCTTCCTTGGCCGGCTGCGGTCGGTTTCCACTCCATCTTTACTCTACTGCTTACCATGCGTACCCGCTCCGTTGCCGCCCGCGTTTTGCTGGGCCTTTCACTGACCGCTTTTTACGGTTGTCAGAAAGAATCACCAACCCCCGATAATGATAATACGGCCAATCCCGGCGTAGGGGTGGCCGATGCAAACACCTCCACCGTTACCATTAACTTCCCCGCGTCGGTTACGGTGGGGCAAGCGGTGACCTTCACGGGCACCGCCGGCGCCGATGTGGCCAAGGTCATTGTGGCGGTCGATGGGTACGTCATCAAAGACATGCCGGTTACTAATGGTGCCTACACGTTCGCTTACACCTTTAATGGAGTTGGCGCCAACCGCGCCCTCAACGTGAATGCATTTTCCGGCGCCGGCGCGATAATAGCCAACGCCAGCAGAACCATCAGTGTGACCAGCGGCACCACGCCACCCCCCGCGCAGGCGGTGCCTTATTTTTACCAGTACAACAACCGCTACAACCCCACCGGCTCGTGCCAGAACACCTCGACCGCTATGATGCTGAAGTATTACGGCATGAGCGGCGTTACGCCCGACGCGCTGTCGAATCAGTATGGTACCAACCTGGGGCAGAGTGTATCTGGACTGCAGCAGCTGTTTAATGAAAAAGCCGCGGCGGCTGGCTTGAAAGTCCGCGACCGTGGCACCACGACTGGTACCGTAACGAAGCTGCGCCAGCTGCTGGCCGCCGGCACCCCGGTTATTGTCCACGGCTATTTCACCAACTACGGCCACGTAATGGTAGTGACTCGCTTCGACGGCACTTACTACTACTGCAACGACCCGGCCGGCCGCTGGAGCCAGCAGTATAAATACGGGGGCTACAGCCAGAACAATGCCACCGAGGGCATCGGCGTGCGCTACGGCAAGGCGGCCTTCGAGGGGGCAGTGGCTCCCGACGGCTACGTGTGGCTCCACGAGTTTTACAAAATGTAACCTTAACCACTCTGGTTTGGAACTGCTCCGACGGTTACGGCCAAACGCAAAAGAGCCCCGCACAGCCTAGCGTGCGGGGCTCTTTTGCGTTTGGCCGAAGAAGGGCATAGTCGAAAAACAATGCATCCGTTTTAGTTCGGATGGTATTGTGGCCACCTGGTTTATTGTTTAAGCTGTTTTTATTACTTTACTTAGTACTTCACTTATTCTCTAGACCAATGCTAGCACTCATATCGATACTCCGTCAAAAGATTAGAATCCTAATGTGGGCGACGCTGATGCTGGGCTTGTTCCTGGTTATTTGGCCAGCAAAGGCTCAAACCCTGGCCAACATGGCCGTGCGAGCCAATGCCGTAGTACAAAAAAGTCCAGCTCGGATCACACTAACCTGGACCGCTGACGCCAATGCTATAGAATATAAAGTTTTTCGAAAGCTAAAGGCTGATAATACCTCCGCGTTTGCCTGGCTGAGCACCCTAACCACCGACGCCGCCACGGTTGTCAGCTACAACGATAATACGGTGTCGGTAGGCGTGGCCTACGAGTACAAGATTCAGAAAACTACGGCCAACCCGAATGCCAGTGGCGAAGGGTACGTGCTGGCGGGCATTGAAGTGCCGGCCACCGAATACCGGGGCAAACTCGTGCTGCTGGTGCGAGACACCCATGCGGCCGCCCTCGCCCCCGAGTTGAGCCGGTTGGAACAGGACCTGGTAGGGGATGGGTGGCAGGTGATCCGACACGATGTTGGCAACAACCAGACGCCTCCGCAAGTGCGGGCCCTTATTCAGGCCGACTATCGGGCCGCCCCCGCTCAAGTGCGGGCCGTGTTGCTGCTGGGCAACGTGCCAGTGCCCTATTCTGGGAACTTCACGGCAGATGGACACGATGATCACATAGGTGCCTGGGCCGCCGACGGCTACTACGGCGACGTGGATGGCAACTGGACCGACGTGTCGGTGAACAACCCCAGCGCCAGCCGGGCCGCTAACCGCAACGTGCCCGGCGACGGCAAGTTTGATCAGTCAACGCTGGCGTCTGATCTGGAGCTGGAAGTAGGCCGGGTAGATTTAAGTGATCTACCTGCATTCGCAGCCTCCGAAGTAGAACTGCTGCGGCGCTACCTCAACAAAGACCACCAGTACCGCCACAAGGTGTTTTCCGTAGCTGAGCGCGGCCTCATCGACAATAATTTCGGTACCGCCGGTGGGTTTGCCAACAACGGCTGGCGTAACTTTTCTGCCCTGCTAGGCGCGGCCCAAACGAGCGATGCCGATTATTTCAGTACCCTGCGTACCCAGGACCACCTGTGGGCGTACGGCTGTGGCGGCGGCAGTTACACCGGCGCCGGGGGCGTAGGTTCGACGGACGACTTCGCCAACGGCCCCGTGAAATGTGTGTTCAACATGTTCTTCGGGTCTTACTTCGGCGATTGGGATAGCCAGAACAACTTTCTGCGGGCCTGCATCGCCGCGGAAGGATATACTCTTACCGATTGCTCGGCGGGGGTGGGCAACTATCACTTTCATCACATGGCTTTAGGCGAGACCATTGGGTACGGCGCCCGCCTCAGCCAAAATAACAGCGGCGGCTACGCGGCCAACATCGCTCGTAGCATGCACATGGGCCTGATGGGCGACCCTACTTTGCGTCTCCACCCCGTGCGTCCGGTAACTAATCTGGCCATTGCCCCCAGCCCCGCCTTGCCAACCATAACCTGGACCGCCAGCCCGGAGGCCGGGCTGGGCTACTACGTGTACCGCGCCGCCAGCATGAGCGCGCCGTTTACCCGCCTCACCCCGGAGCCTCTTACGGCTACCTCTTTTACCGACCCGGTCCCGCTCGCCGGCACCAGTGTGTACATGGTACGGGCCGTGCGGCTCCAGAACAGTGCCTCCGGCTCTTACGTTAACCTCAGCCAGGGCGTCTTTGGCAGCTTTACGAACCCGGGCAGCCCGCTATCGGCGGGCCTGAATCGCTTCACGGCTCAGCGCGAAGGAGCCGACGCGCTGCTCAGCTGGACTACCTCCGGTGAGAAGAATCCCCGCGGGTTCAGGGTGGAAGTGAGCACCGAGGGCCGGTATTATCGTCCGCTGGGCTTCGTAGCCGCCGAAGCCGGGGACCCGCGCTCCGGTACCTATAGTTTCCGGGATGCAGAGCCCGCCAAAACGGGTACCCGCTACTACCAACTACGGCAGGAAAATACGGATGGCACGAGCCAGTACTACGCCCCACAGGCGGTGTTTTTCAGCCCTGCTACGGAACCACTCAGTGCCTACCCGACCCGCTTTGGAGCAAGCCAGCCCCTCACTGTGGAGCTGACCCTGGGGGTCCCTGCCACGGTACGTTTGCACCTGCGCGATGCCGTCGGCCGCACCTGCTGGCAAGCGAGTTATTCGGCTCACGCCGGGCTTAACCGCTGGGTGGTTTCTCCGACCACGGGCCCCGCTGGCACGTATTTGCTGGTAGTTGACCCAGGCGTTGGGATGAGCGTGGTGCACCAGCGGGTAGTGCGCGAGTGAGCCTTGGGCAACGGGCCCCTCAGCCATTGACTGCGCGGCCGTGCCGGGGGTAGCACGGCCGCGCAGTCAATGGCTGAGCTTTACAAGCCGCAAACCCAACCCACTACTTCGGACCTGCTCCGGCCGGGTGCCGCCTGTGGGCTTACGCGCTTACCTGCGCCGCTAAGTCGGCCGGTAGCAGGCGTAGCTTGCGGGTGTTGTAGTCGAAGCACAGCATGCCGGTTTTGGCGCGGGCTACCTCTTTACCCGCCTGGTTATGTACGTGGTACACCACGTCGAAGCCGTACTTGTTCTGCTCCACGGCGGCTACCTGCACTCGTAGCACATCGCCGTGAAAGGCCTCGCCCTTGTATTCCACGGCCGCATCCACCATAATCAGGCCTAGTTTGGTGATGGGGTCGTAGTCGTTAGACACGCCCAAGGAGCGCAGGAAGTGCACCCGTGCTTCGTGCAGAATGCCCAGCAGGGCATCGTTGCCGAGGTGGCCGCCGTAGTTGAGGTCGGTGATGCGAACCAGTATCTCGGTGGTAAAAGAGAAGGTATCGGGGAGGGCTACTTTTACGCGGGCCATGGTTTCGATAAAGGATTAGGAATGAAAATGCAGGAGTCTCTTAACGCAGCAAGGGCAGAATTAGAGCTACGCCGTACGGCCGATGGTTCGGCTACGCTGTACGTACCGGCGTTGGATGAGCACTACCACTCGCGCCACGGCGCCCGGCAGGAGTCGGAGCACGTTTTCATCCAGGCGGGGCTGCTGCCGCGGCTGGCGGCTGGACTAGGGCAGCCCGGTACCCCGCCGCTGCGTCTGCTCGAAGTGGGCTTGGGCACCGGCCTGAATGCGCTGCTCACGCTGGGCCGGACCCGGCAGACCGGCACCGCAGTAGTCTACGACGGTTACGAAACCCGGCCCTTGCCGGCCCAGGTGGTGGCCGCCCTGGCCCCCGAATGGGCCGCGCAGCCCGGTGCACCCCACGGCGAATTTGAGGCCCTGCACGCCGCACCCTGGGGCCAGCCCTACCCGTTAGCCCCGGGTTTTTTCCTTACCAAGCGGCTCCAACCTGTGCAGGACGCGACCCTGCCTACCGGCTACTACGACCTGGTGTACTACGACGCTTTCGCTCCCGAAAAGCAGCCCGAATTGTGGACCGAAGCCTTGTTCCAGCAACTTTACGAGGCCGCCGCACCCGGGGCGCTGCTGGTAAGCTACTGCGCCCAGGGCCAGTTTCGGCGCAACTTGCGGGCCGCTGGTTGGCTCACCGAAAAGTTGCCCGGCCCGCCCGGCAAGCGCGAAATGACCAGGGCAGTTAAAGCAATGGGGTAATGAAGGGCGGAGCTAATGGGCTGATGGGAGTGGATGTTGTTCTTTTGTACCTCATCGCCCATTACCTCTGCCCTTCATTACCAAAAAGTGAGTCGCAAATTCTTGGAAACCGAAGGCCCCGGTTGGGTAGCCGAAGGCATTATCAGCGAAGAGCAGCGGCAGAAGCTGCTGGCCCGCTACCCGCCCGAAGCGCGGGCGCTGGGCCTGTTGCCGCTGTTGGGCAGCATCCTGGTGGGCCTCAGCGCGCTGAGCCTAGTGGCCGCCAACTGGCAGGCCCTGCCCAACGTGCTACGGCTGGCTCTGCTGCTGAGCAGCTTGACGGGCGCCTACGCCGCGGGGGCGTATTTCCTGCGGCGCGGCAACCCCGATTTAGGTCACGGCCTTATTGGGCTGGGGCTGATTTTATTCGGGGCCAGCATCATTCTCGTGAGTCAGATCTACCAGTTGGTGGGCTACGACGTCAGCGGGCTGCTGGCCTGGGTGGTGGCCGGCGTGGGCCTGAGCTACGTGTACGGCTCCCGCCTGCTGGTGCTGCTTACCGTGCTCATTGGGGCGGCCGTTCAGACGTATTGCGTGGAGGCCCTGGGCAGCTTCAGCTACGCCACGGCGCTGCTGGTGGCCGGCGGACTGGGCTACTACTGGTGGCGCCGGCCCGAAGTGGTGAGTAGCAACGTGCTGGCCGTGGGCCTGCTTTGGCAAGCGGCCCTGCTGGTGGCCGCGACTCATTCAAAGATTACCTGGTTTTTTGTTCCGGCCATGCTTGTCTACGCCGTCGGCGACTGGCAGCCGCAGCGCGCCGGGGGCCGCGCGCTGCAAGGGCCCCCGTTGGTCGCGGCGTATCTGTTTATGTTCGGGTTGGCTACGTTTGGGGAAACCGATACCTACGCCAACGTCCTGCGGCCGCCGCTGCTGCCGTACCTGGCGGCCCTGGCGGCGGTGTTCGCGCTGTCGGTGGCCGGCAAGCGAGCCCGGGGCCGGCTCGATACGCTGCTCGACTGGCTGCTGCTGCTGCCGGGCTTTTACTTGCCGGGCGGCCTGCCGCTGGCGGTGGCCACTCTGGTAGTGCTGTACGCCCACGCCGGCTCGGTGCTGGCCCGCGCTCACCGCCACGAAGACCCGGGGCAACTTACCATTGGCGCGGTGCTGTTCGTCGCCGCTACTATGGTTGCCTACTTCAAGCTAACCTGGGCTTTTCTGGACAAGTCGTTGTTCTTCCTGCTTGGGGGCGTGCTGCTGCTGGGCCTGAGCTGGTATCTGCGCCGCCGCAATGCGCAGGTGCTGGCCGCGGCGGCTCCGCCCGTGGCCCAGCAAGCGGGTACGCCACCCATTACTCCTCCGGCACCTTCGGAAACCTCCTCGCTCAATGTCTGACCTGCTGACCTGGTCTTCCGCGCCGGCCCGCCGCCGGCTCTTGGCTCGCTTGCTGGTAGCGGCACAAGTGCTTTACGTGCTGGGCGTAGCCGGTGCGGGCTACGCCACGGCTGCGCTGGGCCAGCATATCGTGTTGGCAACTACGCCCGTCGACCCGCGCGATTTGCTGTACGGCGACTTCGTACGCCTGCACTACCACATCAGCGAAACGCCCCTGCGCCTGTGGCACGACGAGGCGGGCCCGCCGCGCCGTCGCCAGGGCGTATTCGTGCTGCTGGCTCCTGGCCCCGACAGCCTCAGCACCACGGTGGGCGTGTACGCCAAAGCTCCCCAGCCCGCCGCCAACCAGGCCGTGCTGCGCGCCTGGGTGACGGATGTGTACCGTACTTCTTTCACTCTGCGCTTCAATCTGGAGCGTTACTACGTGCCCGAAGGCAGCGGCCTGCGCCTGGAAGAGGCGGGCCAGCGGCATCCATTGCGGGTGCACGTCAGCATTGCCCCCTGGAGCCAGGCCCGCATTACCAAGGTGGAGGAGCAGCTAAAAGCCCCCGAACCCCGCCGCTAGGCAAAGTCCGGAGGATTCTCACAGGGCTATTTGCAGCGGGTAAGCTTACTGGATCTGGTAGGTAACGGGCACGATGAACGACACGCTGACCTGGCGGCCATTTTGCTTGGCGGGGATAAATCTGGGCAGTTTCTTGATGGCGCGTACGGTCTCTTCATCCAGCCCCGGGTCCAGGCCCTTGACGATTTTTACGTCGGTGACGTCGCCTTTAGGATCTACCGTAAACCTGGCGAAGATCTTGCCTTCTAATCGATTATACAGAGGCCGACGCGGATATTTCAGCGCTCGCTGAATGGCGGTCACGATGGCCATCTGCCCGCCCCCGCTGGGTAGTTCGGGCATCTGCTCCACGGGAAACATGCACACTGGCGGGTCATCGAATAAATCGCACCCTATTGTTAGTTCCCTCTCTTCGGGGGGAAGAACACACCCTTCATAAACGGGATCCACATTTAGCACTTCTGTAATGAGGAACGGGAGGGGAGGGGGTGGTACGTCGACGATGGGCGCGCTGCATTCTATGCCTTTAGGCTCCAGGCCCACCTTCAAATTCGGGCCGCTATAAAGGTCGCCTTCGCTATTCTTATTGCTAATAGCTTTTCCTTCCGGTTTCGCTTGGTTGAGCACTCCATTCTTCCCGGGAGCTTTTTTGTTTTCTACCACTACTTTATCTGCTGCCACGATGGGCACCAAAGCCTTGCCCGTAAACGACTCGGGCGGTACCACCAGTGGCTTGGTCGCAGGCGGGGGCAGCACTACCTCTTCGAGCGTTATTGGTAGCATGCCCATAACGTTAGGCTTAGCGATGACCACTGTTGGAACTGCCGTAAGCGCCTTGCTCCTGAGCTTCATTGCCAGCGGAAACACTACCAGGGGGGCGCACATGGTGATGGCGATGCCCAGGGCCCGGGTGACGTGGCGCCGGTACAGAACGCGAAGCTCATACGCCCCGTATTGCCGGTTGCGACCATCAAAAACCATGTCGTTAAGGCTGGCCGTGGCCAGTTGGGCATTAGTCATCATAGCGAATTCCTTTTGAGGAAGGTGAGGCCGGTTTGGGTAAGCTTGACGGGCACGCACTTTTTCGGTACGGGCTCATTGTGGGCAACAGAAACGCCACGTTCACTACTCAGGTCATGTTAATGCGAGGCTACCGCTTCTCGTCGCCAGCCGCTTCCGCTGGATTTCTGCTCTGTCGCGGTTAGCTCATAAAGGCTCCCGAACCCCGCCGTTAAGCGAAGTCCGGGAGCTTCCGGCAGGGTGGTTGCGGCACGTAGGCTTACCGGATCTGGTAGGTGACGGGCACCGTGAATGACACGCTCACCTCCCGGCCGTTTTGCTTACCGGGGATAAACCGGGGCAGGGTCTTGATGGCGCGTATGGTCTCTTCGTCCAAGCCTGAGCCTAAGCCCTTCACGATTTTTACGTCGGTGACCTCACCTTTGGGATCTACCGTGAAGCTGACGAAGACCTTCCCCTCTACCCCATTGCGTAGAGCCAGGTTCGGGTACTTCACGGCGCGCTGAATAGCGGCAACAATGGCCGTCTGCCCACCCCCGCCGGGCAGTTCGGGCATCTGCTCCACGTAGGTGTATGGGGCCGGCGGTGGCCCGGGGATGATGGGGTCGCCTTCTCCTGGGCCTTTAGGCTCAGGCTCCGTACTGGGCTTGGCATTAGGGTCGCCCTTTAGATTTTCTTGGCCACTTTCCTTTCCTTCCAGCTCCTTCTGATCGGGTACCTCATTATCCAGAGGAGCTTTTTTATCTTCTACCACTACCGGCACCAAATTCTTAACCGTGGATGGTTGGGGCGGTGGCGCCGGTGTTTTAACCACGGGAGGTGGTGGCACCACCTTTTCGGGCACCGCTATCGGTATGTCAAAATCAGTAGGATTGGCAAGTACCACCGTTGGGACTACCGCGGGCGTCGGGTCCTTGAGCAGCTTCGCTACCAGCGGAAACGCCATCAGCAGAGCACACATAGTAGTGGCAATGCCGAGCGCCCGGGTGACGTTGCGCCGGTACAGAACGCGGAGCTCATAGGCCCCGTACTGCCGGTTGCGACCATCAAAAACGATGTCGTTGAGGCTGGCCGTAGCCAGCTGAGCATTGGTCATCATAACAAATTAATTTTGAGGGGGTGAGGTCAGCTTGGATAATCCAAGCCCGACGAATGGGTACTTTTTCTGGGGGGGCTCACGGTCAGCCACAGAAACGCCCGGGCCACTATCAGAGTCAGGCGTATGCGCGGAGTCCGTAGACTTCTGGCGGAGTAGGGCCGGGGGTAAGCTTACTGGATCTGGTAGGTAACGGGCACGGTGAACGACACACTGACCTCGCGGCCGTTTTGCTTACCGGGGATGAACCTGGGCAAGCTCTTGATGGCGCGTACGGTCTCTTCGTCCAGGCCCGAGCCCAAGCCCTTCACGATTTTTACGTCGATAACCTCGCCCTTAGGGTCTACCGTGAAGCTGACGAAGACCTTACCCTCTACCCCATTGCGTAGGGCCAGGCTCGGGTACTTCACGGCGCGCTGAATGGCGGCCACGATGGCCATCTGCCCGCCCCCGCCGGGTAGCTCGGGCATCTGCTCAACCGAGATGTAGACTTTGGTATCTACCGTTTCACCGACGCTTTTAGGTCCTTCTACGACCTCCAGTTCGCTCAGATCGGCCTCGCTGGTGCTTTGGTGAGTAACGGTGGAAACGTGGGCATTAGCCAGGGCCGCTTGGTCGGGTACGTCTTCCGTGGGTTGCGTATTGGGCACTACTACCGGCGGGGTAAACCGGATGGTGGATGCTCTAGGCGGCTGGGTCCCGGGGGCGGCGGGGGGCGGGACCACGGGGGGTGGTGGAAGTACCCGCGGGTCGAGAGGGGGCGCGATGAGGGTTAGTTCTTTATTTATCTTAGGGGGTGCCGGCGGCGTTTTGTCCTTAAGCAGCTTGGCCACCAGCGGAGACGCTATCAGCAGGGCACATACGGTGGTGGCAATGGCCAGGGCCCGGGTAACGTGGCGCCGGTAAAGCAGGCGGAGCTCGTAGGCCCCGTAGTGTCGGTTGCGACCATCAAAAATGATGTCGTTGAGGCTGGCCGTGGCCAACTGAGCATTAGTCATCATAGCGAATTATTTTTGAGGAGGGTGAGGTCGGCTTGGGTAAGCTTGACGAGGGCGTACTTTTTCTGTTTGGTGATGCTCATCTCATCCAGGATGTCAACCATGTCCTGGTACTTGGAATCGGCGCTGGGCTTGATCAGCACCACCAGGCTGGGGACTTCCTGCTGCCAGGTTAGCACCACCAGCCGGATGCCGTCGGGAGCAAAAGAGGTGGTCCGGAGTGCCACCGGGGGCCTGGACCGGTCCTGGGGCGAGTTGAGCCCGAAGAAGTAATGCACGCGGTGCCCTTTGCCCAGGATAATGGTCAGGGCGTCGTGCGTGATGTCGGCCTCCGTCTTGGGTTTGGCCGGCAGGTTCAGCTCCATGGTGTAGGGCCTGGCGAAGGAAGTGGTGAGCATGAAGAAGGTGAGCAGCAGAAAAGCCAGGTCCACCATCGGGGTCATGTCGATGCGAGTCGACATCTTCTTTACTCGTCGCCTGCCGCCTTTGCTCGTTCGGGCCGGATTTTGCTGGATTTCTGCCATAATTTCCATCCTTTTTAGGTGAGAGGTACGCAAATAACGCGACTCTCGAGCAGATTATTGCAACGAAATTAAAATTAGATTAAAAAATAATTTATCGAAGCTCCAGGAAGCGGCACACGAGCCCGCCAACCGGTTTCGCAACCGCGTTATTTTACTGTAACAGATGGTTTAGCGGCCCAGGCCGCCAGAAAACGGCCACATTAAAAGTGCCACACCTGGCTTGGGGTTAAACAAGCATGCAGGGGTACATCTGTCGGCTGCACATCAGCAATGCTAGCCAGCGGTGCCTCATCCAGAATGCACAGCCCGATGAATTGGGTATTCGGCCCACATTGGGCTAGGAAACGGTCGTAAAACCCGCCCCCGTAGCCCACGCGGTGCCCCACTTCATCAACCGCTAGCAGTGGCACCAGCACGGCACTTAATACGGCTGGCGAAATTTCCGCGGCCGTCGCCAGGGGCTCTGGAATGCCCCAGCGGTTTTCGTGGAGGGGGGTGTCAGGCGTTAGCTCGTAGTGTTTGAGAGAAGCGCCATCGGGTTGTACTACCGGCCCGGCCAGGCGCACGGCCGGGGCTTCCGCCCAAATGCGGCGGATTACCAGCCAGGTATCGGGCTCGTTGCGTTTGGCCAGGGGCAGAAATACATGCAGCCAGCGCCACTCGGCCACGGGGAAGTGCCGGAACAACTGTTCGCTAAGCAAGGCGCTCCGGCGGGCTACTTCGGTCGCTGGTAAGGCTTGGCGGCGGGCTAAAGCAGCGCGGCGCAGGATGGCTTTAGCCGACATGGTCGTGACGTGTTATTCGCAGGCGCTCAGCTTGCGCTCTACCAGCTTGTGGCGTTCAGGGTCCAACACATAGCAATGCTTAGCCACTAGCACCATCCGGTTACGCACCACCTCATATGTCGCCGTGGTAACGTAGGAGCCGGCAGCAGATGAGCTCCGTTCATAAATGTGCTTCTTCTTATGGTCAAACTCCAGCGAAGTGCCCGAAAAGCTGCTTTTAGCGTATCTTTTTGTGGTCGGGTTGTACAAAAAATACAGGCTCGTAGTATTTGGCCCGGCAGAGCCCGCCTCGTACACCGAAAAGTCTGCGAGGCCGTCAAAATTGTAGTCATCCACATCCACGTTATTAAGGCCCAGCAACTGGCAGTTAACGCTAAACTCCTGCAGTAATCGGTCGGTCTTTTTATCCAGCAACTTCACACCCCTTACGCGAGGATAAGTATCAGCCGCTGATTTGGTGGTGACCAGCCTAAAATATATGGTTGGCAGGGAGCTGGCTTGCATAAGCTCGCGCTTTTCCCAACTCACGCTCTCCCCCGATTCCATTATAAAACGCTGATTGAGTTTTAACGGCAGCTCGCGTCCAGTAGCCAGGTTTTTCCAGGTTCCGGTGAGAGCACCGTGATTAACGGCAAAGGCCGGCACCGTCAGAGTTGCCGATGGCTTTCCAAGGGCATCTTTTTCGGTCAGGGTCAGCACCCCGGCCTTCAACGTGCCGCTCAGCGCAATGGGCGTATGGTATTTTGTGTAGGCATACACCCCACCTGCTTCACTTTCAGGCTCATAATAGCCCAGTACCAACTCAATGGGAGCCGTCCCCACCAAGCCTGAAAAAGCCGCTTGCGCCCGCACGATACCTGGTACAGAAATGCAAAGGAAGATCATCATTAGCCAGGTGAAGCGCATGTTTACTCAGGGCATCTTCTGCAATGATAGGACCTGGCTCGCAGCTTATTCTTCCTCCAGCACCGTGAATTCCAGGGCGAGCGGCTCAAACGCGTCCAGCAGCTGTCGGATGAATTCCGGGTTGTTAATCAGCACGCTGAGCACGTTCTCACTGCGTTCCTGCAGTCCTCCCCCGGGAAAGAGCTTTTCCTTGAGTGCGGCGAGCTGGGTGTACGCCGTTTCGTGCTTAGTTTCGGCCGCTTTGCTTAGGCGCTTTTCGAGAGCGGTGAGGCCGGCGGCGGCTTTCTGAGCTTCGGCCGCCACGGTGCGCACCAGCGTCGGGTCGAGGCGCTGGGCCAGGTCCTGCACCTGTTGGAAAGCGGCAGCCAGGGCCTGCTGCTGGTCTTGCAGGCTGATTTCCTCCTGGCCCAGGGTGGCCCCCACCTGCTTCTTGAGCTCCGGCAGCGGCTTAAAAATTTCGCGCCCGCTCAGGCCCAGCTTCTTCAGCTTGCCAGCGTTGGCCCGGCTGATGTACATGGCCGAGTTGCGGGGCAGCACGATTGGGTAAGGCACGCCAAACGCCGCGAATACGTCCTTCAGCTGAAACCAGTACGCTACTTCGGCCCCGCCCCCGATGTATACCAGGTTGGGCAGCAAGATTTCCTGGTACACCGGCCGTAGCACTACGTTGGGGCTGAACTGCTCCGGGTGCTGCCGGGCCAGGGCTAGTAGCTCCTGCTGGCTGTGGCAGCGGGCCGTGTTGCGGATGGTCACCTCCACGCAGTCGGCGCCGCTGGTATCGGGTTCCAGCCGCTCCCGCTTGCCCTCATCGGTGATGAAAAACAGGTTGATGGGCCGCGAATACACCTGCGGCTTGTAGCCCGCGTCCGTCAGCCGGGTATTAGTTGCCTGCACGGCGGCATTAGAAGCCTGCTCCTTGATCTCCTTTTCGAGCAGGGGCACCAAGGCCTGCTTCAGCGCGGGCCGGTCGGCGTCGAGCGTCACCAGGCCAAACTCCCCAAACAGCGTATCGGCCAGCTTGCGCGTAGCTTCCGCCAGCGTTTGCGATTCGGCATAAGCCTGCTGGAAAGCCGCCGGTACCTCGGGGGGCAGCTGGCTTAAGAACTGCTCAGCAAAACCGTCGAGCGGGAGCCGCCCCACGGGTCCGCCCGTATTGGCCGCGTCCCAGGAATACGTTTTGCCGAACAGGGAAAAGTGGTTGATTTCGGCAAAGTCGTGGTCTTCGGTGGCCATCCAGTACACCGGCACGAAATCATACTGCGGATAGGCGTCCTTCAACTGGCGGCTCAGCTTAATGGCCGACACGATTTTGTAGATAAAATACAGCGGCCCCGTAAACAGGTTAAGCTGATGCCCGGTAGTCACGGTAAACGTGGTGGGCTGCTCCAGCAGTTGAATGTTCGCCGACACACTCGGTTGTGAGCTATCAAGGGGGCGGTACTGGTCGCACAGGGCTGCCACTAAGAGCTGGCGGGCTTGGGGCGAGTAAGCCGCTTGCTTCTCCTCAATCTGAGCGGCGAAGCTTTCCAGCGTGGGAAAGCGGTTATAGAAAGTAGCCAACGCGGGCTTTTGGGCCAGGTAATCCGTCAGCAGGCCGGAGAAAGCGCCGGTTTCGGCGTAGGGGAGGGTACTACAGGTGGTGGGCATAAGGTAGGGGCGCGGACCGACGAGTACGCACGGCAAAAGTCCGCACAAAACCCGGCGCGCCCCCAAAAGTTGCCGGTTCAACTCAATCGGCTGCCCAAACCAACGTTTCAGACGAAGCTCGCTCGTCTGAAACGTTGGTTTGGGGTGGCGCGCAGCTACCGCGGCTAATGGGCCTGGTCATGAGGTAGCGTACTGTCCTCGTGCTGCTTAGCTGCTTACACGAGGCAGCCGTATAGGTCGAAGTCCGTGGCCGCGGTAATCTTCACGTTCGCGAAGTCGCCCAGGCGCACAAAGGTGTCGCGCTCAACCGGCACCAGCACTTCATTATCCACTTCGGGCGAGTCGAACTCGGTGCGGCCCACGAAGTGGCCGCTCTCCTTGCGGTCGAACAGCACCTTGTAGGTCTGGCCCACCCGCGCTTCGTTCAGCTCCATCGAGATGCCCTGTTGCAGCTCCATGATGGCGTCGGCGCGGGCCTGCTTCAGCTCGGCGGGCACGTCGTCGACGAGCGTGTGCGAGTGGGTGTTTTCCTCGTGCGAGTACGTGAAGATGCCCAGCCGTTCGAAGCGGGTCTGCTCCACGAAATCATACAGCTCCCGGAAGTCCTGCTCGGTCTCGCCGGGGTGGCCCGCGATGAGCGTCGTGCGCAGGGCAATGCCTGGCACCCGCTGCCGAATGGTATCCACCAGCTCCACGGTACGGCGTTTGGTGATGCCGCGGCGCATGGTTTTCAGCATGTGGTCGGAGCCGTGCTGCAAGGGCATGTCGAGGTACTTACAAATATTCTCCCGTTCGGCCATCACGTCCAGCGCGTCCAGCGGAAACTGCGAGGGGTAGGCGTATTGCAGCCGAATCCAGTCGATGCCGTTCACGTCGGAGAGGTGGCGGAGCAGGTCGGCCAGCCGGCGCTCGCCGTAAGCCTGCAAGCCGTAATAGGTCAGGTCCTGGGCAATGAGAATCAACTCTTTCGTGCCCATTCCGGCCAGGCGGCGGGCTTCCTTTACCAGATCTTCGATGGGCCGGTCCACGTGCTTGCCCCGCATCAGCGGGATGGCGCAGAACGAGCAGGGCCGGTTGCAGCCTTCCGCAATTTTAAAGTAGGCGTAGTGTCGGGGGGTGGTGATGAGGCGCTCCCCAACCAGCTCGTGCTTGTAGTCGGCATTCAGCACCTTGAGCATCTGAGGTAGCTCCAGCGTGCCGAAGTAGGCATCCACCTGCGGGATTTCCACCTCCAGCTCGTCTTTGTAGCGCTGCGAGAGGCAGCCCGTTACGTAGAGTTTCTCGAGGCGGCCGGCTTCTTTCTCATCCGCGTAGCGCAGGATGGTGTCGATGCTTTCCTGCTTGGCGTTGTCAATGAAGCCGCAGGTATTAATGATAACGATGTTCGCGTCGGACTTCTCCGCTTCGTGCGTCACGGTGAAGTCGTTGGCTTGCAGCTGGCCCATGAGCACTTCGCTGTCCACCAGGTTCTTGGAGCAGCCCAGGGTGATGACGTTTACTTTGTTGGTGGTCTGGTTTCTAACCTTCATGAATCACGGTTTTGTCGAACTCCGCCCCAATTCAGCGAATTTCGAAAGGGTAGCCGGGGCTGAAATAAAAACCTGAGTAAAATGCGCCAGGCGTGGCCAGTCTTCTCAGGCTAACAAATTTACGAAGCAGCCAGTCCCCACCAGTGGTTACGTCCGGGCTATGCCGTGCGCACCACCGGCCCCGGGCCCTCCCAGGCAGAGGCGAAAGTGGCAACTGTTCCGGTAGCACCGGCTTAGGAAGCCGAAGTGGAGCCGGCGTCTGGCGGCGCAAGGTCCATCAGCGCCTGCATCAACTCCTGGCCCCGGAGCAGTACCGGGCCGCCCATGGGGTCCTGAAATAGCGTAGCGAACGGCGCTTGGCCGAAATGCAGGCCACTGGGCGTAAGAATGTTGATGCGGGCCAAGCCGGCGGCGGGCGCGGGCAAGCGAGCTTCTTCCCAGGGGCCAATGGCGACGGCTACCGGCCGAGCCGCCGCCAGCAGTGCCTGAATCGGACTATTCTCCAGGTCGGTGCCGCCTTCCCACACTACGGCGGCCCCGCTATAGTTGAAGTAGCGCGCCGAATTGTCTTCATAAGCCGCCAGCAGGTCAAGCCCGCCGTCGAGGGCCACTTCCAGCACCACGCCGAACACGCGTTTGGCTTCGGCCGCGGCGGGCTGCTGGCCCAGGGCCCGCAAAAAGTGCCAGGCCTGCAGGTACTGCCGCGATTCCAGCCCGGGCGTCTCGAGCACTTGGTTCAGGGCGCGGATGGCCCCGACCGCATCGCCCGAGTGCTGGGCGTCCTGCGCCTTGGCAAATAAGACCCAGGGCATTTCCGTTCGGACTGAAGATTCAGGTCTGGGCCATTCCAGAATGGGCACATCACCAAAAAGAAACTCCCGAATCGGGGATGGCGGCTGCTCGGCCGGCTTTTTAGTGAACCACGAAAAAAGCGACATAGCCTAAGAGCCTGTTAAAATTTGCGGATAAGGTGTCGAAGATAAGTACATCGTTGCTTCGGCCGCAGTTGTTTCGGATTCGTAGCCACGGCTCAGGCGCCGGTCCCATTGCAACCAGCTGATGGAGCGCTCGACCACCCAGCGGGTGGGCACGGGCGTAAAGCGGCCTCTACCGGTCAGGCCGGGGGCCGTTTCGAGCCGCCAGCCGCAGTGGTCGCGGGTCCACTGGGTCAGAGGCAGGCCGTCGTAGCCGACCCGGTCGTTTTCGTGGGCTGGCCCGACGTGGCCCGCCAGCAGCAAGCCGCCGGTGTCGACCACGGGATGGCGTTTGCGGCCCTGGATTTTTTTGGGCCGTCAAAGCCTTTGTCCACCACGCCCCGCTCGCTGCATGTGATGGATTGCGCGTCGAGCACGGCCACGCGCGGGCTCGGTTGCTGGGAGGGCGCGGCCCGTTGCCGGTGGCGGCGCACCAGCGCCTGGTTCAGCCGGGCCCAGCGCCCGTCGGCCTGTCAGCGCCGGAAATAATAGTAGACCAGCGGGAAAGGCAGAAACTCACGTGGCAAGAGCCGCCACTGGCAGCCACTCTTGGTTAAGTAGAGTAACCCATTGACAATCACACGCAGCGAGGGCTTGCGGCGGCGCGTATCAGGTACAATTTCTTGGATAACTTGCCACTGGAAATTAGTCAGGTCCGTTTCGTACATCTTTGGTCAGATGAGGAAAAGGGCGACCCCGTCGAAGTGATGGGTTGGACTACCAGTAAAGAGATTATTAACTATTGCCCCTTTCCTTCGGCTTCGTATTTGAGCGCCGTGCACCGCTTCTGGATATTTTATCTCATCCGGGTAATTTCCTACCCCAATTTTTAGGGTTTCAGCTATCACCAGCACCCAGTACTTACTTCATTTTGGTGAGATTCATTTTGTAGACAGCGCCCACGGGCAGCTTGGCTCCGTTGATTACAACGTAATTGGCTGCTATCGTTGCCACTTTGTCTAAGGCAATCAAGTACGATTTGTGAATCCGGACAAACGATTGGGGAGGAAGCAGCGCCTCGAGGTTTTTGATCGAGTCCAATGAAACGATCAGGCGGTCTTTCAAGTGTACCTTTACGTAGCTGCCGTAGCTCTCTACGTAATAAATCTCCGAAAAATAGATCCGGTGGGTCTGTTTACCCGCCTTGAGCAGTAGATGGTCGGTTGCTGGGCTCTCTTCTACGGGCGAAGCCAGTGGTAACCGGCTAAGGGCTCGGTTAACGGATTTCAGGAACCGCTCAAAGCTGAAAGGTTTTAACAGGTAATCACAGACATCCAGTTCAAAGCCTTCCAATGCGTATTCACTGTAAGCTGTAGTAAGAATGATCTGCGGCTTCACCGGCAGTGTTCGGATAAGTTCGAGGCCCGAAATTTTGGGCATATCAATATCCAGGAAAATAATATCAATGGCTTGGGTGTGAATCACTTCAATGGCCTCCAGGGCGTGAAAGCACCCGTTAAGGAGGTGCAATAAGGGCAGGCTCCGGCTAAACTCTTCGATGACCGTGTGAGCAAACGGTTCATCATCCACAACCAGGCAATTAATTTTCATGGCTGGCAAGTTGGAGGGTGAGTTGCACCTGGTACACGGATGCTGGCGTGGTGATGGCAAGGCTGTGGCCCGCACCGTAGAGCAAATTCAACCGTTGCCGGACGTTGCGCAAGCCGATGCCCGGCTGATGAGTAGGGTCGGAGGGAGGCAGGCTATTGCGGATGCAAAAGGCCAGCGTCTGGTCTTGTACGGATAGGTGAATGGTTACGAAGGTACGCTTGTACTCGTTTTTTACGCCGTGCTTGAAGGCGTTCTCCACGAAGGTGATCAAAATCAGGGGGGCAATCTGCAAGTGGTGGGGCGAGCCTTCCACCGAGAGTTCAATGTGGGCCCGGTTGCCGCAGCGCAGCTTTTGCAAATCCACGAAATCCTCGATGTACTTGATTTCTTTGCTTAAGGGTACCCACTCCCGTTCACACTCATAAACCACGTAGCGCATAATATGGGAGAGCTTGAGTATTACCTCGGGGGCGGTTTGGGAGTGGGTAAGCGTCAAGGCGTAAAGGGTGTTGAGCGTGTTGAACAAAAAGTGTGGATTCAACTGGTTGCGCAGCGCCGTGAGCTCCGAACGCAACTGCTGACTCTCTAACTGTTCGATTTTACGTTGTTGCAAAAACCAACCCGTGGATAGCTTGATAATGGTACTGATGAGGATGACAAATGCCAAGCCCCCTACGTTGGCTACGTAGGAAGAGCTGCTTAAAACAATCATTCCGTGGGCACGGCTGGCCAGGATTACGGCCAGAACCTTGGCTACGGGGGCGTAGGCCAACAGCGTCAGCAGCAAGGCAAGCAGGTAGCGCCCGTATTTTCTCCGGGAAAGCAAGCAAGGAATGAGGTAAAGATTGTTGAAGTAGATCGGTGGCATCAAGATAATACCCACGAGAAAAAGCAATGTAAAATATTCTCCAAAGCTATATAGATTAAAAGAAGCACCGCTGAACGACATCCACCCGATTGGTAGCACCCAGGCGGCCAGGTTTATTCCTATTCGGACCCAAATGGTCTTTATCTTCATAGATGCTTATCTTGGAGATCTTGGAGATCTTGGAGAGAGTCTCTGATCAATCAGGGTATACCTGCACAAAGGTCGGTGATTTACCTACTTACACGAATGAAATTAAGTAAACAACGGATAAATTGGATGAACTGGGTTCAGCTCGCTGAGCGAAGCGTTCATTAAAAAAAAGAACTCGTTTATCCAAATCCTCTCTTTGTGTATATCCAAGCCCTTTTTCAAGCCGTTAGTTAGCGTGTATTGCCGATCCAGACCCTGGAATCATAAATGCTGGTATCCCCAAGCAGCACCATTGTCTGCAACAATCAGTAACGAAAACTTCATTGAACTATGAAAAAGACAGCAAGAGCGGCTTTCAAAGCCTTATTATACGCCAGTTGTATGTCAGGTTTGTTGCTCACAGCTTGTAAAAAAGATAAAGAAGCCCCTGGGCCCGACACCTGCACCCTCACCCAGGAGCAGCAGCAGGTAATTGCCGAGGTAAACCAGTACGCCATTCCCTTTACCACCGCCGACCCGGCGGCCTCCCCTACCGACTTGGCCCCGCTAGACCCGATGCTAAGAAACGCCAAGATCGTAGGAATGGGCGAGGCGACGCACGGCACGAAGGAATTTTTTCAAATGAAAGACCGCCTGTTTCGCTACATGGTCACCCGGCACGGCTACAAAGCCATCGCCTTTGAAATGTCCTGGGGCGATGGGATCAACATCAACCGATACGTAACCCAGGGAACAGGCGGTAACGCAAAGGAAGTACTTAAAAAAGGGAGTTATGGAATATGGAAAGCCGAGGAAGTAGCGGCACTGATTGAGTGGATGAAGACGTACAATGCAGGCAAGTCACCTGAAGACCAAATTTATTTTTACGGGTTTGACCTAAATGAGTACGCCACTTCCTTCGCATTACTGGAAGAATACATCCAGCAGGTTGATCCAGCGTGGCTTCCCCAAATGATTGAGTTGTATAAGCCTTTCAAGGACATCGGGCCGGACAACTATCGAAATACCGAGGAGGCTTTCAACGCCAATGTTCGCCAGCGCTTGCAGCAGGTATACGACTACGTGGCTGGTCGGCAAGCGGCTTATTTGAGCAAGTCCGACAACCGCACTTATCAGGAAGCGCTGCAAACTGTCAGAGTGCTCAAGCAAGCCGAAGAGCTTTATAGAGATGCAGAGCCTTTACATTTTATTAATGTTAGAGATAAATCCATGGCCGAAAATGCCCAATGGATTCAAACCCATGTAGGCACTAACTGCAAAATAGCTTTATGGGCACACAATGAGCACGTAGGCAAGACTAGCTCGGACGGAGTTCAAAGACAAGGCTGGCATTTAAAAAATGCCCTGGGAGAAGCCTATCAAATTCTGGCTTTCGCATTTGCTACCGGACGTTTCAACGCCGTGGAGATAAAAGTAGGTGCCAACAACCAGGTAACTTATGGAGAAAGGAAGGCTTTGCAGGCAGGCGAACCCTTGTGTGCCTCTTCCAATGCACTGCTTCACCGGGCTACTCCTAAAAACTTCTTCCTGTCTACCAAGGCAGTACCCACTACTATTTCATTACACAGCTGGCTCTTTGCTGATAGATTGGTATTAGAAGTAGACGCTGGGTACATAGAGCAATACCCGGAGCAGAGTTATGGCTCTAAAAATTTAGGGGAAGCGTACGACGTACTTATTTACTTCGACACCACCACTGAATCAACGCTATTTCGCTAGACTGCCATCTCACCTAATTCACCTATTAACTGCCTGAAAAAATGGCTATAAGAACAAAAACGCGGCTTGCCGTACTAGTAGGCCTGCTGGCCCTGTCGGCGTGTAAAAAAGAGCAGGAGGGCGTAGCGCCCTCAGCGGAAACTCTTACGGAACTGAATCAAGTAGCTATTCCCATTCAAGGCAGCAGTCCTTCGTTACCTGAGAATGATTTAGCTACTTTCGATGCTTTGCTTAGCAGGTCCAAAATGGTGGGTTTAGGTGAGGTATCTCACGGGTCTAAAGAATGTTTTGAGATGAAACACCGGCTTTTTGCTTATGGAGTAAAAAATCATAATTATAAAGCCATTGGCTTTGAAACACCTTACCTTCGCGGCTATTTTATCAATCGTTATATCCAGGGGCAGGATATAATCTTTGAGGGTCGTAGGCTTGAAATAAATGAGGTGCTACTAAACCCCTGGGCAACCCAAGAAGTGCTAGCCCTTGTTAATTGGATGCGGAATTATAACTTAAACCATCCGGATAAAATATACTTCTTTGGATTTGATATTCAGTATTTTACCTCCAATAATTATGCTGTCCTGGAAAACTATCTCACTCGGGTAAATGATGCCCCTAATTGGTCATCTACCCTTGCTACTTTGAAAAGGTACACTTCTAGCCTTGAGTACGTAGCTTTTGAGTACCATAAGCTCCCTGAGTCGGAAAAAGGCGCATATCGGCAAGCAATCCAAGCAGCAAAAACCAGATTGCAGCAAAACAAAGAAGCCTACGTTGCTGCTTCCTCTCAAGCTGAGTTCAATGAAATGGCTTTTTTACTAGAAGTGGCTCAGAAGGCGGAAAACTATTACGCTTCCGCTACTGAACCTACTGAATTACAAACTTCGGCAGAATTTATTGCTGTAAACAACAAACGCGACAAATTGATGGCTGAAAGTGCGGAATACTATATACAAAATATACTGGCAGGAGCAAAAACGATGCTTTGGGCCCATAATTCTCACGTGTTCAACCAAAACGAAAATTCTCGATATGTAAGGATGGGTTATCACCTTCGTAGTAAGGCCGAGAATCAGTACGGAATTATCAGCTTTGCGCTTACGAAAGGAGAGATAAGAGCCGTTGCTAACGCCGGTGGCTATACGCCAGTACAAATTGCCAATACCACTCCTAGCAATTCTCTCAATGCCTTATTCACCAAGGCGGTCTTAAAGCGATTTGTACTGAGTACTGCCAATGCACCGACAACCTTGCGGTCGTTTCTATCAAATACCACTATGTTCAATACGGGGGCCGGTTATTCCCCGCAATATCATAGCAGTACCTTTGACAAGGTAAATTTGGTCGAATTTACAGATGCTGTCATTTACTTCGATACTACTCAGGCAGCGGCTGGCCTGTAAGCACCCGGGTGAGCACAATACGAGCTCAGTAACGTACGTGACGAGTCTCCCGCTAACCTCCGTTGGGTACCCACCCGCGAATCATTAAAATAATTACCAAGCCTAAACCCTTAACCTTAGGAACGAGAACGAAATAAAGTATCACTGTAGAATGCTATCCACCTATTGTCATGCTGACGAAGGAAACATCCCTCGGTATAGAGTCCGGAAGAGATGATTCCTTCGTCAGCATGACAGCGGGGGAGCTTGACCTACTTAAACAAAATGTTACTTTATTGTATGCCTATCCCTTATTATGAAAACCATTGAAAAAGTGGTGGTCTAATTAGCGATGGTTCTTTGGCTATGCTGGTCAATACAGATTTTAATTCGCGCGGCGTGCATGGCCAAGGCTTTGCTGAACGAGCAGGATTTGCGCACCAACACGCCGCAACATTGACGCAAGGAGCAATTCAAGGCTTCGACGACGGTGGTTTGGCCTTCGCCTTTGGGGCACTGCGATGCGGCCCGGCTGGCAAGGCCTGGGCATAGGCCGGAAACAGGTCGGTAAAGTACCAGCAATGCCGCCGGTAGCGCTTGGGCAGAGGCCACCACAGGCCGCCGGGCCGTAGCCGCGTCGCGCCGGCCCAGGCTACCACGCGCCGGCTGGCGCGCTCGACGGCCCGCCACAACCAGACTTTGCGCCGCCGTTGGCCCCCGAACGTCCACATCTCATCGAGTGCCAACGCTTATCAGTGCCGGCGTTGCGCTTTTTGCGGGCGCAGCCGCGGCAGCAGAGGGCTGGCCGCTTGCGCTTTTTTTGCCAGTTTGGCCACAGCCATGCGCGAAACGCCTCTCACGCGCACGATGCTGCGCTACGAGTTGCGCTCGACCAACAGCTTCGCCACTTGGACGTAGCCCGCCGCTGCCGACGCAACCAGCTAGTTAGCCAGCATTCGACACCTTATTCGCAAATTTTAACAGGCTCTAACTCTAAGAGGCTGTTTGGATTAGATTTGCGTTCTAACTAAATTCCAGTCATTTATGGGTCGCAAGCGGTACAGTTCAGATGTCGGCATTCGGGACTGGCAGCGGTTGGAGCCGTTGCTGATGGTGGAGTGTACTAGCAAATGGCCGTTGTCGGAAGTGGTGAATGGCATTTTGTACGTGCTGAAAAATGGCTGCGTCTGGCGCGACGTACCCGGCGATTTTCCGCCCTGGCAGACGCTCTACTAGTACTTTGCCAAGTGGGAAACGGACGGCACCTGGGAGCGGGTAACCGCTTGTTTGGTAGGGGACTGTCGAGTAGGCGAGAAAAAAAGCCCCTGTCCCAGCGCCGTCATTCTGGACACGCAAAGCGTCAAGAACACGCCCACCAGCACCCAAGCCGTAGGCTTCGATGCGGGCAAAGGCATCAAGGGGCGGAAACGGCTGGTGGTGGTCGACACGCTGGGCAACCTGCTGGTGGCCCAGGTCGTTTCGGCCGACCCGCACGACGGGGCCATCGGCGTGGCGTTTTGGGACCGGTACGGCCCGGCCCACCCGCTCTTGCACGCCGTGCAAGTCGCCTACGTGGACGGAACGTTCCTGGGCCGGTTTCGCGACCACTTGGCCTTGGCGTATCAAATTCGGGTAGAAAAACCGGCTCAGATCGTCAAACAATTGACTAATTTCTGCTTGCATCAAAAGCGGTGGATAGTGGAACGAACGATTGCCTGGCTGAACGTGAACCGTAGATTGTCAAAGGATTACGAGCGATGCACAGCTCGCGCATCCGCTTGGCTATATCTGGCCAACATCCGGCGAATCCTTAAATTTTGCTAACCCAAACAGCCTCTAAAGAGTGCTCAACTAAAAGCGCTCCTACAGCGCCTCGAACTGCCGCAAGAACCGCAGGTCGTTTTCCGTGAACAGCCGCAGGTCCTTGATCTGGTACTTGAGCATGGCAATGCGTTCAATGCCCATGCCCCAGGCGTAGCCCGAGTATTTATCAGAATCAATTTTGGCGTTTTCGAGCACTGCGGGGTCTACCATGCCGCAGCCGCCAATTTCGACCCAGCCCGAGTACTTGCAAATGTTACAGCCCGCGCCTTTGCAAATGAGGCAGGTAATGTCGATTTCGGCGCTGGGCTCCGTGAAGGGGAAGAAGCTGGGCCGGAAACGGATGTTGATGTCCGCTCCAAACAGCTCCTGCACGAAGTAATACACCGTCTGCTTGAGGTCGGCGAAGCTCACGCCTTCGTCAATGAAAATGCCCTCGACTTGGTGGAACATCATGTGCGCCCGGGCCGAAATAGCCTCGTTGCGAAACACCCGGCCCGGCATCACCCGGCGAATGGGCAGGGGCTCCGTTTCCATCACCCGCACCTGCACGGTGCTGGTGTGGGTTCTCAGTAAGTACTCCGGTGACGAGCTGCTGGGAGAATGGAGCTCCCGGGCCTCGCCGTCGGCCATGCTCACTTCCTCACCTGCCGCCGTCCTGCTCTGCACGAAAAACGTGTCCTGCATGTCGCGGGCCGGGTGGTTTTCGGGGAAGTTGAGGGCCGTGAAGTTGTGCCAGTCGTCCTCGATTTCCGGTCCCTCGGCCACGGCGAAGCCGATGCGCGCAAATACGCGCAGCATTTCTTCGCGTACCAAGCTCAGCGGATGGCGGGTACCCAAGGCCTGAGGTACAGCCGGTAAAGTATAGTCGAAATCAGGATTTTCCGGGGCGTTATCGGCCGCCTCAGCGATGGCTTGCTGGGCCTCATCGAAGCGGGCCTGGGCCTGCTGCTTGAGGGTGTTAAGCTGCTGGCCAACAGCGCGCTTATCGTCGGAGGGTACTGTTTTGAGCTGATCGAACAAATCGGCCAGGCGACCTTTGCGGCCAAGGTAGCTGATGCGAAACGCATCGAGGTGGGCGGCGCTGCTAAGGTCGGCTGACGTAATTTCGGCCGCGAGGCGAGCAATTGATTCCTGCATCATATGCTACAAAGTTAGGGCAACCGGCCCGCCTTCGCTGAACGATTCACGAGTGGCCCGGAACTTATTGCGGCTACCTCGTCTTCCTCCAACCACCATATCACTTAACCCTCTTTCTACAATGAAACGTACTTTGCTCTCCTTATTGCTCAGCTCGGCGCTCGCTACCAGCGCCGCCGCACAGGCTGGTGGCTGGGACTCTCCCGGCTCCGGATGGGATACGCCGAAAAAAAGCGCACCCAAGAAAACTACCTCGAAGAAAGCCACCACCAACGGCCAGTCCCAAAACGCCGGTAATACCGGGTCGCCCATGCCAGCTGAGCCCGCTAAATCCGAGCCCACCCCTGGCAGTACCGTTTCGACGACGCCCGGCACCAGCTCCGACGCCGGCAATAGCGGCGGGGGCCGTATCGGCAACGATACCCAAATCCAAGGCATGTCGGCGGCTCCCGGTACGCCGGTCATGATGCAAAGCGGCCGCAACGTTCTTATCAACGACGCCATAGCGGCCCGGGAGCGGCGCCTCCGCCATCAAGCCGGCCGCCACCGTGCGGCCCCCGCCGGGCCCACGCTCGTAAGTGCCGAAGGCAGCGTCCCATCCATGGGTACAGGCTCGGAATCGGGCGCCCGCAACAACGCAGAGGGCCAGGAAGCAGCTAGCTCTCCCTCGAGCTCCGGCGGCGCCACTGGTTCCAAAGCCGGTAGCGCTACCAAGCCTGCTTCCGGGAAGTCGGCGCCCAGCAAAAGCCCCAAAAAGGCCGCTCCCGAGCCTTCGGGCTGGTAGCTGATGCTGGTGGTAGGCGGAGGGCCTGAGTTATCATAGCCTTAGTACTTTGCCAAGATCGATTTCGACGTGTAGGGCGAGCTAGCCCAGCAATTCTACGGCCCGGCCGACTCAGTAAAATGGGTCTGCCGGGCCTTTTTGCGTGGTTTAGGTTCCGCTAACTGGAATCGGCACGGTTTTCGTCTTTCGCTCAAACAGCTAGTCATTAATTTATCTTCCAGCCATGTTCCGTTCAGTAGTTACGCTCGCTCTATCATTGTTTCTGGTCGCTGAGGCCCGCGCCCAAACCACTCCCGTCGCCCCGACCAAAACGACGGCTAAATCCGCGAAAGCCCTGGCCCGTACCGACCGCCGCGCCGCCAGAAAGGCCCGCCGCCTGGCCCGGAAATCAATGCCTGCTACCCCCCGCGTAAATGACGGCTGGCCCGCGCTAGAAGATTCACAATCCGCTGTTGCCGCTACCGCTCCTTTCGACGCCGTCGCTTATGGCGCGCCCGCCGCAAGCTCCCGCGGCGAAATCGACAACGCCAACGTGTATGCTGCTCCCGGTATGCCGGTGCACGTGCGTACCAGCAAAGGGATGGTGCCGTACAGCGTGCGCCCCGCCCGCAAGCCCGCCGGCCCACAAACGACGCTCACGCCCGGCAACTAATAACGCCGTGCGTACCCGGTTTAAGCAAGCTCAGCCCTAGCTGCTCAATCATTCTCTGTTGGCTTCTGTTATACGTGCATACCCGCTCCTGGCAGCTATGCGTATGACGGAAGCCAATTCGTTTTTAGCCGGGCTGCCGTAGTCCGGACCCAGTATTTACTCAGAGGGGTTCTTAAGTCAGTATACCGTTTTCTAGGAATTAAAAATGAAGAATTAAAAAATTGACCAGCAGATTTTTAATTCTTCATTTTTAATTCTTTTCCCAAAACTGCTCTAACTAACCTGAATATTCCCTTAATTCATTAACTTATCTCATCCTCAATATGTACCGCTATATCTTTCCGGTGCTGCTGCTCGCATTCATTTCAGGCGATGCGGCTGCCCAAACCAAGCCGGCCCGCCGCGCGACCCGAAAAAAAACTGCGCTGTATTCACCCCGGCGGACCCGCAGGGCTCCCAGCATCAACCCACATACCGGCAAGCCTTATGGCGCGGGAGTCTCGCAGGATCTCAAGGATGGCAATTACTATTTAGCCCCCAGCATGGCCATGCGCAAGCAAGTGGGCTACAGCGGCAACGGCGGCTATAACGACAACCGTACCCGGCGCGCCTCCGGTAAAAAACCTACCAACACCTCTCTTAGCCGCGACAATTCTACGCCTACGGCAGCTTCGGCAAAAAAATAAACTACCCGGCGGAATCCCCACAAATCCCCAGCCTATCATCCAAAACCACGTATGATGGGGTTCTTCTTCCAACGGGGCAGATTTACACGCTAAGGAATTACCCTTCTAAACGATGCCTACGGTTGCCGCAGCGGCCGCCGATGTAGCGGGCCGGCCTGCGCCGGATTCTCGAAGGAATACTTGCCTAGCCGGTTGATATGCTCGTATCGGCTGGGCAAGAGGTACTCAAAGTGGGCTTCGTCCACCGGATAACCCTCCGCCTGGAGCTGCTGCAACACCTCCTGCATGTACACCATGTTCCAGAGCAGCACGCAGTTGGTGAGCAGCGTCAGGCACCGGGCGGCTTCTGCCTGCTCCTCTTGCTGTTTGCGCCGGATTACGCCCTCACTGCCAAACCAGAGCTAGGCTCGCAGCGCGTGCAGCTCCTCACCTTTGTTGTTTTTGATAAACTCCTTGCGAAATCTATGTTGGTATAGTGAAAATGAGGATTTATCTCCTTATCGTGTAAGTCCTCCCAATACAAAGAAGAACCCCTACATGATTTGCCCCCAAACGGGCCGGCGGGCTACCATCCTCTACCTGCGTTCTGGTACCGGCATCTTCGCGCACCGGGAAGCCTTTACCCAGGAACACCTTTACTACGATTCCCGACTTGAGGCAAAACGGTTTCGGGGCCTGGCCAGATACTTCGCGGTGGATAGGATTTGGGAAGAACAGTACCGCAAAGGCCGCAAAACCTCCTACCGGGGCAAACCAACCAAGTGGTACGCTGCGCTGCTGCAGCTGGAGCAACGGAGTGCCGCAACGGTTCCCAAACTGCTGCGGATGTTGAATGGCTATTAATTTGAACCACCGTTTGCGTGAACTCTCGGTTATCCTTCGGGCTATACTTATAATAGGGCGCTTATCTTATCGCTTTATAGCCTTTCCTGTTCTTATGCTGCCTATTTCACAAGATGTAGCGCTGTTTAATGGCCAAGGGGGATTCTTCTAATCCAGAACTACTTGCGCTCATTCAAGACTTGGTCCATTCGGCTATTACGGATTTTGTAATGCCCCGTTATTCTTTGTACGAGGTCTATAAGAACCGTCTGGGACTGGATTGGGACCTCACTGCTCAAGACGTCATCGCTCAAGACATCACAGAGGAATACTACGAGGGACTGATACAAACTGTAAAAGCAATGGCTGCCAGCTCGCTGGCTAATATCCATTTTATCGAAGTCGAATGCCTGGAGGACGATTGCGCTCTATTTGTAGAGGAACATTTGAAGGAGGTACTTGGCATTATCTACTACTCGCATAAGAATGAACTCGAGTAAGCTTCATTAAACGCTCCTTTCGGTAAACCACTAGCAGCCCGCTACTAGGTGCCGGCAAGCTACTGCGGTACCTGTGAGTTTACAAAACTCGTCTACAAATCAAAGTTTACGAAACGCGCCAAGTAGACGAAACGCGCCAAGTAGATGAGTTTTCTAAACTCCAGTAACAGCGCATTTCCGACGAAACGGCCCGCCCCCGAACGGCAGTTTTTTTTGTGCCCTTTGAGAAGCCTCACCAGTTAAAGCCACCACAATTACCAATACTCTGCCCGCTCCATTGTAGTGCCCAAAAGACACCGTTCCTTTGATGAGCAAAGAGTTACAACGGGCATACGGCACCAGCAGCAAGCGGCTCGACACCAAACGGAAGATACGTTATAGCCTTACTCTTGGAATCGCACCGGGTGTGCTCCTTCGCGCCCGTTTGCACTTTGCCGGACTGTGCCGTACTAGTGCAGATGATTCAGTAACTTGAGGAGAAGCCTCTGACTGAAACTACCTCGCCTCTATACCTCCTAAACCAACCAGTGCACCCCGCCTTTCGGCCCGGGGTGGTACTGGTTTTTTTTGCCCCATCCCCATCAAGCGCTATAGCCAGCGTAAGTTTTACCCTAAACACCCTACCCGGTAGCTACGAAGCTGTGTTCTGCTCATCATACCCTAAACCCTACCCAACCCCATCAACTTTTTTCTGCTCCTAGCCTTACTCACTAGCCTGCACCTGTCCTACATTCTGCCGGTAGCCTGTGGCTGCTGAACTATACCCAACCCTTCGCGCTGGAGTATTACAAAGACTGGTTGGCCAACCGGCGCAACAAGTAGGGTGTTATTAAACAAATAGGGTAAACCCTCCGATTCCTTAGCGTGTAAATCCGCCCCATTGGAAGAAGAACCCCATGATGAGCTGGGACTATTTCCGAGCTGTCTGCCCCTGAGCCGGCGCTTGAGCGCTACCTCGCTTCGTAGTACAGCGTGCTGCAGTTTTCCGGGCGCAACACGCTTTGGGCTGCGTTGCGCACGTCGGCCACGGTCACGGCCTGAATACGGCCGCTCTCCTCGTTCACCAGGTTGGCGTCGCCCTGCAGCTTGCTGTAAGCCAGGTTTAACGCCCGGTTCAGCAGATCGATTTCGCCAAATACCAGGCTGCTTTCGGCTTGGTTTTTTACTTTTTCCAGTTCCTGCGCATCCACATCCTGGGCCAGAAACTCCGCTACCACGGCCTCTACCGCCGCATCGGCGGCCGATAAGTCCACCCCTTCGTTCAGCTTGCCGCTGATGACGAGCAGGCCGGGATCGAGCGAGCCGGTGAGCGAGGCTGAGATATTATTGAACAAGGCCTGCTCTTTTACCAGGCGCTGGTGCAGGCGAGCCGACTTGCCCCGGCCCAGCACGTCGCTCAGCAGGTCCACGGCGTGGTAGCGGTCGTCGGCGCGGGCGGGCATGTGGTAAACTTTGTACAGGGCACTCAGCGGCACGGGGGCCGTGGTGCGCAGGTAGCGGGCTTCCTGCTGCGCGGGCTCGGCGGGCAAGTGGCGCTGGTAGGCCGGGCCACCGGGAATGGGGCCGAACCATTTGTCGGCCAGCCGGCGTACCTCCGCGGCGCTTACGGCGCCGGCCACCACCAGAATGGCATTTTGCGGGGCGTAATGCTTCTGAAAAAAACCGCGTACGTCGTCCATCACCGCGTTTTCGATATGCGAAATCTCCTTGCCGATGGTGTTCCACTGGTAAGGGTGGGTGCGGTAGGCCAGGGGCTTGAGCTTGAGCCACACGTCGCCGTAGGGCTGGTTGAGGTAGGTCTGCTTGAACTCTTCGACCACCACCTTGCGCTGCACCTCCAGCCCATTCTCGGAGAAGGCTAGGTTCAGCATGCGGTCGCTCTCCAGCCAGAAGCCGGTTTCGAGGTTGGCCGCCGGCAGGGAGAGGTAGTAGTTGGTGACGTCGGCACTGGTGAAGGCGTTGTTTTCGCCACCCACGCGCTGTAGCGGCTCGTCGTAGCTCGGGATGTTAACTGAACCCGAAAACATCAGGTGCTCGAACAAGTGCGCGAAGCCGGTGTGGTCCGGATCCTCATCGCGCGAGCCCACGTCGTACATCACGTTGAGCACCGCCATGGGAGTGGAAAAATCTTCGTGGACGATACAGCGCAGGCCGTTGTCGAGGGTGAATTCGGTGAAATGAATCATGAAGGAAACGGAAGAAAGCGCGGCCTTGAAAAGCGGCCGGCAAGGCGTCGACTTGTAAGAGCCAACTGCTGGCCCTGGGTGCTGACGCGAGCGCGACCACCTTTCATGGGCTTTGGTCTTAATAAAGTCACGAAGGCGAAGATACGCGAACGTAGTTTCTTGAGACCGATGGAATAAGCCATTTTTCTGGTAACTTATCCCACCTTCGACCGAACTGCAATTTCTTCACTCCACCGGTTGGGAGGATTTAGCCTGAAGATAAGAAGTTAAAACAGGGCTTTCAGCTTATTCCCCTGGATACGCAATGGCCTGGACGCGGCCCATTAAGCGTAGCAGAGGGGCGGGCCTGGGTAGAGTCGCCAAGGCGTCAGAACGTGACCTTCTGAATGGCAAACTGCGTAACAGGCGGGTTCTGGCCGCTGAGCAGCGCCCCAATGTGCGACTGTAGCACATACACGTCAGCACCGCGGCGGGCCATGGTGGTAGGGAAGACATCGCCAGTGGCGAAGGTGCCGGCCGCGGTGGCGGTGGTCCAGCCGTCGGTAGTGCGCATTCGAAACACGGTGTTGGTGGGCCTATTGGCCGACACTAGCAGGGTGTTGTTATCGCTTAATAGTAGGCCGTCGGCACTGGCGAGCACCTGAGCGGTAGCCACGCGGGTGAAGGCCGTGGGGTTAGCCAAGGGCACTTTGTACAGTGTGCCGTCGTCGTACTTGCCGACCAGCAGGTAACCGTCGGGATGGAACACAATGCCATTAAGGCCAAAGGAACCAGCTGGGGCAGCCAAGCGACTATCTTCTAAGAAAACACTAGCCGTGCCCTGGGCATCGATTTTATAGATGATGGGCGCGAAACTATCGGTCACGTAGGCGTTGCCCTGGTTATCCGCGGCAACGTCGTTGGCAAAATGCGGCAGGTTGGGGCGCAGGCTGCTCAGGTCGACGTAGGCTAAGCGCTGGCCGGTGCTACGGTTGTAGCTGGCCAGGGCCGCCAGCTTGCCTTGGGTAGCAGTGGCGGTGCGGCTGCCAGCGCCGGGGTCGGCTATGGCGACCAAAAGACGGTTGCGGGGTACGTCCAGGAAAAGGCCGGTGGTGCTAACCAACTGCGCATCGTCGGCAAAGGCCGAGTAAGTCCCATCGTCCTTTACCTGCCCGACAACTCCGGCCGTGAAGGAGCTGACCAGGAACCGGCCATTGGCCTCATCATAAGCCAGGCCTTCCGGGTAGAGCGCCGGGCGGCTGATGGTAATGGTGGCGGGTATAGCCGGCGCCGCCTCGTCGGTTTTCTTATTCGAGCACGCAGCCAGCACGGCCAGCAGCGCCACCGACGTCGGTGCGGTAAATTGACGGAACAAAGGAAGGGTTCGTTTCATGATAGAAGAAAGTAGAGGGTGGTCAACTTTGATTAGGGGCCGGAGGCATAAGACTGAAATAGGCCTCCGGCGGTGCAGGTTAAGTGGAGCCGGAAGGGCAGCCCATGGTGGATGGCCCCGAGCGCTTTCAGCCAGGTTTTAAGCAGGAGGGAACGATGTGGCCGAGCTGGACGGCGGCTTTTCCTCGTCGGTGGGGGTGGAGCCAGCCTTGCCCTTTATCGGCACTCGCCATTTTAGCCGCGCAGTCGTGCGGGTTCACGCGCTAGGACGCGAGAGAATTGGTGATTTTCTGCTGGGTCGTGGCGCCGGCCCCGAAGCAGATACTCACTGGGTGGGTCAGCTGGTCAGATTGTCGCCGGCCATGGGTGACTTGCTGCCCCGCGGACTGAAGAAGTCAGCGGATAACCGAGCTCGGGCAGCATGGCCCACGGGTAACTGCCCTGAGACAGCTGGTAGCCGGTCGGCTGGCCGATATCGCTCTTCCGGCGTTGGCTGGTAATAACAAAATAATACTCGGGAGCATTCAGGGTAGAGCTTTGTGTCTGCTAAAGCCAGCGAAGCTGCTGCCGCGCCGGGCGTCCCCGGTTTAGCAAGTCAAGGGTCCGCGGGGTGCTTTGACTGGACAAACCTACGAGCCGCGCTTACCGAAGTAAAATCAGGTGTTTTATGGGTTCCCATAAGGAAATTTATAACGGACAAATGCGGGCTAACCGGCTTCGACGAGGGGCATAATAATGGCGACACCCCTTGGTGCCCGTAAGTATCGTGATGGGCCTTAGCCCGAACGCGCAGCCAGCCCGGTGTGGTGGGCAAAGACTACCTATACCGGAATGCGGGTTGGGTTACCTTTGGCATTTGCCCTGATATATGAACCGTTAGAAAGGGTAAGCGGGACCCTGTTACCTTTGCCGGGTTTCTAATTTGCTCCCCCTCCCGTCCATGACTCCTGCCACCGTTGCCCTGCAATTCGACCGCCACGACCACTCCAACGAAATCCTGCTCCACCTCTACCAGCACCTGCTGCGCCCGCGGCTGATTGAAGAAAAAATGCTAATTCTGCTGCGCCAAGGCAAGGTCAGCAAGTGGTTTTCCGGCATTGGGCAGGAGGCTATTTCGGTGGGCAGTACCCTGGCGCTGGCGCCCGACGAGTACATTCTACCCCTGCACCGCAACTTGGGCGTGTTTACCGCCCGCGAAGTGCCGCTGGGCCGCCTGTTCGCCCAATGGCAGGGTAAGCGGACGGGCTACACCAAGGGCCGGGACCGTAGCTTCCACTTTGGCACCAACGAGCACCATATCGTGGGCATGATTTCACACCTGGGGCCCCAATTGGCCGTCGCCGGTGGCATTGCCCTGGCTGATGTGCTCAGCAACCAGCCCAAGGTGACGCTCACCTACAGCGGCGATGGTGGCGCCAGCGAAGGCGATTTCCACGAGGCCCTGAACGTGGCGGCCGTGTGGCAGCTGCCCGTCATCTTCATGATTGAAAACAACGGGTACGGCCTTAGCACGCCCAGCAACGAGCAGTTTCGCTTCCGGTCCTTCGTCGACAAAGGCCCGGCCTACGGCATGGAAGCCGTGCAGGTCGATGGCAACAACGTGCTCGAAGTGTACAAGACCGTGAAAAAGCTGGCCGAAGACCTGCGCCAGAATCCGCGCCCCGTCCTGGTCGAGGCAGTCACGTTCCGAATGCGCGGCCACGAAGAAGCCAGTGGCACCAAGTACGTGCCCCAGTCCCTGATGGAAGAATGGGCAGCCAAAGACCCCGTGGAGAATTACGAAAGGTGGCTGCTCAAAGAAGGCATCCTCACCGAAACCGCTCGCCACAGCATTCGCGAAACCATCAAGGCGGCCATTGAAGCCGGCTTGCAGGAGGCCGACGCCGTGCCCATGCCCACCCCCGACGTGCAGGAGGAACTGGCCGACATGTACGCCCCCGTGGCGCTTAATGCTCAGCGCTCAGCGCCTGACAACACCGACGAGTCCCCCGCAAGTCCGACCGACCCCCAACAACCAAGCACCAAGCACCAAGCACCAAGCACCAAAGACTTGCGCTTTGTCGACGCCATTCAGGAGGGGCTGCGGCAGAGCATGGAGCGCTATCCGGAGCTGGTGCTCATGGGCCAGGACATTGCCGAGTACGGCGGGGTTTTCAAAATCACGGAAGGCTTTGTGGCCGAATTTGGCAAGGCGCGGGTCCGCAACACGCCGCTGTGCGAGTCGGCCATCGTCGGCGTGGGCCTGGGGCTGAGCATCAAGGGCAAGAAGAGCATGGTTGAGATGCAGTTCGCCGATTTTGTGACCTGCGGGTTCAACCAGATTGTGAACAACCTCGCCAAAAGCCACTACCGCTGGGGCCAGAATGCCGACGTGGTGGTGCGCATGCCTACCGGCGCCGGCAGCGCCGCGGGTCCTTTCCACAGCCAGAGCAACGAAGCGTGGTTCACGCACGTGCCCGGCCTGAAAGTGGTGTATCCCAGCAACCCGCACGATGCCAAAGGGCTGCTGTGCGCTGCCATTGAAGACCCTAATCCGGTGATGTACTTCGAGCACAAGATGCTCTACCGTAGCCTCAGCGGCCCGGTGCCGACCGCCTACTACACCACGCCCATTGGACAGGCCGCGCTGGCCGCCGAAGGAGAGGAGCTAAGCATCATCACTTACGGCATGGGCGTGCGCTGGGCCCTGGAAGTGTGCGAAGAGCTCAACATCTCGGCCGATGTGCTCGACTTGCGCACCCTGCTGCCTTGGGACACGGAAGCCGTGCGCAAAACCGTGGAGAAGAACGGCCGCGTGCTCGTGCTGCACGAAGACACCCTGACCGGCGGCATCGGCGGCGAAATTGCCGCCTGGATAGCCGAAAATTGCTTCGAGTCGCTCGATGCGCCGGTGCGCCGCGTGGCTTCGCTCGACACTGCCATTCCCTTCGCCCCCCCGCTGGAAGCCGCTTTCTTGCCCCAGCAGCGGCTGCGCGAGCAAGTACAGGCTTTGCGTAACTATTAAGGTCGAGGCTAGTCGTTGCCAGGCGGCGATCGAATACGTAAGCTGGCTGGCAATGCCCAAGGAGCAGGAGGCTGGTTGGCGTGGTTTTCGCGGTTCTTTTCCGTATCTTTCTTTGGCTTACCTTCTCTGACTTCGCCCGTTTTACGGTGATATACCGCTTATCCGCTATCGTTCCTCGTACCGTGTTTTGGGCGCTGCTGCTGGCAGTGCTGGGTGGCTGCACCATTTTTCACCCCTACCGCCTCCCCACCCCCAAGCCGTCGCCAGAGTTTCTGGCTCAGCAGAAAGCGAAGAAGGCCAAGGAGAAAAAGAACCGTCAGGAGATGCGCGAGGAGATTCGCGGGAACAAAAGGTCCTTGCTCGCGTTGGGCCGCCGCAAGAAGAAAAACGGCGATTCGGATGATGACCCTGTCGTGGAAGCAGCCACCGATGCTGCTTCCCCCACGGCGGGGCCCGCGCCGGCCAGCGCGGTAGCGCCAACCGCCGCCCCCGAAGAAGCCCGCACGCTGCCGGAGCGCGCCACTGTGCGCTACGACAAGCAGGGCTTGATGAAAAAACCCAAGCTGATGCGGCGACGCGTCCACAAGCCCGCGGGCCAACCATTTCGCCCCTGGAAAGCCATTCGTCACTTCTTCAAGTTTAATCTCCATGCCAAGCCTAACTACAGCCCCGACCATCGGCCAGCGGCTCCCGTGCCCGCCGCCGAGCCCGATGCGGCCCCTGGCACTGCGCCTGATAGCAAGCCCTAGCGCCTTGCTGGCCTTAGGACTACTGCTGGGAAGTACTCAGGCTGCCAATGCCCAAATCGTGCCCCAGAAACCGGCCCAGGTGAAAGCCGCAAACCGCCGGGCCCTGCGCGAGACCCGGCAAACCGATTCGCCTTATAAAGACAGCCACCTGGGCGTCACCGCCGACCAGCTTAAGCGCGGTGAAAGCACCCAGCCTCAGCCCGAAACCAACAAAAGCGTCAACTATCGGAAAGGCACGGCCCCGAACGTAAAAGGCCCCGGGTTTCTGGGTTTGCGGCGCAGAAAGAAGGTTTAGCCAGCCTTAGCGGTATTTACGCCGCTACTTTTGAATGACTTTGCGGGCATTCGATGTTGTAGCGCTGTCGTTCCTTATTCACCGCTTGGTTAGCCTTGGCACGCTATGGTCCGTAACGATTGTTGCCGGTGCTGCCACGACCATGAGCCCGCTAGTCTTCGGCCATCGTTCCCTGCTAACTGCATAAATTATTGAAATGTCCACCCCCTGGCTTCCCCTCACCCAACCCGAACAGATAACCGACCTGGCCCAGGCTTCGCACGAGCGGCCGGTACTTATCTTTAAGCACAGCACTAGCTGCTCCATCAGTGCGGCCGCTAAAAGCAAGATTGAACGCCAATGGGCCAATAGCGGCCTCACCAACGTTCCCATTTATTACCTCGACTTGTTGCGTTTTCGCCCGCTTTCGGCTCAGATTGCTGAGCAGTTCGGTGTTCGCCATGAGTCGCCTCAGCTCCTGCTCATCCAAGACGGCAAATGCCGCTACGATGCCTCGCACATGGGTATTCGCCTCAGCGATGTATCAGATAGGGTGATGAAAGACTGAAAGACAGATCTTTAGCTCGACTGCCTTATTGCTCGTAAGTAAATACCAGGTTTTGCTTGATGTCCGGGTGCAGGCTCAGCGCTACCGGGCAGGTAGCAGCCGAGCGCTCCAGCAAGGCCCGATCTGCTGCCGACAGGGCTGCGGGAAGGGTAAAAGTCACGTCAATCTGCGCAATGCGGCGCGGCGCTTCCGCACTCATGTGCTTCCGCACAACAAAAGTGCTGTCGACCAGGTTTAACTGGCGACGCTCGGCCACGATGCCCATGATGGTCATCATGCACGAGCCGAGTGCCGCGCTTACTAAATCAGTAGGCGAGAAAGCTTCGCCCCGGCCGTGGTTGTCGGTGGGCGCATCGGTTTGGACGACGTTGCCTGAGGCTACGTGGGTGGCTTCGGTCCGGAGTTGGCCCAGGTAGCGGGCAGTAGCGGTGTTCATCAAGTCAGAGAGTTACCTTTACGAGGTTGTTTCTTGGTTAGCTAATTTACGTACTACTTAGTGCGCCGCACGAGCGGCAATACAGTTGGGCTCCTTTTAGGTTGATTATGCGTTCCCTCACTCCTCGTTTCTTTGGCTTGCTGGCAGCTGGTTTGCTGGCCGGCGTCACTGCGTGGGCCCAGGCACCCGTGCGTTCCGTCCCGATGGCCACGGCGCCTTCCGACGAGCAGTCGTACAGCAAAGAGTTCGTGTACGGCGTCAATTTTAATACCCAGGGCGGCTTGCTGGGCGGCGTGTCCGTGCGCTCGGCACGCGTACTCGACGACCGGCTGCTGCGCTTCTGGAGCATTGAGGGCGTTATGCTAAAGAATGCCAAAGAAGACCAGGTCACCTCGGTAGTGGGCGGTAGCTACATCCGGCAAAAAGTCAACTACGCCTTCGCGCTCCGGCCCTCGGTGGGCCTGCAGCGCGTGCTGTTTCGCAAGGCGGCCGATGCCGGAGTCCAGGTGAATGGCTTGGTGAGCGCGGGGCCCACCATTGGCTTGCTTATGCCTTATTACATCAGCTTCGACCGCACATATGCACAATCCGGGTCCGTGCCTAGGGTTCCCCCCAATGTGGCCACCGACGAAATCGTGAATGAGCAGTACGATCCCTTTAAACACAATCAAGAATGGGCCATTCTCGATCGCGGCCCGCTCTTCAGTGGGATTGGCGAAACCAAGATTGTGCCGGGCTTCCATATTCGGGGTGGTCTCAGCTTCGAATATGGCCGTTACCGCGAGGCTGTTACGGGTATGGAAGTAGGCTTTTTAGTGGAGGCCTATACCAAGCGCCTGCTTATTCTGAGCCCTAGTAGCTTATCCGACGCCGACGCCCTGAATCGCCAGTTCTTCCCATCGGTATATCTGACCCTTTATTTTGGCCATCGGTCGTAAAGGGCAGGTTAGTGGTTGGCAGGGAGTAGCTAAGGTCCGATAACGGGCTGAGCGGACTGCTGGGGCCGGAGCGCGGGATTCCTTGATTAATTTTGCGTGGCTCGTTCTTCGAAACGATTTGGCTGCGAATTGCTTTTGCGTAGGGCCAACGGTTCATCATCGGCTGCTAAACTGTCCCTGAAAATGATTGATTTGCCCGTTATTCAGCCCCAAGCGGCTGCTCCTGCCCGCCCCCGGAAGCCTGATTGGCTGCGCGTGAAGTTGCCCGTGGGCGAAGAGTACGCGGCCGTACGCCGCCTCGTCGACGAGCACAAGCTTCATACTATCTGCGAGAGTGGTAATTGCCCCAACATGGGCGAATGCTGGGGGGCCGGCACGGCCACGTTCATGATTCTGGGCAATATCTGCACCCGCTCGTGTTCGTTTTGCGCCGTGGCCACTGGGCGGCCTACGGAGTACGACCTCGATGAGCCCCGCCGCGTGGCCGAGGCCATCAAGCTCATGAAGGTGAAGCACGCCGTCATCACCAGCGTGAACCGCGACGAGCTCAAGGACCGTGGCGCCAGCGTGTGGCGCGAAACCGTGGTGCTCACCAAGCAGCTCAGCCCCAACACGACCATCGAGACCCTGATTCCCGACGTGAAAGCCAACTGGGAGGCATTAGAGGTCATGATTTCCGGAGGGCAGGAAGTGATTTCGCACAACATCGAAACCGTGGGAAGCCTCTACCGCCTGGTGCGGCCCCAGGCCCGCTACGACCGCAGCCTGGAGCAAATTCGGCGCACCAAGCTGGCGGGCCACCGCACCAAATCGGGTATTATGCTGGGCCTGGGCGAAAAACCCGACGAGCTGTATCAAGCCATGGACGACCTCGTGGCCAATGGCCTCGACATCCTCACCCTGGGCCAGTATCTGCAACCCACCAAGCGCCACCTCGACGTGGCCGAGTTCATCACTCCCGACCAGTTTGCTCACTACAAGGAGGAAGGCCTGAAGCGCGGCCTGAAGTACGTGGAAAGTGGCCCGCTGGTGCGCAGTTCCTACCATGCCGAGCGTCACGTGAACGTGCCGGTGTAACCAACCCGTCATTCCATTTGGTTGGAGCTATTACTGAAACGTAATAAGGCTCTTGCAAATGCGGCAAGAGGTGGGGTTTGGGCATGCGGCTGAACTTGCATAGAGATAGGTTTTGGCAACGCTCGGGAAGAACGCATTGGCAGGGAGGAAAACGATTGCTAAGTCCATCGGTTTTCCTCCTTCTATGGCCAGGCGCCTGCGGATTCATTGGGGCAAGGAACGCGAGTTGTACGAGTAGTCTTCACCAAAAGCCCGCGGGACAAATCCCGGCCCGGGTCTTTGCCCAAACCCCTTCCTTTAGCCACAACCAGCGTATTCAACCGGCCGTGTTAGTCTGTTCAGTTTTCGGGGAGTTAGGTGAAAGACAGCCGCTTGTGCGTAGTCCTGAACACGCCAAATGTTACGTGAACGGGCCGGTGTAATTCCACTGTATATTAGGCCAAAAATTGCGGCATGGCCTTTTTTACTGCCAATGGACGCTTACGGCGTCGGAGTTATTTCTTGCGGGTGCTGGGGCTGTACGCCCTGGGAATTATCATCTATGCCACGCCAGGCCTGCTATACGCTACCGAAGTGCCGCCTACTGTGGCGGTGGCCGCATCAGTGGGTTTTATAGTGGTGATGTACTTAGTAATGGTTCAGGTTGCGCTGCGATTGCACGACCTGGACCTGCGAGCTTGGTGGTGGCTGGTCGGCTTACTGCCTGGGGTGAGCTACGTACTAGGGGCGGGGCTCCAGTTTGTTCAAGGTACCATTGGACCAAACCGTTTCGGCCCCGATCCTAAACGGCCCACCCTGCTGCCCCCATCACCCGCTGAGGAAACAGCCATTCAAGAATGAGCGTAACTATTATCAAGCAAAAAGGCCACTCCCGAATCGGAGTGGCCTTTTGCTTGGGCGATGTACCCATCTAGTGCAGTGCTTTCGCTTAACGCCGGGCATTGTGATCTTGCGGCGGGTAGGTACTCAGAATACCGCTCACAATGCGGGTAGTTTCCAACTCGTCAATGGTATTCTGATTCACCTGAGCCTGGCCGGTGCCGCGCCACGCCAACTCTTTGCGGCGAGCGTCAATGATGTCAATTACCACGGTGCCGGCTTTGTATTGGGTCACGGGTGCGATACCCCGGCCGTAGTAGCCGTAGCCATACCAGGGATACCCCAGGCCGTTGTAATACGGCGACACCTGCTGTTTGTCTTCTACGCGGGCACTGTAGGCCACGTAAACATCAGGCGACGTCGTTGATTCGACCAGCCCTTTGCGGGTCATCTCGGCCCTAACGGCCGCGCGCATGCGCTTATCCAGAAACGATTCGTACCCTTTTGCCGGCCCCCCTTCGGTGTCGGTAGGCTGCTGCGGGTACCACGCCCAGGTTTTAAAAGCGCGAAAATTAACCGCGTGGTCGAAGTCGTTCGTCACGCCCACACGGGAAGCAGTGCTGCAGCCACTCGGGCCCACTAGCAGCACGAGGCTCAGGGCTGCCAGGGCAGCAGGACGAGCCAGGAAACGGGTGATGGAATTCATATGTCTTGAAAAAGGCAGGTTGATTGAGAGCTCAAAATGCTGGTTTTCGTAACGAGCGGAGCAATTTGAAAGCTGTCGGTATAACGAAAAAATCCTTTCTGGCGTTCCCCGCTACCAGCACCGCGCACATGGCAGCTAACGGGCCATAACGGCCCGTTAGTGTACTATGATGAAGTTTTATCCTAGTCAGCGCAACCTCAAACGATGTTCTTTCCTGCGTCGTTAAAGACCAGTAGTAATCTACTATTGATTCCGGCCGCTTCCTGCTTACTCGTTCATTCGTAATGGCCGACTAGCCGTGGCGCACCACGTTCGTGAGCATTACTAATAAGAGGGGCCTTTGTCGGCTTGCACCAGCTCTTCTTCCTTGTCGACGTACTGCTCAATCGGGGTGCAGCTGCAAATCAGGTTGCGGTCGCCGTAGGCCGAGTCGATGCGGCTGACGCTGGGCCAGAACTTGGCGGCGCGCACGTACTCCATCGGGTACACGGCCTGCTCGCGGGAGTAAGGACGGGTCCAGTCCTGCGCTAACACGGTAGCGGCAGTGTGGGGTGCGTGCTTCAGTACGTTGTCCTTGGCATCGGCGCGGCCGGCCTCTACTTCCGCAATTTCCTTGCGAATCGAAATCATAGCGTCGCAGAAACGGTCCAATTCATCCTTGCTCTCGCTTTCGGTGGGCTCCACCATCAGCGTACCAGCTACCGGGAACGAGACCGTGGGCGCGTGGAAGCCGTAGTCCATCAGGCGCTTGGCAATATCCTCTACCTCAATGCCAGCCTTTTTGAAGTGGCGGCAATCGAGAATCATCTCGTGGGCGCACCGGCCATGGCGGCCCGAGTACAGGACTGGGTAGTGCTGCTCTAAGCGGGCTTTGATGTAGTTGGCGTTGAGGATGGCCAGTTGCGTGGCCCGCTGTAAGCCGTCGCCGCCCATCATCGAAATGTAGGCATAGCTGATGGGCAGGATGCTGGCCGAGCCCCACGGCGCGGCCGAAACTGAACCATCGGTGCGGCCTTCAACCGGAACCAGGGTGTGGCCGGGCAGGTAAGGGGCTAAATCAGCCACTACGCCGATGGGGCCAACGCCGGGGCCACCGCCGCCGTGCGGGATGCAGAAGGTTTTGTGCAGGTTGAGGTGGCACACGTCGGCCCCGATGTTGGCGGGCGAGGTGAGGCCAACCTGGGCGTTCATGTTGGCGCCGTCCATGTACACGCGACCCCCGTGGCGGTGAATAGTCTCGCAGATCTCGATGATGGTTTCCTCGTACACGCCGTGCGTGCTGGGATACGTCACCATCAGGCAAGAGAGGCGGTCGGCGTACTTGTCGGCTTTCTCGCGCAGGTCCTGCACGTCGATGTTGCCATCCTCCGTGCTCTTCACCACCACTACTTCCATGCCGGCCATCACGGCCGAAGCAGGGTTGGTGCCGTGGGCCGAAGCCGGAATCAGCGCCACGGTGCGGTGCTGGTCGCCCCGCGCCTCGTGGTAGCCGCGAATGGCCAGCAGGCCGGCGTACTCGCCCTGGGCGCCTGAGTTGGGCTGCAGGCTAACGGCCGCGAAGCCCGTGATCTCGCAGAGCCACGTTTGCAAGTCCGCAAAAATCTGCTGGTAGCCTTTGGCTTGCTTCAGCGGAGCGAAGGGGTGGAGCTGACCAATCTCGGGCCAGGTCACCGGAATCATTTCGGCGGTGGCGTTCAGCTTCATGGTGCACGAGCCGAGCGGAATCATGCTGTGGGCCAGGCTGAGGTCCTTGTTTTCGAGCTGCTTCATGTAGCGCAACAGCTCGTGCTCGGCGTGGTGGGTATTGAAGACCGGGTGGGTGAGGTACTCGCTGGTGCGTACCAGCGCCGTGGGCCAGGTTAGCTCCACGGTTTCGGGCAGGCTAACGAGCTGGTCGGCTTCCTTGCCCAGCACCTTGGCGAAGACGTCGAGGATATCGGCCACGTCGTGCAGCTCGGTATTCTGGTTGAGCGAAATGCCCACGCGGACCTCGTCGAAGTAGCGGAAGTTGAGCCGGGCTAACTCGGCCTCTTTGCGCAGGGCCTGCTGCATTTCGGCGCTTTCCAGGCGCAGGTTCAGGGTGTCGAAGTAGTGCTCGTTGGTTTGCTCTACTCCCAGCACCTTCAGGCCGGCGGCCAGGGTCTGGGCCAGGCTGTGGGTGTTCACGGCGAACTGCTGAATGCGGCGGGGGCCGTGGTACACGGCGTACATGCCGGCCAGCACGGACAGCAGCACCTGCGCGGTACAGATGTTAGAGGTTGCCTTTTCGCGGCGGATGTGCTGCTCGCGGGTCTGCAGGGCCATACGATAGGCCTTGTTGCCGGCCGCGTCGACGCTCTGGCCGATGAGACGGCCGGGAATCACCCGCTTGAATTGGTCTTTGGTGGCGAAGAAGCCGGCGTGCGGGCCCCCGTAGCCCATGGGCACGCCGAAGCGCTGGGAGTTGCCCACGCACACATCGGCGCCCAGCTCGCCGGGCGAGGTGAGCAGGGTAAGGGCCAGCAAATCGGCCGCCATCACCACAAACACGTCGTGGCGGCGGGCCTGGCTGATGAAGTCGCGGTAGTCGAACACCTCGCCGTCGGCGGCGGGGTACTGCACCATGGCCCCGAAGAACCCTGCGCTGCCGAGGTCGATTTGCCGGTGGTCGCCCACCACCACCTCAATGCCCACCGGCGTAGCGCGGGTGCGCAGCAGGTCGATGGTTTGAGGCAGTACCTGCTCGGAAACGAAGTACTGGTGGGCACCTTTTTTCTTGGTCTGGCTATGCAGCATGTGCATGGCCTCAGCGGCGGCGGTGCCTTCGTCAAGCAAGCTGGCGTTGGCAATCTCTAGTCCGGTCAGGTCAATTATCATCGTCTGATAATTGATGAGGGCTTCGAGGCGGCCCTGGGCAATTTCGGCCTGGTAAGGCGTGTAGGCCGTGTACCAGCCCGGGTTTTCGAGGATGTTACGCTGAATAACCGGCGGCAGGGTCGTGTCGTGGTAGCCCAAGCCGATGTAGCTTTTAAACACTTGGTTCTGGCCGGCAATCTGCTTGAACTTGGCCAGGAAAGCGCGCTCACTGAGGGCTTCGGGCAACTCCAGGGCCCGCTTGAGACGGATGGCCGGGGGCACGGTTTCGTCGATAAGCTGCTCGATGCTGCTCACGCCGATGGTGCGGAGCATGGCCGCCTGCTCGTCGGCCCCGGGCGCGTTATGGCGGTCTTCAAAAACGTCGGCGGGCTGGGGTTTCAGCGTCATAAAGGCGAGAAGTGGGGGAGAGGGAAACGATTTTGATGGTTTAATTTTCCGATTCTTATTTCCTTAACAAAGGTAAGCTTGAAATGGTCCGGTGGACTGCCCTCTAAGCCGTAATTTTGCTCAGCCACCGTTCAGCTAATGAGGAGGGAAGCTGCGGCACTCCCATCGATATCTCATCATTATTTCTTCTTTATCTCTCATTCTCTTCCATGTCCTTTACCATCGGTCTTATTCGCGAAGGCAAAACGCCCCCCGACAAGCGCGTGCCCCTCACCCCTAAAAAGTGCGTGGAAGCCCAAGCCAGCTTTCCTAACCTGCGCATTGTGGTGCAAAGCAGCCTCGTGCGCAGCTATAGCGACCAAGAGTACCGCGACCTGGGCCTGGAAGTGCGCGACGACGTGTCGGACTGCGACGTCCTCATGGGAGTGAAGGAAGTGCCCCGCGAGCAGCTCATTCCCAACAAAACGTACTGCATCTTTTCGCACACCGTCAAGAAGCAGCCGGCCAACCGCGGCCTGCTGCGCGAAGTGCTCAAAAAAAACATCACCCTTATCGACTACGAGCTGCTAACCAATGCCCGGGGTGAGCGAATTGTGGCGTTCGGACGCTACGCCGGCATCGTGGGGGCCTACAATGGCCTGCTTACTTACGGCCGCAAGCACGAGCTGTTCGCCCTGAAGCCGGCTCACGAGTGCCTGGATATGGACGACATGCAGGAGGAGTTTTTCAAGGTGAAGAAGCTGCCGCCCATTAAAATAGCCGTTACCGGCTCGGGCCGGGTGGCCCAAGGGGCCCTCGAAGTGCTCGACCGCATGGGCATCCGGCGGGTGAGCGTGTACGACTACCTCTACCTTGATTTCGAAGAGCCGGTGTACACGCAGCTGCGCAGCTCCGACTACAACCGCCGCCGCGATGGCCGCGTGTGGGACACCGTCGATTTTCATAACAACCCGCAGGAATACGAATCTACGTTTGGCCTGTTTCTGCCCGTAACCGACCTGCTCATTGCCTGCGCCTACTGGCACCCGGCGGCCCCCCGCCTATTCGAAGAAGCCGACACCCGGCGCCCGGATTTCCGCATCAACACCATCGCCGACGTCACCTGCGACGTGGACGGCTCGCTGCCCACTACCAAGCGTAGCACCACCATTGCCGCGCCGGCTTTCGACTACCACCCGCCAACCGGCGCCCTGGAGCCGCCCTACTCGCGGCCCGAGAACATCACGGTAATGGCCGTCGATAACCTGCCCTGCGAGCTACCGCGCAATGCCAGCCGCGACTTCGGCCGCCAGCTACTCGATAACGTGCTGCCCCACTTGCTGGGTGCCGACCCGGAAGGCGTGATCGCGCGGGCCACCATCGCCAGGAACGGCGAGCTGCTGCCGCGCTACCAATACCTGGCCGACTACGTCGCCGAGACCGTCGGGGCGTAGGCAGGCTTCGGGTTCCTGCTCAAGGCCCGGGCGGGGAAGCAGCGCCTAAATGCCGCGCAATACCGGATATTGGGCCTGCACCAACGCGTACAGGCCATAGGCTACCAGCCCGGCGGCAACCGCGCCCAAAGCAGCCGGTCCCATGGTCATTAGCAGGTCGAATGCGTCGCCGGTATTGCCCACGGCCGCCGCCTGCGACTGCTGCCCGGCCTGAATGAGAAAGTAGCCGATGATGCCCAGCACGATGCCCCGCGCCGTGGAACCAACTTGCCCGCCCCGGTACACCAGCCGCTGCTGGGAAGCCGATAAGCTGCTGGCGTTGATATCCTTCTGAAATTGCCCCGCGTAATCCTGGTAGACTTGGTAACAGGGTTGAGGTAAAAGCAAGAGAAAATGCCTGATATCCCTCGATTGGGCAAAACGGGTCTGGTCCTGAATCGGTAGGCAGTTGAACACAAAAAGCCCCTTCGGTTATCCGAAGGGGCTTTTGTAGTGAGGTAGCAGCGTGTGGAGGGCGCCCTACCTAATTGGTAATGCAGCGGGCTAGAACGTCCGGCTGAACCAGTTTTTAATGTCTTCGACGGCGTGGCCGGTTTTCTCCTGCAAGCGGCCGAACCATTCGTCCTGCTTGCCGTCCTCATAGTCCAGGTCATTATCGGTGAGAGTACCCCACTTCTGCTTGGCCTGTCCTTTGATTTCGTTCCAGTTGCCACGAGCTTTTAGCTCGGTTTGATCGTTGATGTTATTCTGGTTGATATCCATGGCTCTACGGAAATATAAGTGGAAGGGGAAGGATGAAGTTTCTGCTTGTTTATACGCCTTGCCGGTGGCCAGGGTTGAGTCAGGTTCGGCAATGCCCGAATCTTATTGTTTTCCGGAGCTGTCCGGGTCGCCTCCTGGCCCAGAGCAGATTGCCCGGCAGTAATCCGAAGTACCGGTTTGCTGCTGCGAAGAGTGAGCGTGGCCACAAAAAAGCCCCGCTATAATGGTAGCGGGGCTTTTTTGTGCCAAGGGTAGGGCCCCTTACTTCTGTTTCGCGGGCATTTCTTCCACTATTTTATTGGCGGGCTGGTTGCGTACTACGGCGGTGTCGCCGGGCTCGCGAGCAATGTCAGCCTTGGCACTGTCCACGGCGTTTTCGATGGCGTTACCAGCGTTGGTAGCGGTGTTTTCAGTGGCCGTAGCCGCGTTGTCGGCCTTTTTGTCGGAGCAAGAAGTGGTGGCGAAGGCACCGAAGGCCGCCACGGTGAACAGGGTCTGGATGGACAGTTTCATGGATTTTGAAAGGAAATGATGGAAAACATCCTTAATCAGTTTCTTTTCAAAAGGTAACCCGCAAAACAATAGTGCCGATCTTGCTGGGGGCCCCGAATGGCAGCAGCTTGGCTACAGGCCCTTGGAATTGCCTACCTGAGCCAGTGCTGCACCGGGCTCCGCCCACCACTCCTCGTTCTCCCAGTAGTTCTCCCAACCCAGCTTGGCATATTTGGGGTTAAGTTCCAGGTCTCGTTCGCCAATGCTGAAATCCTCGAGCACTTCGTTGGCTATCTCATCAAATTGAGCAGCGAACATAACGGGTTTCGTTTTGTTGGTCGACTTGCTAGCCCAGTTCCCGGTAAACCGATAGCCAGCGCCCCGCGCGCCGTATTTCCCGCCTGAAAATGGGTATACCTCCAGGTTTCCGTTTTTATTGAAAAAGAAATCCAGGGCCATGGTGCCCCGGAAGATGCCGTCCGTACGGGTACCCAACTGCTCGGAAAATTCAAAGGTGCCTAGCGCGACGCGTACTACGTCTTCCTGCAATTCTATATCGGGGGTGCTGGGCTGCTCATTGAGTAACTGCGTTATGCGGATACTCCCCGTAAAAGGGCTAATGGTTTTCTTGTAGCGGTTCTTGCCCGTCACTAGAAAGAGGGCGGGGTCGGTGGCGTCGCGGGTAATAGAGGTGAAGACGAATTCTATCCGATAGTTGTCGACGCCGAAAAAGCCGTTGTGGACGGCAAGCTCATGCTCCTGGTGCTGAGCGAGGTTTCGCCACAGAGGTGATAAGTCATTGTCTTGCAGAAAGGCCAGCATATCCGGCGTGAGCTTCGTACTGGATGTTCTCAGGGCCACTGCTCCAGGAGTTATTTCCGCCGGCGTGGCTGTGGTAACGGTAGCTACTGTTGTCGCGACAGTGGCCTGCCTGGGCGACTGCTGCTGGCAAGCACCGGCCAGCAAGGCTAGTAGCGGTAAAAAAGGAAGCAGTTTCATGCGCTGAGAATTTAAGGAAGTTGCTGAGCCTGGCGGGTGGCCTAACGTAAATATATTCACTCATGTTATCACACCGGCCTTGCAAAATTATTTTTAATCTTTGAAATATTTCAACGGTACGGGTGGCGCCAAGGCTTGCGCGTACCATCGGCCTAAGCCTGCCTGCACCAGCACCTCGGCCAGTAGCAGATTGCCGGTCCAGGAAAGCCAGGTTACGGTAAGGTAGGTTTCAATGGGCTTAGTGTGAAACACGTAGTAGAGCCCGTAGCTTTCCAGGCGTAGGCTCATGGCAGCCAGCGTGATGGCGTAGGCCCGCAGCATCCATTCGGCGTGGAGCAGCCAGCGGCGCTGCCGGGCCATTCGGTAGGCGTGCCCCGTAGCCAGCCACCATACCAGGCACTGCATCGTAAAGCCTATTTTGGCCGCCAGCCCGCCGTTGGCGAACGCGGCCAGAATCAGGCCCGAGGGCGCGGCCAGGGCCAGGATGGAAACCACGTAGACTTTGCCCAGCGTGCGATGCAGCCTGGGCCGCCAGCGGTAAAGCGCTGGTACGAACTGCAAAAGCCCGGCCACCAGTGCCCATAAGCTGCTGGTGATGTGCACGTAAAAGCCGAGTCGGAACAGGCTGTTGTCGTTCGTGGCGGCCGACTTGGTGGTCAGAAACAGAATGCCTTTCTCAAAGCTCAGATAGGGAAGCACCTTCGAGAGCATGAGCGCGCTAAAGACTCCCACGGCCAGAAAGGCTAGCAGCTGGGCGATGCGCGAAGCAAGGGGAAGCGAAGCGGGCATAGGGAAGTAAATGTACCTGTCTAGCAGTCCATTCTGCGCGGCAAGCGGTAACGCAGGACCTCCGCATAGCAGAACAATTGCCGGAGCAACAACCTGATTTATTGATATAAGTCCCTGCACACTGCTCAGGATAGTCGGTTAGGGCTTCACCTTACCCTTGCCCGGGCCAGGAGTAGGGAGGTCGGTTTGCACGGTGGAGGCACCTTACCTCTGTTTTGCGGATATTTCTTCCACTATTTTAGTAACGGGTTGGTTCTGTACCATTGCGGTGTCGCCGGGCTCGCGGGCGACGTCAGCCTTGGCGTTACCGACGGCGTTTCCTGTGGTATTACCAGCGCCAGTAGCGGTATTTTCGGTGGTGGCGTCGGCGACCCTTTTTTCGGAGCAGAAGCAGAAGGTAGTAGTGAAAGCAGCGAAAGCTACCACTGCGAACAAGGTAATGATAGGTAGTTTCATGGACTCAGGGGAGCAGTGGAAAACATCCTTAATCGATTTCCTTTCACAAGGTAACCCACAAAATGATGTTGCCGAACTCGCTTAGCAATGGTCCTACCCAGCTGTGAAGTAGGCCATTGGGCATGACTGATGCGGTTGCCAGCAGGTTGCCGGAAAGGAGAAGACGGCCCACCCTTACCGGATTTTCTGGTAGTCAAAAAGCCGCGAGGGCGTAATTTGCTGCCATGGACGACCTGCGGACAACCCTTTTAACGCTGAGCCCCGGTGAGCAGCGCGAATTTGGCGAGTTCATTCAGCGCCAGCGCCGCAAGTCGGCGGGGCGGCAAGATTCGCGGCTCTACGAACTGCTGGTGCAGCCCAAGGAGCTTACCACCCCGCAACTCATTGCCAAGCTCTACCCCGGCGAGCCCAATCCCATAGCGTATTACGCACTCCGCAAGCGCCTGATGCGCCACCTGACCGATTACCTGGTGCTGCGCCAACGCCAACTCGACACCACGGCCGCGGCCTCGGTGTGGGGGCTGCTCACCCTGGCCCAGTACCTGTTCGAAACCGGCATTCCGCGCCTGGCGTGGAATACGCTGCGCAAGGCCGAAAAGCTGGCCCGCGACAACGGGCAGTACGAGCCCCTGAACGCGGTGTACAACTTGCAAATCCAGCACGCCAACTCACCCTACGCCGAGCCGCTGGCCGAAATTATTGCCCGGCGCCACGCCAATAAAAAAGCTGCCGACGAAGAGGAGCGCGCCAATATCGCCGACAGCCTGCTGCGGCAACGCCTGCGCGAGGCGCGCAAGAAGGGCCGGGCCGCGGCCCCCCTCGATACCATCATGCACGACATTCTGGTTGAGTACGACCTGCAGGAAGCTTTCGCCCGCTCGCCGTCGCTGCTGTGTCGGCTCTTGTCCATTGCCCGCAGTGCCATGCTGGTGCGCCGCGACTTCGCCTCCTTTGCCGTCTTCACCGAGCGTTGCTACCGGCTTATGGAGCGGCGCCCCGGCTTCGCCCCGGCCCAGCGGGGCTACCAGCTCCGGCTGCTCTATATGCTCGCGCACGCCCTCTACCGCTCGCGCCATTTCGCCGAATCCATTGCTTACCTCGAGCAGGGGCAGGTGCTGTTGCAAGGCGCATCGGCCCGCAAATACGCCGAATTAGCTCCCCGCTTCACTTTTCTTCTGGCGGCCAACCTGGGGTTTATTCGCCGCAATGCCGAAGGCATTGCCTTGCTGGAACAGGCGCTAAAAGCGTCTCCCGCCCTGCCGCTGGGGGAGGAGCTCACGGCCCGCCTCCAACTTGTGTTCCACTATTTTGCCGAAGGCAACTTTAGCAAAGCCAACCAGGCCCTCCTCCGCCTGGGCCGCACCGACCATTGGCTGGAAGAACACCTGGGCCTGGAGTGGCTGCTGAATAAAAACATGGCCGAAATGTTCATCCAGCTGGAATTAGGCTATGAAGATCTGGCCCTGGCCCGCCTCAAATCCATTGAGCGCAGCTTGCGCGAGCAGTTTCCCGCCGGGCCCGCCGTTGCCGGCTCGGCTACTGCGCCCGCCGCCGAAGCCGGGCCGGTCGGCGGGCCTTACCAGTATATTCTTCGTTTCCTGGAGTTGGTGCACAATGTTATCAACGACCCCGCCGCGGCTCAACGTCCGGCGTTCGCGGCCCGGGTGGCCGACCTGCCTACGTTCTTGCCGCTGCAGCGCGAAGACCTACAAGCGCTGAGTTTCTACGCCTGGCTGCGGGCGCGCATGCTCGCCCGCCCCTACTATGAGGTGTTGCTGGAGGTAGCCAGCCGATAGCTGCTGGCAAAAAAAGCCCGTGCATCGTACGCACGGGCTTTTTAGAATAAGTTGATCTGGTTTGAAGCAGAAGCGAGCTTACTAGCGGTTGGCTTCTTTCAGGTTCTCTTTGGTTTGCTTCGCGGAACGCTCAACCGCGTTGCCGAGTCGTTCCAGCTTGGCGTCGACCTTGGCCCCGGCGGCATCAAGCTTGGCATCTGCTTCGGCTACTTTGGCGTCCATTTTCTTGCCGGCCGCGTCGAGTTTAGCGTCGAGCTTATCGGCGGCGGTGTCCAGCTTGTTGCTGGCTTTGTCGGCCGCCGACTCTACTTTTTCACCAGCCTGGTCGAGGGCGGCATCGGCCTGGTCGATGGTCGCATCGGTCTTGGCTTCGGCGTTCTTCTGCTCGGTTTCGGTGCAGGCAGTAGTACTCAGGGCCACGGCAGCAGCAACAAACAAGGTTTTAAGCGACATTTTCATGGGAAAAGTGAGTGTGGTGAATGGAATGCTGTTTAATCAAGGTCAACCCAAAAGGTAACCCATCCCACCCGGCCGTTCTTGAGTAGCGGCCCACCCCCGGCTAACTTTTTAGCCTCCGCGCTAGTATAGCCCTTACCGAACTCCTTACCTCACTTCCCCATGGACTCCACCGCCACCACTCCGCAAACGCCCGTCATGCCCGAAGTCCCGATGGCCGTGACCGATCAGCAAAATACCGCCCTTCTCGACGATACAATAACCTTTCTCACGGCGAGTACGCCCACCAACTCCGGCCCCCAGGGCCTTGCCGAAGTTGAGCGGTGGACCGCCGTGCTGTCGGCTTCCGACCGGCCCGGCCTGGCTAAAATCAAGCAGGAGCTCAACCAGCTCGGGATTTTCCTGGCCGACCCCAAAACGCCGGCCCACGACGTGGCCGAGGTGTTGGCCAGCCTCGGCGCCGAAACCGCTAAAGTCGCCGACGATGCCGGGGCCTACAGCGACCCCCTCAGCAACCTGAGCAAGCTACTCATCCGGGCCGGCAACACCTTGTCGCGGTAGTGCGGCACTCCGTAACCAGCGTAGCGCGAACTTTGCGGTTCACATCCTCACCCCACCTGGAAATTGTTCCGGTGGTTTGTGCTGATGCGAATACCACTGTTCGCGCTATTGTTTCATGGCTCCCTACACTCCCGCCGACCTGCTGCCCTACGACCCCTTCCAAGGCATGCGATTTGGCCCCGATACCTGCTTTCTCAGCGGTCAGCCCGTCGGCTCTGACGATACCATCCCCGTCTTCGCCGACTGGCTGCAAGCCCGCTACAGTCTGGCCGACCGGCCCATCCAGCTACTGGACCAGCGCACTGTGCTCATCCGCGAGCTGCGCCTGCCCGCCAGCCCGGCCGTGCGCCAGCGCATCGAGGAGCTCGAAAGCTGGGTCGAAGCGGCGGCGGCGCAGGGGCCCGCCGCCCTCCGGGCGCTTGGCGACGACACCTTGTTTCTGTGGCTGGGCAAGATGTTCTACGGCGTTTTTATCACGGAGCTGCTAAACGAGCTCGAGCCACTGATAAAGCCCAAGTACCCCCTAGCCGAAAATGCCGCCTTGGTTCGCCGGTTTCAGGCATTTTTTCAGTTGTTGCAGGGCCTGCGCGTGCCCACCGAATACGCCGACTTTGTGCCGGGCTCCGTTTTCGTGCTGGAAGCCGACCCCACCGAAGATGCCCAGCCATTTGAATACGACGACGACTTAAATACGCTCGTCTTCAGTATCAAGCTTGATAGCGCCGTGCTGGTGGCCTGCCTGGTCGACATCGGCCTGATTGGCCAGGCCATGGGACGGGTTTACCAGGACGCCCAGCGCCCGCTTCACCCCGTGCAAATTGCCGAGTTTAAGGCTCGCGTGTACTACGCGGCTCACCTGCTGCACGTCGTGCCCGACCTCTACCCGCGGGCTCCCCGGGCCGGCGACACCAAGCTGGTGTTCGATGCCTTGATTGATGACGTGACCGCCTCCATCTTCAACCCCTGGGAAAACGGGGCTTACGCCCAAACCTTGGCTGAGATGTGGCAGCGCTGGAACATCACCCTCGCCGACGTAGTCCGCAACCCCGCCGAGCCCCTGAGTTTGTTGTACGACGAAGCCAGCCAGCCCCGGCAAATCAAGCATTGGCCGTTAACGCCCCCGGCAGAATGAGCAGACCGTCATTTTTCATGGATTATTATTCTTGCCAGCGAGAGCGCAGGTCGTGCCTAAAGCAGCCGTGGGGCCGGGTGGCAAGGCTGGCCAGCTGCGCTCTGCTAATGGCTTTGCCGCTCACATCCTGCCTTAAGCTAATCGAGCCGCGCCGCGATTTCGCCACCTACACCCCTGCTGCCGGTCCCGACTACGCTCAGGACAGCTACTGGGCGGCCCTGCCCACGCGCCGGGACTCCGCCGATGCCGTGCCCCGCAACACCCACCTGCGCGACGAGCAAGCTTCCGCCGTGGCCGACGTTTTCTTTGTGCATCCTACCACGTTCTATCGTTCGCAGGCTTGGAATGCGGATTTAGCCAAACCCCGGCTGAACCGCTTCACCGACCGCAGCACCATCCGGCACCAAGCCAGTGCTTTCAATGCCGCGGGTCGCATTTACGCCCCGCGCTACCGGCAGGCTACCCTGTATTCGTTTTTCGACGAGCAAACACCTAACGGGCAGGCGGCCCTCGACCTCGCTTACTCCGACGTTAAAGCCGCTTTCCGCTACTATCTGGCGCACTACAATCAAGGGCGCCCCATTATCATCGCGGGCCACAGCCAGGGCACTGCCCACGCCACGCGCCTGGTTCACGACTTCTTCGACAACGACCCCGGGCTCCGCCGTCAGCTCGTGGCCGCCTACCTCATCGGCTATAAAGTGAAGCCCGATGAATACCTGTCCATTCGGCCCTGCGCCGATTCGTTGGCTACCGGCTGCTTCGTGACGTATAACGCGGTTGCCAAAGGCAACGAATACCCGCCCTTTCGTGGCTTGGCCGTAACCAACCCCCTCACCTGGACGATGGATACGCTGCTGGCGTCCGCCAGCCTCAACCGGGGTGGCGTCAGCCAAGCGTTCAAGCGCATCGACCCGCACGTCACCGACGCCAAAATCCATCGGGGGCTGCTGTGGGTGACCCCGCCCAAGCCCGGCCGCTACCCGCGCTTCCTGCTGCCCGGCCGCCTCGAGCTGCGCCACTCCTTTCACATCGCCGACTACGGTCTGTTCTACCTGAACATTCGCGAGAATGCCAAGGCCCGGGTACGGGCCTGGCAGCTAAATAATAAATGAAAGCAGGCTGCTGTTGGCAACGAGATACTTTTCAGCGGGGTGATAGGTCATACTCAAATCGGACGCGAAAATGAGTGAGGGGAGTATCGGGGTTTCTACTGTTAAATGATTCGATTGAATTCCAAAATTGGGCTTCGTCAAAATCAGCAAAGTCGTTTACTGAGGCCAGCGCCAAGTTGTGTAATTGATAAGCCACTGGCCCCGCATACCGGCCAATACTGATGGCTCGGGTATCATCATGTGTAGTTAAAGGCACCGGACTGGTTCTGATATCTAATAGAAATTGATAGATAATGCCACGGTAGGCCGCTTTTCGTAAGTCATCCATTCCGCAGAATCAAGATAAAAAAAAGCCCGTCGGCACAATGCCGACGGGCTTACAATTTAGCTAAAAGGGGCAATTAAGCGCCGATAGCGACCCGCTTGAAGTCCGAAACCGTCATGCCTTTCGACTTGCTGTCGAGCAGGGCGGCAATGGTCAGGGAGTTGTCTTTCACAAACTCCTGGTTCAGCAGCGTGTTCTCTTTGTAGAACTTGTTGAGCTTGCCTTGCGCAATTTTCTCCAACATCGCTTCCGGCTTGCCTTCGGCGCGTGCTTGCTCTTTGCCGATTTCGATTTCGCGTTCCACCGTGGCCGAGTCTACTCCGTCTTTGTCAACGGCTACGGGCTTCATGGCCACGATTTGCATGGCCACGTCGCGGCCCACGGCAGCAGCGTCGGCCGAGCCTACATTCTTCAGGCCCACGAGTACGCCCTTCTTGCTATCGGAGTGAATATAGGAAGCTACCTTCTCCGCGGTCAGCGTGGCGTAGGTCAGGTCCAGCTTCTCGCCGATTTTGCCCATCAGGTCAGTGATGTGCTCCTGAATGGTCAGGCCATCGTCTTCCTTCACGGCCAGCAAGTCTTCCTTGGTCGCGGCGTTGGTACGCACGGCGGCATCCAGGGTGCGTTGCACCAGCTCGCGGAAGCTAGCCACTTTGGCTACCGATTCGGTTTCGCAGGCCAGGGCGACCAGCTTGCCGCTGGTGCCGTCTTCGCTTACGCTAACGGCTACAAAGCCTTCCGATGTTTCGTTCTCGGCCCGCTTGTCGGCGATTTTCTGACCGGCCTTGCGCAAAATGTCGCGGGCAGCTTCGAAGTCACCATCGGCTTCGGTCAGGGCTTTTTTGCAATCCATCATGCCCGCACCAGTCATGGTGCGGAGCTTGTTTACGTCTGCGGCGGTAATAGCGGCCATTTGAAGTAGCGCGGACTTTAAGCCCGCGAATTAAGTGGAGGTGTAGGGTTAAAATAGTCGCGAACCCCAGGTTCGCGTTACAGAAAAAGGGAACCTCCGGAGCCTAGCTACTCGAAGGTTCCCTTCTTTCAAAGAGCGAAAAAAGCGCTTATTCTTCGTCAGCAGCGGTTTTCTCAGCGATGGCTGCCTCATCGGCTTCCTTGCGCTCAGCGTCTTCTTTGTCGACTTTGCGCTCCGACAGACCGTCTTCGATGGCCTTGCCAATCACGCCCACGATGAGCTGAATCGACTTCGAGGCGTCGTCGTTGGCCGGAATCGGGAACTGTACCAACTCGGGGTTGGAGTTCGTGTCGCAGATGGCAAACACCGGGATGCCCAGCTTATGCGCTTCCTTTACGGCAATGTGCTCGCGCTTCACGTCCACCACGAAGAGGGCGGCGGGCAGGCGGCCGAGGTCGGCAATACCCCCCAGCACGCGGTCCAGCTTGGCCCGCTCCCGCGACATCATCAGCTTTTCGCGCTTGGCGAGTGCGGCGTAGGCCGTGTTCTCTTTCACCATTTTGTCGATGGTGGCCATTTTCTTCAGCGACTTGCGCACCGTGGCGAAGTTGGTGAGCATACCTCCCAGCCACCGGTCGGTGACGTAGGGCATCTTCAGGCGCTCAGCTTCGGTGGTTACAATTTCCTGAGCCTGCTTTTTCGTGGCGACGAACATCACCTTGCGGCCGCTCTTCGCGATGTTGCGAATAGCCTGGGCGGCGTAGTCGAGCGAAACCAGGGTTTTGTTGAGGTCGATGATGTGGATGCCGTTCTTCTCCATGAAGATGTACGGCGCCATTTTGGGGTCCCACTTGCGCGTGAGGTGGCCAAAATGGGCACCTGCGTCGAGCAGGTCCTTATAAGTAGTCTGAGCCATGATAGGTTTCTTCCTGGTTTAGCGTTTCGAGAACTGGAACGAGCGGCGAGCCTTGCGCTTGCCAAATTTCTTGCGTTCCACCATGCGCGGGTCGCGGGTCAGGAAGCCTTCCTTCTTCAAAGCAGGGCGACTTTCCTCGTTGTCGCTCACGAGCGCCTTGGTGATGGCCAGCCGGATGGCCTCGGCCTGGGCCGAAATGCCGCCGCCGCGCACGTTCACCTTAATGTCGTACTGGCCGACTTGCTCGAGGATTGCCAGGGGTTGGTTCACGACGTTTTCCAGCAACTCGTTGCTGAAATACGACTTCATGTCCCGGTCATTGATAGTGATATTCCCTTGCCCGGCCTGCATGTAAATGCGGGCCACCGAGGTTTTTCTTCTACCAGAAGTGTTGGTAATTGCCATTTAGGTTAAAAAATTGTGAAAATGTGCTGGATGTGAAAAATGTGAAAAATGAGAACAGTGGTTAATCTCCACATTTTCACATCTCCACATTTACCCACCTATTAAAGGTTTTTGAGTTCGATAGCCACGGGCTGCTGGGCCTCGTGGGGGTGCTCAGTGCCCGGGTACACGTACAGGTTGCGGTACTGAGCCGAACCCAGCTTGTTGTCTTGCAGCATGCCTTTCACCGCGTGCTCGATTACCCGACGCGAGTCACGGTTCATTTGCTCGCGCACCGTGCGACGCTTCTGGCCACCGGGGTAGCCCGAGTGGGTGATGTAAACCTTTTCGGTCATCTTCTTGCCCGTTACGCGCAGCTTGTCAGCGTTGATAACGATGACGTTGTCGCCGCAGTCCGAGTTAGGGGTGAACGAAGGCTTGTGCTTGCCCCGCAGAATGTTGGCAATCTGCGAGCAAACGCGGCCCAGCGGGGCTACGCTGGCGTCTACGATAACCCAGCTCTTCTGGGCGTTGGCCTTATTGACGTGGGTCGTCTTGAAGCTCAGGTGGTCCATGAGTCGAAAAAAAGGTATGCTAAACTATTGAATAAGAAGCCCGAGCTGGTTAAGGTTCGGAAAAAACGGACACAAAGGTACTGATAATCCGAGAGAATGCCAAACGTGAGTAGGTAGTTTTTCCACTGATAACCGGAGTTGCGGCACTTATCCAAGCCCAACCAGGTGCGTAAGGTGAGCACAAGCGTACTTTTGAGGCATATTGTTCGCTATGAATTCATCAGTTGCCCTTCCATACTCGGCTGCTTCCACTCGTCGGGCCCTTCTGTTATTAGCCATCCTACTGTTGCTATCAGTTGTGGTAGCGTTCATCACGACTAATACTTACGATTCGGGCGATAGCATCAAGCACTACCTGTTTGCGCGGTACGCATTCCAGTACCCCATGAATTACCTGGATTCGTGGGCTAAGCCGTTGTTCACCCTCGTGGCCTCGGTGCCGGCGCAGGCGGGGTTTATGGGCATGAAGCTTTTTCAGTGTGGGGTAGTGGCCGTGTCAGCCTGGTGCGCCTACGTGGTGGCTCGCAGCCTGCGGCTGCCGGTGCCGGAGCTGGCTATTCTGTTTGCCTACGCGACGCCGGACTATTTCATCATCCAGTTTTCGGGCCTTACGGAGCCGCTGTTCGGGTTGGTGCTGGTGAGCGCCGTCATGCTGGCAGTCACTAACCGCCCGGGGTGGTCGGCGGCGCTCATTTCCTGGCTGCCCTTTGTGCGGTCCGAAGGGTTTATTCTGCTTGGGCTATGGGTGGTGTACTTCGCCTGGCGCCGGCAGTGGCGCTATCTGCCACTGCTGGTGGTGGGCTACGTGGTATTCAGCGCCGTGGGAGCCATTGTAATGCATGAGCCCGGCTGGGTTTTTGGCCATAATCCGTACGCTACGATATCGGTATACGGGCACGGTGCATGGGGCCATTTCGTGTTCAACCTGCCCGGGTTGTTGGGGTGGGTGCTGCTACTACTGGCGGTAGTTGGGGGTGGGCGAATGGTACTCGACCTGCTGCACCCGGAGCATCGCCAGCGGCCCCTATTCAGCGCGGAGCTGCTACTGATTTATGGCAGCATTTGCGTTTTTATTGCGGCGCATACCATCTTTTGGGCATTGGGCTTGTTCAATTCGTTTGGCATGACCAGAGTGCTCACGGTGACGGCACCATTGTTTGCCATAGTAGCGCTCAGAGGCCTGACCTGGCTGGCGCAACTGGGCCGGACGCCGGAAGCCCAACGGCGCATTCGGATTGCGGCGGTAGTAGCGGTAGTAGCCTTCTTGTTTCTCGGAACGCGGCAGGGCTTTCGCTGGGAACGCGACTTCACTCGCCCGGCCGACCAGGAAGTGCTGGAAAATGCTGCCGCCTGGATTCGTAAGACGTACGGGCAAGGTACGCGGCCTTTGGCGTATGAGGCTGTTTATATAGCAATAGCTACGAAAAACAATTTTTTCGATCCAACCGAGCACCCGCCCATTGCGGTGAGCCAGGACGGCCGGGTGGAGTCGCTGCCAGTGGGTACGCTGCTGGTGTGGGACGACTGGTTCGCCCCTACCGAAGGCCATGTGCAATTGTCCAAGCTGCGTTCGGATGCGCGTTTCCGCGAGCTATACCAGGACGCGAAACCGCGCAACCGTCGGCATCCGGAACGTGATACCACTCGCGTAATCGTGTTTGAGCGCGTACAATAATCCGCTTTACTGATTTTGCCGCAGCGTGTCCACCAGTACCCGGAAATCCTTCGGATAGGGCGCTTCGACAGCTATTTCCTCATCGTTCAGCCCCGAAAACCGCAGCTGTACGGCGTGCAGGGCAAACCGCTTGATGAACGGCTGCTCTTCTTCACCCTCCTTCAGGTTAAATTTCTTTTTAAGGGTAGAAAGGTAGAAATCCTCCCCGCCATAGTCCTTGTCGCCAATAATGGGTGCTTGCAAGTACATGAGGTGCAGCCGGATCTGGTGCATGCGGCCGGTGATGGGCTCACACAGGACCAGAGAGTGCCGGGCGAAGTTTTCGAGCGTGGTAAAATAGGTTTCGGCGGGCTTGCCTTTGTAAGCGAGGCGTGCCCGGCCGCGGGTAGTGGTTTCGATATTGCGCTCGACCAACTGGTGGTCGAAGTGGGGCGTGCCCCACACCGCGGCGTGGTACTGCTTCTTTACCTCGCGGTTCTCAAACTGCATGGCGAGGTGGCGGTAGGCGGCCGGGTTTTTGGCGAAGGCCAGCGCGCCGCTGGTTTCCCGGTCGAGGCGGTGGGCGGCCTGAATATCGTCGTAGTGCTGGCGGGCGAGGCGCAGCATATTGGGCGCACCACCTACCCGCTCGTCGAGCGTAGCCAGAAACGGGGGCTTATTCACAACGAGGTAGTCGTCGTTTTCAAAAATAACGAGGTCAGAAAAAGTAGGAAGCTTCATACGCAGCCGCAAAGGTACGGCTAACACCCGGCGGAGCCGAAGCCGAAACGAGGGCTCGGTTCGACTACTTTCTTTCTTCGGTTCCTCCGTTTTTGGGTTTGCTTAGTTTGAATTCCAGCGTCGTGCCTTCGCCGATGGTGCTTTTAACCCGGATAGTGGATTTATGGGCTTCGACGATGTGCTTGCTGATGGCCAGGCCCAGGCCCGAACCCCCCGATTCGCGGGAGCGGCTCTTGTCAATTCGGTAGAACCGCTCGAAGATGCGGCCTTGGTGCTCGGGGGCAATGCCGGTGCCGTCGTCGCGCACGGCAACCCGCACGGAGCGGCCCGTTTCGACCAGTGATACCAGCACCCGGCCCTGGTCGCGGCCGTACTTGATGGCGTTGTCGATCAGGTTAACCAATACCTGGCGGATGCGGTTGCGGTCGGCTACCACGGCGATGCCGGTGGCGGGCAGCGAGGGCGGAAACAGTTCGAGGCTGGTGCCGCGCCGTGCCGCCTGCTGCTCCAGCAGCTCAAAGATTTCGCGGACCAGCGTTATTAAGTCGAAGCGCTGGCGCCGCATGCGCACCACGCCCTTTTCGAGCTGAGCAATGGTAACCAGGTCTTGCACCAGCGCGTTTAGCGTGTCTAGGCTGGTGGCGGCTTTGCTTAAAAATTTGCGGCGGGTAGCTAGGTCGATTTCGTCTTCTTCATCATCGAGGATGGTGTGTACGAAGCCTTGAGCGGCGAAGAGCGGGGTTTTCAACTCGTGCGACACATCGGCCAGGAACTCCCGGCGCAGAGCCTGCAAACGCACGAGTTCATCCAACTCTTGCTGGCGGCGCTCGGCCATAAGCAGGATTTCGTCGCGTACGCGCTTCACTGGCTCGGGCCGAAACAGGAACTTGTTGCTCAGCCGCTTGAATTCCTTGCGCTTGATGTGTTCCAAGCCCGCGTAGATGCCGTTGATCTCGCGAAAAATCAGCGCTTCAAAGGACAGATAAACCAACAAAAAGCACGCGGCCACGGTAACGCCAGCGGCCAAAAAGGCCTCCCGAAACGGCAGCGTGGGCCCGAAATGGGCGTAAGTCGTGAGCACGCCCGCTACCAGCAGCGAAATGAGGATGGCAATGGTGCGAGAGGAGAGATTCATGAACCGTCGTAATCGAAAATGTAATAAAGAAAAGAGCGCATCCGAGAGCTCAGCCCTATAGATTTCATTATCAAATAAAAAAAGTCCGTTAAAGTCGTGCTATTACATAAAGTTGTCTAACTTTGTGCAGGAAAACTATTTCCGGATTTAATATAATGCTTTGATGAAAAGACTACTCCTCACTTTAGGCATCATCAGCAGCGGTACCTTGATGGCTAATGCGCAAAGCAATGCGTTAAAATTAAACCTGTTTAGCTTACCCGTTAAAACCGCGTCGGTGTTCTTTGAGCACGCGGTGGGTGAACAGAGCTCGGTGCAGTTGGGCTTTGCCTACACCGGTTTCTCTGTGAGCGATACCAAATTTTCAGGCTTTAGCATTACGCCTGAATACCACTTCTTCTTAACTGGCGAGGCAATGAAGGGTTTCTACATTGGGCCATATGCCCGTTACCAGAACTACACTTTGTCGAGCGAAGAGTCTTTCGCTGGCAGCACTCAAAAAAATGAAGCTACGCTATCTACCTTTGGCGGGGGTATTAACCTGGGTTACCAGTGGGTATTCAAGCAGCGCGTCGTGTTGGAGCCTTTCCTGCGCACAGGCTATAGCTCGGGCTCACTGAAGGTAAAATCCGGGGACGATAACTTCAGCTTGGGTGTGTTTAATGGCTTTGGCATACTGCCGGGCCTGAATCTAGGTGTTGCCTTCTAAGCGTAGATAGCTGAGCCTATAAAAAGGGCTGACCTGCACCTCGCAGGTCAGCCCTTTTTATAAGCTCAGTTACTTAATCGGCGTTGAACTTGTAGCCCACACCCTTGATAGTCTGGATGTGGTGGTCGCCAACTTTTTCGCGCACCTTGCGCACGTGTACGTCGACGGTGCGGGCCAGCACGAATACGTCGTTGCCCCAGATATTCTGGAGTAGCTCTTCGCGGTTGAATACCTTGTGGGGGGAGGCGGCGAGGAAGGCCAGCAGCTCAAACTCCTTCTTGGGCAGGGTGATTTTGCGGCCCTCCTGGTACACGGCAAAGCCCGTGCGGTCGATGCGCAGGCCGTTGATGTCGATGGCGTCGATGGTGCCGTGGGGGTCTTGGTCGCGGCGTTTCACGGCCGCTAAGCGGCCGAGCAGGGCGCGGGGCTTAATGGGCTTGGCAATGAAGTCGTCGGCGCCGGCCTCAAAGGCGGCCACTTCGGAGAACTCCTCGGCGCGAGCCGTCAGAAACAGAATGTAGGTGTCTTTGAACTTGGCCTGCTCGCGCAGGAGGCGGCAGGTAGCGATACCATCGAGGTTGGGCATCATCACATCGAGCAGGATGATGTCGGGGCTGAACTCGGCGGCGAGGTCCAGCGCTTTGCGGCCGTCGCTGGCGGAGGCAGTCTGGTAGCCTTCTTTCCGCAAATTAAATTCGAGCAGCTCAACGATGTCCGGGTCGTCGTCAACCACAAGAATCTTGTACACGGGCGATTTAGAAGCAGTCACGTCGTTAGGGCTTAAGTGAAGCAGAGTGTTGCTCCCACAAAAGTACCGCCAACTACGTTGCGGCCGATGTTACGATTGTGTGATGCGCAGGGTAGCGCTTAGTCCTGCTGGGAAGGCAGGCTCTGGGGGTCGGTTTTGGGCCGGCGCGGCGATAATCGATAGGTTAGCGCAAGCACCAGGCTGTTTTTCGCGGAGGTAGCCGGCGGCGTGAATATGCCCTGCTGGAAAGCGGCCGTGCTGAAGTTGGCTTGCTTGACCCAGCCGGCTTGCCCAATCCAGTGCGCGTTGAGCTGATAGCCAACCCCCGCGTAAATCCGGTTGCGCTCGAACGTAGGACCTACTGGGTTCAGAAAGATCTCGTCGTAAACCGATAAGAAAACGGTGTGAGCGGCAATGCTTTTTTGATTGAGCGGCACGAAGGCATTCAGCCGGTAGCGAATCCGCTGGCGAAAAACGTCGGCCCCGTCGCGTTGGCTGAACCACCGCTGCTCGACGCGATAGCGGTGCTCTAGCTTGAGCCGGGTCAGGAACTGGCTGAGGACGAGTTGTTCCCACAGGCGTTTCTCTATGCTCAGGGGGCCATCGCCCAGCGCCGACGGCTGGTAGGTAGCGTAGCGTCCACCCCCGACCAGGACCGTAAAATTGGGGTCCAAATCGTAGCTGACGCCGCCCTTCAGCTCGTTGTAAAAATATTCTTGGAATAAGCTGTTGGTACGGGCCTGCACTTCGACAAAGCCACCCCACTTTCGGGTGCCACCGGGTAGCACCACCGTGCCGACAAACCAATTGCCCCAGGGCGTTCCGGCCGCGGCCGAGGTTTGCGCCCAGGCACCTTCATTCAGCCAGAGTAGGCCAAAAAGGGCGAAGAATACAGGTCTGGAAAGAAGCAAAAGCCCGGTGAGGTTGGAGGCCAGTAATTACGTTTTGTGGAGGTTGCTTAATTCACTTTATTCAGCGGAGCTTTCAGTCCCTGGTAACGCACCATATCTACCTTCACACTGCCCACAAACATCTCGGCCTTGAACAATACCGGAATCTTGTTGCGGTCGTCGGAGAGGTACACCGAGATGGCATTTTCGCCGCGAAACAGCTTGTTGCTCGGCATTTTAGGCACTAGCTTGAAGGTGCGGATGTCGCCAGCTTTGGTTTCCACAATCTCGCGGCCTTTGTAAGTCACTTCCAGCATAAAGTTGTCGCCGTCGAAGTAGCCGGGCATTTTAATAACTTCCCCCACCTTCATGCGGTCGAAGTTAAGGGTACGGAGGTAATAGAAGCCGCTCACCAGTTCCAGGGTGTTGTTGGCTATCTTCACGGTAGTGCGTTTGGGGTTCTCCTTATCGTGATCCTGTACTTCCGCGATGTCGTGCAGGTGGTCGAAGTCGACGGTTTCCTTTTTGCGGTAGTTCTTCTCGGCAATGTCGCGCTGGGCGCGGATCGGCAGGATGCTAGTGGTATCGATATAGGCGCGCCATTGGTCGCGGATGCGCAGAAAAAAATCGAACGACCCCGTGGTACGGCCACTCACAGTGGCTTTGTAGCAGGGGCGGTCGTTCACGCGCTCCAAGCTGCCGCCCGTTTCCACGGTGGCCTCGCCGCCGTTGATCAGGCCGTAGTGCACGGTATACTTAATAACCTCACCTCGGCCAAAACTCGACTGGGGTATGTTGCGCACGGCGTCGCCGGGGCCTAGCCCAGGCTGCGCGGCAGCTAATAACACCAGGATGAAGGGAGCCAAATAAAGTCGGCAGCGGTTCATAGCAATTAGGAGAAAAGGAACGGGTTGGGCGTAGACAAACGCAGTGCCAGCCTCCGCAACCGTAAAGATACAGACGTAAAAAAGCCCGATGCGTGTTACATCGGGCTTTTTAAGCGGTTAGCAGCCGAGAGAAGAAGACTACAGCTTTTACCGTTGAGCTTTATTTACAGCGTATCGTCGCCGTCTTCGGGGCCACTCATGTCCACGGGAATAACGTCTTCGTCGCCCTTGGCCATGGTGCGGATTTTACCTTCGATTTCAGCGGCGAGCTCGGGGTTGTCGAGCAGCAGCGTTTTCACGGCTTCGCGGCCCTGGCCAATTTTAGTATCGCCATAGTTAAACCACGAGCCCGACTTGCCGATGATGCCCATGTCGACACCCAAGTCAACGATTTCGCCCACTTTCGAAATGCCCTGACCGTAGATGATGTCGAACTCAACCACTTTGAAGGGGGGCGCAACTTTGTTCTTCACCACTTTCACCTTGGTGCGGTTGCCGGTTACGTTGTCCTTGTCTTCCTTGATTTGGCCGATGCGACGGATGTCGAGGCGAACCGACGCGTAGAACTTCAAGGCGTTACCGCCGGTGGTGGTTTCGGGCGAGCCGAACATAACGCCGATTTTCTCGCGCAGCTGGTTGATGAACACGCAGCAGCAGCCCGTTTTATTGATGGTGCCGGTGAGCTTGCGCAGGGCCTGGCTCATGAGGCGGGCGTGAAGGCCGACTTTCGAGTCGCCCATGTCGCCTTCGAGTTCACCTTTAGGCACGAGGGCGGCCACGGAGTCGATAATGATAATGTCGATGGCCCCGGACGAAATCAGCTGGTCGGCGATTTCGAGGGCCTGCTCGCCGTTGTCGGGCTGGGCGATGAGCAGGTTAGTGGTGTCGATGCCGAGTTTCTCGGCGTAAGATTTGTCGAAGGCATGCTCGGCATCGATGAAGGCAGCCATGCCGCCTTTCTTCTGCGCTTCGGCAATCATGTGCATGGTTAGGGTCGTCTTACCCGACGATTCCGGGCCATAGATTTCAACCACGCGACCGCGGGGCACGCCGCCAATGCCCAAGGCAATATCCAGGCTGAGCGAACCAGTACTGATGCTCGGAATGTCACCAACCTTGTCGTCACTGAGCTTCATCACGGTGCCTTTGCCGTAGGCTTTGTCCAGCTTATCGAGCGTGAGCTGGAGGGCTTTCATTTTTTCGGCTGCGACGTTGGTCTCAGCCTTGTCGGCTTTTGAGGCCTTTTCAGTAGCTACTGCCATGGGAGTTGGGAAAAAGAATTAGGTTTGGTAAAGTTAAGGGTTTTGCCGCCTTTGCAATCAAATAAATCTATTTCCTAAGTAAAACTTAGCATAGACCCTTTTACAGCGGCTTTTTCTAACATACCGTTCAGCAGTTTCGTGCCGTAGGAAGGGGAAATATATGAGGAATTATCTAAAAATTTTAGTTGGCCTTGGGGCTGTGCTAATTAGAGTGGGAGAGGCGCGCGCCCAGCTGGACAATCGGGCGTTTACTTCCCCCGAGCCCGGCAACGTCCGCTTCGGCATTGCGGGGCCGGACTTCGTTAGAACCCGCGAAAATGCTGACTCCTTAGCTGCCAGCAGAGCGAGCAGCCAAGGTCCACGCGCTATTGAGAAGGAGGGCGACTTGCGGCTGGCACTCAATTCCTTCGGCTTCTTCAAAGACAACGAGTACTTCAACCAGATAGTGGACGGCTACACCTTGTTTGGCTGGCAGCTAAACCCGCAGCTCGTCTATTATCCTACCAAAGACCTGCGCTTAGAAGGCGGCGTCTTTCTCTGGAAAGATTTTGGCAACCCGGTGCTGCAACAGGCGCGGCCTACCTACCGCGCTACCTGGACGACTGGCCGCCACCAATTCGTGTTGGGCAACACTCGCCCCAACCTCAACCACGGCTACATCGAGCCCCTTTTCAACTTCGAGCGGGTCATGCTAAATCCGCTGGAAGAAGGATTGCAGTACCGCTACCTCAGCCCCCGGCTGTGGATGGATGTGTGGGTAGACTGGCAGCGGCAGCAGTACCGCTACAGTACCTATCAGGAGGAAATAGCTGGTGGCCTGAGCAGCAGCTACCGCCTCAGTGGCGACGATAATGACTGGCAAGTGTCGGTCCCCTTCCAGTTTACGGCTACGCACAAAGGTGGACAGATTGATACGCTGGATAAGCCCTTGCAAACCCTCCTCAACGAAGCTGTTGGCCTGAGTTTGCGCCACTCGCTAAGCGGCTCGAACATACAAGGCATACGGTTCAATGGCTACGTGCTGGGCTTCCAGGATTATTCCTTCGCCTTCCAGACCCCATTTAAATACGGCCGGGCCCTGTACCTGAATACTACCCTCGAAACCCGCTACGCCAACGTGATGCTGAGCTACTGGCAGGGTTCACGGTTTATCGCGCCGTTGGGGGGCGACTTATACCAGAGCCTGTCGCGCACGGTCTCGAATCCGGATTTTATCGACCGCAACCGGCACATTTTACTGGTCCGACTGCTGCGCGACTTCCATATTTCCGACGCGGCTGCGCTCACCGTGCGCGTGGAGCCAGTTTATGACTTCAACGCCCAACTGCTGGACTTTTCGTTTGGCATATACCTGAACTTTCGGCAGGAATGGCTGCTGGGCAACATCGGCGAGCGGGTGCGGGCCGGGCAGTAAAGGGTGAGGCGTGAGTTGTCCGCCCGGTCGGCGAGTTTGGTGGGCTGCCTCATAAGAAGCCGGAAGCCCTCCTGCTTATGCTTATGACGCTTTCCCGTCCCGCGCAAGCCAGAAGTAGCGGATGTTACCCGTCGTAGCCGAGCTGCGGAGCCAGAATGGGGCCCGGGGTGGTGACTCGGGGCGGAAGCCGACGGCGTGCGCCACGGCCTGGCCCCGGTCGTTATCGGCAAAGCAGCGGATGAGTAGGCGCTGCCGGCCCACGGCCTCAAACCCGAACGCGGCCACCGCGGCCAGGGCCTCACGGGCGTAGCCGTGCCCTTCGGCGGGGGCGGCCAGGTAATAACCAATCTCGGCCTGGCCTTTGGCCTGGGGCATGAGGCAGATGTCGCCGAGGTAGGCCTTAGTGCTACGGTGCCAGATGCCGAATACGTAGAAGCGGCCCGATTGCCAGTCCTGCGCGAAAGCTTGCAGGGCCCTGGTAGCATCGGCCAGGGTGCGCACGGACTGAAGGCGGTCGGGGAATGAGGGTTGAAACCGAGCCCGGTCGGCGTCGAGCAAGGCGAAGAAAGGTTCAGCGTCGGTCAGCTCGTAGGGCCGCAAACAGAGGCGGGTGGTAAGCAGGGGGGCGCGAGGCAGCATAAGGCGATGATACGGGAAAGGCCCGGACCTTAGTAACCAGCCACTGGCTTTCGCGTGGGAAATCGCGCAATTAGCAAAAAGCATTTTTCTTGACTTTTATCATGCTCCTGGAGGGGCAATGGGCAGGCTTCTTGTCAACGGAAGCGAAACCATCACCTCATTTAACAAATTTCTATGAAATCACTCTCATTCGTCCGCCTCATTAATACCCTGTTGGTCGTGACCAGCTTGGCTTTCGGGCTCAGCAGCTGCCAAAAGGAAGACTCGGATAACGTAAACCAAGACCGTATTTACGCCGACTATTCGCTCGTGTACGACAAGGGCGAAAACAAAACCTTCGCTCGGGCCGCCTTTCGCTTTGGTAATGTCACGGGTACAGCACTGGAATTGAAGGCGCCTTCGGAGGTCCGCTTTGGGTCGGATGCGCCCACATTTGTTCCGGGCGTTAATTACTATGAAAGGTCATATCCCGGCTTGCAAAATCAAATCACGTTCACTTTCAAAGACATAAATGGTAAAACCTTCACCAACAGCATTAGCGCCCTGGAACCCATAGAGTTTCCGGCCAGCTTTACTACCCTCACCAAAGGTACTGCCTATCCCCTGAGCTGGGACGGGCCCGTAGTGCGCCCGGGCGAATTTGTAGACGTAACTCTCGACGGAGCCGGTCCGACCGATCCCATTCAATCGTTTCTGCAGTTACAAGCGGGGGCTACCAGCCTGACTCTGGATGCGGACCGCATTGGCAGGGTGGACAACGGCGCTGGCCGAGTCGCTATCAGCCGCACCCGCAACGGCGCCTTACAGCAAGGAACGAGTGCCGGCGGTACGCTCACTTCCCGCTACCAGGGCCAATCCAAAACTATCATCGTTCAGTAAGGCTGCCTGGCCCTTTGGTCCGGCTCCCTCTTCACCCCTGCCTGCTACATGTCTGACCCGACTCTCGATGCCATTCCCGACCCGCGCAGTTGCCGTTTGCATCCGCTCCGGCTGGCCCAGCTGAAGCACTACGTGGAGCAACTGGTACGGCCCAGCCCAGCCGACTATGACCTGCTGCTGGGGCGCGTGCAAGAGCAACACTACAGCCGCGGCACCTACATGTTCGAGGCGGGTGAGCTGTGCCGGCACGTGTTTTTTATTACCCGCGGCATCGCCCGGCATTTTTACCGCGACGGCACTACCGAAGGCACTACCTGGTTTTCGTTGCCGGGCGACGTGATGACTGAGCCCGTTACTTTCCTGGGGCTTGCTCCTACCCCGAGTGTGTGTAGCCTGATTGCCGCCACCGACGTGCACGCCTTTCAGATAAGCCGCCAGCACCTGACCGAACTTTACGAATACAGCCCCACATGGGAACGGTTTGGGCGGTTGGTAGGCGAGCAGTATCTGCTGGAGCTATCGAAACGGGCCCTGTCTTTTCAGTTCAAGTCGGCCCGCCAACGCTACGACGAGCTACTGCTGACCCAGCCCACGTTGTTTAAGCACGTGCCGTTGGTGCAGATTGCCTCGTACCTGGGCATGGCGCCCGAAACCCTGAGCCGGCTGCGGGCCGAACGGTAAGAGGTCAACTATCAGTAAGTATAATAAGAAGGTCCTGCTCAGCTGGCATCCACGCCAGCCAGAGCAGGATCTTCTACTTTAAGTAGCTATCTCAAGTTGCGGAGTAGCCGCGTGGCGGCGAGAGGTTGGTAGAGCATGGTACCCCAGGTCAAACGAGAGCTGCGTCGCGGTGGCAGGGTTAGCAGCCGAAGGTGTCACCGCTACGCGGCTCTAAAACACCTGACCGACCTCTTTAAGTACTATCAACCTCCCGCCGCTACGCAGCTACTAGCAGAAGCAAGCGTACAGTTCTGCTGATGCTGTGTCTCCTGTTGACCGACTACTTATAAAAACAAGTGCCACCAACTGAGCAGCAGGCACTCGGATGAGGTACCAAGCAGAATAAGCCGGAGATCGGGCTATTTGCTCATGCTCTCGTATTGGCTGGGGCTGCCCAGAGCTTGTTGGGTGCGCATGATGTTCACCTGCCGGGCCGCCTCGTTGAAAAACTCTAACCGGCGGATGAGCATTTCCTTGGTTAGGACGCGACCCTCGGGCGTGCGCATAGTGGCCCGCCGGTCGTTTAGGATGTGCCGCATGGCCGCCAGGGTTGGGCCCTCGTGCTGCATAAACTGCTGCTGAAACTCCGCCAGCCGGGCCACGCCGGAAGTCGTGAGGCGGAAGTCTTCGCCCGCGCCCTGGTTGAGCACCTCGCACAGCACGTACACCTCAATGGGCAAGCTGGTTTCGAGGGCCGTAGTACGCAGGTCGAGGCCCGCCGCCAAGGCATCAAGGATGATGCGCACGTTGCGCTCAAATTGCTGGTAATAGGCTTGTGCTTCCATTTTTTGGTGCTTGGTGGTGCTTGGTGCTTGATGCCTGGTGCTTGGAATTAAAGAAAACCATGCACCAAGCACTAAGCATCAGGCACCAATAACTATAAAAGTTCTTTCACGATTTGCTCTACGCTTACGCCTTCGGCTTCGGCTTTGAAGTTGCGCACGAGGCGGTGACGCAGGATGGGCACGGCCACGGCCCGGACGTCTTCGATGTCGGGCGAGTACTTACCGTTGAGCAAGGCGTTGCACTTGGCGCCCACGACGAGGTGCTGCGAGGCCCGGGGGCCGGCGCCCCATTCCAGTAGCTGGTTGGTGCGCGGGGCGGCCCGCTCGGTATTGGGGCGGGTTTTGTGCACGAGGCTCACGGCGTACTCTATCACATTGTCGGCCACCGGTACGCGGCGGACCAACTCCTGGAAGGCCTGGATGTCGGCCGCATGGAGCACTTTACTAACCAGCTGCTTGCGGTCGGAGGTGGTGTTCTTGACGATATTCAGCTCTTCGGCGTAGCTGGGATAACCCAGCTCGATGTTGAACATAAACCGGTCGAGCTGCGCTTCGGGCAGGGGGTAAGTGCCTTCCTGCTCGATGGGGTTTTGGGTGGCCAGCACGAAGAACGGACGCGCCAGGGCGTAGCGCTGGCCCGCCACCGTGACGGCATACTCCTGCATCGACTCGAGCAGGGCCGCCTGCGTTTTGGGCGGTGTGCGGTTGATTTCGTCGGCCAGGATGATGTTGGCGAAAATGGGGCCTTTGACGAAATGGAAATCGCGCTGCTGATTCATCGTTTCCGAGCCCACGATGTCGGAGGGCATCAAATCGGGCGTGAACTGGATGCGGTTGAACGACAGGTCGAGCGAGTCGGCAATGGTTTGAATCAGCAGGGTTTTGGCCAGGCCGGGCACGCCCACCAGCAGGCTGTGCCCTTGCGAAAACACGGCGGTAAGCACCAGCCGCACCACATCGTCCTGCCCCACGATGACTTTACCAATTTCCTGGCGCAGCTTCTGGTAGGAGGCGGCCAGGGCATCGGCGGCTTCTTTGTCGGAGGGGAATGAGACCATTCGGAAGGTTAAGCGAAAAAAAGTCGTCCTGACCCAGCCCCGGGCCTTGCCAGCGTGGAACGGCGAGTGTTCCACCTTGGCAAGGGCCCCGGGCCTACTCAGGATGACACGGGAACAGGCATGAAGTTTATCTTCCCTCGGCTACATCCAGCACCTTGCACTGGGCATACTCGGGGGCGATTTCCAGGTATACGGTACCGCGGTTCTTGAGAAACCACTCGTCGAGCGCCTTGTTTCTTTTTTCGTTGAGGGCCGCGGCGGCAATTTTCTGGTAATCCTGCTCAAGGTTAGCCTGGTGGGGCGGGGTGTTCGACTTCAGCCACAGGATGCGCATGGCCTCTTTGCCATCGTCGGTACGGTAGGGCATGGGGGGGGTAATGTGGCCCACCTTCATGGTGTCGATGGTGAAGAAGATGGCCGGGTCGAGCTTGTCCAGAGGCAGGCGGGTGCCGCCGTCGGCGCGATTCTGCAGCAGGCCACCGTTGACACTGCTGGTTTTATCGGTCGAATGGTCCTTAGCTGCTTTGGCGAAGGTGATGCTGTCGGACAGAATCTGGCGGCGCAGCTTGGTCAGGAGTTTCGCGGCCTCGCTGGCGTCGGCTTTGCCCGCTTCGGGCTTGAGCAGGATGTGGCGCGTGGAATACGTGTTGCCCTTACGCTCGATAAACTGGATGAGGTGGAAGCCGAACTGCGACTGCACCACTGGCGAGAGCTGGCCCGGCTCCAGCTTCATGGAAGCGGCTTCGTACTCCGGCACTAGCTCGCCCCGTTTGAAAAACCCGAGGTAGCCGCCCTCTTTGGCCGAGCCCGGATCCTGGGAGTACTGCTTGGCCAGCGTGGCGAAGTCGGCCCCGGCCAGCACCTGCCCCCGGATGTCGTTCAGCTTGGCAATAGCGGCCTGCTTGACCTGTTCGTTTACCTGAGCCGGGATGATAATCTGGCCCACCTCAACTTCGGTGCTGAAGTAGGGCAGGCTGTCCTTGGGCACTTTGCTAAAGTAGTGTGCCACTTCGCGCGGCGTCACCGCCACCTTGCCGGTGATGGTCTCCTGCATTTTCTGCTGAATGAGCTGGTCTTTGATCTGGGGCCGCAGGTCTTCTTTCAGCGACTTGATGGGCTTGTTGTACTGCTCTTCCAGCCGTTTCTCCGAGCCAATCTGCTGGATGAAGTAGGCCATGCGCCGGTCGACTTCGTTATTCACCTGGGCATCGGTCACGGTTACCGAGTCGACTTCGGCGCGGGCCAGCATCAGCTTGTTGAGCACCAGGCTCTGCAGAATTTTGCACTTCAAATTCGGGGGCAGGGCCTTGCCCTCGGCCCGGGCGGCTTCCTGGGCGTAGATGAGTTCCACGTCGGACTGCAGTACGATCTGGTTGTCTACTTTCACCACGATGCCGTCCAGCAGTTGCTGCCCTTTGGGCCGGCTAATGCCCAATTGGGCCCGGGAAGCCGGGGCAAATCCCAGCAGTAACAGCAGCGTAAGCAAGGCTGACGCCGCGGCACAATTCACTTTGAAAAGCATAGAGTAGGTATGTAAAGCCGGCCGGCAGCTGCCGGGGCTCGGGTCGTGGTTGCCTAACACGCAAACCAACCCACAAATTTCACGATAAATCCGTTGGCAGCCAAAAGCAAGGAGCAGGAGCGGCCCCGGAAGGTTGCAGGGAGCGGATAAAGAAAGAATGAGCCGGCAAACACGAAGAATTTCTCAACGGATAATCCTTCCTGTTTGCCGGCTCGTTACTTCTCGGCTAGCCTGGGTTTACTTGGTGACGAGCTTGTTGAGCTCGGCCTCGTTGATTTTTATTGGCCGCTGGGCCCGCATCTGGGAAATCCATTCTTTTTCCAGGTAGGTCTGGTAGTCAGAAGTGGCCTGACCCCGCGCCTCAGCCAGGGTCTTCGGACCAGCAGGCAGCACTTTATCGATGGTGATAGTGTAATAGCGACCATCTTTCTCCACTTTGTAGGTGCCGGGTCCCTTGCTGGTAAATTCATCAACCACCTTGTTGTCGCCTTTCTGGAACGTGCGCTGGGTGATTTGCACCGACAGTGGATTTTTAGCGTTAAAGTGCTGCTCAATAGCGGCAGGGTCGCGGGTGTAAGCGCGCAGGGAGAGGGCATCGGGCGAGCTGGCCCCGGCCGGGCGGGCGGCGGCCGTGCTGGCAACCACAACGTGGCTGGGCTTAACTCCTTTGCCGGTTAAGTACGTCCGAACGCGGGCGTTGCGCTGGTTGACCAGGGCCGCGGAGGCCCCCGCCTTTGCGCTACCGCTTAAAACAACCGTCAGGGCCGTGTCGGTCTGCATTTGGCTGGCGAGCTTGTCCAGCGCCGTGGTGCTGGCGGGAGTCAGGGTGGCCGTCCGGGGCCGGAAGCCGACGCTGGCCGGAATGCCTTTCGTTACCGGCAGCGACGCGTCCTTGCCGTAAAACTGCTGAACCTGGTCGCGCAAGGCCGCCGTGGCGGCGCTTACCACCGAACCCTGCACGCGCTGGTCCCACTGATACTTGGCCTGGTTTTCGGCGAAGTACTTCTTCAGCCCCACGGAGTCCTCAATGGCTTTGCTCCACACCTTTTCGTCCATCAACTGGAAGAGCAGGATGCCGTCGCGGTACTCTTTTACCAGCATGCGGTAGTCCTCGTACTTGTTTTCGAGGCTGTTCTTCTCGAAGTCGATTAGCGACTGCTCCACGTACTGGTCGTAGAGCTGCTGCATAATGAATAATGGCTGGGCCCCGGCCCGGGCGCGCTGGTTTTGCTGCACGAAGGCCAGAAAGTCCTTCACCAGGTACGGCTTGCTTTTGATGGTGAACAGCGCCGAATAGTCGGTGGGCGTTTTGCTGGGTTTGGCCGGGGCCGCCGGAGCAGTGTACTTAAACCGCCCGGCAACCAGGGCAGTGTCGGCCTTGCTGAGGACGTAGGCTTTCACGGTGGGTACTTCCACCAGTTGGTCTTCCTGCCAAATGCGCTTCAGGAATGCAGCCTTGTTCAGCTCCGAGCGGGAGTCTTTGGATACTTTGCTTTTCAGCGTAGCCTCCATATCGGCAAATTTGGCGAGGGGCTGGCGCTCCAGCAGCTTAATGACGTGCCAGCCGTAGGGGGTTTGCACGGGGGGGGCAATCTCGCCGGGCTTCTGCAGCTTGAAGGCGGCTTCTTCGAACGAGGGAATCATCCGGCCCGTGCCGAAGGGCGGTAGCTCGCCACCGTTGACGGCCGAGCCCGCGTCTTCCGAGAACTGGGCCACGAGCTTGTCCCAGTTCTCGCCCTTTTTCAAGCGGCTGTACAGCTCGTCGATTTTCTTCTTGGCCACGAGCGAATCGGCCTTAGCCGCTTTGGCATTCACGCGAACCATCAGGTGGGCCACCTTGATTTCACCCTGGGCCGGCCGCTTGTCGTTGACTTTGATGAGGTGGTAGCCGAATCGGGTCCGAATCGGGGCGGATACCTGCCCCACCGGGGTCTTGTACGCGGCCGACTCGAAGGGATACACCATCTGCATGGCCGTGAAATAGCCGAGCTTCCCGGCATTTTCCTTGGCGGAAGGGTCGTCGCTCTGGGTGCGGGCCAATTGCGCAAAATCAGCCCCGCTCAGTAGTTGCTGCCGGAGATCGGAAATCTTTTTATACGCGGCCAACGTGTCCTGCGGGGCGGCATCGGGGGCCACGCGAATGAGCAGGTGCGAGGCGTTGACTTCCTCGCTCATCCGGTCGTAGGCCTCACGCACCAGCTTGTCGGTCACGCTTTTCTCCGTCAGGTAGGGCTGCGAAAGCTGCTGGCGGTAGCCGTCCAGCTCGCGCCTGAAGGCCTGGGTGGTATCGAGGCCTTTTTGTTCCGCTTCGAGCACCTTGAGGCGGAAGTTGGTGTACAGGTCCAGGTAGTCGGTTACGCTTTGGCGGGTGCCATAGTCAGGGGCCGAGCTATTGTTCTTGCGGTACACGTAGGCAAACTCATTAGCTGGTACCGGGTAAGAACCCAGGGTTGCGACAGCGGGCGCGGGCGCAGTAGAAGCCGTAGCGGCTGGTTTAGAGGTCTGACAACCACCCAGCAGGGCAACGACGGCCACACCGGCGTACAGAATGCGTTTGTACATAAGTAAAACGTAGGAGACAAAAACGCTAAGCCGGAAGAAACCAGCCAAGCGGGCAGAAGATTACCGGTGCGAAATTAAGTAATTTCCGTAGGTAATTGCGCAAGTAAGTTTTTAGCACTGGCAAACAAACCCTAAGCGGCAGTTTCGGGCTTGAAATGCGCAGTACGCGGTAACAAAGCGAAGCCGGACTACCGCTGCTAAGAGGCACTATAGCCCGGTACGCCAGCCGTAGCAAATGGGCGGGCCATGAGGCTAAGAAAACCGGAAAGTGCGCGGCCGGATCTTAGGTGCCGCTAGTTGAGGTGCTTGCTCAAATGGCACACGGTGTGGTTGCCACGGGTAAAGAACACCACCCGGTCCATGAGCCGGTTTACCAGCGTCATGCCCATGCCCCCCTTCCGGCCCTGGCGGATGTAGTCGTGCAAGTTGGGGCTCTGGTGGGGTGGGGGTAAAAAAATGGTGTTGCCGTGGTCAGCAATTTCCACGTTTAAATCGTGGTTTTCGAAGGTTAGCTCAAGGTCGAGGAACTGGCTTTCATCCTCGCCGTTGGCGTGAATAATAAAGTTGGCCACCACCTCATCAACCGCCAGCACTACTTGGTTGATGGTAATTTCAGGCAGTTGCCGGCTGTTGAGGTAGGTCCGCACGAAGTCACGCACCTGCTGGAGGTGGCTGCGTGAACAAGCAATGCGAAGGGCCGACTTCATGGTGGTAACTTGCTGCTTACGTGGGGCAATGACGCGCTTTCCGGGAGCGAATATATTAAATATATTAACCGGCAGGACCAGAGCCGGGGGGCTTCCACCGGGTCTGGTGCTTCCGCGCGTCAAGTACATCAAGTAAGTAATTTCATGGCTTAAACTGCTTCGGCTTCAGTGGCACTGGGCACGATGGTCATTAAGGCATCCAGGCCCAGGATTTCGAACACGTTGAACACTTTTTCCTGCATGTTGAAGAACACCAGCTTCACGTGGGCATCCTGAAACCGCTGGAGGTGGGAGATGAAAACACCCAGGCCAGCCGAAGAAATATAGCTGAGCTTGGCGCAGTCGACCAGCACCTTGCGGTAATTCAAAATATCGGGTTTAGCCAGCTCGGTATCAAGCACGATAGCGGAGCTGGCATCTAACTCACCGTCCAGCAGGAGGGTGAGAATATCGGCGGAGGGTTGAGCAGTCACTTTCATAGTGAGGGCGATACGTCAGGCTAACGGCGGGGGTTGGGCCGATTTGAATTTAATGACCAGCAGGGTCTGGTCATCGTGGATGGGGTAGCCTTTGGTAAACGCGTTGAGGTCGTTCAGGATAAAAGATTTAATCTCATCAGCCGCAAGATAATAGCACTCTTCCAGGCGTTGCTTAAGCCGGTCCTCGCCGTATTCGGCGCCGCCGTCGCCCCGGGCTTCGACGATGCCGTCGGTATAAATCACCATCACGTCGCCGGGGCTGTAGTCGTAGAACTGGTTTTTGATGTGCTTTTCGTAGGTTTCGTTCCGAATAATGCCCAGGCCCAGGCCGGTTGATTCGAAATAAAAGACCTCCTCGCGCATGGCGTGGTAGTACAAGGTGTGGCAGTGGCCGGCGCGTGCAAACACAAAGCCTCCCTGCTCGTAGTCAATAATATAGAGTGAAGAGGTGATGAAGGAAGACTTTTCGAGGCAGTGAACCAGCGCCGCGTTGGCCTGGGCCATAAAGCGGCTGGGCACCGGAAACTTGTCGCGCTCGGTTTTGGCCAGCGGATTTTCCTGCATCAGCGAGTGGAAGATGCCTTTCATCTGGGCCATATGGAAGGCCGCCGTTACGCCCTTGCCGCTTACATCGCCGATGATTACGGCGAGGCGGCGGCCGGGCAAGTGCAGAAAGTCATAGAAGTCGCCGCCAACTTCCTTCGCCGCCAACGAGTGCGAGCTGATGTCGAACCAGTTATCGGTGGGCAGGTTCTTAGGAATGAGGCTGTTCTGGACCTGAGAGGCAATTTTCAGCTCCTCCTGGGTCCGCTGGTTTTCGAGGGAAGTCCGCACCAGCTCCAGGTTCTCGATGCTCAGCACCGCCTGGCTGGTAAAGGTTTGCAGAATGTTGAGGTCTTCGCGGTCGAAGGTATGCGGGTCAACTTTCAGCAGGTGCAGCATGCCGTAGGTGTAGTGCAGGCCGCGCAAGGGCAGCTGCAGCAAGGACCGAAACACGCGCGGCGTGCCGCCCTCCACCCCCAAGCGGATGTTGAGGCCATTGGTGATGAACTTGCCGGCGGGCAGCTCGTGGCCTTTCAGTTGCTCGCGCAGGGCATCGGCTTGGGTGGGCAGCAGGTTGTGGTAGAAGGTCGACGCCGCCGCGTCGAGCCGCGCCTGGCCCGGCTCCAGGTCGAGCCAGGCCGCCTCGGCCTGCACGGTTTGCACGGCCGACTCCAGCAGAATGTGGTAAACCTCAGCCGAGGTCTGCCCGCGCTGGATGATTTGGGTAAGGCGCTGCAAGCGCAGGATTTCGTTGCGCCGCTGCTCGATGATGTCAGCAATGGGCATGTTGAAGAAGGTTACCAACAAGCCCATCAAGGCGTAAAAAGCCGAGAAAAAAGCCGTGAGCAGCAGAAAGGCATATTGCGCCTCGGGCGCGATGAGCTGCGGGTCGTACTGGGTGAGGCGGAAGTACTGCACAAATACCAGTACGCCGAACAGCAAAACGGCCTGCAGCAGCGCGGCGCGCCACTTGTCGCGCTGGCTGAGATAGGCAACCCACTTCTGGTGGCCGCTAAGGTAAACGCCGTACAGGCCCAGGGTGACTACTATCGGAATGCCGAGGTAATTGGGCGGGTTGACGCCCACCAAGCGGAACAGCAGCGTGGCGCCCAGCAGAATCTCAAACAGCGTCCATTCGCGCTGCAGTCGGGTCGAGGAGCGAAACAGCACCAGGGCCCGCCAGGCATAGTTGGTGCGAGCCAGGAAGATGACGAACAAGCCCAGGTTAAGCGTGTAAATGCTGGTGAAAAAAAGACCGTTGCCGCTGAAAATGGGTTGGTCTTTCGCCAGTCGTTCGAACAGGTGCAGGCCTACGCACCCCAGGGCCAGCAGGCCCGGGCCCACTACCAGGCGCCGCAGCAGCCGCACAAATGCCTGGCCCTGCAAGGGCGAAGGCTGGTAGCGGTAGTGCAGGAAAATGGAGAGTACAAAAATACCTTGCGTTAGCTGGGTGGCCCATTCCGGCCAGCGGCCTAGCCACGGGTCGGCTCCGGAATGACTAAGCGCACTAAGCAATAACGCAACCCAACTAAGCAGGCTAAGCGGCAGCAGGAGAGAAAGGAAGCGTTGGGGCACAAACAAAACAAGGAAAAACACAAGTGTACCAGCCCGCCGCGTCTTTATCGACGCTCAACGGCATGCAAGATACAATCGGCCACTTATACAATGGCGCGGGCGGTGCAAGCTCACCCCCAGCCCCTCTCCTGAGGAGAGGGGCTGGGGGTGAGCTTGCACCGCCCGCGCCAAGGGCTAAACTTCCAGCTTAGCGGCTGGAGTAATTGGGGGCTTCGCGGGTGATTTGCACGTCGTGGGGGTGCGACTCGCGCAGGCCGGCGCCGGTGATGCGGACAAACTGGGCGGCTTGCAGGGCCTCCATGTTGGCTGCGCCCACGTAGCCCATTCCGGCGCGCAGGCCACCGGCTAGCTGGTAAATCACCTCCGATACATTGCCTTTGAACGGCACCCGACCCACGATGCCCTCCGGCACCAGCTTTTTCGCATCGTCTTCGGCATCCTGGAAGTACCGGTCCTTGCTGCCATCTTCCATGGCTTCCACCGAGCCCATGCCGCGGTAGGATTTATACTTGCGGCCTTCGTAGATGATTAGCTCGCCGGGGGCTTCCTCGGTGCCGGCCAGCAGCGAGCCCACCATTACGGCCGCCGCGCCACCGGCCAGAGCCTTCACGATATCCCCCGAAAACTTAATGCCGCCGTCAGCCACGAGCGACACGCCGGTGCCGGCCAGGCCGCGGGCTGCTTCGAGCACGGCAGAAAGCTGGGGCACCCCAATGCCGGCAATGATGCGGGTGGTGCAGATGGACCCGGGCCCGACGCCCACCTTCACGCAGTCGGCGCCGGCATCAGCCAGGGCCCTGGCTCCGACGGCGGTAGCCACGTTGCCCGCCATTACATCGAGGGTAGGGTAGGCGGCTTTGATGGCCCGCACGGCGTCTATCACGCCTTTGGAGTGGCCGTGGGCCGTGTCGAGGCTCACCAGGTCGACGCCAGCCTCCACCAGGGCGGCCACGCGCTGGAGCAGGTCGGGCGTAACGCCGACGGCCGCGCCCACCCGCAGCCGGCCCTGGCGGTCTTTGCTGGCGTGGGGCGCCCGGCGGCGCTTGCGAATGTCTTTGTAGGTCATGAGGCCAGCCAAGCGACCTGCGCTGTCGACCAGAGGCAGCTTGTCCACCTTGCTATCCTGGAGCAACTGCTCGGCTTCGGCCTGGTCGATGCCGGCGGGTGCCGTAACGAGGCGAGCCAACGGAACCATGACCGTGGTGACGGGCTGGCTGAGGTCTTTCTCGAAGCGCAAATCCCGGTTGGTCAGGATGCCCTCCAGGCGGCGGTCATCGGAGATGATGGGAATGCCGCCGATGCCGTGCTTGCGCATCAGCTGGCGGGCGTCGCCCAGCGTGGCCGTTGGCGGCAGGGTGAAGGGGTCCTGAATCAGCGCCGACTCGCTGCGTTTGACGCGGCGAACCTGGTCGGCCTGCGCCCGAACCGACATGTTCTTATGGATGATGCCAAGCCCCCCCTCTTGCGCCAGGGCAATGGCCATGTCAGACTCCGTAACCGTATCCATCGCGGCCGAAATGAGCGGGGTTTGCAGCCGAATGTTGGGGGTGAGGCGGGTGCCGGTGTCGCAGTCCCGGGGCAGAACCTCGGAGTACGCTGGGAGCAGCAATACGTCGTCGTAGGTCAGGGCCTCGAAGGCAATTTTGGTTGGTGCGGAATCCGCCATAGCAAAAGGGGTTGGGGGTTGGGGCCTTTTGCCAGGCAAAGGTACAGCGAGGAGTTGGTTAAGCTCCAATGCCCAGTTGAAGGAGCGAGCCGGCGGGCTGATTTTGGCGGCGCAACTCGGAGTGGCGTGGCTTCCAGGGCCCCGGGCAGCGGGTGAAAAAGCGGGTTGCTGATTTTTACAAACAATTCCGGGGTGCAAACCGTCTTAGCAGCTACCATTCGTTTCTCTGATCTACATTATGCCTGATTCCACTTTCCAAACCTGGTTCATTACCGGGGCCTCGTCCGGCTTTGGCGAAGCCCTGGCTACGCACATTCTCGAAAAAGGCGGCTGCGTGGCGGCCACGTTCCGCAAGCCCGAGCAAGCCGACGCGTTCACGGCTCAACAGCCGGGCCGCACCTTCGGCGTGGTGTGCGACGTAACCAATGAGCCGCAGGTGAAGACGGCGGTGGCCGCCGCCATTGCCCATTTTGGCCACCTCGACGTGGTGGTAAACAACGCGGGCTACGGCTCAATGGGCAGCATCGAAGAAGTACCGGCCGAGGAAGTCCAGCGGCAGTTCGACGTAAACGTATTCGGGGCGCTGCACGTGCTGCGGGCCGTGCTGCCGCACCTGCGCGAGCGGCGGGCGGGCCACATTCTCAATATCACCAGCATCGGCGGGTTGCGGGCCTTCCCCGGAGTGGGCATCTACAATGCCTCCAAGTTTGCCCTCGAAGGCATCGGCGAAAGCTTGGCGCTGCAGCTGGCACCGCTGGGCATTCACGTAACCAACGTCGAGCCGAGCGGCTTCCGCACGAAGTGGGCGGGCGAGTCGGCTACCATTGCCAACACTAAAATCGACGACTACCAATCCACGGTGGGCGAGAACATCCGCGCTATTCAGGGCTACAGCGGCCGCCAGCCCGGCGACCCCGTCCGGGCCGCCCACGCCATGTACGAGGTGGTGCAGCTGGCCAAGCCGCCCTTGCACCTGCCCCTGGGCAAAGCCGCCGTGAAGGGCGCCCGCGAGAAATTCGCCGCCCTGAGCAAAGAGCTGGAGCAGTACGCCGAGATGGGGGAAGCCGCTGATTTTCCGGCGGGCGAGTAAACCAAGCCTGGCGCCAGCGGGCGGCGCCCCCGGCCGCCCGCTGGCTGCTGGCCCGCTCTGGCTCCCAAGCTCGACCTAACCAGGGCTGCCGGCCTCGCGTATCTTCGCCCCATGCCCCTTTCTGCTAACGACTGCGAAGCCACCTCCTGGGAACACCTGCAAAAATTGCTGTTTCAAGATACGTGGGATGCCCGGATTGGCCGGTTTCGTTCCCCGTTCGTGTACCGCGGTGCCCGCTCGCGTCATTATCTGCTCGACACCAGCCTACAGCGCCTGGGGGGCGAGTACCACGAGCTAGAGCATCACTTGCTGCGTAATTTTCGGAAATACGCCCGCGATGCCACCCAGCCCGTGCAGGCCGGCAGCACCTGGGACTGGCTGGCCTTGGCTCAGCACCACGGCCTGCCCACGCGCCTGCTCGACTGGTCGTATTCGCCCTACGTAGCCCTGCACTTCGCCACCGACGACCTCGACGCCTACCACGAAGACGGAATTATTTGGGCGCTCAACTACGTGAAGGCGGCCGAGCACCTGCCCCAGCGCCTGCGCCACGCGCTGGAACAGGAGGGCTCCAACGTTTTCACCTCCGAGCTGCTGGAACCGCTGAGCAGCAGCCTGGGCGAACTCGAAGAGCTGCAGACCGACCCCTACGTGTTATTCCTGGAGCCGCCCAGCCTTGATGCCCGCATCGTGCACCAGTACGCCTTGTTTTCGCTGATGAGTACCTCCACCAGCGTGTTGCACGACTGGCTGGCGGACCGCCCCGAGCTGTATTTCCGCGTCATCATTCCGGCCGGGCTGAAGTGGGAGGTGCGCGACAAGCTCGACCAGGCCAACATCACCGAGCGCGTCCTGCTACCGGGCCTCAGCGGCCTGAGCCGCTGGCTGCATCGCCACTACTCGCCCGCCCGAGGCCGCGACGCTGGTGGGCCCGGCGGCGAATTACCGGGTTGACTTCGGTTGGGTGGGGGAGCTACAAACGGAAGCCACTTATGCGCTGATAACCCAGAGTGGTGCTCAAATCAGAGTATCGAGCCTAGCTGGTGCACCCTCCTGTGCTCGTTCCGGGGCCCTACTTGGTAGGGCTGGCCTTACTGGGTACGACTTGAATTTACTTGATGCGCGAAGCCCGCGGGGAGTCTGGCAGCGGAGACCAAAAACCGCGCTGACTCATTGGCCGAGGCGCTTCTTGGTCAGCTTGGTGGGAATGTGCTCCATGGGCTTATCGGGCCAGGGATGCTTGGGGTAGCGGCCTTTCAGCTCTTTGCGCACCTCAAAGTAGCCACGCTCCCAGAAGCTGCGCAAGTCGCGGGTGACCTGGGCCGGCCGGCCGCCGGGCGAGAGCAGATGCAACAGCAGCGGCACGCGTCCGCCGGCCACGGTTGGGGTTTCCGTCAGGCCGAACAGCTCTTGCAGCTTTACGGCTAGCACCGGGGCGGCAGGATCGCTATAGTCGAGGGTGATGTGCGAGCCGCTCGGCACTTCCAGCGTGGCCGGCGCCAGCCGGTCAAGGGTCTGGCGCTGGTTCCAGCCCCCGGGTAGGCGGGCGAGCAGTGGCTCAGTCAGGTCGAGGCGCTGCACGTCGGTCAGCGACTTTAAGCCGGTCAGGTGCGGACCAAGCCAGTCGGTTAATTCCTGGGTTAAGGTCTCGTCGTCGAACGCCGGCCAGGTCTCTATTAGGAGCTGTTCACCACCTGAACCGGTGGTCAGCTCCCGGGAGCCCGCCGGCTGCTGGTGGCGAAGGAACTCCAGCCGCTGCTGGAGCTGGCGGGCCGCGGGCGTCCAGTTCAGCTTGGCTAACCCGGCTTCCCGTAGATAAGCAAGCAGGGCCCGCGCTACCAGGGCCGAGTCGGGTTGGCCGATAACCGTTTCGGCGAGTAGCAAGGCGCCCAGGCGCCGCGCCCGGCGGCCGGTCACGCGTTGGGCCACCGGGTCGTAGCGAACTTCGTCGGTATTGGTAATCTGGTCGGCAAAGGCCAGCTCCAGCTCGTCCTGCCCCAGCGGCGCGACCAGCGTAGCGCGTGGCGCCGAGGCCGTGCCGGCCAGGTGAGCCACCGCGAAAAACTCCGCCTGCGGGTCCACCTCGGCCACATTCAAACTAACCCGCTGGCCCGTGACGAGCCGCAGGCGGTCTGAGGTTTCGCGCTGGGCCAGCCGGTCGGGGTAGGCCAGAGCGGTAAGCAGCCCCACCGGAGAATAAGCGAATGAGGAAACCGGGGAATGAGCAGGTAAGCCCAGGCGGCCGATTAGGTTGCGGGCTACGTCGCGCACGCGCTGCAGCGTGGCGTGGTGTAAGGCCAGGCCGGGCAGCGGCGGCCGGCCGCTGGCCAGGGCTTCGAGGCGTAGTCGTAAGTCGGGCGGCACCGGCCGCGTATCGGTCGGCGCAGACCAACGCAGCAGGTCGCGCTCGGCTAACAAGGCTGCTAAGCTGGTCGCGGCGGCGCCGTGGCCCAACTCCTGGCCCCGTACCACGAGGTGGCCTAACCGGGGCGGCAGTCCCAGAGCTGCCAACTGGCGGCCATGAGCAGTCGGCTTGGCAGCAGTAGAAAGTGAAAGGGGGATAGTAGAAATGGCTTGGTCCACCCCCACGTCATCCGTCAACGTCGTGGCGATTACTTGCTCATTTCTACTTACTGCTACGGCTCCTAATCGTAAGAGCAGCTCCTGAGCCTGGGCGAAGGCGGCCGTAGGCGGCAGGTCCAGCCAGCGCAGGCTGCTAGGGTCGGCGGTGCCCCACAGGGCAAGCTCTAGCACCAGGCCACTCAGGTCGGCAGTTTGAATTTCGGGTGGGCGATGGGCAGGGAGCTGGTGGTGTTCGGCCTCGGTCCAGAGGCGGTAGCAGGTGCCGGGGGCCAAGCGGCCGGCGCGTCCGCGACGCTGGTCGGCGGCGGCGCGGGCCACCGGCACCGTTTCGAGGGTCGTAAAGCCGGTACGCGGCACGAAGCGCGGCACCCGCGCGAAGCCCCCGTCAATCACCACCCGCACGCCTTCGATGGTGAGGCTGGTTTCGGCAATGCTGGTAGCGAGAATAACCTTGCGGCGCCCGGCGCGGGCGGGGCGCAGGGCGGCATCCTGCGCTTCGAGCGGCAGCTCCCCGTGGAGCAGGTGCAAGTCGACGTTGGTCGGCAGGGAGTCGGTGAGTTGGCGGGCGTTGCGCTGCAAGTCGCCCAACCCGGGCAGAAATACCAGGATGTCGCCTTCGGCCTGGGCCTGCAAGGCGGCGCGCACGTGGGTGGGTACCAGTTCAGCCAGCCGCTCGTTGGGCTTGTTGGGCAAGGCCGAGGCCCGGCGCGGGTCGAGGTAGTGCGTATCGATGGGAAATAAAAAACCGGCCGACGATACTACCGGCGCGGGCAGCCACTGGCCCAGGCGCTGGGCTTCGAGCGTGGCGCTCATAATCAGAATGCGCAGCTCGGGCCGCAACACGGCCTGGGCGTCCAGGGTCAGGGCCAGCCCCAGGTCGGCGTTCAGGCTGCGCTCGTGGAACTCGTCGAACACCACGGCCGCCACGCCTTCCAGCGCCGGGTCATCCTGAATCAGGCGGGTCAGAATGCCTTCGGTAATGACTTCGACGCGTGTCTCGCGCGAGACCTTGCTATCCAGCCGCACGCGGTAGCCGATGGTGCGGCCCACCGGCTCGCCCAGGAGCTGGGCCAAGCGGGCGGCGGCACCCCGCACGGCCAGTTGGCGCGGCTCCAGCACCAGGATTTTATCGGCTGGGCGGCGCCACGGCGCGGCCAGTAGCTCCAGGGGCACCACGGTGGTTTTACCCGCGCCGGGCGGGGCCTCCAGCACCACGCGGCTGTGCGCGGTCAGGGCTGCCCGCAGGTCGGGCAGGGCCGCGAGAATGGGCAGGTCGGGCAGGGGCGGCAGGGCGAAGGCAGGATTCACTACTCAAAATTACACCCGCCGCATGGGCCACAGCTCCACGCGCACGGGCCCCCCGGCGTGTAACACCGGGCTGCCCGCGGGCGTGGGCAGGCCCTGACTCTCGATCAGCGACGACTCGTAGTGCAGTACCTGAGCCGTGGCCAGGGGCCAGGGCTCGTGGGCCACGCGTCCCCGGTAGAGCTTGGTTTGAGCCCGGTTGCTGGTGTATAGGCAGTAGCGCTCGGTCAGGAAAAAGGCCAGCGAGTCGGGCTCGGCGGGCGGCAGGGGCGGGCCCACCTGCCAGGTGGCGCGGAAGCTGGCGGCGGGAGCCCCGGAGTGAGTGCGCCGCGCGCTGAACTGGTGCTGATGGCCAGTGGGGCTTTCCAGGTGCATGTCGGCGCGCAGGTAGGCCAGGTTGAAAATCGTGCGGCCTACCCATACCGCCAGGGCATTGGTGGCATCGAGCGAAAAAAACCATACGCCCGGTACGCCGTCGAGGTGCACGTAGGTGCGCACGTTCAACTCCAGGAATTCACTGGTACCCGGTACTGGCGGGCTAAAGCGGGTGCGCACCTTCGACATGCGAAACGGCACCACGCCCAGCCACGCTTGGCCATCATAGGTGTCGACCTGAAGCCGCGGGGGCAGATACGGTTGCAGCACGGCCGCCGGCACCGGCCAGTGCATAAACAGCAAGTCGCCCCACTCCTGGTGCAGCAGGGGCGTACCGGCCGGCCGCTCGCGTATGGCCAGGCGCTGGGCCAGGGTGGGAGCATTTAGGGCGGAGGCAGCAGAGAGAGAGTCAGGCATAAGCGAAGGAGTGCTCTTTCCTTAACAAAGTATGTCGCACTATGGCTAGAGGTCTTCGTTCGGGCTCAGTGCCGGCCTCGGCGTGGTGTCGTGGCGGCACGAAGGCACCACCATGATATTGATGTTATGGTGTTAGTAGCGCGGGAAGCTGGGGTCGACCCGGGCAGCCCAGGCCGCCAAGCCACCCTGCAGGTTTAACACGTTGGCCCGGCCCAGGCGGTGGCGCAGGTAGCCCAGGGCTTGAGCGGAGCGCACCCCGTGATGGCAGATAAGCACTACCGGGCCTTCAGCGCGAACCTCAGCGGCCCGGCGCGGCACTTCGTCCAGGGAGAGCAGCAGGCTGCCGGGCAGGTGGCAGTACTCGTACTCCTCCGGCTCGCGCACGTCGACCAGCTGGAGGTCGTCGCCGGCCTGGAGGCGGCGGTACAGGTCTTCGGGGCTGATTTCGAGAGGAGGGCTTTCCATTGCTTGGCGTAGACCAGCAAAAGTACGCTGTCGCGTTCTACCTTGCACTTTTCCCCTCCGCTCGTGCTTATTACGCTTGCTCTTCCCAATTTCCTGGCCGCTGGCTGGGCGGCTGCCCAGGCGGCCAACCCGCTGGAAGTGGCGGGGGTGGTCACGGGAGTAGCTTGCGTGTGGCTAGCGGCCCGCAACTCCATTTGGAATTTCCCGGTGGGCATCCTTAACGGGGGGCTTTATCTGGTGGTGTTCGGGCAAGCCCGCTTGTACTCGGATGCCGGCTTGCAGCTGGCCTTCATCGTCTTGCTGGTGTACGGGTGGCTGAAATGGTTGCGAGGGGCCGCCGCGCCCGATGCGCCCGCCCTGCCCATCACGCGCACGCCCCGGCGGGTGGCCGTGGGGCTGGCCGCGGCGGGAGTGCTGTATGCGGTGGGGGCGGGCTTCTTACTCCACCGCTATACCAACGCGGCGCTGCCGTATTGGGATAGCACCACCACGGCCATCAGTTTGGTGGCTCAGGCGTTGCTATCGCGCCGCAACCTCGAAAACTGGCTGCTGTGGATGGGGGTCGACGTGGCCTACGTGGGCATGTACTGGCACCGCGACCTGCACCTGACCAGCGCCCTTTACGCCGTGTTTCTGGGGCTGGCGGCTTACGGCTACTGGCAGTGGCGACGTGAGTTGAAAACGCAACTGCCCTGAATTACTCCCGTCTTGCTAATCCAGTCTTGGCGGGGCCAGTTGAGACGGGCCAGGAAGACGTTTAAGTGCGCCTTTTCACCCCGCAACTTACCCAAGTTGGCCACGCCCGGCCCGCTCAGGCCCTCAGTGCTCAAGCGCGTGGGTGCTGCCGGTTAACTCCCCGACTCGCCCCGGCTTCGCTCCTGAATCCCGTACACATGGTGCATGACGTGTGGCCTCATAACTGGCTCGGTTGTGCTCTATCCCTCGCTCTATTCCAAGCAGCCTCATGGCCCGTCGTAGTCCGTTTAGAGCTGGCCTAGGGTCTGGGATTGAACTTTGGCCGACAAGCGACCATTGGCCCTACATCTATTTCTGTCGCGTGCTCTCGCTCAGCGGATGAGCCCGCAACCATTCCAATACCTCGTCGGCGTGGGTTGTTGTAGGGAAAACCGGGTAAAAAACATGGCGGATGCGAGGTCCTTCTAACACCAGTGTGAAGCGACGTAGTAATAGTAGTCCGTCAACGGTAAAGGTGGGCAAACGCAGAGCTCGGGTGAGCTGCAAGCCTTCATCGCTCAAGATGGCAAACGGTACATGTAGCCGCTCAGTCATCTCTTTTTGATAAGCAGTCGATTGCAGGCTTAACCCGTAAACAGTGGCGCCTTCCTGCTCCAACTCGGCGTGTATGTCGCGAAACCGACATACTTCAGGGGTGCATCCACGGGCGCCAGGAATAGCGTTCCAGAAATCATCACCCCCCGGCGAGGACTCGCCTGGGCGGCCGGTGCGTGGATAGGCAAACACGACGGTGCGCGGTGTCGAGGACTGGCTAATGTCAATCAGTTGACCGTTTGTCGCCGGTAGGAGGCACTCACCTACATCTGTTCCAGCCAGATGGCTACATAGGCCATCGTCCAATGGAACAGGCAAATCATCAGGCAGGGTCAATAAATCTTTGGCCATTAACTTATTCGCTTAGCAGTTGGGCTACTATTCCTATGCAATTAAAGAATACTAATGGGCTAATTAAAATGGGTGCGCTCGTTGTAGGCACGAGCTGCGGAGGTTTAATCTTTGCGGAAGTTTCCGGCAGTGCGGAGCAGCGCTTTGCACAAGCCTGCTTCTTGGTAGATGAACTGTTGAGCTCCACCACGCGCTGTCCCGCCCCTTAACAAACCTCCATGCCTGCTTCCTCCGCTCTCTACACGCTGCACACCCCCAGCTGCCGCGCCACTTTTGCCGCCCACGGCGCCGAGCTTACCAGCCTGGTGGCCTCGGCCAGCGGCCTCGAGTACCTCTGGTCGGCCGACCCCAGCGTGTGGGCCCGCCATGCCCCCGTTTTGTTCCCGGTGGTGGGGCGCCTGCCCAACGACTCTTATTACTACGAAGGCCAGGAGTACAAACTGCCCCAGCACGGCTTCGCCCGCGACCAGGTATTTACCGTGCTTCGACACACCGGTACGGAGCTCGTGTTTCGCCTGCAAAACGACGCGGCCACCTGCGCCGTCTTCCCCTTTGCCTTTGAGTTAACCATTACCTACACGTTGCGCGATGCCGTGCTCACTGTGCGCTGGGACGTGCGCAACCCGGCCCCTGACCAGGCGCTGCTGTTTAGCATTGGGGCGCACCCAGCCGTACGTTGCCCCCTGCTGCCGGGGGAAATGTTCGAAGATTATTTCCTGGAGTTCGACCATCCCGTCACGCTGGAGCGCCACCTGCTGCAAGGCGGCCTGCTCACGGGCCAAACCGCCCCGGTACTGAGCCAGGCCCGTGAGTTGCCGCTCCGCTACGACTTGTTCGCCGACGATGCCCTGGTTTTTAAGCACTACGATTTCACTCGGCTTACGCTTCGCTCGCGCAAGTCGGCGCGCTTCGCCCGGTTTCAGTTCGATGGGTTTCCCTACCTCGGTCTCTGGACCAAAGGGCCCGGCGCGGGCTTCGTGTGCGTGGAGCCCTGGCACGGCATCGCCAGTTCAGTTGGCGGGCCTACCGAGCTGCGCGAAAAAGAAGGCATTCTGACGCTTGAGCCCGGACAGGTATTCTCGACTGCCTACACGATCGAAATTGGGTAGGGCTGACCGCCCACGTGGCGCTGCCATGCTTGGTTGTGGCCGCTGCTTACACTGCCAGGCAGCCGTGAGTTTTGCACTTCACACCCCAACCCGACGCCTGTTGTACTCCGGTTCCCAGTCGTTGATGGGCCGCGAAATGCCGGGGGGCAAGTCCAGGTCGGGCAGGCCGGGGTCGTGCGGCTCGCCGCCGTCGTCGTCGCTATCAGGCGGCGGGGGAGGGGGGAGGGCCCGCCGCCGGCGCGGGATTACCAGCATGAACAAGAAAAAGGCACAGAAAATAACGGCGTAGACAAGGCTAAACATAGCAAAAGCGGCTAAAGCGGGGCGAATCATACAACGCAGGCCCCTGGCCTGACGTTGCGCTGACTGACGTCCCTAAATTACTTGACTTTCAGCAGAACGCCAAGCATCGTGTTGCGCAAGACAGGAGCAGAGCTACGATTTTTTAAGCAGTGCCTCGCTCTACTTCATCTCATGTGGTAGCGCCACGACTAGCCAAACGGGGTTGATGGGGTAGCCCAGTAACTAGCAGCACCATGAAACCCCTCACGCAGTTGGATATACTACACGCCAGCCCACGGTTTATCTGAGCGGAATTCCCTATCACAGCCCAGGCATGTAGTATCATCCTATGGGGTGCTTGGTGTTGCGGATGGCTTGCGGGAAGTAGTCCAGCCAAGCGGAAACCTCCGCCCTAAACTCAACCTTTGATATAGCGGCGGCTAAACTGCACCCTCGCTCAGGCTGTTACCTTTGCATTCATATTCCACTTATCTCACCTCATTACCCCACCCATGTCCTCCCAAGCCGACGTTCTTTCCCCCGAATCTAAAGCGCATCCGGCCCGAAAGGGCAGCACCAACGCCAATGGCTTCACCGACTACTTCGACCTCGACGGCCTGCTGACGGAAGAGCACCTGCTCATTCGCCAAAGCATCCGCGACTTCGTGAAAAAGGAAATCTCGCCCAACATTGAAAAGTGGGCCCAGGATGCGCATTTCCCCAGCGAAATTGTGCGGAAGTTTGGCGACGTGGGCGCGTTCGGCCCCACCATACCGCAGGAGTATGGGGGCGGGGGACTCGACTACATCAGCTACGGCCTCATCATGCAGGAAATCGAGCGTGGCGATTCCGGTATGCGCTCCACGGCTTCGGTGCAGGGCTCGCTGGTGATGTTCCCCATCTACCAGTACGGATCCGAGGAGCAGCGCCGCAAGTATCTGCCTAAGCTGGCCTCGGGCGAGTGGCTGGGCTGCTTCGGCCTCACCGAGCCCGACCACGGCTCGAACCCCGGCGGCATGACCACTAACATCAAGGATATGGGCGACCATTACCTGCTAAACGGCGCCAAGCTCTGGATTTCGAACTCGCCCGAGTGCCAGGTAGCCGTGGTGTGGGCCAAAAATGAGCAAGGCCGCATCAAAGGCGTTATCGTGGAGCGCGGCATGGAAGGCTTCAGCGCCCCCGAAATTCACAACAAGTGGAGCCTGCGTGCCAGCACTACCGGCGAGCTGGTGTTCGAGGACGTGAAGATTCCTAAGGAGAACATCCTGCCCAATATTGAAGGCCTGCGCGGCCCGCTGTCCTGCCTCGATTCGGCTCGTTTCGGCATTGCCTGGGGCGCTATTGGCGCGGCCATCGACTGCTACGAGTCGGCCCTGAAGTATTCGCTGCAGCGCGAGCAGTTCGGCAAGCCCATTGCCAGCTACCAGCTCCAGCAGAAGAAACTGGCCGAGATGATTACCGAAATCACCAAGGCCCAGCTCATGGCCTGGCGCCTGGGCGTGCTCAAGAACGAAGGCAAGGCCACCAGCGCTCAAATCAGCATGGCCAAGCGCAACTCCGTCGACATGGCCTTGCAGGTGGCCCGCGAAGCCCGGCAAATCCACGGCGGCATGGGCATCACGGGCGAGTACCCCATCATGCGCCACATGATGAACCTGGAATCGGTGATTACCTACGAAGGCACCCACGACATTCACCTGCTGATTACTGGGGCGGATATTACGGGTATTCAGGCGTTCAAGTAGTTTCTGCTTCAGCCTATGCAAAAGCAATAAAAAGACCGTCTTACGAAGGTAAGACGGTCTTTTTGTTGCCCTGCCAGGTTCGCCCCCAAGGCTATTGTTGCTCCAGCACGTAGGTAGTGGTGAGCATCGCTGGCGGTGAAATAGTCTGGGAGGTTGTCTGCACGATTTTCCAGCCTTGCTGCTTCAGTTCATTGAGTTTTTTTAACTCTGCCTGATGCAGGATGGTAAGGGACTCAGTAACTTTCTTAGCGGAGCCATTGCGGGCGTCTACATCTTGCACGCTAACCTTGCCGGTGGGGTCCACTACCGTCACTTCGGCTTTGCTGGTAAATCCGGCAAAAGTGGCGCTGCCAATAACCATCATGTAGCCTGTCGGCTCTGTTGCCTTCGGGTAAAAGGCCCACGAGGTGGCTACGGCCAGTAGCAACGCAGTGGGAAGGAAAATCTTCTTCATAAGGAAGTTGGAAAACAGTTGTTCAAATAGTAAAGAGGTAGCTTGCATTAGTGCCGCCGAAAGGCCTGCCCCACATGGGTAGCTAGGCCTAACCGGGCTAATTTCACATTTACTAGAAAATATTGCAAGATACGTCAAATCAACTCTAAGTAGGCCACTAGGCTGCTGCAAAACCTGAGAGGTGCGTAAGTGTGTCAATAAAGCCGATTCCGGCTACCTACCGTAGCGAGCGTAAGGCCAGGATCTGAGCTTGAACAAAGGCTGACAGAATCTACATAACCCGTCTTAAACTTAGCCTCGCAGAGAGTTCGTTATCCTTTCTTACCTAGCATTATGGGCCTGGACACGGTAGAATTAGTTGTCAGCTTTGAGAAATATTTCAGCCTTGAAATACCGGATGCTGTAGCTGAGCAACTAAGTACGGTAGGTGACGTAGCCGAGTGGTTGGGGCAACAGCTTGGAACACTGGGCCGCCGGGAATCCACGGCGCGGGAAGCCGTGGCAGCGCAGTTGCAGCAGCTCTTTGCAGCTGCTCTCCCAGCTCTACGTCCCGCCCATGAAGTGCCGCTGGCTGAGCTGCTGCCTAACCGGCGAGCGCAGGCCCAGTACGCCGCTCAGCTGCTGGCGAGCAGCAGGCTGCAGCTGCCCGAACTTCGCTACCCCGGAGCGGCCCCCGCAGTTCAATGGCTGGCTAAGCTCTTCGGTGGCGACCAACTACCACCCAAGCCCACCCTGGCCACCGGAACACTGGCGGATTTGACGGACTGGACTGTGGCACTGAATTACCAAGTCCTCCTTCGCCCACCCTTGCACAGCCAGTACGACGTTGAGCAGGCCGTGATTGGCCTGACCAGCGACCAGTCGGGAGTAGACATCCCGGAAATCAGCCTGCGCAGCAGCTTTACCAACGATTTGGGGATGGATTAACTGGCTTCAACGGTAGGTCGAGATAACCTTTGGCTGAACAGAAAAATACGTCGTAAGGTGAAAGGATACGGTCCGGTCTATAGCATTAGCCCCGACAACTCTGGGTTCCGCCAGGAAAAGCTGGTTGATAAATTTTCAACGGGTTTTTCGCTCTGAAAATCGGGGAATCCCGGATATCAAACTAAACTTCCTCGTAACTAAGCCAAATCAAACCCACACTTGCGCCGTAATTTGGCTCCATGATGAAAATCGTCACCGATTCCGACCCCCTCGTGCTGCTCGAGTGCCTCGTAGCCGGCACTTCGCACCGCCCCAACCTGGAGAAGTACGAGCCCAAGCTCAAGGTGGGCCAGGCTTTGCTGCTCACCCGCGAGGCCGATAACCACTACGACGACTGGGCCGTGCAGGTCCACACCGCCCCCGCCACCGACCCCGCGAACGTCTGGCTGGGCTACCTCCCCGAGGGCCGTAACGAAACCGTCGCGCGCCTGCTCGATGCCGGCAAAAACCTCTCCGCGCGCCTTAACCACAAATCCTGGGAGACCGACTGGCTGCATCTGGATATTGAGGTGCTGCTGCACGAATAAAAAGCGTAATTTCTGGTTCGTGAAGGAGCTTTTTTGCCAGTACCGTGGTTTCTCATCCGGTTAGCAATTAGCGACCAATAATTTTAGCAAAAACCCTCATGCGCGAAGCCTATCTCACGGGTGGTACCGACCATTTCGACGCCACCGACAAGGACATCGACAAGGCGCTGCGGCCGCTGTCGTTCGGGGACTTTACAGGCCAGGAAAAGATTCTGGAAAACCTGAAGGTCTTCGTAGCTGCCGCCAAGCAGCGCGGCGACGCCCTCGACCACGTGCTGCTGCACGGACCTCCCGGCCTGGGCAAAACCACCCTCTCGCACATCATCGCCAACGAACTGGGAGCGGGTATCAAGATGACCTCCGGGCCGGTGCTCGACAAGCCGAGCGACCTGGCCGGGCTGCTTACCAACCTGGAGCCGCACGATGTGCTCTTCATTGACGAAATCCACCGCCTTAATCCCGTGGTGGAAGAGTACTTGTACTCGGCGATGGAAGATTACCGCATCGACATTATGCTCGATTCGGGCCCGAACGCCCGCTCGGTGCAGATTTCGCTGTCGCCCTTCACGCTGGTGGGGGCCACTACCCGTTCCGGGATGCTTACCGCCCCGTTGCGGGCCCGATTCGGCATCTCCGCCCGTTTGGAGTACTACGATTCCAAGCTGCTGACTACCATCGTACTGCGCTCGGCTGAGATTCTGGGTACGCCCATTCACGAGGACGCCGCTTATGAGATTGCCCGCCGCTCGCGCGGCACTCCCCGCATTGCCAATAACCTGCTGCGCCGCACCCGCGACTTTGCCCAGATCAAAGGCGACGGCACTATCACGGTCGAAATTGCCCAGTTTGCGCTTAATGCGCTCGACGTGGACGCCCGCGGCCTCGATGATATGGACAAGCGCATCCTGACCACCATCATCGACAAGTTCAAGGGCGGCCCCGTGGGCATCAGCACCATCGCCACGGCCTGTGGCGAGGAAGGCGAAACCATCGAAGAGGTGTATGAGCCCTTCCTCATTCAGGAAGGCTACATTAAGCGCACTTCGCGCGGCCGCGAGGCTACCGAAGCCGCCTACCAGCACCTGGGCCGCCTGTTACCTCAGCACCTGCGGGGCAACTCCGGCGACTTATTCGCTGAGATTACCCAGTAAGTTCGTAGCGCGGACTCTGCGAGTCCGCGCCGGGGCCGCGCCGCAGTCTTCTATGTGGTTTCGCAATCCTTTGGTTTGCGAGTCCGAGCCGGAGCCGCCCAAACGCGGACTCGCAGAGTCCGCGCTACGAATGCTACATCGAAGGAACGCGCCGCCTTTAGCGGCGCGTTTCTCGTTTCTTCGCAGCTTTATTTTCCTTTGCCGATGCTTCCCCAATCTGAGTGGGCTCCTTTCATTAAGCGCCGGGCGGCCGCGCTGGGCTTTATGGCCTGCGGCATTTCCAAAGCGGAGTTTCTGGAGGAGGAGGCCCCCCGCCTCGAAACCTGGCTCACCCGCCGGATGAACGGCCGCATGGGCTACATGGAAAACCACTTCGACAAGCGGCTGGACCCGCGCCGGCTGGTAGACGGTGCTAAGTCGGTGATTTCGCTGCTGCTGAATTACTATCCCGCCCTGGCCGACCAGCAGCCCGACGACACCCTCAAAATCAGTAAGTACGCCTACGGCCGCGATTACCACTTTGTCATCAAAGACAAGCTCAGGACCCTGCTGGCCGACATGGAGGCCGAGATTGGCCAGATTAGCGGCCGCTGTTTTGTCGACTCGGCCCCGGTGCTGGACAAGGCCTGGGCCAAAAAGAGCGGCCTGGGCTGGGTAGGCAAGAATTCCAACCTGATAACGCCCGGCACCGGCTCGTTCTATTTCATTGCCGAGCTGATCGTCGACGTGGAACTGCCCGCCGACGGCCCCATTCGGGACTACTGCGGTACCTGCACCAAATGCCTCGACGCTTGCCCCACCCAAGCCATTACCGAGCCGTATGTGGTGGATGGCAGCAAGTGCATCAGCTACTTCACCATCGAGCTCAAGGATCAGATTCCCGTTGAGGTGGCCGGGCAGTTCGGCAATTGGGTATTTGGCTGCGACATCTGCCAGGACGTGTGCCCTTGGAACCGCTTCGCGAAGCCCCACGATGAACCCCAGTTTCAGGCGCACCCCGGCTTAAAAGACCTGACGCCCGGCGACTGGCGCGAAATCACCCACGAATTATTCACGGAGCTGTTTCGCCAGTCGGCCGTGAAGCGCACGGGCTACGAGGGGCTGAAACGAAACATTAAATTTGTCACCGAAGGGTAGTCATTGGCGGCAGTGCGGGTAGGACCAGTAGCCTTGGCGCGTACCTGTATACCTTTTCGCTTGGCCTAGCGTCAGGCCCGCCGAGCCTCAGGTGAGGCCGGCGTGACCGACGCGAAACCAGTTAGCCGCGCATCGTCGAGGGGTGCTAGCTCCACAGTGAGCTGCCCTAACGGGCTTTCCCGACACGCGCTGACCGCCGTCAACTAATTGCCAGCTAGTTCAAGGCTGCCGAATACGCGTTTCAACACCCTGCGGTAAATGCGCGCAAACTGCTGGTAGCACCAGTCGCGGAAATCGGGCACTTCCGTTGGCGTCAATACTTTGAGCGCCTTGCGGAGCTCTTTCTCGAACAGCGTTTTGCTGAAGCTGACTTTCAGCAGGATAATTTTCACATAGTCCAGCATGGCGTTAGGCACTAAGGAAAGTGATAAAATAGGTGGGAACGGTGAGCAGTACTTGCCGGAGAGCTTGCCCCTCACTGTCGGATAAATATACAACTTTAAAGCAGCGCTGCGCAAGTAATTATTCTACTGCCAACCAGCTTTTAGGCCCAATACGCAAAAGTTACGAATTGGGTCACTCTTTTTATATTAATAATAACAAAAAAATTATGGGGTCAGCCGAAGATCTCAAGCAGGGCCGTTGCTTGCCGGGTAGGTAAGGGCTCGTCGAACGCCTCCGATAAGGCCGAGTACTGCACGGCCGTGGGGCCCGTAAGAACGCCCAGGAAGGGCACTTCGTTGGTGCCACTCACAACCTGGGTTTCTTTGGCTTCGAAAGAGTAGATGGACACCGGGGCCGCGGTACCGCCGGCCGGGCTGGGTACTACGATCGCCGGGCTCGGAGCCGGATCGACCTTGCTGGGCCAGCTTTTCACCGCACTGGCAACGGCCGCCGTAGTGCGGCGCAATGTACGCACGTGGGAGGCGTGGCGGGCTTTCACGATTTGCAGACGGAGCGTGGCCTCCAGCAGCTGCTTGTCGTTGGTGAAAGCCGAGATCTGGCCCAGGTAAATGCTGGCACTGGCGTCTTCGAGCTGTTGGGCTAGCTGCAGGAAGGCGTCGTAGTTGGTCATCACGCCGGGGAAAAGCTCCGGGTTGGCCAGATTACTCCTACGGCCGCTGAAATCATAGCCGCTGGCCGGGCGTACGGGGGGCGGAGTAATGCCCGCGGCGCTCAGAACTGAGCGCCAGAAGCCGGCGTGGTTTTGTTGCTGGATGAGCAGGCGCTCAAAGTCGGGTCGCTGGGCAGTCGGAATCGAAGCGGTGAGCGCCGGGGCGGCCAGGGCCTGGGTATAAAAGGCCACCAGCAAGTCTTCGAGCTGAAGCAAGATCCGAATACCGTCGAGTGAGGTATCGGTGGGAGTAGCGTGAGCCGGCAAAGCCAGGGCCATAGGTAGGGCGGCTACGGCTGCCCGAGCACCGGCTCGCCCCAATTGGCGTAGCAACTGGCGGCGCGGGGCCGCATCCGGGGAAGCATCGACGGCGCTAAGCTGGTCGAGGAGCGAGAATAAATTCATGCGAGGACTAGCGAAGAGAATTTACGCCGTAGGCAGCAAATCGGTGGATACCACGATGGGCAGAAAAAAAGCTTTGGCTTCGGCAATCACTTGCGCCGGCGTTTTGGCCAAGCTTACGCTTTGCAGCACGCCGGCGTTCACCACCACGTCGTCGCCGGCAAACGAGCCGGGAGTGCGAAGGTCGCGGAGGAGGGCCGCGTGGCGGGCTTCGACCGACGACATCTTGGCCACTAAGGCTACGAGGTCGGGCGTGCGCACCAGGCGAAGCGCCCCGGCGTACGCGGCCACGCCCAGATCTTCGAGCTGCTGAGCCGCGGCCAGGACCCCGGCGCGCGTAGTCAGCGTCAGGCTAGAGAAGTCGAAAGGCAGGGGTTGCGCTGCGGCGGCGTCATACGCTCTGTTGCCCAGGGCGTAGCGTAGCGTTTCGCGGTGTACCAGCTCGTGGTCGCGCAGGTCGGAGAAAAAAGCCCTTTCGGCTGGTGGTAAGTCCGTCGGCAGCGCATCAACTACTCTCTGATAGAAGGCCGCTTCGAGCTGCTTGAGCAAGAAGAAATAGTTGAGTAGGCCCGCGTCCACATCCGCTGCGCTCGTGCTGGTCGAGCCCAGGTAAAGGATGTTCGAATTAACAACGGGCGGGGTGTCGGTTTTGCCGCAGCCGGCTAGCACCAGCCCCGCCGTAGCGGCCGAGGCCCCCGCCACGCGTAGAAACGCGCGCCGCGGCAACCCGGCGGGCACTTGCGAAAAGGGAGAAGTCAAATCAGTCATTAAAAGGAAATCGGCAGGGCCGCCCAAACGCGACCGGTAAACAAAGATACTCGGCCTGCGCCGAAGGTTGCCCGCCCGAACCCAAGCACAAAAAAGGGCAACCCTGATGGGTTGCCCTTTTCGGAGGCCATTACGTGCAGCTGCTACCAGTAGCTACGCAAACAAACCTAGTCTCTCGCCCAGGGGGGAGCGGAAATTGCGCGCAATCGACTTCACGGTCCCGTCATCCAGGGGCTCGTCAAATGCCTCGGAGGCAGCGGCGGCCTTCATGGCATCGGTGAGGGTGACGCCCGGTATGGTCGGGTAGGTGGCGGTAGTCTGCACGTTCTTGCCGCCTTGCTGCACGTTGTCCTCGCCGGGGAAGTCGGTCGTATTGCCGGGGCCGTACACGGGGGCTGTCACGCTGGGCCGGGGGCCGTCGCGTTCCGTCAGCGAAATCCAGCTTTTGGGGTTGGCGTTGCCCGGGCCGCCGGCAATGTCGCCGCCGTTAGTAGAACCGGCCAGAACCCGGCGCATCAGGCGAACGTGCGCGGAGTGGCGGGCTTCTACCGAGTGAATGTTGAGCGCGGCGGTTAGGATGTCCTTGTTGGGCATCAGCTTGGTCGCGCCGCCCTTGTAAGCTCGCATGCCCGTGTCGACGAAGCCTTGCGCCGTGCCGTAGAATTCAGCCGACGAGCTGAAAGGAGCCAGCCGGCCCCCGGCGGTGTAATCAAAAGCCAACCTGGTGGGGTCGGGGATGGCATCGGTGCTGAGCAGCCCTTTTATAGCGTTGATGTGCCCCAGCTCGTCGTCGCGGATAATGGTGACGGCCGGTCTGTCGGAAGCCGGAATCAGGTCTGGCGTGTTCAGCGCGGTGTCGTAGAAGTGGAACTCCAGGTACTCCAGCTGCAAGGCCAGGTTCAGCGTATTCTTGATTTCGGGACTCAGGCCGGACGTCTGGCCGTAGGCTTTGTTGAACATCGTGCTCAACAAAGCGGGCATGGTGGCGGCGGTGATGGTTTTGCCCAAGCCCGTCAGGTGCTTGAACACGCGGCGCCGGGTATCGAAACGCTCGTACACCTCGCCATCAATCTTTTCGATTTCGGAGAAAATTTTAAATAAGTCCATCTGGAAAGCAGGATAAGTCGAAGGTTAGAAAAGGAAAGGCGGGCACCAGTTACGACACCAGGCTGTTGGCGCTTACTTTCGAGTCGGCCGCCAGGAAGGTATTGGCAATGGCCAGGACCTGAGCGGGGAGTTTCGACTTTTCCTGCCGGGCCGTTCGCGAGGTTACACTACGGTCAATAACATCTTCTCCTAAGGTATCAGGGGTGAAGCCGGCCGAGATGTCGCCCATAAAGGAGTTGGGCCTAATCAGGTCGCGAATGAGGCTGGCGTGCCGGGCTTCAACCGACACAATTTTGCCGGCCAGCACCAGGTTTCGGGGGTCGGTGATGAAACGGCCCGCCCCATTGTAGGCTTGCACCCCCAGGTCTTCGAATGCCCGGGCCGCATCCAACACCCCCAGCTTGCCACCCATGCTCAGGCGTTGACTGAAGTCAATGCCTGAAAAATCCGGCGTGAGCTGCCGAATGGCATTGCCTGCCAATACCGATTTAAAGAAGTCGGCGTGAATCTGTTCGTGGAGCGCGATGTCGGCAAGAATCTGCCGCTCGGCCGAAGCAGGGTCGAGGCTGGTAAAGTAGGCGCTCCGTAGCACTTGGGCGTAAAAGGCCGCTTCGAGCTGCTCCAGCGCGTACGCATAGTTGAGCACGCCGGTGTCGCCGGAGCCGACGTCTACCGTCGTGTTGGTGGCGGGGGGATTATCATTGTCTTTGCTGCAACCAGCCAGCATCAGGGTCGTCGCGCCGGCATACAGAAAGAATGAGCGCCGTTTGATGGGCGCGTGAAGTGGCGACATAAGTTGTACGTCGTCGGGGCCAGTAGACTGGAGAGTATCAGACATAAGCGATGGACATTAAGTGAGCGGAAAGGAATGAAAATGACAAAGAAAATAGCGCTAAACCGTGGTGGAGATCTGATAAGAGTCCAGCTGGCAAAGTGGATACGGCGAACCTTGGCACGATGGTTAACTACTTTGAGCAGGTAAAATTGGACTTAACAATTGATTTATGCATTAGCCAAATCAGAAATTGGTAATGAGCCGCTCGGTTTGGGATAATGATTCCGCCCAGGCGTAGGTGAAAAGTCTAATTCAGCTGAGAACTGTAGGTAAAGGCCAAACTTTTGTTGAGGCTGAGTATTATAATGATGAAGCAGTTTGCTGATTCGTGCGCCTAACACAGCTGGGGGAACTCACATAACCCTTACCGGGTACTACTCCGGCTTGCTTCATGCCCGAGACCCCCGCAGCGGGGGCCCCGGGTAACAAACCGCGAAGTCATTGCAAGCAGTCTCGGCTTTGACTCCTAACTAATAGGAGAGGGGCCGGATGAGGGCCTCGGGTCGGAAGACAGCACTGAAGTTTGTGGTAGTACCAGCCGAAACGCCGAAAAGCCAGCCCTGCGTACGCAGGGCTGGCTTTTCGGCGTTTAACGGCAACCAATCGAAGCCGGGTAGCAGCGGGCTGGTTAGCCGACCAAGCCACCCGCCCGGCTCATGTCGAGCACTTCGGCAGGCGTGAGGGGCTCGTCGAAGGCGGCGGCGACGTCGGCTGCCGAGTACATCGTGCCCAGGTCCCTGGTGAGGTCGTAGCCGGCCTGCATTACGTTGCTCTCGGGAGTGGCTCCGGTATACGCGGGATTGGTGCGCACGTCGTCGTCGTTGCTCACCCAGGGTTTCTGGTTGCGCATGTAGCGGATGTGGGCCGCGTGCCGGGCCTCCACCGAGTGGATTTGCAGGGCTGCGGTGAGCAGATTGACGATCCCAATACCCGGGATGTTCATGTCGGGGGTACCCGTGAGTTCGGCGGCCCGGCCTTTGTAAGCCCGTACCCCAGTATCTTCCAGAATTTGAGCTACTTGAAGCTGCGCCTCGTAAGTGTCCAGCGAATTGAAGAACGACCGCTTAAACGTAACGCCCGTTACGGGAGTGCCGTTGAGCGCTCTGATGACGTTGGTAAGTAAGGCCACGTGCGAGTCTTCGTGCTTTCTGATTTGGGCGATGGCCATCGTCGGTGCGCCGGCCGGAATTCTGCCCGCCTCGACAAACTTCCGGTAGAAGTCTGCCTCGAGCAGCTCCAGCGTGAGCGCGTAGTTCAGAATATCAATGGGCGAGTCGGCGTTAGTGCCGGCGTAGGCTTTCTGAAACATGCTTCCCAGCAACACGGGCGTCGTAGCCAGAGCCGCGCGCTTGGCCAGGGTGCCCAGCGATTGGAAAACGGCCCGGCGGGAGTCGAAGCGGCCCAAAACGTCGGGATCCACTTCAGCGAGTTGTTCGATAATCTTGAAAAAATTCATAACTAATAGGATATTTACAGAAGTGGAGGAATTTATTTGCCGACGTTGTCTGCGTTCAGCTTCTCTTTGATGAACTGGCCCGCCACGGTCAGCACTTCGGCCGGAGCCATGGCTTTGTCAAGGCCCGACATAGGGTTAACCTGCATGTCGTCGGCGAAAGAGCCGGGTAGAATAAGGTCGCGGATATAAGCGGCGTGCCGGGCTTCAACCGACACAATTTTGCCGGCCAGCACCAGGAAAGCGGACGTTTTAAGCAACTTGCCCGCGCCATTGTAGGCAGCTACCCCAAGGTCCTCGAAATCCTGCGCAGCCCGCAGTACGCTGGCCCGCGAGGTGAAGGTGATAGAGCTGAAATCGGGCGTCAGGCCCGGGATGGGCGTTACCCTGGCCACGTTGATTAATGCGGCTTTCAGAAAGTCGCGGTGGATAGCCTCGTGGGCGGCTACTTGCTGAAAATACGCCAATTCGCCGGCTCTAAAGTCGGTAGCCGGCGTTCTTACCACGGCTGCGTAAAAGGCGGCTTCTAGTTGTTCCAGGGCGTAAGCGTAGTTAAGCACGCCCACATCGCCGGCCCCCAGGCTGATGGCGGCAGCAGCGGTCGTACTGGCCGTAGTAGGCGTGTTGTCGTCGTTCTTTGAGCAGCCCGCCAGCGCGAGGGCCGTGGCGCCGGCTGTCGCACCAGCGTACAGGAAGAAGGAGCGCCGTTTGATGGGCGTATACAACGGCTGGGCGAACGCGGTGTCGTCGGAGCCACGGGACTGAATAGTATCGGACATGGATTGGAGCTAAATAGGGTGAAAGAATTGGAGCTTACTAAGTAAGAGTGCCCCGAAAGCAATTGCATGAGGAAGCTGCTCGGTGGCGATATAACCAGAACAGTAGTTCTGTTTTGTGGGCAGATACGTCGATAGCAGCGGACCTGGATTTAGGAGAGTTAGTTTTTTCCTTAGGGTTACTTTTTTGAGAACCGTCAAAACAAATTGCAATCCTCGGAGAAAGGCGGATTTGAGCGTTTACCGCTACTTTTAGGGGCGGCAAACAAGTCAGAGATTATGGGAAGATTTTTTGGGTGGATGGCGTTATTACTGGGCTTGTCCGGGGCGCCGATGACTAGGGCGCAGCCGGCGACCCCACCCCAGTCCGACCGTCCGGGGCCGGCCGATGTGGTGCTGGTGCCGGGCCCACCCACGCTGCCGGTCACGGGCGTTTTTACGCTTGGTTTTCGGCTGCGCGGCGGCACGCTTGGGCAGTACTCGGAGTTTCCGGAGCTCGAAGGATTTAAAAAAAGCGGCAAGACCAGCACCACCACCACACGCATCGTGCAAGGCCGCCGCTTTACCGACCTCACCATTACCCAGCGCTACATTCCCTACGGCGAGGGCGAGTACGTCATCAAACCTTTCCAGATGACCGTGAACGGCGTGGTGTTGCGCAGCGTGGCGGCCACGGTCCGAGTGGGGCCGGCTTTGGTGGGCAACCCGGCGTCTACCCCGCCCGCTAACTCCCCGGCCCTGACCAAGCCCGCTAACCCAGCGGCCCCGTTGCAAGCCGTGGGCGACCTCGACAAGCTATTTGGCAAGCCTAAGCCCGCCCTGTACCAGGAATTGCCCGACCACGCCTTCCTAGCCGTGATGGCTGACCGGCCGAGCGTTTTTGTTGGGGAAGGCGTGCGGGTAGGGCTGTATTTCTTCCTCACGCCGGCCGACCAGGCGCAGCTGGCATTTCACGATTTCGACGACCAACTGCCGCCCTTGCTCCGCGAGCTGCACCAAGCCACGGCCTGGCAAGAACCCGGCCCCGAACCGAGCGTGACTCCTGATACTGTGCTTAGCCGGGGACAGCGGTACCTGCGCTTTCGGCTGGCTGAAAATATTTATTATCCCCTTACGGCTCAGCCTCTGCACTTTCCGCCACTGGCCCTAACCATGGTGAAGTTCAAGTTTCTGAAGCGGCCCGAGCCGGGCCAGGATAATCGGCTGGCTGGCTACAAGACCTACATATCAACCGGCACCACGGTACAAGTGCGGCCTTTGCCCCCCGGGCCCGGGGCCGTGCCAGTGGGGACTTACCGATTGTACGAGGCCATCAGCCGGACCACGTTTCAGGTGGGCCAGTCTTTTACCTACACGTTTGGGGTGGAAGGCCGCGGCAACTTATCGGCCGTGCTGGCGCCGGTCATGGCGGCGTGGCCGGGTCTGGAAGTGTACGGCCCCGAGGTGCGCGAGGAGCCCGGGCCGGGTGGGGGGCGCAAGCTGTTCCGCTACCGCCTGGTAGCCCGGCAACCCGGTCCGGTGCCCCTCGATAGCCTACTGAATCTGGTGGTCTTCAATCCCACTACGGCCCGTTACGATACGTTGCGCCCCGGTCTGCGGCCGGCAGTGCGGGGCAGAACAGCTACGCCCGCGCCGCTCCCAAAGCCTGAAGACGACCCTTTCTACGGGCCCGCCCTGGCCGCGGCCGATACCACCGTGCAGTCGCTGGATGTGTACCGCGACGTACACCGCTACGCTAATTGGGTGTTGATTGCGCTATTAGGAGTGGCCGGCTTTGGCTGGTGGCGAGCCGGGCGGCCGGACTAGCGTGCAACGCGCCGGCCAAGTCTGCTTGATGTACTTATGGGTTCAATAGCTGAACAGTCCTTTCCTGGACTACGGTCCTCTCAGCCTCGGGCCCATTAGGGTTCGTTCGCGGCCAGCAGGGCCGGGCCCGCCAGCTTAACGAAGTGCGCCTTTGAAATTAATAGGCGAATAAGCCAAGCCCCATGCCGACCTTTGCGGCTTGTTCTGGTTCCGGCTCGCGGCCCTGCTTTCTATCTCCATGTCTAATACTTTTGGCGTTCTCTTTCGCATCACCACGTTTGGCGAGTCGCACGGGGCGGGCATCGGCGTTATTATCGACGGCTGTCCGGCGGGAATAGCGGTGGAGGCCGCCCACATCCAAGCCGCTCTCGACCGGCGGCGGCCCGGTCAGTCGGACCTGACTACCCCGCGCAAGGAATCGGATACCGTGCAGATCCAGTCGGGGCTTTTTGAAGGACTGACCACCGGAACGCCCATCAGCTTGTTTATTCCCAACGCCGACCAGCGTTCCGACGACTATTCGCACATTGCGCACGCCTACCGCCCCAGCCACGCCGACTACACCTACGACGTTAAGTATGGTCGGCGCGACTACCGGGGCGGTGGCCGTAGCTCGGCCCGCGAAACGGCGGCCCGCGTAGCCGCCGGGGCCGTGGCCGCCCGCCTGCTAGCGCACTTCGGGATTGAAATTGCCGCCTACGTATCGGCCGTGGGCGAGGTGGAAGTGCCCCTGGAGTACGGGGAGTTGGATTTGGGGCTCATCGATGCCAACCCCGTTCGTTGCCCGCACCCCGAAACTGCCGTCCGCATGGAAGCACGCATCCGCGCGGCGCAGGCGGCGCACGATACCGTAGGTGGCGTAATTACCGGGGTGGCCCGGCACGTGCCCGCCGGCCTGGGCGAGCCGGTGTTCGACAAGCTGCCGGCCGTGCTCGGCCACGCCTTGCTCAGCATCAATGCCGTGAAAGGCGTTGAGTTTGGCTCCGGCTTCGCGGGTACGCGGCTGCCCGGCTCGGTGCACAACGACGAATTTTATACCGACGAAACGGGGGCCGTGCGCACCCGCACCAACCACAGCGGCGGCAGCCAGGGCGGCATCAGCAACGGCCAGGACGTTTATTTTCGGGTGGCCTTCAAGCCGGTAGCGACGTTGCTGCAGCCCCAGCAAACCATCAACGACCAGGGCGAAGCCATTACGCTGGTCGGCCGGGGCCGCCACGACCCCTGCGTGCTTCCCCGCGCCGTGCCCATCGTCGAGGCCATGACCCAGATGGTGCTAGCCGACTTATTGCTTCGGACGCGGGCTAACCGGCTGTAGAGCGGTAGAATAACCTGCTTGCTCAACCTGAAGCCTTTCCGCTCCGGGTAAGGAGCAGCGGCGACCCGGAAGTCAGGGAGAACCATACGCCGGTCCGTACCTTTGCAACCTCCGCAGCCTTGCTGCGGTTGTAGCACAGAATTGCCAGAGCTTTACGGTCAGCTAGCCGCCGTATGTTTCACTGGCCGCTACCAACCGATAATTAACCACCACCGATATGTCCGCCGTTTCGATTTATGCCGAAGCCTCTCCCAACCCGGAGAGCATGAAGTTTGTCTTGAACTCGAACCTGTTAGCCGATGGCGTGAGCGTGGACTATCCCACCCTCGACGCGGCTGCTAACTCGCCCCTGGCGCAGGAGCTGTTTGCGTTTGATTACGTGGGCCGTGTGTTCATTGCCTCCAACTTCGTAACCATCACCAAAACCCAGCCCGACCTGGCCTGGACCCAGCTCATCCCGGAGTTGCGTCAGTTTCTGAAGAGCTACATCGAAGCCGGTGGGCCCATTTTCCTGGTCGACCCCGCCACTGAGCAAAAGGCCGCCCAGGCCGCTACCGCCGGCGACCCCAGCCAGCAGGACGGGCAGATAGCCCAGAAGGTTATCGACTTGCTCGACAACTACGTGCGGCCCGCCGTGGAGCAGGATGGTGGCAACATCACCTTCAAAAGCTACCACGAAGGCATCGTGACCGTGAACCTGCAAGGCTCGTGCTCCGGCTGCCCCTCGGCTACGGTTACCCTCAAATCCGGCATCGAAAACCTGCTCAAACGCATGGTGCCCGAAGTGCAGAGCGTCGTGGCCGAAGGCATCACGGTGTAAGGCGGCTGAGCTTGCCGGGCGCCCGGCCCATTCTCACAACAAAAAGCCCCCCTTCTGCTTAGAAGGGGGGCTTTTTGTAAGTAGTCACTCATAGCTCGGCAAAACCGGTTTTGTGTATTTAAGATGATTTGACCTCTTAACTGTGCGGCGGGGCTTGTCGGACCCGAAGGCTGGTCGCCCGCCCCGCCACTGACTTCGGCCTAGGCCCCCAGTGAGCCGAAACCTTAGAGCTGCGATTTGATGGTGAAGCTACGCGCCACCGTGAAGCCAAAGTAAATGTCGCCCTTGAAGAAGTTACCATCTGTTTGGGGCACGAAAAACTTTTCCGTCATGCCCTTGGAGTTGGTAAGATGAAGCTGGAACACGTGGCCACCGGTTTCGATATCAACGCCCACCCCAAGGGCGTTTTGATAGGTTTTGGCCGTGTTGCCGGGCAGTAAGTAGAAGTAGTCGGCCGTGAGGGCCAGGCGCTTGGTAAGCTTTTGGCGCAGGCCCGCGCCGACGGCGTATACGTCGTTTTGCATGCCCTCCTTGGCCACGTAGTTGCGATGAATGAGCGTAGGCATCAGCTGCACCGAGAGCGCGGGGCTGAATTTGCGCGCCACGAGCACCTGGTAGGTGTAGTCGAGGCGGGAGGCGGTAGTGCGTTCCACCGGCTCGTTGAATTTGAGCGTGTTAATGGCTGAGGACGCAAACAGCGTGACCGACACGGGCATGGCCCGCGTGCCCGTAGTTTGTTGCAGGGCTTTGTATTTCAGGAACCCATCAAACGTTTTTTCCTGCGAGCTCCGGCCTACGCCCACTGCCAGCCGGTCGGTCAGCCCATACTCGAAGCTGAGGCGCAGCACCGCTTGGTCGAGGCCAAAAAATTCGTAAGCTCCGCTATTCAGCGTACCGAAGCGGTGCTGAATAAGGAAAGCCAGGGTGCCATTGCCCGGCGTTTCAATCGACTGGGAGTTAATGATGTGCGTGGCCTTGAAGGTCGCCGTTACCACTTCCCGTTTGAGGGGGTCGGTAGTTTGCTTTTCGAGGTCGTTCAGCAGGTCGGTTTGGGCCTGGGCCGAACTAGTCAGGCCCAGGAGCACGGCTACTACCAGGCCGCTAAACCGAGCAATAGCGTAAGAGTGACGAGTCATATAAAATTTCTAAGAGAATGCAGCTAGGAAATAGAAACGCTAGTTGGTCGGTTTGGCCACTGCCCCAACGGCGCTTGCCACAGCCTGGCAGGTGAGGGCCACGCGCACGTTTACCACCTTGGCGATGCGGTCGCGCACGAGCAGGGGTATTTCGATCTTGTAATCGGCGGGGGACACCGGAAAGGTGGCGGTCGCCAGCAACTGGCCACCTTTCAGCTCAACGCTGGCGGGGACCTGAACGCGTTGCGTTACGCCGTGCATGGTCAGGTCGCCGGCGACCTGCACGCTGTGGGGGCCAGCCGTGGCCAACGTGGCCGGGTCAAGATTAGTGAAGCGCCCCGTGAAGGTCGCCTTAGGGAATTTGTCGGACTCCAGGTAGTTTTCGTTGAAGTGCTCCTGCATCAGCGTGCGCTTAAAAACGAAGCCTTTGACGGGCAAAGAGAACGCCAGTTGGCTGGTAGCAAGGTCGAGCACGGCCGCCACCTGTTGGTTTTTGGCTTCAATATCCTCAATAGGACTGGTCGAAAAAAACGACACTAGGCCAGTTTTGGTCATGTACTTGCCCTGAGCGTGGGCCTGGGCCGTAAGCAGGAAAAGCGTCGGCAATAGCAGAAAAAAGGGACGGTTCATAGGAGCTCAAATTAGTTGTTGGGTTTTCCGGCTGCTATCCACATCCTGATGCGCTCAATGTCGCAGTCCGAAAGTTTAGCCCCGTTTTTGGGCATAGGAGAGTAGTTCGGAGCGTGCTCAATGGTGCCGAGTATAGCTTCGGATGAAGAGCGGTTGATGGCATCATAGTCGCTCAAATTAGTACTGGAACTGCTACCGTGACACCGTCGGCAATTAGCATCAAAGATGGGCTTAACTACCCCCGAAAAAGTCACCGTTTGCGGGTCGATACCGCAGGGGTTAGGCGTCGCGTCCGGGTTGCCGTGCGAATAGGTGCAGCTGGCTGCCAGGCTTAGCACAGTGGCCGACAGCCCCGCTAACAGGTAATGAAAAGTGGAAGAGAAAAGTCGTTTAAGTAGCATGTTGGGTGTGGTATAAGTTTCTGAACAGATCGGTAGAATAAATTAGAAGAGCTCACTGAATAACTGTTCTGGCAGCAAGCTCAAGAATCAGTCTAATCTTATCCAAGCTTCCAGGCAAGAGCCTAGAGGCCGTATTTTGCGCCGAAGAAGACGCCTCCACTGACCAATTGCACTTTACCCAAGCCGACCCCGCCCAAGGGGACCTTCACGTAGGGCTCGGCCTGGATGCTCCAGTGAGAGTTCAGGCTACGCTCGTAGCCAAACGAAACGTTGACAATACCAAGCAAGTGGCGGTTTTCGTTGACCACGCTCCGCTCCCACAGGACATCCTGGTTATTTACCTTATAAGAGTAGCTGTACTGCTCGCGCTGCATGAAGAACGAGGAAAGCCCGACGCTGCCGAAAATCCGGTATTGAGGTTGTATCAGGGCATCATAGCGCAAGTTGAGCGGTACGTCCAGCACGGTACAGGTGCCGTACACTTCGTCGAAATCTTTTTGGTACGCCCTAGCACGGTACGCGCCCCAGTCGTAGTCGTCGCGTTTGGCCGCGTAGTGCTTGGTGGCGCGGAGCAGCCCGGTGGTCAGACGCAATCGGTTAGTAAAGCGATAATCAACCGTTACGCCAAGGTTGGGCAGGGGGCTCATCAGCTCGGCGAATTTCACCGTGGTCAGGTCGGGCCCGGCTACTACGCCCACGTAAAAGCGGGGCGTCCGAGCTAGCGCGGGCGCTACCGGCGGATTGGAAACCTCAGCCACCGCTACGGTCGGCAGCGAAGCCATTGGTGCCGGTAGGGCCGTCAGTGCCAATGCCACTGGTCGATAAGCCAGTGGTAGTGCGGCTGCCAACGCGTCCGGGTTATCCATTGGGCCCCCGACAGTTGCGGGCACCAAGGCAAGAGGCGCAGCGTCAGCAGCCGTCGCCGCTCCGCCAGGCTCGGGTCGGTGCCGCACCGAACGGCCATTGGCCCCGGTCTCGCGCCGAGCATCAGCCAGCAGTCTGGCCACTGGTTCATAGGCCGTCGGCTTAATTAGGGCAGCCTCGGCTGCTTTCTGAAAGGGATGAGCACGGCTCTGGCCTACTGTCCGGGGTGCTGGGTCTGTGCCAAGCGTTGAATCCAGGGCCGTCGGCGGCTCCCCGCGGGAGGGCGTAGCTACTACTCCGCTCACTTGGGCGGCCGCTGCCTGTCGGTTGGCTCGGCCAGCTTTGTATCGCCCCGCCGAAGGGGCTACTCGGAGGGTCTGGCCCCGGCTGGCTGGCCGCCCCGTCGGGAGCGGAGTAGCAGGAGTTGAGGCCCGAAGGCGAGTAGCGGCAGCTCGAGGGGCAGGAGCCGGGGCGGTGTTTTTGGTTGTACCAATTTCACTCGCCGCTTCTGCGAAGCTGGCCGTGATGTGTTGGGCCAGTGATTCACGCGGCTTGGCAGCGGCAGTGTCCGCGGGAGTAAGAGCCGGCCTACTCGACAATAGCAGCCATGCCACCACTGCCAGGGCCAGTGCGGCTACTTCGGCCGCAAAGAACTGCCACAGCTTACGGCGCACAGCGTGTTCGATCAGCTGCTTGTCCAACTGCGCTTCCAGGCGTAGCCAGCCATCCAGCGGGAAAGGCGCTGGGTGCGGTTCCGGCGGATCGAGCCGCCGGAAGGCGTTATCAATATCATTGTCCGACCACATAGCGAGCTTTTTCAGAATTGGTAGATTGAGCCAGCATTGTCCGTAGGTGGGCTCGGGCCTTGAATAGGTTGGATTTGGAAGCGCCCACTGAGATGCGCAGTTGCTCGGCGATTTCCTCGTGGCCGAAGCCATCAATGACCGCCAGGTTAAACACCGCCCGGTAGGCGGGGGGCAGGCGCTGGACCAGGTCCAGCAGCTCGTCGTAGCTCAAGGTGTCCAGCGGGGTAGCGCTGCCGTCGGCTTGGTTCAGGGTTACATCATCAAGTTCTTGTTGGTGTCGGTGCCGCTCGTTGGCGCGGTAGTGGTCGATGGCGGTGTGAATCATGATGCGCTTGAGCCAGCCCCGGAAGGACCCCAGCACATCGCCGGGATATTTGGAGGCATCGAAGCGGCTTAAATCGCGGAATGCTTTCAGAAATCCATCGTTCGCTGCTTCCATGGCTTGGTCGCGGTCGCGGGCGTAGCGCAGGCAGATGCCCATTGCGAAACTGTGAAACTGCCCATACAGCCGGCGCTGGGCTACCCGCTCCTGCCGCTGGCAGGCCGCCAGCAGCTCGGGCAGCGTAAGGGGCGCATTATTAGAAGATATGTGCAGCATAGGGCAGCGTCGGCGGACTACTTACTTGATCACTCGTAATGTAAGAAAGAAAGGTTGCCTAACCGCCCCGGCATTCTCCGTCCTGTATGCCTCGCCCTACCCAGATGTAGCTCGCCCCGCCTGAATTCCACGAGCAGACCAGAGGCAGCGCTAAAAAAATAAAAGGCTCATCCGCCCCCTCACCGTGTATGTCATCTACCTCAACACGCTAACTGCGCCACCAAGCTACAGGTCAACAAAGCAAGCCAAATGCTACCCCCACGCCGCACAGCAACCTATAAGAAAACTGACCAGCAACAAAAAAGACCGCCCATTTGAGCGGTCTTTTTTTGTTGCTGGTCGTCCACAACATCCGTGGAATCCGAAAAATCCGAGCGAATCCGTGGTTAAACGTTAGCCCGGCTCAGCTTGGGTGCTTCGCCCGGCAGGGTGCTTACGTCCTCCCCGGCGGCGAGGCGCTCGCGCTCCTCTTTCTTGCCGTAGGTATCGAGGATGATGGGGGTGGCGATGAACAGCGACGAGTAGGTGCCGAAAATCACGCCGATAATCATAGCGAAGGAGAATGAACGCAGGGTTTCTCCGCCGAAGATGTACAGTACCAGCACCACCAGGAACACCGTGGTGAACGTAATCATGGTCCGTGAGAAGGTTGAGTTCAAGGCCGGATTTACCACTTGGGCAAAGGTCAGCTTGGGGTTTTCGCGCAGGTACTCGCGGATCCGGTCGTAGATAACCACGGTGTCGTTCATCGAGAAGCCGATAACCGTAAGCACGGCGGCCACGAAAATCTGGTCCATCTCATAGTTCAGGCCCACCGCGCGGGCGATGGGGAAGGCTGCAATCACGAGCAGGGCGTCGTGGAACAAGGCCACCACGGCGGCCATGGAGTACTGCCACTTCTCGAAGCGGAACAGCACGTAGACGAAGATGCCGAGCAGGGTCAGGCCCAGCGAGAGCACCGAAGTCCGCTTGATGTCGTCGGCGATGGTGGCGCCCACCTTCGAGGTCGACTTGATTTGCGGCGCGTCGGCACTGTACTGCTGCAAGCCCTGATTGAGGGCCGCCAGCACTTTGGCGTCGGCGGTGGTGCTTTCATCCTCGGCCAGGTAGCCGGTGGTGATGCGCAAGCGGCCCGGCGCGCCAAACTGTTTCACCTCCAGGCCGGCGCCCTGGAATACGGGGCGTAGCTTGTCGCCTACGCTGGACGCCTCCATGGTCTTGTTGAAGTCGACCACGTAAGCGCGGCCCCCTTTGAAGTCCACCCCCAGGTTAGGACCGCCCTGGGAAGCCATCAGGCCAAAGCCGACCAGGATAAACATGGCCGAGAAGGCATACGCCTTTTTGCGCATCCCCACGATGTCGAAGCTAAGGTTCTTGAACAGGTTGCGCGAAATCGACGTGCTGAAGGTCATGGGGTGGTTTTCGTTGCCTTTCACCAGCCACTCGATGATGAGACGCGACACGAACACGGCCGACAGGAATGAGGTGAGTACCCCAATCCCAAGGGTGATGGCGAAGTTCTGTACCGGGCCCGTGCCGAAGAAGCCGAGAATCACGGCAATCAGCATGGTCGTGACGTTGGAGTCGAAGATGGCCGAAAAAGCCCGTGAGTAGCCTTTATTGATGGCATCGGGCAGACTCAGCCCGTGACTGAGCTCTTCGCGGACCCGCTCAAAAATCAGGACGTTGGCATCAACCGACGAGCCAATCACCAGAATCAGGCCGGCGATGCCGGGCAGCGTAAGCGCCGTGCCGAACTGCGCCAGCACGCCCAAGATCAGGAACATGTTGAAGAGCAGCGCCACGTCGGCCACTAAACCGGCCCGGCCGTAGTAGAGGGCCATAAAAATCATGATAATCAGCAGGCCGGCCAGCGACGAGTACAGGCCCTGGTTGATGGCTTCCTTGCCCAGCGAAGGACCAACCACGGCCTCTTCCACGATGCGCGTGGGCGCGGGCAGCTTACCGGCCTTCAGCTGGTTGGCCAGGTCCTGGGTGTCTTCGATGGCGAAGCTGCCGGTGATGCTGGTGCCCCCGCCCGAAATCTCGCTCTGCACCACCGGCGCCGAGCACACGTAGTCGTCGAGCACCATAGCCACCTGCTTGCCGATGTTGGCGGCCGTCATCTTCTGCCACTTCCGCGAGCCCGAGGGCGTCATGCTCATCAGTACTTCGGGCTGGCCATTCTGGCCAATGTCGGAGCGGGCGTCGCTCACTACTTCGCCGCCCAGCGGGGGTACGCCGTCGCGGGTTTTGCGCACCGGAATCAGCTCCAGGTATTCCTGCTTGTCGATGGTGGTCGGCTTCAGGCTCCAGAGCAGGGCCAGGGTGGGGGGCAGTACGGCCTTGGCTTCGGGCGAGCGCAGGATGGTGTTCATGCGGGCGGTGTCGCGCAAGTTCACGCCCAGGCGGCCGGGCATCGTGAAGAGTTTGGCCAGCACCCCACCCTTCGTGGAGGTAGCGGCCGAGTCGGCGGCGCTTTTGCCGGTCTGGCCTTGCTTCGCCAGCTGAGCGGCCAGCGACGAGGAGTCGCCCTTCGCGGCGGCCCCGGCCAGCGCTTTAGATGTGTCGGCGGCAGCCCCGGCGGCGGGCTTAGCCCCGGCTTTCGCGGCGGCTTCTTTGGCCGCCAGCTGTTGGTCGAGCTGCACGAGGTAGGGGCTTACCTCATTCTGGCCCCATACCTCCCAGAACTCCAGCTTGGCCTGGCCTTGCAGCAGCTTGCGCACGCGGTCGGGGTTGTCGACGCCGGGCAGCTCAATCTGGAGGCGGCCGGTGCCCTTCACCCGCTGAATGCTCGGCTGGTTCACGCCGAACTTGTCGACGCGGGTGCGCAGGATGTTGAAGGAGCGGTCGATGGCTTCTTCCACTTCCTTGTCGATGGCGGCAATCACCTTCTCATTCGAAGAATTGATGTCGATGTTGCGGCTCTTGTTAGTTGTGTTGGCGAAGATGCTGGCCAGCGGTTTGCCGGCGCCCAAAGACTGGTACGCTTGCGCGAACAGCTGCGTAAAGGGCGTGCCCGAGTTGGTTTTTTGCGCTTCCTGGGCTTGCTCCAAAGCACGGTTGAAAGCGGGGTCCTTGCTGTTGCCGCTCATGGCCCGCACGATTTCTACCGGCGAAACCTCCAGCGTCACGTGCATGCCGCCTTTCAGGTCGAGGCCCAGGCCGAGCTCGCTCTGCCGCACTTCGCGGTAGGTGAAGGGGCCGAAAACGGGCGCCCGCCACACCGAATCGAGGTAGTGCTGGCGGGCCGTCTCGTTGAGCTTGCCGTTGCGGGTGGCGTACGCTACGGCTTTCTGCTGCACCCCGCGCGAGACGAAGGTGAAGAACAGGAAGTACGCGCACAGCGCCGAAACGACGACGGTAAGCGCGATGATTAATCCTTTATTACGCATTAGTTGAATTACTGATTATGAACAAGATGAGTATGCTGATGGAAGGCCCGCCCCGGCGTGTACACTGACTGGCGGTAGCGAGGCTGGAAGGTCGACTGAATAGTTGAGGTGAGAAGCCAATAGGCTTGTGCCCGATGCTACTGCCTACGCAGCGCATCAGCCCACCCAAAAGTCAGCCCGGTTAATCTAGGGAGCTTGCGGCGACAAGGCCACGGCCAGCAGCCGGGCCCGGAAAACCTCGCCCGCCCGTACGCCAGCCCGAAGGCGGGGCACCGCCAGTGCCCGACGCAAAGCGGGCCCCCATATGGCCGGCACGGCGGCGGGCAGCCAGGCCACCAGGGCCGGCGCCACGAAGTGGTCCAGAGCGGTGGTGGCTTCCAGCAATACTTTTTGTTTGACCACTGTGGCCTTGAGCGGCGCGGCGAAAGGAGCCTCCCCCTTGCCCGCGGTCAGGCGCAACACGCTTACCGCCCGCTGGTTCAGCCCCAGCACCAGCAGCACCGAAGCGGCGAGCAGGGCAAAGCGCAGCGAAAACCAAAAACGGGAGAGCGGAATCAGCATGGGTAGGAACGGGGACTGCAAAGATACCATTCCGGCGGGGATGCAGGCAAGCGCTGCTATCGAGCCCACTGCGGGTTCGCCCAGAACTTATTTCAACGCTTCAAACGTGTACTGAGCGTCCGTCCAAAACGCATCCAGGGCCCTGATGCGGGGCTTGAAGAAGGAAATCAACGCGGGCCAGTCTGCTTGGTTGAAGAGGTTGACTGGGCTTAGCCTGGTGTAGATGCGGCTGAAGGGCTGGCCTTGCTCATCGGTGGTCTGGGTTTCCCAGGTCCACTCTTCACCCAGAGCTTCGTGCAGCAGGGTTTTTACTTCCAAAAACTGCTCAAAAAACAACTCCCGAATGCCGACGTCCGGATGCCTAAGCTCAATGCCTATGGTGGCGCTGCGGTTGTCGGCCTGCATCCGGAAATACACGTGCCTGATGCCCGTCTTGTAGTTTATCCAGTTGGTCGTCTGGCCCTCGGCTGAGGGAACCGGGGCCATATACTGGCCAAAAGCCGTCCAGAATGCCTGGCGGAGCTGGGTTACTTCTGCTTTGCTGTACAAGGCGCAGGCGGCTAGTGGGCGCGGCGCAGGGGCCGCAAGTCCAGGGCAAAGCCAGGCAGTACCGGCTCAGCGCTGAGCGTCTGATCGTAGCCAACCACCGTTTCCGGGGCTTGGCTGGGGCGATACACGTAAGCCGTTTCGGCGGCTACGTCCAGTAAAAAGCCGAGCTGCACGCCGTTGGCCAGGTATTCCTCCATTTTGGCCTGCACGGCCGGCAGGCGGTCCGAAGGCGAGAGCACTTCCACCACGAACTCCGGGCACGCGGTCAGGAAGCCAGCGGCTTGCCCGGCCGCCCTGCGACGGGCGTTGCTCAACCAGGCTACGTCGGGTGCACGCACCGACCCATCGGGCAATCGGAAGCCCGCCGACGACTCATAGGTATGGCCGGTTCGCCGCTCCCGGTTCCATTGCCACAGCTGACCCGAAATTTCAGTTCCACTCTCGCTGGCGTCGGGGTGAGCAGGCGGCATGATGATGATGTCTTGATTGGCCGCTCGTTCCAGGCGCAGCTGGGGGTTGTCCTGGCACAGACGAAAAAACTCCTGCTCCGACAATCCGTGGAGTACGGGCAGTTCCTCAAATTGATAAGCAGCGGGCATAGCGCGGGCAGAGTTGAATGAAACCGAAGATACGCGGCCGGCCCCGGAAATTGTTCCGCGCCCCGGCCGCTCCGGGCTACTGGCCGGCCGCCACTTTGGCTCGTAGAAAGCCGATGAGCACTTCCAGACCCTTATCGAAATGGCGGTTGTTGGGAATAACCAAGTCGGCGTAGTGCTTGTACGGCGCAATGAACTGCTCGTAGGTGGGCGCCACGTGGTGAGTGTAACGGTACAGCACGTCGGCCAAATCATAGCCCCGCTCGTCGCGGTCGCGGATGATGCGGCGGTGCAGCTTCACGTGTTCCTGGGCGTCGATGTAGACTTTGAGGTCGAGCAGCTTCGCAATTTCCTCGAAGTGAAAGACGAAGATGCCTTCCACCACCACGATCGGGGCCGGCCGGAACACCAGCTCCTGGGGCGTTACGTTGGCGTTGTTGAAGGTGTACTCCGGGCGCCGCACTTCGTGGCCCTGGCTAATGCGCAACACGTCGTGGGCATAAGCCGCGGCATCGATGCTGGCGGGGAGGTCGAAATTTTCCACTCCTTTATCGTCGCGCAGTTGCTTTTCGCGGGGGTGGTAGTAGTTATCCTGAGAGATGAGGCAAATCTGCTCTGCCGGAAAGGCCGCCAGCAACCGGCGGAGAAAGGTGGTCTTGCCAGAGGCGCTGCCGCCGGTGATGCCAATAAGGTAGGGGGGGTGCATAGCAGACAAAGGTAAGGCGGCGCTTAGTGCCTGTTGGGGAATTAGTAGGTTTCGGTCCTGCTCTATCTGGCGTCCGCTGGTCGAAGCGGGAGAGATGCTTCGACCAGCGGACGCCAGATAGAGCAGGACGTTCTAATTTGAGCAAAAGTCAAACACGCGCTCAGTGCGGATATTGGTAAGGAGTAGTGAACAAGGAGCAAATGCCGGGAAGATTCCCGCTTAGCCCTTGGTACCCGATTCCGGTGTCCTGCTCCCCTAAGCCGACCGTAAAAACGCTACCAGCCCGGCTACGGCCCGTGCCCGGTGGCTAATGAGGCTTTTTTCGGCGCCGCTCATCTCGGCAAAGGTGCGTCCGTCGCCTTCCGTGGGCACAAACACGGGGTCGTAGCCGAAGCCGCCGGTCCCGCGTGGCTCCGGGGCGATGGAGCCGCTTACGGCTCCCGCAAACTCGTGCATGGTACCATCAGCCCCGGCTAGGGCCACTACCGTGCGGAAATGAGCGGTGCGGTCGGTAGCACCAGCCAGCTCCCGCAGGAGTTTGGCAACGTTGTCGGCGGCGAGTCGCTGAGGGCCGGCATAGCGGGCTGAGTACACGCCGGGCTCGCCATTCAGGGCTGCTACTTCCAGGCCCGTATCGTCGGCAAAGCAGGCTACGCCGTAGTGCTGGCGCACGTACTCGGCCTTTTGCCGGGCGTTGCCGACGAGGGTGTCCTGGGTTTCGGGCAGCTCCTCATGGCAGCCGATATCAGCCAAGCTCAGCAGCGTAAGGCCCGGAGGCAGGAGCGGGCGGATTTCGTCGAGCTTGTGGGCGTTGTTCGAGGCAAAGCACAGCGACGTTGATAAGGCCATGGGAAGGTGTTGAGTGTGAGTGCCCGGGAGCCGGAACAAGCCCGGTGGCGGCCTCGGCGGGGAGAAGCGAAGTAGAAAGGATGAGGGCTTGCCGCAGTCATTAATGTAGGGTTGCTATTGCTGCTTCGGCGGCACGAAAGTAGGAAATCAGACCCGTCGTTGGAGCGGTGGGTGGCGTCGAAATAGTAACCCAACGGACTATTGTTCCTGATTTCTCTAAAATTAACTTAGCGGGGTGGCGCCAAGAAGCAGTTGGCGAATTCAATGGCGTGAATAGGAGAGAGAAGAATACAGCAACTAGAAATTAAATAATAATTCAACTTATATGTCAGTTGCTTTCACTGAAGCTGTTTAGAAAGTCAAAGGACTCCCAAAAAAGCGCGAAATTTGAGTTGCAACACTCGTTATTTTCGCATTTTAATGGAAGTCCTGTCCAAAGATATGATTGGCCAATGGATTCTGCCCTTGCTCCCCTTTTCCGCGCACGGCCGCCCGTCGGTCGTTGACCCGGTGGAGCTGGTGGAAGTCATTCTCTACAAACTCAAAAGCGGCTGTCAGTGGCGCTACCTGCCCCTTAAACAGTTCTTTACGGGGGCGTCGCTGACCTGGCAGGGCGTGTATGCCCGCTTCAACGCCTGGCGCAAGGATGGGTCGTGGCAAGCCGTCTGGTGCCATTTGCTGCGCCACAACCAGGCCCACCTCGACTGCTCCAGCGTCCAACTCGACGGCAGCCATACACCGGCCAAAAACGGTGGGGAAGCCGTCGGCTACCAGGGCCGCAAAAAAGCCCGCACCACGACGACCCTCTTCCTGACCGACAACCGGGGCCAGCCGCTGAGCTGTGCCCGCCCGCAGGCGGGCAATTGCCACGACAGCCACGGGTTGAACGCCTTGTTTGGCGAAATCTGCGTTTTCCTCGAAGCGGCGGGTATTGCAATCGCCGGCCTGTTCCTAAACGCGGATAAAGCCTTTGACAACCAGCCGTTTCGACAGGGATGTGCCCGGCGTGACATCGAAGCCAACATCCCCCGCAACCGCCGCGCCGCCGACTGGCAGACCGACGACGACACCTTTTTCGACCCCGAACTCTACCGCCGCCGCGTCGTGGGCGAACACGCCAACGCTTGGCTCGACGGTTTCAAAACCCTGCTCGTACGCTATGAAACCAGCGTCGGCAACTGGCTGGCCTGGCACTGGCTCGCCTTTGTGGTCATCTTTTTGCGAAAAATCAACCCAAAACCGACTTTCTAAACAGCTTCACTGTTTAAATATCCCAAACCAGGCTCACGCCAGGAACGTGATGGGAATTTAGTGCCCGTTTCGGGGGAGGCAACGTTCCTTAAATATTGGCTGCCCGTAATCGAACAGGAAGGCTATGCTTGGCTACCAACTTATGCACGTCGGCATTGACCTGGGCCCGGAGAACTTACCCGAAGTCCTGGCTGAGCTCCGCCAGTTGCAACTCGCTTTCCCGCGTTATTACCCATCCAGCCACGAAAAATTACGAGTACATCACCAGCCGCATAGCCGGACTGATTACCGAATTGGAAGCGGTCAATCCAGACAATTTGGCTTCGGGAAAGCTGGAACTTTTTCTAGGGTAAGAAATCCATGCTCAGGTATTATTAAGTAAACGCTTACCGTGAGGAAGGTGGGCAGTAAGCAAAAAGGCGTTCTACTGAGCTGGTCGACATGCCGCCGAGGTAGCGCGCGTTATCTAAAATTCAGCCAGCTCATTCAGCATGGCCTGGCGGGGCTCCTCAGCTAGAAAATGTTAACTCTGGAGTTGGCTATTTCCGAGCTAAGCCGTACTTTTGCAGTCCCTTCCGCAAAATCGGCAGGGTTCAACTGGTAAAACTGGCCCCCGATATGAAAAAAGACACCCACCCCGAGTACCAGGAAGTCGTGTTTCAGGACACTTCTTCGGATTTCAAGTTCATCACTCGCTCCACGATGAAGCCGACCGACACCATCACTATGGAGGATGGCAAGACGTATCCGCTGGTGAAAATTGAAGTGAGCAGCGCCTCGCACCCCTTCTACACCGGCAAAAACATGTTCATCGACACGGCTGGCCGCGTAGAGAAATTCCGCAGCCGCTACGCTAAAAAAGAGCAGGCCAGCGCCAACAAGGAATAGGTTTTTAATAGTTAGGTTGCTCGTTGTCAGCTATTGGGCTGGGATTGAGCCAGCCGAAAGCTCCCGGTGGCTCCGCTGCCGGGAGCTTTTTCTTTGTCGGATGCCCGACCTTTGCCCTCCACCTCAAACCAGCTCAGTCGTTTGCTGAACCCAACAACCAGCGCCGTTTTCCGGGCCGAGCCCTTTCCATCTGACACCCCGCTCTTCTGGTTTCGCGATTCAAGTGGACCGGGGGCGTACCTAGTAGGGCCCGCCCTATCGTCAGGCGCCCTTCTTCTGCGAGAGGGGCAGGGGCCTACGGTCATTCAGGTACTCAAATCATGGGCGGGCTGTACGGGGCGACGGCATCATGGGGCGAGGGTCCTACGGTCATTCAGGTATTCGAAAACCGAAACCGCGCTAGCAACTATCAACTGACAACCAGGTAAATGCACGTTCTGCTTTTCGACGATCCGGCCATCTGGCCGCACCTGCTGCCTTTCACCTTTACGCGCCCGGTGGCCGGGTTGCGTTGTGGCATCCTCACCCTGGCCGAAAAATGGCAGCACCGGCTGGGCGTGGGGGCAGTGGGCTACCTTACCCAGCCGCATTTGCAGGCCAAGTTTCCGGCCGGCGACGTGAGTGGCCCCGCTCTCATTATCAACGGCGCGGTGTGCCCCGACAACCTGCTGACGCGCCAGGTGCAGGCCCTGCAGCCCGGCCAGGCCCTGTATTGCGACCAACTGCTGGTCGCGGCTCACGTGGCCGAAGCCACCCAAGTGGCCGAGCTCATCCAGGATGGCCTGCCCGAAACCCGGCAGGTGGCCGAGCCGGTCACCGTAATCGACCGGCCGTGGCAGCTGTTTTTGCGCAACGGCGTCGAAATCCGGCGCGACTTTGCCCTGCTCACCCAGGGCCGGGCCTCACGGCCGGTGAACGACCCGCATACCATCGTGTACGGGCCCGAAAACATCTTCCTTGAGGAAGGCGTGAAAATTCGGGCAGCCATTCTAAATGCCGAAGACGGGCCGATTTACCTCGGTAAAAACACGCAGGTGCACGAGGGTGCCATCCTGAGAGGGCCGCTGGCTTTGTGCGAAGGCTCGCACATTAATGCGGGGGCCAAAATGCGGGGCGATAACACCGTGGGCCCGTACTGCAAAGTGGGCGGCGAAGTGGCCAACAGCATTTTACTGGGCTATGCCAACAAGGGCCACGACGGCTACCTCGGCAATTCCGTCATCGGCGAGTGGTGCAACCTGGGGGCTGACACCAACACTTCCAACCTCAAAAACAACTATGCGCCCGTCAAAGTCTGGAGCCACGCGGCTAGCCGCTTCGTCGACACCGGCCAAACGTTCTGCGGCCTGATGATGGGCGACCACAGCAAATGCGGCATCAACACCATGTTCAACACCGGCACGGTGGTGGGCGTGGCAGCCAACATTTTTGGGGCTGGCTTTCCGCGCACGTTCATCCCAAGCTTTAGCTGGGGCGGCGCGGCGGGGTTCGAAACCTTCAAGCTGCCCAAAGTAGCCGAGGTGGCCGAGCGCGTGATGGCCCGGCGCACGCTGCCTTACAGCGCGGTGGAACAGGAGATTATGAAAGCCGTGTTTGAAACCACGGCCAAGGACCGGGTGTGGGAAAAGCAGTAGCCCGTAACTGGCCGCTCATTTTTTATTCTAGCAATTACTCGTCGCGGGGCGGCGAAACCACACAGCAAGCGCTACGCGTTATTTGTAAAATGACCTTCGCCGAAGTTCCCAGCCAGGCCGCCGTGAAGCAACTGCTGCGCCAGTCGGTGCAGCGGCAGCACGTCGCGCATGCCCAGCTGTTTCGGGGCAGCGAGGGCGGGGCGGCCCTGGCCCTGGCCCTGGCCTACGCCCAGTACCTGAACTGCGAGGAGCGCACCGCCGAGGATAGCTGCGGCCACTGCCCGGCCTGTACCAAAACGGCCAAGCTGGCCCACCCCGACCTAAATTTCATCGTGCCCGTGACCACCACCAAAACGGTGACCAAGGACGCGGTGAGCAGCAAGTTCATGGCCGAATGGCGGGCCTTCGTGCTCGACAACCCGTACCAGGGTCTCAACGACTGGATGCAGCACATCGGGGCCGAGAACAAGCAGGGCAGCATCTCCAAAGACGAAGCCGTGCAAATCCTGAAGCTGGTGTCGCTGAAGGCGTTTGAGGCGCGCTTTAAAATCGTGGTCGTCTGGCTGCCCGAGCTGATGCACCCGGCTGCCGCCAATGCCGTGCTCAAGCTGCTGGAAGAGCCGCCGCCCGCTACGATTTTCCTGCTGGTGAGCCACGCGCCCGAGCAGCTACTGCCCACCATTATCAGTCGGGTGCAGCCGGTGGTGGTGCGCCCGTTCTCCGAAAACGACCTCACCGACTACCTGCACGCACACTACCAGGTGCCCGAAGCCAAGGCCCGCCAGGTGGCGCAGCTGGCCGAGGGGAGCCTGGGGGCCGCCCTGGCCAGCCGCGATACCAACGCCGACCACGACTATTTCGAGTTTTTCCGCGACTGGATGCGCCTGTGCTTCAACTATGGCAGCAAGGCCGGGGATATCCTGAAAAAAAGCGAAGATTTTCAGAAGCTGGGCCGCGAAAACCAGAAGGAGCTGCTGGCCTACGCCCTGGGGGTGGTGCGCAAGGTGCTACTGTTTGGCATCGACCCGAAATTTGTGCCCCACCTGGCCGCGGGCGAACAGCAGTTTGTGAGCGGCTTCGCCAAGTTTGTGACGCCGCGCAACGCCGATCTGCTGACCAAAGAGCTAACCGATGCCCACTACCACATCGAGCGCAATGCCAACCCCCGCATGGTGTTCGTGGATAGCTCGCTCCGCCTGGGCAGTTTTTTGAAGAGCTAACCATTACTCGTTGGCAGAATGGGCGGTCGAACGTCCTACTAACCCGCAAACCTGCATCTCGTTATATGATAATTCGCCTCGCCACCCGCGGCAGCCGCCTGGCCCTTTGGCAAACCGAGCACGTGGCTCAACTGCTGCATAACGCCGGCTTCGCTACCGAAATCGTGCCCATGCAAACCACCGGCGACGCGGTGCAGGACCGTTCGCTGGCCAAAATTGGCGCCAAGGGCGTCTTCACCGAAGAATTGGAAGAGAGCTTGCGCCGGGGCGAAACCCACTTGGCCGTGCACTCCGCCAAAGACGTGCAAAGCAGCATTCCGCGCGAACTGGAGTTGCTGGCCTTCCTGGAGCGCGAGCAGGTAAACGACGTGGTGCTGAGTTATAACGAGCAGTTCTCGCTCGACAAGCCCGGCATCGTGCTGGGCACCAGCAGCACCCGACGCAAAGCCCAGTTGCGCCGCTTCTACCCCTACGCCGATACCGCGGAGGCCCGGGGCAACCTCCAAACCCGCCTGCGCAAGCTCGAAGAAGGGCAATACGACGCGCTGGTGCTGGCTTACGCCGGCGTGCACCGCATGGGCTACGACCACCTCGTGCGCGCCGTGCTGCCGACCGACCAGTTTGTGCCCGCCACCGGCCAGGGCAGCATCGCCGTCGAGTGCGCCGCCAACCTGGATGGAGCCCTGAAAAACCAGCTCAAGGCCGCCCTCGACCACCCCGCGACCCACGCCTGCCTGCTGGCCGAGCGGGCCTTTTTGCACACGATGGAAGGCGGCTGCAGTATCCCTTCGTTTGCCCTGGCCACCCTGGAAGGCGACGCGCTACGCCTGCACGGCGGCCTCATCAGCTTGGATGGGGAGGAGTATGTGGAAGAAATCCAGCGCGTCGATTCCGCGGCGGAGGCGTACGCCCTGGGGGTAGCCGTTGCCGAGTCGGTACTGGCCCGCGGAGGCCGCGAAATCCTGGCGAGCATCCGCGAACACCGCGGCTGAGCTGCCGGGCCGGGCTATGCCCGGCCCGGCAACCGACACCCATTCACGTGTACTTTTGCAAGTACTTCCTCTGCTTTTCCCATTCATACTATGAAACTCATTCGTTCACGTCTCCATCGCCTCGGGTGGGTGCTGCTGGCCCTGCTGTGGGTGGGTGGTCCCACGCTTGCCGCTGCTCAACCTAATAAGCCCGCGAAAAAAAGCAACAAAGATGAAGTCGTAACCATTACCACCTCGCAGGGCGTTATCCGGCTGGTGCTGTTCGACGACACCCCGCTGCACAAAGCCAATTTTTTGCAGAAAGCCAAAAGCGGCTTTTTCGACGGTACCACGTTTCACCGGGTCATCCCCGATTTTATGATTCAGGGCGGCGATGGTAATTCCAAAGACTCCGACCCCGACAACGACGGTCTCGGCCAGTCCAGTGAAGGTACCATACCGGCCGAGTTTGTCGTCGGCCACCAGCACAACTACGGCGCCGTGGCGGCGGCCCGCCAGAGCGATTTTGTCAATCCGCAACGGGCTAGCAGCAGCACTCAGTTTTATCTGGTTCAGAACCACGAGGGAAGCCATTTTCTCGATGGGCAGTACACCGTATTCGGCCAGGTAATTCAAGGGCTGGACGTTATCGATAAAATAGCTAACCTGCCCCGCGATGCCCGCGACCGACCCCTTGTCAACATCAAAATGACGGTGAAAGTAGATAAGCTGAAGCGGAAGAAAATCACTCAGCTCTATAAGTATAACTATCAATAGATCATTTTATGGGTGAGGATGCCCGGCGGGGGAACCTGACAGGAGAAGAGAATTAAAAATTAAAAATGAAGAATTAAAAATGTGCTGATCCATTTTTTAATTCTTCATTTTTAATTTTTAATTCCTAAAAAACACCAACGGCTCATTGGAAGAATGAAAATCCTCATTACTGGTTCTAATGGCCTGCTGGGGCAGAAGCTGGTGGCGCTGCTGCGGCAGCAGGCCGGTGTTGAAGTGGTGGCTACTTCGCGCGGGGCCAACAAGCTGGCCGGCCTTTACCCCAACCTGCGCTTTGTCGGGCTCGACGTAACGGACCCTGCTCGGGTAGGGCAAGTGCTAGCGGCGGAGCAGCCCACTCACCTCATTCACACGGCGGCAATGACCAACGTGGATGAGTGCGAGCTAAACCAGGAGGCCTGCTGGCGGCAAAACGTGACGGCCGTAGAGTACCTGGTTGGCGCCTGCGCCCGCCACAACATTCACCTCACGCACCTGAGTACTGACTTTATTTTCAGCGGCGAAGCCGGGCCCCTGGCGGAAGAAGCCCAGCCGGCGCCAGTGAATTTTTACGGGGCCAGTAAGCTGGCGGCTGAGCAGCTGGTACAAGCCAGCGCGGGGCCCTGGGCCATTGCCCGGACGGTGCTGGTGTACGGCGTAGCGCACAAGTACGGCCGTACCAACTTAGTGCTCTGGGTGCGCAATTCCTTACGGGCGGGCGAGGCAATCAAAGTCGTTGCGGACCAATGGCGCACCCCTACTTTGGCCGAGGACCTGGCGCAGGGCTGCTGGCTGCTGGCGCGGGAAGCCGCGCAAGGCATCTATCACATCAGTGGCGACGAGCTGCTTACGCCCTATACCATGGCCCTGCGCGTGGCCGATTATTTCGGACTAGACCAGCGCCTGATTGAAAGGGTCGATGCCAGTACGTTTTCGCAGCCCGCCCAGCGGCCGGTCCGAACCGGGTTTCTGATCAGCAAAGCCCAACGCGACCTTGGCTACCGTCCGCACACGTTTGCCGAGGGCATTGGCATCGTGGGTGCGCAAAGCGAAATAACGGGCAAAAAAAACCCGCCGGGGTAGACGGCGGGTTTAAGCTCGGCTCAGCAGGGGTAGACTGTGAGCTGAAGGTAGAGAGTAGTTGGGTAGAAACTAGAAGGTAAAGCGTTGTGGTAGAGTGCTGTTGTGGTAGAACGTTGTTTAAGAAGAAACGAGGTTGGTAGGAACTGCGAGCTTACTGAAAGCCCGGTATGTAGAAGTGGAAAGTGGAAAGGGAAATCAGGATTGGGGCCAAACGCCTACTAAAAGACCACCGACTAGCACGGCGGTGCGGCCCTGTAGCGCGGCTTCGCCTAGCGCGTGCGGTACAACCATGCCATCTGGCGTTACGAAATCCATACCCACGGAGGCAAGGCGGGCAGAACGGTTCGGCGCCTTCGGACGGCGAGTAGTGCTTAACGATGGGTAAACAAGTAAATACATAACGCGCTAGATAAAAAATGAGGGCTCTTGGGGGTACGGATAAAAAGAATTGCCCTTAAGACATTACAATATTACGGCCGCACTTTACCGAGAAAAAGGAAACTGCCCGGTGGTTTGGGACATCATCAGTTCGCTTTTTCAGTTAAAAAATATCCGTTTGAAGGCTGAAAAATCACTGAGTCTTGTAGCCTAGTATCTACTTGTGAATGAATAATGGTTTGTTAATCAATATTATAAAACGAATTAAGCTTGAGAATATCTCGTCTAAATTGTTTGTAAAAAGCGCCAATTTGTGACATCATCAGGCTATAGGCCGCTGAATATTTGGTGCTCTAACTACAAAAAGCCAAGCTCAACCTTAGGAAGGTTCTTACCGGCTGTTAGCCTGTTGTTTGGTTAGCGAACTGAGGCTCATTAGGGTGATTGCTAAACAAGCTGCCGGAAATACGAACACCCACCAGGCGGCCGGGGCGTAGCGCACTGCTGCTAACGACCGGCCCCAACTTGCTACATCCGGGGGCAGGCCGATGCCTAAAAAGGACAACGTACTTTCCAGGCTGAGTAGCCCGGCCATGCTTAGCGGCAAGACCGTCCGGAGCGGCTGCACGGCATGGGGCAGGGCGTGGTAAAGCCATACCCGGCCCTCGGTCATCCCCGCTGCCCGGGCAGCCTCCACAAATGGCAAGGCCCGCACCCTCAGCATTTGAGCCTGCACCAGCCGCGCTGGATGCGGCCACGAAGTAAGCGTGAACAAGGTGACCAGCCCAAGCAGTGACACCTCGCCGGCCACGGCAGCCAAGGCCACCACTAGCACCAGCCGCGGCACGGTATCGAGCGCGGTAGCTGTTCCCTGCACAAGGGAGTCGAGCGGGAAGGGCCATCCTGGGCGGGCCCGCCGGGTTGCCAGGACGAGGGCCCCGCCCAGAGTAGCAAGCGCGGCGACCCAGCCGGCAGTTGGTGGTGGGCCGGCCAGCAGCCACCCGCCGGCCGTCAACCCCAGCAGCCAATAGCGTAGCGCCGGGCGGCCGCTGTTGCCCCAGAAGCCCGCGGCCCCGCCGGCCAGCGCCCCCAGTCCAGCGGCCAGCACCGCCGCTGGCAACGTGAGCAACACCGCGGTGCGGGCTCCAAATAATAGGTTGCTCAGCACATCACGCCCCTGGGGGTCAGTGCCCAGCCAGTGCTTTGCCGCACCCGAGGGCGGCTGGGTTATCTGCGTCAGGTCGGGCACGGCCGGAGGGTAGGGCAGCGGCAGATAAGGGGCCACGATGGCAGCTACCACTAAGGCGCTCAACCAGCCGAGGGCTAGTTTCTGGGGCCCCGAGAGGGAAGAAATGGTTACGTTTGCCAACGGATACGGGGATCGGCCCAAAGGTACAGGAGGTCGGCTAGCAGTAGGGCCAGCAGGCGTGCTGCGCCAGTGAGCAGTACTCCACCTACCAGCACGGGGTAGTCGCGGGCGGCGCTGGCTTCGGCCAGCAGCCGGCCCATGCCCGGCAGCGCAAATACCACCTCGACCACCACGGCCCCCGCCACCAACGTGGGCAGCAGCTCGGCAACTTGTGTAAGGGTGGGCAGGAGGGCATTGCGCAGGGCATGACGCCGGATAACCCGTTTTTCGGACAGGCCCTTGGCCCGCGCGGTCATGGCGTAGTCGGCCCGCAACTCCTGGTGCAATGCGGCGTGTAGTTGAAGCGTTAGCTCGGGCAAGACCGTGAGGGTTAGCGCTGCCACCGGCAATACTAAATGCGCTCCGTAATCGAAGACGTTATGCCAGGCACTGGATTCAGGGTCCAGCGGCTGGTCGAAGCCATAGGTCGGAAACCAAGTCAACACTTCGGGGTTGGCAAAAAGCAGTAGCAACAGCAGGGCGATTACAAACAACGGCATCGCGTGCAGCGCTACCAGGGCGGCCTGCGCCGGCCGTTGCCACCACGGCCTGGCCGCTAGTTGCTGGGCTAGCAGCAGCGCCAGTCCAACCGCAAGCAAAGCGGCCGTACCGGTAAAGGGCAGCGTAATGGCCAGGGCTTCCCGTAGCTGCGCCGTAACTTCTTGGCCGGTCCGAAAAGAAGTGCCCAACTCGCCGCATAACGCGCCTTTAGCCCACTGGTGATACTGATTGCGCGGCCCGTGCCACTGCCAGCGGGCCGCCCCAGCCGGTGAAGCCCCGCTCCAGGTCACGTAAAATAAAGGCAGGTCGAGGCCCAAGCGGCGCCGCGTTGCCGCCTGCGCCGTCCGGCGCGCGGTTGAATCGGCCCCGATTCCAGACTGCGACAGGCTCGCCGGATCGGGAAGCACGAGCCGGACGGCGGTATTCGCATCGTGGCGGCTTAGTAAAAAGACCGCTGATACCAGCCCCCATACGCCGAGCGCCGTCCGGATGAGGCGCCAAACCAACGACCCAGCCATGCGCTAAGGAGTGGGAACGGGCTGCTCTACCCGTTCGAGAGCGGAGATGGCATATCCGGGCTTAATCCCCGTCACGTGCAAGCCGGTCAACTCCCGCCGGGCCGCAATGCAGTTGGCCAAGAAGAAAAGGGGCACCAGCGGTGCTTCAGCCTGCATCATGGCCTGAAACCGACGCAGGAGGCGGGCCCGGTGGGCGGGGCTGTCGGCAGCGGCTACCGCCTCTATGAGCCGGTCGCTGGCTAGCGTGCCGAAACCGGGGAAGTTGCCGGCTCCGATGGCGCGTGAGTGCAAAATGGGGGCGAAATTGAACACAAACGGGTTGCCTTTGAGAACGCGCACGTACACGTCGAAGTCGCCAGCCTGCAACGAGGACGTATAAACCGCCGCTTCGGTGGGCTGCAACACCACCGGGATACCTAACTGAGCTGCTGCGGCCCGAAATTGGAAGGCGATAACCTCGAACGCCGATTCGCCCGTGCGGTAGCGGAGCTGCAGATGTAGGAACTGGGTCGTTCCGTTGGAGCCGCGCCGCTGCCAGCCGCCGTCCGTGCCCGCTCCCCGCTGCCAACCGGCCTGGCGTAGGAGAGCCGCCGCTTTGGCGGGCGCGTAGGGCACCAGGGCCAGGCTGTCGTTGTAGTCGGCCCGGTTGGAGGGATGGATCAAGCCCACTGTACGCTGACCTTGCCCGAGCTGAGTGGCGCGGAGTAACCCGGCGGCATCGAAAAGATGGCTTAGTGCCTGGCGGGTGAGGGCATCGGCTAGGGCCGGCCGGCGCATGTTGAAGCCCGCGTACATGATATCGTAGGAGGTGGCCTGGTAAAAATTGAGCGCGGCGCGGGTTGTGGAGGAGTGGCGGAGCCGGTCGAACTCGGGTGCCGGCATCTGCGGGTACAAGTCAACCTCGCCGCGTTGTAGCGCCAGCGACGCCGTAACCGCGTCGGGAATGATAACAAATTGAAGCTGCCGGGGCTGGGCCCGCAATACAAATGGCGGGTTGGGCAGGCGGTCGGCCCACCAGTGCGCCTTGCGCCGGAACGACAGGTACCGATCCTTCTTCCAAGCCGTGAGCTGGTAGGGGCCGCAGCTAGCCAGATAGCCGGCGCGGGAGCCGGCAGTTAGGGCCAGGTAGCGTTTGGCCAGCGTAGCGAGAGAGGAGTCCAGCGGGGCCGTAGTCGGCCAATCTTGTAACTGAGCAAGCGAAATGCGCCGCAGTTGGTGCTGGGGGTCGAAAGCAGCTTCGGAGAGGATGGGGAAGTCGCCCGAGGAGAGCGCAAAGCCGGGGGATTGACCGCGGCACTCTAAAGTGAATGACCGAGCATCGTTGGTATCGTAGCGCAAGGCTCGAATAAAGCTGTATTGAGCGCGCGTGCCCTCGTTGGGCAGGCCGGGGAAATACATGAGCTTTAAGGTGAACGCCACATCGTGGGCTAATACAGGGTGCCCGTCGTCCCAAGCTGCAGCCGCTCGTAGGCGGTAACTAAGTCGCGTTAGCGAATCACCTATCAATTGTACGGTCGGCAACGACTCAGCCAGGGAGGGAGCGTAAAATTGACGATCGTAATCGATCTGGAGTAGGCCGCAATGCAATAGATTGGCTACGTCGACCGCTTGCTGATTAGGCAGCGCCAATGGATCGAGCGTGCCGGGATCATGGGCCCACCGAATGCGGATGGCTGTGGGCGGGACTCTTGGAGAACAATTCCCCAATAAAAAGAACCCCGCTGCGGCGACAAATTTCAGGATTCGCATACGATGCCTCATGCAGAAAAGCGCAACTGCCAACACGGCAGGTAGGCAAGGTAGGCATTGAATAGATTGGAATAACGTTGTGAATGCCCTTACTCAGTTAAGTTCGAAATGAGCAAGCTAACTGTTAGGTGATTAGGCTACGTCGTGGTCCCAGCCACTGGTGCCAATAGCGGCTACGTCGTGGTCCCAGCCACTGGTGCCAATAGCAGCTACGTCATGATCCCAGCCACTGGTACCGATAGCAGCTACATCATGGTCCCAGCCACTGGTACCGATATTTGTCGCTACTGAACTGGGCTGGGTATTGCTGGTGAAGCTAGCAATTTGGAAGAGGGCGATAGCGATGAAGTTGAACATGGCTTTGGGGGTTGAGTCGTTATATCATTGATTTGAATGACACAAAGTTGACCGGTTCACCACCACCTGAAAAGGAAATATTTCCTATAAATGTGACTAGCTTTATTTAGAAAATAAATTTCAATTAATTAATCTTTTTCGAAAAAAAGCTGATTTAAACAGTTTTGGATAAATAATTTTATTCGTTATTTTTACAAATAAATTTTAAAATGTGACATTTAAGGTCTAAGATTGCCATAGGACCTCATATTACAAAGGTCTTGCACCTCATCACCAGACAAAAGGAACAAACTGATTCTATTGTGACATGAATGTGCGGCACTAGTGTATTGCTAAATCGGCCCACCTGACTCCTAATCACAACGTTCAATATGAAAGAGCTTGCAAATTTGTCCCGTATCGTGACGTCAAGATGCCTACAAACTCTTCCGCTATTGGACTTAACTGAAGGGCACGATACCAAGGAAGCCCTCTTAGTAGCCAAGCTGGTAGATCGGCCTGACCTAACTCAGAACCAACTCATTCGGGAAATGTACGGCCGTACGTCATCCGCCAGCACTGATGCGTTCCGGAAGCTCCGTTCCCGCGTACAGGCCAAGTTACTGAACCATCTGTATTTTCTTGACCATTCCGATGAGCGCCATTTCGTAGCCCGACGCCATGAACAGGAATTACTCGAGCTGTTTCATCAGCTTAACGCGCTCCACGCCGAAGGAGAATACGTACTAGCTGAACGCTTGCTCCGGAAATGCCTGCGCTTAGCCCTAGCCGGGGAGTTTACCCAGTACGTAGTGCTAGCCGCTCGCTTGCTTCGCAACTTATATATTAGCCAGCGCCAGCCAACACGCTATAAGCAAATAGCGAAGCAATTAGCCATTTCGCAGGAATTGCTGGCTATGGAAGATGAATCAGAGCGTCTGCTTGCGGAGACGCGGCTTATTATGCTGGGAACCGTGGCGGCCCGGCGGGGTTTGCTGCCTAAAGTGTCGGAGTATATTAACCAGGCAGAAGCCTTGCACCGCCGGGCCGGCAGCTTCAGCACCTACTACTACCTCTATCGATTGCGTATCATTCGTGAAGAATTATTGGGGAATTATGCCGAAATCATCCGGATTACAGCAGAGGTGGATCGGCACTGGCAACAAGGCAAGCTAAATACTCGGCGTTTCGACAAGCGATTCAACCAATTTGCTAGCCTGTACGCGCACTTGCGTGGGCGCCAACCAGTTCGCGGTCTTAAACTGGCTGAGGTGTACGCTCAAGACTTTCATCCATCTTCGAATAACTGGTTCTATTTTCAGGAGCATCACCTGATGCTGGCCTTACACGCAGGGAGGTTCGATAAAGCGCATCACGTGCTGGCATCGGTAATGAGCAATCCATTTTATCCGAAGCAACGCGAATCGGCGCAGCAGCGGTGGGAGTTGTTTCGAGCTTACATCGATTTCCTGCTGCCGCCCAGCGGGCCGGTGAAGATGCGCCAAGTGGCGCAATGGGCCCTGAGCCTGCCCGATTTCAGCCGGGATAAGCAGGGGCACAATCTGGCTATTCTGATTCTGCAGGTGCTTTACTATTTGCGCCTCCGCGACCTGGATGCCGTTTTGGTACGCATGGAGCGGCTGCGCAAATACCAGCAGCGGCATTTGCGTGACATCAATACCTTACGCAGCCGCTTGTTTCTGCGACTGCTGTTGTTGCTGGCCGATAAAAACTTCGACCCCGTGATTGGGGCCGAACGGGGGCAGAGCATTTTGAAAAAGCTGCAAGCCACCCCACCGCCGGGCGAAGCCGACGCTGAAATTGAAGTGATCCCGTATGAAATGCTCTGGGATCTTGTTTTGAAAATGTTGCGCGAAAGCCCACCGGTGCCCGGTTAGGCCCATGCGCAGAAGTAGGCCTTTTCGTAGCAGCGGGGGGATAAAATTACTCTAAGCCCCTGGCCCCGGTGATTGAGACGGTGTGCGCAGGCTGCGGTAGCCGTTGGGCTGCACCTCGACGCTACGTGGAAAGGCCACCCAGGAACCAGGGCCAGAAAGTCGGGCCAAAAATAAATGACAACTTATCTTTGTGAACCTGACTTTCTGACCCCGCATAAATAAAACCTTCGGCTACGCCCGCGTCTCCACCCTCGACCAGAACTTGGACACTCAACTCGACCTGCTGACCAAGGCTGGGTGCGACCGCATTTTTCAGGATAAGATGACCGGCATGAGCCTGCAACGGCCCGCGCTCGACGAACTGCTGGGCTTGCTGCGCGAGGGCGATACCGTGCTGGTGGCACGCTTCTTCCGCTTAGGCCGCAGCCGCGACCACGTGATTCACCTGGTAAATTCCTTCCACCAGCGCGGCATCCACTTCAAGGCCTTGGACTTGGGCATCGACACCACCACGCTGGCGGGCAAGTTCATGCTTTCCATTTTCGCCTCGCTGGCCGAGTACGACCGCGAGAGCATCTTGGAAAAGACCAAAGCCGGCCAGCAACTGGCCGCCGCTCAGGGCAAGCACATTGACCGGCCTAAGGGATTGGATGCCGAGAACCTAGCCGAAGTGAAAAAGGCGCTGGCAAAAGGTCTGTCTGTAGATGAAACGGTAGAACTGACCGGCATTAGCCTTTCCAGTGTCAAGCGCTACCGCAAACACCTGCATGCGGCACTGACCTATCGGTCGTAAACCAACAAGTACCCGGCTATTTGTAGGTGCGAGGGGAGCAGCTCGCCCACATGGTCGAGGGCATTGCCGCCCGCCTCAACGAGCCCGCCCACCGCAGTTTGTGGCAACGGATGTTTGGCAAGTAGGGTAGGAGCGGGGCCTTACGGCTGTTCCTTGCTCTTGCTGAAACGCTGCTTGTTGCTGAGTTCCCATAGGTTGCTAAGCACAAGACTGTCTTTATCTGACTTTAATATTTTGGCCGAAAGCCTTTTATTAAAAACGTCGGTCAGCCAAAGCGTGCGCGAAGGCTGGTCTATTGAATAATTGAATCTATATATGGTATCTCCCCGGCTGGTAAAAGTCGTTGAGGAGTCAGCAAATGTTAATGTTCGGTAAAAAACGGCTGATTCGTTGACGTTTGTCCAGGTGCCTTTAAGGGTGATGCGTTCGACTGCATCTACCGCATTAGAGGAACAGCTTGACAGGAATAGGACCCACAGCAGAAGCGTTTTACCTATCATATAGCGCGGCTTTAGTGGTAAACATTAGTAGTCGTACCAACATTGGCTCTCCCATCTTTGCCATAGTTGAGTTTGTCAAGCCCAAGGTTGTTGATGTCAGTTTGATTGACTTTCCGGCTCTCGGGATTCATCGTGCCACCTGGCCCCCCAGCGGGTGCGCTTGGGTCATATTGGTATTGTCCGTCAACCAGTGTGCCCCTCGGAGACATAATACCAGGTACACCTTGGCCTCGCATATCGCCTGCTGAGTGGTCTTCTCCGTATCCGTGCCCCATTTCGTGGGCCTCAGTTGTCGAGCCATCAGCTTTTATGTTCTTCGTGAGGTATTCGCCAGTATTGCTCCCTTTGCCTCCTTTGTCATCCATATAAGACACTCCCCCAGCTACCTTATCAGAAACCTTGATGTAGTTGTTTTTTATATCTTTGTTTCCCTCTACTTCCTTCTGCGTTAGGTCAGCTTTGTAAACACCTGTTATTGCGAATTTTACCTTAAAGGTTTCCCCGCCGATTTTCACCGTGCCACCGGCTGCATTCCATGCTTTTTGAACGTCAGCAGCAGTGCTCCTAGCTACTTGTGCATTGGCTGCCCCGCCGTAGAATACCATATTAGAAGAAACGGTAACGGTGTGGTGTTTCTTGTCGATTGCCGCGATGCCAGAGCGCCCGTCGGGGTCGAATTTATTGACCGGGTTGTTGCTGACGAATACGTAGGGCGATTCGTACATAAATTTTTCGGCTAGTGGGTCGGGGCTCATCCATCGGCTGGTTATTTCGGCCTTGGCGTGGCCCACGAGCGAGTCAGGAGGGAGCAGGTAGGCCACACGGTGCAGGCGGGTATCGTATACCACGGAACCGATGCGGCGCAGGCTGTCATTCGTAAAAAACTCCTGAAACCGGCCGTTGCTCAGCGTGGCCACCTTAACCCTAACTCCATATTTGAGGAAGGGCTGTTGGGCGTGAACGGGGCGGCCGAGCCCCAGGGCCAGCAGCAGGGAAAAGGCGTAGAAATAGCGCATGAGCAGGCGGGGCTTAGGGTTTCTTTTGGTACTTCTGTTTTTCGGTTGTCACGGATTGGAGCCAATCGGCGTACATCTGCGGAGGCATTTCCCGGTAGCCCGTCTCAAAGATGCGCGTATATGCGGCTTCCATTGCGGCGTACACCTGTTGGGCTTTCGGTTTGGAAGTTTGCCGTTCAAATTTCCGCCGCAAGGTTTCGGCCTGGAGCAGCTGCGCGTTAATGTAGTGGGGGAAGTGCTGCAAAGCCAAGTCGGTGCATTTGTTTACGAACGGCTCCGCCGCTACTGGCCCCACCTTGCGCTCGTAGCCTTTGGCCAGGTCCACGAGGCAGAGCACCACGTTCTGCTTGGCGCTGAGCGTGTCCATGTAAATGCCGCTGATGATGGTTTCCCGGCTAATGTAGCCCGAAGCGGTCAGCCAGGCATCGATAGGGAAGGTGTAGCTGGTCAACTCGGTGTTATACCAGCCGTTTTTACGGTTGTGCTGCTTCAGGTAAATGTGATTGGGAGCCAGTGAAATCCAGGTTTGCGCGCCGATTTCATCCGCCAGCATTTTATACAGAAAGGGCATCGAGTGGCAGTTGCCCTTATGAGTAGCAATCAACTTGCTCACAAACATCTTTGACCAGTCAGTATCTCCGTCGAAGTCCTCAAAATCGTAACGGAACGGGGTTAGGGTGCGCCCGCTAACTAGAGTGTGTGGACATTCATCTCATCCAATCCATTGCGGCCAGTAGGTGAGCGACGGCCAGAAAGGAGGTAGCGGT
>NZ_JACXAD010000040.1 GCF_014699115.1 Hymenobacter montanus
CCACCAGCTTCTTGGGAATGGTGCATTTCGTCTCAGCCCTGTTATGGCTTCGTTAATTGTCCGTACAACCTAGTCGCTTTTATTCTTCCACCGCCGGCTATCCGGCAGCCAGACTGCCTGCCAGGTCCAAAGCCCACCAGCCCCGCGCCGCGGGCAGGGGCTACGCAGCTTTCCTCCATTCCTCTTGCTTAACCATGAAAACAATTCTGCTGCCCTTCGACCGCACCTGGCACCTCTTACTGGCCCCACCCCTGCTTCTGCTGGCCTGCTGGCCCAGCAAGGCTCAACAACCGCCCCGCTTAGCTAGTGCTAACCTCACAACTCCCTTCACATTCCAGGTCTCGCCCCTTCACGCCACCACTCGCAACCTCTCGTCTCAAACGACCACTACCGAATTTCAAAAAGATGCTCTCTTTATCAATCCCTCCTTCGAAGGAGTGACCCCTCCTGTAGAAAATTTCAACGGCATGAATCCCCCTCTCGTCGGATGGAATTTTTGCGCCTGGTCAGCATATCTCATGCCCAAAGCCGCCAACCAACCCACCCACACTGGTAGCAGCATGACGCCCGCCGATGGCCAAGCTTATGTAGGGCTCAATTCTGCTGTTGGTTACAGTGGGTTCTTCGGCCAAAACTTACGCACGCCCCTGAAGGCCGGCGTTACTTATACCTTTTTAGTTGACGTGGCCTATGCCCATAACTTTCGACCACAGTATAAGGATCCGGAGAGTGCTGAAGTCCCCATCACCTTGCAGGTTAAAGGTAGCCCACAAGTGTGCAGTGAACCATACAGATACCAACCAGCTCCTGGTGCCCCCTTGTGGAGTAAGGTCATTCCTACGACCCGCATCAGTTGGCAAACCGATACGGTAATCATCACGCCTACTACCGATGTGGCCCGCTTAGAATTTGAAGTCACTGGCACTAGGTATGTGAATATCCCTAACCCTATTGATTATTATGTTTACCTACCTGGTACCCAAGGCACGGTGCTACTTGATAATCTGCGCACGTTGACAGGCCTAGTGCTGCAGAAGACCGACGGCACGGCTCAAGCTGCGGGCAAGCCCTTCCACTTGCTCTGGCAACCCATCCTTAGCGCCGGCGACCTGGACAGTCTGGCCCAGCCTCAGTTGCGCGGCACCGTGCGCACCTTCCAGGGCGGGCGGGTACCGCTGCCGGCGAACCTGCGGGTAACCGATGCCAGGGGCTTCTATTTCTTCCAGGAAGCCACCCCCGCCGCCGGGCAAGACACGCTCTACTACGGGCTGTACGTGCGCAACACGCCCCTGCCCAACGGCGTCAAAGACGACACCTTGCGCCACCTCTACCAGTGCCGCCGCACCTTTGGCTCCCAGGCCGGCCTGCTGGGCGACTCGCTCGCTCCGCTGGCCCTGGGCAGCCCGTACACAGCCCCAAGTGTTGCGCCTGCCGACAGAGCGGCCCCGGCACCCCGCTCCGCTGCCGTCCGCACGGGCCACTTCCCCAATGCACCTCAGCGACCGGCTGGCCCCCTTACCGGGCCCCGGCCGGCCCTGCCCGCCCCACGGCAAGGGGAACACTAGCCGCTTTTATCAGGTCCCACCACGTGTCGAGTGACTATAGGCCGGCGGCGATGGTAGTGCCTGCCCTCCGTTCCTCCATCCTTTTCTATCACGCATGACAACTAGATCATTACCCTTGGCCCCCGCCGGGGGCCTACTGCTGGCCCTGCTGCTACTGGCTAGTTGGCCCAGCGGGGCCCAACAAGCGCCTTCTCATCCAGTTCGCCCAATCGGGGCTAAATCAGTAATCTCTCCGAGAGATCAACTATCCTTTCCAAGGGCCGCTACTAGCAAAACGGCGGCCGGCGCAACCATCCCCGAATTCCGAAAAGACTCCCTCTTCGTCAATCCCTCCTTCGAGGGAGCGAGCCCAGATTATTGGAGCATCTATGACCCCGGTCTCATCGATTGGAGCTTTTGCTCGACGGGGCCTAATATATTACCCTGGGATGGGTTCGGCAGCAACATGGCGCCCGCCGATGGCCAGTCTTATATAGGGCTTTTAGCTTTCTATGGTAACAACGCTTACTTCGGCCAGAACTTACGCGTGCCGCTGAAAGCGGGCGTCACCTACCGGTTTCTGATTGATGTGGCTTATGCCCCCAAGTATCTGCCATGGGACAACCTGAATCCTGAAGTCCCCATCACGTTACAGGTTAAGGGTAGTACGGAAGCCTGCACCAGCACACAGTTCATCGACACCGGGGTAGCCCCCGGCACCCGCTTATGGAGCAAGGTCGTTCCCATGAACCGCACCACCTGGCAAACCGATACGGTGACCTTCACCCCCACCACCAATATCTCGCGTTTGGTATTTGAGGCTTCTGTTTCCATCCCTACCGGTGATTATGATCTATACCCTCTGGGCGCGGTGCTGCTCGACAACCTACGCACGTTAACGGGTCTGGCACTCCAGAAGGCCGACGGCACGGCCCAGGCCGACGGCAAGCCCTTCCGCCTGCTCTGGCAACCCATCCTCACCGCCGGCGGCCTCGATAGCTTGGCCCCGCGACCCCAACTGCGCGGCACGGTGCGCACCTTCGGGGGCGGGCGCGCGCCCCTGCCCCCGGCCTTGCAGGTGACTGATGCCAGGGGCTTCTACTTCTTGCAGGAAGCGGCGCCCGCTGCGGGGCAGGACACGACCTATTACGGCCTGTACGTGCGCAACACGCCCCTGCCCAACGGCACCAAAGACGACACGCTGCGCCACCTCTACCAGTGCCGCCGCACCTTCGGCTCCCAAGCCGGCTTGCTGGGGGGCGCGCTCGCCCCGCTGACTTTCGGCAGTCCGCCCGCGTCCCGGCCTTCACGTGCGGCTCCGAGCCTGGCAGCACCGGACATCCGAGCGGGTCACTTACCCACGGCGCCCGGGCAACGCCCTGACCCTCTGGCTGAGCCGCAACCCCGTCGGTGGGCCCTGCGGCAGCGGGCACGGTAGTCCCTTTTCTATTCTTCCTCTCCCACCGCCGGCCCCAGGGCCAGCGCCCCCGCCAAACGCGGCGTTGGCGTGCCCCATGCCGCTGGCAGGGACGTCCAGCTTCCCACCTTCTCCCTCTTTTTCTACACTCCATGACCACCACAAGACAAGTATCCCTTCGCGCCGGGCACCTGCTGCTGGCGCTGCTATTGCTGTTCGTGGCCTGCCCGCCCAGCAGGTCCCAACCCGTGCCGATCCGCAGTTTGCGCGAGCTGCCCTTGCCCAAAGAGCTGCGCCTGGCCTCGCGCCCGGCCCCGCAGACCGTGCTGGCTCCCTACGAACAGTTCACCGGCGGCAGCCTCACCGACTTCCAGGGCAGCGGGCTGGCTTTCACCCCTTCCGGCAGCTGGCGCATCGCCAACGGCCAAGCCAGCACGGGCCCATATCAAGCCGACCAGCTCTCGGAGCTGGTGAGCGAGCCCTTCCGGCTGGACACCACCCTGGCTGACCGCGCCCGCGCTCTGATGGGGTTCGCCCTCTACTTCGACGAGCGCTACGCCCTCGAGACCGGATACGACGTGGGCTCGGTCTATCTGCAGCACGAGCTGGCCGACCAGAGCTGGAGCCCGTGGACCCTGCTCAGCCAGCGCACGGGCCAGAGCCCGGGCTCGCGCCTCACCTATCTGAGCCTGCGCGACCCGGCCCTCTGGCACCGGCGCGTGCGCGTCAAGTTCGCCCTGCAGAGCGATTGCTCGACCCAGTACACGGGCTGGACGCTCGACAACGTCACCTTCCGCCAGATCGTCACCAGCCCCGAGATTCGCACCGCCCTGCTGCCGATGGCCCCACCGGTGGGGGCCCCGCCGGTGGGGGCCCCGCCGGTGGGGGCCCCGCCGATGGTGCCCCTCTATCAGACACCGGGCCAGGACCTGCGCGATCCTTTCAACAACATCAAGCGCCTGGTCATCCCAGCCCTGAACCGGCTGCAGGAGCACCCCTGCCGGCTGGACGTGACCTTCGTCGTTAATGGGGCCTACTTCAAGTATAATTCCCTCGTCCAGCAGGACCTGCCCCAGCTGGTCAACAACAACCTTGACGAACTGGCTCAGCTGCTGCAAGAAGCCCGGCAGACCTCCTGCAAGCGCGTGCGCGTGCTTGTGGCCGGGGGCCAGCAAAGCAACCAATCCACCGGCGAGCCCTACAACTACTACCTGGTCGGGGCCGGCCAGGCGGGCTCGAATCAGCACGCCAATCTGCAGCAGACCGATCTGGCCGACCTCAAACGAAAGGTGGCGGCCAAGCTGGCCATCGAGCAGGGCCAGAACCTGATCCCGCCCCAAAACGGGGCCTTCATCCTGCGCTCGTATCTGGACACCTACTACGGGGCCGCGCCCGAACCGGGCGTCAAACGCGTGATCGTCGTGCTCAACAACTCCGACGAGTTCGAGAACTTCGACGTCACCCACGGGCCGGTCGTCACGGCCACGCAACTGCGGGACCAGTTGCAGACCAAGGGCGTGACGCTGATCGTCAACACCCACCCCCAGTTGGCGAACCGGTTCGGTCCGGGCGTGCTCCAGCAGGCGGCCGCCCAGAAGTACCAGGACCGCGATCCAAAATACATGCTCCTGGACCTGGCCGCCGCGGCCGCGTGCACCCCGCAGGACGAGTCGTGCCAGGACCCGGGCCGGGTGGCCATCAAGCTCTTTGGCACGGAGGACGACCGGGACGATAACGTCACGATCGGGGGCATCCTGCCCGGGGTGATTGAGGTGGAGCGCCCCGGCGGGGAGCTCGAGCTCAGCAGCGCGTATGACAACCTCTTGTTCAGCACGGGCTTGTCCGAGACGGGGGGGCTGGAGAATCCGCAGCCGACCTTGCGCGTGCCGCTCACTAAAACCCAGCTGCGCTTTTACGTGACCACGAGTCAGCCGGGCTATGCGTTTGGGGCCGATGGCCACTACCCGGTCAACATGGAGGCCAAAGTGTATGCCGGCACCTACGCTGGTACGGGCCGCGGCCGTCGGCCGGCGGGCCGTGTTGCAGGGGCGACGAGCAGTAGCGCCGAGTCGGGTGGGGAAACGGTGCTGGCCTCGGGGCAGGAAGACGTCACCATCACCAACAAGCTCCTCTTGTACCGGGGGGTCAACTTCTACTCCAATCTGTACGCCGAGGCCCAGCAAGGGCGTGTAACGCCGAGAGGGTGGGGGCAGGTAGGGGCCCATGCCAGCCCGGCCCGCCATAACATTACAGGCACGAACTTCAGCATTTTCACGTCCTGGTCCCTTTCTTATGTCGTAGCGGCCGATTTTGCCTTGAATACTTTCAACACCTATTCTGGTCAATCGCTTAAAGAGGGGGTCATTATGCAGTTGGAAATCGATCCGGAGTTCACCGTAAAATCGCCGAATGCCGAGCTTCCCGAACAGGAAGTCTTGGTGATTGGCCCGATTCAAGCGACGGGCACGGAGCCCGTAAAGCAGTCGACTTTTACTATCGACCCGGCCACTGTCATAGAAAGTAGGGATGTGATCCGAGCTCGGCTGAATGCTATTGCCTACGGCGAGAAGTGGCCGGCGATGCCCCCGGCGACGCCCTGCCTGTTCGTGGCCGAAAAGTGGGGCGAGTTGCTGCTCAACCAAAGCGGGATCCAGGCGTTCTTAGTTGCGGGCGACGCCGAAACGCCCTTGTTGAACGGGGGCGTCAATAGCTGGTCGACCGATGCGTATGGGTTGATCTGCTTCAACCTAGGCCGGTCCCTGGGGGCTAATGAACGCATCAAAGTAGTTGCTTCTCACCAAAGCCGTCCTTACGAAGGCACCAGCACCGCGAAGTACCCCATTCTCTATCTCGACAACAATCCGGATAATATTATTATCCGACACACCGCGCCCGGCTACGCTTACTCGTTCGAGGAGAACTACCCAATACCGGATGGGATAAACAAGGAGCTTAATTTAGGTGCGCTGGTAGAAATAAGCCCTAAAGACGTCTACGGAAACAAGTTGAACATCGACCCGCAGGATAAGTCAAAGATCATTGAAAAACTGGACCGGGTTGAATTTTTAATGGATGGAGTCGTTGTTCCGCTGTGGCTTAACATTGCGCCAGAACGCCAGGTAAACCCCATAGTCGATGGCTTTTACACGACCTGGACGCCGACAGAAAACCGCACGTACGTGTTCAAGCCGCGCGCTTACTTAAAGGATGGCACCGTGCTCGAAGACCACAAGCCGCTCAAGATCCACATCCTTCCCGCTGACCCGAACGCTCGCCCCCGCCCCGTCGCCCTGCGGTCAACTGCCGGGCAACCGCTACGGGAGTCCCCCCTCCTTGAGGTTTATCCTAACCCCGTCGGGGGCTCCTTTACCCTAGCGTATGAGCTGCCCCAGGCCGATGAGGTGAGTGTGCTGCTACAACCCATCAATGGCAGCCGGGCGCTATCCCTGCTAAAGGGGCAAAAGCAGGCGGCGGGCTGGCAACAGCTCACCGTGCGTAGTGAGGGAGTGACCGCCGGCCTGTACCTGCTCATCGTGCGGGGCAAACACGGCTATGAGCAGCGCCACAAGCTCGTCAAGCTGCCGTAAGGCTAATAGGCCCACTTCGAACTGCCCGCACTAGGCCAGCAGCAGTGCGGGCAGTAAGATGGCCAGTGTCGTGCGTACCCCGCCGGAGAAAGGTTACCTGATAAAGAAGTAGTGCAAGCTGCGAGTTTGCTGGTTTATGCCTCCGTGCGGGTAATGCGGCAAGTAACATACAAGGCTCGTTAAGTAAGACTGCTACTGAGGCACGTGAGGTCCCCCAGTAGCAGTCTTACTTAACGAGCTTTGTGCGCGAAGCCACGGGAGAGAGCTACCAGTAAGGGACACGGAACGGAGTATGGCGCTAAAACGGCAGGGCACGTAGCGGATTGCAGATTGGTTTATTTAGCTAATCGTTCTTGCAGAAAGTCGCGTATTTTGGCCAACTCCATTACTTGATTTAAATCGCACATTATCAGCCTATCCAACTTGCCACAAGCCTTGAGAATGTTTTTCTCTGCTTCGAATGCATAGTCATCTACCCAATAAAAATCATTGGTCAGGACAATGCCTTCCGTCTTCAGGGCATCCCAATCAGTGGGCTTTACCGACCGTAACTTCTCTATCTCTGCGGCCGGGTAAGTGGCAGCCAAGTACCGCAGCGCGGTTTGGGCATTGCCCTTGCAGTGAGTGGTTAGCCAATAGCAATCGAAGTGGGCCAGGGCAAAGTTTAAAAAGGCTACTACCCCTTCGGGCATCTGTTGTTTCCTGGTCAATAGTACTCCATCGATGTCCAGGTAAAGGGCGGGCATAGCCAACAAATTCAGGGTGAAGGGGATGCAATGATACTCCGGGAGGAACCGGCGCTTTTTACTTGTGCAGGTCCTCCTGCACCCCCAGCGTGTAGCGCTGGCCGCAGCTAAGGATGCTCACGCGCAGGTCGCGAATGCTGAAAGGCTCACCGGGCTCGATGAGGTGAATAGTGCTAGCGGTGGCGGCGTGCCCATCGACCACGGTCGCCACGCCGCTGCCGATAACTTCAAGCTCGCGGCCGTCGGTAACGACCACGCCGGTGTCTTCTTCCAGGCCCAGCCCAACGCAGCCAGGGTTAGTAGCGATAATCTGGGCCATGCGGATGATGCGGCCACGGGCCACGAAGTGCGTGTCAATCGCTACCTCGTGCATCAGCTCCAGGCCGGTGGTTACGTGGATTTCATCTTTCAGCATACCCTGGTTGTCGCGGCCCTGGTAAATCATGGGTGTGCTCATGGCGGCGGCCCCGGCGCTGGTGCCGGCCACTACGATGGCCTCGTGGGTGTAGCGCTCCTTGAGGCGGCGCAGCCACGCCGTACCGCCGAGCAGGGCCGTTAGCCGCAGTTGGTCGCCCCCCGTGAACAGGATGCCCGACGCCTCGTTCAGCAGTTGCAGCGCGGCCTCGTCTTGTCCCTGGCCCCGCTCGCGCACGTCGAATACCTCCACGCGCTTCACGCCCAGCGCCCCGAACACCTCCACGTACGGCTTAGCCGCTTCGGTGGGTTCTTCCGAAGCGACGGGCACGACCAGCACGGGACCTTTGCCGCGCAGCTCCGCCACGAAGCGCCGCAGGATGGCATTAGGAGCATACTCGTCCGCCGGATTGGCTTTAGAGGGTAGAGACTTGTCTTCGTGGCCCCCAATGGCAATTAGCGTTCCGCGGGGTGGCGGGCACGCAGCGGGCGGTGGGGATTTTTTACGGTTGGGCATGGGTGAGATAAGCAGCGCTAAACGAAATAATTTGCCCCTTGAAGGGCGACAAGAAGTAAGAAGCCGAAGGGACTGCCCCCAGACTCGTAACGCATGCAATAGCCTGCGCCAAACGGGAATGAACGAGCCGGGACCACGAGCCGCCGGGCGGAACAGGTGGCCGCTCTGTTCACCGGACAGCTCTTACGGAGTCACCCCGGAGTTAGCTGCCCTGACCGATGCGTCTGTGGAACCTCTTGGCTATTCTGGCTCCCGACGGCTGTAGAAGCAGCTCCGTAGTTTAGCCTAGACCGGGGGCAGGTTCATGTTGGCGGGGCCGTTGAGCAGCTCCCCGAGGGCGGTGAAGCGCGAGCCGTGGCAGGGGCAGTCCCAGCTTTTCTCTAAGCCGTTCCAGTGCACTACGCAGTGCAGGTGCGGGCAAATGGCCGAGCATTCGTGCGTGACGCCTTTTTCGTCTTTGTACACGGCCACTTTGAGCAAGCCGCGGCGCAGCACGGCCCCCTCCCCCACCGGAATCTCCTCGGCCGAGCTCACGTCGCCGCCCGTCAGCAGGTCGGTGTACTCGAGGGCCACGTTCACGTTTTCCTTGATGTACTCCTGCGCGCTTTCGCGCTTGATCGTGATGCGGCCGGGGTCGTAGAGCTTGGCCCAGGGGTTGTCGCGGCCCTGGATGAGGTCGGTGATAATTATCGGCCCCAGGGTGCCGTGGGTCATGCCGTGGCCTGAGTCGCCGGTGATGATGAACACATTGTCCGAGTCGAGCGGGTTGCGGCCGGCGTAGGCCAGGCCGTCGGTGGGCTCCATCACCTGGCCCGACCATTTATACTCGAAGTCCTTAACCATCGGAAACCGGTCCCGGGTCCACTCTTCCAGGCAGCGCAGGTGGGCTTCGGGGTCGTCGGACTGGCCGGTTTTGTGGTCTTCGCCGCCCACGATGAGCAAGTCGTAAGTGGGTTGGCCGCCGCGGGGGCCGGCCGTCACTTCCTGAATGCGCACGTAGTGGTAGGGATCAGCCATGTCCCAGTACAGCGCCTTGGTTACCGAGCCTTTGGGCACCCGGGCCGCCACCACGTAGGTGCGGTACGGATGCTGCTTGGTGTGCATCACCACCCGGTCGTTGAAGGGGGTGTTGGTGGCTACGACAATTCCTTTCCGGGCGCGTACTTCCACGCCCTCGGCCGTCACTACCCGGGCCTCCGCCCCGCCGTGAATCTCACTCACGTGCGTACGGGTGCAGATGCGCCCGCCCTGCCGCGTGATGGCCTCGGCCAGGCCCGCCAGGTATTTCAGGATATGAAACTGGCCCAGGTTGGGCCAGCGCAGGCACTCCCCGGGGGCGAAGCCCCGCACGTCGGCCTGGGGCAGCCACTCCACTTCCCCCAGGTCGGCACGGTGGGCGGCGTCGCGCTCGGCAATCAGGTCGTCGTGGGTGCCATCGGGGTGCAAGAACAGATAGCCATCAAGCCGAGTGAAATCGCAGTCAATGCCCTCGGTGCGCACAATCTCCTCAATCTTGTCGATGGCGGCCGAGTGGCTTTCGCCGGCCAGCCGCGCGCCTTCCTGCCCGAACAGGTTTTCGAGGGTGGTGTACTCATCGTCGAGGGCGTAGGACAAGTGCGCCGTAGTACGGCCGGATTCGCCGCTGGCCAGCTCGCCGTCTTCCAGCAGCAGCACCTTGCGACCTTCCTTGCTCAAGAGGTAAGCCGTGGTCAGGCCGGCAATGCCCCCGCCCACGACGACGACGTCAACGGTGGCCTTTTTGGTTAAGGGCTCGAAGGTCGGCAGGCCCGGGGCCGTGCCAAACCAGGAGCTGATGGTGAGACCAGAGGTACGATCAGGATTAGGAAGTTTATCAGGCATAACGGAGTGGGAAAGAATAGAAGGAGCTTTCCGTTTCATTACGCCCAATTACAAGTTTGCGTTGGATTGAGCCTGTTTTCTACGAACGATAAAGCCTCTCCCAGCATTAGCCAGAGCGAGCAAGAGCATCTGCACCCAGCAGGAAGCAGGGTAGCCGCACGATTGAGCAATGCCGGAAGCCCGGGCAGACCGAGCTCCCACATTTCCCTTTCTGCTGACTTTATTACTTCAGCACTTCATTACCAGTATGTCGCCCATCACCTTTCCTCGGAGATCGCCGCGATGCACTTTAGCTCGATGGCAATCGGTGTAGGCAGGCAATTAATTTCCAGGGTGGTGCGGCAGGGCTGAGCGGTGGCGAAATACTCCGCGTACAGGCGGTTGTACACCGGGAAGTCGTCCTTCATGTTCGTGAGAAAGACGGTTACGTCCACCAGGTCGTCCCACCGGGCGCCGGCTTCTTCCAAAATGTAGCGCACGTTTTGAAATACGGCGTGGCACTGGCTGGCGAAGTCGTAGCGCCGGACGTTGCCCTCGTCGTCGAGTTCGACGCCGGGGATACCCTGCTGGCCACGCTGCCGAGGGCCGACCCCGGAAAGAAACAGCAGATTACCCACCCGGCGGGTGTAAGGGTAGGCGCCAACGGGCTCGGGCGCCCGCGAAGGTTGCTCAGTCATGAAAAAGAATAGCAAGCGATGAAAGTAAAGCGGGTCAAAGAACGTTAGCCCTATTGATTGTGGTGGTACGGGCACCGTATTTTAGGCACGCAAGGTCCTGCTTAGCGTTCTTTACGAGTCTATCTCTTATTTCATCCAACCCCACGCATAATCTACATCCATGAAGTTCCCGCTGCTTTTGTTGCTTGGCTTGTTCATTCTATGGAGCCCCAGCGCTTCCGCCCAGAAGCTCAAGATGCCCCCCAAGCCCTCGGCCACTCAGGTGTACGACTCCGTAGGTCAGCCGGCGGTGCCGCTCGGGGGCACCGAGCAATACGCCCGGTTCCTGGCCGAGCACCAGCAATATCCGGCCGCCGCCATGCAGCAAGGCATTCAGGGCACCGTGAAGGTGAGCTTCGTGGTAGAAAAAACCGGGACCGTGAACGAGGTAAAAGTAGAAACGCCGGTAGCACCTGCCCTCGACGCCGAAGCCACCCGCCTTATCAAGAGTGGGCCCAAATGGACGCCCGCCAAGCACCACGGCCAAGTGGTGCGTCAGCGGGTAGTGATTCCGGTGTCCTTCGTGCTGTCGCCGGGCAGCGAAGTGGGGGTGCGGTCGGGCAAGGAGCGGCCAATAACCACCTCCGCCGCCGACATTGCCGCCTCGGCCAACCCAAACCGCCCGGCCGTGGTAGCGCCCGACCGCCCCACCCAGCCCGTGGGCGGCACCCAGGCCTTCTTCGATTGGATTGAGAAAAACCAGCAGTACCCCGCGCTGGCCCGCCAGCGCAAGATTCAGGGCAAGGTACTGGTCGAGTTTGTTGTTCAGCCCAACGGCAGCCTGACCGATGCCCGCGTCGTAAAAAAGATGGGCTCCGGCTTGGATGAGGAAGCCCTGCGCCTCATTAGAACCGCCCCCAAATGGGAGCCCGCCACGTTTCAGGGCAAGCCCATAAAGCAAAAGATGATGCTACCCGTGCTATTTCAGCTGTAGCGTACTGCAACCACCAACGGCTCTTTTTACTTAGCAATATCATGTCAACACGCTGTATATAAATTTATTATATAGTAGTACAATCCCGCTCGCATGCTCCGCCAGCTTTGCCTGTCCGATGCGAGCTATCCAAGGGTGCCATCCTGGTTTCAACCCTGCGCTTATTCAAGGGAGAATTTTGTTCTTCTCGTTGTTTTTTCGTCACCCATGCCGTCCACGCTCACTCCCGCTTCCGTTACCCTCTGGCCCCATCAGCACCGCTACCGCCAAGCCGCCCAGGCGCTGGCTCAGGACCTGTTCGACGCCCTCGACGACGACTTGCAGCCCTTTGTGGTACTGCTGGCCCTGCCCAAAGACCCTACTCAGCCCGCCCGCTGCCTTGAGCCCGAGGACTGCGGCCTCCCGCCGGAGCCGTTCTCCGACGCGGTGGCCCGGGGCCGCATTCTTCAACACACCACCCCCTGGCCTTACCCCGAGCGCGACGACGTGAGCCCGACCACGGTGCGGCGCAAGCACGAGGGCCTGGGCGTGCGCGATGCCGTGCAGCAAACCCTCAATGCCCTGGATGAACACAGCACGCACGAGCACTTTGCCGGCTGGCCGATTCCAATCCAGGACCATTTCGTGGTAACAATTCTGCGCTTACAGCGCAAGCCCCTGCGCGCCTACCCTTCGCTGCGTCCCCACCGCTTTTATACCGACGGCCGGCCCCTAGCCCCGTCCCTGCTCGTGGCGGCCATGTATCGCTTCAACGAAGAAGGCGTGAAAGCCCTGACCGAGCCCGAGCCGGGCGCCAACATTTTCACCCGGCCCCGCGAAAGCGAGGAATTGCTGCGGGCAGCCGGCAAGGCTCTGCTCGACACCCCCGCCCAGGCCCTGGGCCTCGACCCGGCCACCACCAAGCTGTTTGCCACCTGCAACACCATCAGCAGCCTGCGTTACGAGGGCGCCGAGGGCGTGGGCAAAATGCTGCTGGCCCGCCGTGGCCATCCCAACATTGAAGAGCTGTTTGCCCTTACCTGCCCCACTGAGCTGACGGACTACCGGGCGGTGCGCAAGCTTTTGGAAATGACCACTCCCGACGTGCACTTGCTCGCCGACGGCGAAAGCGTGTACGCCCTGGGCCGCCAGGTGGGCCACTACGACGCCGTGCGCGAAGACTTATTCGTCATCAACTTCGTGACGCACTACGCCTGGGACCTGCAACACGCCGGCCACGTGCTGCTCCGCTCGCACTACGGCCTGCCGGGCTTGCCGCGCACCCGCCTCAGCCGCTCGGCCTTCCGGCGTTCGCTCAAGCACACGTTCGGCCTCACCGATGCGGCCAAGGTAGAGCGCCTCTGGGAAGTAGTGCTCGAAGCCAGCCGCCAGAAGCACGGCACCCTGCTGGTCATCACCACCGAGGCCCTGGCCGAAGCCGACCGCCTCAAGCTGCAGTGTACGCTTATCGAGCCGGTACCACTCACGCCCCTCATTACTCGGCTGGTGACCAGCATCGACGGGGCCGTGCTGCTCGACCCGGAAGGCTACTGCTACTCCATCGGCGTGATTCTGGATGGGCGCGCTTCGGGGCGGGGCGACAGCACCCGCGGCGCCCGCTACAATTCGGCCCTGCGCTACGTGGAAAGCTCCGACTACCCCTGCCTGGCCGTAGTGGTGAGCGAAGACGGTCTAGTGGATGTAATTACCTCCGTGCGGGATTAAGTAGCTGGTTAAAAGTAGTAGCCGATCAAAAGTACTGGTATCATATGCTGAGCTTGTCGAAGCATGGCGTTCTGATATAGGCGCTTACCTATACACAGGCACTTAAGTGGCAAGCCCTGCGTGGCGATAATGGGGCACTCGCCCAGCCGGAAACGGCCTCTCTCCTACTTCTTGGCTCGGAACGACCAAGTGAACCGGAACGTAGCGACCACGTCGCCGGCCTCGTCCAGGCCCGTGCTGGTGGCTTCCACGAGGCGGCCTTCACCGGTGGCGCGGCTCTCGGCAATGGCCTGGGCAATGCGCGGGCCGTCGGGGCAGGTGAAGGAAATCACCCCCACGGCTTTTTTGGTGAAGTCGGCCTGCACGCCCACTACGAGCATCGACACTGGCCCGCCGGCCTGCACGTGCATCATGGCCTGAATGCCGCTGGCCAGTTCAGCCGCCATCGCCAGGCAGGCGAAATAGATGCTGCGGAACGGGTTTTGGGTGAGGTACTTGAACCGCACCGTAACCGTGGCCGCTTCCGGCGTGAATTGGGTAAGGCGCAGGCCCGCCAGCCACGCCATGGGCAGCTTTTGCAGCATAAACAGCCGCAGCTTCAGGGGGCTTAAAACCTGGCGGCGAAAGGCGGCGGCCTGGGGCGAGTCGGTAACAGTCATAGCATGAAGATACGGCGGCCCCCTCCGAAGACCAAGCAAGCGCCGATGGCGGCCCTTAAGTAGCCGGGCAAAAGTAACGGTACAGAAAAAGCCGCTCATGCTCCTCTGGCGTCCGCTGGTCGAAGCAGCTCTACGGCTTGGCTAGCGTTATTCAACGAGGCGGGAGAGAGGCTTCGACCAGCGGACGCCAGAGGAGCGTGATGTTCTGATATATTCGATTACCTAGAGCGGTTTTCTCGTAGAAGGAATTAAAAATGAAGAATTAAAAAATGGACCAGCAGATTCTTAATTCTTCATTTTTAATTTTTAATTCCTAAAGTACTTATCCCTTTTTATCCAGCACCAACACCACCTTGTTGAAGTTGGCGGCGGCATTCACCACGGCCCGAAAGGCTTCAAAGTCCGCCTTGGGCCAGTACACCTGGCGGTAGTTTTCGGCCACGGTTACGGTTACGGTCTGGCCGTTCTGCACGTACGACGAGCGAAAGTCGAACACGGGCTTGGCCGCGTCCGGACCGGCCTTCACGTCGACGTTCAGGTCTTTGAGGTTGCGCACGGTATAGCCCGGGGGTACCTCGAAGCGGATGGTGCGCAGGTAGCGGCGGTTATTGTCATTTTCCACGTCGAACTGACGCTCCTCCTTCTGGTAAAGCTCGGTTTGGGGGCCCAGCAAGGTGCCGATTTTAAACAGGTAGCGCGGGCCCGCTTTGTCGAGCAGCGAGGCCGATTCGAGCTGGCTTTCGATGATGAACGGCTTGGTCAGGGGGCTCAAGCCGCGCTCCCCATTGCGCACGCCCAGCTTTTGAAAGTTGCTGGCATCGGGCACGATGGATTTTTGCAGTTGCTGCATAATCTCGGTGCGCTTGTCTTCCGGAATCTGGCTCCAGTACGGCTGAATTTGCACCGCGGGGTAGCCCCCCAGGGTTTGCCGCAGCTGCAGGGTGGAGGAACTCAGGTCGGGCGCGAAGGCCACCGTCACATCGATGTCGTGCGGGCTCTGCTCGGCGCTGAGGGCCGGAATCTCCTTCACTTTGCCTACGGCCTCCTCCGTATTGCCCAACGCTACACCTTTAATAAACAGGCCCGAGCTGGCCGTCCATTCGGGCGGCAGCATGCCGTAGCGGTATTCGGGCCGGCCGGGCGCCAGAAACTGGCCGGTGGCCGGGAAGTACAGGGCAAAGTGGTCGAGGTAGTCCCAGGTGTCGAAGCTGCCGTCGAAGGGCGCGGCTTCGCGGCCGCTGGTCACCACCAGTTCAAAGTCGATGCCCAGGGTGCGGTAAACTGCCGCCATGAGGCGGCTGAAGCCGGCCTCCGGGGCGTTGCGCGTAGCTACCATCTGGCTCAGGCTGGGGCTGGCCCCCTCTTCCAGGTTGAAGTTGAGCTTGATGTAATTCTCGGCGGCGGCAATGCGCTCGGGCAGAGGGCCGGCGGTGGGCAGCCGGGCTGCGGCCAGCACCTTGGCAACGGCCTTCACGTCGTCCTTGCTCAGAGCCATTATCGTCCGGTACACGTACTGACTGGCATCGGCCCAGGTGAATTGGCGCACGGCCCCCCGGCTGGCCATGTAGGCGAGCTTGTACTCCACGCGCATGCGTTGGGCCTGCACGTTGGCAAACGCCTCCTCACGCAGGGCCGCTACGCGGGGCAGGCTGAGACGCAGCACGCGGTGGTGGGCCAGGGTGGTATCCACCGTCACGGCCGGGCCGTGGTACACACGGGCCTCAAACGTCAACGACTCCGGCGAAATCAACTCGAAGGTGACGTCCCGGGCTACGATTTCGCTTTGCAAGATTTCGCTCCCGAAATGGTTGAATGGCCGTTCGCGGGTGTAGTAGTACTCCACCTCGCTGCCCTTCTCGACGCCATCCACGGCAAACACCCGGAAGCCACGGCCCCCGCCCTGGTCTTTCAGCTCCTTCATGTCGGCAGCTTTCACCTCGCGCACCTCGCCCCGCGGGCTGATGGTCCGGGCCTTGATGGCCACCGCGGCGCCGGATTCGAGCACCGGCACCACAATCTTATTGAAGCGCTCGATGCCATCGGAAGAGTTTACCCGCACAATGCGGTGCTCGGTGGCAAAGAGGCGCAGGTCCTTCCGGCTTTGGTCGAAGTAGTACTCTATACTGGTAAAATCCCGGAGAATGATGGCTGGTAACGCCTCCTCCTCGGCCGAGATGGGTAGGCGCTGGCGGCGCTGCTCGTCCCAGTTGTAGCCGGCGTGAACCAGGCCGGGCGGCAACGTTTGAGCCGCGGCGGCAGCAGCAATCAGCAGGAAAAATACTAGCGAAAAGAAGCGCATGTAGTAGTCAGTTGTTAGATTGGTTTTTTGGGCCCCTTTATTGGTTCAGTCACCAAAAAACGGGCGAAAGGAGCTGAAGACCTATATTGCGGAGACCTGCCGAGCTGGCAGTGACTTTCTTCAGACCGGCTGAGCGCTGCGCTACGACAACACCGGCGGCTTCCCCCTTCTGGCATGACGGCAGCGGGCGTCAGCTCAGTACGATTGGATTAAATATTCAGCGGCAGCATTACGCCCTCTTTTTTTTCAAAATCACTACTTCCCGGTAGGCATTGCCCAGCTTGGTCACCACCGAGTTCCAGTCGCCGAATTGCGCGGGCTGCAGCAGCAGGTAGTTCACGTACAGCTCCCGGTCCTGGATGATTTTATTGCCCTGACGCTCGTAGCTCACTTTGAAGCCCAGCGCCTCTCCCTGAGCCTGAGCGCTGGGGGGCAGGTAGCTTACTTCGTAGCCGGCTGGCACTACCAACTCGGTACGGGTGTGGTCGGTGTGAGCAAACTCGTTGTAGCGCGGCAGCTTGCGGGTAGCTACGTCGATGCGGTCGGTGGCGTAGGGTCGTTCCAGGCTCAGGTTGACGTACACTTCGTCGTCGACCTGCTGCACGTAGTCCTGCAAGCGGTAATCGTAGCTGATGCTCAGGGGCTGGTCGCGGACGTCGAGGTTGGCGATGCTGTAGTGGTCGACAAAAAACTTGTTATTGCCGCGCTCCAACAGGGCCTTCACGTACTTGGGCTCGTCGGTTCGGTCGAGCCCGTCAAGGCCGTAGCTCTGGTCGACTTTCGAGTAGCCGGCCAGGCTGAGCTTGCCGGTGCCGCGCAATACGGTGCCATCCAGGGTGAGCACCGACCGGTCGTCGCGGCCGCTCCGGGCCTTATCCACGGCCGGAATGTCGACCACCCGGCTGCTCTGCGGGTCCAGGCCCAGTAGCCCTTCCTTGCCCTGAATCATGGCCGAGGGCATACCGTAGGGGGTATGCTTGCTGGTGGCGTCGAGGAACACGTACTGCCCCGGCGTGGGCTCGTAGGTGGCAATCATGTGATTATCGACCCCGGGCGTGGCCAGCTCGGCGTATTTGTAGGGCAGGTCGCGGGTACCCACCCAGGTCAGGTAGGCGTTTTTAACGCCCGCCAGGTGCAGCATTTCATTGGTGAGGTTAGCCATGTCCTTACAGTCGCCGTAACGGCGGGCGTACACCAAGCCGGCATCGTGCGGAATAAAGCCGCGCAGGCCCTGCTCAAAGGCAATGTACTTGATGTTGTCCTGCACCCAGTAGTATACGCGGCGGACTTTCTCCTCCTCAGTTTGAGCGCCCGCCACCAGCGAATCGACGCGGTGCTGCAGGCCCGGGCTGGGCTGGCGGTCGATGCGCCGCACGAAGTCGGCGTACATCGTGTACAGCTCCGGCACACCGGCCAGGAGCTTGCGCGGCTGCCCATTTACGGTAGCTTCCTGCACAAAGAACACAATGTGCGGCAGGTAGTAGCTGGCCTCGGGCGCGTCGTTGTCGCGGGGCGGGCTGGGCAGGTTGTTGGCCGTCCAGCGGTAGATTACCTGGCCGCCTTTTTCCTCCTTGGTGTACGCAATGGTCGCGGGGTCGGCGTGAAAGATTTTGTAGCCGATGCGCACGCCCTTGGGCGCCGTGATGGTGAGCTCCGCGTGGCGCACGGGCACGTAGGAGCCCACGAAAAAGGGCATCACGAAGCGGGCATCCACGTGGCGCACGGTATAGTCGGTAACGGTGCGGGCCCCGGGCGTAATGGCCGGAAAAGAAAAGGAGGTGGAGCGGGTATCGTCAAAAAACACCCCCGCCTGCATCTCGAACTTATCCTTAAATTCACTCACCCTCAGCGTTTTGAACTTCTCACCATTCGGCACTAGGGTGCGAGCTTCCAGCTTTTGCAGGCGGTTGAAGTGGGAGCTGTACACCCGGTCGTTGGCGTAGGTGGCCGATTGCTCGTCGAGGTGCAGCATGTCGGCATGGTGGCGGGCGAGGACCTGTACCGAGTCGTTACGAATTTCCACGGTCAAGTCCTGCCGCATTTCCAGGTACACGGCTTTTTCGCCCGGGTATTGCTTCTTCATGGCCACTACCAGCTGGCTGGGCGCCTGAGCCCCAGCGGCAAGGGCAAAAAGCAGAAATACTGGCAACAATAATCTAAGCTGATACATTAACAATAGGGCAGTGAGTCGATAATCGGACTAAAGTTACCAACTATTCAAAAGCTTTGGTATCCTGCGCCCGGTATTAGGTCGCATTCCATCTCACCGGCACTGGCCAGGGCGCTCTACTGGTTTTAAAATCAGGTGGTGGTCACTGGTTCGGTTGTCGCCCGCGACGGCTACTGAAGGCCCTGTTTTCTTGCATTCCGACCCTGGGTTGCTCACAGAACCAAGTCAACCAATGGAATGCTATTTGTAACCAAGGAAAGCAATATAATCCGCACTTTCCCGGCAGCAATCCGTCCTTGTTGGACTTACATTACCCTGTAGTGGGCATTAGAAGTCAGTATCGGTTGTCGTTCCCGCGTTGGCCTCACGTGACCCCTGCGGGGTCGTACCCGGTAGGGCCCGCCCTACCGGGTACGACCCCGGTTCGCTTTATGCGCGAAGCCGCAGGAGAGGGGAGCCAAACTTATGTACACCGATCCCGAAACCGCTCTAGTGTGCGCCATTTTGTGCGCATCATCTCACTGGCTTGGGACCACTCTTCTGCACTGATTTATTGGCTGGGGCGGGCCGTACCACCAGTTCCTGATAACCAAAAGTGGGGTCGGTTTCGCGTCGAAATTCCAGCGCCGGCAACTCGCCCAGCACGATTTCGGCGGTGGTGTACACGCGGCAGCCGTCGAGCAGATGCCCGCCAATGGTGCGGCCCGTGCTATCCGAAATCGCCAGGTGCAGGTGCGAGCCGTTGGTAGAGAGGGTCCCGACCAGAGACACGATTTCGAAATGCCCCCGGTACACAGTAGGTCCTTCCTGGTTGGCCAGCCGCAGCGTGGCCTCCGTGAGGCTGCCCACGCAGGTGAGCATGGTGCCGGCCAGCAGGTGGTGCGCCTGCACGAAGGCCGTGAGTTGCTGCCGCAAGTCGTCGCCCGGCCGCAGGCGCAAGGAATACGTTCGCAGGGTGGAAGTATGGGCGACAGACACGGAAGCCGGAGTTTGGGCCAGGGCCGGGCTAGCCAGCAGGCAAAGAAGCAATAAACGAAGCACGTGGCAAGGTAAGGCCCACCAGCTATTGGTATACGCTCCCACTACCGTAGGGGTCACCATTCAGGGGCGCTAAACTGGCAAGCGTTGCGGTAAACAGCTTCTTAAAGCAGTTCGCAACATCACCTGACCCCTGCGGGGCAAGCCCCCACCCCCGCTTCATGCACGAAGCCCTAGGAGAGGCGAGCCAAGCAACAGCCCTGGAGAGCTTTAAGTATGCCCAAGCCGCAGCGCGGCGACAGGTTTGTAGCAACCCGTGTTTCCACCGATTGAAAGCCGCGTAGCGGTGACAGACCTCCTGACGCCTCTGTCACCGCTACGCGGCTTTACTTCAGTATTGTTATTGGATATACAAATCTGTCGCCGCACTACGCCCTAGCCGCAACTCGCATTATTTACTGAATCGCACCGTGCCGTAGCGCACTTTAATATTCACGTTGCCACAGTTATGCGCGGGCACCGCCCCCCCGAACACGCCGAGCACGTCGCTGGTTCGGGGTCCGTTCTCCTGCGAAAGCACCCGGACAAAGTTTCGGTCAACCAACAGTTGGCCTTGCTCGGTGCTCACGTCGAACCGAAAGCCGGGGGCCTCCGCAAACCCCAGCCGGATGGAGCTAAACCCACCATCCAGGTTGACTTGCCGGAAATTGGCGCCCATATCGCGCACCACAAAGTCGGGGCAATAGCGCAGGGCCATGTCCAGGGCCTCGTCGAGCTTGTCGATGGTAAAGCGCGAGTAGCCCGAAGAGCCCCGCAGGTTGCGCACCGTGCCCAGGGCCACGTCGCCATACTTGCTATGCACAGTCAGGTCCTGCACGGTTCCAATGTCCACGTCGGAAAAGTTGTTGCGCAAGTCCACGCTGCTGCCCTCGTTGAGGTGCAGGCGAGCGTAGCTGGCCTCGATGCTGGCGTGGCCGGCAAAAGCAATGGTGCAATCGCCATTACCAATGCGAACCACGTTGCGCGGCCCATCCAGGCGGCCGGTGCGCAAGGCTCCGTATTCCACGGCTAAGTCGGTAGTGCCGCGGACGTCGCCCGCCAAAGTCACTTCGCCAAAGCTGTTATAAACCCGCAAGGCCGTAGTTCGGGGCAGCCATACGGTGTAATTCACTTCGTAGCGGCGGCCCCCGGCCCGACCGCGCAGAGCCGGACCGAATTTCGTGCTTACGGCCACCCCACCGGTTTTGGCGTCGTAATCCAGCCACTGTACCTCCAGGGCTTCCAGTACCCGGCGGGCGTCGGCATCGGTTTCGGCGCGCGCTACCAGCTCAGCGTCCACCCTCATTTCCATCTTATTCCACGGGTTGATCTGGACTCGCCCATAGCGCGTGTCCAGCGAAAATGCCCGTCCGGCTTTGGGCACGGCGTAGCTCCGGCTTACGCGACGGCGCTGCTCCACCTGCAGTGCCGCGTCTTCCTGATCATCAGGCTGGTCGGTTGATGGGTGCTGCGACGGGTTTTGCTCCCCCTGCGGCAGCAATGGCTCCGCGGGCCCGGGCAACGGTTTCGTCACCCGGGGAGCCAGGGGCATCAGCACCGGGAGGGAAGTTCGGGGCGCCTTGCCCACTGTATGGGCATTTCGCGCCCACGTTGCTCCAGGAGCCAGCACCAGCAGCACAGCCAAGGCGAGTCCGGCTATTCCCCACCCTCGCCAGCTGCGAGAAGACGTGCGCGGGCTCATTCGGCAAGCCGGCTATCGGCCAGCACGTACGCTCCTGTGCCATGATCGGCTTTAGAAGCCGTGCTTAGGTGTAATTGCTGGTCTAAAATGTCGAGGCGAATTTGCAGGTTGCGGTTCATGGCCGTAAGCACCGCGTCGGGCTGCGGGTGGCCGGGCAGCTCCTGCTTTAGCTTACGGTAGCTCGAATCGAGCGATACCAGCTCCCGCTGCCAGTCGGCCGTCATCCCGGCCACCCCGGGCCCTTTCAGCTGGCGCAGCTCGTTTTGGCGGCGGGCCAACTGGTTGGTGTAGTAAAACTCCATGCCACGTACGGCCCGCACCAATTGGCTATCCGCCCCGGCCGTATGCTCGGCAGCCGTCAAGGCCAGCGGCTCGGTTCCCTGGTACAACGCTTCATCCGAGGTCGTCGTCACTGCACCCAGGGTGGGCTGCGGTGCGACGTCGGCCAGTTCTGGCTGGTTGTTTTTTGATTTCCAAGCCTCGCTGGCGCCGGCAGCAAAAACCAGCAGCGCCAGGGCCGCCGCTACGCCGTACTGCTGCAGCCAGCTGGCGCGCACAGCGGGCGGGGGTGCCGCTTCCGCCAAGCGCATCACCGGGGGGGTGGGCTGGGCAACGGGCGCGGCCAGTTGCTGCTCGATCGCGGCCCACAGGTCGGGGCGCGGCTCGTGCGTGTCGAAATCGGCCCGGTGCCGCTCGACGAAGTTTTCTAGCGAATTATTCTTTGGAGTATCCATGAATGGGGTGCGAACGCACGATTCGTCCAGGTTCTAAACAGGCGGGCGCCGTCCAGCGACGACGGCCCGGTGAAAAAGAAGAAGGGCAGGAAGACGTTAAGTAAAGTACGAGCGATGAATAAAAATTCATTAACTCAGGCCGCGCTGGGCGGCCAACTCTCGCAGCCGCACCCGCGCCCGGCTGTACTGCGATTTGGAAGTAGACTCGGAGATGCCGAGGATGCTAGCAATTTCAAGGTGGTCATATCCTTCGAGTAAGTATAAGCTTAACACTACACGGTAACCATCGGGCAGTTCCTGGATGCAACGGCGCAGCACGTCGGCCCGGTAGTGAGTATCGGTCTGGTCCTCATACGAAGGCCCGGTAGCTTCGGCCGGCTCTTCGTGATGCTGCTCGCCCAGCGGCACCAGCGCCAGCCGCCGCTGCCGCAAGCAGTTGATGCTTTTGTTCACAACAATGCGCTTAAGCCACGCCCCGAATGAAGAGTCGCCCTTATAGCCGCTCAACTCGCGGAAAGCACTCAGAAAAGACTCCTGAAGCACGTCTTCCGCTTCGGCGTAGTCTCCGGTAATCCGCAACGCCACGTTGAACATGGCTTTGGCGTAACGCCGGTAGATTTCGGCCTGAGCCTGGCGGTCGTTCAGGCGGCAGCGCTCCACTAAGGGCGCGTTGATGTCAACGTAGGCAACGGCGGCTTCCATGCAGAGAAAGGCGGGGTTAAGGGGCTTAAGCAAACGAAGGACTATGGAGCGCACCAGGGGGTTGCACACCAACTAAACGTTTATCACCAGGATAAACTTAGTTACCAGTTACATTTGCTCAAAAACATTTCTTTAATTCTTGATTTTATGCTACACCGTTTACCGCTTGTCTTGTTGCTCACGATGTTGGTGGCTTGCCACAAGTCGGCGACTAATCCAACCATTGATTTTGGAGAAGGTGAAGGTATCACCTATCGCGATGGCAACAACTGGCCCGCTGGTCCACAGGACCCCACCGACTGGCAAGCTGATGCCACCTGGAACGAGCGGGAACGAGCACTCTTCCCAGACCTGCAGTTTGACCTGAACGCACCGCAGCGGTCAAATCTGACGCTCTATACCTGCGCTTATCCCAATCCCGCAGCAGGCAGAGCCACTTGGTCAATACGAATGAACATACCCTATGGCAGCCCTGCGATAGAGTACACCGTTAGTGCCGTTTTTGTAAGCCGCAATTATAAGGTGGTGACCCGGCTGGGGCCTAGGCTGTACGGACAATTATCTTTGGGTTCGTGAGCAATCTGGATGAAATCAGTGACCGGGCATGGGCGGCGTTG
>NZ_JACXAD010000041.1 GCF_014699115.1 Hymenobacter montanus
CCAACGCCGCCCATGCCCGGTCACTGATTTCATCCAGATTGCTCACGAACCCAAAGATAATTGTCCGTACAGCCTAGCGAGAAGGTTGTTGTTGGGTTCGACCTTGAGGTCGCATTGGCCGCTCCCGTCGCAGCTGGTGCCCACGATCCGGCCATTCTCGAAGTTGAAGAAACAGGCCGCGCAGCCCATTCCCGTTAGGGTGTAGCGATCGGCCCCGGGGCGAAGGTAGAGGCTGTTGTCGCCGCCAGTGGTGAGGGGTAGGGCCATAGCCCGAAACTTACCGTTCAGCAGGCCCATGCCAATCAGGTAATAACTAACGGGCTCGTGTGGCGCGGCCGGCGCCTTGCGCACCTGCACTTTATCCACCACCGTGCCGTCGCCAAATTGCCGGATAAAGGCCTGGGTTAATGCAACGCGCGACGTTTTATACTCCGTAGTGCTGTCGGTGAAGCGGGCAATCGGCCGGCTCTCGGGCTTAACCGCCACCGCGCCCCTGATGCGGCCGGGGCTCCCCAGCTCGGTGGTGCTGGTCTTGGTGCTTTCGCACGATAGAAGGAGCAAGCTCAGCAGCAGAGCCAATAAACCCAAACCAATAAGGCGCGGCAGGTATTTCATCTGGAATAGGTTGGCGTGTTGGTTAGTCGGGGTGGGGTAGCGACCCAGGAGCCAGGCGTGCTTAACGCGAGCTTACCGGGTTGCTTCATTTACATTACCATACCCTTAGCGGGGCTTGTAGTATTTGCGCGCTTCGGGCAACTCGCGTTGAATGTTGGCGATGCGGGTGCCGTTGGAGGGGTGAGTAGATAGAAACTCGGGGGGCGCCGCGGCATTCTCGCGGGCATCCATGCGCTGCCAGAAGGCAATGGCTCCTTGGGGATTGTAGCCGGCCAGGGCCATAAAAATCAGTCCCAGGTGGTCGGCCTCGCTTTCCTGGTTGCGGCCGTATTTGAGCATGCCCAACTGCGAGCCCACCCCGAAGGCCTGCAAGGCCATTTCCTGGGTGGCGGGGGAGTTCTTGGCCAGGACCGCGGAGAGCGCCTGACCGCCGAATTGCTGAACCAAGCCCTGGCTCATGCGCTCCGAGCCATGCTTAGCCACGGCGTGGGCGATTTCGTGGCCCATAACGACGGCCAAGCCGGTTTCGTCCTGCGTGATGGGCAGGATGCCAGTGTACACGGCTACTTTGCCGCCGGGCATGCACCAGGCATTCTGCTGCTTGTCGTCTTTAATGACGTTGAATTCCCACTGGTAGCCCGCCAGCTGGTCGGAGGCATTCTGCTGGCGGAAGTATGACTCTACCCCGGCCTGAATGCGCTGGCCTACGCGCCGTACCATGGCAATCTGCTGCGCGTTAGTGGAAAGCGGGCCCTTGGCGATTACCTCGCGGTACTGGGTGGCGGCCAACGAGTTAATCTCACTATCGCTCACCAGGCTGAGTTGGCTACGGCCCGTGATGGGCACCGTGGTGCAAGCACTCAAAAAGAATAAGGCAGCCAGCCGAACAATTTTTCTTAACATGGTACTAAGTAAAGATAAACTGAGATACAAGCAACTGCTTGCGGCCGTCTATACGGGGGCAGGTGGGGTAAATGTTTAGCTCAAGCACCGTTGCAGAAGTGAAAAAGCGGCCGGCTGGTTGCCGCAAGCCGCCCCTGAGGCGTAGTTTTGACCCCTCGCTCTTCCGCCCCGCTTTCCTTCATGAAGATCATTTGCATCGGCCGTAACTATGCCGACCACATCGCCGAGCTGCACAACGAGGTGCCCGCCGCGCCCGTCATTTTCCTCAAGCCCGAAACGGCGCTGCTGCAACGCGGCCAGCCCTTTTTCATTCCCGAGTTTTCGCAGGACATCCATCATGAGCTGGAGCTGGTGCTGCGCATAAGCAAAAACGGCCGGCACATCGACGAGCAGTTTGCGCCGGCTTACATCGAGGCCATTGGCTTGGGCCTGGACTTCACCGCCCGCGACCTGCAGAGCGAGTTAAAGAAAAAGGGCCTGCCCTGGGAGCTGGCCAAAGCCTTCGACGGCTCGGCCCCCGTTTCTCCGACTTTTAAGCCGGTTACCGAGTTTGCCGATCTGGCGAACATCAATTTTCACCTGGAAGTAAACGGCGAAACGCGCCAAACCGGAAATTCCAGCCTGATGCTGCACCCCTTCAGCAAAATCATCAGCTTTGTTTCCAGGTACATCTCGCTGAAGATGGGCGATTTGATATTTACAGGCACCCCGGCGGGCGTTGGCCCCGTAAAGGTGGGCGACCAGCTGGTGGGGTATCTGGAGGGGGAGAAAATACTGGAGCTGGCGGTGCGTTGAGCGAAGTCAGCAGTTCCCAATCATTAAAATCATTAGCGAGAACGTTCAGCGCCACCAAGTGTTCGTGGGGTCGCAGCCGCTCGTCATCCGGCACAATCTATCCAAACTCGATGGAGTGGGCCCGCCGTTTCGACAGTGGCTGCCGAATGCGGCCGCTCGTTCTTTCTGATGGCATAACAGCATAATAGGTTGAAGAATCGAATAAAGTTGGTTGCCGGCTTGGCCCTGGCCCTATTGGGCGGGCAACCCGGAAAAGTAGGCGGGCAGGCCGCGGATACATCGGAGCGCGGCCACCCGGTGGGCGAAGCGCCAAAAACGGGTAAGCCCCAGGTGCCGGCAGGGTATTTCCTGTTTCCCGTGGCCCCGGGTAAGCCGGGCCTGCTGGCGGGCAGCATGGGCGAGCTGCGGCCCAACCATTTCCACGGGGGGCTCGATATTAAGACCGGCGGGGGCGTTAACCAACCGGTGTACGCGTCAGCCGACGGCTACATCTCGCGCCTCAAGCAGTCGTCGTTTGGCTACGGCAACGTGCTCTACATCACCCACCCGAATGGGCTGACTACCGTGTACGGCCACCTCAACGAGTTTCGGGGGCCCGTGGCGGCCGAGCTGCTGCGGCGCCAGTACGAGAAGCAGTCCTACGAGGTGGAGCTATTTCTGCCCAAAGACCAGTACCCGGTGAAGCGCGGCGAGGTAGTGGCGCTGTCGGGCAACACGGGCGGCTCGGTGGGCCCGCACGTGCACTGGGAAGTGCGCGATGCCCAGGACCGGCAGTACAACCCGCTGCAATGGGGCGGCTTTGCCGAGATTCAGGACCACGTAGCGCCCACGCTGCAGGCCTTTGCGTTGGAGCCGCTGAGCATCGACGCGCGGGTGCAGCGAGTGTTTGCCAAAGCCGTGTTCGTGCCCAAAGTGACGCCGGGGCCGGGCAAGCCCATGTCGTGGGCCGACACCATCAGCTGCTTTGGCCCGGTGGGGCTGCTGGTGCAGGGCTTCGACCGCTTCGATAACGTCTGGAACCGCAACGGCATTCAGCGGGTGACTATGAAGGTGAACGGCCAGCCCTTCTATCAGCACGTCATCGACGCGGTGCCATTCCCGACGGGCACGCGGCAGGTGAGCAACTTCGTCGATTTCCTCTACCAGCAAACCCAGGGCCGCACCCTGCAAAAGCTGTGGGTCGACGAGGGCAACGACCTGCCGATGTACACCACCGGCCCCAGCAAGGGCCGCCTGACCGTGGAAGCTGGAAAGGTCTACAACATCGACCTCACCCTGGCCGACTCCTACAACAACCAGACGCCCGTGCACCTGGTGCTGCGCGGCGAGCGGCCCGCCTACTTCAAGACCCGCGCGGCAGCCGTGAAAAAGCCCGTCCTGCGCTTCGAAGTGACGCGCAACCTGCTCAAGGCCGTCGCCACCGACCCCAGCCCCGACTCCGTGGGGGGCAACCTCGTGCTGGTGCGCGGTAACCGGCACCTTGAAATTCGCCCCAGCTACACCCAGAACGGCGAAAACGTGTACCTCTACGACCTGCGCGCCGGCCTGCCCGATTCGCTGCGGTTTGGCCGGATCACCAAGAAATTCGACCGCCAGGTGATGATTCCGGCGGGCAAGGAAACCAGCTACTCCACCGCCCACCTCAACCTGCTGTTTGGGCCCGAAACGCTGTTCGATAACCTGTACCTGAGCACCGCTTATCGGCCCGAGGCCACCGGCAGCGGCTTCTGGACGGTGGGCTCGCCGCTGCAGCCCCTCTACAAAACCGCTACGCTCACCCTGAAGCCGGCCCGGGCGCCCGCCGACCCGGCGCGTACCGCCATCTACACGGCTACCCCTAAAGGCGGCAAGGCTTACCTGGGCGGCAAGTGGGACGATCAAGGCCAGATTACAGCCCCCATCCGGCAGTTCGGCTCCTTCCGCATTCTGACCGATACCGTGGCACCCAAAGGCAGCCTCATCAGCCGGGCGGGGGGCCAGCTGCTGTTTCGGGTGGGCGACGACCTCTCCGGCCTCGCCGGCTACCGGCTGCTCATCGGCGGGAAATTTCGCCTGCTGCGTCTCGAGCACAAGAATTCCACGCTCTTCACCGTGGCGAAGGATACGCTCGGGCCGCGCCTGCACGGACCCGCTGAGCTGCGTCTCACCGACCAGGCCGGGAACGAGCGGGTAATTCCGCTGAGCTTGTAACCGGATAAGAAGGCAGGAAGGGGAGGGGTAATGGAGTTTGCCGTTCCTTTGCCTCATCACTAGCCCACCAGCACCGCTATGACCCTCGAACCCGGCCAACCCGCCCCCGATTTTTCCGCCCCCGACCAAGCGGGCAACCTGATCTCCCTGCGCGAGTTGCGCGGGCAGCGGGTCGCCTTGTACTTCTATCCCAAAGACGACACGCCCGGCTGCACCGCCCAGGCCTGTAACCTGCGCGACCACCAGGAGGAGCTTACTGCCCGCAACATCCGGGTTATCGGCGTGAGTACCGATGGGGCGGCGGCCCACCAAAAGTTCGCCCTCAAATACGACCTGCCCTTCTCGCTCCTGGTCGACACCGACAAGAAAATCGTGCAGGACTACGGGGTGTGGCAGGAAAAGAAAAACTACGGCAAAACCTACATGGGCACCGTCCGCACCACCTTCCTGATTGATGAAAACGGTGTGATTGAAAAAATCATCAAGAAAGTCGATACCAAGGAGCACGCCGCGCAGCTGCTCTAGCGCCCGCGGCAAGCTGCCGGGCCAGTCGTGGCAACTCCACCGGCTATTGCCCCTGCTGTGATGACTGGCGGCGTGGTGGCGCAGAGCCCGGCCGCTCATTGTACGGGTTGCGCGTAAGCTGAAAATAGAGCCATTTCGGCGTTAGTGTCCGCTGTCGTTCTCGCGTTGGCCTCACGTGCCCCCTGCGGGGTCGTACCCGGTAGGGCGGGCCCCGGTTCGCTGGAGGCGCGAAGCCGCAGGAGAGGGGAGCCAAACGTTAGGTACACGGACCCCGAAACCGCCCTAGCGTGATGGACTCAGGCGGTTCATCTGCACTCAGTAGGACTGCCTGGGTATGCTTAATAGCCGCCTTGGAGTAGTTTACCTAGTTGTCTGGCTCCCCTCTCCTGAGGAGAGGGGCTGGCCCCGTAGAGGTCCCGTGAGGTTCCGGCGGCTGAGCCAGGTACACTGATTCCGAAACGGCTCTAAGGGGCGCTTTCCGTTGCGCGTCGCCCCGTTTGCTACCTTTACCGGCTGAACCCAATCGCTTCCGATTTTATGACCGACACCACCGCCAAGACCGTCGAAAAACCCGAAAAATCCATTGAGGAGCTCCAGCACATCGCCACCCAGGTGCGCCGCGACATCGTGCGCATGGTGCATGCCGTGAACTCGGGCCACCCGGGCGGCTCGCTCGGGTGCACCGACTTGCTGGTAGCCCTCTACTTCAAGGTGATGAAACATACGCCCGAGCCGTTCGACATGGACGGCAAGGACCAGGACTTATTCTTCTTGTCGAACGGCCATATTTCGGCGGCGCTGTATTCGGTTTTGGCTCGTTCAGGCTATTTCCCCATCAGCGAGCTGGCCACGTTTCGCAAGCTCGACTCGCGCCTGCAGGGCCACCCCACCACCCACGAGGGGCTGCCCGGTATTCGCATCGCCTCGGGCTCGCTGGGCCAGGGCCTGAGCGTAGCCTGCGGCGCCGCCCAGGCCAAAAAGCTGAACGGCGACAAGCAGCGGGTGTTCGTGCTCATGGGCGATGGCGAGCTGGAGGAGGGCCAGAACTGGGAGGCCGCGATGTACGCCGCCCACCACAAAATCGACAACCTCATCGGCATCGTCGACCGCAACGGCCAGCAGATTGACGGCCCCACCGAGGTAGTCGGGGGCCTCGGCGATTTGCGCGCCAAGTTCGAAGCCTTCGGCTGGCACGTGGTCGAAGGCGACGGCAACCATTACGACGCCCTGCTCATGGCCCTCGAAAACGCCGTGGCCGCCGCCGGCAAGGCCCGCCCCGTCATGTTCATCATGGATACGAAAATGGGCTTTGGCGTCGATTTCATGATGGATGGCCACAAATGGCACGGCGTAGCGCCTAACGACGCCCAGCTGGCCACCGCCCTGGACGAGCTGAAAACCGGCACTGAAGGCGACTATTAAGTGCTGATGCGGATTGGCCCAACCAAACCTCACCCCCGGCCCCTCTTCCCAGGAGAGGAGAGCCTGACGTATGCAGGTATGAAGTGTCGCCTGTCTCCCCCCTCTCCCGTGGCGAGGGGGGCCGGTGGGGGGAGGTTTCATTGGGCAATGCTACTGGTGCTCGTCTTGTTACGCACCCTACCGGTCCAGGCCCAGAATGCCCCGCCCGGGAAGCCTAAAGTCACCCGTATCCTATTTTTGCTCGACGCCTCGGGCTCCATGATGGCCCCCTGGGAAGGCCAACCCCGGTGGAACGTGGCCAAGCGCATGCTCAGCAAAATGGTGGATTCGCTCAACGCGTATCCCAACCTCGAGCTGGGGCTGCGCGTGTACGGCCACCAATTTCCGAACGCGGACAAGAACTGCCAGGACTCGCGCTTGGAAGTGCCCTTCGCGCCCAAAAATGCCCGGGCCATCAAAGAAAAGCTCACCACGCTTAAAGCCCAGGGCAATACGCCCATTACGTACTCCTTGCTGCAGTCGGCCAACGACTTCCCTACTGATAAGTCGTCGCGCAACGTGTTGCTGCTGATTACCGACGGGCTCGAATCCTGCAACGCCGACCCCTGCGCCGCTTCGGTAGCCTTGCAGCGCAAGCACGTCTTTCTGCGGCCCTTCGTCATCGGCATCGGGGCCGAAAAGGAATTTGGCAAGCAGCTCGAATGCCTGGGCCAGTACTACAACGCCGCCGAAATCAAAACCTTTCGCACGGTGATGAACGACGTCATTGCCCAGGCCCTGAGCAAAACCACCGTTACCGTCAACCTGACCGACGCCGACGGCCGCCCCGTCGAAAGCAACGTGAACATGACCTTCGTCAACAACGTGACCGGGCAGCCGGAGTACAACTACGTGCACTACCGCGACGCGCAGGGCAAGGCCGACGTGCTCGACATCGATGCCTTGCAGAGCTACGACTTAGTGATTAATACTGTGCCGCCCGTGCGCCAAGCCAACCTTGTTATCAAGCCCGGCAAGGCCAACGTCCTCACCTACCGAACGCCCCAGGGCACGCTCTGGCTGCAGAATCCGCAGCTCACGCCCAATCCCTACGGAACCGTGCAAGCCGTGGTGCGCGACCCGCAGAAAAACGTCATCGCCGCTTTCCCCTGTGGCACCCGCCAGAAGCTGCTGGCCGGCAACTACGAAGTGGAGCTGCTGACCCTGCCGCGCATCACCCGTCGCCTTACTATTAAGCAGGGCCAGGAGTTGGCCGTTACGTACGCCGCGCCGGGCACCCTCAACGTCACCACCGACCTGAAAGGATACGGCAGCATCTACAAGCTTAACGACGACGAATCCCAGACCTGGATTTACAATCTGGCCGAGGGAAGCAGCAGCAAATTAAATCTGCCCATGCAGCCGGGCGCCTATCGGCTGGTATTCCGGACCAAAACGAGTACGGGCAGTAAATTTACCGATGTGCGCAACTTCAGTATCCGCTCGGGGCAAACGACTTCGGTGGCGCTGTTCGGAAAGTAAGAACAAAAACTCCCCTCCTTACCAAGGAGGGGACATTTCAGCGAAGCTGAAATTGGGGTGGTTAGCTTCGCTGAACTTTGTTTGTAGGCGTTGAACGTCGTTAGTAGGCACTGAATAAAGTAGTTAGAACAATCAGTCTATGCCCCGCCTTAACAACCTACCCCACAAAAAAGAAGCCCGTCAAACCCTCCGCAACAATCTCACGTCCGCGGAAGCCAAATTATGGTCCGTCCTGAAATCAGCTCAACTACAAAGCCGCAAATTCCGCCGACAGCACAGTGTCGGCGAATTTATCCTGGACTTTTACTGCCCCCAAGAAAAGCTGGCCATTGAATTGGATGGAGCGAGTCACTTTACCGTAGCCGGCAATTTGAACGATGCGGTGCGCACCGATTTTCTCAACAGCGTTGGCATTCGCGTGCTTCGGTTTGAAAATAAGCTCATTTGGTCAGATTTAGATAGTGTGCTGCATACCATCGCTAGTTGTTTTAAGTAATGTCGTCTGAGTTTGTTCAACCCCCACAAATTACGTTCAACGCCCACAGACAAAGTTCAGCGAAGCTAACCACCCCAATTTCAGCTTCGCTGAAATGTCCCCTCCTTACCAAGGAGGGGAGTTTTTGTTCTGACACTATTTCCCCAATCCCCATGAAAGACTTCCCCTTCACCGAATCTAAAGACACTCGCAGCGGCTTCGGCGCTGGCCTGGCCGAGCTCGGCAAAACCAATCCCAACGTGGTGGCCCTGTGCGCCGACCTCACCGGCTCGCTTAAGATGGACGCCTTCAAGAAGGAGTTTCCCGACCGGTTCTTCCAGGTGGGCATCGCCGAGGCTAACATGATGGGCGTAGCCGCCGGCCTGACCATTGGCGGCAAGATTCCGTTCACGGGCACTTTTGCCAACTTCAGCACCGGCCGCGTGTACGACCAGATTCGCCAAAGCATTGCCTACTCCGGTAAAAACGTGAAGATCTGTGCTTCCCACGCCGGCCTCACGCTGGGCGAAGACGGCGCCACCCACCAGATTCTGGAAGATCTGGGTATGATGAAGATGCTGCCGGGCATGACCGTCATCAACCCCTGCGACTACAACCAGACCAAGGCCGCCACCCTGGCCATTGCCGACTACGAAGGCCCCGTGTACCTGCGCTTTGGCCGCCCGGTGGTGCCCAACTTCACGCCCGCCGACCAGAAGTTTGAAATCGGCAAAGCCTGGCTGATGAACGAGGGCACCGACGTGAGCATCTTCGCCACCGGCCACCTCGTGTGGAAAGCCGTTCTGGCCGGCAAGCTGCTGGCCGAAAAAGGCATCAACGCCGAAATCATCAATATCCACACCATCAAGCCCCTCGACGCCGAAGCCATCCTGGCCTCGGCCCGTAAAACGCGTTGCGTAGTCACGGCCGAAGAGCACCAGATGAACGGGGGGCTCGGCGACAGCATCGCCCAATTGCTGGCTTGCGAAGAGCCCCTGCCCTTGGAAATGGTGGCCGTGCACGACAGCTTCGGCGAAAGCGGCACCCCCGACCAGCTCATGGAGAAGTACGGCCTCATGGAAGCTGACATCGTGCGGGGCGTGGAAGCCGTGATGAAGCGAAAGAAGTAGCTTTCACCCTCCCCCCATATAACAGGAAAAGCCCCCGCCGCCTCTGAAGTCGTGCGGGGGCTTTGCTAGTTAATACGGCTGGTATGAAAACGCCAAAGGCATTATTACTGGTGGGGATAGAATGCCGATTATTTATGCTTGCCTGCGGGCTGGTTTTGATGCCAAGAATCAACAGCCACAAGCATGTTCCAATTTCTCCAAGGGCTGCCGGTAATGTTACGTACTGAGCAATTGCAGCGGCGCTGTAGCTGGGGATAATGGTGCGCCCAGTAACATCTATGAGGTACCCCAAACCACCAGCTACTAGAAGAATACCCAAAATTTTGGGAAGAAATCCGGATTTATATACTAAGTAACCAAAAGGTAGTAGCCAAAGCCCCCAGAATACTTTAACTATCAGAATACCATTACTATAATTTTCAAGTAAAAGCATTACTTGAGACTGTAGTGGGTTGCCACCTAGTACTTTTAGATAACTTGTACCATTGATTAGCAGTAAAACTGCATACCGGTTTTGGAGGTTAAGAAATGATATGGGCACACTCAACCATAAGCTTTGCATACATTTCGTTGATAGGCCGCAATAGTTGATATAAAACGAGCGGCAATACTAAAAAAGCGGTATAGCAAATCATACTGCTTATAATGCTTAGGCGGAATAACAACTCTGACGCTGCTATATCATGAAGGGTTTTAGCTGGATCGTTCCAGTCTATCAGCTTAGAAGGGACATAAGCCAAGCTAAATAGGCCAGTCAATACGACAATTAAATAAAGGAAGCCGGCTAGCTTTGCTGTGTTTTTATTTGAGCCTATTCTTTAAGTTCTTTTAAAGTTCGTTCTTACTTATCCGCTGTTGTTACAATTTAAACATTAAGCCGGTTTTATTTTCCTTCCGCGAATCAATAGCCAGATCATAAAAACTAATTCGCCATAAAATGTAAAGGAGGCAAAATCAATGTTGGCGTTCGAGAACAAAAAAGGTTTTAGCGTAGTTAAGGAATACCCTATACCAGTTATGATTAATAAAATACCAAGTAATTTTGGAATATACGTCGATTTAATAACCAGATAGCCAAGTAGTCCAAGATGTAAACTGAAGAATAGCAATCCAAAATACCATTGCGATTTGAAGGCATTTAGATATTGAGCCATTTGAAAGCTAACGTTCTCATCAGGAATAGTAAAGACCGACGAAAAGTGTAAGAGTCTATAAGCTCCAACAAGGTTTTGAAGAGCAATTAGGGCCAAAATTGTATATACAATCCGAAACCAGGAAGTTAATAGTGATAGAGAGGAGTTGACTGGTTTTAGAAGAATATACAGGGACCAGGCAACGACGATGTCTAGAATAAACGTGACTAGATAGCATAGAATGCAGGCGGCAAATAGACTTTTATTGCCTGAAAGGGTAGTTATTGTTTCTCTAATGTCGCCTCGGACAATAATTTTAGGGTAAGCGTACATCTCGGCAAAAAGAGCAGCGACAACCATTATAAGCAAGCTAATGCCTGATATGATTGCAGCCTTACTTAATGAAATTCTATTAGTCTGAATGTCTGCGAGCATGAAAATGAAAATCAGGGGTTTGTGTTTTGTAAATACCTTCAATCACACTCGATATTTGACGTGCCTCTGAGGCTTTTATACTTCGTATCTGTTTAATCTTATGCTTTTCTCGAAGCTGAGCGAAGATGTTAAACCAGATTTTATTGTCAAATCGCTATTTAGTTTGTAGCTCTTCAGAGATAAATTATAAATAGCGACAATTTGCCTCAGCACGCAAACTAGCTGTGGCGAGCAAGATACGCAAGTTTAAGTACCTCAAGCTAAATCAGCCTGGTCGCCGCCACTAGATGGTGATGAGTGCGGCCTGTCGAGCGCCGATAAGTTACCGTGATCGGTAGTTGTACTGCTGTGGCCGAGCGAATCCTGGGTAATGCAATTGGCCGAGCTTTCTCCTTTATTTCGTTGGTAAGGGGTTCAGCAACCGCAACGCATTAAAGATGGCTTGATGCGTGATGGTGGCGTGGTCTTCGGTCGGCAAGTAGTCGAAATAGAAGCGGACGCTTTTGCTTTTCGTGCTTCTTATTTTTTCGGCTAACAAGTTAGCATCTACTTCCATCACGTGGGGGATGTCACTGGGCCCCAGGCCTTCTTTTCCTACTCCCAGATAAATATCCGTTCGGGCTTTAAATCCCTCCTGTAACAGTTCAGGTTGCCCTTTTAGCAAGGAGGCATCATCCCACCATAAACTCGGGCTGATAATAATGTACTTGTTGAATAAGGTCGGCTTGGTTAATAAAATTTCGGTTGCTAACAAGCCCGCCAGCGATTGGCCAATAAGGGTTTTCGATTGGTTCGCTTTGTACTTGTGTTCGATGTACGGCTGGAGCTCTTTTTCCATAAAGGCGATGAACCTCTCTGACTTGCCCGCGGTCGGGTACCTTCTTTGCTCGGTTGCAATGGTTGATGGATAAGTAAAGTCTCTTTTCCTGTCGGTATTGGCAATGCCGACAATGATGGACTTCGGCACCCGATTTATCCAGGGGAAATTATTGAATTGATAAAGCCCAACTACGTGGATAAAGTCTTCGTTTGCTGAGCCATCCAGCAGGTACACGACGGGATACTTTGTGGTGTCTTTGGGACTGTAGCCTTCGGGCAGATAAATATTCAAGGTTCTCTTCTCAGCTAATTCTACGGATTGCAATTCCTCTATCACCCCCAGCACAAAAGGTTTGCTGCTAGCAGTCTTACTGGGCTGCTTGGGTTGGGCCCTGGCAGTAACTGCTAAGCAGCAGAGAAAGGCAATGGCTAATATTTTCATGGATAAACGTCTTTGTCAGTAAACTTTCGCTGAAGCTTTGCGGCCACCAGTAGGGGAGCAGCTAAAAGAGAGCCAAGGTGTTATTATGTCCCAAGGTCTATAAGAGCTACTGAGTTTTTAGTTGAGTATTCTATTAGGTAGTCGCGAGTAGAGGTTGGCGTTCTTATTTCTGCCTGATTGGTATCCATATTTCTTCTTCCGAGTTTGGGTCGTTGTTTTTGTACTTATTGCCCAGTAGCTCAAAGTGTGGACGTTTGTCTAAGACGTATTCTGAATTTGGCAGCCAAGTCCCAAAAATGTATTGGAAGATACGAGGGTCATTGCTTGAGCCTCTGTAATCGAAAACGGCATAGAGGCCGCCTGGCAGCGTGAACGTTTCCATACCGGCCGGAACGTCGTCAAAACTTGCTACTTCAACGGTCGCCCACTTCTCGAACTCGTTGGTTGGGTCGAAGTCGGCAAAATGCGTTGGCTTGTAGACCTGCATTGAAATCAAGTCGGTTGTCAGGCGATTAGCTATTTCGCTGATTCTGGGCATGAAAGCTTTCCAAAGTTCACGAGTCTTGTTATCAGCCAGGCTCATTGTCAGATGTAAGCCTAGTAATTTCTTCTCATTTAATGCTTGTATTCTTGGGGTCATTCCAAATTACTGCTTGCGATTTTGATAGCAGCTTCACATGAAAGGTGTTAAGCGATAAAAAGTACACCTCGAGTCTGTATAATGTCATTCTTGTTTGAATCAAACACACCCGATAGGTATAATGGTAAGAATAACAAAAAGCTGCAGTTGGATTGCCGCAACGACAACCAAGCTTATTTGTTTATCAAAAAAAATCCGGTAGCAAGTACTACCGCACCACAGCTTAAGTAGCAGGCAGCAGGTGCGGCAGCCTCATTGACTTTGCCTGATTATAACCGAATCCCGGCCGTGGCCATTTTGACTGGTCTTTCTACTTGACTCTTGCAAATGGCTGGTTTTCAGGAGAAGCTCATGGCTTCTTCTTTCCGGAGTTGCCGGGCGGCTTTCATGCCGCGGAATACCATCAGACAGAAATAAAAGCGCATAAACAAGCTGCCGAGTGATGGTTTTTGCCCCGTCGACACGGCCCAGCCTATAATAACAATACCGTCTAGCACCAGTAGAGCGAAAGCAACTGCGAGTGCCGTTGCCGAGCGCCGCGAATAGCCGACCCACCCCAATGCGAGAAACGCTGTGCCTTCAACCAGCGAGCCCCAACCCAGGCCGAACCGTTGCAGCATTTCAATTTGGCCAAACTCCGCCGCTAGCCCTAAACTAACGTCCAGCACGCCTATAAATAGCAGCGTGTACCAAGCCTGCTTGAGGCGCTCCTGGGGGTGGGTGCTACTGCCGAAGATTGGCTGCCCATCAATGAGCAACTCCAATTCCTGTGGATAAGTACTTGTTTTTAATTGAGCTATAAACGTGCGGCCATCGGGCAGATGGTAGGAGCGACCCTTGGCAATGGCTGCCCCAGGTTCGGAGGCCGCTAGCGGGGTGCCGGCATAGTGAACGGTGAAGTTTCGGTAAAACATGCCCCATTTGGCAGTAACAGCATCAGTGCGGGCCTCGTCAAGGTAAAATATTTTGGTCGGCATTTAAGCGGCTCAGTAAAAGAGCGATTCGTGAAATTGGGGATTAATATAGGAGGAATATTCCCAGTCCGCTTAAACGTTGCGGCCCTTAACGCATCCAAGAAGTCGTTTTTGTCAGCCTCCCCTTTGGAAGACCACGAAATCCTGCGCAAGTTCCAGGACCCCGCCAGCCGCAACCTGGCGTTTAACCAGCTCGTGCGCAAGTACCAGAGCAAGGTGTATTGGCACGTGCGCAAAATGGTGATTGACCACGCCGATGCCGACGACCTGACCCAGGATGTGTTCGTTAAGGTGTGGAAGCACCTGGAGAATTTCCGGCAGGACGCCGCCCTGTTCACCTGGATTTACCGCATCGCCACCAACGAGTGCCTGGGTTTCCTGAGCAGCAAGCGGCGTAAGTTCCTGTTGCCCCTCACCGACGTGGGGGCCGACCTGGCCGCCAAAATCGAAGCCGACCCGGCCCTGGCCGGCGACGAAATAGAGCTGAAGCTGCAACGGGCCATCCTGCGGCTGCCCGACAAGCAGCGGCTGGTCTTCAACCTGCGCTATTACGACGAAATGCCCTATGAGCAGATGGCCGAAATAACCGGCACCAGCGTGGGGGCCCTGAAAGCCAGCTATCACCACGCCGTGAAAAAAGTGGAAGAATACGTTACCCGTTCCATGGGCGACTAGCCGTTCAAAAATCATTTTTGTGGGGGCGTTCAGCCACCGCCTTTAAACGCTGCTCCCCATTTCGCATCCAACCGCCATGAATTCTTCCTTCAAGCTAGACACGCACCCCCGGCGACCCCGCCCGCTGATGAGCGAACCGCCCGCTGGCTATTTCGACCAGCTGCCCGGGCGGGTGATGGCCCGCCTGCCCCAGACCCAGGCCCGCGAAACGGCCACTGCCTGGCGCTGGCTGGCGCAATTGTCGCCAACCTTACGTACCGGCCTGGCTTCGGTGGCCATACTGGGCAGCTTTGCCGCTTCGTTCTGGTTGAGCGGCTCGCCGCCACTGGCGCCCGCCCCAATGCCGACGGCGGTACTCGACGCCGTACCCCACGCCGAACTGGTAGGGTACCTGCTCAGCAGCGGCACCCAAGTAGAAAATGCTGACTTAGCCGTGCTTACTGCCGCCCGCCCAAGCATTGCCAACGGTTTCCTGCATGCCTCGGCAGAGGAGTTAACGGAGGTACTGGATGCCCAGCCCTCCGACGAAACCATGTATTTATAAATAGCTTTTAATCATGATTCTAATGAAATATGCCCGCCAATTCCTCTGTCTGATAGCAGTGGGCTTGGCAACCACCTCCGCGGTGCAGGCCCAGCCTGGTGGCCGCCGCCCCGGCCCCCGGCTGGCTCAACTGGAAAATGCCAAAATTGCTTTCATCACCAACCGCGTAGCCCTCACCCAGGACCAGGCCCAGAAGTTCTGGCCGGTCTACAACGAGTATTCGAGCCGCCGCCGCGAGCTCAACCGGGGCGGCCGCCTGTTGCGCCAAGAAGTATCCGACGCCCTGAGCGACCAGCAGATTCGCGACAACTTCAGCCAGGCGTTCACGCTACGCCAGCAGGAGCTGAACCTGGAAAAAGAGTACTTCGAAAAATTTCAGAAGGTGATTTCCCTGCGCCAGGTTGCGCAGCTTTTCGTAGCCGAACGCGACTTCACCAAAGAGGTTATCAAGCGGGTAGCCGGCCCCGCCCCCCCCGCGGCACCCAGTATCGACTGAAGCCCTCATCGCTCTAATGGCTTAAGGCCGGCCAATACAATATGTTTCCGAAGCCGCTGCCCGAGCAGCGGCTTCTTTATTTTTGTAGCATAACCGAAACAAAAGGCCACTCCTTTGTAAATAGTTTTTGGTTATGAAAGGGCGCTTGCCGCGTCAGCGGCGGTTCCAAGGCCCGTAAAGCCAGCGCCTACAAAATCCGTGTAATCCGAAAAATCCGAGCGAATCCGTGGTCCTGACCCCCCGCCAACTATTTCTGCGCCACCAGGCCCAAACCTCCGATTTCCCGTTGCTGCTGGAGATTGAGCGGGCCGAAGGCGTGTACATGTACGGCCCCGATGGCCGCCGCTACCTCGACCTGATTTCGGGCATTGGCGTGAGCAACGTGGGCCACCGCCACCCGCGCGTGCTCGCCGGCATTCAGGCCCAGCTCGACAAGTACCTGCACCTGATGGTGTACGGCGAATTGGTGCAAGCCGTGCCCGCCCAGCTGGCCGAGGCCATCCACCAGACCCTGCCGGCCCACCTGGACTCGGTATTTTTTACGAACTCCGGGGCCGAGGCTATTGAGGGCGCCCTGAAGCTGGCCAAGCGCCACACCGGTCGGACCGAGCTTATTTCCTGCTTGAACGCCTACCACGGCTCGACCCACGGCGCGCTGTCTATCACCGGCTCGGAGAGTTTCAAGAACAGCTTCCGGCCGCTGCTGCCCGACGTGCGCCACCTCCGCTATAACGAGGAGGCCGACCTAGCCTTGATCACCGAGCGTACCGCTGCTGTGGTCGTCGAAACCGTGCAGGGCGAAGCCGGCGTACGCGTGCCGCACCCCGGCTACCTGCCCGCCCTGCGGGCCCGCTGCACCGAAGTCGGGGCCTTACTGATTCTGGATGAGATTCAATGCGGCTACGGGCGCACCGGCACCCTGTGGGCCTTCGAGCAGTTCGGCATCGAGCCCGACATTCTGGTGTGCGCCAAGGGCATGGGGGGCGGTATGCCCATCGGAGCCTTTATCTCCACCACCGAGATTATGAGCGGCTTTAAAACCAATCCCATTCTGGGGCACTGCACCACGTTTGGGGGCCATCCGGTGAGCTGCGCGGCGGCCCTGGCCACCCTCCAGGTTGTGCAGGACGAGCAGTTGGCGGAGGGGGTGGCCGCGAAGGCGGCCCGGTTCCGGGCGCAGCTGGTGCACCCGGCCATCCGGGACGTGCGCGGCTGCGGCTTGCTGATGGCCGTGGAATTCGAGTCGTTTGCCGTGCTCAAGCCCATCATCGACTACGCCCTGGAGCACGAAGGGATTCTGACCGACTGGTTTCTGTTTTGTGACAATGCCCTGCGCCTGGCCCCGCCGCTCATCATTACCACCGAGGAGATTGACCAGGCCTGCGCGGCCCTGCTAAGAGCGGTGGCGCACGTAACCGCGGAGCCTTCGCCAGCCGGTTAAGTGAGTCGGCCCGCCGTACCCGACCGCCAGGGCGGGGCACGACGGGCCGGCGCGGGCCGCGGCGAAGCGCGAGCTAAATCGCCACGT
>NZ_JACXAD010000042.1 GCF_014699115.1 Hymenobacter montanus
CAACGCCGCCCATGCCCGGTCACTGATTTCATCCAGATTGCTCACGAACCCAAAGATAATTGTCCGTACAGCCTAACGACAATTGTGCTCTCCGGTAGCGCCATCGCCCTGGATGACGTCTTACTGTTGCCAGCTGACGCCAGGGCCGCGAGCACGACGTATGATCCCCTGAAAGGGAAGACTTCGGAAACCTCGGCCAACGGCAACACGACATACTATGAATACGATTTCGCGAACAACTTAACTCAGGTTCGCGACCACAACGGCTCGATTACTAAACAGGTGGAGCAATCCGTCGCGGGCTTGCGGGGCAAGCTGCAACCGGAGTTCTCCATTGGCAGTGTGGTCGATGGCCAAGCGGTTTCCTTTGATGCGACCAGCCCTTGTTTAGCGGATGCGGCGGGCATTGCCTGGAATTTTGGTGATGGTACGGCCACCACCCCTTTCAGCCAGGTATTTACCGCGACGCATACTTTCCCTCCCGTCACGGGCACGGAAGCAACCTATTCTGTTACGCTGTATGTACGAACCAGCGACGGGCGCTTGCTGAGCACCATCCGGCCGGTCCGTATCATCCATGCCCCGCTGCCCGTTACTTTCTGCGTGGCGGGCGTGGTTAGCCTCGACGACTGTAATGTGGACCCGCCCATCAAATTCTCTTCCTGCGGCTCTCCACTCCCGTTCGACCCAACCGACCTGACCACAACGTTCATGGTCACCATCACTGGTCAAGCCTCTTGTGCTGCTGGCTACACCTATCAATGGCAAGCGGCGAGCAATAATGGAGAGTGGTTTAATCTATCAGGCAAAACAACGCCGACCCTGCTGCTCAATGCTTCGACGGAAACCGCTGGAACCACAGCTTTTCGCTGTGTTGTGAGGGGCTGTGGACAAGAAACCATTTCCTCAACGGCGACAATCACCCATTACAGAAGCTCTAGCTCGTGTAGGGTCTTATATCGAAAATTAAGATAGTACAAATGCCTTTTTGTTGTCTGAGTAGTTGCTTACCACGCCATATGAATACCTATACCCTTGCCCATTGCGTCAAGACCATCAGCCGTTTTTCTTTATTGCTGTTGCTTTACCTGGGGGGGCCTGGGCAGGCTTTCGCACAAAGGGGAGGAACGCCCCCCCCACCAACGGTAAGCATTTCCGGGCCCACTCAAATTTGTGTGGGGTCTACCGCCACCTTTTCCGCCTCTTACAGTGGCTATGAATGCGATACCTGGTACTGGCACACGGATAATAACCAGGATTATGCCATTGGTACCAGTAGAACCGATACGTGGAATATACCGGGCACCTATACGCTCTACCTGGAGGCGGACGGTTGTAGCTCAAATGGGCGGAGCGTTATTCTACCTACCGCCTCCATAACCATTACGGTTATAAATGCTCCGACGCGGGTGATTACTCCGTTGGTCGATATTCCTTCCAATGGGCCCGTTAATGTATCCGCGACCGAGGCAACTATTTGTCATAACAGTTCCCTAATCCTGCAGCCGCCCGCCGGTGCCCGCTACTGCGTCTGGAGTGGGCCAGCTATGGACTCTTACGTCTTTGAAGACGGGAGCAAGCGGGTGCGTCCTCAGTCGACCGCTACCTATACGCTGAATTACCAAATTCCCGGCACTGCTTGCCCGACCCCGCCGCTCACCTTCACGGTCAGGGTCCTGGACGCCCCCCAGCTACCAGTCGCTACCGGTGCGGATCGCCTTGGAACTGGTCCGGTTACCTTGTTGGTGACTCCCCGACAAGGCGAGACGTACAACTGGTACCAAACCAATAACAGCGCGGCCCCGGCACTGGCGACGGGGCCGTCCTTTACAACCGGCGACCTGACCAGCAGCCAGGACTTCTATGTATCGGCGACCCTCTGCCAGGAAAGCCCCCGGGTTAGGGTGCCGGTGGTGGTTTATCGGGTTCAACTGCAAGTGGTGGACGATTCGCAAATCTCCGGCACGGTTCCAACGGGGCCAGTGCCCTTGCAACCGGTCGTGGGCGTAACGCTAAAGGCAGTTCCCGATAACGCGACGTCGTATACCTGGAAGCGAAACGGAGTAATCGTTCCCACACGATCCACTTTAAATCAACTTACCGTATATGAACCAGGTTTTTATACGGTAAGCATCCCGTATCAAACGGAAATCGCGGAGTCCAAGCCGATCGAAGTAACCGATGCCCTGGTGGGGCAAACAGTCAATGGCCAACCGCTAAATTACATTAGCATAACGGACGTTTTAAAGCCAGGAATTACCAATCCCACCCAGCTCAATCAGTTGCCTGCTAAAGAGTGGAACCAAAACGTCACCTATCTGGACGGCTTAGGTCGGGATATTCAGAAAGTGAGCGTGCGCGCCAGCACCGGGCAAACCGACGTGATTCAACCCATTAGCTATGACGCGACTGGGGAAACCCCGGAAACCCGCTTGCCCTATAACACGAATGCGGGCGCCGGGCTTTTCCAAGCCAACGCGCTGACCCAGCAACAAACTTTTTACAACAGTGGGCGAACGGACATCGCGCAAGACACTCGTCCTTATAGCAGCACCGTGACCGAGCCTTCCATGCTGGGCCGCCTCCAACAAAGCACGGCCGCCGGTCAGGCCTGGGCCTTGCATCCGACTACGGCCAGCTACCAAAGCAACCTCAGCAGCGACGCGGTTCATCTGTGGCAGGGACTCGATGGCAGTGCCCTTTATGCCCCCGACAAATTAACCAAGCAGGTTTCAACCGATGCCGATGGCCGGGTAGTTGAGGTCTTCGCGGATTTAATGGGCCGACCAGTATTGCAACGCAAACTCATGCCTTCTGGCTCTCCGCAACAACTCGACACCTACCAGGTCTACGACGAAGTAGGGCATCTGTCGTACACCATTCCCCCCGCCGCGGTGGAAGCCATGAAGACCTTCCGGAAGTGGTCGTATACTCCCCTCACGAATCCGACCGACCAGTCGTTCGTGGACCAGTGGTGTTACCAGTACGTGTACGATGACCGGGGCCGCCTGATTAAGAAAAAAAACCCGGGAGCCGCGTGGACGGTTATGTGCTACGATGCGTTTGACCGACCGATTCTAGTGCAGGACGGCAATGGGGCGGCCGCTGGCCAGTGGCATTTCATGAAGTACGATGCCCAGAACCGGCCCGTAGTACAAGGGGTGTGGCAAAACGCCGGCACCCGCGAGCAGGTGCAGCTGATGGCCGATGACCACGCGGCCACCAACGGGGCGGCCAGCGAGTTTGAGACCCGCACGGCCCAGGGCTATACCACCACCAACACCTTCCCCCCGCTGCAAGACGGACAAAATGGTAGCTGGCTGTTGTCGCAGACCTTTTACGATGACTACAACCTGGATGCGGATGCCACCGGAACCGACGATTACAGCTACCGCCCGCAGCCGCAGTATATCGCCGAAGGCCAGGAACCGGAAAGAACCAGCCGCACCCGCGGGCTGGCGACGGTCTCCCGCACCCGGATCGTCAAGCCCGACAATCAGTACGGCGGGTGGCTGACCACCGTCGTGTTTTACGACCAATACGGCAACGTTATCCAGAAGCAGAGCAACAATCAGGTCAATCCCAGCCCGTCGCTGCCGGACGTAACTACGCTGCTCTACCGCGAAAAAGGCTTTGTGCCGCAGGTGGAGCGCGCCATCAAGCACCAGGAAACGGGCATCCAATCGCCGGTAACGGTCCTGAATCGCCTCAACTACGACCACCGCGGACGCGTAACTGAAGTCTGGCAGCAACACGAGTTCAAAGGCGTGCGTGACAGCGAAGTGCTCGTGGCCCAATCCCGCTACAATGCCTTGGGACAGTTGATGGAGAAGAACCTCCACAGCCGGGGTGGGCAGACCTTCCTGCAATCGGTGGATTTTCGCTACAACCTCCACGGGCAACTCACCCATATTAATAACAGCGCTCTCACCCGCGAGGTCAACGACCCGGCCGACGATGTATTCGGCCTGGAGTTGATCCGCGAGCAAGGCAATGCCAACGGCCTGGGCAACACCGCCCGGTTTGATGGCGGCGTGACCGCTGTGCGGTGGAAATCGCATAACAGTGCCCAGCAAAACCACCCCGAGCGTGAGCGCAGCTACCAGTTCGCCTACGACGGCGTGGGGCGGCTCACGGCGGCCCAGTACGCGGCCAAAGACCCCCTGGCGGGCACCTGGTCGCTGGAAGCGGGGGCCTACGACGAAAAAGGTATCCGGTATGATGCCAATGGCAATATTCAGGCTCTGCAACGCTATTCGCAAGCCTCGACGACCACGCCACGGGTCGTGCTGGACGACCTGATATTCAGCTACCAAGGCAACCGGCAGGACTGGGTCGACGACAATGCGGATCAATCGCGCGGCTTTCGCGACGTGTTTGAGGGGGTCGAATACACCTATGACGCCAATGGCAACGTTACCCGGGACGGCAATAAGGGGGTCGCGCTGGCCTACAATACGCTGAACAAGGTGGCGCGGCAGACGGTGGGTGCCAACACGGTCACCTACGACTACAATGCCGCCGGGGCCACCCTGCGTCGCAGCGTGTCCACCAATGGGGTAACCACCACCTTTAACTACATCGACGGCTTCGTGTACGAAGCCTCGGCGACCACCAATGGGCTGGCCTGGGTGCCGACGCCCGAGGGCCGGGCGCTGGTGCTGCCCGATGCCACCCACCGGTTGACGTATGAGTACCACCTGCGCGACCACCAGGGCAACCTGCGGGTAGCCTTTCGCGCCCAACCCGGCGAAGCCGTGAACGGCCTGAGCGCCGAAACCAGTGAGCCCGACGGTGATTACCCCTACTTCCACGAGGTGGCCGCCACCCGGGACGACGCGGTGAGCGCGCAGCATGGCCGATACGTCACCTCGCTGGTCAACGGGCAGGCGGCGCCGTATACCGACGTACCCGTGGCCCACGGCGATCGGGTAAAGGTCAAACTCTACTACAGCACGCCGCATGGCCCGCAGTATCTGGATTGGCTGCTCAACCGTCACAGCCGGGCCCTTCCCGCCTGGGCTCTAGTCCCGGCCTTACTCCCCGCCGGGTCGCGCCCGGGCGATGAGTTAACTGCGACCCGTAGCACCCGCGTGGTGCCCGGCCTGCAACTGACGGTAACCGGTCTTGTAACGGCCCTGTTGGCTCCTAAAAAGCAGGCGCCCCCCTCCCCGGCGCCCACGGCTGCCCGGCCCCGGCAACCCCCGGCCAATGCCTACCTGGTGTGGACGCTCTATGACCAGCAACACCAACCGATTAGCAGCGGGAGTCAGTTGGCCCCGGTGCGGTCGGCCAACGGGCAGTGGCATAGCTTAAGCCACGCCATCGACGTGGACTTGTCGAGTGTGGCCGCCGGCACGGGCTATTTGCGGGTGAGCCTGGTCAATGAGGGCGCACAGCCCGTGTACTTCGATTCGCTCACCATCCGCCGTCCCACGGCCGAGCGGCTGGTCGTTTCCCAGGAGAACCACTACTACCCCTTCGGCATGGCCCTGACCGGCGTGGCCGTCAATACCGCCCCGGCTCCCGTGGCCAGCAAAGACCGCTACAACGCGGGGGCAGAGCTGCAAGACGACTTGCTCGAGGCGGAGAACAGCCTCTACAGCACGCTATACCGCTCCTACGACCCCACCATCGGGCGCTTCTGGGGCGTGGACCCGCTGGCCGAGGCCTATGCCGATCTGACGCCTTTTCAGTATGCGGCCAACGACCCGGTCAACTTCAATGACCCTAACGGCGATTTGATTCCTTCCCAAGACATTCCGGGCGTCTCCGAGGGGGGCTACCCCATGGGCATGGGCAGTAGCGGCTGGGGAGCAAACGGTCCCGCTGGGGCGTTCGGCAGTGGGGGAGCCTATTCTGCGCCCTCGACAGGCGTATGGCGACCACATTATCAGCCCAGTTCTGTCTACATCGGGAGCTATCGCGAATATGATCCCAAAAATGGCACCTATGACCCTATTATGCATGATGGCAAGTGGGTGAATCCTATGTACTATACCACGGTCAGCGTTTATACTAACCCAAGCAGGGTTGATGTTTATATCTGGAAGAAAGAAATGGATGTAGGCCATGTAGCGATAAGGGTGGATGATCTAGTATATGGTTATTATCCCACTGATGTGAATGGAGATGGAAATTATACAGCAAGAGATTTAATTAACAGCAGAGGAGAAATGCATATTAATAGCATGCAGGAATTCAATACGATTTATAAGGGTGATATTATAAAGTCATATTCTATTATAACAACAGAATTTCAAGTTCAATTACTGAAATATCAGCTGAATAAGTTTGCCCAAAACCCAGGTAAATATTCTTTATTTGGAAATAATTGCTCAAGCGTTGCCTATAAATGCTTAAGAGATGGGGGAATCAATATTATAGCTTACCCTGGAGCAACAGGTGGCTCAGGCGACTTAGATAAATACATATATTGGTCTCAAGAGCGTCTTTCGAATATATTGAGTGAGTATAATAGGGGTATAATATCTGGAACAAAGTCTTTTGTTGTCCCATTTTCAACTCAAACTCGCTGAATAATGAAAAAGCATTTACTAAGTAAAGCAAATGCTCTATTATTAATGCTCATGTGCTCATGTGTCTCTAAAGAGCCGGGTATAGACTCATTGCTAAAGAGCAAAAAAGCTACTGATGTTATTTCTGCTTTCTATACAATAGGTAACCTAAAAGACACTAGCTATGTTAGAAATATATTTATTGATCCTTATGATCCTAGAGTCAGTCACGATTACAGATTCTTAGGGATATCAGTATACCAAAGCAAGATGATTGCAATAAAGAAAATATCTGGCTGTGATCCACCAGCCCCTATTACATACCGTCCTGACAGCAGCATAGTTAAATTTTATCAAAAGTGGGCAATTTCTAAAGGCTTTAAAATTAGCTGTCATTTAACTAGTGGGAACCCTGAATGATCAGTAAAACTCTTAAGTAACGGCTTAGCCATAAGGGAGAGTAGTGGTATCGGTCGTGCAACCAGGATTTACAGCGTGTCTTACCTCAGGTACAATCCGACCACGAGGCGATTTCAGTAATCGACCTACTGGTCGATAAAAACCTAATCTCAATAGCCGGTAAAACCAGCTACAGGGGGCGCCATAAGCCGTGGCCTAGCCAGCTGACACGTACTTGCGGTTTGATGGAGCCAGTTTCCGTTCTTTGACTTATGCTCCACATCCAGAACTACGTCAACGGCTACCTCATTCCGCCCCAGTCGGGCCGCTACCTCGATAACATGGAACCCGCCACCGGTCAGGTGTACGGGCAGATTCCCGACTCCGGCCCTGCCGACGTAGCCGCCGCCGTAGCGGCGGCCGAAGCCGCCCTGCCGGCCTGGCGCGCCCTGCCGGCCGAGGAACGAGGCCGCCTGCTAGTCAAGATCGCGGACCTGATTGATGCCAACCTGGAGCGTCTGGCCCAGGCCGAAAGCCAGGACAATGGCAAGCCCCTGAGCCTGGCGCGGGTAATGGACATCCCCCGCGTGGCATCTAACTCCATTTCTTTAGCACCGCCGCCGAGCATTGAAGCTGCTTATAAAGTCGGTTTGGGTTGATTTTCCGCAAGTAAGAGGCCAATAAATGCTCGCTAATGAAAGGCCAGCCAGTTGCCAATGCTAATTTGGTAGCACCTGATTAAGCTTTTGAAGCTGTCGAGCCAAGCGTTAGCGTGTTCCACCGGGGCGCGTCACCGATAGAATTCGGGGTCGAATGAAGGGATTATCGGTGGGGGCCACTCCGTGGCGGGCGATAGTGGCTTCGATGTCGCGGGCGGCATGGGCTTGGCGCAAGTCACGGGTATCGAAGGCACTATCGGCGTTTAAAAACAAGCCGGCCGCTTCCCGTAGGACGCACAACTCCTCAAACAAGGCGGCCAGCCGGTAGCGGTCGTGGTGGTTGCCCGACAGCGGGGTGGCACAGGCCAGGGGCTGGCCTTGGCCTTGGGTATCGGCCAGGAACAGGGTGGTAGTGCGGGCCTAATAGCGCACGGCAGCCTCGCCGTTTGTGGCTGGCGTGTGGCGGCCGTCGTGTTGCACGCTGGAACAATCCAAGCAGTGCTTGTTGCGCCGTAAAATACGGTCAGCCACATCGTTTGCCACGACCCGTCTTTGCGCCACTTGTTGAGCCGGATATACACGCCTTACCACGTCAGGATGGCGCCGGTGAAGAACTGTTTAACCGGTACATAGTGCCATTGGCAGTCGGTTTTGAGTTGGTAGCGTAGGGCTTCGAGCAACTCAACCGGGTCCACCCGATTAGGGCGACCAATGGGAGAGTGGCTCAGGGGACAGCATCCAGAGACGAATAATAGCGTTGGGCAGGACTTCCTTGAAGCAGGCGAAATGAAGTGGGTCGCACCCTAAATTTCGCCCGTATCGTGGGAGTCCTTTATCTTTCTGTTGAACAACGCCTATTTTCTAAACAGCTTCAATACGCTATATTCTCCGTTTTCTAAGCAGAGCTCAATGGGAGCTTTTTTATTTTAATCGTGTAGTCTTCTAATGTTAGCAAGGTATTTATTTTGCTACTTTACAGTGGCATAATTCACCCCCGATATATTAGAGGGGCAGCAAAGCTTATCGCAATAATCATTAGTTTGAAAATCAATATGTTACGTTTGGTTCACCTGCTAGGAGCTTCTTTCATCTGCTTAGTCGCGGCTGTTTCAGCCCCGGCTGCTACCCGGCCGGCCCCAGTAACTTGGGGCGTTGCCGACGCCCCCCCACCCGCCCTCGACGGCCTTTGGAAAGGTCCGCTGAAGGTACCGGGGGGGCAGCTCGAAGTTATTTTTCGGTTTGTGAAGCTCACCGGCGGCGAATACTTCTGCACCCTCGATGTGCCGCTCCAGAAGGTGAGCCGCATGAACGTCAAAGCCGATGTGAAGGGCGATTCGGTTCGGTTGTACGCCGAGGAGGCCGCTACCCGCTTCGTCGGCCGCGTATCGTCCGATGGCAAGCAAATGAGCGGCAACTGGCAATCGCCCGGTTTTAAGGTGCCCATGGTGCTCACCTTCACGGCGGTGCCGGCTATGAATGCGAAAAACGTGCGTCTTACCCCGCCTTACCGCGAGGAAGAAGCCACCTTCAGCAACCTCACCATTAACGCCCGGCTGAGCGGCATGCTCACCATTCCGGCCGGCCCGGGGCCCTTTCCGGCCGTGGTACTACTTAGCGACGCCGGCCCCCAGGACCGCGACGGCACGATGGGCGACTTCGCGCCCCTCGGGCTCCTGGCCGACTACCTCACCCGGCGCGGCATTGCCGTATTGCGATTCGACGACCGCGGCACGGGCAAATCCGGCGGCACGCCGGCCTTAACCACCGCCGACCTGGTAAGCGACGCGCAGGCGGGCCTGAACTACCTGCGAACCCGTCCGGAAATAGACTTGTCTCATTTGGGCTTGGTGGGCCACGGAGAAGGCGGCAACGTGGCGTTGTTAGCCGCGACGCAGCCCTTGCCCCCCGCTTTTGTGGTGGCACTGGCTGCTTACGGCCTGCCCGGTCGGGAGATTGTGGTGCAGCAGCAGGCTACCACCCTGCGTACGCTGGGCACCGACGCTGCTCAGATTGAGGCCGCCACCAAGCGGCAGCAGGCCATGCTCGAAATCATCCGGCAAACCAGTGACAACGCCCAGGCGCAAGCCATTGTGGCCAATATGCTGAAGCAGAGTAATTCGGCCATCGACAACGCCACGGCGCAGGCGAACGCGGCGGAGATGACCTCGCCTACGTATCGCTACTTTCTGGCGTTCAACCCGACCGATAAACTCACGGCCGTGAGCTGCCCCGTTCTCCTGCTCAACGGTACTGCCGACCTCGCCGTCAACGCTGATGCGAACCTGGGGGCGCTGAGCAAGGGCCTGAAGCTGAACAAAAATGTGACCGTTAAAAAGCTGCCGGGCGTGAATCATCTCTTTCAGCCCGAGCCGACGAAGTGGCCCCTGCTCAACGGCCAGCCTCAACCTAACTTCTCGCCCGAAGCGCAGGAAGCCATTCGCGAATGGATTGTGGCGCAGACTAAAAAATAGGCCATTATCTGCCCTCGTACTAGCCTCCTGCAGAGGTTGTAGTGCAGTGTTGTATAGCAAACCGAAGTTGCAAAATAGCCGCGTCGTGCCGGTAGGGCGGTAGGTTGGTAGAATATTTAACCCGTGACAATCCAGAGCCGCGACGCGGCTCTCAACCACCGGGCCTCGTTGAAGTACCATCAATCTCCTGCCCTACCGGGTACGACCGCGATGAGGCTAGTTTGCAACTTGAGATAGCTAGTGACCCCCAACGAAAAGGCCCAGCTCGAAGCCAGGCCTTTTGGGAAGCTTAGCGCGGCTTTCAGCGCGTCGCGGCTTACTCCTTCACCATGTCGACTTCGGCTTTAATCATGGCATTGTAGCGGCGGCCTTGGCCGTTGGCCAGGGTCAGCAGGTTCCAGCCCTTGCCAATGGTGTAGCTCCAGGTACGGCTTTCCTTGTATTCGAACGTGGGACGCATAATCTGGCCATACGGCGTGTAGTTGTCCATGAAGTTAGTGGTATAAAACTTATCCCCCCCCACAATCCATTCCATCGCCACGAAGAAGCCTTCCTCCGGAGCCGGAATGTTATAGCTGCTCAAGTCGATGGTGTACCACTCGCCGCCGCGCGAAGCCGAGACGACCACGTTTTCGGTGAGCAGGTCGGTGTTGGGGGCGTTGTAGTTGCCATCGGCCTTATAGAGGCGCACGCGGAAGGGCTCGCGGGGGAAGCCATTCTCCCCGATGTAGAAAGAAACCGTCCGCACGTTGCCGAGCTTCTTTTGTTTATCGTTCTTAACAAAGAAGGCGTACTGGCTGCCGGGCAGGCCCTGGATCATGCCTTCGCCGGGGCTGTTAGATTTCGAGCCCAGCTCTAAGTTCCGGTATTTGCCGCTCTGAACCTTTACCTCGCTCAGCTGAATAACCCGCTTCTTTAGCTCGATAATAAGGTCTTCGGTGCTGCCACGCTTGATTGCTACGGCTGTGCGCTCGTAACCCAGCGTCATGATAATCAAGGAGTCCCGGCTGGTCTTCTCCAGGCCCGCTAATTGAAAATAGCCGTATTCGTTGGTCAGCGCGCCCGTGCCTTCTTCGCGCAGACCAATCGACGCAAAAGGAACAGGGTCTTTGGTCTTTGCGTCTACAACGCGGCCGGTAATGCGGTTTTCCTGCGCCCAGCTCAGCGCTGGAAGCAGCAACAGAACCCATAAAGCCAGAAAATGTATGCGTTTCATCATTGCCAAATATGAGATAATGGAAGGTAGCCTGGCAAATTTACAAATTCCAAGCCACAACACCGCCATAATTACCTAACTAAGCTCACCCAATGGGGTACCGGGTACCTTTTGCTGTTAAGATGAATTACTGCTGTAAGTGTGAATTTATTATGATCAAGCTAGATTATGGGTGCAATGAATAGCCTTAAAGGCAATCCTTCCCCTAAAATAGACTGTCCCTGAAAAATAACATAGCTGCCTTGTATTGCGTAAGGCAACAAATACTTCCCTTAACTATGAACTTACTTCTATGATTAAGCCCATTTTCTCCCTGCTAGCGGCCGCGATTTTTCTGGCCGGTTGCGATAATTTGAAGAATCCTGAAACGAAAGACCAGCCTCAGGAGGCTACCGCTGATACGGCTGTGGTGTATCGCGATGGCAAAACCGCAGCGGGGGTTGCAGCCGGTGCCGTCAACGACACCTGGGACCTGACGAAGGACAAGCTAGCCGCCGTTACTTTCAAAGAAATCAGCCTGCCTGGCATAACCGTACGTGGCGACAGCACCTACAACGTGTACAGCGTGGAAGAGAAGGTGCTGTTTGATACTGATAAGGCCGAGGTAAAGCCCGCCGCCACCGAGGTTCTCAAGCAGATTGCCGGTTCTATTGGCCAGCGCTACGGCAGCAGTCAAGTGCGCGTGATGGGCTTTGCTGATTCGCGCGGCGACAAAGGCTACAATAAGGAACTGAGCGAGCGGCGCGCCGAGGCAGTAAAAAGCTATCTGGTTAAAAACGGCAGTATTGACGCGGCCCGTATAAGCGTCGAGCCCATGGGCGAGGCAGCTCCCGTCGCGTCGAATGCCACGGCGGCTGGTCGGCAGGAAAACCGGCGGGTAGAAATTGTCGTGCGCACTAAATAGGGTGTGCTGCTTTGCTACCATAGTGGCTGAGAGGTGGTGTGCCTTTGCTGCTTCGACGGTTGCTGCGTTAGAACATAGAACCTAGAGCTCAGAACCCAAAACATTGCTTTTTAGCCCAAAACCGGCCTTTCACTGGAGTCTTAGCTCTAGGTTCTAGAACCTTATGCGAAATGCCTTTTAAATAAGTGGGGCGCTTAATCGCTTAGGGTAGTAACCATCACTGCCCGGCAAACAACCGGCATAATCAGAGCAGAATCGAAAAAAGACTAATCGGTTGACGGCTGGTGGAGACCTTTAAAATGAAAACGACCTGGCTTTAGGGCCAGGCCGTTTGAGAGCTCAGGGGCTCACCTTATGATCTTTGGTACTTCAGCCTAGCGGCTGGCGGCTTATTTAATCATGTCAACCTCGGCCTTGATCATGGCGTTGTAGCGGAGGCCCTGGCCGTTGGCCGCCGTGATCAGGCTCCAGCCCTTACCCATGGAGTAGTTCCAGGTGCGGCTCTCCTTGAATTCGAAGGTGGGGCGCATGATCTGGCCATACGGCGTGTAGTCATCCATGAAGTTGGTCGTGAAGAACTTGTCGCCGCTTACTACCCATTCCATCGCCACGAAAAACCCTTCTTCCGGCGCCACGATGTTGTAGGGAGTGAGGTCGACCGTGTACCACTGCCCGCCTTGGGGGGCCGAGACGACCACGTTTTCGGTGAGCAGGTCGGTGTTGGGGGCGTTGTAGTTGCCATCGGCCTTGTAGAGGCGCACGCGGAAGGGCTCGCGGGGGAAGCCATGCTCCCCGATGTAGAACGAGACCGTCCGCACGTTGCCGAGCTTCTTTTTCTTGTCGTTTTTGACAAAGAAGGCGTACTGGCTGCCGGGCAGACCCTGAATCATTCCCTCGCCGGGGCTGTTGGCCCGGGCTCCGAGGCCGAGGTTTTTAACCTTACCGGCCTTTACCAGCACGTTGCTCAGCTCGACGGCCCGCTTGGGGACCTCGATGGTCATGTTCGGCACGTTTACGCCGCGCTTCACCAACACGGCCCGGCGGGCATAGCCCAGGGCAATGATGATGAGGGAATCCTCGGCACTTTTGGTCGGCGCGGGCACAATAAACTGTCCGTGTTCATTGCTTAGCGCACCAATTTGCTCGTTTTTCAACCCAATGGAAGAAAAAGGCAGTGGCTCCTTGGTCTCCTTGTCGATAATTACCCCTTTAACCTGAGCTTGCTGAGACCGGGCCGTAGTGACAACCGCCACTACGGATAGTGCTATAAAAAGTATGCGTTTGTACATAATGAGCGTGATAGAACGGACAAAATTATAAATTTCAAGGCAGAAAGGTATTAGAAAAATTTAGCACATACAATACCCTCTCGATGAGCTAACCTACTGAATCCACAGAAACAGGCAGAAAGGATTCTTTTAAGGCTAAAAATTCGGGCGTTAGTAATTCAAACACGGCCGGAAAGCTTTTGCCGACGTACCTTTGTTTGTATTCTTTCTAAATAAGCACCCGCTTTCTTTCGTGCCCGTGGCTCTGTTCCGTCGTTCCGCTCAATCCGTCGCTGCTGGCGCCGCTCGGCGCACTGCCAAAGACCTGCGCGTGGGCGAAACCGGCACAATCTGCTGCCTCGAGGACCCCGAGATGGCACTGAAGCTGCTCGAAATGGGTTGTGTACCCGGAGTGAAAGTTCGCCTGAGTGGCCGTGCCCCCTTGGGCGACCCGCTGATGCTGGTACTCGGCGACGAAGAATATACGCTGTCGGTGCGGGCCAGCGAGGCAGCTACCATTTTGCTGAAAGAATAGGGCGCAGCGTATGGCGGCGATAGGGAGTAATTTGGCGGTAGCAGCGCCCACCGCGGCGCAAACTAGTCCAGTGGGCACTCGGCCGCTGCGCATCGCGCTCATTGGTAACCCCAACAGTGGCAAAACGTCCTTATTTAACCAGTTAACGGGGCTCAATCAGAAGGTTGGCAACTTCCCGGGGGTGACGGTGGACCGCAAGTCGGGGTTTGCGCAGCTCACGCCGGGGCAGCGGGCCGAGATTGTGGACTTGCCGGGAACGTACTCTCTCTATCCTAAGAGCCTGGATGAGAAGGTTATTACCGACCTGCTTTACGATAAAGCCGCCGCTGGCTACCCCGACTTCGTGGTGGTGACGGTCGATGCCAGCAACCTGCGCCGCAGCTTGCTGCTGTTTACCCAACTCGGCGACCTCGGCCTGCCGGCCATCCTGGCCCTGAATATGATGGACGTGGCCGCGCGCCACGGCGTGAACGTCGACCTGCCGGCCCTGGAGCGGGAGCTGGGCGTGCCCATCATTCCGATGAACGCCCGCAATGGTATCGGCATCGCGGCCCTCAAAATCGTGATGGCCCAGCGCCTGGATGCGCCCCCCGTGCGCTTCTGGCAGCCCGACGAAAAGCTGCTGCCGCTGGTGCGGCAAATCCGCTACTACTTCGACCTGCACAACGACTACCTAGCCCTGCACTACGCGCAACAGTACCGCCACATCGGTTTCCTGAGCGCCGACGATAAAGCCTACGTGCAGGAGCTGACGCAGCATTACGGGTTTGACGCCACGGCCCAGCAGGCGGCGGAGACCATTGCGCGCTATGCCCGCATCAACGAAATCCTGCTCGAAACGGTGACGGTAACCCGCACCGAGACCCGCGAGCCGGTGAGCAACCGCATCGACAAGGTGCTGACTCACCGGGTGGGCGGCTACCTGATCTTTCTGGCCATCCTGTTCACGCTCTTTCAGGCCATTTTTGCCTGGGCGCAGTATCCCATGGATTGGATTGACCAGGGAATCTCGGCCTTGAGCGCGGCTATCCAGGACAATTTTCACGGGCCGCTGGTGCGGCTGCTCACCGAGGGTGTGCTGGCGGGCCTGGGGGGCGTACTGATTTTCATTCCGCAGATTGCCTTGCTGTTTGGCTTTCTGGCGGTGTTGGAGGAAACGGGCTACATGGCCCGCGTGACCTTCCTGATGGATAAGCTCATGCGGCCGTTTGGGCTAAGCGGCAAAAGCGTAGTGCCGCTGATCTCGGGGCTGGCCTGCGCGGTGCCCGCCATCATGGGGGCCCGCACGATTGAGAGCTGGAAAGACCGAATGATAACCATTTTTGTGACGCCGCTCATGTCGTGCTCGGCGCGCATTCCGGTGTACACGGTGCTGGTGGCGCTGGTGGTGCCGGACGAAGCGGTGGGGGGCCTTTTCAACCTGCGGGGGGTGGCCTTGATGGGGCTGTACCTGTTGGGGCTGTTCTCGGCCCTGGGCTCGGCCTGGGTGCTGAAAAAGGTGCTGAAGGCGCGGGAGCGGAGCTACTTCATCATGGAGTTCCCGGTGTACCGGTGGCCGCGCTGGAAGAACGCGGGACTCACCATCTACCAGAAGGTGCGGGCGTTCGTGCTGCAAGCGGGCAAGGTGATTGTAGCCATTTCGGTGCTGCTGTGGGTGCTGGCCAGCTACGGCCCCGGCCAGGGGCAGCAAACGGCCGAAGCCGAGGTGCGGCAGCAGGCTGCCAGCCAGGGCTGGACCGCCCCGGAGGTGAGCCGGCGGGTGGCCTCGGTGCGCCTCGAAAACTCCTACGCGGGCTCCTTCGGGCGGGCGTTGGAGCCGGTCATCCGGCCCCTGGGCTACGATTGGAAGATTGGCATCGCGCTCCTCACTTCGTTCGCGGCCCGGGAGGTTTTTGTGGGCACCATCTCCACCATTTACAGTGTGGGGCAGGATGCCGACCTGGGCACCCTGCAACAAAAGCTGCGCGCCGAGAAAGACGCACAGGGCCAGCCATTCTTCACGCCGGCCCGGGCCTTCTCGCTGCTGGTGTTCTACGTATTTGCCATGCAGTGCATGAGCACGCTGGCCGTGACGTACCGTGAAACCAAGAGCTGGAAGTGGCCGCTGGCGCAACTGCTGTACATGACGGGCTTGGCCTATGCCGCAGCTTTCGTGGTGTACCAGGTGCTGGCGTAAACCAGCCTCTGGCGGCCCGTTATGGCAGCCAATTACCCTAGGCTGTACGGACAATTATCTTTGGGTTCGTGAGCAATCTGGATGAAATCAGTGACCGGGCATGGGCGGCGTTG
>NZ_JACXAD010000043.1 GCF_014699115.1 Hymenobacter montanus
AGTACCGCACCATCAGCTGGAACCCGGTCCATTACTTTTACCGTTCCTTCCCGTTCGAAGAGCTGGCCGCTCTTTACCGCCTGGCCGAAGTAGCCCTGGTAACGCCTATGCGCGACGGCATGAATCTGGTGGCCAAAGAGTTTGTCGCTAGTAAGACTGACCAGCGGGGCGTGCTCATCCTCAGCGAGCGGGCCGGGGCAGCCCGCGAGCTATCTGACGCCCTCATCATCAACCCCACCAACCTCAACCAGCTGGTCGAGGCCCTGCACGAAGCCCTGGTGATGCCGGAGGAGGAACAGCTTACCCGCATGGCCAATATGCAGGCCCTGGTGCAGCAGTACGATGTGTTTGCCTGGACCAAGCTGTTCATGGACCGACTGGCTTATGCCAAAACCCAGCAGCTCAACCTGGCCACCACCCGCCTGCGGCCCGCCACGGCCAAGCAGTTGGTGCGGGAGTACAACCAGGCAGAGCGCCGGCTGCTCTTGCTTGACTACGATGGCACGCTGGCGCCCTTCCATAATAATCCACAACGGGCCCAGCCCGACCAGGAGCTACGCCTGCTGTTGCGCGCCCTTAGCGATAATCCCGAGAACCGGGTGGTCATCATCAGCGGGCGCGACCGGGGCACGCTGGAGAAGTGGCTGGGTGATTTGCCGCTCGACTTCATTGCCGAGCACGGCGTGTGGCTGCGGGCGGCCGATGAGGAGTGGCACCTGTTCCAGGAGCTGCGAGCCGACTGGAAGCGCGACCTCCGCCCGGTGCTGGAGCTGTACGTGAGCCGTACGGCTGGTTCATTTATCGAGGAGAAGGACTATTCCCTGGTCTGGCACTACCGCCGGGCCGACAACGAGCTCGGAGCCAGCCGGGCCCGCGAGCTCACCAGCCACCTTACGTTTATGGCGTCCAACACCGGCTTGCAGGTGCTGGAAGGCAACATGGTGGTTGAAATCAAGAACTCCGGCATCAACAAGGGAGCAGCGGCTGCCCGTACACTGGCAACCTACCACCCCGACTTCATCCTAGCCATTGGCGATGACCGCACTGACGAGGACACCTTTGGGGCAATGCCGCCCGAGGCCTACACCGTGAAGGTGGGAAGTGCCCCTCGCTCGCTGGCTCGCTTTCACGTAAGCGACTCAACCGAAGTGCGGAACTTGCTCCGCAGCCTGCTCTAGCTTCTTCTGAATTTCTGAATTAAAAATTAAAAATGGAGAATTAAAAATTGATAGTGGGGACCAGGAGTACTTGCCCTCGAGTCATTTTTAATTTTTAATTCTTCATTTTTAATTCAAAAAAGGCTTACACAAAATTCGGCCGGTCCAGCTTTTTCGCAATCCGGTAGGCGGCGTTCATCAGCCCCACGTGGCTGTAGGCCTGTGGGAAGTTGCCCCACTGCGAACCGGTTTTGGCGTCCACGTCTTCGCTCAGCAGGCCCAGGTGGTTGGTATAGGCGGTGAGCTTCTCGAACTCCCGGATGGCGTCGTCGGTGCGCCCGACCACCGCCAGGGCTTCCACGTACCAGAAGGAGCAAATCAGGAACGTCGTTTCGGGCGTCCCAAAGTCGTCGGCGTGGCGGTAGCGGTAGAACAAGCCCTCGGGCGTTTTCAACTCCTTTTCCAAAGCGGCCAAGTGGGTGCGGGCCCGCTCGGAGCTGGAGTCGAGGTACCCCATCAGGATGAGCTGCAGGGTGCTCGCGTCGAGGTGGGGCGAGCCGATGGCGTTGGTGTACGCGCCCAGCTCGGGGTTGTAGCACTGCTCGATGCGGCGGGCCGCTTCCTCGTTCAGTTTCGTGGCCAGCGCTTCCATCTCGGCATTGCCCAGGGCGCGGGCCACCTTGCGGGCGGCGTGGCTGCCGGCCCAGTGGAAGAGGTAAGTGTAGCAGTGGTACTGGGCGAGGTGGCGAAACTCCCACAGGCCCGCGTCGGGAATATCCATGGTGGCCTGAATCAGGTTCAGCGCCTCGTAAATCAGGGTTTCGGAGTTGGTGCGCTCGGGGTTTACGAAGCGCCGGTCGACGTAGAGCGGCAGCAAGGCTACCAGCACCTGGCCGTACACGTCGTTCTGCACGTGGGTGTAGGCGTCGTTGCCGATGCGCACTGGCTGGTTGCCCAGGTAGCCCTCCAGATCCAGCTCCTGCTCGGTGAGCTCCGACGAGCCGCTGATGCCGTACAAGGGCTGATACTTGTCCTTGATTTTGGTGGAGATGTTGGCGATGTAGTGAAAATACCGATCCATCTCCTCAAAGTGGCCGATGTTGTTGAAGGCCGTGAGGATGTAGTAGGTGTCGCGCATCCAGCAGTAGCGGTAGTCCCAGTTGCGGGTGCTGCCGGGAGCCTCGGGCAGGCTGGTGGTAGTGGCCGCGATAATGGCGCCGGTATCCTCGTACTGGTGCATTTTCAGCGCCAGCGCCGAGCGGATCACCTGGTCCTGATGGAAATCGCCGATGCTCATGCTCTTCACCCAAGTGCGCCAGTAGTCGACGGTGCTGCCTAAAAACCGCTCGGCGGTGCTTTCCAGCGGCGCTTCGAGCGGGGCTCCGTACGTTAGCACCAGGTACTTGGGCTCGTTCAGGGCGAAGTCCTCCCCTTCCAGCACGTAGGTCAGGGGAATATTGGTGGTGAGGCGGATCTCCTCTTCCAGCCCCAGGTAGGCGATGTGGTTGGAGCTGCGGCGTCGACTAAGCGTTTTGCGGCCGTACTCGCCCACCGGGTCACAACTTACGTGCACCCGGGGAGCCCCGGTCAGGGGCTCCAGCTTGCGGATAAACATCAGCGGCTTATAGTACCGGTCGTACTGGGCAAAGCGCGGCGCGAAGTCCGTGACGCGGTAGCAGCCATCGGCCGTCTCCACTTCGGTGCACAGCACGTTGGTATTTTCCAGGTAGTACTGGCGCGAGCCAAGCACGGTACCATTAGCGGGGCGCACGCTGTATTCACCGCCTTTGCGCGTGTCGAGCAGGCTGCCGAAGACAAAGCTGCTGTCGAAACGGGGCCAGCACAGCCAGCGCACGGCCGTGTCGGTCCCAATCAGGGCCAGGAAGGCACAGTTGCCAATCAGTCCTAATTCATAGGTGTGCTTCAGGGCCGGGGCGGTTGGCAGCAAGGGTTCAGCTCTCATAAGTTGCGGGTAAAGTGGAGCACTGGCCGGGTGGCAGTGCCCGGTGGCTGGTACGAAAAGACCCGGCAGCCACCCGCCAGGTCCCCACCCGAATACGCCAAAACGCAGTCGGGGTTCGCGTACCACCTCGTTGGGAGCACTTCCACCACCTGGCCGGGAGCGGGTTGGGAGAGTAGCGCGGGGCAAGCAGTAGTTTCTACCGTAGCCGTCGGCTTTCACCCGGCCCCTCGAAAGGCAACGGCCGGTAGTCAGCCTAAATAAAAAACCAGGGCTGTAGTACAGCCCTGGTTTCTATTGGTATTGCTCGTTTAGGAGCAGAAAGAACTAGTAATCGGTGTTCTGGGGGTCGAAATTTGTCCAGCCTGCCATCCAGTTGTCGGCCGTGGCGCCGGAGCCCGAGAAGGCCCCGATGTAATTCACCGGCGTGAAGAAGGGTCCACTCACTTTGCTATCGGTAAAGTTAGCCGGAACAGTTGCGGTCGTGATGGGCGAAGCGGTGCGGGGAATGAAGCTCGGCGAGGTCAGGTTGAAGGCGTTCAGCAGCTGCACGTCGTCGGCGGTGGTATAGCGCCGGTTGCCATTGGCCTTCAGCCAGGTTACGGGACCCGTCGCCGCTCCCCAGGCCGAGGAGTCGGTGCCCATAGCGTTACTGGGCGTCAAGCTGCCCGCGCCTGGAGTTGACAAGAAGATGATGCTGCGCTGCCCCCGGGTGGAGTTGGAATTCGTGAGGGAACCAGCTACGATGTTGTTTTTAAAGCGCGCATCGTTGCTGGCAATGTTGCCCGCTGTGGGGGGGCCATCAATCAGCACGGCCGTAGGGAAGCCCATAATCACCGAATTCAGGATGCTGATGGCGGAGTTCCGACGGATGTGCGCCCCGGCGACGTACTGGGCGCTGTAGTTAGAACTCGTTGGGTTCAGAATAGGCCCTACGGCGGTGATGTTCGAGAATACGGCCGATGTTTTAGGGCCATTATTCGAGCCACTGGCGTCGTTGTCCGACTCAAACGCTTTGGAGCCCGACTGGTCGGCCTGCAACGGGTCGCGCAGCGCCACGGCAAACTGCACGTTGCCCGAGAACCCGTTGTCGGTGTCGAAGTCGTCGTCGAAGCCGCGGTGGGATACCAGGTATTTGGCATTCACCGTACCGCCGAACCACTCAAAAGAGTCGTCGCCGCTGTACGACACCTGGATGTGGTCCAATGTGGTGCCTTTCCCCACGGCACACAGCGTAAGGCCGTTCACTTCATTGTTGGGCGAGAAGGCCACGCCGCCAAACTCAATGCGCACGTACTGGAGGGTACCCGAGTTATCGTTCTCATCAGTACCACCGTACTGGGTGGTGGGGCCGCCCTCCACCGTCGGGCGCGTCGTGCCAGAGATGGAATTCACGGGGGCGTTGCCGGCCAGGATAACGCCCCCCCAGTCGCCATAATTACGCGAGCCCTTGGGTTGGTTCGACGTGAAAATGATAGGTCTATCTACCGTGCCGATGGCGTTGAGCCGGGCGCCGGGCTCCACGATCAACGCTCCCTTGGTATCCTTGTCGCCTTTGATGATGGTGCCGGCCTCAATGGTGAGCGTCGCCCCCGAGCGCACGTACACGTAGCCTTTGAGCAGGTATTTATTGGCGGCCGTCCAGGTCGTGTTGGTGGTGATGGGCGCATTTACCACGATGGCTTGCCCAGGGGTTTGAGGAGTACCAGTGCCCGGAGCCGGGGTGGTGTCTTTCTTGTCGCACGAGGCCAGGCCCAGCAGCAGTGCCGCAACCAGAGCGAGGGAAAGCGTATTCTTTTTCATAGCAGGGGTGAAAGTGAGAAACAAAGCTTATGGAGAATGCGAAAGGGTTCAATTAGGGAAGCGGCGTCGTGGCGCGGGCGCGGGGCTCGAGGTTGAAACGCAGCCCCAACGTGTAGTAAGTGCCACGAGCGTAGCTGCTGAGCGAGGGGTCGGCAGCCGTGTATTTTTTGTTGTTCTCGTAGTCCTGCACCAGGTTTACCTTCTGGTTCAGCAAATCCTGAACGCCAGCGTTCAGCGCGAAGCGCGATGAGAGCGTTTTGGTCAGCGACAGGTCGACGGTGTGGCGCGGCAGCTCCACCACGTCGGGGTACTGGTCGCTACCCGCGAAGAGAATGCGCGGTCCAAACACGTTGTAGAGGGCCGCCAGCTGCCAGCTGTTGTCGGGCGTCTGGTAGTACAGGCCACCGTTGAACACGTAAGGCGACTGGCCCTGCAACGCCCGTTTCTTGTTCCAGGCCACGATGTTGTCGCCCAGGCTCACCTGGCTCTTAATCAGTGAGGCGTTAAACACCACCGACAAGTTTTTCAGGCCCGAAGTGTTGAAGGCATCATCGAGGAAAGCCAGATCCTTTTTCAAATCCAGCTCCACGCCGTAGGCGTAGGCACTGGGGGCGTTGGCGAAGGTGTAGGCCAGGTTCGTGGTAAGCACCACCACGTTCTCGATCGGGTTCTGAAAATTCTTGTAGAACGCGCCGATGTGAATCAGTTCGCCGGTGCTGGGATAGAGCTCGTAGCGAAAGTCGAAGTTATCGATGGTAGCCACCTTGAGAGGGCTGTCGGGCTTGAGGTACAGCGAGCCATAGTTCAGCACGTTGAAGTCGAAGTCGTAGAAGAAGAACGGGGCCGCCTCGCGGAACTCAGGGCGGTTCAGGGTGCGGCCGTAGGAGGCACGTACCAGGTTCTTCTTGTCGAAGTTGTAGCTCAGGTTGGCCGAGGGCAGTACGAAGTTGGTGGTCACGTCCTGCGACACGGGCTGGCCGTTGAGACCAGTCGTGATGGACTGCACGTTGCGCTCGTAGCGGGCCCCCGTGACCAGCTTGAACTCATCGGTCAGCGGGACGTTAAATGACAGATATCCCGCCTGCAACTCATTAGAGGCCGAATACCGGTAGGTCGAGTTGAGGTCCTCATCGACCCGGAAGCCCTGGGGACCGATGTTCTGCGGGGCAAAGATGTTACCGACCTCCTCGTTGCGCAGGCTCTGCACCGCACCGGGGTTGAGCGAGTAGCCCAAGGCCCGGGCGTTGAAGTTCCGCTTGCGGTATTCCAGGTAGGTACCGGCGCCGATTTCTACTTCCCGGGCTGCCACCGTCACCTTATGCTTAAGATTGCCGGTGACCGTGAAGATATGCTCATTCAGGCGCTGGTAGAGGCGGCCGGCGTTGTTCACGTCTACCTGGCCGCCGCCGGGCGTGAGTACCGTTTGCAGGTCGGGCTGCCCTTCGGTAGCGGCCGGGCTCACCTGGTACGATACCCGACGCAAGTCCGGCTCGTCGCGCAGGGAGTAGCCGTAGCCACCCACCCAGTCGAAGTGGGTTTTATCCTTATTGAAGGTGTGGGTACCGGCGAGCTGGCTCGTGTATGTGGTCCGGCCTTGGTAGCTGGCCAGGTAGCTGCGCCGGTTCAGCACGCCGTTGTTGTCGAAGCCCTGACGCGTGACCTGCTGGTTACGGGCCTGCTGGCTGAACAAGTTGCGAAACTCAAGCCGCCCCCCGTTGTTGAGCTGCAGGCTGAAATTCTGAATGGCGCCCAGGCGCACGTTGTTGGTCGACTGATCGTCCTTGAACTGGTCGGTACGCGCCCCCGTGATGTCGAACAGGTTGCGGTTGATGTCAAAGCGGGTGAATACGTTGCTGTAATTGACCGACGTCACACTGCCAATCTGCAGGCCCTTCAGGTTGATCTGGTCCAGGTACGAAGCGTTGAAGCGAACGTCGGGCATGGCGGTCATCTTGTAAACCCCGAACGTGTTATCCAGCTGGCGGGCGTAAAAATCCCGCTCCTGCTGCTGGTAGGCCGAGCTTAACTCCGGGAAGCCGTTAGGCAGCCCACGCTTGATGGCCCCGAACCCGAAAGCATCCCCGGTCTGCGCTTTGTCGGTAAAGAAATCCTTGCCAGTGGTTCCATCGCGGAAGCCGGAGGAGTAGTTCACGGTGAGCAGCTTCTCGTTGAACACTGGCTTGCGCAGATACACCTTCACCAAGCCACCGGCGAAGTCACCTGGCAACTCGGGCGAGGGGTCTTTAAACACCAGCACCCGGTCGAGCAGGGCGCTGGGCACGATGTCGAAGGAAAAGGACTTGCGGTCCGTCTCGGAGCTGGGCGCGTTCACGTCGTTCAGCCACACGGTGTTGTAACGGTCGCTGAGGCCCCGGACCTGAATAAACCGGTTATCGACGATGGTAACGCCCGGAATCCGACGGACGACCTCAGCCGCGTCCCGGTCCTGGGTTTTTACGATTTGCTCCGACGAAACCCCGCTGACCACCACGTTGGCCTGCCGGATCTCCGAAATCACGGCTATCTCGGTGTTGGTGCGCCGCACTCCGTTAACCACTACTTCATTAAGCTGCTTGTTGTCGGACTGCAGCTCGCCGTTGACTTCCGTGGCTTTGCCCGCTACCACGGCTATGTTCGCGAGGGTTACCGTTTTATACGATACCGACGATACGACCAGCGTGTATACCCCCACCGGCACCTTATCAAGCAGAAAAGAGCCGTCTACCCCCGTAGGGCCCCCAATCGTCGTGTTTTCCAGATGAACCGTGCCGCCAATAATGGGCTCGTTGGTCGTGCCGTCTTTAAATGTGCCTTTGATGCTACCCGTGCCTTGCGCCAGGGCCGTAACCAGGGTAGAAGTGCACAATAAGACGACGAGGAGAATGCGCGTAATGGTGTCTTGCATAATGGGTGCAAAATTCGTGCACCCTTGTTGCCTTAATGTGCTGGCTTCTTTACCGGATTGTTACCGATACGCCCGCTGTATTCATATTTTTTCTATTTAAGAGATATTTATCAGAATCTGGATATCCAAATACCTGCCAGCAAACCAGATTCGTGGTTGCAAACCTCTTGGCTCCCACTACCCCGTCAGCAATTGAGCCCGCAGCGCGGGAGCCCTGGGTGGCGGGCTTCTCGCCTACTGCACACTAGTCACCCGAAACTCGACGCGGCGGTTGAGCTGGCGGGTAGATTCCTGCGCGTTGCTGGCGGTGGGCTCCGCTCCCCCCAGCCCGATGCCCGTAATGCGCGCGGCAGCAATGCCGTGGGTCACCAGGTAGGTCTTGACGGCGGCGACGCGCTGCTCGCTGAGTGAGACGTTTTTCTGGGGGGGACCCACATTATCAGTATGGCCGCGCAGCTCGATTGTCAGGCCCGGGTTGTCGGATAGCAGCCACAGCAGCTTCTGCAGCGCCGGCAGCGAGGACGGCAGCAGCACGGCCTTGCCCTGCTCGAACTGCACGTTGTCGAGCACCTGGGTCGTGCCCACCGCCAGCGGGCGCAGCAGAATGTCTTGCACGACCGGACCCGGCGTGGCCGTCCAGACACTGTCGACGGTCATGTAGCCCGCCAGCTCAACCTGGTAGGCGTAGGGGTGCCCCGCCATGCCCGAGAGGGAAAAGCGGCCATCGGGGGAAAGGGGCACCGGTGCTTCGCTCCTGAAGTGCACCTCGGCCCGGGGCAGGGGTTGGTAGGTGAGGGCGTTCAGCACTCGCCCGCGCCAGGTAGCCGTGGTTGGCGGGGGGGGTAAGGGCAATGCGCGCCCCATCCGAAACACGTTGCAGCCGGCCAGGTCGGTGTAGGTTCCCGAGCGCACCAGATGGGCCCGGCGTTGCCCCAGGTCGGCCTGGTACAAGGCCGTGGGGCCGGCCAGGAACAACCGGCGCTGACCTGATTGGTCTTTTTGCATCAGCAAGTCGCTGTAGCCGCCACGCTTGGGCAGGCCGGCCAGCACCATTAACTCCGGCGAGGGGCGGCGACTGTCCAGGTCCACCTTCAGCAGGGAGCCGTTGGTGCTGTACACCATATATAAGGTGCGGGTATCGTCGAGGCAGAAATTGCCGTGGGTGCCGGCCCCGTCAAAGGCGATCATTGGGTAAAATGGTGCCCGCCGCATGGGGTCGGACGACCAGACCACCTTCACGCTGCCGTCGGGGGGGCTCACCTTCACGAGCAGGTTGGCGTCGGAAGTAAGAAAATACAGGTCGCCATGCTCATCGGTAGCCCCCGAAATCCAGCTGACCTCGCGGCCCTGCCGCGGCAGCTTCCAGGTAGTGTACCGACCCTGACGCGTAGCCGGGTCGTAGCGGTACACCAACTCGCTGGTATCGGTGGGGGCTTTGGTTACCGAGTACAGGCAATTGTCGAACCCCTTGGCCAAGGCGTACGACTGGAAGGGGAGCACGTGGTAGTGTACCACGGGTGGGGCCTTGGGGTTGGACGTCGAGAACTCGTGAATCGTGCGGCAGTCGTCTTCCCAGTTGCCGTTTCTAAGGTGCGAGGCCGCAATGCCGTACATCTTGCCATCGCACACCTGGTCGGCATAGCGCAGGCTGGGCCAGGCGTTGTTCGTAAAGGTGAAAGAAGTGATTAGCCGCCGTCCTTCGGCCAGGTAACGGTCGTCCTGCTCCACCGGGCCTCGGTACTCAATCCGAAACTCGTACCCACCGCGCCAGAGCTGGCGCCCCACCACGTGGGTGCGGGCCGGGCTGGCAGGCGTTAGAGCAAAGGTATAATCGTAGCGTACCTCCTCGTAGCTCCCGAAGTCTTGTTGGCTGACGCGGAGTACCTGGGCCTGCGGCAGCCGTTGAATGCGGCGCCAAAGCGAATCCTGCTCGCCGGCGGCGGTCAGCTTAAGGGTTTTCTGCTTCTCGGGCAGCGTGCGAACGCTAAGCGTAGCCATCACCGGGGCCAGGTGCTCGGCCGGATTGGCAATAAACGTTGTTTCCTGTTTGTCACTGGCCCCCTTGCGGAGTAACCAGGTTCGGGGGTACATCAGTTGGTAGCGGGCATGAGCATCGGTATAAACAACGAGAGATGGAAGCTTCTGCGCATGCAGCACCAGTTGACAAACGAGCAGCCCCAGCGTCAAAAATAACTTCATAAATAGCGTCCACGGGCATTAACTAGCAAATGAGCCACAAGCTACGAAACAGCCCTGGCATACTCGTTTCGTAGCCAGTTAAAAGGAGTATATGTTAGACTATAATCACCGGTTTGCACGCTTAACCCGACTCGAACCAGGGGCCTATGCGGCCATCGCACGCCTATCTGCGCAGTAGCTACTTGCCTTTGGCGGGGTGCCCGCGCCGGCAAAGGCTGGCGGAGAGCGCGAGCAGATGTTGGCCTACTCCCGCGTATTCTTCGGCCATCCGGCGCACGGCAGCGTGATTTTTGTTTCGGGTTGCGCTCTCCACTACCCGCTAATAGCCTGAAAATCAATACGATATTTTCCTCCTGGCTGCAACCCGACGAGCTCCGCTTGACGGTCGGGCCCATCTGAAAATCTATCCGCCCCTTCCGTTCGGGCACTCCGCCCTGCAACCAGCTAAAGCAGCCACCCCGGGGTCATGGCTAAAAACCGGATGCTGCCGGGGGGCGGGGTCAAAAAGAAGACTTTATTCACTTATTCTCTTCTCATAATAATTCAAATACTTGCGACGGAGAGATTCCCATTATAACAACCTTGCCATCTCATCATACGTAGCGGCCTAAAGTATCCTTATTCAGCTATAAATGCGCCATAAGGCTTACTTATACGATAGCTTGCCCCATCCGGAAAATAAATTAAAACACCTCTTCAAAAATTTTTTATTATTAGCCTAATACAATAAATTTGTTTTGTTGAACCGATGAGCTTAGGTGGCAGAGTCGAGGCATTGACATAACAATTTTTCGGCTTGAAACTCCTCCTCATCCTCTTATTCGGGCTGCAGAGTCTGACCTGCGCAGCTCAGACGGGCATTGCCGTACCGGAGCTGGCGCATTGCGACGAATCTATTCAGCAGTTTATGCGCCGCTGGCAATTACTGGGCGCCTCGGTGGCCCTATCGAAGGATGGCAGGCTGGTGTACGACCGGGCTTTTGGCTACGCCAACTTAGCGCGTACCGCCCCCCTGCAGCCTTATCATTTACTGCGGGTGGCGAGCATCTCCAAGCCCGTGACGGCCCTGGCCATCATGAAGCTGGTGGAAGCCGGGCAGATTGTCCTTTCCCACAAAGTATTTGGCCCCGATGGTTACCTCAACAGTCCGGCTTACACGCAAGAGCTACGGGACCCCCGCCTTTACGACATCACGGTGCAACACCTGCTGGAGCACACCGCCGGCTGGGACCGTAGCATGGGTTGCGAGGGCTACGAGGGCTGCGACCCCATCAATTTCCCCGCCCACGTGGCCCGGGTGATGCACGCCGCCAACCCAGTGGGCGACTCCACCCTCCTCCGCTTTATGCTGCGCGAAGGGCTCCGCTTCGCGCCGGGTACCCATTTCGCGTACTCTAACGTGGGCTACCTCGCCCTGGGCAAGGTGCTGGAGGCCGTGACGCACCAGCGCTACGAGGCCTGGGTACGCGAACACCTGCTGCTGCCCAGCGGCATAGCCGAGGCCCACCTGGGCCGCAACCTGCCCACTGACCGGCTGGAGCGGGAAAGTAACTACCTGAGCCGCTACCGCATGCGCTCGTGCTACAACGGCGGCCGGCAAGTGCCCGCGGCCTACGGGGGTTTCCAGGTAGAGGCCATGAACGCCCACGGGGGCTGGTTATTCTCGGCCCGCGACTTGGTGCGGCTGTTGGTAGCCGCCGACGGCTTTCCCTCACGGCCCGACATAGTGTCGGCGGCCACGCTGCGCACCATGACGGAGCCTTCGGCGGCCACCCGCTGGTACGCCAAAGGCTGGATGGTGGACGGCAGCACCTGGTGGCACACTGGTGAGCTCGATGGCACGGCCAGCCTCGTGGCCCGTACCGAAAGTGGTTACACCTGGGCCATTTTGCTGAATACCTGCAACGGCTCGCCACAATTCTGGCGCGAGCTGGAAGCCCTGGGCTGGACCTGGCTGGCCGGCACTAAAACCTGGCCCGGCCACGACCTGTTTGCCCCCGAGCGCAACGCCACCCAGCTCCGGACCAGCGCGCCCGATGCCGCCCATACCCAGCTTACCTGGACCAATGGCAGCGGCACGGCGCGTCTGCTGCTGCTCAAGCCCGACAGCCCCAGCACGGCGTTCCCGACCGAGGGTACCAGCTACCCGGTCGCCAGCCGCCTGGCCGACGGTACCCTGGTGGCCGCCAACGGCCCGGACAGCACCGCGCTGCTGGCGCGCCTGGACCCCCACCGCACGTACTACGTGCGGGTGGTGGAGTACCGGCAGGACACCGCCACCGGTAATCGACCCGTGTACACCCTCGACGGCAACGCCGTGCGGGTGCTGCCGCCCACGGTACTCACCCAGTCGCTGTTCGCCTTCCACCGCTTCGCGCAAAGAGCGCGCGGCCTCGGCCCCCCCGACAACCCGCCGCTCCCGGTACAACCGCCTCTGGCCAAGGCCGCGCTAACGGGCCACCCAGCCCCCGAGGCCCTGGCCTTGAACCTGGAGCTACCCTCCGGGGCCCACCTGCGCCGCGTTCGCCGGGCGTGGCGGGCCAGCGTGGCCCGTCTCATCAGACTTTAGCAGGCACCTGAATGAACGGCAAAAGCTTCCGGCGCTTGAGCAGGCACCCCAGTAGCTCAAAAGTCGGCCGAGCGGAGCAGCGTGCAAACGGAAGCAAGCCAACCGGGTGAGAACGGCTTCCCGCGAGCTGCCCGGCTGCTTGACGTACGGCAGGAATACTGTTCAGCCAGGTCACTCACTCACGCCAACCTGGAGTTAGGCAAGCTGGGCCGGCGGGCTCACTATTATTCAGGATGTATGATCGTTACAGACTATCAGCAGCTTGGGCCATTTATATTTAGTCGGATTTTCTAATCTGTAAGGGAAAAGGAAGCGTAAAGACGCTGAATCTTTCCCCTGCGTCCGATGCCTATCCACCGCGAACTAGACAAAAAACTGAGCAAGACGTACGAGCCCTCTGCCCGTATTGACGACGTATTTAAGGGCTACGACATTACCTTCCTCACCAACGAGCACGGCGAGCCGGTAGTGCTGTTTTTCGGCCGGCGCCGGCCCGATGGCATTATCGCCGGCGAGCGCTACACCCGGACCATCAAACGCGAGCCGGGCAGCTTGGCCGTGAAGCACAGCCCTGGGATTTGCAGGGCAAAATCATGCGCTAAAGGCGGCCCATCGGAGTTTGGGTGGGAACGCGGCCGCTCTCCCCGGGAACGTACTGGCACGACCTGCAAATGCCTACGCCTGGTAGCAGGCCGGGTACCTTGAGGGCAGCACCTCCAGGCTGTGGCCGATGCTAAACGGTCGGATGTAGGGGCGCAAGCTTCTATGACCATGCCGCGCCGATCGAGATAACAAGCATCACGCAAGTTATAAAGCAAAGAAATAAACTTGATGATATAGCATTTATATCATTATACCTGGATTATACTGTCATTCCAAGGCTGGGTTAAGGTGATAAGTCAGTATTAATAGTGTATTGTGAACTCGTGTAAGTCTTTTGGAAATTAACAATGAAGATTAAAAATGACCCGAGAAAAAGCACTCCTAGCCCCGTTGTCAACTTTTAATTCTTCATTGTTAATTCAAATAAAGCTAGAGTAGGCTGCGGAGCAGCTGCCTGATCTCGGCGCTGCTGGGGCTGGAATAGCGGGCCCGCGAACGGGGCGCGCCGCCGACCTTCACGGTGTAAGCCTCGGGCGGCATTGCCCCGAAGGTGTCCTCGTCGGTGCGGTCGTCGCCGACGGCCAGGATGAAGTCCGGCTGCTCGGAGCTCAGCCAGCGGCTGGCCGCCGCCCCTTTATTGATGCCAGTGTTCTTGATTTCGATGATTTTATTGCCTTCCAGCACTTGCAAATCGGTATTGGAGGTAATGAAGGTGAGGTGGCTCATCAGGTCGCGGGCCCGCATGGCGCCCAGGTCGGCATCGGCCCGGCGATAGTGCCAGACCAGGGAATAGTCCTTCTCCTCGATAAACGAGCCGGCGGTGCGGCGCACGTACAGCTCCAGCATGGGCCGCAGCTCCCGCTTCCAGTCGGCCCGCAGCTCCTGGAACAGACGCCACTCTTCCCCGGCCCGGCGCAGCCACACGCCGTGCTCGGCCACAAAGTCGAGCGGCAAATCACCCAGCCACTTCTCCAGCGTGCCCCGGTCGCGCCCGCTGATGATGACCACCCGGTTCTGGGGATTATCGCTAAGGGCCCGCAGCAGCTCCCGCAGCTCCGCGTCGGGCGCGGCCTGTTGCGGGTTGGCCCGGAAGCCTACCAGCGTGCCGTCGTAGTCGAGCAGCAGCAAGCGGCGCGCAGCCGCGTGGTAGTCGCGCAGCAGCTCCGCCATCACGGCCTCGTCGAGGGTGTTGGTGGCGAGGGTATGCTGCTTGATCTTGCTGTAGGCCAGCCGGTCCATGAACAGCTTGGTCCAGGCAAACACGTCGTACTGCTGCACCAGGGCCTGCATATTGGCCATGCGGGTAAGCTGCTCTTCTTCCGGCATCAACAGGCCCTCGTGCAGGGCTTCGACCAGCTGGTTGAGGTCGGTCGGGTTAATGATGAGGGCGTCGGATAGCTCGTGGGCCGCCCCGGCCCGCTCGCTGAGGATGAGCACGCCCCGCTGGCCGGCTTTGCTGGCAACAAACTCCTTGGCTACCAGATTCATGCCGTCGCGCACGGGAGTCACCAGGGCCACATCAGCCAAGCGGTAAAGAGCCGCCAGCTCTTCGAACGGGAAGGAGCGGTAGAAATAATGAATGGGACTCCAGCTCATGGAGCTGTGGC
>NZ_JACXAD010000044.1 GCF_014699115.1 Hymenobacter montanus
CAACGCCGCCCATGCCCGGTCACTGATTTCATCCAGATTGCTCACGAACCCAAAGATAATTGTCCGTACAGCCTAGAGCGGCTAAGTGGCCGGCCACATAAATGGGTTGGGGCCGCAACGGTGCCATGCTCGTACTCAAAGGGAAGTCTGCGCCGTAACGGCGCAAGGAGTCCAGGCGGTGTTGCACCTCTTCCGGGGACATGCCGAAACGCAATCCTGGGCCAATGCGGTGGGGCGGGATTGGACGATGCGCGGCGGCAGCCTGTGCCGCGAGGTACTTCTCGTCAGGACTCGTGCCGCAGCGAATGAGCCACCCCAATGCTAACAAAAGTAAGCCTGGCTTCATCTGTCAAACATACGCAGCAACCACTCGGCTACTATCGCCAGCTCGGGCACTTATTCCAAACTAGCCCCCATTGTCTCTTCAGTTGAAGCCCTTTAGCGCGACCCTGCCAACAGATGCAGCAAAGGTTCGGCAATTGCTCATTCAACTTAACCGTTAGGATGAATAACTAAAGCCCGGGCGCCAAACGGCCGGTACCCACTGAGGATACCGGCCGTTTGGCGCCCGGGCTTTGGGCTTATTTCAGCTTAGTCCTGAACCGAAATCGACATGTTGTAGACCTGGCCCGGCCCATCGTGGCCCAGTAGCTTGCGGTACTTCGCGGCCAGCTCGTCGGGCTGCTTCTTGCCATTCACTTTCAGCCCCGAGTCATTGAGCTGCAGCCGAAAGCTCTTCTCAGCCGGCCCAATGAGACCGTCCTTGCGCAGCTCATTGCGCACCGTTTCCGTGTCAGCCTTAGGCGGCGCTGGTGGGGCGGGCGGCGCCAACGGGGCCAACGGTGCAGTTGGCGCGGGTGGTGCCAAGGGGGCGGGTGGTGGCAGGGGGGCGAAGGCCCCGGGTGCCCGCGGGGCGCGGGGCGGGCGCGGCGGCCGGGGCATGTCATCGCTTTCGGCGCCGCTGCCGTTGCGATTGATCATCACCGAGCTGTTGGCGCCCATCTTACGGCCAGCGTTGCTTTCGTAGAGCTTCAGGTATTTCTCGTGCACTTTTTTGGGCTGCTCCTTGCCATCCACCACTAGGCTGCTGGCGGTGAGCTTTAACTGGAAATTGTCACGGTCCTTGATCAGGCCGTCCTTCAGCAGCTCGGCTACCAGCGTTTCTTCGCCCTGGCGGATGCCCTCGGCCCGCACGGTGCGCAATTCCTGCATCTCCCGCCGCGATTCACGCAGGCGTTCCCGCAGCTCCTCCTGGCGGCTCTGCATCTCGTCTTGCAGCGCTTGCATTTCTTCCCGGCGACTGTGCATTTCCTCGTCACGGCCTTGGGCATCGCCCTCGTCGAAGCGGCGCGACTGCGAAGAGGCAGGGGCGTGCTCCATGGCTTTAAGCTGCGCCCGCACTTCCTCGAGCCGCTTATTGATGCGCCTCTGCTGCTCCGGGCTCAGGCCCTTCACGGCGCTGGCTTCGCGCAGGGCCCGCTCGGCGGCGCGCAGGGCCTCTCGCTGGCCGCGAACCGGATCCGGGTCCGACGAAAGAGCATCGGGCGTGAGCAGGCGGAACGAGCGGTTGAGCCGGGGGCTGAAATCCCGGTAAAAGCGGCGGTCTAACCGTGGGTCCGCCGGCAGCATCCTGAACTGAAAGCTGCGGGGGAAGCGACGGTCAAACCACTGCCCAGCTTCGCCATCAGTCCGAAAAACGTAGCTCGGGCCTTCGACTGTCCCTGGGGGCACCATCCGAATAATTTCGATCGAGCCGTCATCGTCGCGACCTTCTTTCGATTTGATTTTGACTTTGCGCTTGCCCGCTCCGATATCAACCGGCTGCCCATTCACCACCAAATCGCTGACGCGGCCTTTCTTATCCTTGGTAATCACTACGGTGCCGGGATTGCCCCCGAAGGCCGAAGAGGTCAGGTAGCGGCCGTTGATAAGAACCCGGTGGCTAGGGCGTTCCCGCTGGCGCCGGCTGGCCCGGCGGCCCAGTACCGTATCGTGCTCCGTTATCAGGGCCTCCTTCGGGGAGCTATTCCGGAAAGAACTATCACCGGACGGTTGCTCGTGGCTCGGGGCCGTGGGGGCAGCGTTGAAGCCTGCCACCTGCCTAGTGGTATCTCCTCCTCCCAGGGGCTTGGACCCACTCCGGTCCGGACCAGCTTGCCAGTCCACTACTGACGGACGAGCCGTCGTAGCGGGCGTCGTCAGGGGCCCGGCTAAGGCCACGCTGCAGCCCAGCAGGCCCAGCCCGCCCAGCACCAGGGTCCCGGCCATCAGGCCCTCGGCCAACGTAGGCGGGGCCGGCCGGCGCTGCACCAGGCGGCGCACCCGGTTGAGCAGGGCCCCACGCCTACCAATTGCTGCCAGGGCCAGGCGGGGCGCGGCTGGTAGCACCGCACTTTGGCTCCATTCGGCCAGGGCCGTCAGGGCGCGGGCCAGGCGCATGGGGTCGCCGCCGCACAGGGCCGTGGCCGTGTCGTCGCAGCAATTCTCGCGCTCAGTGCGCACGCAGCTGGCCACAAACCACACCGCCGGATGGTAGAAGAACAGCACCTCGGCTACCGTTTGCAGCAAGTTTACGAGGTAGTCGCGGCGCAGCACGTGGGCCAACTCATGGGCCAGAATGGCTTCCAGGCAAGCCGGCGAGAGGCCCGCCACGGCGCCCAAGGGCAACAAAATCACGGGCCGCACGTGGCCCACCACCAATGGTACCCGCACCAGGGCCGATTCGAGCAGGGCTACTGACTGGCGCACGCCACTCTGGGCAGCCAACACCGCTAGTCGCTCCTGCCACACCGCGCCCAATGGCCGTACCCGATGGTGCCGCAGGCGCTGCACGTACAGCAAGCCGCCCAGCATTCGCAGGCCCATGGCTAGCAGGCCCAGCATCCACGCCACCACCAGCAAGGGCAAGTGGTGGTCGAAATACCGCAGGCCCTTGGTCAACCACTCGGAAGCCCCTGACTGGTCCGGGGGCAGGCTCAGAGCTACCGTTTGGGCTGCCTCGGTCGAGCTGGTCAGCTGCGCCGTAACCTCTGGCCCCGCGCCCGGGCTTGGGGCGGTCGAGCCAAGCGAACCGGCGGAGGCCGTAAGAACGGGTAGCGCATCCTTTCTTACTGGCTCTGCCGTCTTCACGCTATCAAAGTAGCCCGGTGGTAATACTGCTTCCTTACTCGCCCCCGCATTCACGTACAACCCGAAGGTGATGCCGGCCAGGGCTACCACCAGGCCCAGGGCCCCGGCCGAGGCCACGTAGCGCACTTCAGCACGCTGGCGCCGCAGCAGCAGCAAGGCCCCGGCCAGCGCGGCCGCCACCAGGGCCCCTTGCCACAACGAGTGGAGCAGCGTCCACCCCAAGGCCCGGGTCAGCACGGGCGAAACAAAATTCTCAAGCGTGCTCATCGTCGTCGGAGTTAGCGGTGGAGTTTTGGATTTCAATGTCGTTGAGCAGCCGGCGTATTTGTGCCAGCTCATCGGCCGAGGTTTGGCGACTGCCTAAGGCCTGCATCACCAGCTTTAGGGCCGAACCGCCGAAGGCGGCATCCACGAACTTGTCGAGCAGCAAACCCTGGGTTTCCTGCTCGCGCACGGCGGCCCGGTACACGTGACTGCGGTCGGCATCATCGCGCCGCACCAAGCCTTTTTCCAGCATCAGCTGCAAAATTTTCAGCGTGGTGGTGTAACCCACTTCGGCCTGGCGACGCTGGCTTAGGTGGTCGTTGATGACCCGGACGGTGGCCGGCCCGTGCTGCCAGAGCACGTGTAGGATTTCCAATTCGGAGTCCGTAGGTTTGGGGGGCGGAGCTTTACTCATGCTGGGAACACGTGAGATTATTACGAAATATTTCGTAGATAAGGCAAAGATGTTACGAAAGCATTCGTAGTTGCAAGCGCGTACTACGAAATATTTCGTAGTACCCTATTATATGGCTCTAACCTAATCAAGGTCAGCTGAATAATTTTCGACTGAGCGGGTGTATTCCGCACTTATCCTGCACGCGCCCGGTCCCTTCCCTATGCCGTAGTCTTGGGCTGGCGCCGCCGCACGAGCGTAACGCGGGCCCGGTGGCAAATCCCCCCCAGCGGTGGGTTGAACTTGCTGACGCTGATTCGGACCTTCCGCACATGGGGCAACTCGGCCATAATTCGGTCGAGCACGCGGTGGGCTACGTGCTCCAGTAGCCGGGCCGGGGCCCGCATTTCTTCGGCCACGAGCCGATACAGCACCTCATAGTTTACGGTCTGCTGCAACTTATCCGACTCGCCGGCTGCCAACAGGTTGGTACTGATGTAAAGGTCCACGCCGTACTTATTCCCGATTTTCTGCTCCTCGTCGTAGTAGCCGTGAAAAGCGAAAAATTCCAGTCCTTCGAGTGCGATCTGCCCCATGTGCAATATGTTAGTCGATTAAGATGATTAGGATGATATGCTAGCTATGCCAGTCTGCGGATGCACCACCAACGCCCTCTCACGGGAGCCCCAGCGGCAGCGTTAGCGGCAACCGCCCACGCCCATTCACGGCAAAGATTGTCGCTAAATAAGCAGGCGGTGGCCCAACCCGAACTGGTACCCACCCCCCAAGCCGAGCCCCCGAATCCCAGCCCAAGCAGGCCGCCAGGCTCAGTCTAAACAATCAGCAAGGCTATTGCTGGCCCCGTCAGGCAATTTGCTATCCTAACCGTGAGCCCAAGCCTAAAGAAGCCCCCTCGCCACTCAAAAACGGCCTCAAAAAAAGAAAGCCTACCCCTAGAGGCAGGCCCTTTATCAATTGCCAATCGACTACAAAATCCGTGCAATCCGAAAAATCCGAGCGAATCCGTGGTCTAGATTTCATCAAAGAACGACTTCTCCGCCACGCCCACATCAACCGTAGCGGCTTTTTCCATGCCCGGGTGCGTGACCGGCGAGGGCTGGGTAATTTCCGGGCGGTCAGGACCGATAGGGCGGATTTCGGGCTCAGTAGGGTCGACCTGGGGCGCCCCCGGGTGGGGCACCTGCGCGGGCTCCGGCTGGTCGATGTGGGGGGCCGGCGCAATGCCGGGGTTTTCGGCCGGGGCGCCGGGCCGCTCAACGTCGGGGGCAGGTGCCGTGCCAGGGTCAGGCTGCTGGCCCGGCTTGGGGTTGTAGGCTTGCGGCGGGCTGATTACCGCCGCGGGCTCCGGTGCGGGCGGGGCCACGGGCTGACTGGCCGGGCGTTCAACAGCAGCGTAAACAGGCGCGGCCGCCACGGGGGCAGCTGGCGCAATGGCAGAAGGAGTACTAACCTGCACGGGAGGGATGGGTTCGATGGTGGGCTCCGCGAAAGATGGTTTCGGGCGTTCCACCTGTACGTGAGCCGCCCGGGAAAGGATGGCGGCCGTGCTGCTCTTGGGTCGGGTGCGGGCTTTCTCAACTTTGTCCATGGCGTCCGAAGCGAGGTGGTGCAAGTCGCGCACTAGGGTGTCGAGCTGTTGTTCGAGGCGCTGGCACTCCTGCCCCAGGTTGCCGACCTCCCGCTGCATCTCGGCCACGGTCTTTTCGGCTTGCAGGTAGGCTTCGTCCAGCACATTGCGGGCCTGCTGGCGGGCCTCGTTCAGCAGGTGCTCGGCTTGCAGCTGGGCTTCGCGCACACGCAGGGCGGCGTCGCGCTGGGCTTGCTCGGTGATGTTATTGCCCGTTTCTTCGGCCGTCTTCAGGGTTCGGTAGAGGCTGCTTTCCACCTCGCGCATCTTCTGCACATCTTGCTGGGCGTGCTCCAGCTTGAGGCGCAGCTCCCGGTTTTCATCGCCCATCCGTTCCCACTGCTGCGAAATGGTATTCAGAAATGCTTGCACCTCGTCTTTATCAACCCCGCGAAAGGATTTTTCAAACGTTTTCTGGCGAATATCGAGGGCGGTAATTTTCATAAGAGGTGCTAGCTTTTCGCTTTTTAGGTAATTATCAACCGAGGCAATGAATGTAGTTTGGAGTAGTTAACGGCTAAAAGCTAACAACTTGCACTTGCCAAACGGCCAGGCTGCGGTCGTCGCTACACGAAACTAGCCGGTTTTCGGCGCCCGGCCAAACCAAGCGGTTCACGGAGGTGCCGTGGCCGGCCGAACGGGCCCGGTCGAGCACCCGCAACAGGGTCATGGTGGCCGCATCCCAGAGCTTGATGCTTTTGTCGAGGCTGCAGGAGCTTAGGAACCGGCCATCAGGGCTAAAGGCCAGGTGGTTGATGGTGTACATGTGGGCTGGCACCATGCCGGCCAGGGCATAATCTGCCCCTACGTTCCAGGTGCGAATCTGGGCGTCGCGCCCGGCGGTAAGCAGGTGGGCGCCGGTGGGAGCAAAGGCCACGGCAAACACCGAATTCGTGCTTTCGCCCAGGGTGAACTTGGTTTCTAACGAGTCCAGGTCCAGCACCCGGGTCAGCGTATCGGAGCTACCTACTACCAGCTCGCCACGCGCTTCGTGCAGGGCCAGGCTGCGCAGGCTTTTGTTGGTGAGGCGCCGCAGGGTGACCAGCCGAAAATCGGGCAGGGCCAATACCGCCAGCGTGCCGTCGCCCAGGGCCACGTACAGCCGCTGGCGGCTTTCCGAGAATACGATTTCAAAAATTGCCACTGGCGGCAGGGCCGTGGCCCAGGCCAGTTGCCGGCGGCTCAGGTCAATAGCCTGGATGCCCTGAAAATTGTGTCCGAGTACCAGGAGGTTCAGCTCGGGCAGGTAGCGCAAGGCATAGATCGAATTTTCGACCCGGGCCAGCAGCTCACCGTCCCGCTCGGGAGTGGCCGCGTCCCAGCTCACCACCATGCCATCGGCGCTGCCGGAATAGATGGTGCTGCCCGGGCCACTCGTCAGGGCATATACCGCGTCGCGGTGGCCCGCCAAGGTAGCAATTTTAGTAACGGATGGGCGGAAAATCTCGGACATACAGGCGCCACAAAGGTAGCTCCACCGGGTAGTTGGCAAGTGCCGGGTGGCGAGCTGTTGGATGCCAGCGACTAGGATTCAAAATGCCCACTGCCCAAGGTTCATGTGGCCTGCGACCAGTTTAAGGAACTGATGCTATGTGGTAGTTTGAAGAATAATCAGTCGATAAAAGTAAAAAGCTCTTAGTTTGCATGTCAGCCTGCCTGATGCAAAGCCCATGTTAGCGATTCGCTGTTATTATTCCGGCCTTGCAAATTTAGCCATTTCATCCATCCCTTCTCCTGTCCGCCAAACATTACGGAATATCCATTCACTTATTCGCCATTTATTACCTGCTTTAATTGCCTTTGTCAGCAAAACTCCGCCTGCGTAAAAATGTTTACTATTAAGCGAAGGATTTTCGGCGATATCAGCCCAAACGTGCATAGCAGTTAAGTTTGTTCTTACAATTGCTTTGTCATTACCAAATTCAATAATAAAGTCGCTTGTCGTATGTTGTGTTGCTTGAAAACGAGCAAAACTTTTGATATGTCCGTCAAGTATTTCGTCATGCCCGATAGAAACAGCACCGTTGGGCTTTGAAACTTGTGCGTCTGTTGTAAAAGTTACTTCGACAATTTTCCGGTCAAGCTGCTTTTCGTCAATTGCTCTGAAATACCGAAGGTGCAAATCGCTTATTTGTGTTCGTTCAATGATTTCTTTTAGTTGTTCTTCCATTGTCGTTATGTTCGGTTGTTATGTCAGTTCGGTCGTCTCTCACAATGGCCACTAGCATTAGGACTCCCGAAACGGGGTAGCCCGGCAAACTTCGGGAATCTATCCTTAACCTCAATCTACTTTCCGGCAGCACCCCGAAATATCCTACCTCCTAAAAGATAGGTTGCCCTGCAGGCTCCGGGAATCAAGCAGCGGGCCGATGGCGCTGTGCGACAAGGGTATATATTTCGGTGGTTTCGCTGCTGCTAGGTCCCCGCAGGACCCGGATAACCCGCTATTCGGCACCTACCTCCAGCAAGTGGATGGCATAGCTGTGAGGCCGCAGTATGTACAAGGTACTGGTCCAACGAATATCAGCACATTTGGCGGCTAGCTTCAGGCTGCGCACGCCATAGGGCTGGCCGGGCCGCTGGCTTTCAAGCAGGGGACCGAACCTGCTCCTGTAGTAATCAGTGGCCCCAACGGGAATCGCTGTTCTTATAGCCGTTTCCTAATCAGTGTACCCCATGTCTGGCTCCCCTCTGCTGGGGCTTCGCGCCTCCCGCGAACCGGGGTCGTACCCGGGAGGGTTAGCCCCGTAGGGGTCCCGGGAGGTTTCACCGGCTACGTCTGGTACACTGAGCTGAATACCGCTATAATTCTTACGCCCCCCAGTATCTATTGCAGCAGTATTACTCGTTGCTCATTGCTAGTTTCCTGTTGATAGTCAGCAACGAACAAGGAGCGAGCAACGAGTAACCAAGCAGGAGCTTCAGCGGCCTCTGCGTAACAACAGTAACTACTATCCTGTAACCAGCAACTGCCAACCGACAGCTATTCACTAAATGCCGCTTCATTCTCTGCAACGCCTCTCCCCCACTGCCGTGCTCGGGCTCTGGCACCTTACCGAAACACCCGCCGAGCTTTGGGCGGAGCTACCCCGACCCGAAACGTACGAGGGGCTCCTGCCCGTCACGGCCGACGCCAAGCGCCAAGCCCAGTGGCTGGCGGGCCGGGTGCTGACGCATGCGGTCCTGGTGGAGCTGGGCATTTCTCCAACCGCCCAAGTGGTTGTGCAAAACGATACCACGGGCCGCCCCTGGTTGACCAACATTGCCCGAGACGTAACGATATCTATGTCGCACTCCGGGGCCTGGGTGGCGGCGGTGCTGGCACGGGGTGGGCGCGCCGGGGTCGACGTCGAAATGATTCGCGACAAAGCACAGCGGATAGCCGGTAAGTTCCTGAGCCCCGTGGAGCTTTCCGATGCCCAAGCGGCCAGCGCAGAGCATTTCGAGGCAGCCAGCACCCTCTACACCTTACTGTGGAGCGCTAAGGAAACTCTTTACAAACTGGCGGCCCAGCCCGGCATCATCTTCAAGACCCAGCTTTTGCTGGATTCCTTTGCCCCGCAGGAATCCGGCGAAATCACCGCTACGCTGGTGTTGGGCGGCGAAAAGACGCGGCACTGCATTTGCTATTGCCGACCATCAGCTGGCTACGTGCTCACGTACAGCCACGAATCGGCGGCGTAGCCTCGTGCTTCCCTGCTTATACCTTACCTTGCCACCATGTTCCTTCGTCGAATCTCTATTCTCGCCGCCGTGGTCCTGCTGACCACGACGCTGGCCGTGGGCGTGGTCCGGGCCCAATCCTCGGGTAATACCATCACCGACTTCACCCTCAAAACCGCCGCCAACGCCGATGTTGCCCTCAAAAGCTACGCGAACAAGAAGGCCGTGGTGGTAGTATTTCTGAACCCGGCCTGCGCCTTCTCGCGGCTGTATCAGGAGCGACTGGCAGCCCTCAGCAGCAGCTACCGGGGCAAAGGGGTCGAGTTTTTGTTTATCAATGTGCCCATTAATCTTGATGCGCCCGGCACCACCGCGCCCGGCGAAGTCGAGCTGCCCACCCTCACCGACGCCAGCCACCAGGTCAGCAGCTTGCTCGGGGTGAGCAAAACGGCCGAGGCCGTGGTACTGGAGCCCACGGCCGGCGGGTTTGCCATCCGCTACCGCGGCGCCATCGACGACAACCCGCAAATGTCCGGCAACGTGCAGCAGCAGTACCTCAAGCAAGTGCTCGACAACGTGCTAGCCGGCCGCCCCGCTGGTGTGGCCGACAAACGAGCCGCGGGCTGCTTAATTAAACGATAAGCAAGCTCGTATCGATCCTCGCGAGGACGCGCAATAACTCGTCCTTGCGATGCGGACAACCGCGTAAGCCGACCTTGTTCAGGCAGAAGCACACAGAAAAGCGCCGACCTCTACTTAAGATTAAGAAGTCGGCGCTTTTCACGTCTTAAGGGTTAGTGGCGGCAAGAGCAGGAGTTACGGTGCTTCACTCATCAGGATGGGCGCCTGGGCTGTGCTTATTCCAGAATATTCAGCAGCACGGCTACCTCCGCGGCTTTGGCGGGTTCCTGGAGTTTTTCGAAGCTCATTTGCAGGTTGCGCAGGGCGCGGCGCACGATGTCAAGGTTAGAGCAGGGCTCGTAAAAAATCGGATTCGAGCTGATGTTGAGCTGGTTGACGTAGTGTTCGATGTCGGTGCGCGACAAGACCAGGCCCCGGTTGTAGCAATTGATGTAGAACGGCTCAGCCCCAGGCAGCTCCGGGCGAAAGGTCAGCACGAACAAGTTAGGCAGGTTAACTCCCGAAACCGGCAGGTCCAGCCGCTGGGCCACCAACAGGTAAATCACGCACAGCGTAAGCGGATTGCCACGCTTGGTTTCAATCACGCGCTGCAGCATGGAGTTGGCCGGGGAGTGGAAATGCTGGGTATTAGCCGCGAACTTGTGCACTCGGAACATAATATGGTTCAGCGCCTGCACCTGGTCGGCGGGGTGCATTTCGGGTCGCAGAATCGTCCAGGCCTCAAAGCGTAGTTGCTCGATGGCCCGGTTCAGGGCCTGCAGGTCGGCGTCGGGATACTGATAGGTGTTCAGCAGCCACATGCCTTCGAGCAGGTCGGTGGCGCCGGCCTCCCGCCACACGCGCAGGCGCTGCTGCAAGCCCTCAAACTGCAGGTGGTGAATCAAATCCTCCAGGCGCTGCTGCTGCTGAGCATCCAGGGTTTCTTCCCAGGACTCCTCTAGAAACGGAATGATGCTTTCGCCCAGGTTCTGGATTTTGTCTTGAATCTGAGGCGCCACTTCCGGGTCGTCCAGCAGCGAGATAAGAGCTTTGATTTCTTTGTTCGTCATTGAAGAGTTAGCACGGTATGGCAAATTAATGCCCAAAAGCCGTTTAATAAGCTGTGCTGAGCATTTTTTCAACGTAAGGCCCACCAAAACAAGTTCGCTTCAGCCCGTTCCGGCAAGTTTCTCCATCCAAATGAACATAGTCGCCCGTTAGCGTCACCCGAGACTCGTTCAGGCAGGCTCCGGCAGCGTAGCTCAGGAGCAGCAGGACGCTCAGGACAAGTATTTTTCTCATGAGAAGGCGGGCTGCTTATCAAGTTGGTTTGTCTCATCCAAAATCTTATTCATTAGAATTATACAAATTTTATCATATAAAGTAATATATCCCCACCGCACGCAACTTGGGCGGTCCTGCCAGCATCAGCTCGCCTGTGCTATTCAATGCTGACCATCGGGCCTGAAAACTTTGGGGAAGTATGCAGCACATAAATATCCAGTACACATTTCACCCGGGCAAAATACTCCCGGACCCGTGTTTTGAAAGAGTATCTTTTATTTACATTTCTGGCATTAAAACCAATGGCGTTAATACCTTTCTTATTAGCAATAAATATGGCGCGCTGATTATGAAACTCCTGAGAAATAACGGTGACCGAATCTTCACCAAACACTTCTTTGCATCTCACCATGCTGTCTAGGGTTCTGAAGCCTGCATAATCCAGTACAATACACGAATCGGGGACCCCGCGGGTTATAAGCGCTGCCCGCATGTCTTCCGGCTCGTTATAGTCTTTAATCGGGTTTTCTCCGCTCAATAACAGATACCGTACCTTTTGTGATTTATACAACGCATATGCCGCCTGTATTCTGTAGGTAAAATATAAATTATCGGTACCATTTACCAGGATTTTAGAGGAGCCTAGTACGAGACCAATCTTTCGCGGTGGTATTTTTTCGACCTCATTAAAAATTTGTAAAGAGGTTGAGGTAACAATCCAGTAGTTACAAAACAAAATCAATAGAGCGCAGCCGGCGAGAACAAACCCAGTGCGCTTAAATAAGCGCTTATAGTTTAGGAACATCTTCCGATGAATAAGCATGCAATAGGCAAACCCAGCAAACACTACCCTGGTTATGCTGTTAGAGATCCTAAATATCAGGTTCATCCTTGATAAATCATGAGCCTAGATGCTGACCATCTCAAGCTGGAAGGGCGAAAAGGCCCGGGCTATTTTGTCGGCGTTCACAAACTCGCGGCAGTCCAGCAGGTCGGGCAGCAGCGTAAGCGGTGGTTTTGCCCACACCATTGCAGCCGGCCAGCTACGAGGCAGAGGATTTTCACGCATGTTGCGATTCCATTATTTTCCGATACTCTTCTGGTGCCCAATGGTCAAACCAGTGGATAATGTCCAGGAAATGAACAGCGATTGCTTTATTAGCGGCTTTTATGAACTGTTGAGGAACCCACGCGAATAGAACCCAACCATCATTGCCATTGCGCACCCGATAAAACCACGTGTCAATTGGAGGGAAGTCCATTCCATCAACAAAGCCCGCTGACTCAATTGCTGCTACACCATCGGGAATATTAACATCGTATTCAACAGCCAAAATCTTCCCTTCAAAGGTCATATCATAAATCAGCCCAGCAGTATGTGACTTTTGGGCTAATTGATTCTCAAGAACTTCCCCTAAAAACGCACTATCCCAGGGGCTAGCATCTGGTGCCCACTCAACTAGTAGACCAGATAGCTCACTAGGTAAATTAGCAAATGTATTTGGCTTGTAAGTAAACAGCCTACCCTCACCATAGGCTGGATTGAGGCTTCGCAAGACGGCACTGTCGCTCTTGTTGCCGCGCTGCAATTGGCACTCACAATATGCTTGAGTGAGTCGCAAATTGAGGAGAAACTGCTTTGGGTTAATAGCTAACATAGGTTCCTTTGACTATACCTCACCCCTTCTTAGGGTCAGTGCGAGCTTTGTGTACTATAACCCGCGCTTCACTATTTGGGCAAAGCTGCGCTTTGGATCCTCACGGCTTGCTACCACAGCTGAGTCATGCGGAGCTGTCATGCTGGGGGCGCGGCAGTGGAGGCGCAGCCTCCACCCATCAGCAGGCACGAGTTACGCTGCGCTAAACTCGCGCCAGATGGGGCGAAAGCGGTGGTTCTGCTCGGCCGGTTGCTGCGGGGCCGGATGTAGAGCATTATGATTTTCATCCGGGCTACCTCACTCATCATCCACAAGAGGCACTTTCCCTAATAAATCTCGCGCGGCGAATATGTTTTTACCGACTACAAACACCCGGTAGCGGGGGTCGCTTGGGCCGCCATAGGGGATTTGGTCCGTTATCACTTCCATGCCTCGCTGCTGAAAAATGGTTTGCAGCTCATCAGCCGCATTTTTTGACTTAAAAAACCCTACACAATGGTCCTGACGAAATTTACCGACGAGATTTAAATAATACCGACAAGCTTCTGATTCACTAGGTTGTACGGACAATTAACGAAGCCATAACAGGGCTGAGACGAAATGCACCATTCCCAAGAAGCTGGTGGCC
>NZ_JACXAD010000045.1 GCF_014699115.1 Hymenobacter montanus
TGGACATCCAGAACGGCGTCATGAGCGAGAAAGGGCAGCGGCTCCTCGCCAAATACCAAAACGGCGACTTTAATGCCATTATGGATAATGAGCCGGCCCCGCGCATGAGCGCGGCGGCCACCAGCAAGGCCACCGACGATGCCTACGGCAAGCTGCTTGACTAACATCTGAACGTACCCGTCTTTTGATTTTATGGATTTTGCGTCTCTCTCCTCTTTGCAGGAAGGAACGGCGAACCAACAGCTTTAACCCTTCTCATGACCACTCGCGGTAAAGTCCTCATTGCCATTATCCTCCTGGTAGGCCTGTATTTTGGCATTAATAAATTAACTTCCAGCAACCTCCTCTTTAAGAAAGCCGACACGCCGTCGGTCTTGCTCACCTCAATTGAGCTGCCGGCCGCCACGGGCAGCTCCGGCATCAACACTGTCGTGCCGCTGGCCCCGCTGCCCGGCGCTGCCCCCATTGGTAAAGGCACGCCCATCACCTGGGAGGTGATGGCCTGGAACAGCCAGATGGCCGGCATGCTGGCCAACGGCGGCCCCCGCACCACTACCGGCTCGGCCATGGCCGCAAATGGTCTGAATATGCAGATCGTGCGGCAGGACGACGTGAGCAAGATGCAGGCGGACCTGGTGAAGAACGCCGTCGATCTTTCCAATAATCCCGCCACGCCGGGGCTGATTGTGAGCATCATGGGCGATGGCTTGCCGGGGTTTTCGGCCGTGCAAACGGAGCTAAAGAAGGCCGGCACCCAGCTGCAAATCATCCCCTACTCGGTAGGCAAGAGCTTCGGCGAAGACAAACTGATGGGCCCGAAGGAATGGCTCGACAATCCAAAATTGGCCCTGGGCAAAACCGTGGCCTGCTACCTGCGCGACGGCGACCAGAACATTGCCCTGAAGTGGTGCTCGGATAACGGCCTGAAGGTGAACCCCGACGAGACCACCTACGACCCTCAGGCCGTCAACTTCATGGCCGCCAGCGACTTTCTGGTGGCGGCGGAGAAGTACATCCTCGGCAAGCCCGAAAGCCGCGATAAAATTGTGGACGGCAAGAACACCGGCGTGAAAGTGGACGTGGTGGCCGACGCTGTGGCCACCTGGACGCCCGGCGACGTGAACATTGCCAAGCAGAAGGGCGGGCTGGTGAGCATCGTGTCGACCAAAGACTACTCGAACCAGATGCCCAACATTATGGTGACCACCAAGCGCTGGTACGACGCTCACCCCAAGGAAGTGGAAGGCATTATCCTGGCCCACTCCGTTGCGGGCGACCAGGTGAAATCACACCCCGAGGCACTAGCCCGCGCCGCCGATATCTCGGCCGATGTATATGGCGACAAGGATAAGCCCGGCGCCTACTGGCTGAAGTACTACAAGGGCGTGGCCGAGGCCGACCGCGACGGCAACGTGGTGGAACTGGGCGGCAGCAAGGTGTTCAACTTCGCCGACAACCTGGCCTTGTTCGGTCTCAACGAAGGCGGCACCAACATTTACGCGTCGGTCTACAAAGCCTTTGGCGACGTGCAAAGCAAGCTTTACCCCAAAGAGCTGCCCAGCTACGTGCCCCTGGCCGACATGCTGGACCTAGCGCCCCTGCAGAAGCTGCAAGCCCAATACAAGGGCAAGGCCGTGGCCCCGGCTGAAACCCAGAAGTTTGCCGCCGGCGACGAAATCCGGCGCAACGTGAGCCAGCGCGCCTGGAACATTGAGTTCAACAGCGGCAAGAGCACTTTCACGTCCTCGGCCGAAAAAGAGCTGAACTCGCTTTTTGACGACCTCGTGGTGGCGGGCAGCCTGAAAGTGGCCGTGCACGGGCACACCGACAACTCCGGCGACCCACAAGCCAATCAGCAGCTGAGCGAGGACCGCGCCATGTCCGTGCGCCGCTGGCTGGAAGCCAAGAGCTCCAGCGCCTTCCCCGAGGGCCGGGTGCAGGTGTACGCCCACGGCGCCACCGAGCCCCTAGTGAGCAACGCCACGGCCAAAGGCAAAGCCAAAAACCGGCGCGTGGAAATCGTGCTGGGCAACTAAGCGCCAAGTTTCGCGAAGGGGAAAAGCAAAGTTTTGCGAAGGCGAAATGGCTGAGTAGACTTCATAAAATCTGCCTTTCTGGCTACCGCGAAAGCCTCTTCACCGTTGAAACTTTGCGAAACTTCCCTTACGGTTTCGCGAAACCTTGCCCTATGAAAGAGCTGTTTGCCCCCAACGCCAAGCCGCAGCCGAAGGTTTTCCTCACCATGGTCGGTGCCCAAGTCCTGCTCTTGCTGCTGCTGTGGCTGTTCTACCCCCTGCAACTCTTCCCCAGCCTGGGCGAGGTCCTCGCCGCCCTGCAAGACCTGCTCACCACCCAGGGCCTGCTCCAAGAACTCTGGGCCAGCCTCACCTGCGCCCTCGGCGCCCTGGCCCTGGCCACCCTGCTGGCCCTGCTGCTGGCCTACCTCACCGCCCTGCCCTTCTTCCGCCCCCTGGCCTATGCCGCCTCCAAGATGCGCTACCTCACCCTGACCGGCCTGACCTTCTTCATGGCCCTGCTGCTCAGCTCCGGCCACCAGGTCAAGCTCGCCGTCCTCGTTTTCGCCGCCACCGTCTACCTGGTCACGGGCATGACCAGCGTCATGCTCAGCACCTCCCAGGAAGAAATGGACCACGCCCGCACCCTGGGCATGGGCGAGTGGCGCAGCTTTCTGGAAGTAGTTGTGCGTGGCAAGCTGGCCGACATGCTCGAGGTTGTGCGCCAGAACTTCGCCATCATCTGGACCCTGATCACGCTGGTCGAGACCCTGTATCAGTCCGAGGGCGGCATTGGCCTGCTGCTTTACAAGCAGAACCGCTACCTGCACCTGGACGGCGTGCTGGCCATTCAGCTCGTGATTCTGGCCACCGGCGCCACCCAGGACTATGTCTTCTCTCTGCTCCGACGCGTCTTCTTTCCCTACGCTCAACTTTCTGTGGCCAAATAATGCCCGACTATTCTTATCAAGAGCCCGTTCTGACGCTACGGAATATTTCGATGCAGTTTGGAGGCGAAGTGGTATTGCGCGACATCAGCCTCGACGTGCTCAACGTGGTGCGGCCGGGCATGAGCCAGGGGCAGGTGGTGGGGTTTTACGGGCGCTCGGGCATCGGCAAGTCGGTGCTGTGCCGCATCATTGCTGGACTGCTGCCCCCCAGTACGGGCACGGTGCTGGTTGCTAACCCCCAGCGGCCCGTGGAGGCCGGCGACGTGGGCTTCGTACAGCAACGCTATCCTCTCTTCAACCACCGCACGCTGTTCGACAACCTGCTGGTGGCCGCCACCCGCAAGCATGCCCCCGCCGAAGCGAAGGCAAAAGCCGAAGACTTTCTGAATCGTTTCGACTTAGCCCAGCACCGCCGGAAGTACCCGGCACAGCTGTCGGGTGGGCAGCGTCAGCGGGCGGCCATTGCCCAGCAGCTGCTCTGCTCCGAGCATCTCATCATCCTGGACGAACCGTTCTCGGGGCTCGACATTGCCATGATTGACGAGGTGAAGAAAATCATTCTGGAAGTAACCGCGCTCGATGAGCTGAACACTGTCGTCATCGTCTCGCACGACCTGGCCACCACCACGGCACTTTCGGATACGCTTTGGCTGCTAGGCCCGGAGCGCGACGCCGCGGGGCAGTGCATCGTGGGCGCTACCATCACCAAGAATCATCAGTATAATCTGGCCGAGATGGGCCTGGCCTGGCAACCTGGCATTCAGGCCAAGCCTGAATTTGTGCAGTTGCTGGAGCACCTGAAGGACGAAATTCGCAAGAGCTGACTTGGCCCGACGAGCCCGCCCGAAATATCCTCGGTGATGTTCATCGGGAATATTCCGGGCGGGGCTCGAAGGGTTTGCGGCGCCTAAGCAAGCCGGTAAACGCTCGGGCTCTGGCAATCAATACGAGATGGCGAGTGAGCCGCGGTTAACGTAATAGTACTGCGCGCTCCCCCCGGTACCGGTCCAGGTGCTGAGGTCGAACGTGTTTGTACCGGTGGCGGTGCCCGGAACCTTGTAAACGGTCACGGCGCGCTGGCTGCGGTACCAATCGAGCGAGCTGCCCGACACGCATCGTTCGGGGTAGTTGCTGCTGCCGTTTTGCTGCAGAAAAAAGGCCGTGCCCGTGCCAAACACCTTGCCCACCCCGTTGGCGTCGATGCACAGGGCGGTGAGCTCATCGAGGCCAATGCCCCGCGGCACGATGCCGTCGTCCTTGCTCATGCGGGCCATAAATGTGACGAGCCGCCCCCGGCGGTCGGGGTTGTTGAAGTGAGTATCGGTGATGGTGTTAGTCAGGTAGGGAGTATCGAGAAAATCGTTGGCGCCAATGGTGATGTTGGAATCGTAGGGATTGGCCAGGGCGGCGGAGCTAGTGACCGTCGAATTGAGAGCGCTGTAGTAGTAGCGGCCTTCAATGGCATTGCCCGCTGAGGTGCCGCCGATGGGGCACTGCTTGGTATTGCGTACGTAGTTAAGGGCGTCCTCAAGCTTGGTATCCTTCCAGTAATTGACGTAGTTGGCTTGGTTGCCCCCGGCGATGAACACGGCTTCGGCTCCCCGGATTTTGGCTTCCACCTGCGGATCGTTGGCCAGGGTGCGGGAGTTGATGAGCAAGGTTTCGCAGGAGTTGACGCCCCCCAGGCCGTACACATAGGCGTTGTAGGCATCGGTGCCCGTGGCCCGCAGGATGAGGAAATCACCGCCCCCGGATTTGCTGATCATCCACTGAAAGGCCGCATCTACGTCGGTGCCGCCACCCATGAGTACGTTGCCACCCATCGTGGGGCGGCTCACGTCGGCCGCATCGCCCACCAGGCCGAGCGAGCCCGTCGCGGGGGCCGGATAGCTCGTCGACGCGGGCGACACGGCGGGAGAATCGGCTTGGCAAGCGGCTAACGACGCCAGCCCGGCAGTAGCAAAAATCAACAAATGACGCATAAGATAGGTAGAATTGAGGTGAAGGAAAGGAAGTGGCTAGCCGGGCTACCCACGGCAAGATAGTCGATTAACCTCAACGGTATAGAGCAGGGCTAATAATTTGATAATCAAAGCCGTATTATGATATCAAATCTATATTAAAAGCTATTCCGCACGCAATTATGTCCTCACCGAACGGTCTTGGTCAGGCGCTATAATCGCCTTTCACCGTCGGAAAAATGAAAAATTAAAAAATGGACCAGCACATTTTTAATTCTTCATTTTTAATTTTTAATTCTTTTCCGAGAACGGCTCTAATGACTGCCGCGAGGCCGGAGCCTACGCTTGACCACGAGAGGTACGTTAAACAAAGCCGGCATTGGCGAGCTTTGTTCCTTACTAACCACCGGCCCCATGGCTAAGCGCATTTCCTACCTTCGCAACGAGGCCCTGGCCACGGTGCGCCCAGGCTACCCCGGCAACAAGCTCTTCGGCAATAAATTCGCCAACGGCGAAGAGCTGTATGAGCCCCGTTTTACCACCGTGTTGAAATGGCAGCTCACCGCTAACCCCCAGAAGGCAGAAAAGAAAGCCGACACCTGGGCGCCCGCCGTGGTGGACTGCGCCGCGGCTTTTTCCACTACCGAGGACCTGCTGGTGTGGCTGGGCCACGCCAGCTTCCTGCTGCGCGTAGCCGGGGTAACGCTGCTCTTCGACCCCATCCTGTTTAGCTCGGTGGAGCTGCGCCCTCGCCACGCCCTCCCCTGCCCCCGGGAAGCCATCCGAAACATCGACTACCTGCTGCTCTCGCACGGCCATCGCGACCACTTGGACGAGCAATCCATCCGCCTGCTGGCCCGGCAAAATCCGCAGCTGCGGGTGCTGTCGTCGTTGCGAATGGGGCCGCTGCTGCGCGGCATGGCGCCGGCCCTGCCGGTGCAGGAAGCGGGCTGGTGGCAGCAATACGACCTGGGCCCCGGGGCGCCGCTGGAAATCATTTACCTGCCCGCTGCCCATTGGCACCGCCGCGGCCTGGCCGACGTGAACCGCGTGCTGTGGGGCAGCTTTCTGATCCGAGCGGTCGATAAACTCATCTACTTTGCCGGCGATACGGCCTACGGCGACCATTTCGAAGCCATTGAGAACCGCTTCGGGCCCATCGACATCGCCCTGATGCCAATTGGCGCCTACAAGCCGGCCTATATGATGGCCCAAAGCCACCTGAACCCGCACGAAGCCGCCAAGGCGGCGAATGTTCTGCGGGCAGGCCACGTGGTACCCATGCACCACGGCACCTTCAGCTTATCGGACGAGCCCGCGTCGGAGCCGTTGCGGCAGTTCACCGAAATAGCGGCCAGCGGCATGCTGCGTGGCGAGCTGCACGCCCCCGCCGTGGGAGAAGTGCTGCCCTGGCGCGATTGGGAGTAGTTTTTCTGCTGATCAGCCACCAGTACCAGGCGGCTGACCAGCACAGCGCGGGGGCCGCTACACCCGAGCTGTCGGTGCGCTGACAGCTCGGGTGTAGCTGTTAGCTTTGCTCCTTCCTGCGAAGCTGGGGCCAAAAGAGCTACCAGCTATCCGCTTCTAGCTAACAGCTTAACAATGTCGCCAACTTTAGTTCTGAGCCTGGTTGCGGGCTACTTCGCGGTTCTCATCCTCATTGCCATTCTTACCTCGCGCGGGGCCACGAGCGAGAGTTTCTTCGTGGCCAACCGTAACGCGCCGTGGTACATGGTGGCCTTCGCCATGATTGGTACCTCTCTGTCGGGGGTAACCTTTATCTCGGTGCCGGGCAACGTGTATGGCAAAAGCTGGAGCTACCTGGCGGTGGTGTTGGGCTTCGTGGCCGGCTACGTGGTAATCGGCACCGTGCTGCTGCCGCTCTACTACCGGCTGCGGCTGGTGTCGATCTACTCCTACCTGGAGCAGCGATTTGGCTACTGGAGCTACAAAACGGGGGCGCTGTTCTTTCTGATTTCGCGGTCGCTGGGGTCGGCCCTGCGCTTGTACCTGGTAGCGGGCGTGCTGCAACTGGCCGTGTTTGATGCCATGGGCGTCCCGTTTGCCGTTACGGTGGTCGTCAGCATCCTGTTCATCTACCTGTACACGTTCAAGGGGGGGCTGAAAACCATTCTCTGGACCGATACTTTTCAGACGCTGGCCATGCTGAGCTGCGTGGGGCTGAGCATCTACTTCATGGCGGATGCCTTGAATTTCTCGTTTCAGCAGCTGGTCAGCTCGGTGCGGGAGAGCTCGATGGCGCAAGTGTACTTCCCGGATTTGCGGGACGACAAATTTTTCTGGAAGCAGTTTGCCTCGGGCATGTTCATCACCATCGTGATGACCGGGCTCGACCAGGACTTGATGCAGAAGAACCTGAGTTGCCGCAGCCTGAGGGAGGCCCAGAAAAACCTGTTCTGGTTCACGCCGGTGATTGTTTGCGTTAACATCCTGTTTCTGACCCTGGGCGTGCTCATGTACAAGTACGCCGCGGCGCGCGGCCTGCAGCTCGACCAGCTGCCCCAGTTGCTGAACCTGAAAGGCACGCTCGACACCGACAAGGTTTTCCCGTACCTGGCCACCACCCAGTTTTCGATTACGGCCGGCGTTATTTTCATTCTGGGCATCATCGCCGTCACCTACGCCTCGGCCGATTCGGCTCTCACGGCGCTGACCACGTCGTTTTGCGTCGATTTTCTAGACATCAAGAACTACCCGGAAGCCCAGCAGACGCGGCTCCGGCAGCTTACCCACCTGGGGTGGTCGGTGGTGCTGATCGGCATTATCCTCATCTTCCGCATCATCAACGAGCAGAGCCTGATCGATGCCGTGTATAAGGCCGCCGGCTTCACGTACGGGCCGCTGCTCGGGCTTTTTGCGTTCGGCATCTTCACCAAGCGGCGGCTGCGCGACCGGCTGGTGCTCCCCGCTTGCACGACGGCGGTGCTGCTCACCTGGCTCATCGTGTCGCACTCGGTGGAATGGCTGAACGGCTACAAGTTTGGTTTCGAAATCCTGCTGCTGAATGGCACGCTGGTGTATTTGGGCCTGTTGACTATATCGCGCGCGCCCACCGTGAACCCGACGGCGACGGCGGTGGTTTAACCCTCATATGAGCAATTCTCTTCTCCTGTTGCTGCTGCTGGCCGCCCCCGCGGCCCTGGCCCAGCAGCTACCGGCTCCGGCCGCCCCGGCCCCCATCGTACTGCAGCGGGGTAACATGCAGGTTCAGGCCCACTCGGCGGCCAACCGGCCCGACCGGGCCCCGACGTATCCGGGTGGCGAACAGGCCCTGGGCTTGTTTTTTCTGGAGCACGTAAAATATCCGGAGGCGGCGCGCGTCAAGCAGCTAAGTGGAACGGTACTGGTCACGGCCACCGTGAACGCCGATGGGTCGGTAAGCAACCCGGTGATAGCCAAGTCGCTGTCGCCTGAGTGCGACGCCGAGGCCTTGCGGGTGGTGCCGCTGCTTACGGGCTGGCAACCAGCCATGCGGCGGGGCCGGCCCTTATCTGTCCTCATTCAACTGCCCGTGCCTTTCGGGGGCGCGGGCGAAATCAAAGTCGAGCAAGGCCAATTCCGGCGCAGGCGTTAGGGCGCGAGCTAAGGCACTCGTCTGGGCGCGGCCCGGGCAGCTTCATGCGGGATTCATGCCCGGCGAGCGTGCTTGCCGTATTATAACTAGCAGATTACTACCTGACTTATGGCCCGTAGTGGAATGAACACCAGCGGCACCGACTTAGTGGCCGATGCTCCCAAACCCAAGCTTACCAAAGAAGCCTTCCAGCGGGGCCTGCGGATTTTCCGCTACGTGCTGCCTTACCGGGCCAAGTTCATCGTTGGCATGGTGTTGCTCGCGCTCAGCAGCGCCACGTTTATGGCGTTTCCGTGGGTGGCGGGTAAGCTGGTTGACGCGGCCAATGGCAAGGCCTTCACCCTGCCCGGCGGCCTCGACCTCACCATTACCCGCATTGCGCTGCTGCTGTTCGGGGTAATCGTGTTTCAGGGATTTTTCTCGTTCGGGCGCATTTGGTTTTTCACGCAGGTGAGCGAATTCACCGTGCGCGACATTCGGCAGGCGCTCTATGCCAAGTTTATGAGCCTGCCGGTTCCGTTTTTTGAGAAAAACCGCGTCGGCGCCATCACCTCGCGCATTACGTCGGACGTGAGCACGATTCAGGATACGTTTTCGCTTACCCTGGCCGAGCTGTTTCGGCAAGTGATGACACTGGTGGTCAGCACCGTGCTCATCATGGTGACGTCGGTGAAGCTGTCGCTGTTTATGCTGGCCACGTTTCCGGTGCTGGTGCTGGCGGCGTTCGTGTTCGGCCGCAAGATTCGCAAGCAGTCGAAAATCACGCAGGAGGAGCTGGCCAAGACCAACGTCATCGTGGAAGAAACCCTGCAGGCCATCAACACCGTCAAGGCCTTTACCAATGAGCTATTTGAGATCGGGCGCTACAACTTCTCGCTGAACAAAGCGGTGCGCGCCGCGCTACGCAGCAATCTGTACCGCGGCGCGTTCGTTTCGTTTGTTATTATTGGCTTGTTTGGCGGCATCATCCTGGTGCTGTGGCGCGGGGCCATGCTGGTGCACACCCCCATTTCCGACCCCGACCACCTGGAAATCGGCCAACTGGTGTCGTTCATCATCTACACCACTTTTGTGGGTGCCTCCGTGGGGGGCCTGGGCGAGATGTACGGCAAGCTGCAGAGTACGCTGGGAGCGTCGGAGCGCATTCTCGAAATCCTGGAAGAGGCCAGCGAGCCCACGCATCTGGCCCTTGCTGCCGGGCAGGCGCCGCTGCGGGTGCAGGGTAACATCGAATACCGCAACGTGGCGTTCCGCTATCCCACGCGGCCCGACCTGCCGGTGCTGCAAGACATTTCCTTTGCCATTGCCTCGGGCGAAAAAATAGCTTTGGTCGGCCCCAGCGGCGCGGGCAAGAGCACCATCGTCAGCTTGCTGATGCAGTTTTACGAGCTCAGCGGCGGGCAGATCCTCATCGACGGGCGCCCCATCGGCAGCTACGACCTGACGGAATTTCGGCGCCACGTCGGCATCGTGCCGCAGGAAACGCTGCTCTTCGGCGGCAGCATCCGCGAGAACATCGCCTACGGCAAAACCGATGCGACCGACGCCGAAATCACGGCTGCGGCCCGCAAGGCCAATGCCTGGCAGTTCATCGCCTCCTTCCCCGAAGGTCTCGACACGGTGGTTGGCGAGCGGGGCATCAAGCTTTCGGGCGGGCAGCGCCAACGCGTGGCCATTGCCCGCGCCATCCTGAAAAACCCAGCCATTCTGATTCTGGATGAGGCCACGTCCTCCCTCGATAGCGAGAGCGAAAAGCTGGTGCAGGGCGCTATGGATGAGCTGATGAAAGACCGTACGTCCATCATTATTGCCCACCGCTTGAGCACCATTCGCAAAGTGGACAAGATTCTGGTTATCGACGGCGGCCAGATCGTGGAGCAAGGCTCGCACGAGGAACTGGCCGATAACGAGAACGGGCTGTACGCGAACCTGCTGAAGCTACAGTTTGAGCTGACCTAGGGCGGTTCTCAGGTCAGTGTACCGGGCGGAAAACCTCACGTGACTCCTACGGGGTCGTACCCGGTAGGGCGGGCCCCCGTTCGCTTGAGGCGCGAAGCCACAGAAGAGGGGAGCCAAGTATGGGATACAGGACGGAAAATTGCTCTGAGTATAAAGGACGAAGCCGGGCGAAAACGCGAAGGAGAGGAGCGAAACCGCCAGTCACACCTTGCCAGCGCAAGCTAATAGAAGGCCACCCCTGCGGGTGGCCTTCTGTATTACGTCTGGGCGGGGCTAGTAGAATTTCTTGCTGCTCTCCTTACTTAAGCACCCGCTGGGGTGCCCTTCTGCATTATGCCTGGGCGTGGGCTGCAGAGTTGGCCAGTACAAATCCATGGCTACGAATAAGCATTTCATAAGGGGGAGTTTACTAGGAGTTGGTGGTAGTTAAAATGTCAGCCGATGACCACACGATGAGCTAAGAAGCGCTGGGACCGTTGAGGCGGCAATTGTGGATCCCGAATCTGACTACGCGACTACGGCACTGATAAACTCCGCGCATTGACTGGCTGGCTAGGGGGAGGCTTCTCTAATCGGTTGCGGTTACCTCCCTCCTGTTGGATTTCTTACTAAACTGAAAAATAGTCTTTCCATTTTGAAAAAATCCCGTCCTTATTCGACCGGCTGCCAGGTCTGGATTTTTTATTATTTACCTGATAGTCAAAATACTAACTTAATTCAGAGGAAATCATTGACCAAGTCGGCACTGGTATTGGCATGAGGTGGAAGTTACCAACCACTAGCTGTTATGCCCAGCCTGAACAACCTCCCCAAAGCCGCCCAGGGCTTTTTAGAAGATAAGCCTATCCCAGCCCGGGCTGCTACTCCGGCCCGCCCACTGCCGCGGCCCCGCTGGCCGACTCCGCCGGGAACCCAGCGCCGCTCGTTGCGCAAGCTGGGTAGCGACGCCTCAACCGCATTGGGCCCCTGCTGGCCCACGATAGCCAGGAATTCGGCACTTAACCCAAGCTGGTGAACAGCACGGCGGGCACCAGCTTAAGCAGGCCCTTGCTCCACCAAACGGCCGACAACGCCTGCTCCACCACCAACTCATTGCTTCATCACTACCCCATTACCTACATCCATGAATTCCTTACTTTCTTCCTCTGAAAACGATACCAGCCTGCCCAAGTGGCAGCAGCCGGAAAAGGTTGCCGGCCGCGTGGTTCTCGCCGGCCTGGTAGGCGCCGCAGTGTACTTCTGGGGCCAGATTTTACCCTTCCTAGTCGACATGGTTTTCGATACCGTCAAGCTGGGCATCGGGCTGGGGACGCTGTTCGTACTATTTCTGCTGGCCACCAACAAGCGCATTCAGGCCGGGCTGTGGTACCTGGGTCAGCGTATCTTCCGAACCGCGGCCAG
>NZ_JACXAD010000046.1 GCF_014699115.1 Hymenobacter montanus
CTAACTTCCATTCCAGGTCACTTAATTCATGGCGACGCATAGCCCAAAATTAACCCTACACTGTCCACACACCCTAGTTTAGTTTTTTCATAAAAGCAGCAATCCCCACCGTAAGCAACTAGCTTACAGCGGGGATTCTTTTTTAAAAGAGGTGACGGGCGGATTCGAACCGCCGTAGGAGGTTTTGCAGACCTCTACCTAGCCACTCGGTCACGTCACCAGTAGTGGTCTTTGGGGACCGCAAAGGTAAGCAGCCGGACCGGAGTAGGCAAGGATAGCGCATAAAAAAGCCCCGGCGTTGCTGCCGGGGCTCTTTCTTATTCAAAACCAAGCACTACGCTTTGGCTTCGTCGTCCTTCTTATCGGCCTCGTCGACGGCAATCAGGTCTTTGGCTTTGTCAACCAGGTCACCGGCTACTTCCGACGCTTTGGCGAAGGTTTCCGAGTGGGTTACGGCATCTACCGCGTCCGAAGCGGCGTGCTTCACCGTGTCGAGGGCCGCTGCTGCCGCACTGCTGATGTTCGCCAGCAGGCCACCTTCTTCGGCGGCCGGGGCAGCGGGAGCATCGGCGGGCTTAGCAGCGGCCGCAGCCTTTAGCTTCTGCTCGCCGGCCTTGCGCTCGTTGCCCATCATCTGGTCGCGCAGAGCGCTCAAGGCATCCAGGTCACCGAGGGTCGACTTCTCGTCGGCTGGCTTCTTGAGGTCGCTCATTTTGCCCTCGCCCTGGGAATCACCACCTTTGGCGTTGGTTTTCTTCTTGAACTTGGCGTTGCGGCTGTCGTCCTCGGCCGCGGCAGCTTGGTTGTACACGGCGGTGTGCGAGAGCACAATCCGACGGTCGTCCTTCGAGAACTCCGTTACGCGGAAGTCCAGCGCCTCGCCGTTTTCGGCGGTTGAGCCGTCTTCCTTCACCAAAGACTTGGGGTAGGCAAAGCCCTCGATGCCGTACGGCAGCTCGAGCACGGCGCCCCGCTCCGACTTCTCGGTGATGGTTGCCCGGTGAACCGAGCCGGGGGTGAACACCGACTGGAACGTATCCCAGGGGTTTTCTTCCAGCTGCTTGTGGCCCAGGGCCAGGCGACGAGCGCCCAGATCCAGTTCCAATACCACCACGTCCAGCTTGTCGCCCACCTTCACCACTTCGGAAGGATGCTTGATTTTCTTGGTCCACGACAGATCGGATACGTGCACGAGGCCGTCGACTCCTTCTTCCAGCTCAACGAACAAGCCGAAGTTGGTCAGGTTGCGCACGAGGCCGCTGTGCTTGGTGCCCACGGCGTACTTGTCGCCGAAGTCGCCACGCGTCCACGGATCTTCGGTCAGCTGCTTGATGCCGAGGCTCATCTTGCGGTCTTCGCGGTCGAGCGTCAGGATCTGCGCTTCCACCGTGTCGCCCTGCTTGATGAAGTCCTGCGGGTTGCGCAGGTGCTGGCTCCAGCTCATTTCCGACACGTGGATGAGGCCTTCGACGCCCGGCACCACTTCCATGAACGCGCCGTAGTCGGCCACGTTCACGATGCGGCCCGATACTTTCGAACCCGGCTGCAGGTCGGCCGGCAGCGAATCCCACGGATGGGGGGTCAGTTGCTTCAGGCCCAGCGAAATACGCTTCTTGGCCTCGTCGAAGTCTAATACTACAATGTTCAGCTTCTGATCCAGGGTCAGCACTTCGCTCGGGTGCGCGATGCGGCCCCACGAGATGTCGGTGATGTGCAACAGGCCGTCGACCCCGCCGAGGTCGATGAACACGCCGAAGTTGGTCATGTTCTTGATGTTGCCTTCCAGAATCTGGCCTTTCTCCAGGTTGTTGAGGATGGCTTCGCGCTGCTTCTCGAGGTCTTTCTCGATGAGGACTTTGTGCGAAACCACGACGTTGTCGAAAGCGGAGTTGATTTTCACCACTTTCACTTCCATGCGGCGACCCACGTAAATGTCAAAGTCGCGAATGGGCTTCACGTCGATTTGCGAGCCGGGCAGGAAGGCTTCGACGCCGTCGAGCTCCATGATGAGGCCGCCTTTGGTCCGACGCTTCACGATGCCTTCGAGGATGGTATCCAGCTCAAGGGCGTCGTAGATGGCTTTCCAGGCCTGCTTGATTTTGGCTTTCTTGCGGCTCAGGATGAGCTGGCCGTTGAGGTCTTCCTGATCTTCGATGAATACTTCCACCTCATCGCCGATTTTCAGGTCGGGCAGGTCACGGAATTCAGTAATCGACACCAACCCATCAGACTTAAAGCCGATGTTCAGGATTACGTCGCGGTCGGTGATGCCAACCACAGTGCCCTTCACTACTTCCTCTTCCTGAACGGTCGTGAGTGTGTCGCCATACATCTTCTCCATCTCGGCCCGCTGGTCTGCCGAGTAGTTTCCACCAAAACCGGTGGCTCCGACATTGTCCCAGTCGAAATCGTCAACTAATTCTGCCATAATAGCTTTTGGACTCCTCTTAGATTAACGTAGCGGCCGGGGCCCGGGCCAGTACGCGGTTCTGGTTGAACACCTTGCCGTTAGTTAGCAAGGCCCGCCACCCTGGCGGGGGCGCAAAGGTACGGGTTCCGGGGCGGTTTTGCACGCAAGTATTCGCTTTATTGTTACTACTTGAGTGCAAAGATCAAAACGCTGAGGTGCTGGGCAAAGGGTCCATTGACTGCATAGACACCCACAATCAAATTCTTTTGTACATACTTTGTACGTACATTTACACCATGCACACCCGAATCATCCGTGTAGGAAACTCCCAAGGGATTGTACTTCCTAAGAAGCTTTTGCAACAATACCATCTTAGTGGCGCAGTAGAATTACAGCCCATGCCCGAAGGCCTGCTCATTAAGCCAGTGACCAGCTCAACCCGACAAGGCTGGGAAGCGCAGATGCAAGCTGCTGTAGCTGCAGGACAAGAGCCGGCAGGTGAGTTACTGGAAGGCTTCTCAGATGGAGTATTTGAGGAAAACGAATGGCAATGGTAACCGCGCCGCTTCGCTTTGAGGTATGGCTGGTGAATCTGGACCCCACGCAGGGCAGTGAAATCAATAAGACGCGGCCGTGCGTGGTAATCTCGCCCGACGAGTTGAACCGCTACCTACGCACGGTAACCATCACCGCGCTCACCAGCAAGGCACGTAGCTATCCGTCACGGGTGGATTGTCAGTTTCAAGGGAAAGACGGGCAAGTGGCGTTGGACCACATTCGGTCAGTTGATAAGTCGCGGCTGGTGCGCAGGCTCGGCGCGCTTTCACCCCTCACAGCGCAAGTGGTTTGTGCGAGGCTGCTCGAGTTGTTCGCGTATTGATTCTGCTCAGCCATCAACCTATTTGCTTGTCTCCACAACCTTAACCATACGCCGTGCAACTTTACCTGGTACTGCGTAGTAAAGGAGCAAAGTCAATTCACCCAAAATTCCTCTACCTCATGGCCTATTTCAAAGCAGGCAACGACGCGGCCGGTAACCCGGTTAATATTTTCTACGAAGACTGGGGCCAGGGCAACCCCGTGGTCCTAATTCACGGCTGGCCGCTGGACCATACCATGTGGGAGCACCAGGCCATTGCGCTGGCGAAAGCCGGTTTGCGGGTTATTGCCTACGACCGCCGCGGCTTCGGCCGGTCGTCGCGCCCCTGGACGGGCTACGACTACGACACCTTTGCCGCCGACCTCAACGCCTTGCTGGAAGAATTGAATCTGCACCAGGTAACGCTGGTCGGCTTCTCGATGGGGGGCGGCGAAATCGCTCGCTACCTCGGTACCTACGGCGACGCCCGGATTGCCCGCGTGGCTTTCGTGGGGGCCGTGACGCCCTTCATGCTGCAAACCGAGAACAACCCCGAAGGCGTGCCGCAATCGGTATTCGAACAAATCGGCGATGCCCTCCAGCAGGACCGGTTCGACTTCCTGCAAAACTTTGCCAAGAGTTTTTACGGTGTGGGCATGATCAGCCACCCGGTGAGCCAGGCCGTGCTGGACTGGAACTTCACGGTGGCCTCGCTGGCAGCACCGAATGCTATCCGCGGCTGCGCGGTGGCGTTTGCCAGCACCGATTTCCGGGACGACTTAGCAACTATCAAGGTGCCCACGCTCGTCATTCACGGCGATGCCGACGCGACAGTGCCCTTTGAGGTCAGCGGCGAGCGGACCGCCAAGCTGATTCCGCACGCTGAGCTGAAAGTGTACAAGGGCGCACCACACGGCTTATTCTTCACCAACAAAGATGAATTGAACCGCGACCTGCTTGCTTTCACCAGCCAGCAGGAGCCCGTTGCTTTATTGCAGCAAAACGAATAAAAGCGCTCAACGACCACAAATCAGTACGCACGTTGAAGCAACCAGGTACTTGGGTGCGACGACAAAGGCCCAATGAACAGGCAAATCTCGTTCGTTGGGCCTTGCTATTGGTTATTGGTTTTGATTTGCCGGCGCTTTGCTTAAAAGACCCGCGGCGGACGGTACCATCAACGGCTGTAGGTTAGCCTGCGAGATGAACAAGCTGATTTCGCCGTCGGCGTAGCTCGCAATCTCGTACGGGGCATAGACAAACACGGCGCCGCCACCGGTGAGGCAGACATTGCGGGTGACCGGCATGGTGCCTACGTTCAGCCGCTCTTCCAGTGACTGGCCGGTAATATGCAGCGTGCGGCGTACGGCCTGCTCGAGCAATTGGCTGAGCTGGGCTTCCGTGCCCGGCCGGAAAATGTCGGCAAAGCGCAGGTGCTGGCCGGTGCGGGTGTCGTAGGTGACAACCTGGGTGCCGTAGCCACCGTGCGCCCCACCGCTGTAGCTGTACGTGTAAAAGGCCAAGCTGAGCAACGGAGCCTGGTTCCAGAACACGTAAGTTGCCTGATGCTGCTCGTAGTTCAGCCCGTAACCAAAGGGAGTTTCCGGCGATTCCTCACGCAAATCGCGGCGGGCCGCTTGGGCGTCCTCACGGTAGGTTTTCTGGTAGTCGGTGCGCTGCCGGGCCCAGAGCTGGGGCAGTTGGAGCGCGGGCTGGTTGGGCAGCGAGTCGCCGCGCAGGTCGTGCAGGATGTTGGCAGTCAGGGTCGGGGTGGGCACCTTGGGTAGCAAGGCCTGGAGGCTAATGCGCGCGACCGGCGACTTTGCTATTCCGGGGAAGGCGATGATGGAATCGGTAAAGCAGCGCACGGCAAACGCCAGGCTCTTGAGTGGCTGAGCCTCCTGCAGGCGAACTGGCTGATTATTGTAGGAGCCCGTCAGGATACGTCCTTGACGGAGCAGACGCCACGTGGGGCCTTCCTGCTGGTCGTTGGCGAGTTCCGGGCTGACGTCGAACAATAGTACGCTATCAGCAGGAGCTGAGGAGCGGCCGGCTACCGAAGAATGGCCAACCAGCTTATAAGGGTGACCATCGGCGCGATGGTAGCTGGCAACCAAGTTGTCCGTTCCGAAGTCACCACCTTGGTGGGGCCGTTGCAGCAGGTGGAGCGTAATGGTGTCGGCAGAGCCCGGTAGCAGGCCTTGGTAGATACGGTACGACGCGCCTGGCGAGTCGCTGAGGACCACCCCCGATATGGCCGGTGGCGCCGTGGTAGTGGCGGGTTGAGTATCAGAATGGCAGCCCGGCAGTAGCAGCCCAACGGCCAGGGCTACCGTCGCACCAGAGAAAAAGCGCATTGGCAGACAATCGTAAGAATTAAGAATAACGGGGTCGGCGGGATTGTCCAGCCCAGCGCAGGGCCTGGTCGAGAAGTTTACGGAGTCGGGCATCGGTGTCGAACTGGAAGAAGTCAGCACAGTACAGGTGCTGGCTGGGGTGGGCAATCGGGAATTCGTTCTATTACCCGAAGCCAAGATCAGCCCTGCTCGGGCGTCTCCCTAAGCACTCTGCCAAAATTTGAGTGGTTTTCATCGTTCAGCATCCTGCTTTTATTTTATTGCTGATCAAACGCCAGGTAAGTACTCCAGACCGTATTGGCCACCAATTGCAGAGCGCTTTCCTGCAAATAGTCGCTTCGGTCGCTGGGCTGATGGTAATGTTCAAACAGGGGAGCTTTGGTCAGTATCTGGTGTAAAGCCGGCGGATTGACCTCAGTGGCCAGGGCATTATAATAATGCCCAGCTACTTCCAGGTCTTGGCTGGAAATACAGGTAATACTGAAAGCATCTTTTAATCCCGCCCGACGAAAAGGCATATGATCGGAGGTGAGAGTTAGCAAATCGTCGAAACGGTGGCTGGGTAAGCTCAGCAGCCGGCACTGTTTTTCCAGGGCCGACAATAAACTTCCTTCCGACTCCGTCTTCAGCGGCCACAGGGCCAACTGATCGCCCCGACCGACCATCTCGAAGTTATACAACCCCTTCATGCCCTGATAGCCAAACTCCGATACGTAAGCCTGGGAGCCCTTTAGCCCGCATTCTTCTTCGTCGAAAAAGAAAAATTGTAAGCCCAGCTGCCGAACATTGTACTGCTGCAGCCTTCTCACCAATTCCAGCGTAACGGCGATGGCAGAGGCATTATCGTTAGCTCCGGGGCAATTCGGCACCACATCGTAATGGCTACTGATTCCAAGGCAATTAGGGGTACTGGCTTTGACGAAAAGGTTGATACCGGTGCGGTAAGTATGCACCTGAAAGGGAACCTCCCAAGCTTCCAATAGCTGGCAAATGTTCTCGCGCCGCTGCGCATGCGACTTCCCTTCCAGCTCTTTGATTATTTCAAGCATATTTCCAACTTACAAGCGATGGGAATGATGGGATTCTTAACGGACCAAGTGACTGTGATGAACAAGTTGTGCTTGTTATTGCGCCTATACTATTGAGTTGAAAGCGTTCTGCTTAAAAGGCCGGCTGTGGACGGTATCAGCAACGGCTGCAGGTCGGCCTGTGAGATGAACAAGCTGATTTCCCCATCGCCATAGCTCGCAATCTCGTACGGGGCATAGACAAACACGGCGCCGCCGCTGGTGAGGTAGACGTTGTGGGTAACCGGCAGGGTTTCCACATTCAGCCGCTCTTCCAGCGACTGGCCGGTAATATGCAGCGCACGGCGCACGGCCTTCTCAAGGAGTTGGCTAAGTTGGGCCTCGGTGCCGGGTCGGAAAATGTCGGCAAAGCGCAGGCGCTGGCCGGTGCGGGTGTCGTAAGTGGCGACATCGGTGCCATAGCCGCCGTGCGCCCCGCCCTCGTAGCGGTACGTGTAAAAGCCTAAGCTGAGCAGCGGCGCCTGGTTCCAGAGCACGTAAGTTATCTGGTGCTGCTGGAACTCGTAATACGGGAAGTCCTCGGGTGATAGCGCAGCGAGCAGCATATTGCCGGGCTTGGCCTGGACTTTTTCGAAGTAGGTTTTCTGGTAGCTGGTGCGCTGCTCATCCCAGATCTGGGAGAGTTCTGGGGCCGGATGGTTGGGCAGCGCGCCATTGCGCGCCCGCAGGTCGCGCATGATGTTAATACTCAGGGTTAGGTCGGGGGAAGGCGACTCGAACGGCCAGGGCTGGACAGTGCGCTGCTTGGGTAGCAAGGCCTGGAGGCTGATGCGTGCGACCGGTGACTTTGTTATTCCAGGAAAGGCAATGATGGAATCGCTAAAGCCGGGCGCCGCAAAAGCCAAACTATTTAGCGGAAACGCTTCGCGCAGGCGAATTGGCTGGCCATTATGAGTTCCTACCAGGGTGCGGCCCTGGCACAGCAGACGCCACCTAGGGCCGGCCTCCGCCCGGGCGCGCGCGTCTTCCTGGCCGACGTCGCCCCACAGCAGGAGGCTGTCGGCCGAGGCTCTGCCGACTAGTTCATAGGGGTGGCCATCGGCGCGGTGGCAACTGGCGTATAGGCCGGTTGTTGCGAAGCCGCTGGCGCGCTCTTGGAACAGGTGGAGCGTAATGGTATCAGGGGAGCCCGGCAGGGTGCCCTGGTAGATGCGGTAGGCCCCCGTCCAGACCGTCTCACCTAGCTCTGGCTCACGCCGCAGGATATTCTGGTAAATGCGGTACGGCAGGCGGGGCAAGTCGGCGCGGACCACTCCCGACGCACCCGGTGGCACTGCCTTAGTAGTAGCAGCGGGTTGGGTATCAGAATAGCAGCCCGATAGTATCAGCCCAACGGCCAGGGCCACCGCCGCACCAGAAAAAAAGCGCATTGGCAAACAATCGTAAGAGTTAAGAATAATGGGTAGCGCCGCGAAAACCCTAATCTTTCCGTTGGGCCGTAGCTTTGGCCCGTCGGGCTCCTGCGGGGCCAAAGTTATTCAGGCGTTTTACATGAGCCTTGCTTCTTCCCTATCCAAGCTGTCTTTCTGCCGGCGAATTGCGCGCACGCCCAACACGTTTCTACGGCTGGTGCTGCATAGCAAAGCAGCCGCGCGGCCGGGGGCCGACGTTACCCCGAGGCAAAAAGGTGAAGCGACTGAGTACCTGCTAAAGCTGGCGAACGCTCCTCATCCCACCGCTTTGCGGCCCTACGCGGGTGACTTGAAAATTCTCTACGAAATTTTCTGGCAGCAATCGTACGACTTGCCCCAATTACGGGCCGGGGTCTTTCGCACCATCGTGGATGTGGGCGCCAACGTGGGCCTGGCCGCGCTGTTTTTCTTACAGAAATTCCCGGTTTCCCGGCTGGTTTGCGTGGAGCCGGAGCCCGCCAACTTCCGCCTGCTGCAAAGCAATTTACGGGGTACGCCGGCGGTGCTACGGCAAGCGGCGTTGAGCGCAACCGATGGCACGGTGAAAATAGACTCGAGCCCACAAGCATACAACGCTAAAGTGAGCGCCGAAACCGGCACCGTGGAGGTTGCAGCCATTTCCATGGATACCTTGCTGCAATCGCAGGGCCTGAGCTGGGTCGATTTACTAAAAATCGACATTGAGGACTACGAGCAGGAAGTGTTTGCCGGCCCGGTCGATTGGCTAAAGCAAGTAGGCACCCTGCTTATCGAAATCCATTCGCCAGCCAGCTACGCGGCGGTGCGGCGGGCGGTACAGGCGCAGGGCTTCACCTGGGAGCAGGCCACCGGCAAGCCGGTCGACAGCGGCCTGTTCGTGGCACGTAATCCGAAAATTGCCACTGGGCAGGCGTAAAGCTGATTACCCATGATGCCTCGCCATGACGGCTTACCAGCCCGGTTCTTACGTTCTTAACTCGGCCGCGGCTTGTGTGCATCAATAACTTCCTGGACTTACCGGCCCGGTCCTTTCCTAACCCCAAAAACAAAGACCTTCCCCAGACCAAATTACGGCCCAGGGAAGGTCTTCTAGCTTTCACTAGCGGCAAGCCAGAAGCTAGCTACCGTCAGGCGGCGCGGCCCATCTGCCGGAGAAAGCCTACGTGCGAAGCAATGGCTGAGCGGGTACGGGCGTAATTATTGTACGTGACGTCGAATTCGGCGCATACCTGTTGCACAATCTTACTGATGGCCGGGTAGTGCACGTGCGAAATCTTGGGGAACAGATGGTGCTCAATCTGGAAGTTGAGCCCCCCTACCAGCCAGCTAACTATCTTGTTATCGGTCGCAAAATTGGCGGTGGTGCGCACCTGGTGAATGGCCCACTCGTCTTCCAGCTTGCCAGTGCCTACGTGGGGCACGGGGAAGGCGGCATCCTCAACGGTGTGGGCCAATTGGAACACCATGCTCAGCACGAAGCCCGCCACGGCCGTGCTCAGGAAGAAACCCGCCAGCCAGGGCAGGAAACCCAGCGTGTAGATGGGCAGCACCACGTAAAGCAGCAGGTTCAGGGCTTTGAACGCCCAGAAGCTCACGTGCTCGCCGGTGTTCATGGGCTTGAGATCGATGGCTCCGATTTGGCGGGTGAAGTACTTCTGGTAGTCCATGGCGAAGATCCAGGAGGTGTAGAGCATGCAGTACAGGGCCCAGAAGTAAAAGTGCTGGAAGCGGTGCAGCGAGTGCTTGGGCTGGTCGGGCGTCATGCGCATCCAGGGCTGAATGTTGATATCGTCGTCGTGGCCCTCGATGTTGGTATAGGTGTGGTGAATGAGGTTGTGCTTGGAGTTCCACATGTACGGGCTTCCGCCGAGCACGCCCAGGGTGTAGGCCGCTAGCTTGTTCACCCAAGGGAAGCGCGAGAAGCTGCCGTGGGCGCCGTCGTGCATCACGTTGAAGCCAATGGCCGCGATAACGCAGCCGAGCAGGGCGCTTTCGAGAAGGGCCCAGCCGGCGGCGGGGGTGAAAAACACCAGATGCACGTAGAGGGCCGCCATCAGGCCCACCAGCAGCGCGGCCTTAAGTAAAAGGCCGAAGTCACCGGTCATCCGCTGTCCGGACTCTTCAAAGTATTGATTTATCCGGTTTTTGAGCTCGGCGTGAAACGAGCGAGTAGCAGCGAATTTGGGTAAGGCCATGGGCGGTTATATGAGGGAAGCTCAACAAATATACCCTCTCCCAACGCCATATACCCGAGCTTAGTTTAGATAGGCGTGCCAATTCTGGTCGATTGTGCCTGCCGAGAGCTTAAGAAAACCAGCCAGCGTAGGCTTTTTGGGCTGCTGCCGGATGGTCATACCGGCCTCGTTGGGCGTATGGTGGCCTTTGGCGTGGTTGCAGCGGGCACAGGCCGTGAGCAGGTTAGTCCACGACGATTCTCCGCCGCGGGAGCGCGGCACCACGTGGTCGAGGGTTAAGTTTTTGGTCGAGCCGCAGTACTGGCACTCGAAGTGGTCGCGCTTGAAAATATTGTGGCGGCTGAGCGCGATGCCTTTGTAGGGGACGCGCACGTAGCGCTGCAAGCGAATAATGCTCGGCTTGGGATATGCGTGGGAAATAGTGCGCAGGGTGCCGTGCTCCGACTTAGCCACCATTTCAGCTTTGTCGAGGAATAAAAGCACAAACGCCTTTTGCACGCTGCACAGGGTAATGGCGGTATAGTCGCCATTCAGCACTAATACTTTTTGGTCCATACACGCTTCGGGCTCGGATAACCCGCCGAAAGCTAGCGGTTTCCTGTCGCATAAACAAGCGTTGAAGGGTTAAGTTCACCGAAGCTCCGCGCTAGTTGTGAGACGGAGCCAAAGGAACCTTTCGCTCCTGGTGACTGCCCTGGAGATGTGGCAAGGGCTTAACTCCCGCATGGAGCAAAGATTACTCTAGAACAGCTCTCCGGTCCGGGTAGTGGGCGCAGACGTGGAAACCTCACCCCCAGCCCCTCTCCACAGGAGAGGGGAGCCAGGCGACAGAGAATATGGAGCGGAAAGCCACGCTTAGAGCGGTTTTGCAGTTAATGTACACTTTTTCCTGCATTGCGTATGCAGGTTAATGAAAGCGTATTCGGACGATT
>NZ_JACXAD010000047.1 GCF_014699115.1 Hymenobacter montanus
CCAGCACTTTCTCAGTATGGCGCAACTGGCCTGTATTCGGCGTATCCTGCAGCGCCACTTTTCAGACACAGCCTAGTTCATGCATTGGCTGAACCGACTACTTAAGCCGTTGATGCGTTATAGTGCGAATCGCATCTGCCAATTTGCCTATTACTCTGCGGGTAAGGCGAAGGCCTTGAAATGCCATCCTGTCATATGAAGTATTTCCTTGCACTAGTGCCGCCAACCGAATTAGCAAAGCAAATAGACTTGTTCCGGGCTGAATGGGGCCCGATAGGTTTGCCTGCCCACATTACTGTTAAGGCTCCCAATTCCTTGTCTACAGCGCGGCTTTGGCTTCCCCAAGTGCAAGCGTTTTGCCAGGGCGCTGCTCCCGTACCCGTCTGCCTCGATGGCATTGGGCAATTTTCTTCCTCGGTCGTGTACTGGCGGGTGGTGTCCGCTGGCGTGCTGGCGCTACATCAGTCGCTGCTGGCCATCATCAACCCGCCGCTCGCCGAGCGCACTGTTTTTTTTGAAGGCCCCGCCTATGTGCCACACCTCACCCTCGCGCACTTGAGCGAAAGAATGAATGCTGCTACACTCACAAGTGTGCACCAGTGCGCGTCCGAGCGCTGGCGGCAACCAGTAGACTTCGTCGCGCAAATCGTACGGGTGTACCGGTCCAGCGGCACAAACCAAGCCTACGAACCCTACTTGGATGTGCCCTTAGCCGGGAAATCCGTCGCATGACAACGAGACAGGCCCGCTGCTGTGCGGCGTGTCCACGGAAGCCCGCCTGAAAAACGACGGTCTGATAAAGTTGGAGAAGGCTTGATGATTTACTTTCAAATCCACTCAGCAACAGCTTATCTTTCAACCTTAATTTCCACCATTGTTTCCACATGCCCACACATTCTACCCTTCGAGATGCCCATGGGCAGCCCGTTCGTTTATTTCAGCGTGCCAATAACGCGGCCAAGGCCGTGGACCAGTTAGTGGGCATCTGCACCGGCATCCTGGCCGATGGCGAAGTGAACGAGAACGAGGCCGTCTTCTTCGCGGAGTGGGTACGCAAGCACGCGCCCGCCGAACCCGTGTGGCCGTTCACGGATATTCTCCAGCGCCTTGAGCGCATTTTTGCCGACGGTGTCTGTGACGTGGAAGAAAGAGCAGAGCTGAAAGACGTAATGGAAGCGCTCTGTGGCTTCACGGAAGAGCCGCTGCCCATGGCCGAAAACTTGTCGACCACCCTGCCGCTCTGCGTACCGCAGCCGCCTATAGTATTCGCGAATCAGCAATTTGTGGTGACCGGAAAGTTTGCATTCGGGGCGCGGACTGCAGTATTCGATGCCATCGCCGCCCTGGGCGGCCAGCCCATTGACACCGCGCCGACCAAGGCAACAAATTATGTGGTCATCGGCGTCTTCGCCAGCCGGGACTGGGTGAACACCAGCCACGGCCGCAAGATTGAGAAAGCCGTCCAGCTCCGGGAGAAAGGCACGGCCATCAGTATCATTTCGGAAGAGCACTGGAAGCAGTACGTGCGCTAAACCAACTTAAAACACGCGTTCGGGCACGAAGCGCCCGAATGCGTGCGCTACTTATGAAGGATTGGTACCGGCCGGATGCGATCTGGGAATATTTTGGCATTAAAGCCCGGGAAGACTACGTGCAGCAGTACGTCTTCGAAGCGCGGTTTCACGCCGGCGTGCCAGAGGATATCCTACGCGCTTATGCCACCGCAAGCCAGCTCATGGCCCAGGCCTGGCACCATTATCCACTCTACGATGAGTCCATCACGAAGCTGCTGTTCCTTGTGGAAATGGCCGTCAAGCTGCGTTGTGCCCAGGTAGGCATAACCCTTTCTACAACGAATGCGACGGGGCGGCCGCGCGCCAAGCACCTGCAGAAACTGATTGAGGAGTTAGCCCAGTTGGAGCCTCATAAAGCCGGGCAGTTTCAAAACCCGCTGGACCATGCGCGCACCTTGCGTAACCTGGTTGCGCACCCGGGGCACTACAGTCACGCCGGGACCATGCTGCGTCATCACGTTCAGCCGCTGGTAAATCTGCTGAACCTGCTTTCTCTGGACGAAGCCGCAGTCATGCGTGCGGCGGATTATTTATCACAGCTGGAACAGCAGTGCCAAGCACTGGGAGAGGGACTCATGGGCTTGGAATGGAAAGGCAGCAACATTCTCCTCACCCGGGCCTGGCCACTGCGGGCCCATTGAGTGATGAACGAGTGGCGAGTTATTTGGGCTTTTTCCCCGCTTATCCCGAACATCCTCGATGTTGTTTCGCGCCACCAAATGGCGCCGCCCTTGCTGCTGGCAGTAACGGGCATGGAAACTGGGAAAGGCAACTTGGTTGGAAAAGAGGTAGAATCTGCCAGCTCGGTGAAGCTTGAGCCCGCTCCAACGGGACTCAATCAACTGCTTTTACCGCGCTATACTGCCGACTATGAGCAGGCATCGGAGGAGGACCGCCGGGTTTTTGTTTTCTCTAAACAGCATGAAACGCTGCGACTGGAAGCCGAGATGGTCTACACCCATTTCTGGCAATGACAGCTTAAAGCCGACTTCTGGAAAAGGATAGACAAGAGCTGTTCTTGCCAAGCACAAACTGCTGATTGATGTTGACTTGTACTTTTTTTGGAGGCAAGTTCCATATCCTCAGCACAATACTCACTTACACCAGCATATTTCTTTCGTCGGATGGTTTCTCCTGCATCTGGTTCTGCGACCCAGCAGCCCACTCCGGCTCCTCCGGCCTGGTCTAATGTGAACCTGTGGCCTCACCAAGTCGAAGCAACTCAATTGGTGGTAGATTACCTGACGGCAAGCGTGCCGGCTGCTGCGCTGGTACGTATGCCCACGGGAAGTGGTAAAACGGCCATCATGGCGGCAATAGCCCAATTAATGCCCAATGTGCACAGCGTGCTGGTAGTTGCACCGTGGGTGCAACTCACTAAGCAGCTGAAAGCAGAGATTGCTGCCGAAGTATGGCGCAAGTTAGGCATTACCGCATGGCCGGCTTTAAAATCCGTTTATGAGTTTCGAGCAGCCGAGGCAGCTAAGGTGCTTATCAAGGCCGGCGGGGCGCCGGCTGTCTTTGTTTGCACCAACCAATCGCTGGAACGTCTGCACGCGGCCAGCCTCAACGCCGGTTCAAAATACCCCGGTAGTTATGCCGCGCTGCAAGCTAAAATTGATTTGGTACTCGTAGACGAGGGGCACCGAGAACCCGCTCCGCAGTGGGCGAAAGCAGTGCGATCGCTTGGCAAGCCAACCGTGCTGTTTACGGCCACGCCGTATCGTAACGACCACCGGCTTTTTAACATCGCCGACGCCCACGCATATCAGTTCCTGCACCAGTCGGCCGTAGCGGGCAACTTCATCCGCCACGTCGAGTTTCGAGAGGTGAGCTACGGGGAAAGTCCGCAGGCCTTTATCGATGCACTGCTCCATTTTTTTACCGGCGATTTTCAATCCCTTAAACCTTCAGCGGTCACGCAACCGCGCGTAATTGTCCGTTGCGCCACTAGCGATGACATCCGGGAGGTCACGGCTCACTTGCGCCGGCACGGCCATGCCGTCGTCGAGGTGCACGACAACTTTTCCGACGATGACGAGCGGTCCTCCTACCGGACTGTGCCCGACCCAGGCCAGAATGCAGCTGTTTTTTGGGTGCACCAAAACAAGCTTATTGAGGGAATTGACGACCCGGCGTTCTGCTTATTAGCCGTCTACCAGCCCCTGGCCAACTCCCGGGCCTTGATTCAGCAAGTGGGACGCATCCTGCGCAACCCGGGGCGGCAGCCCGACCAGCAGGCGTACGTGTTTAGCCACCCCCGCCACAAGCTGCGCTTTAAGTGGCAAGCCTATGTTGCTTACGAGGCAGGGTTGGGGGGAGGCCGCCACGAAGCCGGCCCAAAGGAGATGTTCGCACGGGTCAGCGAGATTCAAAACCACTTGGTTTACTTGGATGGCAATTACCGCGAGCGCTTTTCGGCTGACAATCCGCAGTTTCATGAACACCTGGCCTTTCGGCTAACAGCCAGCATCTTTAGGCCAGCAGTAACCTTTTCATTGATAGCTTTACGCGACGAGTTAGCGGAGGAATTGGACGAAGATGACTACGTACTGACCAATGAGGTTAGCCCGGAGCCGGGGACCATTGTCTTGCTGTATGCGAAGTGCCATACCTCTCCTTTGTTGTTTGACCAGACGTTTTTGGAATTCAATCTGGGCTACGCCATTATCCGCCAGCAAGGCGGACGGCTGTTTTTCTACAATACTTCGGGCGCAACGCCCGCTTACCTACTGGAGCATGCCCAGCGGGTAGCTCCCGAGCAACTGGAGCGGCTGCTGCCCGCAGGGGCCTCCCGGGTATCGCAGGTGTCGCTGCTGAACAGCGACCTGGGCAACTTTAGCGTCCGTCGCCGCAGCCTCAGCGCCCGCGCAGTTGAGAGCCTGGCCCCGGGGCTGGCCGACTACGCGCACTTTTGCTCGACGGTGTCCGGTACCGTTAATACCGGCAACCAAGTGTTCCGTCGCCGGTATGTTGGCTTTACCCGAGGCCGCGTCACGCAGCTTACTACCGACCCCGTGCATTACCGGGACTACATTCAGTGGCTGGATGAAGTGGCCACGGAGTTGGATGCCAATCAAACCAAGGGGGCGGACTTATTTAATCGATACGCGGCCTACTGTCCCGCGCCCGTCAATCCTCAGCCGAGCCACATCCTGCTGGATATGGAAGACATCCAGGATGAGTATGTCACGCTTGAATCGGTGGGCACAGACAGTCCAGTCGAACTGCATTTTGATGATACCTGTGCGGACGTTACCAACGACCAATTTGAATGTAGGGTGAATAACAATACCATTCAGGTTCGCTTACTCTACCATGCCGAACGGAAGCGGTTTGAGTTGGTTTCTTCCGACCTGGCGCAACTGCATGCTCATCAGGGCGCGCAGGCTACTCGCCGGCAGAGTGTCCTGCATTTCCTGAACGCTCGACAGGCGTTCCGGATAATTATCGAGGACGGCTTTATCTACGCGCACGGCCAGTTCTTCAAGTCACGGCTGCCCCTCTGGGGGCGCCGCTCCACGGGTAAAATTGACTTGGTGGATATTCTCATTGGCTTACCGGCGCTGGCTAACATAACCAGTGAGAAAGGCATAAAGAATCATCCCACTTGGACTAGCACCGCTGCTTGGCAGCCAGGCAGCTTGTTCAACTACATCGACGATAGGCAACCATTATCGTCTTTGTTTCAATCTCAAACCTTTAACCCGGACATTTTAATCTGCGACGACTTGGGTAACGAACTGGCGGATTTTATTGCGGTGCAGCTGAATCCTCCGCGCATTGCCCTCATTCACGCCAAATACAAAGAGGCCACTGACCAAATATCCGCTTCTGCGTTCCACGAGGTATGCGGGCAAGCCGTCAAAAACCTGGGCGTTTTAAATCCGCAGTGGGACGGCAAGTTAAAAGACTCCCGAATCTGGACCAAAGCCTGGAAACTCAAGGACGTTGGGCAAGTGAGTCCACGCACCCGGGTAAATTCTACCAGCCTGACTGGACAAAAGCTGTGGCAGGAGATTCACAAGGTTGTGCGTCATCCATCAGCTACCCGCGAAGTGTGGATTGTCATGGGGGACGGAATGTCTAAGCAGGTTTTCGAGCGGGAGCGCCTCAAGCCTAAACCCAAAGGTCAGATAATTCAGTTTATCTACCTGTTGCATTCCACATGGAGCAGTGTATCCGCTATAGGCGGACTGTTCAAAGTTTTCTGCCGCCCGTAGTGGAACCACTCGTCAACTGTTTATAGGCAGGGTCACCTTTTAATGTAGGCCGCTTGACAGTTCGTCTCAGTAGGCGCACTGGCATACAATTGGGACCGATTATCGGTACTAATCTAATATTTACCCGTGCTCCTTGCTTTCACCTAGCCCCACAACCAGCGATATTTTCTAGGCGCCGTTCAATCTCTAACCGACGCTCGTGTCCCGAGCCGTAAGGCAAGGTCCATTTTACGACCTCTCGAAAATCCGGGTAGGCTAAGCCCCTGCTTGATGGCCGCCTGTACCTCGGCCGCCGCAGCCGCTACTTCGCTGGTCAGCTCGCGGTGGTTGTCGACTACATGCACCAAGTCCTCCAAGTCTTGGCTCAGCCGCAGGTCCGCAGGCCCACGAGCTTGGTGGCCACGAAATACACCGGGTGCAGGCGTGGGCCAGTCGGCGTCGTTAAGTCCATTGTGCATTTGCAAGAGGCTGATTTACAATGGAAAATAACTTAAACAGCTTCTTAGAGCAGTTTCACCTTCACCGTAACGAGTTAAAAGATGGGGTGTCAGCTTGTTAACTCTTCGCTTTTAACTTCCTCAAAGCCGTGCCCTGACGTTGAAAGCGCTGTGGCTACACACTGATCGGTGAGGACTGGACTCAACTAGATCCAACTAATCCTGCTGTTCGTCCTGAGCTGCACGTCGTTTGTCCAAGCGGTCCTTGCCGGGATGAGGAAGCGGTCGGAAGCCGGGATAGCTTTGCTTAAGAAGTATCTCGCTTGCCACGCCTGATTTTGGGCTTTTTGGGCAAGTCTGCTTTCAGCCACTTTCCTTTTTTACCCATTCCTCTACACCAACATGAATACACACTTTAAGTATGTAGCCTTAGGTTTTCTGGCCACGGCGGCTCTTTTCACGGAATCTTGCCAGAAGAAGGCAGTGGAGCCCTCCGCTCCTTCAGAAGAGCCCATTACCGATGCGGTTCGCGCCCAGATCAAAGCACTGGGCTTCTCCAGCCTTGATGCACGCCGCACAGAAGGCGGGTACGTGGTCGAAAACGACATTTTTCTGACGCCGGCTGATTTGACCGCTAAGCCGAGCACCACGAACCTACGCGTGGGAGACGAGGAGCAGTACCACACCAATAACCTGGTGAGCGGGTTGCCTCGGCAAATAACCGTTAGCATGGATGTGGCTAATTTCCCGGTCTCGTACCAAAGAGGGCTCGACGAAGCGATTCGTCGCTATAACGCGCAGAACTTGCGCGTAACTTTTAGGCGCGTTTCATCGGGTGGCATGATCAAAGTGCTCAAGTGGAGCGAGGGCGGCGCGGTCGCGGGCTTTCCCAGCGGCGGCAACCCGTACGGCACCATCAAGGCGAACCCGGCCTCGCTGGGTAATATCAACAGCGTGAATTACGCGGCGACGGTGCTGTCCCACGAGATGGGGCACTGCATCGGATTTCGGCACACCGATTACGCCACGCGCCGGAGCTGCGGCAGCGGAGGAGGCGAATCGGCTGGCTCGGCTGGCGCCGTGTTTATACCAGGAACTTCCGCCGGCTTCGAGGCGAAATCCTGGATGCTGGCCTGTCAGGACGGCGGCGACCGGCCCTTCACCGCCAACGACGTAAAGGCGCTAAACTACTTGTACTAAGTGCATAGGCTGTACTAAGCCACTAGTTGGGGGGTTCTGCTTCGGGCACTTCGCAAAGCACTGCGCAACCCGAAGCAGAACCCCTTATGACGCCAGGAGAAAAGACCAGGCAGAAAGTCAACCTGGCTTGGTCAAGAAACTTGATTTTTCCTGACAGAGAATCGCGCCCTCTGTACAAGAAGACCGGGTTTTCTTCTCTTCTCACAGGTAAGTAGTCAACCAGCAGTAATTGTAGTATTTTAGCACGGCCTGCTTCATCTGGCGTCCTGCCTCAGCAGGACGCCAGATGAAGCAGGCCGTGCTTTTTCGGACGCTTACTTAGGCTCCGGGGCTAACTCACCAGCACCTCCGTCACCCGGCTAATGTCGCCGCTCACTTTTTGCAGGAAGGTGAGCTGTTCCAGCAGCAGCTTATCATCGGGCGCGACGGGCACCGTGGGCTCGGCGGGGCCCAGCTCGGGGGCCGGCTCGGCCGGGGCGGGCGCGATTCGGGCCAGGCTTTTCTGCAGGCCAGCCAGGGCACTGGTGAGGGCGCGGCGGCTCTCGGGCGGAAAGGGCGGCACGGCGGGCGCGGCCTGCCGCAGCGTATCGGTGAGGGCGGCGATGTTGGACGACAGGATGTGGTTCAGCACCACGAACTCGTAGATTTGGCTGGGGCGGTGCTGCTTGCTCCTGGGCTCGGTGAGCATGCGCTGGAAGGCCGCCGCGAGGTTGGCCCCGCTCACGTACACGGCTTTGCGCAGCAGGCGGTACTCGTTGGGCGGCAGGGGCCGGCCCGCCAGGCGGCTGGCCAGTTGCCGCAGGTAAGCCAGGTTAGCCCGCAGGGCCGCCGCCATCAGGTCGGTGAGCTGCTCCGACTCCCAGTTGGGAAACAGGAAGTAACCGGCCCCGAAGGCAATGGCGCAGCCCATGAGCGTATCGATGATGCGCTCTTCCGCCACGCCCAGGTAGTTGAGCCCCAGGAAGCTGAACAGGATGAGCAGGTAGGCCGTCAGGAATATCACTGTCACCACGTACTTGGTGCGCTGAAAGCTGTACGCGATCACCATAAACACCACCAGCACCGCGAAGCGGGCGTAGGGCCACGGCACCAGCCAGAGCATGGCCGCCCCCAGCGCGCCCCCGGCCAGGGTGCCGACGATGCGCTCGGTGTTGCGCTGCCGGGTGAGGCTGAAACCGGGCTTGAGCATAATGGTCACCGTCATCAGGATCCAGTAGTTGTGGCGGCTGTGCCAGAGCCATTCGGCCACGGCGAAGGCGGCGAGGCAGGCCAGCATCATGCGCACGGAGTGGCGGAAGACGGAGGACTTCAGCGTGAAGTTCTGGCTGAGGGCCTGCCGCTCGATTTCCTGGTGGGCCACGAACCGGGCGTGGTCGGCGGCGCGGTTGGGGGCGGGCGCGTTGGCGGTCAGGCTTTCGTCGAAGTAGCGGCGGATGTTGCCCACGCGCCGGATGATGTCGCGCAGGTTAACCAGGATTTTCTGCAGGACCCGCGGACTGCCTTCGGCGGGGGAGTCGGCTTTGAGGGTGCTGATGCGGGCTTGCAGGCGCCCCCACTCGGCGGTCAGGTCGGGCCCGGGGCCCTCGTAAGGCCGGTTAGCCTGGATGGCGATGCCGAGGTGGTCGAGCTCGGTGGCGATGTGGCGGATGAGCGTGGCCACCTCCAGCAGCACGCCGCTGGCCCCGAACGCCTCGCGCACCGTGCGGTAGTCGTAGTAGCTCACGGTGATGCGCTCGTACAAATCCACCGTCTCGATGAAGGTGAGCACCAGGCGGCGGCCCGTGCTGGTGGTTTCGTTCACAATCTGGCGGGTCCGGAAGAGGAAGTCGCGGGTCGCTTCCTGCTTTTCATTCACCACCACTTGCTGGGCCACGAGGCGGCGGTAGTCGTCGTCGAGGTCGGTCGCGGGGTTGTAGAAGCGGGCTTTCAGCTCCAGGAACCGCGCCAGCGCGTGCACGCACTCGCCCAGGGCCTGCTGGGCCGGCCGGTAGGGCCGCACCTGGTAGGCCACCACGGCCAGGCCCGCGTACCAGAGCCCCCCGAGCAGCAACAGCCCCGCGTGGCTTAGCGCCTGGCCCAGCGCGGGGGGATGGGCCAGCAGCAGCACCACGTTCAGCAGGCCGGCCGTGCCCACCGCCCCTGCCCGGGCGCCCCACACCAGAAACATGGTCAGCAGGAAGCTGAGCCCCCCAATCTCCAGCCCTAGCAGCCACCCGCTGGTGGCCGCTACGCTCGTGAGCAAGGCCGTGCCGAACACCAGCCCCAGCGCGGCCAGCATGCCGTTGCGGCGGTGGGCCGGCGGACCCGGGGTGTCGGTCACGCTCACGCAGACGGCCCCGGTGGCAATGGTGAGGCCCACCTCGAACTGCCCCCACTGGGCCAGCAGCAGCGCGGGCAGCAAGATGGCCAGCGTCGTGCGAACCCCATCGGAGAAAGGCTGCCCGGTAAAGAAGTAGTGCAGGCTACGCGTTGGCTGGTTCATGCCTCAAAGCGGGTGATGCGGCAAGTAACGCACAAAGCTAGCTTATCAGCCTTTCTACCGGGCCTTTGCCAACCCCATTCTGACTTGATGAGATGATAGTGTTTGGCTAAGGGAGGTTTCCGAAGACAGTGAATCCAGCGCGAGCTAACCACCGCGGTATGGGTGCGGTTGGAAGTAGGTAGTACCGTCGTCTCAGGTGAGTTCGTGACCGGCTCACCAGCTTAGCCGGGGCCTCCGCACTTAGCGCCTATCCGGAAAATAAGCAGCACGTCCGGCTCCTCTGGCGTCCGCTTGTCGAAGCATCTTTACCGAGCAGTAAATCATTCGGTTGGATCTACTCTCGCGGTCGGGAGGCTGCGACTTCGCAAACGCCAGAGGAGCCGGACGTGCTATTTTTCTAGGACTGGCATTTTTCGGATAGGTGCTTAGGAACAAGGGATTTTGTCGTTTGTCCTACTGCTGAGGTTGTTCATCCAAGCGGGTGCGTCCGGTATTAGGGGGAGAGATGCCTCTTGGGCAAGTTTGTAGTATTACCGGAGCTAATCATTGGCTGACCTTACTTTCTACATATGAAACCACAATCTGTCCAAGTTACGACCGCTGAGCGCGCCTACTGCGCCTGCCCATTACAGCAGCTACGCGATGGTGCCGGCCGACCAAGTGATTGCCTATCTGAATTTCCCGGATAGCGCTACAGACGACACCTTGCGCCTCCTCTACCAGTGCCGCTGAAGCTTCGGCTCGCAGGCTGGGTCGCTCTGTCGCGGGGCAACTCGCTGGCCCCACAGGCTGTCAGCCGCCCGCGCGGCTCCTGCATCACAATCAGCCCCAGCCCGGCGGCCTCACCCCGCTGTACGGGCGGGCTAACGACCAATACCCCCCGGCGACCGGTGGCCCCTCTGGGCGGGTAGTAAACTGGCTTGCCCGGGCTGCGGCAGCAGGTGTACTAGGCTGTACGGACAATTATCTTTGGGTTCGTGAGCAATCTGGATGAAATCAGTGACCGGGCATGGGCGGCGTTG